>NZ_JARTVW010000004.1:0-1408842 GCF_031450995.1 Caballeronia sp. LP006 | reverse complement strand
TGGCAACGGCAGCAACCTCGAACTAAGCTGCATTAAGTAGTAACCGCCGGTTCTGCGGCTAATGCGGTGCGGAACCGGAACGAAAAGAGCCGCTCGATTGCGGCTCTTTTTTCCCTCGTAATTCATTAGGATCACCAAAAATGTCTACTGTTTCATCGAAAGGAACCGTTCGCGTTCACCGTAGCCCAATCGATTGGGTCGCTGGCGCGCTTGTCATCATCGGTGCGTTGAATTGGGGGCTGGTTGGACTGCTGCAGCTCGATCTCGTGGCGGCGATCTTCGGCGTGGCCTCGCCGCTATCGCGGATCGTCTATGTGCTGGTTGGCATCGCCGGAATTTATATCCTGGTGCGCGCCTTCATGCCGGCACGCGAGCATGGGTTGGCCAAGCTTTAAAGACAAATCGGCCCCGCTGGCTGCGCCATGCGGGGCCGACATTGAAATGCACGAGTCCGATTAATTCTGCACGCCCCAGCGGCGCACGGTGACACGCTCGACCGTATCGAACACGAGATGCTCGACAGCAAGACCGATCACGATCACCGCTGCAAGTCCCGCGAACACGCGATCCGTGTAAAGCTCGTTGCGATTCTGAAAGATGTACCAGCCAAGCCCGCCCTTTCCTGAACTCGCGCCGAAGACAAGCTCCGCTGCAATCAAGGTCCGCCACGCGAATGCCCAGCCCACTCGCAAGCCGGCAAGAATCGACGGCAACGCGGCAGGCACGAGAATCAGCACCACGTGACGCAAGCCCGTCAGCCCGTAATTGCGGCCTGTCATGCGCAAAGTCGAAGGCACCGCCTGAAAACCCGAATAGGTGTTGAGCGCAAGCGGCCACAAGACCGAATGCACCAGCACGAACAACAAGCTGCCCGTGCCAAGGCCGAACCACAACAACGCCAGCGGTAACAGCGCGATGGACGGCAACGGATTGAACATTGCCGTGAGCATCGACAAGATATCCCGGCCGATGCGCGTCGAGACCGCAAGCGACGTCAAGACGAACGCGAGCGCCGCGCCGAGCAAATAACCGCGCAACAGCACCGACATTGAAATGGCAACCTTGTCGATGAGCTCGCCCGAGATGATCCCCTGCACGAACGCAACGGCCGTTGCGCTGAACGTCGGCAGTAAAAGATCGTTATCGACGAAGCGCGCGGCGATTTCCCAAATGCCGATGAGCACCAGCGCAATCAGCGTCTTGCGCAGCCACGACGTGTCCGCGATCCGCCGCGCGAGCGGCAGTTTGACTTCGCTTTGATACTGAATGTCCGCGGGCGCGGCGGGCTCCACTTCATA
Source organism: Caballeronia sp. LP006 (assembly GCF_031450995.1). Lineage (NCBI taxonomy): Bacteria > Pseudomonadati > Pseudomonadota > Betaproteobacteria > Burkholderiales > Burkholderiaceae > Caballeronia > Caballeronia sp. LP006. The sequence continues at coordinate 1,407,544 of NZ_JARTVW010000004.1, read as the reverse complement.
TTCCGGGCGTACCGGCGGTGCGGCGAGATGCGGCGTGCTCATTGCGCGGCCTCCTCTTCGAACAGCAAGCGATGAATGCGCGCGACGCTTTGCTGAAACTCCCCGCGACCCAGACTCTCCTGCGTATATTGATGGCTATTCAGTTCGGCGCGCACGCGTCCCGGATGCGGCGTCAGTAACAAGATGCGATTGCCGACGATCAACGCCTCTTCGATCGAATGCGTGACGAACATGAGTGTGAAGCGCTCATCGCTCCACAGGCGCAGCAACTCTTCCTGCATGCGGCGGCGCGTAAGTGCATCGAGTGCGGCGAAGGGCTCGTCCATCAGCAGAATGCGCGGCTGCATGGCAAGCGCGCGTGCAATCGCCACACGTTGCTTCATGCCGCCCGAGAGCGTATGGGGATAGGCATCCGCGAAACGCGACAAGCCCACCTTGTCGAGATAATGGAGCGCGCGTTCGCGTGCCTCGGCGCGACTGAGCTTGCGCGCGACGCGCAGCGGAAACGCGACGTTTTGCAGCACCGTCTTCCACGGCGGCAACTGATCGAATTCCTGGAACACGACGATACGATCCGCGCCCGGCCCCTTCACGCGCTCACCGGCAATTTCGATACTGCCCGACACCGGTTCGATAAAGCCCGCGACGGCCTTCAGCAAGGTGGATTTGCCGCAGCCCGAAGGGCCGAGCAGCACGAAGCGGTCGGCGCCGTAGACGTCGAAGCTGACATCGTGCGTGGCCCGCACGAGCCTTTCGGGCGTGCGGTATTCGAGAGAAACGTTTCTGGCCGACAGCAGCTTGTCGCTCGTCCCGGCTTCGGGCTGGGGTTCGCGCGGATAAATGGCTTGGGGATTCGCCGCCATGATCTTATGCCTGAATGCAATCCTCAAGCATAGTCATGGCGGCACGTTCGCCTAACCAATCTTTGCGAATATGGAAAGCAGTCAGCGCGATATCAACTCAATATCAACTGCCGCCGCGCGTCACGGGATCGTCGAAAAAGTAGTCTTTCCACGATTTGGGATCGTTCTTGATCGCGCCCACGCGATGCATGAACTGCGCAAGCGGAAAGGTGTTCTGCGGCTGGACCTTGAACTGCACCGCAGGGTCCTTGATGACCTTGAGGAGCAGATCACGGTCGAGCTTCGCGTTGTTCACGCGCAAATAGATGTCGGCCGCCTTCTCGGGATTAGCGGTGACGAAGCGCGCCGCATCGTTGAGGCCATCGACGAAAGCGCGATACGTCTTCGGGTTCTCATTGCGGAACTTCTCCGTTGCATAGAGCACGGTGGCCGAACTCGGCCCACCCAGCACGTCATACGAGTTGAGCACGATATGCGCTTTCGGATTGCCCGCGAGTTCCTGCTGCTGGAACGGCGGATTGCCAAAGTGCGCGTTGATTTCCGTGCCGCCCGCGATGATGGCCGCCGCCGCGTCCGGATGCGGCACCGCTTGCGTGAGCTTGTCGAGGCGATCGTACTGCTTGTCGCCCCATTGCTTGGCCGACGCGAATTGCAGAATGCGCGACTGCACCGAGACGCCCACGGCCGGCACCGCTATTCGATCTTTATCGCTGAAATCGGCGATGGTCTTCACGCGCGGATCGTTCGATACGAGGTAATACGGCAGATTGCCAAGCGACGCCACGCCCTTCACGTTCTGCTTGCCGTGCGTGCGATCCCAGATCGTGAGCAACGGACCGACGCCTGCCGCCGCGATATCCACGGAGCCGGACAACAACGCGTCGTTGATGCTCGCGCCACCCGAGAGCTTGGCCCAATCGACCTTGATATCGACGCCTTGCTTCTTGCCTTCCTGCTCGATGAACTTCTGATCGCGCGCCACGTTGAGCAGCAGATAAACCACGCCGAATTGCTCGGCCACGCGCAACGTGCCTTCCGCCTGCGCGGTCGCCGAACAGCCCAACGAGACGACGAGCGCGGCGGCGAGCGCGCGCAACGAACGCTTCCCGAAACGAGAATGCATGTGAGAAAACCCCGTGAAATAAGCGCTCAGAACGGCGCGTCGCCTTCAATGGTCGTGCGATACAGCTTGCGGCGTTCGTCGTCGGGCGTGCCGGCGGCCAAGTGCATGACCGAGCGGTTGTCCCAGAACACCATGTCGTGATTGCGCCACTCGTGGCGGTAAAGAAACTCCGGCTTCACGCTATGCGCGAAGATTTCGTCGAGGAGCGCGCGGCTCTCGTCTTCCGGCATGTCGATGATGCGCGTGGTGAAGTGCTCGCTCACGAAAAGCGCGCGACGCCCGTTCTCCGGATGCGTCCGCACAATGGGATGCACCACCGGTTTGACCTGCGCGATTTGCTCGGGCGTCAGGTTCGGGCGCCACGGACTGCGTTTCTGCAACTCGGCGTATTTGGCAAGATAGGTATGCTCCGCGCGGCGTCCTTCGACTGCGCGACGCAGATGCTCGGGCAACGTATCCCACGCAAGATGCTGATTCGAAAACAGCGTATCGCCGCCAACTTTCGGCAACTCCTGCGCATGCAGCAGTGAGCCGAGACTCGGCGTTTCCTTGTACGAGAGGTCCGAGTGCCAGAAGTGCCCGGCATCGCCGAGACCGATCGGCTTGCCGTTTTCGAGCACGTTGGAAACGATCAGCACTTCCGGATGCCCGGCGAGCGCGAACTGCTTGAGCACGTGAATTTGCAGCGGCCCGAAGCGCTTGCTGAACGTGACCTGCTGTTCCGGCGTGATGCGCTGGTCGCGAAACACGAGCACGTGATGATCGAGATGCGCGCGATGAATGCGCGCGAAATCGGCTTGCGAGAGCGGCTTGCTCAGATCGAGCCCGATGACCTCGGCGCCGAGCGGCGCGTCGAAGGCGCGAATTTGAATGGATTCGTCGATGGATCGATCGGCGGCTTGGGGCGAACTTTCGAGGGTCGGTGCGAGGGTCGTCACGATGTTCTTGAACGGCGCAAAGACAGCCAATCTACTTCGTCGCAGCCGTGCCGCCAACGAACGATCCGCGATTTGCTTATTCCCTTTGGCGCTTAACGCCTCAGTCGAACGGCAGTTCCACTTGAATCGGTTCGATGAAGCCGCCGTCCTCCCCGCGCACGCTCAACGCGCTCACGCGCACGCCGAGCAACCGCAGCCGTCGATCCAGCGTAATGCGCTTCACGCATTCGGTAGCGGCGCGGCGAATCTCGACGGGGTCGTCGGTGGAAACGGGAATGGTCAGATCACGCGTGAGCGTGCGGAAGTCGTCGAAACGCAGCTTGATGCCGACCGTGCGGCCTACGTAACCTTTGCGCTGTAGGTCGTCGGCGACTTTCTTGCACAGCCCCGTGAACGCCTCGGAGAGCTTCGCGCGGTCGTTCTTCGGATGCAGATCGCGCTCGAACGTGGTCTCACGGCTCATCGACTTCGGCTGCGAACTCACGACCACGGGCCGATCGTCCTGTCCCTGCGCGATACGCGCGAGCCATGCGGCGTAAGTGCCGCCAAAATGCGTCTGCAGAAATCCCAGGTCGGCGGCGGCAATGTCACCCACCGTCTCGATACCGAGCGCCGCCAGCCTTTCGCTCGCCTTGGGCCCGATGCCATTCACCTTGCGCGCCGCGAGCGGCCAGATGCGTGTGGGGAGATCGTCCATCGTCAGGATGGTCAGGCCGTCGGGCTTGTCGAGCTCCGAGCCGATCTTCGCCAGCAGCTTGTTCGGCGCGATGCAGATCGAGCACGTAAGCCCGGTGGCTTCGTGCACCGCGTCCTTCATGCGCCGGCCGATGCTCGCGGAATCGCCCGTCATGTCCGTCACGTCGATATAAATCTCGTCGATGCCGCGATTCTCTATCTGCGACGTGAACGCCGCGACGGCTGTCTTGAAGAGCCGCGAGTAATGGCGATACGACTCGAAATCCGTGGGCAGAAGAATGGCGTCGGGCGCGAGTTGCGCGGCCTTCATCATGCCCATGGCCGAGAACACGCCGAACTTGCGCGCTTCGTAAGTGGAGGTGGTGACGACACCGCGCCCCGCGTAATCACGCAGTTTTCTGAAACGGCGCGTGCCGTCGGCCAGCGTCTCGGGAATGGCATTGCGTCCGCCGCCGACCACCACCGGCTGACCGCGCAGTTCGGGATAGCGCAGCAATTCGACGGAGGCGAAGAACGCATCCATGTCCAGATGCGCGATACGGCGAGGCGTGGGCGTGGCGGGCGTGTCCATTGCCTAGAACGGACGCGTGCCGACAAGGCCGGAAGACGACGACGTGCGAAGGACGTGGCTGAACATGCGCAGGCGCGAAGAACGCAGGAAATGCGCATACTGTACATTCATACAGTGATTCGCGCTAGTCTGCCTTATGTCCCTAGCGGCGCTCGGCGCAAATCCGCAGCCCGGTCAGCCAAGAATGCTTAAATTGCGAATCAGGTAGTCATTGAACATCGGCACGGTGAACGCGATATCACCATGGGACGGACTGTAGATCATGCCTTTGTTGATGATCTGCGCGCGGCGAGGACCGAGACTCTGCGGGGTTTCGCCGAGCGCGTCCGCAACGTCGGACGAACGATAAGGGCCACTGCCTAATTTCGCCATGGCAATGACGTATTCGCGTTCCTTGGGCGCCAGGCGATCGAAGCGAACTTTGAAGAACCCTTCGTCCAGACGCTTGAGCGTTGTCGACTCGGCGCGCCTTGCGTCGCTTACGGTAATCGTGTCGCCGACGGCGAGGTTCCAGGACTGATGGCCCCACTCCTGCAGAAAGTAGGGATAGCCTCTCGTCTTGAGGAAAATCTCTTTCAGAGCAGCATCGTCGATAACGGCGCCTTCGTCGTTCACTGGTTGACGGATCGCTGCCTTGGCATCGTCCTCAGGCAGAGCACCGACCTCCGGGTAGTGAAATAGCCGCTCCGCATACGATTTGGCTTGTCCCGACAGGGCCGCAACCTGTGGCAAGCCGGCGCCGAAAAACAGCACGGGCAAGCGCGCCTGGTTGATCTTGTGCAATGACACGATGAGAGCGGCTAGGTCTTTTTCGCTTAGGTACTGGACTTCATCGATCAGGAGCGTCCAGGCTTTACCGGCAGCTTTAGCGGCCTCGCCGATACGCACGAACAGTTCTGGAAGATCATTCTCGAGGTCGCCGCTGTCCGCGACTCCTACTTCGGGATCCACCGCGATCGAGACATCGCCATATTCCAACTTGAATGCGGAGGCAAACGACCTCAACGCTCGCAGCGCGTCGTAAGTCTTCGCCTTGGCATTGGCGGCGACGGACAGTTTTCGAAGCACTTGATGCATGCGTGGCAGCAGTTGCTCACCCAACGATTTGTTCTCGGGCGCCTCGATCATGGAAGTGACGTGGCCACGCTGATTAGCGAGCGCTTCGACTGCGTTGAGCAGCACGGTCTTGCCTACGCCGCGTAAGCCCAGAAACATTTGCGAACGGCTGGGCTTACAGAGCACCGCGCGTTCAATGGCGATACGTGCGTCCTCGATGATTGCTTCACGCCCAGCGAGTTCGGGCGGCTGGCTACCGGCGCCGGGCGCAAATGGGTTCCGAACCGGATCCATGACTATGACTCTATAACAATATATAGCGAAGTATATCTTGACTACCTTATACTTTCCTATATTTGGCTAGATAGAGCACGTGGCGCTAGCGGCCTGCGGTTGGCGGCGCGACCGCCCTCACGACTCGCCTACGCAAATCGGTCTACTCCGGAACCCGCTTCTCCGCCAACGCCCGGCGGCAATCCTCCAGAATGGGTCGCACCACGCCCGAATTGAAGTTGAGGTCTTCGCTGTCCAAAATCTCTTCGACCGCTTCCCGCGCCCAGTCGGATTCGAGGATGGCGCAATGTCGCGCCGCAAGATCGCGTGCAATGGCAGAGAGTTTGGCGATAGCAAGCCAGTCGGCTTCGCGCTGATGCCGGTCGAGCCACTTGCGCGCGGCTTCGACATGGAATGACGGCGCGGGCCAGTCGCCGTTGAGATAGTACGCACCGAGGCTGCCGCACGTCAGCCAGCAAAGCAGTTCGACACGGTCGCGGGCACTGAGAGTACGAGGCACTTCGTTCATGGCGGCGTTCACGAGAGACGTTCGACGGAAAGGGCAAACGCGCTGCTGTACATCCATCCTTGTGTGAAACCTGTGTGAAAGAAGATACCACGCGATGGTGCGACGCGGCAGCCCATTCGCGTGCGCTGGCGTACATGTTTCGCAGGCTCAACTCTGTGCTGGCGACTGCATGTGCGAGCCATCATTCAACGCTAATTCGCGCGCCTTATTCTGGTTTCCATCGACGAGCCATACTGAATACCGAACGCAGGCCGTCGCCAACCGTCCGCCTAAGGAGCGCATCATGTTCGAACGTCTTTCCAGATTCTTTTCCGCCACCGACGACCATTCGCACGACGACTACTTTGCCTCGTCGGGCGATCACGCCGAACTCGAGCGCCGCATGCGTCAGGTCGAGGAAAGCGACCACGCGTACAGCATGACCTTCTGCGGATCGATCCCGCGTCGCCCCGACGACCCTTACGCGTGACACGCCCTCACTTCGCTTCGTCGCGTCCCGCCTGTCCCAGCATCACGGTCCAGCCGAGGCCGCGCACGTTGCGGATCACCGCTGCGCCGAACTTTTTGCGCACCGAATGGATGATCACGTCGACAGCGTTGCTTTCGACTTCCTTGCCCCAGCCGTAAAGCCGGTCTTCGAGTTGATCGCGCGAAAAGATGGTGCCGGGCCGCTCCATGAGTGCGTGCATCAGCGCGAATTCCTTCGCCGATAGCACGCCGGATGTCTCGCCGCACGTAAGCGTGCGCTGGTCGAGGTTGAGATTGATCGATTCGTCGCCGAGACGCGAGGTGGCATAACCCGCCTTTCTGCGCAGCACCGCGCGGATGCGGGCCAGCAGTTCGGGCGTGTCGAAGGGCTTGAGGAGGTAGTCGTCCGCGCCGAGGTCGAGCCCTTGCACGCGCGTGTCGAGGTCGTCGCGAGCCGTGAGGATCAGCACCGGCGTCGCGTTGCCCGCCGTGCGCGCACCACGCAACACTTCGAGGCCGGACATGCCGGGCAAGCCGAGATCGAGCAGTACTACCGTGTATTCAGCGGCGTCCATGGCCTCGCGGCCCGCCTGGCCGTCGCGCACCCAGTCCACGGCGTAATCGACGTCCTTGAGGGCGCGCATCAGGCTGGTGCCGATCTGTACGTCGTCTTCGATCAGTAGGATTCGCATGTTGGGTCCGCACACCGCATTGACGCGACCAAGCTGACGCGGTCATCACCCGCGCGCAGCACGCGATCCCATTGTAATAGGCACAAAACAGCGCGGCCATTCCTTTTAAGCGGTGGCTGTCGCGGCGTTTGCCTCGGTAGCCACGCCGCTTTCCTCGACCGGAAAGCCAATCGAAGCGACGATGCCCGACCGCCCGTCATCGCGATTCCGAAGTGACACATCGCCACCGTAGCGCTGCGCGATCGCCTTCACGATAGACAAGCCGAGCCCGCTACCCTCGATATCAGGGTTAGCCCTGAAGAAGCGGTCGAATACGCGCGGCAACAGTGTTTCCGCGATCCCCGGCCCCGTATCGACGACATCGACCCATACCATGTCGCGCTCGCGCCGCATACGCAAGTCGATGGTGCCGCCATCCGGCGTATAGCGCACCGCGTTCGAAACGAGATTCTTCACCGCCATGCCGATATCCGTTTCCACCGCGCGCACGTGGGCCTCGACCATCTCTTCGGCGCCGATATCGAGGCCGCGTTGCAGCGCAATCGGCAGGACATCGGCCACGGCGCTCGTTACGACCGTGGCGATATTCACCCGCGTGAGCGGCGTCGCGCCCATCGGGGCATCGGCGCGCGCCATGCGCAGAAGCTGCGTGATGAGGCTGCCCGCGCGTCCAATGCCGCGTCGCAACTCGCGAAAACGCTCCTGATTGCCCGGCGCGATGTGCGGCGCGAGATTATCGGCCTGCAATTGCAGGGCCGTGAGCGGCGTGCGCAGTTCATGCGCGGCATCGGCGATGAACTTGCGTTCCGACTCGATGGATTGCGCGAGGCGCTCGATCATCGTGTTGATCGAATGGATGAAGGGCGCGATTTCGGCGGGCACGCCGGAGGTGGGCAACGGTTCGAGATTGGCGGTATCGATGCCCTGCACTTTCGCGCCAAGGCGTTTGAGCCTGCGCAGCGAGCGGCTCACTACGAGCGCGACCGCGATCCACACGAGCGGCAACAGCACGACGATGGGCCAGAGCGTCTGCGTCGCGGCTTCCCGCGTGAGTTCGCGGCGCACGGCGTTGCGCTGCGCCACTTGAATGGTCATGGTCGGGTCCTGACGCGTGAAGACGCGCCACGATTCGTCGTTGACCTGATAGCTGCCGAAGCCCGCGGTTGCATCGCGCGGAAAGCGCAGAGAAGGATCGGTCGTGCGAAACGGCGTGGCTTCGTCCGGCTTCCACACGACGACCACGACATCGCGATCGTCCTGCGTGCCGCGCGCGGGATTCTGCGGAATGCCTTCGGCGAAACCGTCGCGCATGCGGGTCGCCACTTGTTCGAGGCGCATGTCGAGCAGTGCGTCCATGCCGGTCCGGCAAAGATGATACGAGCTGATGCCCTGCAGCAAGCCCACCGCGCTGACGAGCAGCCCGAGCGCGACGACCAGTTGATTTCTCAGCGATTTGATCATGTGAAGACGCATCGAGATGAAAAGACGCGGACCGGCTGGCGTCTCGATTCTACTAGCGGCTTTCGGCGGCTTCGGACTTTTCGATCTTTCGGCGCGGGGTTCTGGCATCGACGTGCTAAAAAAGAAGCGCCGGTCCGGGTCGGAGCCGACGCTCGAAGCTGAGGAGAACGAGGATGTGAACCCACCTTCTGTCCACGAACCCAGCGTATACCCCGATAGTTAGAGAAAAATGAGGACGAAGAGTCGGGCGAAGCGAGCAGGCTTTTTCAGCAGGCGCTACCATTGCAGTCGACCGCTTCATCATCGAGTTCATAGGCGATGCCGCCCCGCCGCACAACGGCTGATGCAGCTTCGCCTTGGCCGTATCGCCTTCTTCGTGTAAGCCCGCCTGTTGCCGCGCGCCGTATCCGCCTCGCGTGGCGGCGCCATTCCTTTCATGGAAACGCATGCCACAAGCCAGACAAACCGTTCGTCCGCTCGTCATTGCCGCCGTGATGGCGTCGATGGCAATGGTCGCGATCGAGGCCACCATCGTCTCCACCGCGATGCCGCAAATCGCCACGCAACTCGGCGGTCTCGATCTCTACAGCTGGGTTTTCTCGTCGTTTCTGCTCACGCAGACCGCGCTCACCGTGGTGTTCGGCAAGCTCGCCGACCTTTATGGACGCAAGCCCGCGGTGCTCGTGGGCATCGCCATCTTTTTGATCGGCTCGGTGCTCGCGGGCTTTGCCTGGTCGATGCCCGCAATGATCGTGTTCCGCTTGCTGCAAGGCGTGGGCGCGGGCGCCATTTTGCCGGTGGTGCTGACTATCGTCGGCGACCTTTACCCGGCGCATGAACGCGGCAAGGTGCAGGGCTATTTGGCAAGCGTGTGGGCGGTATCGGCCGTGCTCGGACCCATGGTCGGTGGTCTGCTCATCCGGCAGTTCTCGTGGGCGTGGATCTTCTGGATCAACGTGCCGATCGGCTTTCTCGCCGCGCTGCTGTTCGTCATGTTCCTGCACGAAGAGAAACGCCACGGCCGCCCGTCGATCGACTTCGCTGGCGCGTTCTTTTTCACCGCCGCCGTCGCCGCGCTGATGATGGCTCTGACCGATGCCGGCCACGCCAGCAACACGCGGGTAGCCGTGGAAGTGGCGGTGCTGATTGCGAGCGCGTGCCTCTTCGTTTGGCAGGAACGCCGCGCCGCCGACCCGATGATCAACTTCGGCCTCTGGGCACATCGCCCGATTGCAGCGGGCAACGCGGCGACCCTGCTCGCCGGCATGGCGATGATGGGCCTTACCACTTTCCTGCCGATGTACGTGCAGGGCGTGATGCATCGCTCACCGGTCGAAGCCGGCTTCACGCTCACCATGATGATGGTCGGCTGGCCAAGCGGCGCCACGTTCACCTCGCGGACGTTCGCGCGCATCGGCCTGAGGCGGCTTTTGATCGGCGGCGCGTTCTTCATTCCGCTTGGCTCGCTGCCGTTCGTGTTCCTCAACCCGGACATGAGTCCGGTGTGGGCGGGAATCGGCTCGGCGGTCGTCGGCTTCGGCATGGGCGTGACGAGCGTCTCGTGCCTCATCCTGATTCAGGAGATCGTGAAGCCGCACGAACGCGGCAGCGCGACGGCATCCAATCTCTTTGCGCGCAATCTCGGCAACACGCTCGGCGCGGCGGTGTTCGGCGCGGTGCAGAACTACGGTCTAACGCATGTGACCGGCATGCCCGCCGTCCACGCGGATCAGTTGAAGCGTTTGTTGACGAGCGTGCCGGGCGACTTCGCAAGCAATAACGAGATCCGCCTTGCACTGCACCATGCGCTGCATTTGACTTTCACCGCGATGTTCTTCGTCGCGCTCGGCGCGGTCGTCTCCATGCTCTTCATGCCCGCCGTGAAGATCAGCCCACGGCGCGAGACCGTGCTCAGTCCTGTGCACGAGTGAGCGGACTGTCCTCCTTGTCCTTGGGCGATGTACCCGCGCTATTGCCGTTGTCCGCGGGTGCGTCGTCCGATGCGATCATCTGCACGGTAACGCATTGCCGCGAAGCCGTGCCGAATCCCCTGGCGAGCGCATAAGAAGCGGCAAGCGACGCCGCGATGAGAAAGATGATGCCGAGTTTGCGAGTCATGTGAATGCTCCATGAAGGGTTACCGAAATCACTTCACGGGCCTTCTCTCACTGCCTGACGGTCGCGCGGCCTCCTGAAATGTGCCTGCAGTCTAAGCGCGCACGCCCGTGCTGAAATCCCCTCTAAAGCGCGGATAATATTGGGTGGACGAAATCCCGACAAGAAGCGGAAGCAGCACACGAAGGGTTAAACTGCTGGCGCGCACGCGGCGTTTTCATGTGTCGAAAACACCGCTGCATGACGAACGCGGATTTTCGAACACATCGCGGTCGTTGCGTTTGCAACTTCTCAACCTGAGCGCCGCCCATCAGAACCATGACTACCTTGCGCACTGCCAGGCCAGCGGAACCGGCGTCCGACAAGCCGAATGACTCGACTATCGAAGACGAGCGCTATCACACGCTTGTCGATGCCATCGAAGATTGCGCGATCTTCATGCTCGACCTTAATGGCTGCATTACCACCTGGAACACGGGCGCGCGCAAAATCAAGGGCTACGAGGCGCACGAGATCATCGGTCAGCATCTGTCGCGTTTCTATACGGCGGATTCCGTGGCACGGGGCTGGCCCGAATACGAGCTGAAGGAGGCGTATGCCACCGGCCGTTTCGAGGACGAAGGCTGGCGTGTTCGCAAGGACGGCACGCGTTTCTGGGCCAATGTCGTCATCACGGCGGCGCGCGACACGCGTGGCGAGATCATCGGCTATGCAAAGTACACACGCGATCTCACCGCGAAGCGCGCGGAGGAAACCAAGCTGCGGCTTTCCGAAGAACGCTTCCGCCTGCTCGTCGAAAGCGTGAGCGACTACGCCATTTGCATGTTGAGCCCGGAAGGCGAGATCGAAAGCTGGAACATGGGCGCGGTGCGTATCAAGGGATATCTGCCGGCGGAGATTCTCGGCAAGCACTTCTCCCTCTTCTATTCGCCCGAGGACATCGCCGCGAACGTGCCCGCGTTGCAATTGCAGACCACCATTCGCATGGGGCGCATCGAGACCGAGGGCTGGCGCGTGCGCAAGGACGGGTCGCTTTTCTGGGCGAACGTGGTGATCACGGCGGTGTATGACGAGCACCGGACGCTGCGTGGCTTCTCCCAGGTCACGCGCGACATGAGCGAACGAAAGCGACTGGAGCAACTCGAAGTATCGTCGCGACGCATCAGCGAGTTTCTCGCCACGCTCGCGCACGAGTTGCGCAATCCGCTCGCGCCCGTGCGCAATGCCGTCGGCGTCATGCAGATGGAAGCGGATATCTCGCCGAGACTCGCTTCGTGCCGCGACATCATCGATAGACAGACTTCGCATCTCGGCCGACTGGTCGACGATCTGCTGGACATGGGCCGTATCACCACCGGCAAGATCGAACTGCGCATGGCGCGCGTGGGCGTGACCGAGATCGTCGAACGCAGCATGGAACTCGTGCGCCCTTTCACCGACGACCGCGCGCAGAGCATCACCACCGAATTGCCGCACGAGCCTATCGTCGTCTTGGGCGATGGCACGCGGCTCGTTCAGGTCGTGCAGAATCTGCTCAACAACGCATCGAAGTTTTCGCCGCACGGCAGCAGCATCCACATCTGCGTGGAACGCGAGCGCAACGCCTTGCTGCTGAAAGTGTCCGACCGCGGCCGTGGCATTTCGCAGAAGGGTTTGACGGCTATCTTCGATCTCTTCGTACAGGAAGATCATTACCTGAACCCAGGCGAAGCCGGGCTCGGCATTGGTCTCACGTTGTGCCGTTCCATCGTCGAAATGCACGGCGGCACCATCTCCGCCGCGAGCGATGGCACCGGTCGCGGCAGCACGTTCACCGTGCGATTGCCCTACGCGCCCGCCGACGATGTGCCCATTGCCGGTTTGCTGGCAGCGCCGGCCGCATCGGGGACATTGCGTATCGTCGTGATCGATGACAACGTCGATTCCGCCGACAGCCTCGCCATGCTGCTGCAGATGAAGGGGCACGAGGTGCGCATTGCTTATCACGGCACGGAAGGTATCGACGTCATCCGGCATTTTCCGCCCGCGCTGATCCTGCTCGATCTGGCTTTGCCGGATATCGACGGCTTCGCGGTGCTGCGCTCGCTACGCTCGCAACGGCTCGTCGGACGCGCGATGATCGTCGCGATGACGGGCTTCGGTCAGGAAGGCGACAAGGAACGTTCGGCGCAGGCGGGCTTCGACGGGCATCTGGTGAAGCCCGTGGACCTGCAATTGCTCGACGAGGTGGTGGCGAAGGCGAGTAAGCGCTGACGGGTTCATGCTTTGCCGTGCTTTGCCGCTTTGCCGTGCGAGGCCCGTGCCATGCCGCTTCGTCGCTGCGTTCTGCCACCGCGCGTGGTTAGCCGACCTCGCGCAACGGGAAGATCAACTTCGCCGCAATGAGCCCGAGAGCGCCGCCCAGAAACGTCTCCCACGCGCGCGCGGCGAGCAGCGGTATCGAGTGAATGCCGCTCGCGGCCATCGTCACGGTGAGCGTAAAGGCGAAAGCGCCGCACGCAATGTCATAGCGCTCGGGCAGCGCCATGGCGTAGACGATCATCGCGAGGGCAGCCATCGCCCAGATGAAGAGCGGCGCGTGTTCCGCAAGCGGCAGACAAATGAGGCCGACAGGCACGCCCACGAGCGTGCCGTAGATGCGCCGCCGCACGCGCTGTGCCGTGCCGACAGCCGAAGTCGCGACCACGTAGACGCAGGCCGTGATCGCCCACGCCGATTCCGCCATACCGAACGCCGCGTTCAACAACGCCACGACGAGCGCGCCGCTCGCCGCCTGCAGACCCATGGCAAGCGCGGGAGAAACCTGCCGCCGCCAGTAAGCCGGCTCGGACGCGAGCGCGGGCAACACCACCGGATGCTCCGCCGGCCCGCTCAGCACACGCGGCACGATTGCCGCGATCATGCCGATGACGAGCGCGAGCGTAATCGCCCATGAATCGCCCGGTGTCAGGTTCATCGAGTAAGCGACCAGTTGACCGATGTAGAACTGTGAGCCGACGCCCGCGCCGAGCAGGCCGAAACGCTTGAGATAGCCCGCGAGGAACGCGCCCGTGACGAGCACGAGCTCCGCGCCGCCGCGCCCCATTTCGTGCAGCCACGGCCCGAAGAGCGCGAAGCTGAGTGCGCCAAGCGCGGCCGCGATGCACAACACGGCGAGATCGCGGCTCGAATCGGCGCGCGCGCTGCGCGCTTCTGACACGCTTGCCCAAAGCGCGAAGGCGGCGGCCAGCATGCCAACGGAGACGCTGGCAGGCACGTCGCGCGTCACGTCGTGCAAGCCGCCGAGCGCGGCCGCGAGCCCATACGCGGTCACGAGCCGCAATCCCTTGATACGCCGATGCGTGCCCGGGTCCACGCGATCCAGCCAGGCAAGCCCCGCGCGCAAGAAGCCGAGCGGCGGTGCGGCGTCAGTGGTGTCAGTGTGTTGCTCGTCGCTCATGGACATCCGCCACGAAAGGACAAAGGAAAAGCGTGCGCGGACAACGAAGGAGACGACTCGAGGGCCGCGCCTGCAACGCATTCTAGGCGCTGTTTTTTACACGCGCGCGCTTGCGCGCCGGAAGCGGCGTTTCCGGCTTGCGACTGGCCGCATCGGCGATGCAATCCGCGAGTTGTGCCGCCGCGTCTTGCCGTCCCTTGCGCGAACGCTCGACCAGCCCGATCTCGCGATGGAACGTGTCGTCGCCCAGACCGAGCGCGACGACGCCGGCAGGCCACGGGCCGATGCCATCGGATACGGGCAAGAGCGCAACGCCCAAGCCGCGCGCGACCATTTGCGCGATGCCTTGCAACTCGTCCACTTCGATGGCGTCGCGCACCGCTATGCGTTGCTTGCGCAAGAACGTTTCCACTTGCCGTCCGCCGAACGAACGCCGGTCGTAGCGGATGAACGGCGCCGTCTCGATTACTTCGCGCCAGGCGGCGCGCTTCATGGCGGCGGGCGCAAGCAACACGAACGGTTCGGCGACGAGCGTGCGCCAGCGCAATTCGGAAGGTATCGCGAACGGCGGACGAATGATGACGGCCATGTCCGTTTCGCCTGCATCGACCTGTGCGAGCAGCGACAGCGACACGCCCGGCACGAGCCGGATGCGCCACGCGGGCAGCACGCGTCTGAACGCGCCGATGGCATCGGGCAACAGCGCCGCATGCGCCGATGCAATCGCGCCGACCGACAACGCGCCGCCACGCCCGTCGACGCCCTCGGGTTCGGCGAGGCGCGTATAGAGCGCCATGAGTTCATCCGCGAGTTCCAGCGTGCGGCGGCCCGCCTTGTTGAGTGTGGCGGAGCGTCCGGTGCGGTCGAACAAGGCGAAGCCCAAATGCGCTTCGAGACGCTGCATCTGCGCGCTCACCGCCGACTGCGTGAGCCCGATGTGCGCGCCCGCGCCGGCAAAGGTGCCGTGGCGCGCGACCGCAATGAAAGTAGTGAGTTCGCGCAGCATATTCATTCATCGATAAATTTGGGGCTGACTCCCGCAATATATCGTTTTTCAGCACTTTTATTTGTGAATAGAATCTGGGTCAAACGCTGTCGAACCCCACAAAAAGGAGTTGCACCATGAGCACGACTCAGGCCGCCATGCCGCCTTTCCATCTTGCTTTCCCCGTTCACAGCCTTGCGTCCGCGCGCGAGTTTTATGGTGATCTACTCGGTTGCCCCGAAGGCCGCAGTTCACCGGACTGGGTCGATTTCGACTTTTACGGACATCAGATCGTCGCGCATTTGGCGCCCGAGGAAGTGGGGCATCGCACGACGAGCGCTGTAGATGGCGATGCCGTGCCGGTGCGTCACTTCGGCGTCGTGCTGTCGATCCCGCAGTGGGAAGCGTTGGCCGAGAAGCTGCGTGCGGCGAACACGCGTTTTATCATCGAACCGCATGTCCGTTTCAAGGGCGAAGTGGGCGAGCAGGCGACCATGTTTTTCCTCGACCCGTCGGGCAATGCGGTCGAGATCAAGGCGTTTGCCAATATGGCGTCGTTGTTTGCTAAGTAAGATACGGCTTTGATTTGCGTGAGCTGAAGCGCGCAACATGATGGCCAGTTTTGCATTGTCATAGCGCGTTCATACGCGCTCTTCTCGATGGCGCATTCCTCTTCGAATTGAATCACCATGTAAAACGGGACGCCCTTGAGCGTCCCGTTCATGTTTCCAGCGGCTGTTCCGCCGATTATTTCAAACCTCAGTTACCCGAGCCGCTCGCGCTGACCGGTGCGCCTGCGGTGCCGGGCGTGGCCGTGCCGCCAGGCGTGGTCGACGGACCGGGCTTCATCGACGACTGGCTGCTGTGCGTGGCCTTCGAATGAGTCTTGTGCGCGTGCGTCGTAGTCGTTTGGGCGTTGTCGCCTGCTTGCAGGCCCGTATTCGAGCTGGGAGGATTGTCCTGTGCGAATGCGGATGCGCAAACCAGGGCGAGTGCGCCAGCGGCGCATGAAATGGCGATACGCTTCATATCGAAAAACTCCTTTTTGCGGTTGCAAGATGCGATGTCGTGCGGCTTGTGGTGCCTCCTTGCTGCTGCGGTGTTGACACGCAGCGGCAAGTCGCATGTTCTTCATCAGCACACGACATGCCACGGTCTGACGATTGGCAAACAGGAGTGCGATGAGTGAAAGACTGGTGGCCATGGCCTCTCGGCAAAGCCCCACATCCAAAACAATTCGCCCCGCGCGACCAACGTCCACGCAGGGCGATTCGACATCATCCAGACACAACCCATCCTCAATGCCCGACCGGCTCCGTAGCCTTCAAATCGCTCGGCAACGCGGCCTGCGGATGCGCGGCCTGCTTGATCAGCAACGCCACCGCCGAGATCAATCCCGCGACGCCGATCACCGCGAAGATGCCGCCGAAGCTGAAGTGCAATCGCGTCAGTTCAGCCACGAGAAACGACCCCGCGATACCGCCGAAGCGCCCGATGCCCAGCATCCACGCCACGCCGGTGCCGCGTCCCTGAGTCGGATAAAACGATGCCGCGAGCGCGGGCATCGACGATTGCGCCGTGTTCATCAACACGCCAGCAAGAAACACGATCAGCACGAGCAGTCCCACGTTGCCCACCGCCTGCCCGATGAAGTACACGCTCACCGCGGTCAACGCATAGCACGCGGCAATGATGCGGTTCGGGTTAAAGCGGTCCATCAACACGCCGCACAAGACAGCGCCCACACCGCCGAGCGGGAACAAAGCGGAGATCAGCGTCGCGCGTTGCGGACTCAGGCCAGATTCCTTGAGGAGAATCGGCATCCAGTTGATCGATGCATAGAAGATCACGAGGCCCATGAAGTATGCGAGCCACAACATGATCGAACCGACGATATACGAGCGCGACAACACCACGCTCACGCCGCCCTGCCCCTGCACCGCGGGCGCCGTCTCCGTCATGAAGAACGATCCTGCGTTGGCCGCCGCCGATGAAATGCGTGCAAGCGTCGCACGAATCTTCTCGGCCGGCTTGTTCTTCGCGACCATGTAGCGCACCGATTCCGGCAGGCTGATGAAGAGCAGCACGACGAGCACGAGCGGCGCCACGCCACCGAGCAGCAGCACGCTGCGCCAGCCGAAATGCGGAATCATCCATGCCGCGAGAAAGCCGCCGAATGCCGCGCCCAGCGGAAAGCCGCAGAACATCAGGTTGATGAGCGTCGCGCGGCGCTTGTCCGGGCAGAACTCGCTCATCATGGTGACGGCATTGGGCATGGCGGCGCCGAGGCCGAGGCCCGTAACGAAGCGCAACGCCGTGAGTTGCGTGAGGCTTGCCGAATACGCCGATGCAAAGCACGCCACGCCGAACAGCAGTACCGAGGACAACAGCATCAGCCGTCGTCCGAGCCGGTCCGACAACGGCCCGGAAAGCAGCGCGCCCGCCGCGAGCCCGAACAACGCAGCGCTCAGAACAGGCGCGAGCGCGGGCCGGCTGATCTGCCATTCGGATACGAGCGATGGCGCGATGAATCCGATGGCCGCCGTATCGAAACCATCCAGCAGCACGATGACGAAGCACATCACGAAGATCAGCCACTGGAAGGGCGAAAACGGGTGCTCGTTGATGAACGTCTGCACGTTCACAGCAGGACTTCGGCTCACTTCATTCCCTCGTCGATGATTGGCAATCGTCGTTCGACTATTGTTCGTCAGGCGAACAGCGATTCACATAGCGAACTAATTCATGCGCGAGAGTACTGAAGTCTGCATGCCTTCGCAACGCGGGCTTACCCGTGTATGTCGGTTGCCTTGCGCGGGGCTGTCGGCGTTTTAAGAAACGCGCTGCCCGTTGCGATAAGTCTCGCGCGGCACAGGCAGACCGTCCGCCAGCGCGACGCGCACGAAGTCGGCGCGCAAGCCCGTCACGATGGCCCCACGGTCGGCGAGTCCGGCCGCGTGCGCGGGTGCCCAAGAAACCGTGGCCACCGCGCGCGGCAAGGTCCATCCCGCCTTCTCGACGAGATCGAACACCGCGATGAGCAGGCTCGAAGGCACGTAATCGGACGAGAGGATGTCGAGCAACCCTTCGCGAGCGAGTTCGAGCGCCGACACGTTGCCCGAGTGCGAGCCGCCACGCACGACGTTCGGCGCGCCCATGATCGTGGCGATGCCATGTTCGCGCGCGGCACGGGCTGCATCGCGCGTGGTCGGGAATTCCGCGAGCGCAATGCCGTCGCGCGCGGCTTCTTCCACATGCTCGATGAGCGTGTCGTCGTGGCTTGCAAGCGAGATGCCCAAGCGCTGACAACGCGCGACGATGTCCGCACGATGCGCCGCCGCGTAACGCGCCTGATGCTCGGCCAGTTGCGCGAGCACGTCATTCGCGTGTTCGTCGCTCCACTTGCCGTGACGTTCCTGATACTTGCGCCACTTTTCATGGTCCTGCCACTGGCGCTGACCCGGCGTATGGTCCATCACCGATGCGAGCCTGAAGAGCGGATGCGCGCTCAGTGAATCGAATACCTCGACCACGTCCGTCGTGCCGACTTCGCAACGCAAGTGCAGGAAGTGATCGGCGCGCAAGAGTCCGCGTTCGACGAACTTGCCGATGGAATGCGCGCAACGCACTTGAAGTTCGCGGCCACGCACGCCGTCTTCGGGACGCGAGCCCACACCGAGCGCATCGAACACGGTCGTGATGCCGGCCGAAGCCACTTGCGCGTCATGCACGATGATCGCCGCTTCGTGATTCCACAGCACGCCGGGACGCGGCGCGAGATGCTTTTCAATGTTGTCCGTATGCAGTTCGACGAAGCCCGGCAGCAGATAGTCGCCGTCCCAGTTCAACGCATCGCGCGTCGCCGTATTTCCCGGCGATACATCCGCGATACAGCCCTCCTCGATGCGCACCGTGCCCGTGAATTCCTCGTTGCGCGTGACGATGCGCGCATTCGTAATCAGCATGTCTGCAATGCTCCGTCTTCGGATGAGTGGACCACTACCGGTGTTGCAAGGCGCACGATGCGGGTTGCCACGCGCTCACGCGTATCTTCGTCGTGAAAGATACCGACGATGGCCGCGCCCCGCTCGCGCGCTTCGACGATGAGATCGGCTACGACGTCCCGGTTCTGTGCATCGAGCGACGCCGTGGGCTCATCGAGCAATAAGACAGGATGCGCCGCGATCAGCCCGCGCGCAATGTTCACACGCTGTTGCTCGCCGCCGGAAAACGTCGCGGGCGCGAGCGACCATAAGCGTCGCGGTACGTTCAGCCTTGCGAGCAGGACGCTCGCGCGCTCACGTGCTTCGTCTTCATCGACACCGCGCGAGACCAGCGGTTCCGCGACGAGATCGAGCGAAGAGACACGCGGGATGGCGCGGAGAAACTGGCTCACGTAACCGAGCGTGCTTTTGCGCAAGCGGATGATGTCGTGCGGCTCGGCTTCGGTCAGCACGAGATGTCGCGAAGCGCGGCTGTCGTCGCGAATGGCGATACTGCCGCGCGTCGCGAGATAATTGCCGTACATGCAACGCAGAAACGTACTTTTGCCGGCGCCTGAAGCGCCCGCGAGCACCACGCATTCGCCGCGTTCCACATCGAGCGATACACCCGCGAGCGCCACGATGCGCACACCGCCCTGCTGATGCAGCGTAAAGGTCTTTTCTATGTCGCGTGCGCGCAGCATTAGCTCCGTGCGCGTGGCGAACGCTTCTTCGTCTGTCGTAGTCATCTGTTGCACCTCAAACCGGCAGCACGGACGCCACCAGCGTCTGCGTATAAGGATGTTGCGGATCATCCAATACCTGATCCGTGAGACCGCTCTCCACCACGCGCCCGTCCTTCATCACCATCAACCGATGCGCGAGCAAGCGTGCCACGCCGATATCGTGCGTGACGATTACAGCGGCGAGATGCAGCTGGTTCGTCAAGGTACGCAGCAAGTCGAGCAGACGCGCCTGCACGGATACGTCGAGACCGGCGGTCGGTTCGTCCATGAAGACAAGTCGCGGCCCGGTCACGAGATTGCGCGCGATCTGCAAGCGCTGCTGCATCCCGCCCGAAAAAGCCGAAGGCAATTCGTCGATGCGCGCCGCATCGAGCTCGACACGGCCCATCCAGTCCGAAGCCGTCTCGCGCAAACGGCCATAGTGGCGCGCGCCGATGGCCATCAACGGCTCGCCGATGTTCGCGCCCGCCGACACGTTGCGCCGCAATCCATCGCGTGCATTCTGATGCACGAAGCCCCATTCCGTGCGTGACAAAAGTCGCTTGCGTGGCTCGCTGAGCGTGAGCAGATCCAGCGTTTCGCCTTCACGCGTGGTGTAGTCGAGCGCACCTTCATCGATGCTGCTTCTGAGCGCAAGCGCGTTCAATAGAGTCGACTTGCCCGAACCCGACTCGCCCACGATGCACAACACCTCGCCCGGATAGACCGCGAGGTCCACATCGACGCAACCGCCGCGTCCATCGTAGCGTTTGGTGAGTCCGCGCGCATTCAAGAGCGTCTTCATTGCGCCGCCTCCTTTGCCTCTTGCTCGTCGCAGCGGCTGTGACAATAGTCGCTATCGGAGCATACGAACATGCGCGCGCCTTCGTCGTCGACGATCATTTCATCGAGAAAGCTCTCACGCGACCCGCACAGCGCGCACGCATGGTCCCACTTCTGCACGCTGAATGGATGATCTTCGAAATCCAAACTCTTCACCTTCGTATAAGGCGGAATGGCGTAGATGCGCCGCTCGCGTCCCGCGCCGAAGAGTTGCAGCGCCGCGTTCATGTGCATCTTCGGATTGTCGAACTTCGGAATAGGCGAAGGCGCCGCGAGGTAGCGATCGTTCACCAGCACTGGATAATCGTAGGTCGTCGCAATGCTGCCGTGCTGCACGATATCCTCGTAATATTTCACGTTGATGAGACCGTAGTCCGCGAGCGCATGCAGTTTCCTGCACTCCGTCACGCGCGGCTCCAGCCTGTAGAGCGGTTCGGGCATCGGCACCTGGTACACGAGAATCTGCGCTTCCGTGAGCGGCGTTTCAGGAATGCGGTGACGTGTTTGCACGATAGTGGCGTCCGCGGTGCGCGTGGTCGTTGCCACGCCCGCCGTGCGCGCGAAGAAGCGGCGAATGTTGACCGCGTTGGTGGTTTCGTCGGAGCCCTGATCGATCACCTTGAGCGTATCGTCCGCGCCGATGATCGCCGACGTCACCTGCAAACCGCCCGTGCCCCAGCCATACGGCAGCGGCATTTCACGCGAGGCGAACGGCACCTGATGCCCCGGCACCGCAACGGCCTTGAGCAAGGCGCGACGAATCATGCGCTTGGTCTGCTCGTCCAGATAAGCGAAGTTATAGCCTTCGGTCAGCGCGTTATTCATGCCATCTTCTCCTTGCCGTGCGATGCACGAAGTCGCCGCAGCAATTCCAATTCCGACTGAAAGTCCACGTAATGCGGCAGCTTCAAGTGCTGCACGAAGCCCGATGCCTCGACGTTGTCGCTATGCGAGAGCACGAACTCGACATCCTGCGTGGGTGAGCCGATGCTCTCGCCCAACTCTTCCGCTCGCAAGGCACGATCGACGAGCGCCATGGCCATGGCCTTGCGCTCCGAATGCCCGAACGCGAGACCATAGCCTTGCGTGAACTTCGGCGGCACTTCGCCGCTGCCCGCGAACTGGTTGATCATCTGGCATTCGGAGATGTCGATATCGCCGATCTCCACGGCAAAACCGAGCTCATCGATATGCATTTCCACGGCCACTTCACCGTGACGAATCTCGCCTGCGAATGGATGGCTGTGCGCGTAGCCGCGCTGCGTGGCGTATCCCATTGCCAGCAGAAAGCCTTCGTCGCCGCGTGCAAGGTTTTGCAGACGCGTTGCACGATCAGCGGGAAACGCAAGCGGTTCGCGCGAGAGGTCGCCCGGCTCCGGTGAATCTTCCTGCGCGCGTTCCTGCTCGATCAGCCCTTCCTTGTTGAGCATCGACAACACGCGCGGCATATCGTTCGTGGCTTCGGCGTGGTCGCTGGAAGTCGTTGCATCGCTAATCACTTCCCCTTCGGCCAGCAAGCTGAAGTCGATCAGACGCTGGGTGTAATCGTAGGTGCCGCCCAGCATCTGCCCGCCCGGAATATCCTTGAACGCAGCGGAGATGCGCCGTTCCACGCACATCGCTGCCGTGTCTACGGGCAAGGTGTAGCCGAAGCGCGGCAACGTCGTGCGATACGCACGCAGCAGAAAAATCGCCTCGACCAGATCGCCTGCCGCCTGTTTGATGGCGAGCGCCGCGAGTTCTTCGTCGTAGACCGAGCCTTCGGTCATCACGCGCGCCACCGCGAGACGCAACTGCTCGCGAATCTGCGCGACGCTCAGCTCGGGCACCTGCAAGTCGCCGCGCCGATGCTTGGCGAGCACATCCCATGAACGTTCGATGGCTCTTTCGCCACCCTTCACCGCGACGTACATCAGTTCATCTCCACTTGCGTCGTGCGCGGCAAGCCGACGAGCGCGCCGCCCGCCACGAAATAACAATCCATGCCGCACGGAAACTGCGCGGTTAGCGCCGCGCGCTGTTGCCAGAAATCGCGCGTGAGTCCCGCAATGGCGACACTGCGCTTGTCTTCGATCCCCGGACCGCGCCACACGAGCGGCTCGCCTTCGGTCAACGAAGGCACGCGTATGAAAAGCGTCGCCGCATCTTCCGGCGTTTCCGGTTCGCCCGACGAGAAGGCATCGAGCGCGGGCAACGCGGCTGCATCGCCGAGATAGGCGAACGCGGCTTCGCTGTGATTCGGCGTGAGCGGCGCGCTTGCATGAAAGCGCAAGGCATCGCCGAATGCGGCGTTCCCGCCTTCGATGAATACAGGCGTCGAATAATCGGCGAGCGCCAGCAGCGAGGCGAAAGCTGCAAGCGGCACGCGGTGTGCAAGCGCATCGCGCATGGCGTGATTGTTCGGCAACGCGGCATCGATCGCGACGATGCTGCCCGGACGCGACAACGCTTCCAGCAAAGCGCGAAAGACGCGTTGGGCATCGTGCACCGGGTCGTTGAAGCCGGGCACGAGAGCGGCCATGTCTATCTGCATCATTCCCCTCTCACCATCGTAAAGAATTCGACCTTGGTCGTAGCCGCTTCCGCTTCCTTGCGGCGCCGTTCGTCGGCGAGACGCGCGGCCAACGGTGCGATCACTTCCGTCTGCAAGCGCTGCGCATGCGCGGGCGTCTGCAGCAGCGCGTCGATCAGCGCTGCAAGCTTCGCGCGCTCCTTATCGCGGCCCATATGCACCGCGACACCGACCGGCGCGCTGCCGTCTTCCATATGCAAACGCAGCGTGGCGCGCGTGACGGTAGTCTCGCCGAGATTGAAGGCATCTCCCGAGCCGCCGATGCGCGCCCGCACCATTGCCAGGCCGATATCCGGCGCGCGCAACCAGTCGAAGCGCGGCACACTCATGCCTTCGAGCGCGGCCTGCAAACTCTCGCGCGACGTGCGCGCCAGCACCGCCATCCATTCGCGGCGGTCGAACGAACGAGCCTCGTCGCGCGGCTCCTCTCTCTGACTCATGGCTTTCCCTGATGATTTGTACGTTGCGGGCACCTTAAGCTACGCGGCTTTCGTCTGGTCGTCTAGACGTCTGGATAAGTGGGCTTTCATATTTCCATCACCATTTGCGCACTACAATGCCCAACAGCGATATTCAAACCGACGGGAATGACACCTACATGACATCGAACGAAAACGCGGCGCCGGGACACGCCGTCGAACGCGGCGCGGGGGTCGCGGTCTGGCGGCAGATCGAGCAGATACTCTCGGCGGAGATCGCCTCGAAGAGCTTCGGCGAGGAAGGCCGCCTGCCGAGCGAAGCGGAACTGGCGCGGCGCTTCGACGTGAATCGTCATACCGTGCGCCGCGCCATGCTGCGTCTTGCCGCAACGGGTCTCGTAAGCGTCGAACAGGGACGCGGCACCTTCGTGCAGCCTGGAGCGATCGACTATCAAATCGGCAGGCGCACGCGCTTCACGGAAAACATTCGCCGTCAGAAGCAGACGTCCACGGGCGTCGTGCTCGCTTCCGAACGCGTGAAGGCCGACCCTACCGTCGCGAAGGCGCTCGCTCTGCGTGCGGGCACGCTCGTCTATCAGCTCGAAACGCGTCATGACTCCGACGCCGTGCCGCTGACCTACGCACGCAACTGGTATCCCGCCGCGCGTTTTCCCGAGCTTCCCACGGTGATCGAAGCGACAGGCGGCATCACTGCGGCGCTCGCGGAGTTCGGCGTCAAGGACTATATGCGCAAGTGGAGCCGTATCGGCAGCGTGTTGCCTTCGTCGGATGTCGCGCGGCGCTTGCAGATCAACCGGCAGCAGCCGGTGCTGTGGGTCGAGAATGTGGATGTCGATGAACGCGGCGTGCCCGTCAAGTACGGCGTGACTCACTTCGCGGCAGACCGCGTGCAGTTGATGGTCGAGCACGATCTATGAGCGCTGCATGGAGTGACGAAGCGCGCATCGCACTGTATTACGCGCCGCCCGACGCATCCGCATGGTGGCGTGCTGGTTGCGAATGGCTCGGGCGCGACGCGGAAAGCGGCCTCTCGATGGAAACGGCAGCGCACGACATCACACGCGCGCCGCGCCGCTATGGTTGGCATGCGACCATCGTGCCGCCGTTCCATTGCGCGAGCGGCGTGCAACCCGCCGATGTGCTCGCGGCCGCGCGTGCCTGGGCGTCGTCGGTCACGCGCTTTGAGATGCCGGTGCGCGTAGCGGAAATGGGCCGCTTCGTGGCGTTGCGCGCATCGGAGGAAAACGACGACGAACGCTTGCGCGAAATGGCCGCAAGCGCGCTGCAAGCGCTCGCAGCAGTTCGCGCGATGCCATCGGCAGGGGACATCGAGCGGCGCATTGTCGACGGCATGAGCGAGCGGCAAATCGCGCTCGTACGTGAATGGGGCTATCCCTATGTCTTCGATGAATACCGCTTCCACATGACCCTCTGCGATTCGCTCGATGACACCCACGCGCGCGGTTCGGTCGTATCGGCATGGACGCGCAAGATCGACACGCTCGGCGCGCTGCCTGTGCATGGCGCGGCGCTTTTCGTGGAAAGCGCACCGGGCGAGCCGTTCACCTTGTGGCAGCGGCTGCCGTTCAACAACGTACGGGAAGCGGCATGAGCCAGAACGACACACTCGATAGCGCACGACTCATCTATGTCATGGGCCCGTCGGGCGCGGGCAAGGACTCGCTGCTCGGCTTTGCGCGCGAACGCGTCGGCGCACGCGTGATGTTCGCGCATCGGTACATCACGCGTGCGGTCGGCGACGGCGAGAACCACATTGCGTTGACGCATGAAGAATTCAAGGCGCGTCTTTCGTATGGACTTTTCTCGATGCATTGGGAAAGTCACGGCCTGTGCTATGGCATTGGCATCGAAGTGGATGCATGGCTCGAACGCGGCAGACCGGTGGTCGTGAACGGTTCGCGTCAACACGCGGATGCCGCCCTCGCCCGCTATCCGCATGCATGCTTCGTTTATATCGATGCCGCGCCCGCGGTGCTGGCCGCGCGGTTAGCAAGGCGCGGACGTGAAGACGCCCGGCAGATCGAAGCGCGCCTTGCGCGCCGTCCTTCCCTCGAACTGCCCAGGCATGCGTGCGTGGTGAACATCGACAACTCCGGGCTTCTGGCCGACGCGGGCACGCAATTTCTCCGCGCCATAGACGAGACCGGCTCATAATCGCCGGAACGTTTCTTGCGAACGCCCACGACATTCCTTCGATAAAAGATTACCTATGAAATCCGGACGATCGAAAGACACGTTGTCAGGCGTCACCGCCGAATCGCAGTTTCGCACTTATGCTTCACCGCTCGTTGAAGAAGCGCTGCAGCACGCGCATGAACTGGAACAGAGCGATGATGCCGAAACACTGCACAAGCTCAGGATAGCGCTACGGCGTCTGCGCAGTCTCTTTTGGGCGTATCGCCCGATCCTCGACGATGCCTTCGACGACAAGCAGCGCGCCCTCTTGCGTTATCTCGCGCAGGCAGCCGGCAGCACGCGCGATTGGGACATCCTGATCGAATTGATGAGCGAGCATGAAGACACGGATCTCGCGCAGGCATTGCGCGGCCATCGCGATGCAGCATTGAGGACCAGTAAAGCGACACTCAATAACGCGGATATCAAGGGCGTCTTGCGCGAAGCCGTGGCGGAAGCCAACCGCGAACTCAACACTGCAAAAAAGCGCGTGGCTATCGAGCAATTCGCTTCTGACAGAGTTCGAAACGCGCGAAGACAATTGAAGAAACGCATCAAGCGCGTGCGGCAAGTGAAGCGCCCGGAATATGCCGCGCTGCACGAAGTGCGCAAAGCGGGTAAGAAAGTGCGCTACCTGATGGAGTTCTTCATGCCCCTGCTTGCCGAGAAGGAACGCGGTGGACTAAAGCAGCTGAAGCGTCTGCAAAAGCATCTGGGCGCATTGAACGATGTCGTTGCGAGCCGCGATCTCCTCGACAAGAGCGACGCCTTGCCCAATGCCGCCGCCGCGAAGCCAGCCTTGCGTACTTTGAAGAAGCAACAAAAGCGCCGCATGAAGCAGGCGCTCAAGTCGCTTCGATAACGCCTTCTAGATCACGCGCTCGCGCACCCATCCCGACGCCAGATCGATCAGCGATACGATCACCACGACGATCAGCATGACCGCTGCGGTCTGCGCATAGTTGAACGAGCGGATGGCCTCGTAAAGCACTACGCCGATACCACCCGCGCCAACCATGCCGACGACCATCGCCGAGCGCACGTTCGACTCGAATCGATACAGCGCGAACGAAATCCACAGCGGCAGCACTTGAGGCAACACGCCATACACGATCTCGTCGAGACTACTCGCTCCCGTGGCGCGCACGCCTTCGGCGGGACGCGCATCCACCGCTTCGACCGCTTCGGCGAAGAGCTTCGCCAGCACGCCCGTGGTATGCACCCACAGCGCGAGCACGCCTGCAAACGGCCCCAGCCCGACCGCGACGATGAACAGCATGGCGAAGACCATCTCGTTGATCGCGCGGCACGCGTCCATGAGCCGCCGCACTGGTTGCGCGATCCACACCGGCGCGATGTTCTGCGCCGACAGCAAGCCGCACGGCACCGCGCAAATGAGCGCGAGCGCCGTGCCCCAGACAGCGACGGCGAGCGTCACGATCATCTCGTGCGCGTACGTGCGCCATTCCGTGAAGTCGGGCGGAAAGAAGTCGCGCGCGAACTGACTCATGTTGCCGGATGCGCCGAGCAGATCGAGCGGACGCATGTCCGCGCTTTGCCACGACGCGCCGAGCACGGCGATAAGCACGATCCAGCCGAGCATCGACACCCAGCTACGCTTGCCGCGCGGCGCTTGCATAGGCGCTTCCTCGGGCCTGCTCACGCCCGCGGCAAAGGTCGAGATATCGAGCGGCTTCATCACTTCGCCGCCGAGCCATCGAGCGCGGACAACTGCTGATCGAGCGATGCGATTTGCGCTTTCTTGTCGGCGTCATCCAGATGAGCGTTGTTCTGCACCTGTTCCTTCTTCTGAAAGAGCGCCATCTGACGAATGGGCACGAGCTGCGCATTGGACGATGCCGCGAAGCCCGAATAGCCGGAGATAGCCGTCATCACGGACTGTTCGCGCGGGTCCTTTTCGCCGTAGTGAACGAAGAAGTTCAGCAGCTTGTCCTTCGTTGTCTGCGGCAGATCGCGACGCCACACGAGCGGGTCTGACGCGATGAGCGGCGACTTCCACAGCACACGCACCTTCGGATAAAGGTCGGGATGCTGCGTCTTGATGGTGTCGAGCATGTCGGTGTTGTTGGTCGCGACATCGATCTTGTCGTTGACGACCGCGAGCATGTTGGCTTCATGGCTCGAAGGCAACACGCTCTTGAACGAGGTCTTTGCCGAAAGCCCGTTCTTCGCGAAGAGATAATATGAAGGCACCAGCGTGCCGGAAGTGGAGTTCGGATCGCCGAAGCCCAAATTGATATCGTGGCTGTTCTTCAGCACCTGATCGACGCTCTTCCACTTGCTGTTGGCGTTCGTGATGAGCACGGAGTAGTAGCCCGCCTCCCCGCTCTTGTACTTGACCTTCGCAAAGACTTCGCCGTTGGAGCGGTCCACCGCTTCGATGGCGGACGCATTGCCGAAGAAGCCGATCTGCACCTTGTTGAAGCGCATTGCTTCGATAATGCCCGCATAGTCCGTGGCGAAATACGCCTTCACATCGAGACCGGTCTGTTTGTTCAGATCGTCGATGAGCGGTTGCCAGCGTTGCTTGAGCGCCGACGAAGAATCCGTCGAGATGATGCCGAAGCTGAGCGTATCGGCAAAGGCCACCGAGTTCAGGAAGCATGACGCGAGTGCCGCGCCGGCCAGGAAGGTACGGGCTGATTTCATGGAGATGCGGTCCGTAGTTTGATTGCGATTCAGGATGTGGCGACAGAGGCAAAAATCGCGGAGAGATGTTCACGCTCGTCGTGATCGGCCAGCAATTCAGCGGCGGCCGCGCCGTACAGTTCGCGCAACAGCATGGGCGTGAGCTTCGCGGATGCGCCGTCGTAGACCACGCGGCCATCGCGCAAGGCAACCGTGCGCGTGCAGTACTTCATCGCTATGTCGATCTGATGCAGCGACACGATCACCGTGAGTCTGTGATCGCGATTTAGCGACTGCATGAGCTCCATCACGCGCCGCGCAGATTCGGGATCTAGCGAGGCAATTGGTTCATCCGCGAGCACGATGCGCGCACGCTGCACGAGTGCACGCGCGAGCGCCGCACGTTGCTGCTGTCCGCCCGACAGGTTGCTCGCGCGTTCGAGCGCATGTTCGCCAATACCCATCGCGGTAAGCGAGTCCATCGCCAGCGCGCGTTCGTCGCGCGGAAAACGCCCTGAGAGACGCCGCCATAGCGACACACGCGTAAGCGCGCCGATGAGTACGTTGGTGATTACCGAAAGACGTCCCACCAGATTGAACTGCTGAAACACGAAGGCGACATCGCGACGAATGGCGCGCACTTCACGCACGATCTTGCCGTTCTGCTGAATCGGCCTGCCGAGCAGCGTCACATGCGAGGGCGCCGCATCCGATGCGATAAAGCCCGCGATATGGCGCAAGAGCGTCGATTTGCCCGAGCCCGACGCACCGATGAGCGCGACCATTTCGCCCTCTTCCACGCGCAGATCGACGGCATCAAGCGCCTTGCGGCCATTGCGAAACGTCTTGGTGAGACGCTCGATACGAATCGCGTCCATGGCTTTCCTCGTCTGCCGCTGTAACGTTGGGCAAATTCTAGAAAGGCAACATGACGAGAAAGTGACGCTGATGAGACGTCTAGATGAATACATCACCTGGCGCGTGCGGCCGGGAGTTTATTCTTCGAGAAACCACGTGCCTTGGCACTCGGTGCGAATGAAATCCGCAAGCAGTTTGACGCGTGCGACATCGCGCGTTTCGGCAAGCGTCACGAGCCAGTAAGAACGACTCAGCGCAATTTGATCCGCAAAAAGCCGCACCAGGTTCGGTTCCCTGCGCGCCATGAAACACGGCAGCACGCCGAGACCCACGCCGCCCGCGACGGCGGCCGTCTGACTGATCACGTTGGAGATGCGAATGGTCGGCGTGAGCGTGCTCGATACCTGCGGCAGATAGTTCAGTTCAGCGGACCACATCTGATCCTCGACATAGCCGACCCACGGATGCGTGAGCAGATCGCGACGCGTGACGATTGCCGCATGTGTCGCGAGATATTCGCGCGCGGCATAGACGCCCAACGCATAGTCCGTGAGCTTGTGCGCATAGACGCGCCCTTGCGCTGGCCGCGTCATGCTGACAGCGAGATCGGCTTCGCGCTTCGAAAGACTGAACATGCGCGGATTCGCGATCAATTCGATCTCGAGTTGCGGATGCATGGCCGAGAGCTTGGAAATACGCGGCGCGAGAAAGTAAGTACCGAAGCCTTCCGGCGTGCCGATGCGCACGCTTCCCGTCAGACCAATGGACGCATCTTCGAGCCGATGCCGCATGTGCAATGCAAGGCTCTCCATGCCTTCCGCATCGCCTAGTACGCGTTCGCCTTCGGGGGTCAGCACAAACCCTAGGGAACTGCGGTCGAACAGTCGCACACCGAGTGCGGTTTCAAGCGCGGCCACACGCCGGCTCAGGGTCGAATGATCCACGCCCATTTGCTGCGCGGCCACGGTGAGCCTGCCCGCGCGCGAAATGGCGAGAAATGCCTGAATGTCGTCCCAGTCGAAACCACGCATGAGGATTTCTGCACAGAGCGATTGCCGATTTGCCCATTCTATTGCAAGAAACACGCTGCTATCTTTTCTTCAACTCTGCGAATGCGGAGCAGACGATGCGGCTCGATCGTCACGACACTAAAGCCTGAATGGAGACAAACAGCATGTCGCTCATTGCGAAACTCAAGGCGCGCGCGCAGGAAGGCAAGCCGGTCAAGGTCGGCCTGATCGGTGCGGGCAAATTCGGTTCGATGTATCTCTCGCAAGCGCCGCGCACGCCCGGCATTCATCTCACCGGCGTGGCCGATCTCTCGCCCGAGCGCGCGCGTGCCGCGCTCAAACGTGTGGGCTGGGATGAGGCGCGTTATTCGGCGGCATCGTGGAACGAAGCCATCGGCAACGGCTCGACCTATATCACCGACGACGCCGATGCCATGATCGCAAGCGACCATGTCGATATCGTGATCGACGCAACGGGCAGTCCCGCCGCGGGCATTCATCACGCGCTGCTGTGCTGCAAGCATCGCAAGCACATCGTCATGGTGAACGTGGAAGCCGATGTGCTCGCAGGCCCGCTGCTCGCACGCCGCGCACGAGAGGCGGGCATCATCTATTCGATGGCTTCGGGCGATCAGCCCGCGCTCATCGCGGAACTCGTGGACTGGGCACGCACCATCGGCTTCGATGTGATCTGCGCGGGCAAGGGCACGAAGTATCTGCCGATCTACCATCAGTCGACGCCCGATACCGTGTGGGGCTATTACGGCTTCACCGAGGAACAGGTCGGCTCCGGCGACTTCAACGCGCAGATGTTCAACTCGTTTCTCGACGGCACCAAGTCCGCGCTCGAGATGGCCGCTGTTTCCAACGGATGCGATCTGCGTCCGCCCGCCGACGGCCTCGCGTTCCCCGCGTGCGGCGTGGACGATCTGCCAAGCGTGCTGCGTCCCGCATCGGAAGGCGGGATCCTGCCGCATCGCGGTAGCGTGGAAGTAGTGTCGTCGCTGGAACGCGATGGGCGCCCCGTGTTCCGCGATCTGCGCTGGGGCGTCTACGTCGTCATCGAAGCCCCCACGGACTACGTGCGCGACTGCTTCTCGCAGTACGGTCTCAAGACCGACAGCACGGGTCGCTTCGCCGCCATGTACAAGCCGTATCACCTGATCGGCCTGGAACTGGGCCAGTCGATCGCGAGCATCGCCGTGCGTGGCGAAGCAACCGGCGCGACAACTGGCTTTCATGGCGATGTCGCCGCCACCGCGAAGCGCGATCTGCGCGCGGGCGAGCGGCTCGACGGCGAAGGCGGCCACACCGTGTACGGCAAACTGATGCCCGCTGCGGACTCGTTGCTGCTGGGTGCGTTGCCTATCGGCCTTGCGCACAACATGGTGCTGCAACGCGCCGTGCCTGCGGGACAACCCGTGCGCTGGAGCGATGTGGCATTCGACGCAAGCAAGGAAGCCGTGCGGGTACGACGCGAAATGGAAGAATTCTTTCGCGCCGAGATGAAGCTTGAACTACCGGTGCAAAAGCTCGCGAGCTAGTTCATCGATGAAGACATTTTGATCCGCGGCACGCCCGGTCCATCTCATGGTCCGGGCGTTCGCTATCTCTAAACGCCCGGCAAAGGGCGACGGACGAGACATGAGCCAAATCAGCGAAACTCTCGGCGTTACGCAAGCAGGCAGTGCGGACGTCTACCGCAAGATCACGTGGCGCATCATGCCGTTCATCGTGCTCTGCTATCTCTGCAACTATCTGGACCGCGTCAACGTGGGCTTCGCGAAGCTGCAGATGCTTTCCGATCTCGGCTTTTCCGATGCGGTGTATGGCCTCGGTGCCGGTATCTTCTTTATCGGCTACTTCATCTTCGAGGTGCCCAGCAATCTCATCCTGCATCGCGTGGGCGCGCGGCGCTGGATTGCGCGCATCATGATCACGTGGGCGATCGTTTCGGCGCTCACGCTCGTGGTCAAGACGCCGTTCCAGTTCTATCTCGTGCGCTTCTTTCTCGGCATCGCGGAAGCGGGTTTCTCACCGGGCATCATGCTGTATCTGACGTACTGGTTCCCGGCGAGAAAACGCGGCTTCGCCTATGGTGTGTACTACATCGCCATTCCGCTTGCCGGCATCGTGGGGGGTCCGTTGTCGGGCTGGATACTGACCGCGTTCAAGCATTCGGCCGTGATGTCGGCGTGGCAATGGCTGTTCCTCATCGAAGCAATTCCAGCGTTTATCGTGGGTTTCGCCGTGCTCTTCATGATGGTCGACAAGCCAAGCAAGGCACGCTGGCTCACCGACGACGAGAAGCGTCTCGTGACGCAAGCAGTCGAGCGCGAGGAAGGCGACAAGACCGCGCACCACGACGCCCGCGCGTTCCTTTCCGACCGCAACATCTGGAAGCTTGCCGGCGTGTACTTCTGCCAGATCATCGGTCTCTATGGCATCAGCTTCTGGCTGCCGTCGATCATCAAGGACACGGGGCTCAAGAACGTCGAAGTGATCGGCTGGCTCTCGGCGATTCCGTATATGGTCGCGATTCCCGCGATCATTCTCACGGGCATCAGCGCCGACAAGTTCCGCTCCCGGCGCATGCACTTCTCCATTGCGCTCGTGATCGGTGCAATAGGCTTTGCGGCAAGCGGATACGTGGGACAGCAACCCGTGCTTGCGGTCATTGCGTTGAGTGTGGCGGCCGCTGGAATCTTGTCCGCGCTGTCGCTGTTCTGGGGCATTCCGGCTGCGTTTCTTGCGGGAACCTCGGCGGCGGCGGGCATTGCAGGAATCAATTGCGTAGGCAATCTCGCGGGTTTCGTGTCGCCGTATATGGTCGGGTGGCTCAATGTCACGACGCATAACAACAGCATCGGACTTTATGCGGTTGCAGTGTTCATGGTGATCGGCGCATTCGCGGTGCGTTCGATTTCCGGCAAGCTAGCGGATCATTGAAATCGAGCGACGAACGAGCCGCCTGCCGTTTTCAACGAACATGGCAGGCGGCCGTGCTTTTTGCAACGCTGCAAGGGCCGACGCGCGTCGATAAAATGGGTGCATGACCGACTCGTCTTCACAATCCTCGAGCACGCCGTCGCGCGCACCCGAACACGACTTGCCGCTGCACACGCCCAGCACCGCATCGCTCGGCGTGGCGGCCGCCATCGCCATGATTGCGTGGCTCGCGCTCGCGGCGCAGACGGATATCACCATCGCGCGCATGGTCGGACGCGGCTTTACCGTGATCGACGGCATTGCGCGTACCACCAGTTATCTCACCAACCTCACGGTGTTCTTGACGGCGTTATGCTTCACCTGCGTGGCCATACGCGCGAACGCGCCCATTGCGCGCTTCTTTCGTCAACCGACGGTGGTAACGGCGGTGGTCGTGTATATCGTGTTCGTGGGCATTGCCTATAACGCGTTGTTGCGATGGCTATGGACGCCATCGGGTTATCGTGCGCTCGTCAATGAATCGCTGCATACGGTCGTGCCCGCGCTCGCTGCGCTTTACTGGGTGCTCTTCGTGCCGCGCTTTCATCTGTCATTGCGGCGCTGCGCCTTATGGCTCGTCTATCCGCTCTGCTATCTCTTCATTACGTTATGGCGCGGCAGTGCATCCGACTTCTATCCCTACTGGTTCATCAACGTGGCGGAACTCGGTTACGAGCGCGTGTTCTTCAACTCGGCCATGCTAGTCGCCAGCTTTCTGATTCTGATGAGCGTATTCATCGTCATCAATCACAGACGCCAGGACTTGCGCATATCCGACCCCGACATGGAATCGGACGACACGGGTCCATCGCGTTAGTCACGATTCACGAACAGATCGGCGACGAATGCGGCAGTCAATGCCAGCGCGCCGCATGCGAAGATCAGCGCGTAGTTGTTATGCGTATGCGAGAAAAGAAACGAGTAGCCATAGCCGCCGACCGCCTGAAAGAGCGCGAACGCCGAAGTCGCGCGACTCCATGAGGCGCGCTGCTCCGCGTGATCGTGCGGCAGCAATTCATGCACGCGACCCAGTGCAAGCGGCACGATACCGGGCGTGAAGAGCCCGAGAATCACGGTCGCAAGGCCGATCACATAGGCATGGCCCGACATCGCGAGCAGCGCGGCTGCAGCCGCCTGCACGATCAACGCGTAGCGGTACGCGCGGCCAAAGCCGATTCGGTCGCCCAGATTTCCGCAGATGAGCGGCCCGAAGATAGCCGCCACGCCATACAGCACCCAATAGCTCGCACCGACGCCGGCGCCGCGTCCGATCCCTCGCGCGATATAGTCGACGAGCAGAATCATCGCGGGCACGAGACCCAGTGCGTTCGCCGCGTATTGCGCGTAAAGCAGGCGCAGACGCGTGCCGTCATGACGCGCGCCATGCGCCTCCCTGGTCACGGCAGGCACGGGAGGATTCGTCGATGGCCAGCCGAACCAAGCGACAACCGTCAACACAAGCGAGAACACGCCGAGTCCGATCCACGTCGCCTGCAAGCCGTAATGCAGCAGCCGCGGAATGAGCGTGCCCGATGCCGCGATGCCGAAGCCCAGCCCGAAGAAGATCATGCCGCTTGCAAAGCCGCGCCGTGCGGGCGCGATATGCGGAAGGATCGTGGTTGCGACGAGCACCATGATTGCGCCGCCCGAAAGTCCCGAAAGAAAGCGCCAGCCGAAGAACCAGGCAATCGACAACGGAAACGCGCATGCGAAAAACGCGGCCGTGGCAATGGCCATCAAGAGGCGCAACGCGAGCCGGTTGCCGAGCGTCGATGCCATGGACCTGCCGAACAACGCGCCCGCGAGATAGCCCGCGAAATTGGCTGCGCCCAACGTCACCGCTTGCGACGACGTGAACCAATGCGCTTCGATAAGCGGTGGAATGAGCGGCGTATAAGCGAAGCGCGCGAGACCTATTGCGACGAGACTCGCGCAGAAGCCCGCGAGCATGGCGTAGATGGAACGCATGTCGAGTGAATCCGATTGACCGGCGCGTAAGGCCGACGCTTGATCCTGCATGATGTTGACTCCCGGAGCGAATGGCGTGACGTGTGTTCTAACGCGTGGTGAACTTCGCACGCATTGGCGGAAGTTTCAGCAGCATGAGCGTGGGAGCGACAGCCGCCACGAGCAGCTTCGGCTGAGGATCGATACGCGCCAGCACGCGCACGCCGAGAAGCACGGCGAGCAGACTCGTGGCGGCATCGGTTGCGGACATCATGCGTTCGATCTCGCCGCTTTTGAACGCGGCGGAAAGACAGCGCTCGAAGAAGCCGCGTAACAACTCGACTTCCTTCGCGATGAGTTCGTGAAACGCCTCGTCCTCGAGCGGCGCCGCGAGCGCGGCATTGACCAGCATGCAGCCGCGCCGGTGTTCATCCGATACCGAGCGCTCGACGATCTCGCGAAAGAAGCCCGCAACGGCGTGCGCAGGCGTGCAAGTGGCTTCGAGACGCTCGATACGCTCGCGCAACGTATGTTCGAGATAGTGATCGAGCGCGCGCAAAAAGAGCGCGCGCTTGTCGCCGAACGCGTTGTAAAGGCTCGGTTGCGTGAGACCCGTCAGTTGCACGAGGTCACGTGTGGACGTACCCTCATAGCCGTGCGTCCAGAACGCTTCGGCTATGGTGTTCAGCACATCGTCTTCGTCGAAATTGCGCGGTCGCGCCATGATGCAGGCTCCATTCCATGGTTGCGTCACGTTTTATATCGGACGCCACAGAACGAATTATATATCGATGAATACAAAACCTGCTTGAACCGTCGTCCAACGAAAAAGCCGGCGAAGCGCCGGCTCTTTCGTATGCGGAAAAACAACCGTGCTGTCAGGCGTCTTTCGTGTCGAACATCAGCAGCTCGACGCCCGCCTGCGCGAAATTCGCCAAGTCGCCGGCGGTCTTCTGGCCTTCAGGCGACCCGAGCGCGGACTCGATCGCTTCGAGCGATTCGAATTCGAGCAGCGCGACGAGGTAATACGGCGACTCGCCTTGCGCGGTAGCAACCGGCCCCGTGCTGATCTGGTAACTCTTTAGCCCCGGCAACGTCTTCGCCAGCGGCGCGTGCGTGGAGGCGTAGTAGTCGTCGAATGCCTTCGTATCGGACGGATTCTTGTAAAGCGCAACGAGCTGGGCCATCGTCTTGTCTCCTGAGTGTTTGTCATGAACAACAATGCGTTACTGCTTCTCCAACTGTAGATAGATACGTTGCACGTTCTGCGGCTGCGCTATGCCATAGAGCTTGTAGCCGCGAAAGGCGGGCAAGTCGACGGTACGCATGGCCTCGGTCAGTCCCATGCCGCTCCGATATTCGCGTCTGACCGCGCTGTCGAGTTCGCGCAGATAAAGCCCTGTCTGCATGATGTCGTCGTTGCTCAACGGCGGCCCGAACGCCGGAACGATAGTCTTCGATTCGAGTCCGCGCAGATTCTCCAGCGCCGCGAGCCAGCCATGAATATCCTCGTTGCGCAGTTCGGGGATGCGCCCGTTCGAGATCAGACTACCCGCGAACAACACGCCGCTTTGCGTATCGAGCACGGCCAGATCGCCTGGCGTGCTTGCCGGTCCGAAGTGCAGCAATTGCAGCTTGCGATCGCCATTCACGACTTCCGTGGTGCCTTCCACCGTTCGGTCGGGAACCGTGACGCGCGAGCCTGCCATCTCGTCTTCACCGAGGGTCTTTCGCAGGTTCGCGAGACAGATTGGGCAACGTTCCCGGATCAACTGAGCCGTGCGGTAATGCGCGAGAATCGGCACGCCCTGATCGCGGAACGCCGCCGCGCCAAAAACGAACTCCGGTCCTTGATGCGTGATGATCACGAGCGTGACGGGTAGCGGCGTGACTTTGCGAATGGCTTCGATCATCGCGCGTCCGTAGCGGTATGAAGCTCCCGTATCGATTACCGTCACGCCGCTCGGCCCCACGATAAAGCCGTTGTTCGCGACCATGCCGTGATTCGCGGGCGCGACAGCATCGCCGTCACCGATAAACGCATACACTCCCGGCGCCACTGCGACGGGCGCGGGCATGCCGCTCATCGCCGCATGAACGACGGCGCAAAATGCGAGGAACAACGCACCGGTGAGCGCACGCAAGCCGCGCCCCATCATTTCATGGCCGAGGTTTGCGTGCCCGATTGCGTCGTGATCGCAACCTCGCCGTCGAACCGCTTGTTCTTCGTGTCTTCAATAGCGACCTTCAATTCTCCGTTTTCCCTCGGCAGAAAATAGAAGCGGAAGTTGGGGTTCTCGCTGATCGAGAAATTCACATTGGCGGTCATCACGGGCTTGCCGCCATAAGTCACCGCAACCTTGCGCACGAAGTACGCGGTCGCATAGTTGCGCGTGACCTGATCCATCGCCATGCCGGTGCGATTAGGGTGGCGCACCATCAATTGCGCGAGTTCGGGCTTGCCCGCAATAGGGGCGCCTTCCGCCTGCAAACGTACCTGACCCGCCGCGCGTTCGGCCGCGTCTTCGTCCTTGCCCGCAGGCGCGGAGCAACCACCCGATGCCTTGATGAAACGCACCGCGCTATACAGATGTCCGTCGTTCGTTTCGGCGATGGCACGCATGAACGTGTAATCCTCTACCCGCACCCGTGTCTCGATGCTGGCAAGTCCGGAGTCTGGCGTGAACTCGAAAGAACCGGCGTAGGGCTCGGGATTTTCGTCGATGAAGAGATAAATCTTCTTGATGTAATGCGTGCTCGTCTGCGGAAACTGCGCGCTGATCGCAATGGGTACGACGGCGGCATCGGCGGCGCGTTTGGGTGCATCGAATTTGATGACGGCATCGCCTTTCGTGTCGATCGGCCGCCCTTTGAACGCGCCTTCCTTGAAGTCGAGCCAGCGCGCCACCTTGTCTGGATCGTCGTCGGGTTGCGCCGCATGCGAAGCGTAAGGCGCAAGCAATGCGAGCGCCGCGACAAACCCTGAGCCTGCGCGTGCGCCAAGCCTGATCGTCTTCATGGTGTCCTCCTTTGCTGCAACGCGGCGTGCGCCGCTACTGCTCCCACTCCAGTTCAGCATAGACAGCGGTGACGTTGCGCGCGTGATAGGCATCGTAGAGCTGCCACTTGTCGCGCTCGCCGAGACCGATGGTATCCACGGCCTGCTGAATCGTTTCGCCGCGCTTGATGGCCGCACGCACATCGCGCGCCAAATTCGCGAGGTACTGTTGCTCGTCGTCGAGCGAGCGCGGATACGGCGCGTCCAGGTCGCCATGACCGGGTACGACATGCCGCGGATTCATCTGCTTAATGCGGGCGATATCGTCGAGCCAACCGGTCACGCTGCCATCCACCACGGGAACGCAATGCACGAAAAGCAGGTCGCCTAGCCACAGCGTGCCGCTCTTCTCATCGTATACCGTCATGTCGTTGTTGGTGTGCGCTGTTTTCCAAGTTTGCAGCGTGAGCGTGCGCCCGCCGAGATCGAGCGTGGACGTGCCGTCTATCGTCATCGTCGGTGCAATGATTTCGCTGCCGCTCGCTTCATCGCCCAGTTCGCGTTTCAGCGCACGCAGGTAGTTCTCCGCGCGCGATGCCTCCGCCTGCGCAAGCTTGGCGCTGCCCACGTATTGCGGATGGTCGTCCTTGAAGGCCGCATTCCCGAAGATATGATCCGGGTGCATGTGAGTATTGATCACGTAGCAGACGGGCAAGGGCGTCACCCTGCGCACCGCCGCGCGCAATGCGCGCCCTTCCGCGAGCGTGCCGCCGGTATCGACCACAGCCACACAACGCTCGCCGACGATGAAGCCGACGTTCGCAATATCGCCGCCGTTCGCAGGCGTGGCAAGCTCGTCGTGTCCGCGATGCACGTAGTTCCCCGGCGCGAGTTCCTTCACCGTAAACGAGGCCTCTGCAAACGCATGTGCCGATGCCGCGCACAGCACCAGGAACGCGGCGAAGCGTAAAGCAGCGCTCATCGGACCTTGTCCGCATCGGCGAGACGTTTTGTTCGGCGCAGGCCGAACTGTTCGTACTCGCGCTCGAGGAAAGGCTCGGCGTGTTCGAGAAGAAAGCGCCGAAACGCAAGGCACGTCGGCGAGAGTTGCTTCGAACGCGAATGCACGAGTTGCCACGTACGTTCGACGGGCGTGCCGTTCACGTCGAGCACGGCGATCTCACCCGTGCGCAATTCGAGCCCCAAGGTATGCAACGAAATGAGGCTCACACCCATGCCCGCCATCACGGCCTGCTTGATGGTCTCGTTGCTGCCGAGCGTGACGCTGCGCGATGGCGTGAAGAGGTTCTGCCTAAACACATGCTCGGCGACGGCACGTGTGCCGGAACCAGGTTCGCGCAGGAGGAAAGTATCGTTGGCAAGCTCCTGCAGATCGAAGCGTCGCGCAGTTCTCAGCGGATGCGAAAGCGGCGCGATGATCACATGCGGATGGTAAGCAAGCGGCTCTGCAGTCGTGCCGAGTTCGGGCGGCGGGCGGCCCATGATGGCAAGGTCGGTCGCGTTGTCCTGCAGGAGCCTCAACAAGGTCTCGCGATTACCGACTGAAAAACGCACATCGACCTTGGGAAACTGCTGCGAATACAGTGCGAGCAACTTGGGCGCGAAGTAAGTCGCGGAACTCACGATACTCACCGCAATCGATCCGCTGTCGGCTTGCGTGAGTGACATCATCGCGTCTTCGGCGTCCTTGATCTCACCGAGAATTCTGCTTGCATGATGCGAGAGGCGTTCGCCCGCTTCCGTCAGCGAGAGACGCCGCGCCACGCGTTCGAAAAGCGGCAAGCCGACCGCCTCTTCCAGTTGCCTGATCTGCATGGATACCGCGGGCTGCGTCAGATGCAGTTCCTCCGCTGCACGTGCGAAGCTCGGACAGCGCGTCGCTATCACGAAGATCTGCAACTGGCGCAAGGTGAGAGAGCGGATGAAGTTCACAGCGGCGTATCCGTGAGGCGTTCCTGAACCATTTAGCGGCTTGCCTCGGCGCTCGTGCAATCCACCTCAACGACTGGCCCGTGGCGCGTTGCCGACCTTTCCTCCCGGCGTGGCCATGTTCTTGAGCGCGCCCGAATAAGCGACCGTTTCCTTCTGCAGCGGATGCGCGAAGTCGTTCCCCGCGCCCGGCACTTCGGTGCGAATCAAGACGACGTGTCCGGGAACATCATCGGCAACGACGAAGGTGTAGCGCTTGTTCGTGTATTGCTGCAGACGTTCCGCATTGGGATCGTTGAGGAAGGGCTGAATGACGATCTGCTTCGCTTTCACATTCCTGGCCAGCCCGAGCGCCTCGCCGGAAACAGGCGTAATTGCCGGGTTTGCCGCAAGCGCCAGTCTCACGCGCTGCTGAAAGTAGCGACGCTGCCCGCCCGTCAACTCCTGCATCTCCGTGATGTCATGCTCCAGGAAATAGATGATCACCGGATTGCACGGCAGCCCCCCTGGCACGTCCACATTGCCCGTGCGATCGGACACGCGCGCATCGTTCTTCGTGTTGCCCTTGCTTACCACGAGCACGCGGACCGTGTCCTTGACCTTCGTTGGCGGCCCGGAAAAATCCACCGCATAGTCGAGCTCGGTTTGCTGATCCACGCCATCCAGATGCGGCTCCATGAACAGCAAGCGTTCGGCTGGCGCAATCTCGGTGGCAGGCGCGGAAGCAGGCGGTGTATCCGCCGCGAACGAGGCCGGCGGCATCAGAGAGATGAAGCCGCCAAGCGCGCAGGCCAGGGCAATACCTCGAATGGCGAACCTCATTGCGTGGAGGCCGGCTGCAGCGGCTGCAGCGGCAGCAACGGAACCTGATAGCTCGTCAGTATCTGATCGATCTTCGGCTGGTTCGACGCAATCCAGTTATCCACCTTGTCGCGCCATGCTTTTTCGCCGTAACGCACGCCCATCGAAATTTCATAATCGAAGCGAATGCCGGGTTGCGGTGCGAACGGCACGAGGCGCGCCTTGTTATCCGAGAGCTTCACGAAATAGCCTGCAATCGGGCCCCAGACGAAGGCGGCATCGACATTGCCTTGCGACAGATCATGCTCGATCATCTCGCCGGGGAAGGCATCGGGATCGCCGCTTTGCC
Organism: Caballeronia sp. LP006; assembly: GCF_031450995.1. Taxonomy (NCBI): domain Bacteria; kingdom Pseudomonadati; phylum Pseudomonadota; class Betaproteobacteria; order Burkholderiales; family Burkholderiaceae; genus Caballeronia; species Caballeronia sp. LP006. Next base: position 1,366,026 of record NZ_JARTVW010000004.1, on the reverse strand, counting down.
CCTGATACGACACCGCCTGTTCGATCAGATTGTGTTGCAACAGCCAGTCAGTCGCGGGACTCTTCACGAAGATGCCGAGCTTCATCTTCTTCAACTGATCCGGCGGCAGATTCATGAGATCGGCCGGCGACTTGATGCTCGCGTACTCCGGCCGGTTCGGGAACACCATGGCATAGGTCGAGTGCAGATAAGGGCGCGTGGTCGCGGTGAGTTCATAACCTTTGGGCACGCCGATAATCAGATCGCACTTGAACTGATCCGTGCTCGGTGCCTTGTCGCGCAGCGTATTGCGCACGAATCCCATGCGTTGAGGATAAAACGTGTATTCGAGCTTGTAGCCGAAGTCGCTTGCCATCTGGCTTGCGATCTTGTTCTCGAAGCCTTCGCCCTTCTGATTCGACAAAGGCATGTTGTTCGGATCCGCGCACACGCGCAGCACGCCGTCCGCGCCGTCGTTGTTAGGCAAGTTCGGCGGCGGTGTACCCGCGCCCTGCGCGAAGACCGTTTGCGCCGTGAACGCGAGCAACGCCGCGCATACCGTGTTCGATACGGCCGGGAATCGGAACGAAGCGGCGCGGCTTCCATTACGATCTGACATCGATACCTCCGGGTTCAAATGCAACTTCATGCAACATCGGACAAGCAACGAACGCAATCACTTCGCATCGAGCGCTTGTAAATCGCCCGGATTGATCTTGCCGTCTGAGCGTCCCTTCAGATACGCAAAGAGATTCTCCCAGTTTTTCTGCATCATCTGGCTCGCGCTGAAATCGGGCATACCCTTATCCACGCGTCCGCCAAACACGGTGCGATGAAACTCGTTCTTGTCCAACGTCTTGAAAGCATCGACGAGCGACGGGCCGACGAGACCCTCCTGCTTCGCCCCGTGACAACGTTCGCACGCGAGCGCGCGCCAGGTACGCCATCCTTGCAGCGTATCGGCATCGACCTTGTTGCCATCGACGACCTTGTACGCCACGGGCTTCATTTGTCCCGGACTCGTCTGGGCAAACGAAGCGCTGGACGCCGCGAGCGCAATCGACAGCAGCAAGAGTGATCGGCCTTTCATTCGCTTGTCTCCTTGAATATCTCGTATATGGGGTGTTCACGCGCGGCGGACTCCCTGACCGCCGCGCGTCATTACGCTTCGAATCGAACTAGTTGCAGGCTAGCGAAACGGCTGATACGTAATCAGCCCGCGCTGCCCGGAATGGCAAACACGAAGAGCGTGCCGCCGAGTGCCGTGTACTTTGCAAGCTCACGATAGCCGCCCACCGCGCCCAGGCCTTCCGCCGACTTTTCGAGTCCCGCTGCCATGCCGATGCCGGCCCAGCCGCCGATGCCCGAATACACGCCGATGAACTGCTTGCCTTGGTACTGATAGGTGAACACGTTGCCGATGATCCCGGACGGCGTCTTGAACTTCCACAGTTCCTTGCCGTCCTTGATACGCACGGCCTTGATGTAGCCTTCGAGCGTGCCGTAGAACGCCACGCCGCCTGCGGTTGCGAGCGCGCCGGACCACACCGAGAACTTCTCCGTCTTGGACCATGCGATCTTGCCCTTCGACGCATCCCACGCGATGAAGTTACCCATCGCGCCGTTCTCGTTCGGACCGGGGAACATCGAGAGCGTGGCGCCGACGAACGGCTGACCCGACACGTAGTCGACCTGGAACGGCTCGTAGTCCATGCAGACGTGGTTCGTCGGCACGAGGAACAGGCTCGAATTCGGATCGAATGCAGCGGGTTGCTGGTCTTTCGAGCCCAACGCCGCCGGGCAGATGCCCTTGACGTTGTGATCGGGACCGGCTGCCTGCGTGGAGTAGCTGGCGTTACGAATCGGCAGGCCGCTCTTCAGATCGACGCTATTGGCCCAGTTCACCGCCGGGTCGTACTTCTGCGCCACGAGCAGTTCGCCGCTTTCGCGATTGAGCGTATAGCCGAAACCGTTACGGTCGAAGTGAACGATCGCCGGGGTCTTCTTGCCGTTGATGTTCAGGTCCGACAGGATCATTTCGTTGACGCCGTCATAGTCCCACTCGTCGTGAGGCGTCATCTGATAGACCCACTTCGCCTTGCCGGTATTCAGGTCGCGCGCGAAGATCGACATCGACCATTTGTTGTCGCCGGGTCGTTGCGTCGGGTTCCACGTGCCGGGGTTGCCTGTACCGTAGTAGACAAGGTTGAGCTTCGGGTCCCATGCATACCAGCCCCATGTGGTCCCGCCGCCATACTTCCACTGATCGCCCTGCCAGCTCTTGAGCGACGAGTCCGCACCGATGGGCGCCATCTTGCCGTCGGTCCAGGTCATCGTTTGCTGCGGGTCCATCAGCATTTCATTGTCGGGCCCGGTGCTGTAGGCCTTCCAGACTTCCTTGCCGTCCTTGATGTTGTAGGCAATGAGCCGGCCGCGAACACCGAACTCGCCGCCGGAGATGCCCGTCAACACCTTGTCGCCGAAGACGTGCGGCGCGTTGGTGTTGGTTTCGCCTTTCTTCGCATCGCCGTTTTGCGCGGTCCACACGACGTCGCCGGTCTTGGCGTCGAGCGCGACGAGCTTCGTGTCGGCTTGCTGCAGGAAGATCTTGCCGTCGCCATATGCGAGACCACGGTTGACCGTATCGCAGCACATCACCGAGATGACCTGATTGTCCTGCTTCGGCTGGTATTGCCAGATGAACGTCTGGTCCTTCAGACTGATGGCGATAACCTTGTTGGGAAACGGCGAATGGATATACATCGTGTCGCCGATGACGAGCGGCGAGCCTTCATGGCCTCGCAGCACACCGGTGGACATGGTCCAGGCAACCTGTAGCTTGCCGACGTTGTTCTCGTTGATTTGCTTGAGCGTGCTATAGCGGTGATTGGAATAATCGCCCGCTTGCGCCGCCCAGTTCGAAGGATTCTTGATTGCGGTGTCGAGTTGCGAATCAGCCTGCGCCACGTACGAATTGAGGCCTGCCGTTGCGACCACCGCCAGTCCAAGAACCAGGGTGCGTAAGTTCATGTCTCCTCCAGAATGATGATGCCTCCGACCCGGGAATGACCACGCTACCGTTTGCATCGTGCGCGCCTTCTGAATGCAGGTAACGAGATTCGCTTGTGCCCCGGTACATTCCGGGATCTTGCGTGACCGGGCATTTGCATATTCCATGCCGGTTTGCGAACGCTTGTTTTGTGGCGTGCGAATGGCGGCGTGCGACACATACTGTGTCAAATACGCGAAAGGCTTCATGTGATGGAACAGCAACGCTTGCTCAGGTGTCACATGACGCGTCGCAGCATTGCGCAGCGCCGCTTCACGATCAACGCACGCGGCGCATACTCGGTGTTTTCCATAAGGAGGCAACGTCATGGCTCAAGCAGAGAAGGTCTACTCGGATGAAGAGGTGCGGGAACGGCTTACGGGTCCGCTCGCGCATTGGTATCTCGAGGACGGATGGCTCAGGCGCAAGTTCAAGACCGAGAGCTGGAAGGGCACGCTCATGGTCGTCAATACGGTCGGGCATCTTGCCGAAGCGGCCTGGCATCATCCCGACCTGACCGTCTCTTATGCGTTCGTCGTGGTCAAGCTCAAGACGCATTCGGCCAAGGGCATTACCGACAAGGACTTCGCGCTCGCCACGCGCATCGAAGACGTGGTGCAGTGGCAGCCAGGCAAGGAAGACGGTCCGCTCGACGGCACGCCATCCGACGATCAACGCTTCCGCTATATCAAGTACGACTAGCCCGGCCACGCGGCGCGTGCAGTCTTGGTATAACTTTTGCCTAACAGGGAAGCCCAAAACCCCCTGAAGGAACACGAGCCGCGATGCCAACCTCACCCCGACGCTTATCGCCTTCACCGGCGATCACGGTCGAAGCACCCGCGCGCCTGCATCTCGGCTTCCTCGATCCGAACGGCTCCTCAGGCCGCGCCTTCGGCAGCCTCGGGCTCGCGATAGAAGGACACGGCACGCGTCTCACCGCGCGCATCGCTCATGGCACGCGGCAGCAGACGGCGCAGATAGAAGGCCATGTCACGGAAGCGCAGAAAGAGCGTATCGCTCATTATCTTCAGCAATTGCAGGCGGCGCTCAATGAACCGCGTGCCGTCGATATTGACGTACACGAAGCACCGCGCGCGCATACGGGCCTCGGCTCTGGCACGCAGCTCGCCCTGACGCTCGGCACCGCCTTCGCACGAGCAACCGGTCACAACGGAACAAACACCACGGACATCGCGCGCATACTCAAACGGGGCGCGCGCTCCGGCATCGGCATTCATGGCTTCGATCACGGCGGCCTCATTCTCGACGGCGGCCGCGACATGCGCCACGCATCCGCGAATACGTTGCCGCCGCTGATCTCGCGCCAGGCCTTCCCCGATGACTGGCGCGTGCTTCTTATCGACGACACCTCGCGCGAAGGTCTGCACGGTGACGAAGAAAGGCGCGGACTTGCCGCACTCGATCCCTTCCCTGAAACACTCGCCGCGCATCTCAGTCATCTCGCGCTGATGCGCATCCTGCCCGCCGCCGCCGAAAGCGACTTCGACACCTTCGCCGACGCCATCAGCGACTTGCAGCAGACCATCGGCGAATACTTCGCGCCCGTGCAAGGCGGCGTGTTCGCAAGCCCCGCCGTGGCGCGCGCGCTCGAAGCCGTCGCCGCCGAGCAGAAGGCCGGCATCGGGCAGACGTCTTGGGGACCGGTCGGCTTCGCGTTCGTCGCAAGCGCGCAGGACGCCGAACGCGCACTCGCGACCGCGCAACGCGTGACGCTTCGCGCACCCCTCACCTTTTCCATCGCTACCGGCCGCAATCGCGGCGCGACATGGCGTGCCGCCAACCGCCGCGAGCAAGGCGCGGATGCTGCCTGAACCTGCGTTCATCAATTCCAAATCGACCACGAGTCCATCGACATGTCCGAAGCTTTCGAAAGACCTTATGTGCTCCACATGTTCACGAGCACGCCGCAGATGAGTCCGTTCGATGTCAACATGGCGGCCGATGCCGGCTATCAGATCGTCGTGCCTTACTGCAATGTCGATGAAGATATCGTCGTGCAACTCACGCAGGATGCGATCTTTTCACGCGGACCGAAGGGCGTATCGCGCACGGGCATCTTCATAGGCGGACGCGATGTCATGCTCGCCGCCGACATGCTCGAAAAGGCGCGTCAGGCGATGGTCCCGCCCTTCGAGGTCTCTGTCTTTACCGACCCATCGGGCGCCTACACCACGGCCGCCGCGCTCGTCGCGCTCGCGGAAAAACATCTGAAGGCCGTGCATGGCGTCGATCTCGGCGGCAAGCGCGTCTTGATACTCGGCGGCACGGGCGCGGTGGGACGCGTCGCGGCCGCGATGGCCGCATCGCTCGGTGCGGATGTCGTCGTCGCGAGCCATTCGAGCCAGTCACGCGCGACCCAGGTGAGCGACGAAATCAACCGGCGCTTCGACATTGCCACGTCCGGCGTTGCGACCGGCACGCCCGAGCAATTGCATCGCGAACTGGCGCGTGCGGAAGTCGTCTTCGCCACCGCAGTTGCAGGCGTGCAGGTGATGAGCGCCGCCGATCTCGCGCATGCCAAGAACCTGCTGATCGCGGCGGACGTCAACGCGGTGCCGCCCGAAGGCATCGCGGGCGTCAACGTGATGGACAACGGCAAGCCGCTCGCGGGCGCGGCACGCGCGGACGCCATCGGCATCGGCGCGCTCGCCATTGGCAATGTGAAGTATCAGGCGGAGCATCGGCTCTTCTTGCGCATGCGTACCGGCGGCAAGCCTGTGTATCTCGGCTATCCCGAAGCATTCGACGAAGCGCGCGCGGTCGTCGCGGGGCTCGGCTCATGATCCATTCCATTGCAGCGCGTGCGCCACGCGTCGCCGTGGCGGGGCTTTCAGCCCGGCTGCTCGCGCAATCCGCCGCGCGTGCCGGGCTCAACGTCGTGGCGCTCGATATCTTCGGCGACCGTGACACGCGCGAAAACTCGGGCATGTGGTTCGATATCGGAGGGGATGGCTTGTCGATAGACCGCACCCGTCTTTTCGATGCGCTCGAATGCGCCGCGCGTCTGCCGCGCATGCTGGGGCTCATCGTGACGAGCGGGCTCGAACCGCTCGCGAGTGAACTGAGCCGCATGCCGCATATGCCGCGCTTCATCGGCAATGGCGTGGAAGCCGCCGCGGTGCGCGACCCGCGCCGCTTCTTCGCGCTGCTCGACGACGCGCAGATCGCGCATCCGGGAGTGCGCTTCGACAGGCCCGCCGATGCGCGCGGCTGGCTCATGAAGCGTTCGGATGGCTGCGGCGGCACGCATATCGAATGGGCGGAACACGCTGACAACGCTCCCGCCGATGCCTATTTTCAGCGTCTCGCGCAAGGCCGTTCGATGTCCGCGCTGTTCGTCGCGGCGCGTCGCGAAGCGGCGATCATTGGCTTCGCGGAACAGTTGAGTATCGAAACAGGGCGTCTGCCTTTCGTGCACGCGGGTTCGCTCGGGCCGATCGCATTGCCGCCAGGGACAACCAAGCGCATCGTTGCCGCCATCGAAAACATCGTGTGGAAGACCGGCTTGACGGGACTCAACAGCATCGACTTTCTGCTCGATGACGACACGTTTCAAGTCCTCGAAGTGAACACACGCCCCTCCTCGACGATGGCGCTCTACGAAGCCGCATGGCCCGATGAATGGCCGCGCGGATTGATCGGCGCGCATCTCGACGCATGCCTGCACGGCGCGTTGCCGCGTTCGACGCTTGCATCGTCGCGAACGCCGGCGTCGATAGCGGGCCAGCGCGTGGTCTTTGCGCCCGCGTCGTTCACCGTGTCGCGCCTCTTCAGCGATGCGTGTTTCGAAGACCCCGCGTGTCACGACGTGCCGCTCACCGGCGCGCGCATCGAAGCGGGCATGCCGGTCTGCACGGTCACCGCGGCCGCGCCCACGCTCGACGCCTTGCGCAATGCACTGACAAATGAAAGCGCGCGGCTTCTGCAACGCATCGACTCATACTGCCCATGACTTCATCGAATCAACTCAGCGTCAACGCATCGAGCGCGAGGCTCGTGGATCGCATGATCGACGACGCCGCGCGTTTGCGGGTGGAAGTCACGCGCACGCCGGCTGGCACCGTAATCGTCGATGCTGGCGTGAACGCCGCAGGCAGCGCCGAAGCGGGCCTCTTGATCGCGCGTATCTGCATGGGCGGGCTCGGGCGTGTCGAGTTGCGCAGCGCTTTCGATGCCGCGCCTTCCTGGCCGAGCTATATCGAAGTGCAGACCTCGAACCCCGTGCTCGCGTGTCTCGGCAGTCAGTACGCGGGCTGGAGTCTTTCGGCGACGAAGGAACAAACGGGCGGCAAGAAATTCTTCTCGCTCGGCTCGGGGCCAGCGCGCGCGCTTGCAGGCAAGGAGCCGCTCTTCGACGAACTCGCGTATCGCGACCATCACGAACGCGGCGCGCTCGTCATGGAAGTGGACCGCTTGCCACCGCAGATCGTTATCGACAAAGTACTCGCGGATTGCGGGCTCGCGGCGGACAAGCTCACCATCGCGGTCACGCCGACGCAGTCTGTGGCGGGCACGGTGCAAGTCGTTGCACGCGTGGTGGAAGTGGCGCTCCATAAGACGCATGTGCTGGGCGTGGACCTGAGCGAGATCGTGGAAGGCAGCGGCACCGCGCCCTTGCCGCCGCCCTCGCCCGACGCCATTCAGGCGATGGGCCGCACCAACGACGCCATTCTCTACGGAGGCCGCGTACATCTCACCGTCAGGAGCGATGCCGTGGCGAAGCGCCTTGCCGCCGAGTTGCCTTCGGCGAATGCGCGCGATTACGGGCGTCCCTTCGCGGAAATCTTCACGTCGTTCAACTACGACTTTTATCAGATCGATGGCGCGCTCTTCGCGCCCGCTGAAGCGTGGGTATCGAGCCTAGAAAGCGGCGCGACCTATCGCGGCGGCAAGCTCGATCAGGCGCTGCTCGATGCGCAATGGCGCGGCAAGAAGGACGCGCCATGACGATGGTATCGCGCGTCGCCATCATGACCGACGAAACCGGCTGGCACACGGGCCGGCTGAAGAAGGCGTTCCGCGCGCGCGGCGTGGAGGCGCGTTGCGTCGATCTCGCGGATTGCCGTATCGACACCACCTGGCCACCCTTCGGCCTCGCGATTCCCGGCTTCGGCCACGCCCTGCCCGATGCGGTATTCGTGCGCGGCATCGCGGGCGGAACCTTCGAGCAGGTCACGTTGCGGCTCGGCATTCTGCATGCGCTGCGCGAATGCGGCGTGCCGGTCTATAACGACGCCCGCGCGATCGAGCGCAGCGTGGATAAGTCGATGACGAGCTTTCTGCTCAACCGCTACGGCGTGCCGACCCCGGCCACATGGGCCGGCGAATCCACGGCGCATGCGCAACGCGTGTTGATGCGCGAGGCGGCTGCGGGGCGGCAGGTCGTCATCAAGCCGTTGTTCGGATCGCAAGGCAAGGGCTTGAAGCGGCTCGGCGCGCGCTCGCGCGGGCAGGCGTGCGCGCCGTTGCCATCGCTCAAGCCTTTTAGTCAGGTCGCATATCTTCAGCGTTATGTCGATACCGGCGAGCCCGGTTTCGACTGGCGCGTGCTCGTGATCGGCACACAGGCCGTGGCCGCGATGAAGCGCGTGGGCGGCGAGGACTGGATTCATAACTTCGCGCGCGGTGCACGCTGCGAGCCCGCCGAACTCACGCCCGCGCTCGCGGAAACGGCGGTGCGCGCAACCGCTGCGCTCGGCCTCGATTACGCGGGCGTCGATCTCATCGCGCCGGAAGGCGGCCGGCCGCTCGTGCTCGAAGTGAACGGCGTGGCGGCGTGGCGCGGGCTGCAATCGGTGACATCGCTCGATATCGCCGCGCTGCTCGTCGACGATCTGCTCGACCGCAAGCTCGCGGCATCGAAAGGAAACCTCGCGCGGGCGAGCGGCGATGCCTGAGCTTCATCACATCAAAGCGGCTTTTCTGCGCGCATGCCGGCTCGATGTGGAAACGCGCAAACCGGGCAACGTGAGCACGGCGAGCGCCGGACACGGAATGATCGCGAGCCAGTTCGTCGAAAGCGCTCAAGCGGCTGCAATCGGCTTGTTCGAGCCGAATGCAAGCGTCGGCACGCGCATTCTCGAAGCGGTGCGCCGCAGTTTCGACGTTGCAGGCTGCAATACGAACCTCGGCATCGTGCTCTTGTGCGCGCCGCTGTGCGTGGCTTTCGAAGAAGCCGCTCCACGCGATATCGCCGCTTGGCGCACTGCAACGCAAAGCGCGCTGCATGCGCTCGACATGGAAGACGCGCGCCTCGCTTACCGCGCGATTGCGCTGGCCAATCCGGGCGGCCTCGGCGACGCGCCGGAACAAACCGTCCACGCCGCGCCAACTATCGACCTGCTCGCGGCGATGACGCTTGCCGCCGACCGCGACAGCATCGCGCGGCAATACGCCAATGGCTTCGCCGATATCTTCGATACCGTCCGACTGATCGATGCATCGACGGCACAGGAAGCCATGCTCGACGCATTCCTCATCTTCCTGCGTTCATGGCCCGATTCGCACATAGTGCGCAAGCTCGGCGCGGCGATGGCGCAAAGTGTCACGCGCGATGCAGCTTTACATCACGACCGATGGCGCGCCGAAGGAAGTTTTCACGACTGCCCCGAATTCGACTCGTGGGACGCCGAACTGAAGGCGCGCGGCATCAACCCCGGCACGAGCGCGGACCTCGCGGTTGCAACCTTGTTCGTGGCGCTCGCGATGGGCGCGTTTGCCGAATGATTTGCACGAAGCGCGCCGGGTGCGGACAAAAATTGGCACGGAACATGTTAGGAACTTCGCGTTTATGCAGTCCGCTTTGCGCGGTGCGAACGCCTTGAGACGGGTTTGAGGATCGTGCTTCGGGAGCGAGTCAGACGTCCCTAGAAACAAATCCATTGGAGGAAGAGCATGGCCAAGATCAACCGCGTTCTGGTAGGAGAGTCGCTCGTCGGCGATGGCAACGAAGTCGCTCACATCGACTTGATCATCGGACCGCGAGGTTCCGCTGCCGAGACCGCGTTCTGCAACGCGCTGACCAACAACAAGGACGGCTTCACATCGCTACTCGCCGTGGTCGCACCGAATCTGCTGACCAAGCCGAACACCATTCTCTTCAACAAGGTCACGATCAAGGGCGCGAAGCAAGCCGTGCAGATGTTCGGCCCGGCGCAGCATGCGGTGGCGCTCGCGGTCGCCGACAGCGTGGAGGACGGCACCATTCCCGCCGACGAAGCCGACGACCTTTTCATCTGCGTCGGGGTTTTCATCCACTGGGAAGCGGATGACGACAAGAAGATTCAGGAGTACAACTACAAGGCAACCAAGGAAGCTCTCCAGCGTGCGGTGGCGGGCGAGCCCAAGGCTTCGGAAGTCGTTTCGAAGAAGGGATCGGCGGCGCATCCGTTCGCAGCGAACTGATCGTCTGTCGTGGCCGGCGCGGGGCTTACATCCGCGCCGGCTGCTTTCGAATCAAACATGAATCACGGATGAATACGAGGCTTATCGCATGACCCCACGTTGCTGCGCGTTGACGGTGCTCACTTGCCTCTCGCTCGCTTCGCCGCTTTCGTTCGGCGCGACGGCTGCGGCCAAGGACGGCGCTTCCGCTTCGCGACATGATTATCCGACCGAGGGACGCGTCGAATACGTGCTCGGCTGCATGGACGACAACGGCCACGACTTCGCCAACGTCTACAAGTGCTCCTGCGCCATCGACAAGATCTCCCAGAGCCTCACCTACGACGATTTCGTCGAGCAGATGACGTTCTCCAAGTACGCCTCGCTCGGTGGCGAAGGCGGCGGCGAGTTTCGCGTGGATCGCGCCAAGGCACAGACGAAGAAGTACCGCGAGCTTCAGAAGGACGCATTCAAGGCTTGCGGAATCGTGCAGAAGGCGGCGGCTCGATAAGCCGGTTCAGCCGTTTCATGCAGATGCTCCGGTGTCGCCAGTGACGCACCGGCAAGACTCGACGCTCATTCCGGCATATAGCCGCGTCCGATCCACGCGAGACTCACGCCGCCACGCGGCGATGCCGTCGCCGCGCTCCGCCGCCTTTCGATGACGACGCCCACCGCTTCGACATCCTCGAACTTGGCCGGCTTTTCGAGCGATACCCTCACCCAATGCGCGCCGAACTCCGCGATCACGCGCTGCGCGATCTGTTCGGCGAGCGCTTCGAGCAACTGCACATGGTGCGCTGCCAGGAGCCCGAGAATCGCCTCCCGCACCGCAGCATAATTGACGGTATCTTCGATACGATCCGTGACGCACGCGCGCAGCGAGGGCACGCCGATCGCGAGATTCATGCGCACCGGCTGCGGGTCGTGCAGCTCGCTCTTGTCGATGCCGATCACCGTCTGGCCCGTGAGTCCCTCGATATAGACGATATCCATGTGAGCCCCACGGAATGCATCGGCGTCCGCCTGACTGGCGTCGCGAATCGGTTCGAATCTGCCCATATCGTCGTCTCCGGAACGGCATTAAAAAATCCGTAAGCTCCAAGCAAGAAGCGGGCAAGAACGCTTAAACCAATGCGACTACTTATTGAACCAATGCGTCAGAGCATGTAAAGTTTTTGAGAACCGTGCTGGCCGACTGAAGGTGATCGGGCACTACGGCCACGAGGCGCGCGCATGCGGTGATCGGCAAATACAAGTACCAATAGAGTAGCGAGACCCGCAGCGCCAGCGGAAAACACAACAGATTCGACTTTCGACGGCTGTGCCGTACGCGTAAACACGTACGAGCGCAGCCGCAACGGACGTCACGGAGACACGGCCCCATGTCGTTGCTAGCAGACGTAGATACGCATGTCAGGGAAGTGCTGAATATCGTGAACAATCCGCTGGCGTCACGCCGCACCAGCGCTTCGGTCGCGCAATCGTGGACGCGCTGCCTGACGGAGTTCAGGCTCGACCCCGGCCATTTCGTCATGCCACCCGTGCTCACGCAGCGCGAACTCACCGAGCGCCGCGAGGCCGCGAGCGACCTCATCGCGTGCTCGAAGCTGGAGATGACGACGCTTTATCAGCAACTGGCCGATCCCGAACTCGCTGTCGTACTCGTCGATGCGGACGGCGTGATCGTTCATCAGGTGTCCTCGGTGCCGTTCGGCGAGGCCGTCGCCGCCGATGGCCTGCGCGTGGGCGCCGTGTGGAGCGAGCGCGAAGCCGGCACCAACGGCATGGGTACGTGCCTGATCGAACGCGACTGCATTGCCGTGTGCCAGCACGAGCATTTCTATCCGCGCTATACGTCGCTCACGTGTTCGGCCGCGCCGATCTTCGACGATCGCGGCACGGTGGTCGGCGTGCTCGATGTCACGAGCCGCTCGAAGCTCCTGCAACAGCATTCGCTGGTGCTCGTCGGCATGTCGCGGCAGATGATCGAAAATCGTTTGATCGATGCGCGCTACCGTCACGCGAACATGATTCATTTTCATAGCCGGCCGGAATTCGTCGGCACGCTGCACGCGGGCAAGCTCGCTGTCAGCGACGACGGCGTGGTGCTCGCCGCGAGCCGCAGCGCGCTCTTTCAGCTCGACCTGCGTTCGCCCGCGGAGTTGTACGGCAAGCGCATCGAGGAAGCGTTCAACGCATCGCTCGAAGACATGATCGCGCGCAGCATTCGCGGCTCGTTTCATCCGGTGACCGTGTACAGCGCGAAGGCCAACACGCGCTTTTTCCTGACCGCGCAGACGCCGCGCGAAGGCATGCGCGACACGAGCCGCATTCTCCTGAACGATCCCGTCACGCGCGATTCTTCCGCGCCGGGATCGCGCGTAAGAGCGCCGAAACGCGATGCCCAGGACGTCCGCGACGTTCGTGATGGCGCGAGCACCGGCGCGGGCCGCCTCGACAAACTCTCGCATCTGGAATTCGGCGATCCGCGCATGGCTTCGCAGATTCAGCTTGCGGCGCGCGTGATCCAGCGCAAGATTCCGATCATCCTGCGCGGCCAGACCGGCACCGGCAAGGAAGTGTTCGCCAATGCGCTGCACAGCATCAGCCCGAACGGGTCGGGTGCGTTCGTCGCGGTGAACTGTGCATCGTTGCCGGAGAATCTCATCGAGAGCGAGTTGTTCGGGTATCGCGCGGGCGCTTTCACCGGCGCGCAGCGCGAAGGCCGGCGCGGCAAGATCGTGCAGGCCAATGGCGGCACGCTGTTTCTGGATGAAATCGGCGACATGCCGCTCGCTCTGCAAGCGCGTCTCTTACGCGTACTGGAAGAGCACGAGGTGACGCCGCTCGGTGCTGAAACCACCGTGAAGGTGGACTTTCAGCTCATCAGCGCGAGCCATAGAAACCTGATCGAACTCGTGCAGACCGGCCTCTTTCGCGAGGACTTGTACTATCGGCTGAACGGGATCGAGATCAATCTGCCGCCGTTGCGCGAACGGGCCGATGCGCTCGCGCTCATCTGCCATATCCTCGAAACGGAAACGTCCGAGCCGCCTTCATTGAGCGTCGAAGCGCGGCAGGCGCTGCTGTCTTATGCGTGGCCCGGCAACATCCGGCAGTTGCGGCATGTGCTGCAAATGGCGATTGCGTTGTGCGACGGTCCCGAGATTCGCTGCGCGCATCTGCCGCCGGAAATCGTCAACGGTGTGTCGGCGCAGACCGCGACGCAAAGCGCGCCGCGCACGCCGAATGTCGCCGCTACGTTCGCGCATCTCACCGAAGACGCCGATACGTCCACGCTCAACGCCATTCAGTTGCGTGAGCGCGAGACCGTGCTGCAATTGCTCGACGAACATCGCTGGAACGTGAGCAACGTGGCGAAGGTGCTCGGCATCAGCCGCAACACGTTGTACCGGAAGATGCATCGTCTGCATATCAGGTTGTCGCACGACTCGCCCAACGCAGCGGATCAAGCCGACGCATGACGGAACGGTCCAGCGAACCCACGCCCGCGCGCCGGCTCGACGAATTCAAAGCCGACGCGCGCTTTGCGTGGTGCGTCACGGGCTCCGGCCATATGCTCGAGGAATCCATCGAGCTTGCGCTGCGCTTGCCGGGCGTCGACATGTTCTTGTCGTCCGCGGGCGAGGAAGTGCTGCCCCTCTACGGCTGGACCCTCGCGAAACTGCGCGAACGCTTTCGCGTGTTTCGCGATAACAGCGCGAGCAGCGTGCCCGTCGGCATGCTATATCAGGGCGACTATCACACCGTCGTGATCGCGCCCGCAACGAGCAACACCGTCGCCAAGTGCGCGTTCGGCATCTCCGATACGCTCCCGACCAATCTCTTCGCGCAGGCCGGTAAGCAGTGTGTGCCGGGCATCGTGTATGCATGCGATACGGAACCGAGCGTCATCACGCATGCGCCGCGTCAATGGGTCGAACTGCGGCCGCGCGCCATCGAATTCGACAACGTCGAACGGCTTGCGCGCTTCGAACTCACGACGGTCGCGCGCACGCTCGACGACTTGCGCCACGCTCTCGATCAACGGCTATCCGAACTGAAGCTCGCATGGAACACATCGTCTTCCTGACCGGGCGGCTCGCCGAACGCAGTCTTCATCAAGTGCTGGAAGGCATCGCACCGACTTCGAATCAGGACTCGCCATTTTCGTGGGAAGTGCGCGAAATCGGCTTGCAGGTCGCGGGGCTGATGACGGCCGACATGATCCGCCGGCGCGTGGTGCCGCCGCTCACCGAAGGCACGCACCGCGTGATCGTGCCCGGCCGATGCCGTGGCGACCTCGACATGCTCTCCGCGCATTTCGGCGTGAAGGTCGAGCGCGGTCCCGAGGAAGTCAAGGACTTGCCGCAGTTCTTCGGCCGCGAGGCGCGAAAGGTGGATCTCTCGCGTTACGAGACGGAAATTTTCGCGGAGATCGTCGATGCGCCGCGTCTCGATCTCGATGGCATCGCGGCACGCGCGCTTGACTATCAGGCTCAGGGCGCGAATGTAATCGATATCGGTTGCCTGCCCGCGACGCCGTTTCCGCATCTGGAAGATGCGGTAACGATGCTCAAGGAACGCGGTTTTCGCGTAAGTGTCGATTCCATGCTCACCGATGAACTCGTGCGCGGCGGACACGCGGGCGCCGATTACGTGATGAGCCTGAATGTGGATACGTTGTGGGTCGCCGACGAAGTGGCATCGACGCCGATACTCGTGCCGCGCGAACCGCTCGACGTGGCATCGCTCGATGCGGCCATCGACGTCATGCAGCAACGCGGCCGTCCGTTTCTTGCCGATCCGATTCTCGATCCGATCCCGTTCGGGCTCGCGGCATCCATTGCGCGCTATGTAGGCCTGCGAGAACGCTACGCCGATGTGCCGATCATGATGGGCGTCGGCAACGTGACCGAGTTGACCGAGGCGGACACGAGCGGCATCAACGCCGTGCTGTTCGGCATGGCGGCGGAGTTGCGCGTCGCGGCCGTGCTGACCACTTCCGTGAGTCTGCATGCCCGCCGCGCCGTGCGTGAAGCCGATGTCGCGCGGCGCGTGATGCATGCGGCGCGTGAGACACAGACCTTGCCGAAGGGCATATCGAGCGACTTGTCGGCGCTGCATTCGAAGCGGCCGTTTCCTTATAACGCCGAGGAGATCGGCGCGCTCGCGGCGGCGGTGCGCGACCCCAACTTTCGCGTGCAGGTTTCCGCCGATGGCATTCACGTCTACAACCGCGACGGGCATCGCCTTGCAATCGATCCGTTCGCGCTTTATCCCGATCTCAAACTCGAAGCCGATGGCGGACACGCGTTCTACATGGGCGTGCAACTCGCGCGGGCCGAGATCGCGTGGCAACTCGGCAAGCGCTTCGATCAGGATCAGCCGCTCGATTGGGGATGCGAGGTAGATCGGCCCGAAGAGGACTTGAGCGCGTGGCATGCGCCCGGGCCCACCAGAAAACGCTGAGTCACGACGCTTTCCATTTGATCGAGCAGCCGAGCGCGGGGAGTTGCAGAGCCTGTGTGGTGCCATGGACCGCGATGTCGCGCATGGCTTCGTAGAGATCGCGGCGCGCATCGGGCAACGGTTCCTTGCGCGATGCATCGATTCTGCCGCGATAGCGCAGCTTCAGCTCATGGTCGAAACCGAAGCATTCCGGCGTGCAGACGGCGCCGTATGCATGCGCGACTTGCTGCGTTTCATCGAAGAGATACGGGAACGGCAGGCGTTGATCTTCGGCGAGGCGCACCATGGCGTCGAAATCGTCGTCGGTGTAGACGCTTGCATCGTTCGAGTTGATGCCGACGACGTTCACGCCTGTTTCACGTAGCTGGATGGCGTCGCGGATGAGGCCTGGCAACGCAGCTTTCACATACGGGCAGTGATTGCACATGAACACGATGACGAGGCCGCGCTCGCCCTTGAGACTGTCGAGCGTGCGGGTCGTGCCGTCGGTAGCGATGAGCGCGAAAGTCGCGGCATCCGCGCCCGGTTCGCCCGGCGGAGATTCGGTCGGCATGAGGTTGCTCCCAATTGGCTGTTCGGCATATCGACGAGGCGTTTCAAACCGTCTAGCATGTTGAAACGCTAACTTAGTTATCCGGAGCACAACATGATGCACACCGTCAGCATTGAATATGCTAAAGCTAACTTTTCGCAACTTATTGAGCTGGCGCTAAAGGGGGAAAGGGTTGAAATACAAGACGACTCGGGCCCGTCCTTTACGCTCAGCTGCATTCGTCGAGTCAAGGGCAGGAGGATTGGCATCGCGAAGGGACTCATCTCGCAAGAAGAGGTCGATGCGATAACCGAAGCGTTGCTTGCGCCGCTGCCCGACGACATACTCGCCGCGTTCGAGGGCCGGTAATGCGACTGTTGCTCGATACGCACATCTATGTCTGGTCCGTGACCGAAGACCGACGGCTTCCAAAGAAGGCACGCAGTCTGATCGAAGATGCAACTGAAATCTACGTCAGTTCCGCAAGCATCTGGGAACTGGCTATCAAAGCCGCTCGCGGCAAGCTTGAACCGCGTGTGCAGCAAATCCTCAACGGAGTGGATGACCTTGCTTATGCCGAACTTACCGTGAGTCATATGCATGCGCTTGCAGTACGTGACCTACCGCTTTTTCACTACGATCCCTTTGATCGTCTGCTGGTCGCGCAAGCCGCGAGCGAGCTTCTGCGATTGATTACCTCCGATCGACTTCTCTCGCCGTACCACGACTGCGTCACCGTCGTTTGATCGGTCTCTGCTTTGGTTGAGAGCCAAAGCAGAGACTATTCACGCAACTGACCAGCCCCTCAGTGATACCGCCTCGCCATAGCCTCCAACGCCATCGGCTTGATCCTCGCCGCCTGCCCCGCGCACCCGAACGCCTCGAACCGTTCGATACATAAGTCCCTCGCCGCCGCCGTCGCCGCCTTCAAAGCGTGACGCGGATCGAACTCCGAGCGCGCCGATGCCATCGCACGACGCATCGCGCCCGTCATCGCAAGGCGAATGTCCGTGTCGATATTGACCTTGCGCACGCCATTCGCAATCCCGCGCCGTATCTCCTCGACTGGCACGCCG
This sequence comes from Caballeronia sp. LP006, assembly GCF_031450995.1. NCBI lineage: Bacteria > Pseudomonadati > Pseudomonadota > Betaproteobacteria > Burkholderiales > Burkholderiaceae > Caballeronia > Caballeronia sp. LP006. Next base: position 1,348,508 of record NZ_JARTVW010000004.1, on the reverse strand, counting down.
AACGTCGAACCAATCTCGCCGCCGTGCTCGCGTATCACCGTCAGCCACTCCTGCGGCACCGAAGACGAGCCATGCATCACGAGATGCGTATCCGGAATGCGCGCGTGTATCTCGGCGACGCGGTCTATCGCGAGAATATCGCCCGTCGGCTGACGGCTGAACTTGTAAGCGCCGTGCGACGTGCCAATGGCAATCGCCAGCGCATCGATGCCCGTCGCTTCGACGAAGGCGCGCGCTTCATCGGGATCGGTGAGCAAGCGGTCGTGACTGAGCGCGCCCTTTGCGCCCACGCCGTCCTCTTCGCCCGCAAGGCCCGTTTCGAGCGAACCCAGGCAGCCCAGTTCTCCTTCCACCGATACGCCGACCGAATGCGCCGCATCCACCACGCGCCGGCTGACCTCGACGTTGTAGTCGTAGTCCGCAGGCGTCTTCTGGTCCGGCATGAGCGAGCCGTCCATCATCACGGACGTGAAGCCGGAACGGATCGCCTGCTGACACACCGAAGGGCTCGCGCCGTGATCCTGGTGCAGCACCACCGGAAGCTCCGGATGCGCCTCGATGGCCGCCAGCACCAGATGCCGCAGATACGTCTCGCCCGCATACTTGCGCGCGCCCGCCGACGCCTGCAGGATCACCGGGCTTTGCGTCGCCTCGGCGGCCTGCATGATCGCGTGCACCTGCTCCATGTTGTTGACGTTGAACGCAGGCACGCCGTAATCGTGCTCGGCCGCGTGGTCGAGCAATTGTCTCAATGCGATAAAAGCCATCGTCATGTCTCCGTTGGCGGGAATAGAAATCAGGCAGCGACGCGCTTCGCTTCATCGACTAGCGCTTCCGTCGTCACACCGAAATGCGCGAACAGTTCGCTCGCAGGTGCGGACTCGCCGAACCGGTCGATGCCGATCACACCGCCCTGCAAACCGACGTACTGCCGCCAGAATCCGGTCACGCCCGCTTCTATTGCCACGCGCGGCACGCCCTCGGGCAGCACGCGCTCGCGCCACACCTGACACTGCCGGTCGAACACGGTGGTGGACGGCATCGACACCACACGCGCCAAGATGCCTTGCGCCTTCAGCGGCTCGACCGCCGCGAGCGCCAGCGACACCTCCGAACCGGTCGCCATCAACACGACGCGGCGCGCATCGCGTTCGCTCGTCGGTGGCCAGTCAACGAGCACATAACCGCCGCGCTCTATACCATCGATCTGCGCTTCATCGCGCGGCACGAAAGGCAGGTTCTGCCGCGACAGCAAGAGACACGAAGGCCGGTCGCGCTCGACCGCGCTGATCCACGCTTGCGCCGTCTCGACCGTATCGCACGGGCGCCAGACATCGAGACCGGGAATCATGCGCAACGTGGCGGCGTGCTCGATAGGCTGATGCGTCGGGCCGTCCTCGCCAAGGCCGATCGAATCGTGCGTAAAGACGAACACCGCGCGCGTCTTCATCAACGCGGCCATGCGCAAGGCGTTACGCGAGTAGTCGGAGAACGTGAGGAACGTGCCGCCGAACGGCAGATAGCCTTTATGCAGCGCCACGCCGTTCAGCACCGCGCTCATGCCGAATTCGCGCACCCCGAAATGGATATAGTTGCCCGCAATGCCATCTTCACCGTTCGATACGACGTCTTTCGCGTCCTTCCATCGCGTGAGATTGGAGCCCGTCAGATCCGCCGATCCGCCGAGCAGCTCAGGCAGCGCGCGCGCGAGTCCTTCGATGGCTATCTGCGATGCCTTGCGCGTCGCGACCGTCTGACCGGCGCGGTCGGCATCGCGTACGAGTGCATGCGCCGAATCGCGCCAATTCGCGGGCAACGCGCCGCGCGCACGGCGTTCAAACTCCGCCGCTTCATCCGGATACACGCGGCGATAAGCCTGCAGACGCGCGTTCCAATTCTCTTGCGCCGCCGCGCCCGCTTCGCGTGCATTCCAGCGTTCGCGTATCGAAGCGGGAATTTCGAATGGCGCATGCGGCCAGTCGAGCGCGCGCCGCGTCGCTTCGACTTCTAGCGTGCCGAGCGGCGCGCCGTGGACATCGTGCGTGCCGGACATCGCCGGGGAGCCCTTGCCGATCACGGTCTTGCAACAGATGAGCGTCGGCTTCGTCGATACGCGCGCCTGTTGCAGCGCATGCGAGACCGCATCGGCGTCGTGGCCATCGACTGCGCGCAGCACGTTCCATCCGTAAGCGGCGAAGCGTTGCGGGGTGTCGTCGGTGAACCAGCCCTGCACATGACCGTCGATGGAGATGCCGTTGTCGTCGTACAGCACGACGAGCTTGTTCAGACCCAATGTGCCCGCAAGCGATGCCGCTTCGTGCGAAATGCCTTCCATTAGACAGCCATCGCCCGCGAAAACATACGTGCGATGATCGACGATCTCATGCCCCGGCCGATTGAACTCGCGCGCAAGCAAAGCCTCGGCGAGCGCCATGCCGACCGCATTCGCGAGTCCTTGCCCGAGTGGTCCCGTCGTGGTTTCGACACCGGGCGTCACGCCCACTTCCGGATGTCCCGGCGTCTTGCTGCCCATCTGCCGGAAGCGTTTCAGTTCTTCTATCGGCAAGTCGTAGCCGGTGAGATGCAGGAGCGCATAGAGCAGCATGGAACCATGACCGTTCGATAAAACGAAGCGGTCGCGATCCGGCCAGTCGGGGTCCGCGGGATTGTGCTTCAGATGACGGCCCCACAGCGCGACGGCAATCTCCGCCATGCCCATCGGCATGCCGGGATGTCCCGAGTTCGCTTGCTGGACCGCATCGACCGCGAGCATGCGCAGCGCGTTGGCCATCTGTCGAATGTCGGGTGTGTGACGCGCTTTGGGCAAAGCTTCAGCGACGGCGCTCATGAGCGGCCTCCTTCGATGCAATGGTGGGAAATCTTTAAGCGCGCGCGCGTCGGTCGCGCAGCTGCAGAATCATCGGCGTGAAGATGAGTTGCATGGCGAGTCCCATCTTGCCTCCCGGCACGACGATCACGTTGGGCCGCGACATGAAAGAGTCGTGCAGCATGGTCAGCAGATAAGGGAAGTCGATGCCCTTGGGCCGCGCGAAGCGAATCACGACGAAGCTTTCGTCGGCCTGCGGAATCTCGCGTGCCGTGAACGGATTCGATGTATCCACGGTCGGCACGCGCTGGAAGTTCACGTGCGTATGCGAAAACTGCGGACAAATGTAGTTCACGTAATCGGGCATGCGGCGCAGGATCGTGTCGACCACGGCTTCGTGCGAATAGCCACGCAGGTTCTGATCGCGATGCAGCTTCTGAATCCATTCGAGATTGATGATGGGCACCACGCCCACGAGAAGATCGGCGTGACGCGCGACATCCACCTTGTCGGTCACCACGCCGCCATGCAGCCCTTCGTAGAACATCAGATCGGTATCCGCCGTGACGTCTTCCCAGGGCGTGAAGGTGCCCGCGTCCTGTTTGAAGCGCGCGGCTTCGGCGTCGTCGTGGATGTAGCGGCGAAACTTGCCGCCGCCCGTTTCACCATAGGTCGCGAACAACTGCTGCAGTTCTTCGAGCAGGTTGGCTTCGGGTCCGAAATGACTGAAGTTCTGCAGACCGTCGCGCTCGCTTTGCTTCAAGGCTTCGCGCATGCCGAGGCGATCGTAACGATGAAACGCATCGCCCTCGACGATCTGCGCGTTGATGCGCTCGCGTCTGAAGATATGCGTGAAACTCTTCATGACAGTGGTCGTGCCGGCGCCGCTCGAACCGGTCACGGCGACGATCGGATGTTTGGTTGACATGCGCTTGCCTCCCTGTTGACCGAAGCGCACATCGAAGCGCCTGCTCCGGTCTTATGTATAGCCGAGCCATCCATGTGTTCTGTGCGCTTGCAACCGTTTTTAAGCGGGCGTCTCCGGCAGGAACAGCGAGCGCTCGTTGAAAAGTGGTGACGAAAACGGCTTGTCTTCGCCCCGGTCGTGCTCGCCGTGGTAGCGATGAATGCGCGCGACTTCATTGCGCGATCCCAGAATGACCGGCACGCGTTGATGCAGCGCGCGCGGCGTGAGATCGAGAATGCGCTCGCGACCCGTGGTCGATAGTCCACCCGCCTTTTCGATCAAGAAACTCATCGGGTTCGCTTCATAGAGCAGACGCAAACGGCCTTCCATTGCAGGCGTCTTGAAATCGCGCGGATACATGAACACGCCGCCGCGCATGAGAATGCGATGCACCTCCGCGACCATCGACGCAATCCAGCGCATGTTGAAGTCCTGGCCGCGACAGCCCGTTCTGCCGTCCTTGCATTCCTGCACGTAACGGCGCACCGGCGGCTCCCAGAAGCGTTCGTTCGATGCGTTGATCGCGAACTCGCATGAATCCTCGGGAATGCGGATCTCGGAATGCGTGAGCACGAAGTTGCCGACGTCGCGCTCGAGCGTAAAGCCGTGCGTGCCATTGCCGACGGAGATCACGAGCATGGTCGCCGGACCGTAGATCGCGTAGCCTGCCGCAACTTGCTCGCGGCCGGGTTGCAGGAACGCGGCTTCATCGGTGATGACGTTGTCGGCGCTGTTCTTTCTCAACACGGAGAAGATGGAACCGACCACGCCATTGATATCGATGTTCGACGAGCCATCGAGCGGATCGAAGGCCAGCAGATATTCGCCGCGCGGATACGTTTCGGGAATTGCATAGACACCGTCCATTTCCTCCGACACCATACCCGCGAGCAGACCGTCCCATTCGCAATGCTGCAGGAAGATGTCGTTGGTCACGAGGTCGAGCTTCTTCTGCTCTTCGCCATGCAGGTTGATGCTCGACGCCGATCCGTGCTGCCCGCCGAGCGCCCCGCGCGTGAGCGCTGCCGCGATCGTCTTGATGGATGCAGCGACGTCGATCAGCAAGGCCGAGAGCCCGCTTGCGGCATCGGGGCCAGGCTTGCGGTCGAGCGTGTCGATCAGAAACTTCGATAAGGTCGTGCGTCCGTCCTGCATCGCGCTCTCCTTCTAGGGTTGGGATTCGGCAAACACGCGGCTCGCGCGGATATCGCTCGCGTCGAGCTGCATCAATGCGTTAGCGTCGGCGGGACCGCTGCCGCGTTCGGCCGCGGCAAACAAGCGATTCGCCTGACGCAGACGCGCGCGGTCGAGCGCATTGCGTACCGAACGCGCGTTGGCGAAATTCGGCAGCGCGATCCGGCGCGAAAGATAGTCTTCGAAGGCGCGGCGCGCGTCGCCGTCGAAGCGGTAATGCATCGACGAAAGCATGTGCTCGGCGATCTGCAAGAGCTCGTCGGGCGCATAGTCGGGAAACGCAATGTGATGCGCAATGCGCGAACGAAAGCCGGGATTGCTTTGAAAGAACGTCTCCATGCGTCCTTCGTAACCCGCGAGAATCACGACGAGATCGTCACGCTGGTTCTCCATGGTCTGCAGCAGAATCTCGATCGCTTCCTGCCCGTAATCGCGCTCGTTCTCCGGGCGATAAAGGTAATACGCTTCATCGATGAACAGCACGCCACCCATCGCGCGCTTGAGCACTTCACGCGTCTTCGGCGCGGTATGTCCTATGTATTGACCGACCAGATCGTCGCGCGTCACCGAAACCAGGTGATTGCGGCGGATATAACCGAGTCTGTGCAAGACCTGCGCCATGCGCATGGCAACGGTCGTCTTCCCCGTGCCGGGGTTACCCGAGAAGCACATATGCAGCGTGGGCGCACCGGACGCGATGCCTAACGTTTCGCGCGCACGCTCCACCAGCAGATGCGCCGCGATCTCGCGGATGCGCGTCTTCACGGGCGCGAGGCCAATGAGGTCGCGATCCAGCTCCGCCAGCACTTCGCCGATGCGCGATTCGCGATACAGCGCCATGAGGTCGGCGCCGGGCTGCGGCTGCGCTTCGAGGTTCAACCGTTCTTCGAGCGTGGCTTCTGCGCTCATGGTGACTGCCTCCTCGCTCAATAGCGATCGCCCGCGGGTCTGTCGGTGGCATAAGTGCGGATCGAATAGCGCTGCACGCGGCCATGCACGTCCTGACGTTCGAGCCGGAAGCCCTTCTCGTCGGATGGCCGGTTGACGATGAACGAAAGCCGCATGGTCTCGAAGCCGCGCACCGAATCGAACGCATTGACCTTGATGTACTGCTGCGGATACGTCTTCCTGCAGGCGTTGACTTCCATCATCACGCCTGCTGCATCGTGCAGGTCGAACATGGGCAAGCCCCACATCTCCCAGTACGTATTGCGCGGATGCGGGTCGTCGGTGTACTCCACCGAACAAGCCCAGCCCTGATCGAGCGCGTAGTTGATCTGCGAGGAGATTTCTTCATCGGTCAGCGGAGGAAGAAACGAGAACGTTCCCTGAGTCAGTTTCATGGTCTGATTCCCTTGAAGATGAGATGCGTCAGGCAGGCGTCGCCGACACCGCGTAGTCGGGCGTATCGGTGGATGCATAGTTGAAGGTCACGTCGCGCCACGTATCGAGCGCGGCCTTGAGCGGCGTGCACCAGCGCGCGGCGGCTTCGAGAATGTCCATGCCCTCGTTGACGATGTCGCGCCCTTCATTGCGCGCCTTGACCATCGCTTCGAGCGCCACGCGATTCGCCACGGCGCCCGCCTGTATGCCTTGCGGATGCCCGATGGTCCCGCCGCCGAACTGCAGAATGGCGTCGTCGCCGAAGAGGTCGAGCAGCTGATGCATCTGTCCCGCATGAATGCCGCCCGACGCCACCGGCATGACCTTGCGCAAACCGGCCCACGGTTGATCGAAGAAGATGCCGCGCGACAAGTCCACTTCGTTACGCGACTCGCGCAGCACGTTGTAATAGCCCTGCACGGAGAGCGGATCGCCTTCGAGCTTGCCTACCGCCGTGCCCGCATGCGCATGATCGACGCCCGCCATGCGCAACCATTTCGCGATCACGCGAAACGAGATGCCGTGATTGCGTTGCCGCGTATAAGTGCCATGCCCCGCGCGATGCAGATGCAGAATCATGTCGTTTCTGCGCGCCCATTTCGACATCGACTGAATGGCGGTCCAGCCGATCACGAGATCGATCATCACGATGCACGAGCCGAGTTCCTTGGCGAACTCCGCGCGTTCGTACATGTCTTCCATCGTGCCCGCGGTGACGTTGAGATAGTGGCCCTTCACTTCGCCGGTCTCGGCTTGTGCGCGCGCCACGGCTTCCATTGCGAAGAGGTAGCGGTCGCGCCAGTGCATGAAGGCTTGCGAGTTGATGTTCTCGTCGTCTTTCAGGAAGTCCAGGCCGCCCTTCAGACCTTCATAGACCACGCGTCCATAGTTCTTGCCCGAGAGGCCGAGCTTGGGCTTGACGGTCGCGCCGAGCAACGGGCGTCCGTATTTGTCGAGCCGTTCACGCTCGACGACGATGCCCGTCGGCGGCCCTTGAAACGTCTTCAGATACGCAACCGGAATGCGCATGTCTTCGAGCCGCAGCGCCTTTAAAGGCTTGAAGCCGAAGACGTTGCCGATGATCGATGCCGTGAGATTCGCCACGGACCCCTCCTCGAACAGATCGAGGTCGTAAGCGATATACGCGAAGTATTGCGGATCGTCGGCGCGTGCATTGGGCACGGGTTCCACGCGATACGCCTTTGCGCGGTACATGTCGCAAGCGGTGAGACGGTCGGTCCAGACCACCGTCCACGTCGCCGTCGACGATTCGCCCGCAACGGCTGCCGCGGCTTCTTCAGGATCGACACCCGCTTGCGGTGTGATGCGAAAGAGCGCGATGACATCCGTATCCTTCGGCACGTAATCGGGCTGCCAGTAACCCATCTCGCGATACTTCATGACGCCGGCCGCATAACGCGAGCGCGGATCGGACGGATTGCGCGCTGCCTCTACAGCAGCCTTGTTGAAGTCGTTCATTCCGTTTCCTCGACAGTGGAGATGAGAGGACGTTCGCTCGATGGCGCCCGCCGCGCTGTTGTGTTCGCCTGCTGTGAATGCAGAGTAGGCTCGCGGCTTTCAGAAAGGAATTCACGATTAACTTGCACGAGGCTAAGCAATCCCTTATCTACTGTCCCGTTCGCGAAGCCTCGCCACGCCGATGGAACACTTTGCTGCGTTTTTGTCACAGTGCCGGCTTGCAATGCCTTTTGCCGCCCGGCCGTGCTATTTGCCGGCGTCACGGCACGCATGGCATGACGCTTGCGTGAACCATTCGCGCCGGCGTCTCCCGGCTGTGTGACGAATGCATCCGTCAGACGTGCAAGCGAGGCAACCACCGTCATTACTGGAGGATCGACTATGCAATGGACCACGCCCAGCTTCACCGATATGCGTTTTGGTTTTGAAATCACGATGTATATCGCCACCCGCTAAAGGCGGATGAACCCGCACGGCGCTGCATCGCTCGAAGTTCGAAGAACGATGCGGCTCGCCCGTGCGGTTATGAACAACCGAACGACGCGCGCCGCCATGATCTACGAGACCATCGTCACGACAGCGAATAGCGATGGCCGGCCGCACATCGCGCCCATGGGCGTGCGTTTCGAAGACGGCCTCGCGATCCTTGCGCCTTTCAGGCCGTCCACCACACTCGACAATGTCATCGCCACACGCAGCGCCGTCATCAACTTCACGACGGACGTGCGCGTGTTTTCTGGCTGTGTTACCGGCATCGCGCGCGACTGGCCCACGGTTCCGGCCAATGCGGTGCCGAGCGTGCGGCTCGCCGACACGCTTGCGCATACCGAACTGCGACTCGCCGATATGAGCGAGGACGAGACGCGTCCCGTGCTGCGCATGGAATGCGTCTATCGCGAAACGCATGCGCCGTTCGCGGGTTTCAATCGCGCTCAAGCGGCAGTCGTCGAAGGCGCGGTGCTCGTGAGCCGGCTTTTCATGTTGCCGCCGGAGAAGGTGGATAGCGAGATCGCTTATCTGCGCATTGCCATCGACAAGACCGCGGGCGATGCGGAACGCACGGCATGGAACTGGCTCTTGCAGGCTATCGATGAATATCGCGCCAGGGCGCTCAGCACGTCGGCCCTTGGTTCCTGATTACTCTCTGAAGCACCCCCTTGGAGTCTGACCATGACCGCATTGCTCGCGAGCGTCCGCTCGGCCGATGAAGCATTCGATGCCGCGCAGGCAGGCGCGGAACTGATCGATTTGAAGGAACCGGACGCGGGCGCGCTGGGCGGTGTGAATGTCGATGAAATCGCGCGCATCGTTGGCGCGTTGCGCGCGCGTTACGCGGTACGGCCGATCAGCGCCACTATCGGCGACTTGCCCAACGACGCACTCGATGAGATCACCACGCGTGTGCTCGACGTCGCCGCGGCGGGCGTCGATTACGTGAAGGTCGGCGTGAACGCCGGGCCCGGTGCGGCCGAATGTTTGCGTCATCTGGCGGGCTTGCCAGCGGCCGTGGTGCCCGTGCTGCTCTCCGACGAAGGCGTGGACCGTTCGCTCGCGGCGCTCGCCGTGCAACTCGGCTTCGTGGGTATCGTCTTCGATACCGCTCACAAGGACGGACGCACGCTGTTCGATTGTGTCGATGTCACCGTGCTCGCGGAGTGCATGGCCATCATGCGCAGACGCGGCGGCATGACCGCGCTCGCGGGTTCGCTCGGATGGAACGATCTCGAACGCATCCGTTCGTTGAGGCCCGATATCGCGGGCGTTCGCGGCGCGTTATGCGATGAGAACGCCGGCCGCGCGGGACGACTCGATCCGCTGCGCGTGACGCGATGGGTCAATGCGCTGCACGGCGAACGCGCGCTCACGCTTTGACGCATGCATTCCCGGCGCCTGGAATAAAAGCGCCGGGCATTCGAGGCATCAGACAGCGAGATTCAAGAGCCTGTCGCGCATGACGTTCACATCGCCCTTGCTGAAAATCTCCACGACGTAGTTGGCATCGCGCACATAGGCCGGAAAGCGCTTGTCCACGATGCCCTCGTTTGCGAGCGTCTCCAAGGGCGCGTTCGCTTCGACATCGCATGACTTCACGATCATCAGCCGCTCCGCATTGAGTCGTGCTGAAAGCCATGCGGCGAGACTGTCGGAAGTCGTGTCCCAGTTGGTCATCGAGTCGGGCGTGGAGCGCATGAGATCGGTTGGCACCCACACCGCCACGCGGCCATCGCGCAATGCGCGCCGGATGCGTTCCTCGTTCGACGCCAGCACGAGCTCAGGCGCCACGCCTTGCATGAGAATGGCGTACTGCGCCATGGCGAGCAGACACATGTTGTGTGCCGCCAGGTCATCGAAATGCCATTCGCTTTGATACTGCCGCACGGCATCGGCAAAATCGCCGCCGCCCGGAACGATCACGACCCGCCCGCCACCCACTTCCCATAGCTGCGTCAGCCACTCGCGCAGCGCAGGGTCGTGACTCAGGCTACCCCCGATCTTCACCACCCACATGGCCGTTCTCCTCGTTCGAGATTGACCGCTTTCATGCCGCCGCCGGGCCACGCACCCGGTTCGTCGCCGCTCTTCTTTGTCGCCTGTCCATCACGTCGATGCCATGACGCTGCCCGCCGTCGCACGCTCCGTCGCCGATGCCGCGAGCAAGCCCACGGCCACGCTCGGCGCGCACGTCGAAACCCATTCGGCACGCTCGGTGTCGTTGTCATCCACACCAGCCAGCCGCGCAAAATCGATATAACCGCGCGCCTCCTGACGCGCCAGTGCCGTGGCGAGGAAGCGCCCACAGCCCGCACCGACGATCGGTGCACGAGCCAGCGCTTCATGCTGCGCACTCACGCGCGCAAGGTTCGTTTCGAGCGTGCGCAACTGTTCGTGGCGCCACGCGTGCGCGAAGCGGCGCCATTCGGCATCGCTCGCGTCGGCTGCATCGCGGCCGATCATCCGCGCAATGCGCGTGCGGCTCGCGGCCTCGGTCTTCGGACCGTTGTCGGCGCTTGCATGCTGATCGTGTTGCGGCCACAGTTCGCCGGTCAGGCGATACACATCGGCGGAAGTCGCGAACCATTCGTTCATCACGCCGGTGGTCTCGCCACGAAATGCGATACGTTGCGCAACGCCGCACAAGGGCGTGCGCACGACACCCTGATAAACGAGCTCGCCGCTCACGAGCCGCTCGGCGTCGTTCGAGCCGCGCGCAACCACGCGTCCCGCCACGATGGGAATGATGTCCGTGGTCGTGCTGCCGATATCGACGAGCACCGCATTCGGCACGCACGACGCGACCCATTGCGCGGTCGCAAGCCAGTTCGCCGATGCCACCTTGCGCCAGCCATCCGCGCAGGCAGAGCGCGCGAGCCAGCCTGCTTCGCCCGCGTAGAACAGCGTGCGCGGGCCGAGCCGCTGCGCAAGGGTGCGCGTGAGCGTGCGCACGCCCTCGGCGCGGTCGCTGAAGAGATCGACCATTTCGCCTGTCATCGTGACCGCGTGACGCGCCGAAGCATGCGCGGCATCGGGCCAGCGTTCGAACACGTGATCGATGGCGCGTTCGAGATGCGTCATGCCCTGCCACAACGGACACGCCCATTGCGCGACATCGGCGAGTCCGCTCTCGCGGGTCGTCATCGACACCTTGACGTGCGCGCCACCTACGTCCCAGCCGAAAACCGGCGCTTGCCGATGCGTCATCAGGACGCTCCCTGACAGGCGCGCAACGGACCCGAATCGCGTTCATCCGCAAAACCCGCGACGTGATGCGCCGCGAGCAGTTCCGCCGCGAGATTGCGCGAGAGCGCGTGGCTCAAACCTGCGTAAGCAACCGTCAAACGCGGGTTGACTTCGATGACCACGGGCCCGCACGCCGGGTTCCAGACAACGTCGATGCCCGCGAAGCCACGCAGCCCCGGAAACGCTTCCGCCACACGTAGCGCGAGCCGTTCGAGCGCGCGCCCTTGCGGCCCATGCCGATCGATACGGTTTACATCGACGCCATCGAACTGGACGATGTGCTTACCGGCCGCATGCGAAAGCCCGATGTTCTGGCGGTTGATCGAGACCACGCGCGCGCCTTCGTCGTCGCAAATCAGCGAGACGCTGAGCGGTTCACCGTCGACCCACGCCTGAAGCACGGGATTGCGGCCTGCTTCCGCGCGCGCTTGGTATTCGGCGCGGGCGGCGTCGAGTTCGCCGTAGACGTAGGTATCGAGGCCGCCTGCGCCGTCATCTGGCTTGACGACCCAGCGGCATGCGTCGTCAGGCGATGCATCGTCGGGATCGAGTGCGGGCGTGACCGCGATGCCGCGCGCCGCGAGACAAGCGGCCGTCGCGCTCTTGCTCGATGCCGCGCGAATCGTTTCCTTCGCGCAGCCAAGCCAGCGCGCGGCGCCCACGGCATCGAAAAGACGCAGCAGCAAACCATCGCATTCGGGCGCGATGATGCACGCGTAGTCGTTGGCGCGCGCCATGCGGGCGACGAAGCGCGTGACGGATTCGCCCGGCTCGGCCTTGCAGTGCGCGTAGGCGGCATCGACATGCTCGAAGCGCGAACTCGCGATGGTCACGTCGATGCCCGGCAACGCGCGCAGATCGGCTGCGATGGCGTCGCGCATCACGCGGCCCTCGACGATCAGCGCACTCAGGTCCGCAAGACTGCCCGCGCCCGCGACATCGGGATCGATGCCGCCGCCAGTGAGATACTCGAACACAAAGATCTTGGTCAAAGGAAAGCCATCCATGCAGGTGATACCCGTTCTCGATCTGCTCGACGGCCACGCGGTGCGCGCGGTGCGCGGCGAACGCTCAGGCTATCGGCCCATCCGGTCCTCGTTGTGCACGACGAGCGCACCCGTCGATGTCGCCACCGCGCTGATCCACGCGACCGGCTCACGCACGCTCTACATCGCGGACCTCGGCGCGATCCTCGAGCGCGGCGATCACGCGCCTGTGCTAGCCGCCATTTGCGATGCTTTGGGCGACGGCGTTTCCATCTGGCTCGATGCAGGCTATACCGGCTTCATGCCGATGCAGGCCTTGTTCGAGCGCATCGCTTCATTCAGGCGCTCGTCCTCCCGTTCTCGTGTCGTCCCTGTGTTCGGCACCGAAAGCCTGCTCGATCCGAACGCCCTCGAAGAAGCCCTTGCCGCAAACCATGACCCGATCCTCTCGCTCGACTATCACGCAGGCCGCGCGCTCGGGTCGACGCCTTCGGGCAGCGACTGGTGGCCGTCGCGCGTCATCGTCATGACGCTCGATCAGGTCGGCGCGCTCGCGGGACCGGACTTGACCACGTTCGCCGCAGTAAAGGCGCTCGCGGGTTCGCGCGAACTCATTGGCGCGGGCGGCATTCGTCATCGTGATGATCTCGTGGTTGCCGAGCACAGCGGCGCCGCGGGCTGGCTCGTTGCTTCGGCGCTTCATGATGCGGCCTTGCTAGCCGGCCAGCACCGTTCGTCGGAAGGTTGACTCAATATCCATGCCAAGCGCGGCACGCGCCGTTATGTCTCATCAAACACGACGCCAGAGCTTTGTAAGCGTGCGGGATGCCACTGTTGCAACCGGGCGCGCATGGGTGACAGTGTGTTTCATTGCGGAACAATGCCGTTGCAGATGTGGGTAATGCAGTATCGGCAGCGCGACCTGTCGACCACGCATGGAGCACCGCGTGAAATCGGCATGGACCTTGCTCTTTTGCAGCCCCATGCACGCATCTCCCACAACATCGAACGCGGCTTCGCAGTCGTCGCCCGAGGAAAGAGGGCAACGGAACTGGACCTGCCCGTTCTGCCCATTGCTATGCGACGACATCTCGCTGAAGCGCACCGGCGATCAACAACTCGCGGCGACAAACACCGATTGCCCTCGGCTTGCCTCGTCCCTTGCAGCGCTCGACGCGCCCGGCGTGCCCTGCCCGCCGACGGTAGACGGGCAAGCCACCGATCTCGCGTCGGCGCTCCAGCGTGCCGCGCAAATCCTGTCCGTGGCGAAACGGCCGCTCTTTGGCGGACTGGCAACCGACGTAGCCGGCGCACGCGCGCTCTATGAACTCGCCGCCCAGAGCGGCGCGATACTCGATCACTTGCACGGCGATACCCTCGCCGCCGCGAACCTCGCGTTGCAGGACCGTGGCGCGTTCTTCACGACGCTCTCGGAAGTGCGTTCGCGTGCCGACCTCATCGTGGTTGTCGCGTGCGAACCGGCGCGGCGCTATCCGCGTTTCTACGAGCGCATTGCGGCCAAAGATCGCGGCGTGGATATCGTGTTCGTCGGGTGCGGCGTCGATCCCGCAGCGGGCGCGCGTCTCGAAGCGCGACTGGAAAACGCCGAACCGTTCGACATGCTCGCCATATGGTCCGCGCTGGTAGAAGGCCGAAAGCCCGCGGCGCTGAACGACGACACGGGCGCCGCCAGCGAACTCGCCGCGCTTACCGAACGCATTCTGGCCGCGAAGTACACGGCCATCATCCATGAGCCGGCGGCGCTGCCGGGCCCGCACGCGGCGTTGGCCATCGAAGCGTTGAGCCGTATCGTCAAGGCGCTCAACAAGACGACGCGTGCCGGCGCGCTCGCCCTTGGCGGCGACGATGGCGCACTTACGGTGAATCAGGCCGTCACATGGCTCTCGGGTTTTCCGCTGCGCACGCGCGTGGCCTACGGCTTGCCGCTCGATCACGGTTCATGGCGCTATCGCACCGAGACGCTTGCGAGCCGCGGCGAGATCGATGCGCTGTTATGGGTGTCGAGCTTCGCGCCCGAAGCGCTACCTGCATCGCTTGACGATGATGTGCCTGCCATCGTCCTCGGCCATCGTGCGACGGTTGTCGGCACGCGTCGCGCGCCTACCGTGTTTATCCCCGTGGCCACGCCGGGCATCGACAGTGGCGGGCACTTGTTTCGCGTGGACGGTTCCGTGGTCGCGCCGCTTGTTGCCGCGCGCGATGCCGCTTATCCCACCGTTGCGGCCATCGTACGCGAACTGACGCAAGCCGGGAGGCCGTCATGAGCCTCACGCGTCTGCGCGGCGGCGTGGTCTTCGACCCCGTCAACAAAGTCGATGGGCACAAGCGCGACATCTATATCCGCGATGGCCGCATCGTCGCGGATGCAGCGGGCGAATCCATCGCGCCCGAACGCGACTTCGACGCGGGCGGCATGGTGGTGATGGCGGGCGGCATCGATCTGCATTCGCATATCGGCGGCGGCAAGACGAATCTGTCGCGGCTGCTATTGCCCGAGGATCATCGCAACGATCCGCTCGCAACGCGACGCAACGACGACGAAGGCCGTTATCTGCGCCTGCCTTCATGCGGCACATGCACGCCCGGCACGCTCGCCACCGGCTACCGTTATGCGGAAATGGGCTACACGGCCGCGTTCGAACCCGCGATGATCGCCTCCAACGCGCGCCACGCGCATCTGGAAATGGGCGATACACCGATCATCGATCACGGCGCCTACGTGATGATGGGCAACGACGAACTGTTCCTGCAGATGCTCGCCGCGCGGGAAGAGTTCGAACGTCTGCGCGATTACGTGGGCTGGACCGTCAACGCGAGCAAGGCGCTCGGCGTGAAGGTGGTGAATCCGGGCGGCATCTCGGCGTTCAAGTTCAATCAGCGCTCGCTCGATGTCGATGAAAAGCACGTGCATTACGGCATCACGCCACGCGATGTGCTGCGCACGCTCACGCGCGCGCTGACCGAGTTGCGGGTGCCGCATCCCTTGCATGTGCATGCGAGCAATCTCGGCGTGCCGGGCAATCTCGAATCGACCATCAAGACGATGGATGCCGCCGAAGGCCTGCCAATCCATCTCACGCATATCCAATTTCATAGCTACGGCACGGAAGGTCCGCGCAAGTTTTCATCGGGCGCGCGCGCGATTGCCGAAGCGGTCAACGCACGGTCCAACGTGACCATCGACGTCGGGCAGATCATGTTCGGCCAGACCGTCACCGCTTCCGGCGACACGATGATGCAGTTCAAGAACGCGCCGCTCGCGCATCCGCGCAAGTGGGTGCTGGGCGATATCGAATGCGATGCGGGCTGCGGCGTCGTGCCGTTTCGTTATCGCGAAGAGAGCTTCGTGAATGCGCTGCAATGGATCATCGGCCTCGAAATCTTCTTGCTCGTCGACGATCCGTGGCAAGTGTCGATGACCACCGATCATCCGAATGGCGCGCCTTTTACGAGCTATCCGCATCTGATTCGCTTGTTGATGGACAAGTCATTTCGCGACGAACAACTCGCCAAGCTTCACGCCGATGCGAAAACCGCCAGCGCGCTTGGAGACATCGAGCGCGAGTTCTCGCTCTACGACATCGCGATCATCACGCGCGCCGGCCCCGCGCGTCTGCTCGGGCTCACGGACCGCGGACATCTCGGCGAAGGCGCGGCGGCGGATATCGCGGTGTATCGTGAAGACGCGGACCGCGAACGCATGTTCACGTCACCCGCCTTCGTGTTCAAGGACGGCGAACTGATCGCGCGCGACGGCACATTGCTCGCCACGCCCACGGGCGGCATTCATTACGTGCAGCCCGAGTACGACCGCGCCATCGAAAAGCGCGTGCGCGAATTCGCCGAAGCGAATCTCGCGAGCAAGTTCGAGAAGCTAGCCATTGGCGACGACGAAATCTGCGCGTGCTGCAATGGCGGACGGCTCTTGCCGGTCGCGTGCTTCGACGCAAGCGGGGGTCGATGAATGACCGCGCTTCGCATCAACGACACACAGATAGACGACACCTTCGCCGAAGCCTTTCCGATGAAGGCAACGCGTCTTGTCATCACCGCGCACACGCCGACGTGGGCGCGCCACGCGGCGAATTCGTTGACCGGCTTTGCGACCTCCGTGATCGATTGCGGCTGCGAGGCGGGCATCGAACGCGACATGAACGGCGATGAAACGCCCGACGGCAGGCCCGGCGTCGCGGTGTTGATGTTCGCGATATCGTCGAAGGAACTCGCCAAGCAGATTGCACGGCGCGTCGGTCAGTGCGTGCTCACCTGTCCTACGACGGCGGTTTATGGCGGCATCGATCCCGCGACGAGCCGCGCGCCGCTCTCCGACAACGCGCCACTCGGCGCAGGCTTGCGCTTTTTCGGCGACGGCTATCAGATCTCGAAGATGCTCGACGGCACGCGTTACTGGCGCGTGCCCGTCATGGATGGCGAATTCGTTTGCGAGGAATCCACGGCGACGGTGAAGGCTGTCGGCGGCGGCAATCTGCTGTTGCTCGCGCGCGACCTGAATAGCGCGCTTGCCGCGGCCGAGGCAGCGGTCGCGGCGATGCATCGCTTGCCCAACATCATCACGCCGTTTCCGGGCGGCGTGGTGCGCTCGGGTTCGAAGATCGGCTCGAAGTACGCGGGCGCGTCGGCATCGACCAACGATGCGTTTTGCCCGACGCTCGTCGGCTTGTCGAAGAAGAGCGAGTTGACGAGCGACGTGGCTTGCGTGCTGGAGATAGTCATCGACGGATTGACCGATGCAGACGTGGGCGCCGCGATGACGGCGGGCATGGCAGCCGCAACATCGATCGGCCGCGCGGGCGGCGTGCTGCGCATTTCAGCAGGCAACTATGGCGGCAAGCTCGGACCGTATCACTTCAAGCTGCATGAATTGGCGGCGGGCATCGACGGGAGCCGCGCATGAACGCCATTACATTGCGCGTGAAAGGTGCACCCGGCTTTCGCGTGGATGCATCGACATTACTACCGTCGGCGCTTGCTTCCTTATCCACCGATGAATTGACGCATCTGGAATTGCAGGGCGCGGGTGAACGTTGCGCGCTTGGCGAACTGTTCGACATCGCTAGAGCCGATGCAAACACGCCGTCCCTGCTCGTCGAAGGCGATGCGCGCTGGCTCGATCGCATCGGCGCGAAGCTCGCCGAAGGCACGATCGAAGTGCATGGCGATGCCGGCGATCACGCGGGCATGGGCATGACAGGCGGTGCGTTGCACGTTCATGGCAACGCGGGCGCATTCACTGCATGCGAGATGCAAGGCGGTCGCCTCGAAGTGCGCGGCAATACGGGCGATTTCGCGGCAGGCGCTTTAGCTGGCGACATGGACGGCATGAGCGGCGGCACGCTCGTGATTCACGGCAACGCGGGCGCGCGTCTTGCAGACCGTATGCGACGAGGCACCGTGCTCGTCGCCGGCAATGCAGGCGACTTCGCGGCGTCGCGCATGGTAGCGGGCAGCGTATGTATTGCAGGCAAGACCGGCGCGCATGCAGCCTACGGCATGCGGCGCGGCACGCTCGTGCTATTTCATGAGCCGCGCATAGCGCCGACGTTCACCGAAGGCGGTCACGGCTTCGATGTCTTCTGGGCGCTCTTCACGCGCATGCTGGCCCGCGAGATGGCGCCTTTTGCGACACTCGACTCGCGCGCGTTGCCTCGACGCTACGCGGGCGATCTCGCTGTCGACGGACGCGGGGAATTGCTGATCGCCAAGCGTTGAGCAGACGATAAGAATGGACCCGGTGGACCTGTTACCAAGAGACCGAACCCCTTCCAACGGAGAGACGCCATGAGCGCAGCGAAAACGCCCGCTGCCATACGCCCCGGCGTGAAGGCGTCGGACGAGCATTTCGCCCGTCCGCTGATCGCGCTGCACTGGCTGATCGCCATCGCCATCATCGCGATGCTGTGCATCGGCTTCTATATGGTCGGCCTGCCGCGCGGGCTGGCCTTCAAGTCGTCGCTCATCAACTTCCATAAGTCGCTGGGCCTGACCGTTTTCCTGCTGGTGCTGCTTCGAATCGTAGTGCGACTGGTCTACGGCCGGCCGCCTCTACCGCCGATGCAGACGTGGCAACGCGCCGCCGCGAGCATCACGCAGGCTCTTTTATACGTTGGCATGGTGGCAATGCCGCTCACCGGATACCTCGGTTCGTCGTTCAACAAGTTCGGCACGCGCTTCTGGGGTGTGCTTCTGCCACAATGGGGCTGGGACGACAAGGCGTTGCGCGGCCTGTTCTTCGGCATCCACGGCTATCTGGCGTGGATCATGGCCGCGCTGGTCGTCTTGCATTTTCTTGGTGCGTTGAAGCATCAGTTGATCGACCGCGATGGTCTCTTGAGAAGGATGTGGCCATGACGGCACTAGTTTTGAGCGAGGCGTTATGAAGATCCGCGTGCTGGGTTCATCGGCGGGTGGCGGATTTCCGCAATGGAACTGTAATTGCCGCAATTGCGATGGCGTGCGGCGCGGGACCATTGCTGCCCGGGCACGCACGCAGTCGTCGATTGCGGTCAGCGACAACGGCGAAGACTGGCTGCTCGTGAACGCATCGCCGGATATTCTCGCGCAGATTGCGGCGAATCCTGAACTGCAGCCCGCGCGGCGCGTGCGTGACACCGGAATCGCCGCGGTGATCACCATGGACGCGCAGATCGATCACGTCACCGGACTCTTGATGTTGCGCGAGCGCGGCGCACCGCTGCCGCTCTATACGACCGACGCGGTGTGGCAAGACCTTTCCACCGGCTTTCCCATCACGTCGATTCTTTCGCATTACTGCGGCGTGGAGCAGCGGCGTATCGCGCTCGATGGCACTTCGCTCACGGTGCCCGAGCTGCCGCGTATTGCCGTCGATGCGCTGCCGCTATCGAGCAAGGCGCCGCCTTATTCGCCGCATCGGGAGGCGCCCGAGCGGGGCGACAACATCGGCCTCATGTTCACGAATACGGCCACGGGCAAGCGTGCTTTCTATGCGCCGGGTTTAGGGACACTCGAACCGCATGTGCTCGATGCCATGCGCGAAGCCGACCTGTTGCTCGTCGATGGCACCGTCTGGACCGACGACGAGATGATCCGCCTCGGCCTCACGAAGAAAACTGGCGCGGACATGGGCCACCTCGCGCAAAGCGGCGCGGGCGGCATGATCGAGGTGCTGGATTCGATCGACCGCGCAAACACGCGCAAGGTGCGCAAAGTGCTCATTCACATCAACAACACCAATCCGATCCTCATCGAGGATGGACCCGAGCGGCGCATACTGTCCGAGCACGGCATAGAAGTCGCGCATGACGGCATGACGTTCGAGCTTTGAATTCCGGAGAAACTGGATGTCCGATTTTCCCGCCACGCCGATGCTCAATCCCACGACCGGGCCGATCTTCACCGCGTTGAAGGAAGCCGGCCCCGCCTGGACGCGCGAACAGTTCGAAGAGCAACTGCGCGCGAAAGGCACGGCGTATCACATCCACCATCCCTTCAACGTGAAGATGAATAGCGGCGGCTGTTCGCCGGAACAGATTCGCGGCTGGGTGGCGAACCGCTTCTACTATCAGATCAACATCCCGCTGAAAGATGCGGCCGTCATGGCGAATTGTCCCGATCGCAAGACGCGCCGCCGCTGGGTGCTGCGCATTCTGGATCACGACGGTTACGAAGATCAGCCTGGCGGCATCGAGGCGTGGGCGCGTCTGGGCGATGCCGTCGGCCTCTCGCGCGACGATCTCTGGTCGCTCAAGTTCGTGACGCCGGGTGTGCGCTTCGCCGTCGATGCCTACGTGAATTTCGCGCGTCGTGCGCCGTGGCAAGAGTCGGTGTGTTCGTCGCTCACGGAGATGTTCGCGCCGCAGATTCACAAGGACCGGCTTGCGACGTGGCCCGAGCACTACAAGTGGATCGAGCCGGACGGGCTTGCGTATTTTCGTTCACGCGTGTCGCTTGCACAGCGCGATGTCGAACACGGGCTCGAAGTCACGCTCGCGCATTTCAACACGCGCGAGCAGCAACAACGCGCGCTCGACATCCTGCAGTTCAAGCTCGACATCCTCTGGACCATGCTCGATTCGATCGAAAAGGCCTTCCCGCAATGAGCGACGCCAATCCTCCTCAACGAATCACGGAAGCGGTCGAAGCGCCGGACGACGCGTTGCGCCCGCAACTCAAGCGCCTGTTTCGTCTGCAATGGGAACCGGCGCAGGACGCGCATGTGCTGCTTTATCCGGAAGGCATGGTGAAGCTCAATCAGAGCGCGGCGCAGATTCTTTTGCGCTGCGACGGCACGCGCGATATCCCGAAGCTCGTCGCCGATCTCGAAGAAGCGTTCGGCGCGAGCAATCTCGGTGACGACGTGCGGGCTTTCATTGCCGGAGCGCGCGCGCGCGGCTGGCTTGCGTAAGTGCTGGAGTGAAGCATGACTGACTTGTCCGAACCGATTGCCAAGCCGGACCCCGAAGCAGCGGTCATTCCGCCGCCGTTGTGGTTGCTTGCGGAACTGACGTATCGATGCCCGTTGCATTGCGTCTTCTGCTACAACCCGGTGAACTATGCGGATCACACGCGCGAACTCAACACCGATCAATGGCTCGACGTGTTGCGTCAGGCGCGTGCGCTGGGTGCGGCGCAACTGGGCTTTTCCGGCGGCGAGCCGCTCTTGCGCGACGACCTCGAAACACTGGTCGGCGAAGCGCGCAAGCTCGGCTTTTATACGAACCTCATCACGTCGGGCATCGGTCTCACCGACAAGCGTCTTACCGCGCTCAAGGACGCGGGGCTCGATCACATTCAACTCTCGTTTCAGGACTCGTCGCAGGAACTCAACGACTTCCTTTCCAGCACGAAGACGTTCGACCTCAAGAAGCGCGTGGCCGGCATGATCAAGGCGCATGACTTTCCGATGGTGCTCAATTGCGTGCTGCATCGCTATAACCTGCCGCATATCGGACGCATTATCGACATGGCGCTCGACATGGGCGCGGAGTATCTCGAACTCGCGAACACGCAGTATTACGGCTGGGCGCACGCGAACCGCGCGCAGCTCATGCCGACGGCCGAGCAACTGCAGGAAGCCGAAGCGGTGGTCGAGCGTTATCGCAAAGAGATTGGCGACCGGTGCAAGATCTACTTCGTCGTGCCCGATTACTACGAGCGTCGTCCGAAGCGCTGCATGAACGGCTGGGGCTCGGTGTTTCTCGGCATTGCGCCCGATGGCGCCGCCTTGCCTTGTCATACGGCGCGCTCGTTGCCTGGCCTTACGTTCCCCAACGTCACGGAGACGCCGCTCAAGGACATCTGGTACGAGAGCGATGCGTTCAATCGATTTCGCGGCTTCGGCTGGATGAAAGAACCCTGCCGCAGTTGCGACGAGAAAGCGATCGATCTCGGCGGCTGCCGCTGTCAAGCGTATCTGCTGACGCAAGATCCCGCGAACGCGGACCCGGTCTGCGACAAGTCCCCGCATCACGAGCGCGTGATCGAAGTGGTGCGGGCCGCCACGATGCGTCAGGAGCCGGAAGAAAAACCGATCATGTTTCGCAACGATGCGAATTCGCGGCGCATTGCCGCCGAATCGCGCGAGAACAATTCGAACAAGAACGGAGAGAGACAACCATGACTGCCGACATCGCCGTGCTGCTGGTGGACGATCATGCCGTAGTGCGCGAAGGCTACAAGCGCTTGCTCGAATTGAGTCCCGACGTGAGCGTCGCGGGCGAGGCGGGCAACGCGGCGGAGGCGTATCAGAAGTTCTGCGCCTTGCAGCCGGATGTCGTGGTGATGGACCTTGCGCTGCCCGGCGCGAGTGGAATAGAAGCCATGCGCCGCATGCTCGCGCGCGAGCCGCATGCGCATGTCCTGATCTTCAGCGTGCACGAGGAAGCCATCTTCGTGCGCCGCGCGCTCGATGCGGGCGCGCGTGGCTACGTCACGAAAGCGAGCGCACCCGATGTCCTGGTCGAAGCGGTACGCTCCGTCGCGCGGCGCGTGTGTTACTTAAGCCCGGACATATCACAGGCGCTGGCGTTGCGCGCAACCATTCAGGAAGGACCGCCCGGACGTCAGCTTTCGGCACGCGAATTCGAGGTGCTGCGGCTCTTGGTCCAAGGCTATACATTGCCGAGTATCGCGGAAAAACTCGGCTTGAGTCAGAAGACAGTGGCGAACCATCAATCCGTGATCCGGCAGAAATTCGGCGCCGATAACGGCGTGCAACTCGCGCAAATAGCAAACCGGCTAGGCCTTCATTTCGCCGATTTCACCGACGCGCCGTTCGCTCCTTCGTTCAGTTCGCTAGGCAACGGCAGTCCCGCCTGAGCCGGAACGCGCGCGCAAAACAGGAAGCCCGCACCGGGTTGACTGGCGATATGAAATTCGCCGCCGAGCGCTTCCACGCGTTCGCGCATGCCGATGAGACCCAATCCCATGCGCGGCTTTGCGAGATCGACGCCCGGTCCATCGTCGGTCATCGTCACCACGATCTCGCCTGCCGGCGCACGCGCCAGATAAATCTCGACGCGTGCATCGCGCGCGAATTTCGACACGTTGGTCAGGCCTTCCTGCACGAGACGGTAGAGCGTGATGTTGAGCGCATCGTTGAGATTGTTGAAGTCGCCATCGACGGCTAGCGTAAACACCGCATCGGGCAAGCGCTCGCGCCAGCCGTCCACGCAATGTTCGAGTGCGGTCGGCAAGCCGAATTCATCGAGACCGATCGGACGCAGCTTGCGGATCATTCCGCCGATTTCGCGGTACACATGCGTCGCGCTTTGCATGAGCGCAAGCGAAAGACGATGCACTTCAGGCTCGCGTTCGAGCGATAAATCGCGGATGCGCCCTGCATCGAGCGAAATGGCATTGAGGTACTGACCAAGTTCGTCATGCAGTTCGCGCGCGAGATGCCGGCGCTCGGTTTCCTGCGCGGCAATGGCCTGACTCGCGAGCCTGCGGTTTTCCGCGAGCAGATGCTCCGCCTCTTCCTCCAGCGCCCGGCGCCGCCGAACTTCACGCTGCGCCTGACGGTAGCGCCGCCACGCGAACCACGCGAAGCCGATTGCGAGCACGACGAGCGTGGCGGGCAATTCATCGAGCTGGAAACGCTCGGCGCTGCGCGTCCATCGGTAGGTGAACTCGTTGAAGTCGAACGCCGCGAACAGCATGCCCGCCAGCACCGTGATAAGAACGACGCAGGCGAGATCGCTCCATACGGTCGAGCGCATGGAACGCGCGGGCGGGCGTTCGGAGAGCGAGGGAAGAGATTCGTTTGGTATCACGGAATGCATTCTACGCACGGCTTCATCCTCGGGCGCGACACCGTTTGTGCGATTGGGAACGCTTCCCTGCTGAATCGGGAAAAGCTCCCGGTGCGCGCGCGGGTTCTTATGCGACGCTTTCAATGAAAGGAACTTACCTCAAGCCGACATTGCAATAACAAGAGGAGACGACGATGAGAAGCATGCCGCGCGAGCGCAAGTCAGCGCATCGGTTCAAACCCCGAGCCGGATTGCGGCTCGTGTTCGGCGGTGCGTTCGCCAGCATCACCGTCGGCGCATGGGCGCAGGCGGCAAGCGCTCCAGAGGTGCCTCCCGCCGTTGTGGCACCGGTCGTCGAAGCGAGTCCGCCGCCGAATACCGGCTTGCCCACGGTAGTCGTGGTGGGCACGACACCGCTCATCGGCGTCGGCACGCCGCTCGAAAAGGTGCCCGCGAACGTGCAGACCATCAAGGGCAGCCAGATCGACGCGCAGCATTCCCAGACCATCACCGATTATTTGCAGAAGAACGTTGGCAGCGTCGATATCAACGACGCGCAAGGCAACCCATCGCAGACGGACATTCTCTATCGCGGCTTCACGGCTTCGCCGCTGCTCGGCACGCCGCAGGGCCTTTCGGTGTTTCTGGATGGCGTACGCATCAACGAGCCGTTCGGCGATGTCGTGAACTGGGACCTGATTCCGCAGGCCGCCATCAGCACGATGCAGATCATTCCCGGCTCGAACCCGACGTTCGGCTTGAACACGCTGGGTGGCGCAATCGCGGTGACGACGAAGAACGGCCGGGACAACCCTGGCGGCGCGGTGGATGTGAGCTTCGGTTCGTTCGGCCGCAAGGTGGCGCAGTTCGAACAAGGCGGGTTGATCGGCGATCATCTCGACTACTACTTCACGGCCAACATCACGAACGATAACGGCTGGGCGGCGCAGAATTCGAGCCGCTTGCGCCAGGCCTTCGGCAAGCTGCGCTACACCGACGCCGATACGACCATCTCCCTTTCGATGGGCGGTGCGGACAACACGCTAAACGGCTCGCAGACGATCCCGCGCTCGTTCCTCAACAACTTCAAGCAAGCCTATACGTTCCCAGATACCAACGAGAATCAGGTCGGCTATATCACGCTGTCGGCGGATCGTTACATCACGCCGAACATCCAGTTGAGCGGCAATCTGTACTACCGTCACTATCGCAACAAGAACGTGAGCAGCAACGTCAACGACGACTTCGGCACCGTGGAGGGCGACGATGACGACGATATCGATCTCACGCAGGCCACCAACGACCAGTCGGTGATCGTCACGGACAGCTATGGCGCAAGCCTGCAACTCACCTTGCTCAACAAGCTCTTCGGCAAGGACAACCAGTTGG
Source organism: Caballeronia sp. LP006 (assembly GCF_031450995.1). Lineage (NCBI taxonomy): Bacteria > Pseudomonadati > Pseudomonadota > Betaproteobacteria > Burkholderiales > Burkholderiaceae > Caballeronia > Caballeronia sp. LP006. The sequence goes on along the minus strand of NZ_JARTVW010000004.1, from coordinate 1,323,272 downwards.
TGATCGGTGCGGCGGGCGACTTCGCCAACTCGCATTTTTCGCAATCGTCGCAGGATGCCGAGTTCACGGATAGCCGCGCGACCATCGGCATGGGTCCGTTCGTTCCGCAGACGGACGCCAAGACGCGCAATCAGAACTGGGGCATCTACTTCGAGAACACCTTCTCTTTCACGCAGCAATGGTCCATGACGCTCGCCGGGCGCTATAACTGGTCGAAGGCGGTGATCGGTGACGAGAGCGGCGTGCAGCCATTACTCGATGGCAATCACACGTTCTCGCGCTTCAATCCGGCTATCGGTTTCAACTGGAATCCGACGCGCTCCTTCACCGCCTATGCCACGTATAACGAAGGCATGCGTTCGCCGACGGCTATCGAACTCGCTTGCGCCGACCCGGCCGCACCGTGCTCGCTGCCGAACGATTTCATCGCCGACCCCGACCTCAAGCCGGTGATTTCGCGCACCTTCGAAGTGGGCGCGCGTGGACGCCTTGGCAACGCGACGACATGGAGCGCGGCGGCCTACAGCACGACCCTTTCCGACGATATCCAGTTCGTCAGCAGCCAGGGCGCGGCAAGCACGCTCGGTTACTTTCAGAACGTGGGCAAGACGCGCAGGCAAGGCTTCGAACTCGCGGGCCGCACGCAATGGGGACCGGTCGGCATGGCCGCGAGCTATAGCTACGTGAACGCGACTTATCGTTCGACATGGACCGAGAGCAGCGCCAGCAATTCGAGCGCGGATGACGGCGGCAATATCACCGTTCACTCCGGCGATCGCATTCCGGGCATTCCGGCGAATACGGTCAAGGTGCGACTCGACTACAACGCGCTGCCGCAATGGAATATCGGCAGCAACCTCACGTATCGCAGCAGCATCTTCGCGCGCGGCGACGAGAACAATCAGGACACGAATGGCAGCATTGCCGGCTACTTTCTGATCGATCTCGATACGACCTACAACGTGACCAAGCAGTTTCAGGTCTATGCGACCGTAAAGAATCTGTTGAACAAGCGCTACGCGAACTTCGCCATTCTTGGCGAGAACTTCTTCAACGGACCGAATCACACGTTCAACGGCGCGGATACCACCAACGAGCAATTTCTGGGTGTTGGCGCGCCGCGTGGCGTGTGGGTGGGGATGCGGTATGCGTGGAAGTGAGTATGCCGCTCAAGCATGCTTGAGTTGACTCATTGCTTCCGCAATCGCGCGATGACAGCGGAACTTGTCCTCTTCGCTACGAGGATAGGTCTGTGCTGACGCCCGCCATTTGCGATCGAGCATATCGACCATTCGATACTCGAGTTCGAGTGCGCTTACACCATAGCGCGTGTCGATCTGCGAAAGGGCGACGCCGCCCGCGCGATACGCGTCGATCAATGTATCGAGTTCGGCTTCCGGCTTGAGTGGCCAATCGTGCAACGTACACAGGCGTTGCACGTCATGTCCGGTGAGACGCGGAAAGAACGTGGGAAAGATACGCATGAAAAGGCGCTTCTTGGCTTCGTAGAGCTTTACGACATCGAGATTCAACGACGTCATCTCTCGATGAATCCGGTATGCCGTCAAAGGCTCTGCAAGGTTGGCGAAGCGCGCGCCATGCAGCATGCAGTCGAACCAGAAGCCGAGATCATCCACAATGTGCAGATTCGGATCGTAGCGAATCTCGAAGCGCTGGATGAACGCGCGCCGGAACATCACGCTCGGATTGGCGAGGTAAGCCGCGCCGATCATGAAACGCGCCTTTATCTCGCCGTCTTCGAGCGGAAAATTGCTGACGGTGGAATCTTCACCGAAGTGGCGGATTTGCGTGCCGAGCACGGTGACATGCGGATGCGCATCGAGATATTCCGCTTGCTTGCGAAGTCTGCCCGACTCGGCAATGTCATCGTGATCGATGCGCGCAATGTATTCGCCACGGCATAGATTAAAGCCACGGTTTGCGTTGCTCGCGCGCCCCTGATTATGCTCGAGGGAAAAGATGCGAATGCGCGCGTCGTTCAGGCTGCGCACGCCTGCAAGCGTGTCGTCATGGCTCGCGTCATCGAGAATCAGGACTTCGAAATCGGCGTCCTGATTCAGCAACGATTGCAGCGTTTCGACGATGAAGCGCTCTGCGTTGTAAGTCGGGATGACGACGGATATCTTTGGCATGTTGAGCGCAGCGGCTTTTCCGCGGTCGGGTTCGGCTCGACATTATCCGCGCCTTCTTGCTTCGAATTGTCAAAGATGGTTTTATCAGCCATCCGAATTATTTTTCAACGCGGCTTGAAGGGATAAACCTTAGCTGGCCTGCGCTGCTGCAATTCCGCCAGATAGTTTTCGACAAAGCGGCCAAGCGCGTTGGCCTTGAGTTGTTCGAGCATGCGCATGGCGTCGCTTGGCGATTCGGGACCCATGACGAGTGCGCCGACGCCAAGCTCACCCAGATGCACGACGAGCGCGCATGAAGAAAGCGAACCAGCGGAGAAGAGGCGGATTGCTTCGGCGGCATCGTCGTCTATTTCGATGTTAGCAGCGCGCGGGTCGCAACGAAACTCGCCATGCTTGCCGACGTATGCGGGTAGCCAATGACAATTGGCAGTGCCGCCTTGAGCTGCGATCAACAGACGCTTACGTGAGGGCGAATCCAGGAGCTCCTGGAAAGCCTCGGCCAATGTGAACATGGTGCACCTCGCCGTCGAGCCTGTCCCGATACTACCAGCGCTCTCTTGAGCGGCGCGGATTCCTTTACGAAACGATGCAAGGCACAAACCGAAATGGCCGCGCATGGCGGCCATCGCGTTTCATGCATCAAGCTCAACGCCCTTCGATCGATCCCGCGCTCGGCGGATACGTCACGATGCCCCATGCGAGCGGTAGATCACCGATCTGCTTGACCGTCTGATAGTTCGATGCATCGAGCACATACACGGCGTTGGACCGTCCACATGCAAAGAGAATCTTCGAGCCATCGGGCGTGAAGCTGAAGTGCCAGCAACGTTGACCAATCGGTACATCGCTTAAGTGCTCGAAGCTTTTGCCATCGAAGACTTGCAAGGTCTTGTCGCGCGAAGCGGCAACGAGAAGACGCTTGCCCGAAGGATCGAACGATACGCCATACGGGCCCGTCTTCGTGTCGACGGTCTTGACGATCTTGAGATCGGCCGCATCGAGCACGGTGAACTTGTTCGTGTTCTCGAGCGTCACGACATACTGCTTGCCATCCGGCGATACCTTGATGCCGCGTGGGCGCGAACCTTTCGGCAACGTGACCGTGCGAACGAACTTGCCGCTGCCCACGCGATACACCGACACCGTGTCGTCACCTTCATTGGTCACGAGAATGGACTTGCCATCGGCCGAGAATTCCACGCCTTCCGTTTCGTGTCCGCTCTTGACCGAGCGCAGAACCTTAAGCGTCTTGAGATCGACGATGGCGATCTCGGCGGGCGGCGCATTGGGATTGTCATCGTCCTTTTCGGGTTGACCGGGCTTCGGAGGACCGCCGGATTCGCCCGGCTCGTAGGTCACGTAAGCGAAGCCGCCACGCACGCGCACGAACTCCGGATTCTTGCCGATCTTCACGCGCCGCACGACCTTACCCGTCGATGTATCGATCTCCGAAAGGTCCGCTGTCTCCTTGTTCGCGACGTAAAGGCGTGTTCCTTCCTTGTTGAGACTCAGGCCGCGCGGACCGTCTTTGCCCACATCGAAAGTTTGCTTGAGCGAGAGATCGCCCAGATCGATGACGCCGACACCGGCGGACTCGGTCGTCACGTAGGCGGTGGGCGTGGCCGCGTGCGTGGAGCTTGCGGCAAGCGCGAGCGTCGGCGCGAGTACCGACGCGCAGGCAAAGCGCGCCGCCCTGTATCTGGCTTGCATGGTCGTCTCCGGCTTTGATTCGTGTTCGATTCGAATTCGTTTTGACAGGCACCGCGACCGCGTCGAACGGGCGTGCCCGAATGGAACTTAGCCCAACATGCGCCGCTCTGGCAACGCCGGAAGGCGGGAGAAACTCCCGAATTCGTTGCCGTGGGTTCAATCGCCGCGTCAGGGCTTCATCGAAGGATCGTCGGCGAGCAGGACGACGAGCGCCTTGGCGCCACGCTGCCACGAGAGATCCGTGTTGCCGCGTATATCGACGGAACGCTGAAAGAGCGTGGCGCCGCTCTTGGCATCTTCCACACGAAGGTTCATGTTGAGGATTAGATTACTGATCTTCTGCACCCAGCAAATGCCCACGCGCTCCACGCCAAGTTGGCGCGCAACGCGCAGTTCGCAGCCGTTGCAGGCGCTCATGTCTTGCGCCCCTTGAAGCGACGCGATGAGGTCCTTGGCGGGCGCGTTATCGGCAATGCGGAACAGGCCACGCTCACGCATGTCGTCGCGCAGCGCGGTGCCGATCATCGCGAGGCGCTGGCTCTGGATGCGGTTGATGTCGGCATCGTTATACGCGGCGTTATCGTCGATAAGCGTGCAGTCGATGAGTGCAAGCGACGGCTTCTCGTTCTGCGCACCGGCGTTGCCTGTAGCAAGACCTAAGCTTGCGATAACCACGAGAAACAGCGCACGCACTACGCGACGGATGACGGTCATGGTTCAAGTCTCGTCGGGCGAAAGGCCCGTGGCTCAACATAACGTCCAACGCGCTGCGGAGCAAGCGTATCGTTCGTTTCAACGCGCTTAAACATGGATTCATCGCGCCAACAGGAGTAACGTTGAATAGCCCGCGCGAAGATGGAAAGGAGGCGATCATGCCCGACGACCCCACGCCGAAGTGGCACGTTTTCGAATACGAAGGCTTCGAGATTCATGCACTGCCGCAAATCAAGGCAGCGCCTGAATCCGCGTCTAACAGCTACGTTTATATTGCCTATGTATGCAGACCCGGCACGCATGCGCAAAGACCTGGCGACGCCGTGCATTTCCATTCCGATGGCGACGACGCGTTCAAGACTCCCGACGACGCAGCCGACGACGCGCGGCATGTCGGCCGAAGTATCGTCGATGGTACGCATCCGGATTTGAACGTGCTGCCGCTCGTGTCGCATCATCATCACACTGGATGACATGACCGATTCGAATCAAGACGAACCGCGCATTGAAAGTCTCAGCGCCGTTACGCTCGCCACGCACGATATGCCCCGTGCCGTCGCCTTTTACGAAGCGCTCGGTTTTCGTATCGTGCATGGCGGCGCAAGCGAGGCATTCACTTCTTTTGCGCTAGGTGCGTCCTTTCTCAACATCACGACCGAAACACATGGTCCCGTTCAATGGTGGGGCCGCTTCATCATTCATGTCTCCAACGTGGATGCGTTTTATCGCCGTGCGCTTGCCTGCGGAATGAAGCCGCACTTCGCGCCGCGCGATGCGCCCTGGAACGAGCGCTACTTCCATCTCACTGATCCCGACGGCCACGAACTGAGTTTCGCACGGCCGCTCTAAAAAAATGCCGCGCCGCGGCACGGAACTGGCTCTTACACAAATGACGGATAGCGCACGCATCGGATCATTGATATGACCGTTCGCGTACATACCCGTCCATCGCGTTGAATGACCATTCAATCGACTCGAAGCCGTACTCCGCCAGTTCAAAGTGAGCGTGTTGCTATTTCGCAAACTTGGAGCAGGCGCCTGGTTTTCAGGCGTAGAGTTAAAGTGCTTTGTCAGGTACGTGATGCATTGCGGCATAGTTATTTCAGTGGCGGGGCGTAAAGCCTTGAGCGCATCTGGCCGTTAGCCCGAACATGAATGCCGCGTGTTGGAGACTCGGAATGAAATGCACGAAAGAGCAATCCCTTCGCTATCAGGTCGAAAAATGGCTGGCGCCCGGAAGCACGCCGGTCCATGTCAGGCAATTCAGCCGCACGCGCACAGACCGGCGCCGCTTCGTTTGTGTGGAAACGCTGCAGGGCGCTGCATCGCGCGCGCTGTTTTTCTTCCGTCACGACGACGGCCACTGGTGTGTGTATCCGCCCGCGCCGCGTCACCGTAACATGCGTGGCGAAAGACTGGCCGCGTAGCACGGCATCGATTTAAAGCTTCAGGTTGTTGAGAAACTGGAACCACATGGAACCAAGCGGATTGATCGTGGGACCCGCCAGTTTCTTTTCAACGACGGGTTCTTCGGCTGGCTCGGCGTCAGCCGTCTGTCGCGAATCATGCAGCGCTATCGCGCTATCCGCGATTTGCCGCGCTTGCACTTCCTCGCATTGCTGTCCAAGCAGCGCGCCGAAGACGACATCGCGGTTATGCCCTTGTGATGCGAACCGCATGGCGAGCGATACATATTCCGCATAGAGCGCCTCGCGTACTTCACGCTCCTTCGCTTCGCGCTCCGTTTGCGCCTTATGCAGACGCGCGACCTCCTCCGCGAAAATGCGATCGTAGACTTCGCGTTGCGCGGGATCGGAAAGTATGGCGTAGGCTTCCTTGATCTCTTGAAACGTCGCGCGTGCGGCGTCTTCGTTACCCGCGTTGCGATCCGGATGCGAGCGCATCGCGGCCTTGCGATAAGCGCGCTTGATCTCTTCCTCGGTTGCGTGCTCGCCTACTCCAAGCGTTTCGTATAACGTTGCCATCTGCATTGAATGATTGACGGATCGAAGGGCATCGTAACACGCTAAAAACAGCGGTTTTATGCAGGTGCGCGATGCCATCGGCACGTCATGAAGACTCGCGACAATCACCGTTTCTCCTCGCACTGCACTGGAAGATGGCGCTCTCCCTCAACGACATCCGGCATCTCTTCGACACCTACGGGGCGCTTGCCTATAGCGGCGAGCCCGTCACGCAACTCGAACACGCGCTGCAGACAGCGTATCTCGCGGAGCAGGCGGGCGCGCACCGCGAGTTGATCGTCGCGGCATTGCTGCACGACCTCGGGCATCTGTTGAACTTGCAGGGCGATACGCCGACTACACGCGGTATCGACGATCTCCACCAGTATTACGCGCTGCCGTTCTTACGCCCGCTGTTCGCGGATGCCGTGCTCGAACCGATCCGCCTTCACGTGGATGCCAAGCGCTGCCTCTGCGCGATCGATGCCTCATATCACGCGCTTCTTTCGCCCGATTCGGTGCGCAGTTTGCAGCTGCAAGGCGGCGTATTCGATGCCGACGAAGCGCGCGATTTTCTGGCGCGCCCGTTCGCCGAAGATGCCTTGGCGTTGCGCCGCTGGGATGACGAAGCGAAGGACGCCGCACGTGGCACGCCGCCGCTTGCTCACTATCTGGAATACGCCGAAGACATCGCACTGCGGAATTGAGAGGCGACCCGCGCGCCTCCGCGGGCTTCGCGTAGACTGGCGGGCATGCACTCGTCATCCACTCGAAATGCCTTGCAGCGCCCATGCAGCGTGCGAGCACACACTGCATCGTGAACGACGGCAACTTTCGCATCACCGCTGCCGTCGTGGCCTCGGCGCTCTTCATGCAGAACATGGACGGCACCATCGTCGCGACCGCCATTCCCACGATGGCGCGCGACCTGCATATCGATCCCGTCCATCTGAGCAGCGCCATTACCGCTTATCTAATTGCGCTCACGGTCTTCATTCCGGCGAGCGGCTGGGTGGCCGACCGCTTCGGCGCGCGGCGCGTTTTCATGTGGGCAATCGCCACGTTCACGCTCGCGTCGATCGCTTGCGCGGCGGCGGCGAATCTTCCGCAACTCATCGGCGCGCGCATCGTGCAAGGTCTGGGTGGCGCGATGATGGTGCCCGTCGGCCGCCTGATCCTCTTTCGCGGCGTGAAGCGCGAAGAGCTGCTGCAAGCGACCACGTGGCTCACCATGCCCGCGCTTGTCGGCCCCTTGCTTGGGCCGCCGCTCGGCGGCTTTCTCACCGATGCGCTCTCCTGGCGCAGCATCTTCTGGGTCAACGTCCCGGTGGGCGCGATCGGTCTCGTCCTCACGTGGAAGCTCTTGCCGCCCTCGCCGCCTGAAAGCCGCACGCCACCGGATTTGCGCGGCATGCTGCTTTCAGGGACATCGCTGAGTCTGTTCATGATCGGAATCGAAAGCGCGGGACGCGGCGTGATGCCCGAAGGGCTGCCCTGGGCATGCGTCGCGGTCGGCCTCCTACTGTTCTGGGCAACCGTCGTTCACTGCCGGCGCGTGGAGAATCCTGCCATCGACTTCTCGCTGCTTGCCATTCCGACATTTCACGCGGCCACGGTCGCGGGCAGCCTCTTCCGCGCGGGCGCCGGTGCGCTGCCTTTTCTCGTGCCGCTCACCTTACAGACCGGCTTCGGTTACAGCGCGTCCGCTAGCGGACTGGTGACTTTTGCAAGCGCGCTCGGCTCTTTTTGCATGCGTCCGATGACCGCGCTCGCACTCCGGCGATTCTCCGTACGCGCGGTTCTGTGCGCAGGCAGCGTGATCTTTGCGCTGGTTCTGGTCGTGTGCTCGACGATGTCGCAGGCTTGGCCCGCAGCAGCCATTTTCGTGCTGCTCCTCGTCGGCGGACTAGGCCGCTCGCTCAGTTTCGCGACGATGGGCGCGCTCGCTTTCGCCGATGTTCCGAAGCCGCGCCTCGCCGCCGCGACTTCGTTTCAGGGCACCGCGCAGCAGTTGATGAAGGCGCTTGGTGTAACCGTCGCGGCCGGGACGATTCAAGCCACGATGCTGATTTCCGGCAGCGTTCAGACCGAACGCTGGCAACTAGCGAGCGCCTTTTTGGCGACAGCGGCAGTCGTCCTAATGTCTCTTCCAATGTTCGCACGTCTCTCCGATGAAGCCGGCGCTGGCATCTCAGCGCCCACGGCGAAGCGCGCAGAGCGCACCTGATTTACCGGGTAAGCAATACCGAATTGCAAAAATATTCATCATATTTAAGACAAGCCCATGATCCGCAAGACTTTTTTATGAAGCTATAATGCGCTTTCCTCAAGATTACCCAGTCCGATGCGTCGAAATATTCTCTCAATCCTTCTACTGATCAGCCTCGCACAAGCTGCAAGCGCGCAAGAAGCCGTGCGGCCCGGCGGCCAAAACGACACGCAGGCGCCCTCGGGCAACGACGTAAAAACAGAGCAAGTCAGTCACAAGATTTCGGAATTGATCGTTCGCAAGTTCGGCGTCGCACGCGAGAAGGCGCAGACCATCGCATCGGCGGTAATGGCGTCCTCATCGAAATACTCGCTTCCGCCGGCATTGTTGCTTGCGATCATTTCCATAGAATCGCGCTTCAAGGAAACGGCCCACGGCCCGAACGACGCAACCGGTCTCATGCAGGTCGTGCCTTCCGCTCACAAGAAGTTGGTTCGCGATGTGGATTTGACAGAGCCGGAAACCAATATCGAAGTCGGTTCGGCTATCCTGCACGGCTATCTGAAGTCCGCACAGGGCGATATCGACGCCGCGCTGAAGAGCTACGGCGGTTCACGCGCTTATGCCGAGAAGGTCAGTTTGCGCGTCAAGACATTCGAGCCGGCAGCGGCGGCAAGTGCAGCGTCCGCGACCGAGCAGTAAAACGTTATTCCCGATTCAATCTTTCGTTCTTCGCGCGCCGCTGCATAGCGGATGCCGCAACCTGCCCCGGCGATCGCACCTGCATGCGCGCTAGCGTACACGTACCACGACATCAGTAGCTCTTTTGTGCACCGTTAGCGTTGCCGGTACTGTCCGGCGTGCTGCGCTGCATGGTTCCCGGGTTCATGTTGTTGTTTACCCCGTTGTTCATGCCACTCTTCGCGCCTGTGCCGGTCCCGCTCGTGCCATCCGACGAGCCGCCGACACCCGTGCCTGTTGCGCCGCTCATGCCGACGCCACCACCCTTGCCCGACGCGCCCATGCCAGCGCCAGCGCCCGCGGCGCCATTGCCGCCCGCACCTGCCGACCCCATGCCCGCGCCACCGCCACCGCCTGCGCCGCCGCCCGCACCACCACCTGCGCCGCCTCCGCCTCCGGCCTGCGCGTAGACACCGCCCGAAAGACCCAACACCAGTGCCGAGATCACCAGCTTCTTAGTCGCGTTCATAGCAAGTCTCCAAAAGTTTGCGTTTCACGTGTCCATCCATCGTCCGTCCAGGCCGCAGAGACGCTGCAACGCACGTGGACTTGTTAGCGCAAACGTCGTGCCGCGTGGCGGCGATGGTCGGGCAATCAATATCCGTAGCCAGCGGGCGCGCAGGGCACGTAGGCGCGGCGATAGCCGTCGTAGCAATAGCCAGGAGGAACCGCAGGTTGTGCATACACGGGCTGCGCATAGGCCGGTTGCGCATAAGCCGGCTGTGCGTAGACAGGCTGCGCATTCGCCACCGAGCTCACGATGGCACCCAGCACAGCGCCGCCGATCAACGCGCCGACAATCGCGCCGCCATTGCCGCCACCACCGTGGCCGCCGTAGCCGCCGCCGCGCCCGTGGGCCGACGCCTGTCCTGCCACCGACAGACTTCCGATCATCAACAAGACAAGTGCTGCGCGTTTCATGAGACTCTCCAATTCCCGTGAGCCGGGTTCGTAGAGTCATCTTAAGCAGGCGATGAAGAAATAACTGATGCAGTTGGTAACCGTACATTTCAACGCTTACAAGTTGGTCCTGCGGCAGGCATTCGTTCGGATGTCGAAGTATTTCCACGGCACTGCTATAAATGCCGACATATGTGTTTGGCCGTAACACTTGGCATGTTGAATCGGTAAAGACTTTCCACGACGCTCGGCGTTTTAACGCGCCGTTTCATTTGCTCGCGACTCGTTACCCTTTGTCACCAGACGGACGTCAACGCGCCACTGAAGCGCGGCGTTTCATCTGCATCGCGACGAAAAAAACAGCGCATCAAGGTTTAACGGGGCGCAGCGAAGGTGCCGGTGGGGAGCCAAAACGAAGGCCGACAAGTAACAAGTCGCGAAATCCAGCGACGCAAAAAACGGCCGCCGATGCAAACAGTAGACGCAGCAGGCAGTCAGGGAGGCTGCGCGTAGGCGCATCGCGCATCGGTTGCATCGATGCGTTCAGGCAAGGCGAGCTCACGGGCTCGCCTTTTTTATTGCGTCGGCTCCACGCGCTCGCTGTGTTCCGCGCCAATCTCATGCTCGATACTCGCGTGATGTTCGCTGACCGGCAAACTCGCCGCCGACATGCGTTCACGCCGTAGCAGCCGCGCGCTGTGCACGGCGGTCAGCGCCACGGCAATCCAGATGGGCACATAGGTTCCGAGTTGCGTCGCTGAGAACGGCTCGCCGAGTACGAGCACTGCCACGCCGACCAGCAAGACCGGTTCGACATAGCCCAGAATGCCGAAGAGCGCGAGCGGCAAATAACGGCTCGCGCGCAGATAAGACGCGAGCGCAACCGTGCTCAACGCGCCGAGTCCGGGAAGCAACAGCAGCCACAAGCGCGCGTCGCTTGCAGCCATAGAAAACGAATTCCGTGCGAACAACATGACGATTGCGACCGGCGCGAGCAACATCATCTCTATCGCGAAGGAAACGAGGGGGTCCGCGTTCAGGCGTCGCCGCAAGATGAAATACGGTGGATAGCCGAGCACGACGACGAGCGTCGGCCAAGCGAACGCATGCGACACGACAAGCTCATGCGCCACGCCAAGCGCCGCCGCAATGACGCCCGCCCATTGCAGACGATCGAGCGCTTCGTGATAGTAAAAGCGACCCAGCAGGACCATCCCGAGGGGCAACAAAAAGTAGCCAAGCGACACTTCGAGCGCGCGTCCATGCAACGGCGCCCAAAGAAAAATCCATAATTGCAGGCCAAGCAAGGCGGCGACCGTGGCGAACGCCAAAAGCAGACTCGGGGTTCGAGCAAGCTTTCCAATGAGCGCGCACAATTGCGGCCAGCGATTACGCAAGGCGACGAGCAGCAGCGCGCCGGGCATGGTCCACACGATGCGCCAGGCGAAGATGTCGAGGCCATCGAGCGGCGCGAGCCATTTGGTGTAGCCCGACATGAGCGCGAAGAGCGCCGATGCGACAACGGAAAGCGCGATGCCGCGCCCGAGAACGTGCTGATTCATCAATGAGTGAAAGCTCGAGCGAAGCGGGAACTGCGCATTCTAAACGCTGTGCATCGACGCTATTCAGAGCGTGCTTCAAACTTCGCCTTGGGTCGTGCGCGTTTTTTGCTTCGCTAGTTCGCTTTTCGCGCCGGATGAACTTCACCGAGCGCGACGTTGTCTTCAACCCGTCATGCCGATGGGCGACTCTTCATATCTAACTCAACGGTTTCACCTGCCTGATTCGAGCGAAGCCGCTCACGTCATTGCATCAGCAGCATCCAAGCGCCGCGCCGTTGCAACGAAGGACGGCACACGAATAAAACGCCGCATAGATGGAGACGTCATGATTCAACCCGCCCTATCCACCCGCGTCGACAGCGCCTTTGCCGAGGCCGTCCGCGCCGGGTTGTCGAAAGAGCCGCAAAAAGAATTGCCGTCGATGTATCTGTATGACGAAGTGGGCTCGGCCCTTTTCGAAGTCATCACTGCCCTGCCCGAATACGGTGTGACGCGCGCCGAAGAGCGCGTGCTCACGGAACATGCCGCCGATATCGTCGCGGTAATGCCGGGCAACGTGAAGGTCGCCGAACTCGGCAGCGGCAGCGGCCGCAAGACGCGCCGCATATTGGAGGCGCTTTGTAAAAAGCAGCCCACCGCCTATTACCCGATTGAAATATCGCGCACCGCTTTGCAGTTGTGCCGCCGGGAACTGGGCGATATCGAGCGCATTTCGATCGTCGGTTATGAGCGCGATTATCTGGCCGGCTTGTCGGAAGTCAGCGCCAAACGGAAGGAAGGCGAAAGGCTGCTCGTGCTGTTTCTCGGCAGCACCATCGGTAATTTTTCGCGGCTCGCGGCGACCAAGTTTCTACAGTCGATACGCAGCATGCTCGCTCCCGGCGATGCCCTTTTGCTCGGCACCGACCTTCTCAAACCGCTGCCGACGTTGATCGCCGCGTACGACGATCCCATCGGCGTGACGGCTGCATTCAACCTGAACTTGCTGGCGCGCATCAACCGCGAACTGGGTGGCGATTTTCCGCTCGATGCCTTCGAGCACGTCGCGCGCTTCAATTCCGAAGCACGCAGTATCGAAATGCATCTGCGAGCCAAGCGTGCGCTGACGGCGCATGTGCCAAGTGCGGATCTACGTGTCGAGTTCCGCGAAGGCGAGACGATCTGGACGGAAAGCAGCCACAAGTACGCCGCCGATGAAGTTGCGCCGATGGCCGCCGACGCGGGCTTCGAATGCTCGCATCAGTGGCGCGACGAGGAATGGCAGTTCGCGGAGAGTTTGTTGGTGGCGCGTTGATTCAGTGCTGCTCGAAGCGCTCGTAGCGCTTTTCGACGTAGCGTTCTTCGCTGAAGAACTCGGTGACGCGGGCATGCGGCGGCCCGCGTCGCAGCCATTCGAGCATCAAGTCGACTTGATTGGCCGCGCCTTGTACGATCGCCTCCACCGAGCCGTCTTCGAGATTCGCGACCCAGCCGCGCACGCCGAGCGCATGCGCGCGCCTCACGGTGTGATGTCGAAAGCCCACGCCCTGCACGACGCCCTTCACGTGCACGTAATAGGTTTCGATTCTCGTATCCAGATCCGGGCCAGGCATCGCACATTCCCCTCGTAAGCGTTGATAGGCCGCATTGTAGACGGCGTATCGAAACGCTTCAGGATCAGCTCGATTTCGCGCTTCAGCTGAGACGGAACGGCTGCGCGGAATCCGTGCGTTCGCCAGGACGCGGACGCGGCGTGCGCGGCAGATGCACTTCGAACACCGTGCCCGCCTGCGCGGACGATTGCACCGTCACGTCGCCGCCATGCATTTCGGTGATTTCGCGCGTGATGTAGAGGCCGAGCCCGAGGCCGCTGGACTCGCTCTGACGCCGCCCCGAGCGATACGGCGCAAAGATGGTCGGCACCACTTCAGGCGGAATCTCGCCCGCGTTCTGCACGACGATGGTCACGTCGTCCTTGCCGCCTTCGAGACGCACTTGAATGGCCGAGCCTTCGAGCCCGTGCTGCAACGCGTTGCCGATGAGATTCGAAAACACTTGCGAAAGCAGATCGCCGTCGCCTTGCAAAAGCGTATCGCCGTGGCGCAGCACGAAGATGCGCCCCTTGCCGACACGCGCCTCGTATTCCTCGACGATATTCTTCGCGAGCGTCGCGAGTTCCACGGAACGCGGCTGCAAGGTCACGCGGCCGCCGCGCAGACGCGCGAGGTTCAGCAACTGATCGACCATGCGAACCATGCGCATGCCGCTCGACTTGATGCGGTTGCCGATATTCGCGACATTCTCGTCCGGCACGAAGCGCGCGAGATATTCCGCCGAAGCGATCACGGCCGACAGCGGCGTGCGCAGGTCGTGACCGAGCACGGCCATGAGCATCTCGTTTGCATCGAGCAGTTGCTGCACGGTTGCGAGCTGCGTCGCGAGTTGCTGCTTTTGACGCTCCATCTGAATGAAGACATCTACCTTCGAATTGAGGATGCGCGAATCGAACGGCTTGTAGAGAAAGTCCACCGCGCCCGCTTCGTAGCCGCGAAACGTGCGGTTGCCGTCCTGCGCGGTCGCGGTCAGAAAGATGATCGGCACATGCGCCGTACGCGGACTGCCGCGCATGAGTTCGGCAAGTTCGAAGCCGTCCATGCCGGGCATGTTGACATCGAGAATGGCGAGCGCGACGTCGTGCTTGAGCAGCAGTTCGAGCGCGGCCGGTCCCGATTCCGCCTTCAGCACCGAGAGATCCGGCCGCGCCAGCGACGCCTCGAGTGCGGTGATGTTGTTGCGGATGTCATCGACGATCAGCACATAAATGGGTTGCGTCATTTAGCGGCTCCCCTTGCCTGCATTGCCTGTTTTGCTTCCTGCGTCGCTTCCAGCTTCATTGCCTGCCTCATTGCCTAACTTATTCTCTGATAAGTACCCGATGCGCGTGGAAAGACGCGTCACCATTTGCTCCAGCGTCAGGACCTCTCGGACCGCGCCGTTTTCGATAGCCGCAAGCGGCATCGCGGACGAGGAAGCCGTGCGCGGGTCCTGCGCCCAACACGCGCCGCCCGCATCGCGAATCGCCAGCGCGCCGCGCGCGCCATCGTCGTTGGCGCCCGACAGCACGATGCCGAGCAGCCGCTCGCGATACGCGTGCGCCGCCGATTCGAACAACACATCCACCGATGGCCGCGAAAAGCGCACGGGCGGATCGACCGACAGCGCGATGGAAGGCGCCGCGCCATCTTCCGCCTCGACCAGCATGTGATACCCCGGCGGCGCGAAATACACCGTGCCCGGCGCGATCTCGTCCTTGTCGAAGGGTTCGCGCACAGCGATTGCACAGCGTTGCGCGAACAGGTCGGGCAACAGGCTCGGCTGACCCTGCCGCACATGCACCACGACGAGAACCGACGGCGCGAACGCTTTCGGCAGCGCCGGCAACAGCAGATTCAGCGCCTCGACGCCGCCCGCCGACGCGCCGATCACGACGGCATCGAAGACGAGCGGGCGCTGCATCTGTGTGCTCATCGCTACACCTTCTGATAAAGCCGCTCGCGCGGATTGAAGTCGGCGAACTGGTCCGCATGTTTCGAAAAACGCAGGCTCTCCTTGCTGCCGAGTCCGAGAAAGCCGCGCCGCACGAGCGACTCGCTGAAAAGGCCGAGCGCGCGGTCCTGCAACGCGCGGTCGAAATAGATCAGCACGTTGCGGCACGAGACCAGATGCGCTTCTAGAAACACGCTGTCCGTGGCGAGGCTGTGATCCGCGAACACCACACGCGACTTGAGCGTCTGCGAGAATTTCGCCGCGCCATAGGCCGCGTGATAGTAGTCGGAGAGCGAACGCTTGCCACCCGCCGCGAGGTAGTTCTGGCTGAACCCCGCCATGCGATCCAGCGAATAGATGCCGTTTTCCGCTATACGCAAGGCTTCCGCGTTGATGTCGGTCGCGTAGAACACGGTGCGCTCGGCGAGCCGTTCCTCGGCGAACAGCACCGCTAGCGACCACAGTTCCTCGCCGCTGCTGCATCCCGCGACCCATACCTTGATCGAAGGATAAGTCTGCAGAATCGGCACGATCGTCTCGCGAATCGCACGAAAATACTGCGGGTCCCGGAACATCTCGCTCACCTGCACGGTGAGGTACTGGAATAGCCTGCCGAAGAGCGACGGGTCGCGCAGAATGCGCTCCTGCAATTGCGAGAGCGTCGCGCATTCGAGATCGCGCACTGCCTGGCCGAGCCTGCGCCGCAGCGAACTCACCGAATAGTGCCGGAAGTCGTGCTGATACTTGAGGTAGATGGCCTCCAGAATCAGCTTCAGTTCGATATCGAACGTGGCTTCTTCGTCGTGCATGCTTTCGTTCATCAAGTGGGCCGTCTGATCTGACATCTCACGTCAACGCTGCCGCAACCAGACGCGGCACAGCGATACGAGCTTATCGACATCGATGGGTTTGGATATGTAGTCGTCCGCACCCGCCTCGAGACATTTCTGGCGATCGCTCTGCATGGCCTTCGCCGTCAGCGCGATGATCGGCAGGCGCGCGTGCTCATGCTGCTTGCGAATCTCGGTCATGGCGGTGAGGCCGTCCATCTCGGGCATCATCACGTCCATCAGAACGAGGTCGATCTCGTTGGGACGCGCGAGCGCTTCGAGCGCCTCGCGGCCGTTGCGCGCGATCTCCAGCGTGGCGCCGAGCGGCTCGATCACGCGCGACAGCGCGAAGATGTTGCGCACGTCGTCTTCGGCGAGCAGGATCGTGCGGCCTTCGAACACGTCGTCGCGCTGACGCGCCGCGCGCAGCATGCGTTGCTGCTCGGGCGGCAACGCGCTTTCCACGCTATGCAAAAAGAGCGTCACTTCATCGAGCAGACGCTCCGGCGACTTCGCACCCTTGATGATGATCGATTTCGAATAACGGCGCAGGCGCTGCTCTTCCTCTTGCGAGAGCATGCGGCCCGTGTAGACGATCACTGGCGGCGAGCCATGTCCGCTGCTCGTCGAAACGCGTTCTAGCAGTTCGTAGCCGGAACCGTCGGGCAGCGCCAGGTCCATCACGACGCAATCGAACGCGGCGCTTTTCATCTCGTCGAGTGCTTCGGCGATGGAGCCCGCTTCCACGATTCCCACGGTTTCGCTCGCGAGCAACGCATGAATGCTCTGACGTAAGGCCGGATCGTCCTCGACCACGAGCACGCGCCGCATGCCTTGCGACGAGCGCGCTTCGAGCTTGAGGATGGCCTGCGCGAGATCGTCGCGTGCGCTCGGTTTGAGCGTGTAGCCGATTGCGCCGAGATGCAGCGCGACATCGGCGTGATCCGTCGCGGAGACGATGTGGATCGGGATATGACGGGTGAGCGGATCGTGTTTCAGCCATTCGAGCACGGTGAGGCCCGACTGGTCCGGCAAGCCGATGTCGAGCAGGATGCCGTTGGGTTGCAGCGAACGCGCCAGTTCCACGCCTTGCGTGGCGCTTGCCGCATGCACGCAATCGAAGTCGAGTTCGTGCGCGAGATCGTAGAGGATATGCGCGAAAGGCTGATCGTCCTCGATGACGAGAATCACGCGCCCCGGCCGCTTGCGGTCCGCGCGGTCGTCGGCGATACCTTTTGGCTCGGGCATCGACGCCTGCGGAGGTTGCGGCGCCGGGCGTTCTTGCGGAGCCGGCGAAGGCGCGACCGGCACCAAGGCAGGATCGCGCACGGCGGCGGGCTCGGGCTCGCGCATATGTCCGATGGTGTCGAGCTTCGCGGTGACGGTGCCTTCGCGCGTGGCGATCGGCAGCGTCACCGAGAACACGCTGCCTTTGCCGACTTCGCTCGATACGCCGACCGAGCCGCCGAGCAAACGCGAGAATTCGCGCGAGATCGAAAGGCCGAGTCCGCTGCCGCCGTATCGACGGCTCGTGGTGCCGTCCGCCTGCTGGAACGCCTGGAAGATCAGGTCTTGCTTGTCGCGCGCAATGCCGATGCCCGTGTCGCGAACCTCGAACCGTAGCGCCTGTTCGTTCGCGCGCTCCACCGCGATGGTCACGCTGCCGCGCTCGGTGAACTTGAACGCGTTGGACAGCAGATTGCGCAGCACCTGCAAGAGCCGCTGGTTGTCGGTGACGAAATACTCCGGCACGTTCTCGCCATGCACGGTGAAGAACTCGAGCCCCTTGCTGGCCGCGACCGGCGCGAAGGATTGCTTGAGCGCTTGCAGAATCGAATCGACGGAAGCGGGCGCGAACTGCACATCCATCTGGCCCGCCTCGACCTTCGAGAGATCGAGAATGTCGTTGATGAGCGAAAGCAGATCGCTGTTCGACGAGTGGATGGTCGCCGCGTAGCGCACCTGCTCGTCGGAGAGATTGCCTTGCTTGTTGTCCTGCAGGAGCTTGGCGAGGATCAGCGAACTATTGAGCGGCGTGCGCAATTCATGCGACATGTTCGCCAGGAACTCCGACTTGTACTGGCTCGCGCGCTCCATCTGCAACGCGTTCGCGGTCAGTTCCTGCTGCGCCTGAAGCAGTTCGGCCTTCTGCCGTTCAAGGTTTTGCGAATGCTCTTCGAGCTGCACATTGGTCTGTTCGAGTTCGGCCTGCTGCTGTTCTAGCCGCGCCTGCGAGTCCTGCAAGGCGCGGCCGCGTTCTTCGAGTTCTTCGTTCGAGACGCGCAGTTCTTCCTGCTGCACCTGCAATTCCTCGCTCTGACGCTGTGTCTCTTCGAGCAGTTCGACGAGCCTCACGCGATACCGCGCCGAGCGCAACGCCATGCCCATCGCTTCCGATGCCATTTCGAGCAGCTCGCGGCTGTCGTTGAAGCGTCCTTCGTCGCCGACAAAGCCGAGCTCGACCACGCCCATCACTTCGCCATCGGCCATGACGGGCGCGACTACTACGCTCGACGCCGCAACCGTGCCCAGCGCGGAGCCGGCTTTCAGATAGTGCGCGGACGCATCGCGCATTTGCAGGATGCGCTTGTCCTCGACCGCCTGACCCGCGAGCCCGACGCCGCGCGCAATGCGGCGCGGCGCGCTGTCTTCGTCGGGAAGCGCCCAGCCGGCGACGCGCGTGAGCGTATCGGCTTCGAACGTATAAACCACGCCGACTTTTGCGTTGACATACGGAACGAGCGAACGAAGCATGCTGACGCCGATCGAAGCCGGAGACTGTTCGCCGCGCAATTGCAGGCTCATCTGCATGATGCCCTGCTGCAGCCACGTGGTCCGTTGTACCGCGAGCCGCGATTTGATATACAGGTGCGCCACCGCCGACACCACGAGCAACACGAAAATGCCCATCGCGCGATTGAGTTGCAGGACTTCGTGGTTTGCGGTGGGTTCAGCGTTGGAGAAGACGTAGCCGCCGATCATCAGCACCGAAGACGCACCCGCGACGATAATCGGCGCAGGCGGCTTGTCGAGCCACATGCACAGCACGACCGGCAGCACGTAAAACACCCAGATCGCGAGACGCGTGGGCGTGAGCAAGTCGATGGCGAACACGACGGCAAGCGCGATCGCAATGGCAAGGTAAATCCACGAGGCGTGGCTTCGAGTGTCTTGGGGCATCGTTGACCAGGATGTTCATGTTTTGCAAAAGCGCCTACAAAGCAGGCAGGTCCGGACCATAGCACGACCCGCAAGCCCTTGTCATATCTGGCTTTGCGGGTTCTTGACGCATCCATTGTCGCGCGGCACTTGTTACGAAAAAACCGCCGCGCAAATGTAAGGGCGAGGTAAGAATGACTGAATTTTCCGGCTCACGCGTGCTTGTCACGGGAGCCTCCGGTTTCGTGGGTTCGGCGGTTGCGCGGCTCGCGATCGAGCGCGGTTTCAAGGTGCGCGTGCTGGTCCGCGCCACGAGTCCGCGCAAGAACGTCGAAGCGCTCGATGCCGAGATCGTCGTCGGAGACATGCGCGACGAAGCCTCAATGCGCGCCGCAATGAAGGGCGTGCGCTATCTGTTCCATGTGGCCGCCGACTACCGGATCTGGGCGCCGGACCCGGGCGAAATCGAGCGCGCGAACCTGCAGGGCACCGAGGCGACAATGCGCGCGGCGCTGGCCGAAGGCGTGGAGCGCATCGTCTACACGAGCAGCGTGGCGACGCTCAAGGTCACGAGTTCGGGCGCAATCTCGGATGAGACGAAGCCGTCGGACACGGCGAGCACCATTGGCGCGTACAAGCGCAGCAAGGTGATGGCGGAGCGCGCCGTCGAGCGCATGGTCGCGAATGACGCGTTACCGGCGGTGATCGTGAATCCTTCGACGCCCATCGGTCCGCGCGACGTGCGGCCGACGCCTACCGGGCGCATCATCGTCGAAGCGGCGACAGGGAAGATTCCCGCTTTCGTCGACACGGGCCTGAATCTCGTCCATGTCGATGATGTCGCCAACGGCCACTTTCTTGCGCTCGAACGCGGCAAGATCGGTGAACGTTATATTTTGGGGGGCGAGAATCTGCCATTGCAGCAGATGCTCGCGGACATCGCCGGATTCGTCGGGAGGAAGCCACCGACCATCAAGCTGCCGCGCGGGCCGCTTTATCCGCTCGCCGTGGGCGCGGAGATGTTCGCCAAGTTCAGCGGCAAGGAGCCGTTCGTGACGGTGGACGCGCTGCGCATGTCGAAGAACAAGATGTATTTCACGTCGGCAAAGGCGGAGCGGGAACTAGGCTACAGCGCGCGGCCGTATCGCGAAGGGCTCAAAGACGCGCTCGACTGGTTCCGTGCGAACGGCTATCTGGGCAGTTGAGGGCGCAACGTTCCGCATTGCGAGACTGGCTCAACTCTTCTATAAGACCTAAAAATTTCCAAGTTATTGATTTGAAATAAAAATGCTTTGTTTTACGCCCGCGCGGCGACCAGCTTTCACACGCGCGCCCCTCAAAATCATGCAAAATAGCGGATTCACGGCCGGAAGGGTGAATGCAGCCGGCGCTTTTTTCCAACCTGTTCTGCGAAGTCGAGACAAGCGATGAGTAATCAGCAACCCACTATCATCTACACCCTGACCGACGAAGCTCCGCTGCTCGCAACCAGCGCCTTTCTGCCGATCGTCCGCACTTTCATCGCGCCGGCCGGCGTCAATGTCGAAACGAGCGACATCTCGGTCGCCGCGCGTATCCTCGGCGAGTTTCCCGAGTTCCTGAGCGAAGAACAGCGCGTGCCGGACAACCTCGCCGAACTCGGCAAGCTCACGCAGTTCGAAGACACCAACATCATCAAGCTGCCGAACATCAGCGCGTCGCTGCATCAGCTGATCAGCGCGATCAAGGAATTGCAGTCGAAGGGCTACAAGCTGCCCGACTATCCCGAAGAGCCGAAGAACGACGAAGAGAAGGCCATTCGTCAGCGCTACTCCAAGTGCCTCGGCTCGGCCGTGAACCCGGTGCTGCGCGAAGGCAACTCGGACCGCCGCGCGCCGCTCGCGGTCAAGAACTTTGCGAAGAAGCATCCGCACAGCATGGGCGAATGGAGCATGGCGTCGCGTACGCACGTCGCGCACATGAAGCATGGCGACTTCTATCACGGCGAAAAGTCCATCACCAACGACCAGGCTCGTGAAGTGCGCATGGAACTCGTCACGAAGCGCGGCGAAACCATCGTGTTGAAGCCGAAGGTCAAGCTGCAGGAAGGCGAGATCGTCGACAGCATGTTCATGAGCAAGAACGCGCTCGTGGCGTTCTACGAAGACCAGATGGAAGACGCGCACAAGACGGGCGTCATGCTTTCGCTGCACGTGAAGGCGACCATGATGAAGGTCTCGCACCCCATCGTGTTCGGTCATGCGGTCAAGGTGTTCTATAAAGACGCGTTCGCCAAGCACGCGAAGCTCTTCGAGGAACTCGGCGTCAACGTGAACAACGGCTTGGTCGATCTCTACTCGAAAATCGACACGCTGCCGGAATCGCAGCGCGATGAAGTCATCCGCGACCTGCACGCCTGTCATGAACATCGCCCGGCGCTCGCCATGGTCGATTCCGCTAAAGGCATCTCGAACCTGCACGCACCGAACGACGTGATCGTCGACGCGTCCATGCCCGCCATGATCCGCGCGGGCGGCAAGATGTGGGGCGCCGACGGCCGTCCGCAAGACACCAAGTGTCTGATCCCGGAAAGCACGTTCGCGCGCATCTATCAGGAAATCATCAACTTCTGCAAGACCAATGGCGCGTTCGATCCGCGCACCATGGGCACGGTGCCGAACGTCGGCCTGATGGCGCAGAAGGCCGAAGAATACGGCTCGCACGACAAGACTTTCGAGATCAGCGAAGCCGGCACGGCGCGTATCGTCGATAACGCGACCAACGAAGTGCTCGATTCGCTCACGCAGGAAGTCGAGCAAGGCGACATCTGGCGCATGTGTCTCGTGAAAGACGCGCCCATCCGCGACTGGGTCAAGCTCGCCGTCACGCGCGTGAAGAACTCGGGCACACCGGCCGTGTTCTGGCTCGACCCGTACCGTCCGCACGAAAACGAGCTCATCAAGAAGGTCGAGACGTATCTCAAGGACCATGACACCACGGGCCTCGACATCCAGATCATGTCGCAGGTGCGCGCCATGCGTTACACGCTCGAACGCGTGATCCGCGGCATGGACACGATCTCGGTGACGGGCAATATCCTGCGCGACTACCTGACCGACCTGTTCCCGATCATGGAACTCGGCACCAGCGCGAAGATGCTCTCCATCGTTCCGCTGATGGCGGGCGGCGGCCTGTACGAAACCGGCGCGGGCGGCTCGGCGCCGAAGCATGTCAAGCAACTGGTCGAAGAAAACCATTTGCGCTGGGATTCGCTCGGCGAGTTTCTGGCGCTGGCGGTATCGCTGGAAGAACTCGGCATCAAGAACGACAACGCGCGCGCGAAACTCGTCGCGAAGGCGCTGGATGCCGCCACCGGCAAGCTGCTCGACAACAACAAGAGCCCGTCGCCGAAGACCGGTCAGCTTGACAATCGCGGCAGCCAGTTCTATCTGGCCATGTACTGGGCGCAGGAACTCGCGAACCAGTCGGAAGACCGCGCACTCGCCGAACTGTTCGCGCCGCTCGCGAAGCAACTAGGCGACAACGAGCAGAAGATCATCGACGAACTCAACGCCGTGCAGGGCAATGCGGCGGATATCGGCGGGTACTATCAGCCGGACCCGGCCAAGCTCGAAACGGTGATGCGTCCGAGCAAGACGCTCAACGCAGCACTGACCGAAGCACAGGCACGCGCGAAGTAAAGTAGTCGGCGCCGTCTCGAAAGGCGTCTCCCGGAGCAATCCGGAAGACGCCTTTTTCTTTGCGGCGGGGAGCGGCGAAGCGCTTCATCGGCAGCCGTTTCCAAGCATTTCGTTACAACGTGTGCCCGGTGACTCCTGACGGAGAAGGTAAAATCACGGTCTCGCTGCCAGCATCGAAAGACACAGATACCTTCGCATGAATCTACATGACCAGCTCGGCGCGCTGGAGTCGAGCCTCGACACGCTCCTCCAGTCCGCTACTTCTCCAGACGACCAACCCGCTCCGCTGCCCATGCGCGTGACGAGCGCCGAGCCCGTCGCGCCCGCTGCGGAACCCGCGCCGCTCGGCGCCGAAGCCGAGCGCGAACAAGCCGCAAGACCTGCGGAAAAGCCTACGCTGACCGTCTCGCGCCCCGACCGCGATGCAATCGAAATGACGATCGCCGGCCAATCGGTGCTACTGAGTCCCGAAGGCGTGTCGGAGCTGATCGAGGAATTGGCGAACGTGCGTGCATCGATGACGCCGGATCAGCCTGTCGGCATCGCGCCCGGCTGGCGTTTCGCGGCAACGAAAAACCCGCTGATGGCCGTGCAGAAGCACGCAAACGGGGATCGACTGCTCATCATGCGTCACGGCGGACACGGCTGGGTGCCGTTCACGTTTTCGCCGCACGCCGTCGTCGAGATGTATGCCCTTCTGACGAAGAAGTAACGCGCGTTCAAGTCGGTCAGGAGCCTTCCTGCGTCGGCGCCTGCACGCGCGCCTTCCACTGACCGCCCTTGCCGCTCCAGTAACGCACGGCCGAGCCGATCGTCGCGCTCACGTAGAACAGCGCCACCAGCGGCAGGAACGGCGCCCACAGCAGCAAACGCCGGTAGTAGCGCAGCATCGGCCCATACGCAATGCACATGAGCGCCCACGCCGCGCAGGCGGGCCAGGCACGCGCGCCCATTGTAAGCGCCAACAACGGCGGCGCGAGATAGATCACCACCATGCCCAGCACCGTACCCGCAAGCAGAAGCGGCGAGTAGCGCAACTGCGTGAACGCGGTGCGCGCGATCATGTTCCAGATTTCGCGCCAGTGATCGTACGGACGCAGCGACTCGCTCGATTCGGCCAGATCGAGCCGAATGGGCCGCGCGCCGTTGCGCCCCGCGCGATGCTTGATGCGCGCGGCAAGACTGCAATCGTCGATGAGTTCCTGCCGGATCGACTCGATACCGCCCGCCTCCACCAGCGCCGAACGGCGCACCAGCATGCAGCCGCCGGCCGCACCCGAGGTCGTTTTCCGCACGTCGTTGATCCACGCGAACGGATACAGCTTCGCGAAGAAGAACACGAACGCTGGAATCAGCGCCTTCTCCCACGGCGAGTCGCAGCGCAGCCGCACCATCAGCGAGACGAGATCGCGGTCTTCTAAAATCGTGCGCGCGACGAGTTGCGTGGCGGCATCGGCCGGATGGTAGATGTCTGCATCGGTAAGCAGAAGGAATTCGGCGGGCAGACCGAGCGAATCGATGGCACCGATGCCCTGCGACTGCGCCCATACCTTGCCCGACCAGCCAGGCGGCAACGGTTGCGCGGTGAGCACGGTCAGACGGTCATCGAGCCCGAGATCGCGGGCGGCGGCGAGTGCGGCGGCGGCGGTGCCGTCGGTGCTGTGATCGTCCACGACGATCACGTGGAACGCGCCCGCGTAGTCTTGCCTGAGCAGCGAGCCGACCGCGCGGCCGATCACGTCGGCCTCGTTACGCGCGGGCACCACGGCCACGAGCGCCGGCCACGCGCCGCGCCGGGCGATTTCGGCTTTGCCGACCGCGTGCACGGTCGTCGCGGAAAGCGCGGGTGCGGGCTGGGCGCGCCAGAAGCCGCCACGGGCGAACAGCAACACGATCCAGATCAGAAATGACAGCCAGGCGATCAGTAGCATGAGATGAAAGTCGAAGGCGGCAGCTCGGACGACCGAGTGCGCTTGCGTTGAATCAGGTCGGATCAGGGATTGCAGCGGGCCGGGGCGTTGCGCCAAAAATACACGAAGGAATAACGCGCGGGGCACGCAAACAAGGCGCAAACGACGCAATCGCACCGTGGCGAGCGAGCGCCCCGCCCGGAGCACCCGACAGTTTAATGGGATATGCCGGTCGCCGTATTGCCGCGTGCCGCAAGGCTCAGCCGGAACGTATGCGACAAGCACCCATAAAGGGAACGAGTTAGAATACGCGGTCATCTTCGGCATGCAGACCGAACCCGGCACGTCGTTTTTTCCGGTCTGCATTCCGGGCTCGCCACGCCGCCCGTTTGCGGCATGGCCGGCACGATAATGTGGTCCCATGGAACGCGCGAGCATCGCGCCGCCTGATCCGAAACCCGCGCCAGTCGGAGTTCGTTCGAATATGCGTATCATCCTTGCTCAACCCCGCGGCTTTTGTGCGGGCGTGGTTCGCGCGATCGAAATCGTCGATCGGGCGCTGGAACGGCATGGCGCACCGGTGTATGTGCGTCACGAGATCGTTCACAACCGTCATGTCGTAGACAATCTGCGCGGCAAGGGCGCACGTTTCGTCGAGGAGCTCGACGAGGTGCCGCACGGCGCGGTCGCCATTTTCAGCGCGCACGGCGTCGCGAAGAAGGTGGAGAAAGACGCGCTGTCACGCGGGCTCGACGTGCTGGACGCCACTTGCCCGCTCGTCACCAAAGTTCACGTGCAGGGCCGGCAGTATGTCTCGCAAGGCCGTACACTCATTCTGATCGGCCACGCGGGGCATCCGGAAGTGGAAGGCACCATCGGGCAGATTCCGGGCGAGGTCGTGCTGGTGCAAAGCGAGGCGGAAGTGGACACGCTCGCTTTGCCCGTCGATGCCCCGGTCGCCTATGTCACGCAGACCACGCTTTCGGTGGATGACACACGCGGCATCATCGACGCCTTGCAGCGCCGTTTCACCGATATCGTGGGTCCGGACACGCGCGACATTTGTTATGCCACGCAGAATCGCCAGGCCGCCGTGCGCGAGTTGAGCACTCAGGTCGATGTCTTGCTCGTAGTAGGCGCCACGAACAGTTCCAATTCGAACCGGCTGCGTGAGATCGGCGCGGAAACCGGCGTGCCGAGTTATCTCGTCGCCGATGGTTCGGAAGTCAAGGCCGAATGGTTTGCAAAGGCGCAGACTGTCGGCATCACCGCGGGTGCTTCGGCGCCCGAGGAAATGGTCAAACATGTGATCGATGCCCTGCGCGCGTTCGGCCACGTCGAAGTCACGACGATGGAAGGCCGCGAGGAAAAGGTCGAATTCAAACTCCCCGCGAAGCTGTTGCAACCGCTCGCCGCCCTGGCGACCACGGCAGCGACGGCCACCCGCGAAGAATAAGGAGAGCAAGCAATTGTCTATTCCGCTGCTTCAGAAAGTCCGCGTTGGCGCCTATATCTTTCGCCAGCATTTTTCGCGCAACAAGCGCTACCCGCTTGCACTGATGCTCGAACCGCTGTTCCGCTGCAATCTGGCGTGTAACGGCTGCGGCAAGATCGACTATCCGGATCCCATTCTCAACCAACGTCTGTCGCTGGAAGAGTGCCTGGGCGCGGTCGACGAGTGCAACGCGCCGGTCGTTTCCATCGCGGGCGGCGAGCCGCTCTTGCACAAGGAGATGCCGCAGGTCGTGAAGGGCATCATCGCGCGCAAGAAGTTCGTGTATCTCTGTACGAACGCGCTGTTGATGGAAAAGAAGATGGACGATTACGAGCCGAGCCCGTACTTCGTCTGGTCCGTTCACCTCGATGGCGACCAGCAGGCGCACGATCACTCGGTATCGCAAGACGGCGTCTACGACAAGGCCGTGAAGGCGATCAAGGAAGCAAAGCGGCGCGGTTTCCGCGTGAACATCAATTGCACGCTGTTCAACGACGCCGATCCCGATCGCGTCGCCAAGTTCTTCGATACGCTCGGTCCGATGGGCGTGGACGGCATCACGGTGTCGCCCGGCTATGCTTATGAACGCGCGCCGGATCAGCAGCACTTCCTGAACCGCGACAAGACCAAGACGTTGTTCCGCGAGATTTTCAAGCGCGGCAACAACGGCAAGAATTGGTCGTTCAGCCAGTCGGCCATGTTCCTGGACTTCCTCGCGGGCAACCAGACGTATCAGTGCACGCCGTGGGGCAACCCGGCGCGCACGGTATTTGGCTGGCAGCGTCCGTGTTATCTGCTCGGTGAAGGTTACGCGAAGACCTTCAAGGAACTGATGGAAACCACCGAGTGGGAAAAGTACGGCACGGGCAACTACGAGAAGTGTGCTGACTGCATGGTGCATAGCGGCTTCGAAGCCACCGCCGTGATGGATACCGTGGCGCATCCGCTAAAGGCGCTTGGTGTGTCAATGCGCGGCCCGCGTACGGAAGGCGCGTACGCGAAGGATCTGCCGATCGACAAGCAGCGTCCGGCCGAGTACGTGTTCTCGAAGCACGTCGAGATCAAGCTGGAAGAGATCGGGCGGATGTCGAAGGGCAAGGGATCGAAGGCACCCGCCGCGGCGCATTAGTGGCCGAGGGTGATTGATGGAAGGGCGGATGACTCTGGTTGTCCGCCCTTTTTGTTTTCGGGTTACCAAATGGTCTTGACGTGTTGATAGTCGCGAATTCTCCGGTCCTTCGTGACCAGAGGTGCAGAAAGCGAACGCGCCGTCGCCACGATCATGCGGTCTGCCGGATCTTTGTGGAACTCGCCCGGCAAATCGGCGGATTTGACTGCGATGTTTCGGTCCACGGGGACGAAGCGCACGCCTTCTATTCGACTCACTTTGTCGAGCCAGTCGCCAACGTCCGCGGAGAGGACAACCCGACCTCGCTTCACCAACATCGCGATTTCCCATGCGGTCATGGTCGAGATCACAATCTCCCCGCCTTCCTCCAATTCTTGCTCGATCGCTGCCCGAGCTAGCTTGCCGAGCGCCGCTCCGCTCACCCACCACAGCAACGTGTGCGTGTCCAGCACGATCATTCCAGCGCCTCCCAGTCGTCCTCGCCAACGGGCTCCATGGGGTCGTCATAGCGCAACACGCTTCCGCGCAATTCCTCCAGCGGCGTGAGGGATGAGTTGTCGTAGCGCCGCACTTCGAGCACGGGCTTGCCATGGTCTGTCACGATCATATGTTCCCCTGTCGATTCCACGAGACGAAAGTACTCCAACGCTTTCGCCTTGAACTCGGATTTCGAAACTCGCTTGACAGCCATGATAATGCCCCTGGTCACGTAACGATAGTCATTTTAGACTCGGCCAAATGGTATAGGAAAACAGGACAGGCGCGTCATAAACAAAAAAAACGCGACGGCTCATCACCGTCGCGTTTCTTACATGAGTCTGGCTGGTGCAGGTGGCGTCGCGGGCGCTATTGCGCCTCGATGTCACCCCGCCGAGCGCGAATTGTGCTCCGACAGATACTTGATCAGCCCATCGACACCGTCTTTCTGCAGTTGCCCCGCGAATTGTTGCTGATAGACCTGGATGAGCCACGCGCCCATCATGTCGATGTCGTAGATTTTCCAGCCTTGCGCCGTCTTACCCAATCTGTAACGCACCGGATTGTCGCCGCCAGTCGAAACGACGTGCGATTCGACCACGACGTCGCGCGCGTTTGCATCGGCCTTGGGCGACTCGAAGCTAAACTTGACGTCCTGATCGCGTAATTGCGACAACGAAGCCGCGTAGGTCCGCACAAGCAACGTCTGGAACTGGTCGTAAAGCTGTTTCTGCTGCTCGGGCGTGGCGCTGGCCCATGCCTTGCCCACCGCTATGCGCGTCGTGCGCTGGAAGTCGGTGGCGGGCAAAAAGCGCGTTTGCACGAGTTGTGTGATCTTCGCCATGTCGCCGCCGCGCGCTTGCGGGTCGGCCTTCATCGCGTCGACGGTGCCTTCGACAGCGGCCTTGACGACGGCGTCGGGGCTAGTTTGCGCGAAAGCCTCGCCGGACAGGCCGAGGGCAAAAAGAAATGCGAAGCAAATGGACAGATAGCGTTTCATGGCACCCGTTCTCTGAATGAGTTCTGAGGTTGGAATTGGTATGGGGACGGCGCAATACCCGGTAACGCCGATGCAGCCGGCACGCGTCGAGCCAGTATATCGACACGCGGGGGCATCGACAGTTCAAGACGCATGGCGCGTTCGTGCCCGGCATCGACCGGTATACTTGCGCGGCATCGCCGGACGCCGGCGCGCATCATCTCGCCGGCAGCACGCGGCCCGCAAAAATAACAGGACACACCAGGTAGCGTCTTCATGCTGACGTCCAACATTACTCGCTTCGTCACCATCGCCATACGCCGTCCGGCGTGGATTATCGCCATTTCGCTGCTGCTCGGCGTGCTGAGCACGATTTATGTCGTCCATCACTTCAAGATCAGCACCGATGTCAGCCAACTCATCGAGAACGAGCCGGAGTGGGCCGCGCGCAGCAAGGCAATCGACGCCGCGTTTCCGCAGCGCGGCGCCACGCTACTGATCGTCGTCGAAGCCGCGGCCCCCGAATTTGCCGATGCCGCCGCGAACGAACTCGCCGCCGCGCTCAAGCAGGAGCCGGCGCGCTTCAAGTCGGTGTCGCAACCTTCAGGTGGCGATTTCTTCGAGCACAACGGCCTTTTGTACTTACCCACCGCCAAGGTCGACGAAGTCACGAAGCAGCTCGTGCAGGCGCGTCCGCTCATCAACACGCTCGCGCACGACCCGACACTCACCGGCCTCGCGCAGACGCTGAATACCACGCTCAATGTGCCGCTGCTGACAGGCCAGATCAATCTCGGCCAGATGGCCAGCTTGCTCGGCAAGAGCGCGACCGTGCTCGACGGCGTGCTGGCCAATCAGCCGGTTGCCTTCTCTTGGCGCGACGTGGCGGATTCCGCAAAGAGCACCGGACCGGCGCGCGCGTTCGTCACCGTGTTGCCGGAACTCGATTTCAACGCGCTCAAGGCGGCGGCGGGCTCATCGGACGAAATTCGCGCCGTGGCGGCCAGGCTGAACCTCGACAAGAAGTACGGCGCGACGCTGCTTCTGACCGGCGCGCAACCCCTCGCCGACGAAGAATTTGCCTCCGTGGCCGATGGCGCCGAGCTCAACGGCATCCTCACGTTCCTGGTCGTACTGGTCATTCTGTGGGTTGCGTTGCGCTCCAAGCGCATGATTCTCGCGGTGTTCATCACGCTCTTCGTCGGGCTCGCGATCACGGCCGCGCTCGGCCTCATGATGGTCCACGCGCTCAACATGATCTCGGTCGCGTTCATGGTGCTGTTCGTGGGTCTGGGCGTGGACTTCGGCATTCAGTTCGGCGTGAAATACCGCGAGGAACGGCACAAGCACAAGCGGCTCGACGTGGCGCTCGCCGAAACCGCGCGGCATGTGGCCGTGCCGCTGACGCTCGCCGCCACCGCGACTGCCGCGAGCTTCTTCTCCTTTCTGCCGACCGCGTATCGCGGCGTGTCGGAACTCGGGTTGATCGCGGGCGTCGGCATGTTCGTCGCGTATATCACCAACATGACCTTGCTGCCCGCGCTCATCAAGGTGTTTGCGCCGCCGGGCGAAGCAAGCGCGCCGGGCTTTCCGGTGCTCGCCCCCGTCGATGAATTTCTCGACCGGCATCGCAAGCCAGTGCTGATCGGCACGCTCGTCGTCGTGATCGGCGCGTTGCCGCTCCTGTTCCATCTGCACTTCGACTTCAACCCGCTGCATCTGAAAGATCCGCATACGGAGTCGATGGCGACGCTCGCCTCGCTCAAGGATTCACCCGAGGGCGCGGTCAACGATGTCGCGGTGCTCGCGCCTTCGCTAGCGGAAGCGGATCGCATCGCGGCGAAGCTCCAGAAGCTGCCGGAAGTGGATCGCGCGACCACGTTGTCGTCGCTGATTCCGGCCGATCAGCCGGCAAAGCTCGCGCTCATCAAGGCTGCCGCCGATCAGTTGCTGCCGGCGCTGAACCAGCCGGTGGCATCGCCCGTGACGGATGAAGTGCGCGTCGCCACGCTCAAGCGTGTCGCGGGTGCGCTGTCGCTCGCGGCCGACGATCACCCCGGCGCGGGCGCGGCCGAAGCGCAGCATCTCTCCGCCACGCTCAAGAAGCTCGCCGCCGCCGATGCCGCCACGCGCGATCGCGCCGACCACGCGATGGCCGAGCCATTGCGCCTCGCGCTCGGCCAGTTGCGCGCGCTGTTGCAGCCGGTCGAGATCACGCGCGCCACCTTGCCGCCGCAAATGGTCGAGACGTGGGTTACGCCGAGTGGTCAGGCGCTCGTCGATGTCTCGCCGAAAGTGCCGCCGGGCGCCGATCCGAACGACGACACCCTGCTCGCCCGTTTCGCCGATGCCGTGCGCCACGCCGAGCCGAACGCCACAGGCGGTCCGATCTCCGTGCGCCATTCGGCCGAAACGATCATCAAGGCGTTCCAGCAGGCGGCGATCTACTCGCTGATCGCGATCACCGTGCTGTTGTGGATCGCCTTGCGCCGTTTGGGCGATGTTTTACGAACTTTGGTACCGTTGCTCGTCTCCGCGATCGTCACGCTGGAACTGTGCGTCGTCTTCAGGATGCCGCTCAACTTTGCGAACATCATCGCGTTGCCGCTCATGCTGGGCGTCGGCGTGGCGTTCAAGATCTATTTCGTGATGGCGTGGCGCTCCGGCCAGACGCGCTTGCTGCAATCGAGTCTCACGCATGCCGTGATGTTCAGCGCGGCAACGACCGCAACCGCGTTCGGCAGTCTGTGGTTTTCGCATCACCCCGGCACATCCAGCATGGGGCGGCTGCTCGCGCTGTCGCTTTTGTGCACGCTGATCGGCGCCGTGGTATTTCAGCCGGTATTGATGGGCAAGCCCCGCCGTGTACGCGCAGCCGATCGGGCGAAGCTGCGCGCGAGCCAGCGGCACGACAACCTAAGAGGAATCGAAGAATGAGAACGGCTTTAGCCGCTGGTGCGCATCGCAAGCTGGCCACGAGTGTGGTGATTGCGAGCGCGCTTTTGGTCGCGGGATGCGCGACCGGACCGGACCGCAATCCGCGCGATCCGCTCGAACCGATGAACCGCACGATCTTCAAATTCAACGACACGCTCGATACCTACGTCGCGAAGCCGGTTGCGCAGTTCTATGTGGACTACACGCCGAGCCCGTTCCGCACGGCTGTCAGCAACTTCTTTTCAAATATCGGCGACTTCAGCAACTTCGCCAACAACCTGCTGCAACTGAAGATCACGGACGCCACGCAGGATTTGATGCGGATCGCCATCAACTCGGTGTTCGGTCTTGGCGGTTTGATCGACATTGCATCGCCGGCCGGTTTGCCCAAGCATCATCAGGACTTCGGTTTGACACTCGGACACTACGGCGTGCCGTCCGGCCCGTATCTCGTGATTCCGCTGCTCGGCCCGAGTTCGTTCCGGGACTCGACGACGTGGCTCGTCGACTGGCGCGTGAACCCGATCAGCTACGCGGATAACGAAATCCGCTGGCCGCTGTACGGCATCAATTTCGTGAGCGCGCGGGCCGATCTGATCGGCGCGACGGATCTTCTCTCGCAGGCCGCGCTCGACAAATACGCCTTCGTGCGCGATGCCTACACGCAGCGCCGGCAGTACTTGTTGACGGGCGGCGGTACGGCGACGTTGCCCGATTATGGCGATGAAGGCGCATCCGCTCCCGATGCCGCGAGCGCGCCGGGCGTTACTGGCGCGACGGGCGGCGGCAGCGCGGCGCAAGGTCTGCCGAATTACGCTGATCCGGGCGCGGCCGCCGCGCCAGCGGGCGGAATGGGCGGCAAGTCGCCAGCGCCGGCGGAAACCACGCCGTCGAGTTCGAGCAAGGATCAAGACGTGCCGCAGTACGAAGATCCGGGCGCGAAGTAAGCCTGTGTTGCCAAGGCTTTTCTCAGCTTCAAAATGAAACGGGCGCTTTGCAGCGCCCGTTTCAATTGCCTCAGTGCGTTTCTTCCGCGGCTTCCTGCATGTAGTCATCGCTCGATGCCTTCGGCGCTTCCACCACGCGCTGGTCGCGTCGATAGGCTTCGAACAACTCGTCCGCATAGCGAATCGCCGTGCGGCCATGCGGCGCCGGGTCGCCTTGCGCGTCGAGGTTCACGAACACCATTTTCTCGACCGTGAGAATGCTCTTGCGCGTGATCTTGTTGCGCACTTCGGCGCGCAGCGTGATCGAGGTGCGGCCGAAATGCGTCGCCGTGATTCCCAGTTCGATGATGTCGCCCTGCCGCGCCGACGCCAGAAAATTGATCTCCGACATGAACTTGGTCACGACGCGCTGATTGCCCAGTTGCGAGATGGCATAGATCGCGGCTTCCTCGTCGATCCAGCGCAGCAGGCTGCCGCCGAACAAGGTGCCGTTCGGATTCAGGTCTTCGGGCTTGACCCATTTGCGAGTGTGAAAATTCATTTGCGCTTCCTTTTCTGCTGACCCTGCGCACGTGACTGATCGCACGCAGTTTTGTTAGGGTTTTCCCTGATTATACGCAGATGCGGGTTAACCCGCAGAAAGCAAGCGGCACGTTACGCGGTCAATCGAACGCTAGTGCATGCGCGGTTTCAAGCGCGTGACGCGCTTGTACGAGCGATGTTCGCGCGGCGCGGGCATCGGCGGCGAGACGCAGCATGGCGCCGAGTTGCGCGGGCTGACGCGCGAGTTCTCGCAGTATCGGACCGATGGCAGTGGTGCCGTCATCGCGCAAACCAGCCGTGGCCGCGGGCGGCAGCGTGCGCCATGCCGGATCGACAATCGCGCGGCACACGGCGAACGGCAGACCGCGCGCGAGGGCAATCGCCCCGGCGATATGCGATTCCATATCCACCGCGAGCGCGCCCGTCGACGAATGCAACGAGCGTTTCTCCGCTTCGCTCTTGACCGGCGCGGCGACGCCGGCCATGACGCCGCGCCGCGTGAGGCGCTGTAGCGGCGTGCCCGCGAAGGCATCGACGATACGCGCGGACCAGGCGTCGTCGGTACGCAATTCGCCGAAAGGTCCGCACACGCTGCTGGCCACGACGAGCGCGCCCGGCTCCAGATCGGGCGCGAGTCCGCCCGCTGTTCCGAAGCTGATGACACCCGTGCAGCCGCGCGAAATGGCGTCCGACAACGCGCGCTCCAGCCAGTCCGAGCGCGCCGCGGACACGACTTCCACGCCGCGTCCGCGCACGATCTTCGCCTCGAACGCCATGCCGGTCACGGCAATGACAGGCAAGCCGCCCGCCGCGTGGCGCAATGCGTGGAGCGAGCGCGCGTCGGGCGCGTTCACACGGCCGCCGTCACGCGCGTCAGGCCTTCACGCGTCATGTTGCGATATCGCGCGAGCGCCCACAGCGGAAAGAACTTGCGATAGCCGTGGTAGCGCAGATAAAACACGCGCGGAAAACCCGTCGCGGTGAAGCGCGTCTCGTCCCACAAACCGTGGCTTTGCTGCGTGCGAACGAGATAGTCGATACCGCGCGCCACCGCCGGGTGCTCGATCTGGCCCGCGGCCATCAGCCCGAGCACGGCCCACGCCGTTTGCGATGCCGTACTCGGCGCCTGTTCGTATCCGCGATAGTCGAGCTTGTAGCTTTCGCCGCCCTCGCCCCAGCCGCCGTCCGCGTTCTGAATGCGAATGAGCCATTCCGCGCCGCGCTTAACGCGCGAGTCGGTAGGCGCCGCGCCGGCCGCGTTCAGCGCGCACAACGCCGACCAGGTGCCGTAGATGTAGTTCATGCCCCAGCGGCCGTACCAGCTTCCGTCGCGCTCCTGGTCCCTCACGATGTAGTCGTACGCGCGCCGCGCCGGTTCGCTGTTGGCGGGCGTTTCGCCGAGTTGCGCGAGCATGGAAAGGCAGCGCGCGGAGACATCGACGGTAGGTGGATCGAGCAACGCGCCGTGGTCCGAAAACGGGATGTTATTCAGATAGAACTGCGTGTTTTCCGGTTCGAACGCGCCCCAACCGCCGTCGCTGCTTTGCATGCCGACGACCCATTCGCGTCCGCGCGAGATCGCTTCGGCGTAGATCGCCGAGCCGTTTTCGCGGTCGGCGCGTTCCATGGCCATTGCGACGACGGCGGTGTCGTCGACATCGGGGTAATGCGGGTTGGCGAACTGGAACGCCCAGCCGCCGGGCCGCACGTTCGGCCGGCGTGAAACCCAGTCGCCGCGCGTGTCGAGAATCTGCAGCGGCAAGAGCCATTCGAGACCGCGCCCGACCGCCGCGCGCGCCTTCGGCATGCCGGTTTCGAGCAGCGCATGCGCCACGAGCGACGTATCCCAGACGGGCGATAAACACGGTTGGCAGTACGCCTCGCCGTCCTCGGCTTCTTCGATGACGAGCAACTTGTCGAGCGACTTGCGTGCGATCGCGCGATGCGGATGCTCCGGCGGATACCCGAGCACGTCGTACATCATCACGGAATTGGCCATCGCCGGGAAAATGGCGCCCAGGCCGTCTTCGCCGTTCAGGCGTTCATCGACGAAACGCACGGCTTCCTCGATTGCGCGCTGACGGCCCGCTTTCGGGAACGCGTTGTCGGTTGCGCGCAAAACGGTATCGACCACGCGGAAAAAGCCGAACCAGCCGCGGCTCTGATGCGGTGCGCGGCTCGGCATGCCGGTATTGACCGGCGCATCCAAGAACAGCTCGTCGATACGCACGCCACGCGGATTCTTCGCCACCGGCCGCTTCGCATTCAACACGAGCAGCGGCACGATGACCGTGCGCGCCCAATACGAGACCTTCGACAGATGGAACGGGAACCACATCGGCAGACGCATTATTTCGACGGGCATCATCGGCACCGCGCGCCACGACACGACGCCGAAAAGCGCCAGCAAAATGCGCGTGAACACGTTGACCTTTTCCGCGCCGCCCGCGGCGAGAATCGCGCTCCGGGCGCGCTGCATATGCTCCGCGTCGGGCGAATCGCCGATCATCTTCAGCGCGAAATACGCCTTGACGGTGGCGCTGACGTCCATCGCGCCGTCGGTGAAGAGCGGCCAGCCGCCGTCTGCACGCTGGATACGGCGCAGATAGCGGCCGATCTTCGCTTCGAGCGTCGGATTCGCATCCTCGCCGAGATAGTGGACGAGCAGCACGTATTCAGCCGGGATGGTTGCGTCGGCTTCGAGTTCGTACAGCCAGTAGCCTTCGGGATGTTGCGCCGCGAGTAGCGCATCGGTGGCTTCGGCGACGGCATGGTCCAGCGCGGCTTTCGATACCGGCGCGCCCACGGCCGACAGGGATAAATCGTTCATCAGCGTTCCATCGATGGGTTCATCAGCACGTCCGCCGCCTTCTGGCCGGAGCGGATCGCGCCCTCGATCGTCGCGGGCAGACCGGTCGCCGTCCAGTCGCCCGCGAGCGTGAAGTTGTTCCAGCGCGTGCGCGTCGCGGCCCGCAAACCTTCCTGCGACGGCACAGCGGCAAATGTTGCGTGCGGGTCGGCCACGACCTGCCAGGGCGGCATGGGCACGGCGGACATCCGCACCGCGCGCGCCACTTCCTGCCAGACCGTGTGCGCGAGTTCGTCGTGCGGCGTCGCGAGCAAGTGATCCGCGGCAGCGATTGTCGCGCTCAGTCTGCCGTCGTTGGCGAATAGCCAATTAGCCGTGCCGTTGACGAGACAGGTGATCGGCCCGAGATCGGACGGCGCATCGACCGCGAAATGCACGGTGACGATGGCGCGAAACTCGTCCGGCGCGACGAGATCCGGCACGAGGCGACGCGCGGTTTCGGACGGCGTGGCAAGCACGAGACCATCGCCCGGTGCGAGCACGACCGGCTCGGCGCGATCTTCGAAAGCGATGGAGCTTACCCGTTCCTGCGAATCCGTGCCCGAAAAGGCGATACCTGCCGCGCGCGCGCCCAGCCGGATGTCCGCGCCGCCGTACTGCAAAAGCCGCAGCGCGGGTTCGACGAAAGCATGCGCAAGCCCGTTACGCGCGATGAGCGGCCGGCATGCCTGTCCGCCCGCCGCGACCGTCTCGCGCAACAGATTGGCGGCAAGCGCCGCGCTGGCTTCGTCGGGCTCGGTGTTGAGCATGGCGTGCAAGAGCGGGCGCACGAGCGCGTCCCACACGGGGCCCTTGGCGCGCATCGATTCCCCGACGGTGCGGCCCGGCTTCGCAAAGAAGAGCGGCAGCAGCGCGAAGTAGTCGGCGGGCTGCGTGTCTGGCGTGCGGGCGTTGGCGTCGAAAATCCAGCGCGGCAGGCGTCCCGGTGACATGCGAATGGTCCACGCCGCGCCATTGGCAAAATCGAAGAAAGGGTAGTCGGGCTGGCTCGGGCCGATGAGCGTATCGGCGGAACCGATCGCACGCAAAAAGCCCAACGCCGCATGGTTGCCGGACAGCAGCAGATGATTGCCGTTGTCGATGGTCGCGCCGAGTCTCACGTCGAAATAGGAACGGCAGCGTCCGCCCGCATGCGCCGCCGCCTCGTGAAGCACGACGCGCGCGCCGCGCCGTTGCGCCTGAACTGCTGCGGCAAGGCCCGCTAGGCCCGCGCCGACGACGTGTACCAGCCGTGACATCAGAGAAGATTGCGCGCGACGATCCACAGCAGCCGCGCACGCGGCGTGCGCACGCGCGTGCGCGGCAGGTCGAAGCCGCGTTTCAGATTGGCGTCGAGCACGGCGTGATACGCCGCCGACATGATGCGCGGCGCGCGCACTTCGTGGCGCGGCGTAGCGGCCATGATCGTGTCCGACTGCGCGTAATGCCCTTTGGCGCGTTCGGCGATGACGGCGCACACGCGCGGCAGGCGCGCATCGGCGACGATACTCGCCGCGTCGCTCGTCGAGATGCCTTCGCGCGCGAGCAGTTCGCGCGGCAGGTAGACGCGGCCGATGCCCGCGTCTTCGTCGATATCGCGCAGGATGTTCGTCAACTGCAGCGCGCGGCCAAGATGGTGTGCAAGCCGTCGCCCGGCGTCCTCATGCATCCCGAAGATTCTCACCGATAGCCGGCCCACCGCGCTTGCCACGCGGTCGCAATAGAGGTCGAGCGTGGCTTCGTCGGGCGCGACGATGTCGCATGCGGCGTCCATGGCCATGCCGTCGATGACAGCGTGGAAGTCGTCGCGGGAAAGCTGGAAAGCCTGGATGTGACGCGTGAGCGGTTCGAGCGATTTTCGCGGCGCGCCGGCATAGCACGCGTCGATGTCTTCGCGCCAGCGGTCGAGCGCGATTGCGCGTTCGCGGCGCGGCAAGTTGCCTTCGTCGGCGATATCGTCGACCGCGCGGCAAAAAGCGTAGATCTGATACATCGCGTCCCGCTGGTCGGCGGGCAGGATGCGCATCGCGAGATAAAACGAGCTGCCGGATGACGCCTTCGCGGCATCGGGAGCAGATTCGTCAGCGATGGTGTGGGAAACGGCCAAGACGGACTCCGCGAGTTCTTTCGCTATCGCGCCCCGAGGGCGAATTGTTGGATGACGCCAGCCTCGACGATTCCGGGTGCGCGCGGAACGGCTTGGCGCTGAGTGGATCGAGTCGATGAATGCCGGCGGGCCGGTGGCAAGTACGCCGGAAGCGGCAAAGAGTATAACAATTCTTTGGCGATCGAGCCTGCGCCTTGACCGACGTGGCTTTCAGCGGCGTGGCTTTCAGCGGCGTGGCTTTCAGCGGCGTTACTTGCACGCGTGACTCGAGCGCTTGCATGCGGCGGCATCGTATTTACCTGCATTCCCTCCTCTCTGGTAATGTCGCTAGTCCTGCGCGCACGCACGTTCTAAACCCAAATCGGCATTCTTCGTGCTTGCCCGAACCGGTTACTCCACAGCCCTATCCGTTCAAGTGCTTTGGAATACTGTGAACGAAGCGTTCAACGCTTCGAACGACACGCGCGCGCGTAAAGTTTTCCACTTCGCTGCCAAATATGACGCTGCAACGTGAGGAGTCCGACGCCGATCCTGCCGCCGAACAGAGGCAGGATGAACCGCCATTCCCGGTGGTTCCCGAGCGCAACTTCGCCGCACAGCGCCTGACGCTTTATGCGTTGCTCGTCGCCGCCATTCTGCTGCCCTGCATTTACGTGGCAGTCACCGCATACACCGACTACCACGACCGCGAGGCGCTCGCCGCCGAAACCGTCGCCCGCAATGCACGCGTCGCCGAAGAGCACGCGCTCAAGGTCTTCGATCTCAATGTCACGCTGAACGAACGCATCGTCGATCTGCTCGATGGACTCGACGACGAACCGATCCGCCGCGACAGTCGTCTCATCCACGACCGTCTCAAGATGATGAGCAACAACTATCAGCAAGTCGCTGCCGTTTCGGTGTTCGGCGCCGACGGCAAGCTGCTCGTGACGAGCCGCACCTGGCCGACGCCCGATGTGTCCGTCGCGACGCGCGAGGACTTCGGTGGCATGCGCGACGACCGCAGCATCGAACAGATTTCGCGCGTGATGCTCGGGCGCGTGGCGGGCGAACAGGTCTTCAACACGGCGGTCGTGCGACGCACCGACAAGGGCAAGTTCAACGGCATCGTGTCAATTGCGCTGCGTCCTGCTTATTTCAACGCGTTCTATCGCGAACTCCTCGGCGACAGTCCGACCGTTTCGCTCGGCCTTGCACGCAGCGATGGCGAAGTGCTCGCGTGGTATCCGCAACGGCCGCCCGACCGCATGGCGCTCGCGGCCAGTTCGCCCTTGCGCGAGGCATATCGCGCGGGACGGCGCAGCGGCGTCGTGGAGATGATGTCCGGGCTCGACAACGAGCTGAAGATCGTCGCGTTCCGCAGGGTCGGCGGCTATCCGGTCTATGTGTCGAGCGGCTATCCGATCTCCACGTTATGGGCCGAGTGGTATCGGCATTTGAGCGTGCTCGCGTTGTCGATTTTCGCGCCTTGCATCGTGCTGTGGGGCGTCATCGGGCAATCGCTGCGGCGTCTCGCCATCGAGGAAGAAGCGTGGGAACGCTGGCAAGCCGAAGCGTCGATGCGGCGCTCGATCGAATCTGCCTACCGGCAGGCGCGCAAGATGGAAGCGCTCGGCAATCTCGTCGGCAGCGTGGCGCACGACTTCAACAATCTGCTGATGATCGTCTCGACCAACGTGCAGATCGCGCGACGGCGCGGCGCGCCCGGTCTTGAACGTGAACTCTCCGCGATGGAACGCGCGCTCAAGAGCGGACAGTCGCTCACGCGGCAATTGCTCGGCGTGGCGCGCAAGCAGCCATTGCGCAGCGAAACCATTGCCATCGGCAAATGGGTGCCGGCGGGGCGCGAACTGCTGCGCGCGTCGCTTGGCGCGAAGGTCGCGCTCCACGTCGAAGTGACCGCGGATGTCTGGCCCGTGCGCGTCGACCCCGCCGAACTGGAGCTTGCGCTCATCAACGTCGCGGTCAACGCGCGCGACGCGATGCCAAGCGGCGGCACGTTCACCGTGCGCGCCGACAACGTGCGCTTCCGTCACGAAGACGGCTTTCCGATCACCGGCGATTTCGTTCAGGTCACGCTGGAAGACACGGGCTTCGGCATGAGTTCCGAAGTTTTGGGCCGCGCATTCGAGCCGCTTTTCACGACCAAGCCGAAAGGCATGGGCACCGGTCTCGGCTTGCCGCAGGTGTTTGCGTTTTGCGAGCGCGCGGGCGGACTCGCGACTATCGACAGCGCAATCGGCGCGGGAACGGCGGTGCGTCTTTATCTGCCGCGCGCGGCCGCTGAGGCCGAGGCCAACGCGGCGGTAAAAGACGAACCCGCCGTGGTCAAGGAGACCGAAGGCTTGCGCGTGTTACTCGTCGAGGACAACGAGGAAGTGGCCGCCGGCACGGAGGCGCTGCTCGCCATGATGGGTCATCACGTGAGCTATGTATTCAACGCCGATACCGCCGTCACCGTGCTCGAAGGCGCGCGCGAAGCGTCCGAATTTCCCTTCGATGTGGTGCTCTCCGACATCCACATGCCGGGCAAGATGAGCGGCATCGACCTCGCGGAAATGCTGCAACGCTTCGAGCCGCGCATCCCCGTGATTCTCGTCACGGGTTACGCGGAAGAACTGGACCGCGCCCGTCACGTCGATGCACGCGTGCTGTCTAAACCATTCGATATCGCGCTGCTCGACGCCTTGCTGCACGAGATTCGCGAACGTCTCAACGAAGCTCGGGCAATCGGCCGCTGATCTGCTTTTTGTACCAGTTTTGTAAAAGCGCCTTGCGTGATCCATCGCTGCGAGCCTTTCCAGACGCGCCACGGCGCATCCGGCACGCTCGTTGCGTGATGGGCAAACATGCACGGCAACTTCGCAACGTTGCCGATTTCGAAGTTCCGCCCATCCGCAGGAGGCGTATATGCGACACACCGTCATCGGAGTTTTCGACACCTACGCGCAGGCCGAGGACGCACGCTCGGCCCTCGTTACAGCGGGCTTCCCGCGCGCTGATATCGAGTTGCAAGCGAATCCAAAACGCGACGATGCCGCCGAGCCGTCCGTCATGCCCGATGCCCAAACGCACGCCGAACCAGGCGTGCTGGCGAACATCGAGCGCTTCTTCAGCATGCTTTTCGGCGGGCGCGATCACCCGCCAGAAGTCGCGCATTATTCGGAAGCCGTGCGTCGTGGCGCAGTGCTCGTAGCCGTCGATACCCCGAGCGAAGAGCAAGCCGATGTCGCCCGCGCGACGCTTGCGGATCAAGGCGCGATCGATATCGATGAGCGCGCCGCAAGCTGGTCCACGCTCGAACACGGCACCGCGATGCCGCAAGCCGGCGTGGATGACCGCGATCATTCGATACTCGACGAACTGGGACTCGGACGCGGCAGTGCAGTGCCGGGCCGCGAGCCGGTGAACGATGCGCGCATGGACGCAACGCGCGCCCGCGCTTATCCGCGCACCGACGCAGCAAGCCCGGCCACAGGCGCCGCCGCCGATCCGCTGCTCGACCCGCTTGCCGATCCGCTCGGCGACCCGTTGACGCGCCGCGATGCCGCCGCACTGGGTGCACGCGACTTCGTGAGCGACCCGGCAGACGATTCGCTGATGCCGCATGCCGGCACGACGCGTCACGAGACGACGCAGTACACGCAAGTCGAGACGCGCACCGCCGCCGATCCGCTGTCGGGACGCGATCCCGTCACTGGCCGCGATCCGCTCGCCACCACTGGCATGGACCCGCTCGCTGCCCGCGACCCGTTGACCGGCACGCCGGCCGACCCGCTTGCCGCCCGTGACGAACTCTCGGGCGAATCGCTTTCGGAGCGCGACGCTCTTGCCGGTCGCGATCCGCTGCGTTCGGGCAACATGGGCGATCCTCTGCCCGGCGTACGTACCGATAGCGCCGCCGACTGGCGTCCGGTCGAACCGCTGAGCCCGCTCGATGAACCCGCGCAGATTCGAAGCGGCACGCTGAGTCAAAGCCAGTCGCAATCGATGGGCGCGATGGGTTCATCGGCTGGAACGGCTGCTGTGCCGAACGAGTACATGGAATATGAGGAAGACTTCCGCGCCGACTACGACACCCGCTACGCTGCAACCGGCGAGCCGTACGAGGATTATCAAGGCGCGTATCGGTACGGCGCCACGCTCGGCAACGACGACCGCTTCCGCAGCCGCGCGTGGGACGATCAGATGGAATATGAGATGCGCCGTGAGTGGGAGA
The DNA here is from genome assembly GCF_031450995.1 of Caballeronia sp. LP006. Classification (NCBI taxonomy): domain Bacteria; kingdom Pseudomonadati; phylum Pseudomonadota; class Betaproteobacteria; order Burkholderiales; family Burkholderiaceae; genus Caballeronia; species Caballeronia sp. LP006. The sequence goes on along the minus strand of NZ_JARTVW010000004.1, from coordinate 1,280,534 downwards.
CGCGCCATCCGGAAGACGGAACCTGGGAGCGCTTCAAGGCTGCCGTGCGTCATGGTTGGGATCGCGTGACGGGACATCATCACGTTTAATTGCAGGACGCTTAGGCAATGACGAATCGGCCCGCACGCGCGGGCCGATTCGTTTTGGAACACGCCTTCTTATCCGGCGATTTTTTTGACCCACGCGACGTATTTATCGACGAAGGTTTGCAGATACTTGCGCGTGTCGTCACTGACGATTGCGCCGTTCGCATCGATGCGCGAGTCATCGTGCTTGATGTACATCTCGGGCTGACCGAGCATCGCAATGTCGAGATACGCGCACACGCCACGCAGATGCGACTGCGCGATAGCCGTACCGATCGCGCCCACCGAGGTGCCGATCACCGCGCCCGGCTTGCCGCCCCAGGCGCTTTGGCCCCACGGCCGCGAACCCCAATCGATCGCATTCTTGAGCACGCCCGGAATCGAGCGGTTGTATTCCGGCGTGACGAAAAGGAGCGCGTCTGCTTCCGAGATCTTCTGCTTGAATTTCACCGCGACTTCGGGATAGTCGCTGTCGTAGTCCTGGCTGTACAACGGCAGGCTGGCGATATCGAGATGCTCGAACGAGAAATCTTCCGGTGCGAGCGATTCGACTGCGTGCGCAAGCCGCCGGTTGAACGACTCCCGTCGCAGACTTCCGACGACCACCGCAATCTTGTAGGCCATGAGGTTTTGCTCCATGAAGGATGCCAACAAATCCGCGTGCGAAAACACGACGCGGCTTCGAGTCAACATCATAGGCGAGCCGTCTGACCGCCGTCACAAACCAAACAGACTGCCTATTTTTGCGATGATTTGAGCAACCCAGTTCCCCCCGCATTGTTGCGAGGTTTGTGGCCGATTATCCCCACTGTTATCCACAGAAACTGTGGATAACTCGGTGTTTGCCGAAAAGATGGTTCGAAAATGTTACTTTGACGAAACATTCCCGCGATAAGAGCATGATTTCAGTGCGTTCGACCCGCTGCGCCTCGGCAGATCAGTGGCCGAAAAACACGCTGCATTGCGATGCGGGACCTTGGCACGATGTCGGATTCGAATCGGCGGCTTGCGCTGCACCGACTGCCGAAAAAAGGGCCAGCGACGCGAGGACAGCAGAAAGAATGCGCTTCATTTGACATCTCCAGAATGAGTGTTTGGCCGACCGTGTTCGATCGATGCCGTGACTCTATCTATGAAGCATCCGCATAAAAAGCCCACAAAGCTCAATTTATTCTTACCAGCATGGTAAGAATCGCGCTAGGTAACACCCGCCAACCTGCGATTCGTGCGCCAGCATTCAACCATTCCCGACAACAATGTGTTGGCTCAATGGGTATTTTTGTCCAATAGGAAAACTCCTAGACTTTTTTCAAGCGTCAACCGGACGCAAGCGAATCCAGGAGTTCTTCATGAAAGACACACTTATCGGCGGCCTGCTCATCTCGGCGCTTTTTGCAACGGCTCCGGCCTTCGCTCAATCGGCTTACAGCGCAAAATCGCGTGCGGAAGTGAAAGCAGAACTGGCGAGCGCCCGTCGCGCGGGCGATCTCGAAGCGGTCAACGCATTGAGCTATCCGCAACTGCGGCCGTATCAGGAACGTCATGCGCAAGTGCGAGCCAACACTCGCAGCGATAGCAGCGCACAGTAATTAAGGACAGGCAGAACAAACCGGCCCTCCTCCACCATCGAACAGAAGGTGGCTTTGCCCGACGCACGCGCGCCGGGCATTTTTTATCGCGGGCGAGCGACGGGTCGAATGCGGGCGAAGCCGGTTCAAAGCAGCACGGTCAGACAAAACGTCACGGTGACGAGCGAGAGCACCGTGGAAAACAGAATGGCGCTCGAAGTGACACCGCCATCGCGTCGATAAAACTCCGCGAGCATGAACGGACCGGTGCCGGTTGGCAGCGCGCTCAAAATCACGGCGGTCTTCGACCATAGCGGCGGCATGCTGAAGACATGAAACGCCAGCCAGTAAGTCAGCAAGGGCTGCGCGATCAATTTGAGCGTAACGAGTGCGCCCGTCGTTCGAAGACTGCGCGCCTCGCCTTTCGCGCCGAGAAAGAGTCCGAGCGCAACCAGCGCACAAGGACTCGCCGCGCCGCCCAGCAGTTTTAGAAACGCTTCGGCGCCATCCGGCACGTGCGCGCCCGAACCGCTCAGCAACGTGCCCGCAAGCGGCGCGATCAAAAGAGGGTTCTTGCCAAGCGACGTCGCCACGCGCCATAGCGTCCAGAAGATGTGCTTTTCGCGTTGCAAGCCGAGTTCGATCAGCACGATCGCCACCGCGAACAGCACGCACACAGTGATGATCGTCGCGATGACGGCGGGCGCGAGACTTTCCTTGCCGAACGCCAGCAAACAAAGCGGCAAGCCGACGAAACCGGTATTCGCATAAGCAGCGTTGAGTCCGTCGATGCTGGCATCGGCGAGCGGACGCGCACGCATGAGCCGCGCGATAAGCGTAAGCACGAACACCACGGCTGACCCGATGCCGAACACCGCGATGAACGCCGGTTGATCGAGCATGCTCCACGGCGTCCTGGACATCGTGTCGAAGAGCAACGCGGGCAACGCGAGATAGACGACGAAGCGGTTCAGTTCCGATGCGGCGGCGGGACCGAGCTTGTTGAGCTTGCGGCACGCGTAGCCCGCGAGGATGAGTCCGAAGACCGGCAGGATGATGGTGAAAAGCGGCGTGAGAAGCGAAGACATCGAAGAGAAAGCGAAATGCAGATGATCCGGCGATGGCATGACAAGGCTTCAACAGAAAGGAGCCGAGAGAATAACCGCTGTCAAAAAGGTGAGGCATTTCGGGAGCGGCGTGATGGTGAGCCGCGAGAGCCGCCCAAGGCTCACGCCTCAAAGTTTATCCGTACCGCGAAACGTTTTAATGTGCTCTAAGTTCTTTCGGCAAGCCATTGTTCTGTAACGTTTTCATCTTGACGTCGAAAAATGCCAACCAGCACGCCGATTCGACACTGGAAGACCGCTGATGCGCTCCGTCTGTACAGCCGTTTGCCTGAGGTGAGCGAATACAGGAGCGCGTCAAAACGACTAGTCGAATCGACCTCGGCTTAGATTTCGACGAACGAAAAACGATATGGGACAAGGAGTTGCCTTCTATGCCGCAACCTCGGGAGACATGCAAAAGCCTTTTCCGACGCTCGAAAGGTGAGGCTTTCCGGGAGTGCAAAAACATCGGAATGAAGTTTGCTCAATGCTAGGTCTTCGCAATCAAAAGCAGACGCGCAACATGAAAATCAGAAGTCCATGGATCTACGGCGCCGCTGCGCTCATCACGCTTGGCGGCGTTGCGGCGCTTGCGGCATGCGCCACGAACGGCGCACGCAAGAGCGGCAACGAGAACGTGCCCGAGCCTTCGAAGGCTGTCGATCTCGATCGATACCTGGGCCACTGGCATGAGTTCGCCCGCTACGAAAACCGCTTCGAACGCGGCTGCGAAGGCGTGACCGCGAACTATGCGCGTCGCGAAGACGGGCTCGTCTCGGTCATCAACGCATGCCACGAAGGCGGCTTGAGCGGGCCATATAAAACATCGGAAGGACGCGCGAAGATCGTTCCGGGATCGAACGGAACGAAGCTGAAGGTGTCGTTTTTCGGGCCGTTCTATGTCGGCGACTATTGGATTCTCGATCACGCCGACGACTACAGCTGGTCCATCGTCGGCGAACCGACCGGCCGCTATCTGTGGATTCTCACGCGCGACGCGCGGCCATCGCCCGATATGCGGCGCTCGCTGATCGAACGCACGCGCGCACTCGGCTACGACGTGACGATGCTGCGGGAGACGCAGCAAAGCTGACAACGGTCAGTCGTCGATAGCCGCATACACGAGCCGCTCGTACTCGCGCGCGAGCGGGAACGGTTCGAGCGCACGCCGCTGAATGAGCATGATGCCGATCATGTCCTCGACGGGATCGGCAAACCAGCTTGTTCCGAGCGCGCCCGGCCAACTGAACGAACCCGTCGAACGATATCCCGCGGGCAATTGAAACGCCGGATTGTCGACAACCGACAGCCCGAGGCCGAAACCCTGCGCGCGCCACAATGGATAGCCGAACGCCGGGATCTCGCGCTGCGCAGGCGTAAGAAAGTTAGAGCGCATCAAGTCGACGGACTTGTGCGACAGAAGCCGCGGACCTGCTGCGCGCTCTTTAGCATCGCCTTGCAGACGGCCGCGTCCAAGCAACACGCGCGCGAAACGCAGATAGTCGTCGGCGGTGGACACGAGCCCGCCACCACCGCTTTGATAACGCGCGGCGTCGATCCAACGGCTCGACGAAGGGTGATCCTCCACCACTAGTTGCGCGCCCGGGGAATCGACGACATAGGACGTCGCAAGCCGCGAAGCCTGTTCGGGCGTCACGGCAAAAGCCGTGTCGTGCATGCCAAGCGGCTCGAAGATGCGCGTGCGGAAGAACTCGCCGAGCGGCATGCCGGACACGCGTTGCACCAGCGCGCCGAGTACATCCGTGGACACGCCGTACTGCCAGCGCTCGCCGGGATGAAACATCAACGGAATTCTGGCGACGTGTTCCAGCCAACTCGCGGGATCGACCATCGCATCGAAGCCGTTGAATACGCTCTCGTACGCGGCGGCGAGTTCGCCCGTCGCGGTGAAGTGATATGCGAAGCCCGCGCGATGCGTGAGCAAGTCGAGCAGCGTGATTTGCGTGCGCGCCGGCTCGGTCTGTGAGAGCGGGCCTTCGGGGTCGAGCATCACCTGGGCGTTCGCCAGTTCGGGCAACCACTTCGCCACCGGCGCTTCGAGCGCAAGACGGCCTTCCTCGACCAGCATGAGCGCGGCGACGCTCGTCACCGGCTTGGTCATCGACGCAATGCGAAACAGTGTGTCGCGTGTCATCGGGGTGCGCGTGCCGGTGTCGCGCCAGCCGAGCGCATCCACTTGTGCAATCTCGCCGCGCCGCCAGGTGAGCGTGACGATGCCCGCGACCTCACCGGAATCGACGAAGCGTTGCATGGCGGCGCGCATTTCGGCAAGGCGCGCGGAATCGAAACCGGCGTTGGACATCGGTGCTCCTTCGAAGAACAGAGAAAGACGCCGCATGCGGCATCACGCTTCGATGAGGAAGCGCGCGACGGGTTCCAGCTAGTTTGTCTTGCAGGCGATCAACAAGCCGTTCTGGTTGTCGGCGCTGGATTGTTCGAGCACGTCGTAGCCGCTCGGGCAGGCGACCTTCGCGTTGTCGGTGCAAAGACGCCAGCCGCCGTAGGCCGGGCATTGCACGAGCTGAGTGGGACGGCCATCGGCTGAGAAAAGAGGCGGCGCGCTGCTGCATCCGGCGAGTGCCCATGCACTCGCGGCGAGCATCACGGAAAAGCCGATCGCAGTGCCGAGTTTCATCCCTTACCCCTTGTTTTCAGTCGTTATTTTCGATGTCGATGCCTTCGCGAGTATGCCACGCCGGCCTTTCGCGACGATTGCCGCAAATGTGCGCGCGCTCACGTTTGACACAATCTCACATGCCTTTACATGTCCTATACGTCGATGCCCAACGCGGCGATCTTCTTGTAAAGCGTCGCCCGCCCGATACCGATGCGTTCCGCCGTTTCCGCCACGCGGCCATTGTTCGCGCGCAGGGCGTCGGACAGAAAGCGCCGTTCGAAGTCGGTCATCGCGGCGGCATAGGGCATGGACGCGCTTTCGACTGGCGGCGCGGGCGCGGCCGGTGTCGAATCGATGAAGCCTGCGAGCGCGCGGGCATCGATATGTTCGCTATCGGAAAGCATGAGTGCGCGTTCGAGCGTGTTGCGAAGCTCGCGCACGTTGCCCGGCCAGGCGTAACCGGCTAGCAGCCGCAGCGCGTTTTCATGCAGCACGAACTGGCGGATGCGGCCCGTGCGCGCCTCGCCCGACAGGTCTTCGAGAATGGCATAGGCGAGCGCTTCGATATCGCCCGGACGCTCGCGCAAAGGCGGCGCGTGAATGGTCAGCACGTTCAGGCGATAAAACAGGTCCGCGCGAAAGCGCCCCGCCGCGACGAGCGCGGGCAGATCGGCGGAAGTCGCGGCGATGATGCGAACATCCGCCCGCACGATGCGGTTCGACCCGAGCGGCTCGAATTCCTTGTCCTGCAGCACGCGCAAGAGCTTGCCCTGCAACGGCAGCGGCATGTCGCCGATTTCGTCGAGGAACAGCGTGCCGCCATCGGCGAGTTCGAATTTGCCGACGCGTCCCTTGCGCTCCACCCCGGTGTACGCGCCAGGCGCCGCGCCGAAGAACTCGACTTCGAGCAAGGTATCGGGAATCGCGGCCACGTTGACGGTGACCAGCGGCTTTGCGGCGCGTGTCGAGGCACCGTGGATCGCGTGTGCAAGCAGCTCCTTGCCGGTGCCGGTTTCGCCGAGCAGCAAGACCGGCGAGTCGACGAGCGCCGCGCGCCGCGCTTGCCGCTTCACTTCGAGACTCACCGCACTCGTGCCGACGAAGCTCGCGAAGGTGTACTTGGCGCGCCGCGCCTGCGCGAGCGACTGGCGCGTCGCGATGAGTTCCTGCTGCACGCGCGAGTAATGCGCGAAAAGCGGCGTGAGCGCTTTCATCTCGTCGAAGAGCGCGAAGCCGATGGCGCCAACGGTCGCGCCCTGCTCGTCCTTCAGCGGCAAACGCGTGACGACGAGCGGTTCGCGGTCGGTCTCCAGCACGTCGAGCAGAATCGGCTTGCCGGTCGCGACGACTTCGCGCATCAGGCTATTGGGAATGACCGCTTCGCAATCGAGGCCGATCACGTCGGTGGGATCGGGGAAACCGAAGCGCGCCGCGTAGCGCTTGTTGATCCAGACGACGCGGGCGTCCGCATCGACGATGAAGGTGCCTTCGCTCAAATTTTCGAAGGTCTTGAAAAGCGATTCCATCGCGCGGCGCATGACGTCGCTATAGTCCAGGGGAACGTTGATCCAGTCGTTGAGCATGCTGCTTTTGTCTCCGATATCTCTTTATCGAGACAGGATATCTCAAACGGGAGACTGCCTGCATTGGGGCAATCTGCTAGGCTTCGAGGCGCGTGCCCGACCGTGACGCGCGGGAGTTTGTCTCGGCACAGAGACATTCCGAATGCATTTGCGGCCTTCATGCATGGTCAAACGAGCGTAAAGCCCGGTGACTACGCGGATGGCACGGAAGCTGCATTTGCCCGCGCGGCGCGCGATCAGTCGCGTCGAGGGTCTTCAAGAGAGACCCGTGATAACAAAACATCAATGGAGACTCCATGTCGTTCATCATCGTGCTCGCCGCCCTGGCGTTCCTGATGCTGGCCGCTTATCGCGGTTACAGCGTCATTCTTTTCGCGCCGATCGCCGCTCTCGCGGCTGTTCTGCTGACCGACCCGGCAGCCGTCGCGCCCGTGTTTTCGGGCATCTTCATGGAGAAGATGGTTGGCTTCGTCAAGTTGTACTTCCCGGTGTTCCTGCTTGGCGCGGTGTTCGGCAAGGTCATCGAACTGTCGGGATTCTCGGAGTCGATCGTTGCCGCCGCGATTCGCTATATCGGCAAGTCGCGCGTCAATGCGGTGATCGTCGCGGTGTGCGCGCTGCTCACGTACGGCGGCGTATCACTGTTCGTGGTCGTGTTCGCCGTGTATCCGTTCGCGGCGGAGATGTACAGGCAGAGCAATATTCCCAAGCGCCTCATGCCGGGCGCGATTGCACTCGGCGCGTTCTCGTTCACGATGGATTCGCTGCCGGGCACGCCGCAGATTCAAAACATCATCCCGACGACGTTCTTCAAGACGACCGGCTGGGCCGCGCCGTGGCTCGGCGTGATCGGCTCGGTGTTCATCATCGTGGTGGGACTGACGTTTCTCGAATGGCGCCGCCGCCGCGCGATGGCCACGGGCGAAGGCTACGGCACCTCGCTCGTGAACGAGCCTGAGCGCGTCGAGTCGACCAATCTGCCGAATCCGGCGCTGGCGATTGCGCCGCTGATTCTCGTGGGCGTCGCCAACTTCGCGCTCACGAAGTGGATTCCGACGTGGTACGGCGCGAGCTATACCATCGCGCCGGAAGTGCTGCCCGGCGTGCATGCGCCCGTGACCACGGCCGTCAAGACGGTCGTCGCGATCTGGGCAGTCGAAGGCGCGCTGCTGCTCGGCATCGTGCTCGTGTTGCTGACGGCTTTCTCGCGCGTGAAAGATCGCTTCGCCACGGGCACGCGCGTAGCCGTCGCGGGCGCTTTGCTCGCGGCGATGAACACGGCGTCGGAATATGGCTTCGGTGGCGTGATCGCCGCGTTGCCGGGTTTTCTCGTCGTCTCCGATGCGCTGAAGAGCATTCCGAATCCGCTCGTCAATGCGGCGGTATCGGTGAGTTCGCTCGCGGGCATCACGGGGTCGGCGTCGGGTGGCATGAGTATCGCGCTGGCCGCCATGTCCGATACCTTCATCAAGGGCGCCGAAGCCGCACATATTCCGCTGGAAGTTCTGCACCGCGTCGTGGCCATGGCAAGCGGCGGCATGGACACCTTGCCGCACAACGGCGCCGTCATCACGCTGCTCGCGGTGACGGGTCTGACGCATCGGGAGTCGTATCGCGACATCTTTGCGGTGACGGTCATCAAGACGCTCGCGGTGTTCTTCGTGATCGCGGTGTATTACATGACGGGGCTGGTTTGAGCGTTGGAAGTGCTGTTCGCGTCGCGCTTCAGAACGACGCCGAGCGGATGAAATCCAGAAACGCACGCAGCGGCGTCGGCACGTAGCGGTGACCGGAATAGTACAAAAACGGCCCCGGAAACCGCTGCCACCAAGGTTCGAGCACAGGCTCGAGCGAGCCGTTCTCGAAGAACGGCTTCATCCAGTCGTCGAAGAGTTGCACGATGCCGCAACCCGCCAGCGCGGCATCTATTCCAAGATCGGTTGCGGCGCCCGCTCGAACGATGAGCGGGCCGCTCGGCTCGACGCGAATGTGCTCGCCGTCGCGCTCGAATTCCCATGTGGTCATCGCGCCGCTCGCGAAGCGATAGCGCACACACGCATGCTGCAAGAGTTCGCTCGGATGCTGAGGACGACCGCGACGCTCCAGATAAGCGGGTGACGCGCCGAGCGCCATTCGTTGCTCGCGCGGACCGATAGGAACGGCGATCATGTCCTGCTCCAGACGTTCGCCGTAGCGGATGCCTGCGTCGCATCCTTCCGCCATCAGGTCGATGAAGCCATCGTCGGCAATCACCTCCAGTTCGATATCCGGGTAAGCCGCGAGAAACGCCGGCACCAGGCGCGGCAGGATGAGTTTGGCCGCGACCACCGGCACATTCAGCTTCAACTTGCCAACTGGCTTGTCCCGAAAGCCGTTCACCACGTCGAGCGCTGCGTCGAGGCCATCGAGCGCGGGCTTGAGTCGAGCCAAGAGCCGCGCGCCCGCTTCGGTCGTCGTGACGCTGCGTGTCGTGCGATGAAGCAAACGCACGCCGGTGCGGGCTTCGAGACGGCGCACCGCTTCGCTTACGCCGGAAGGGCTGCTGCCGATGGCGCGCGCGGCATCGCGAAAACCGCCCGCTTCGACGACGGCCACGAATGCTTCCAGTTCCTTGAGGTTGGGTCCCATTGTTCGCTCTTTCAGTACACCCTGTGCAGACTCGAGCACGTTATCTTTCGAGGCTCGGTTGGCTATTCTGTCTCCTGTCACAGGAGAGCAAACATGTCCGCAGAAAAGATTGCGATTGTCACCGGCGGCAGCCGGGGCTTAGGCCGAAACACAGTGCTGAATCTCGCCAAGCGAGGCGTCGATATTATCTTTACTTATCACCGGAATCGCGAAGAAGCTGAAAACGTCGTCCGATCCGTGTCCGATCTCGGTCGAAAAGCAGTGGCGCTTCAGCTAGACACCGGAAATGTCGGCGCCTTCGATAGCTTTATCGGCAAGGTCCGCGAAACGCTAGCCGAATGGAAAGCAGAACGCTTCGATTTCCTCATCAACAATGCGGGTACGTCACATCACAACAGCATCGAGAAAACGACCGAGGAAGAATTGGATGGCCTATATAACGTGCACTTCAAAGGCGTGTTCTTTTTGACGCAGAAACTGCTGCCGCTTATTCGCGACGGCGGGAAGATCGTCAACTTGTCTTCCGGGCTGACGCGAATCATCGTACCGGAAAGCGGCGCTTACGGCTCGCTTAAGGGCGCGGTCGAAGTATTGACGAAATACATGGCGAAGGAACTCGCGCCGCGCCGGATCGCAGTAAACGTGGTCGCGCCCGGTGCTATTCAGACCGATTTCAGCGGCGGAATCGTTCGGGATAATGCCGAGTTGAATAAGCGCATTGCCGACATGACGGCGCTGGGCCGTGCCGGATTGCCCGACGACATTGGCCCGATGATCGCGTCGCTGCTCTCCGAAGATAATCGGTGGATCAACGCTCAGCGTATTGAAGTGTCGGGCGGCATGGCGATTTAACGCCTACGCATAGGAGAATAGATCGCTGCGCCCGTGGTTCGAAGCGGGCGCGGGCGAGCTTTCTTTCGACTTAATGCTTTTCGGGGAATAGCGCGGCTTGAACCATCGCGCGGACATTTTCGCCCTTGTCGACGAGAAACTCGTCGCGGTCTTTCCCGGCAATCCATTGCGGCGCGCGGCCGCGGCCGCTCCAGGTCGCGCCGCTCACCGGGTCGCGATATTTCGCCGGGGCGTCGGCGCGCTGGGCGCCCGACTTCGGGCCAAACAATTCGTTAAGCGAAATACCGTACTGACGCATCTTCTGAACGATTTCCTTCAGTACGAGCTGCGTCTCTTGTTCTTTTGCTTCGTTCAACTGCCGCTCCAGCGCTTGCTGCTGCGCGACGAGGCGGGTAATTTCAGGGTTTTGATAAGCCATGTGCGTAGTATTTGTTCGAAGAGCCGTATCGCCATCGATGCGTGGAGTAGAAGCATTATAAGACTTCTCGCGCAAGCCATGGACTCGAAACGAGTCTGCTCGTCCGTTTAGCCTCTTACGTCCACGCATGGAATCTCGCAGCGGCTTCGAATGCTCAAAGTTCGCGCGCAACCGTGAATCTGGCTCTAACGTGTTTTGGATTCTCCAGTTCATCGACCACTGCGACCGCTAAATCGGCGACGGAGATGCCGGCCGGCTTGTCGCCATCCATTAAAAGGTTCTCCGAGCCAAGTCGATAAGAACCCGTGCGCTCACCTTCTTCGAGAAAAGCGGGCGGGCTTACGAAAGTCCAATCCAGGACCGTGTTGCCGCGAATTGCATTGAGCGCGTCGCGGGCGGCGGTTGCGCCCGGAATGATGTTCGCCGGCACATGCGAACTGAACTCGTCGGTATCGATGAGTTGCACGCCAGGCGCGACGAACAGGCTCGCGGCGCCGCCAATGACCACATAGCGCCGAACGCCGCTTGCCTCGACGCCGCGAACGATTGCCGAATTGCCGCGAGTGAAGTTCTCGAACAGTTCGGGGTCGTTCCATCCGGGGTTGAACGCGGACACCACGGCATCGTGACCGCGCACCGCGTTCGCAACCGACTCCCACGAATACGCGTCGCCGACAACGACTTTGAGACGCTCGGACGACGCCGCGCTTGCGGCGTTGCGAAGCAATACCGTGACCTCGTGGCCTTGTTGAAGAAGTTCTTTCTTGAGATGCGTTCCAACAAAACCGGTCGAACCAATGAGAGCGACTTTCACGTGACATCCTCTAAAAAATAGCGATACGAGGATGCTAGCTTCTCAAGCAGCGATTTATAATCCGCGAAAATCGACAATCAAATTTAAGCCACACTTCAAAATGAATGACCTTCGGCCGTTCGTGATCTTCGCGGAGACCGTCTCCCACGGTTCCATGAGCGCTGCCGCCGCGCGTCTAGGGATGAGTGCATCGGCGGTGAGTCAGGCAATCAAGGCGCTTGAACGGGAATCCGGTGTGACCTTGCTTCATCGGTCGACGCGCAAATTGACGCTGACCGAGGACGGCGAGCGCTGTTACGCCCATTGCCTGAGGTTGATCGAGGCGGGGAAAGCAGCGTCCGAATCGCTCGCTCAGGCACGGGACGCGCCAACCGGCGAATTGCGCGTCGCCGCGCCGATTGGCTTCGGGTCGTATATCGCGCCCGCGCTGGCTCCGGTCCTTTCCACGTGGCCAAAGTTGCGACTGCGCCTTTTGGTCAGCGACGAGATGGTCGATCTCATCGATGCGCGCGTCGATATCGCCATTCGCGTTGGCAAGCTCGCGGATTCCGGTTGGGTCGGCCGTCCACTCTGCGAACTCGAAACGATTCTCTGCGCCTCGCCGGCGTACTTGCAGCGTCACGGCACGCCGCAAAGTCCGCAAGAACTGACGACGCATCATTGGATATCGCTGGAACGCGAACTGGACGAATCCGGCCAGAACGCCAGCACGCCCGACGATGACGCACCTTCGCTCGTCCTCGATTTGCAAGGAGACAAGCGCGTGAAAGAGACGGTGCGCGCGCCAGTGCGCATTGCAAGCACTACACAACCCACGGTTCAACAGATCTGCGAACAAGGTTTAGGCATTGCGCGCTTGGCATATATCGACGCGCAAAGCTCGATCAAGCGTCGGACGCTCGTTCATGTGCTTCCAGACTGGCGGCTTCCTGTGCTACCGGTGACGTTGGTATCGCCGAAGAAGAGCACCGAGCCTGCGAAGGTTCGCGCAGCGGTCGAAGCGTTGAAGGCTTACTTCACCCGTCTTCCGTCGACTCGGGATAGGTGAACACCCCGCGCCCCAAAAACATCCAAAACATAAAAGTGAAAAGAGTTTGCAATTTGCAAAGACTTTTCACTAGAATGGCACGCATACCCGATCCGACGAACAACAACTGTCCAATGCCCCGACCATGAGCGCCGTCGCTGAACGCATTCTTCGTGTGCTGGAAGAGCTTGCCAACTCGCCAGAGGGCAAGACGCTCTCCGAGTTGTCGACGAGTCTCGACCTGCCCATTACCGCGACGCACCGCTTGCTCGCCGACCTCATGGAGCAGGACTACGTTCGCAAAGACGAACGGCGCGGGGAATTCACGCTGACCATGAAGATGCCGTCGCTTGGACTGCGTTTCTTGAGCGCGGGCGGCGTCGTCGATATTGCGCAGCCCATTCTGGAGCGTCTCGCATCGACATCGGGAGAATTGGTGCGGCTTGCAATCGTCGATGGCGAACAACTGATCTATGTCGCGAAGGCGCAAGGCGCGCGGCAAGGCATTCGCTACGACCCGGAGATGGGACGCCCCGTTACGTTGTCCTGCAGCGCGGCGGGAATGATTTGGCTCGCGGGCAAGAGCGACGAAGAAGTCATGCGGCTTGTATCGAAACAGGGATTCGGCGTGCCGTCGGATTTCGGCCCGAACGCGCCCACGACGTTCAAGGCACTGATTCCGCATATCGATGCCGCCCGCGCCAACGGTTACGCAACCACGCACGACATGTTCTTGCCTGCGATGAGCTCGATGGCGACAACCGTGCATGCCGAGAACGGCGAGGTTCGCGCTATTCTCATCATCGCGGGACCCATGTCGCGATTGACCGACGCAAAGATGAAAGAGCTCGTGCCGTCATTGATGTCGACGTCGAAAGAGCTGTCTGAAGCAAGCGGAGTGTCGCCCATGCTTCGTCAGGCGATGAAAGGCCCTAACTTCGCGGTCAGCATCGCTAGTTGATGCGCGGCGAAACAAAGCGTTGAAAACGCGTCCTCATTAAATCGTATAACTAAATATATAACCCGAAGATCGGTTCTGACACATCAGGAGGAGACACAAATGGGAATGGAAAACGCGGACGGCTCGCAACGCTCCATGGCGAATCGCGCGGTAAGCGCCGCCACGCTCGGAACGGCGCTCGAATGGTTCGACTTCACGCTTTACGGTTCGGTCGCGGCCACGGTGCTTCCCAAACTCTTCTTCCCGAGCATGGAGCCAAACTCCGCGCTGCTGGCGTCGCTCGCGACCTTCAGCGTGGGTCTCGCGGCACGGCCGCTTGGCGCCATCATTTGCGGCCATTTCGGCGACAAGATCGGACGGCGCAACCTCATGCTCGGCACAGTCTCGGTGATGGGCATTACCTCCGTGTTGATGGGCCTGCTTCCGACTTATCTGCAGATCGGCATGCTCGCGCCCATTCTGCTCGTCGTCTTGCGCATCATCCAGGGATTCGCGCTCGGTGGCGAATCCACCGGCGGACAACTGATGGCGCTCGAACACGCGCCCGCGGACCGGCGCGGAAAATATTCCGGCTTGATCGGCATGTGTGCGCCGCTGAGTCAGATCCTCGCGAATGCCGTTCTGTTGATTCTATCCGCAACAATGAGCGCCGATGCCTTCACGAGTTACGGCTGGCGCATTCCCTTCGTCATGAGTTTCCTGCTCGTGATCGTCGGCATCTACATTCGTCTGCGCGTGTCGGAAACGCCCGCATTCGTGCAGATGAAGCAGTCTGCGGTAGCCAACGTAAGCAGCCCGCTCAAGGACGCGTTTCGTCTTCACTACAAGACCATCATTCGCATGATGCTCTTCTTCTGCGGCCCCACGGCACTGTTCTATCTTGCGGTCGTGTTCACGCTCGGTTATCTAACGAACTCGCTCGGCGTGCCGAAGCAGACTGGGTTCACGCTGCTAATGATCGGCAACGCATGCGCAATCGCCGGTTCCATTCTCGGCGGATTGTTGAGCGACCGCATCGGCCGAAAGCGCGCGTTGCTCATCGCATCCGCAGCGACGTTCGTCATCATGATGTTCTACTTCCCGCTGCTCGCCACGAAGAACTTTGCGACGATGGCGATCGCCATGGGCCTCTTCATGGGCTTCGTTCAGGTTCAGACGGGCATTCAGCCGGTCGCGTTTGCGGAAGCCTTCCCGACGAACGTCCGATACTCGGCATCGGCACTCGCGTTCACCGGCGCAAGCCTCTTCGCAGGCGGCCCGATTCCGGTTGTCGCCACGTGGCTTTTGAATCTCAGTCACGGCTCGCCGTGGACATTGGTCGCACTCGTGGCGTCGTTGAATGCGCTGTCCTTTTGCATGATCGCGATCGGACCGGAGACGAAAGGCATCGACATGAATCGGCTCGATTCCACCGACGACGTCATCGGCAAACAGAATTCGAGCGCACATCAGGCTACTTACTGAGACGCGTGGAATCACGCCTCCATCCACCATTCAATCGATACCGCGAGAAAACACATGACCGATCGACACACAGGTTTGCTCGCCATTTGGAGCACGATCGAAGCACACAACGAAACCGATTACTTGCACTGGCTCACGCGTGAACATGTCTTCGAGCGGGTAGGCGTGCCGGGATTTCGTTCGGGCCGCGTATTCAAGCGTCGCGCAAGCAAGCCTTCGGAATACCTCATGCTCTACGAGCTCGACACTGCGAACGTGATGTCGAGTACCGGCTATCTTTCGCGTCTCAACGACCCGAGCGAATGGACGCAACGAATCATGCCGAACCTGATGCGCTTCCGGCGTGGCGGGGGTTCAGTGGTGCTGAAGGGGGGTCATGTCGGCGGGTATGGAAGTCATATCGCCATCGCACGCTTTGAAGACATCATGCCGGACGAGTTGACCGGTTCGACAGGGCAAGAACTGATCGACGCTTTGGCCCGGCTCGACTGGGTCGTCACCGTTCAGGCGATGACGGTACAAACCGACGGAACGTCCATTGCCACACGAGAAAAGTCGATGCGGCGTGGTCAGGAAGGCGCTTTCTGCGGGCTGCTCGTGATAGAGGCGCTCGATCATGCATCGCTCGATAACGCCATTACTCACGCAACTCGCGTGCTTCCGACGACCGAAGGAAAATTCGAGTTGTTCGACGCCATCTTCAGTTGCCATAAGCCTTGAGGCGCACGAGCCTAAGTGCCGTTAGACTAAAGGCATCCCCGGCCTATCCATAACGCGCGACATGAACGATATCGAATCGAGAATTTCATCGAGCTTCTTTGCTCAAGGCTTGATGAAAACGCTTGGCGCCACATTGATGTCGGTATCCGAAGGCGAAGTCCGAATCAGTCTGCCCTTTTCAGCGGCTTTATCGCAGCAGCAAGGCTTCGCTCATGCCGGTGTGATTACGAGCATCGTGGACAATGCTTGTGGCTATGCCGCTTTAACCAAGGCACCGGAAGGGCACGACGTGGTGACGGCGGAATTCAAGGTGAATTTTCTGCGGCCCGCAATAGGAGCGTCGTTTCTAGCCGTGGGCAAGGTCGTCAACGCGGGCAGGCTTCTGACTGTTTGTACCGGCGAGGTGTTCGCTATTGGCGATGCTCAATCGGCGCCGAAGTTGATAGCGGTGATGCAGGCAACCATCGCTACGGTTTCCTCGAAGGCATGAAGCACCGTTGAAAGCCGGCGGCCCTGGTGAGATCAGGAACCACTGGCAATGTGTCATCGTTCAATTAAAGCTTTAAACGTAGGCTTCGCGCTGCCACGGTCCCCACTCACCGCCCATCGCCTTGGTGCGCGTGTACGTTGCGCTTTGGCCTGTCGGCGTGTCCGAGGCATCGTCGGCCTGCACTGCATCCGTGGTGTGAAGCGCAAAGGCCTGGCGGTCGTGCGTATCGACAGTTACGCGTCCAATCGGACCCTTGACGGGTTCCGCATCGCCCTCTTGCGATGATTCGAGCAACGCGAGGTAAGGTGTCAGGCGTCCCCAAAAGTCGGTGAGCTCTTCCTGTACGTAACGCGTCATAAAGTGTCTCCCAAAGCCCTCTAGCTTACCGCACATCGCGCAAACGTCCTTCTTTGTCGGAAGATGAGTCGAGACATTGCGTCGGAGCGTGCGACTTCAAACGCCCGTCGCCATTCCCGTAAGTAGCCTTTCGACGGCCGCGCCGATGTGTGGTGTAGC
This sequence comes from Caballeronia sp. LP006, assembly GCF_031450995.1. NCBI lineage: Bacteria > Pseudomonadati > Pseudomonadota > Betaproteobacteria > Burkholderiales > Burkholderiaceae > Caballeronia > Caballeronia sp. LP006. The sequence continues at coordinate 1,263,663 of NZ_JARTVW010000004.1, read as the reverse complement.
GAATAGAAACCGCAGCCCTGTGACGTTACTTTGGTACACGAGAAGCATGGCCCAGGCGTCCGAGGATGCAAGCGGAGCCGTGACGTCCCGACAACGTAATGCCATTGAAGCAACAGTTAGAAAAGCAGCCAGAGCCATGCCTACGACCAACAAATACCTCTCTGAGAACTCGCAAGTGCGAATTGGCCTCGTCACGCAAGGCCACATTTCGACTATCGAGTGCATGCTGGAAGGCGGAGCGGCGTGGCCCGACATCGGCCGCGCAATCAACTGGGACCCGGCGGCCGCGGCTCAGGATTATGCAATCTACGCGTTCACGCAGCTTAGGCGCTTGCGTCAGGGGGCTAAAGATCACTAATCGCGTGAGTCGCGGCTAGCGAATAGAAGAAGGATGATGCGCCAGCGCAGTCACCTGCATCGTCATAAACGGAAACAAAGGCAACGCGGACAAGATTGTATGAAGCTCGTCATGCGAGTCCACGTCGAATACGCTGAAATTCGCGTACTCACCAACCACGCGATGCAACTGCTGCCACTTCCCTTCACGCTGCAATTGCTGCGAATACGCCTTCTCGCGAGCCTTGATGTCTTCAGCTTGCGCTTGCGGCATGTCGTGCGGCAGATGCACGTCCATTCTTACGAGATACAGCATATTTCCTCCTAAGCGGCGACGCTGATTCCGCATGCGGACACAAGCGTCATGTCTCATCCGGCAATGAACCTTCAGGCCTTCTTGTCGCGACGATAAAACGCCAGCTTTTCCTCGTCGATTTGCAGCCCCAGCCCCGGACCTGCCGGCATATGCAGATCGAAGTCGCGATACTGCGGACGAGCGGTCACTATGTCGTCCTTGAGCAATAACGGTCCAAAGAGCTCCGTACCCCAAGCGAGTTGCGGAAGCGCGCTAAAGCCATGTGCGGAAGCAACGGAACCGATACTCCCTTCTAGCATCGTCCCGCCGTAAAGCAGCACGCCCGCTGCATCGGCAATCGCAGCCGTGCGCATCATGCCGAAGATGCCGCCGGACTTCGCGATCTTCAGCGCGAATACATCGGCGCATGCGTCGCGCACGAGTTCGAGGGCATCTTCGGGACCGGTCACGCTTTCATCGGCCATGATGGGCACGTTGAATCGCGCGGCGAGCCGGGCAAGCGCGCCGCGATGCTCACGCGGCGTCGGTTGCTCGACGAGATCGACGCCCGCCGCTTCCAGCGCTGCAATGCCGAGCGTGGCATCGACTTCGCTCCATGCCTGATTGACGTCTACCGTTACCTTGGCCCGGTCACCCAAAGCCGACTTTATCTTCGAGACATGGGCGACGTCATCGCGCACGCCGCGGCGGCCGATCTTCAGCTTGAACACATTGTGGCGGCGTTCGGCGAGCAGCATCTCGGCTTCTTCGATATCGCGATTCGTGTCGCCGCTGGCAAGCGTCCACAGCACCGGCAGCGTCTTGCGAACCGCGCCACCGAGCAACGTGGACACCGGCACGCCAAGGCGTTTGCCTTGCGCATCCAGCAGCGCCGTCTCGATCCCGGACTTGGCGAAGCGATTGCCACGCGCGACCTTGTTCAGCTTGAGCATGACCGCGTTGATATTGTTCGCGTCCTGTCCGACGAGCGCCGGAGCCAGGTAAATATCGATGGTCAGCTTGATACCCTCGGGACTTTCCTCGCCGTAAGACAAGCCACCGATAGTCGTGGCTTCGCCGATGCCCTCGATGCCATCGCTCGAACGCAGGCGGATGATGACCATGGTTTGTTGCTGCATCGTCGCCATGGAAAGCTGATGCGCGCGAATGGTCGGTAAATCGACCAGTATCGCCTCGACGGATTCGATGTGAGGGTTCATACCTGGATTGGCGAAGTGGATGGGTTGAACGAAGTATCGAACGGCGAATAACACCTTGTCCAAGACCTTCGACGTCTAATGCCATACTCGCCAGGTATCGAAACTTAGCGCCCCCGGTCGGTGCGGGGCGCGTAAGGCACGTGTTCCTCATCGTAGAGCCGATAAATCAATTCGAGCATCTCGCGAATGTCGCGCGATTCGTCGAGCGCTCGCATGCTCATGATGATGGGCGATACCAGCGTGGGGTCGTCCAGGTCCTTGTAACTCACATCATCACGCTTAAGGCCATACACACTGCTCGGCACGATCGAGATGCCTTCACCCGCCGCCACGAGACCAAGCGCTATCTGCAGCTCGCGCACTTCGTAAATTCGCCGGGGTTCGAGCGCTCGGTCCTTGAAAGCGGCAAGCACCTGGTCCGCGTAACTCGGGCGAGGCGCCTTCGGATAGACGATCAACGTCTCGTTGAGCAAGTCACGCAGCGCGAGCACCGGCTTGAGAACCGAGAGCGCATGCCCCTGCGGAAGCGCCACGATCATCTTTTCTTCCCGCAGAATGACCCGGCGAATATTCGCGTCTTCATTGCGGATTCGACCGAACCCCACGTCGATATGACCGTCCTTGAGCGCGCGAAGCTGGTCCATCGTCGACATCTCATGCAGGCTCAACTCGACGGTAGGATTTTCGTCGCGAAAGCGGCGGATGATCTTGGGCAGCATGCCGTATAGCGTCGAGCCTACGAAACCAACGGACAAGCTGCGTTCGATATTGCCAACGCGCCTTGTCATGGATTCGAGTTCGGACGTCTGCGCAATCAGCTGCGCGGCATGCGAATAAAAGAACTTGCCCGTCTCTGTCAGCTTGAGCGGCCGCGAGTTGCGCTCGAGCAGTTGAACGCCCAGCGTCTCTTCGAGCTGCTGAATCTGACGGCTCAGTGGCGGCTGCGCGATGTTGAGCCGCTGCGCGGCGCGCGTGAAGTTCCGCTCTTCCGCCACGGCCACGAAATAGCGCAGGTGTCGCAATTCCATTTCTATACCTCCTTGGTATAGCCCGATACCAAATCAGTGTTGGACGGCGGTCTGGCGGCTCATTATTCTGCAATCACACTCTGTTTTCGCCGCCGATCATACCTTCCAAACATTATACGGACTGCGGAAAAACGAGGGTTAACCCCCACCGAACAAGAGATTCAGGAGCAGACAAATGAGCGTCAAAGTGTTCGATTCGAAGGAAGCGCAGGACCTCTTGAAGGCCGCTGCGAATCTCGGAAGCAAGGACGGTAACGCACGCGCCAAGCAGATCACTCATCGCTTGCTGGGTGACCTCTTCAAGGCCATCGACGACCTCGACATGACACCCGACGAGATCTGGGCCGGCGTGACCTACTTCAACAAGCTCGGACAAGATGGCGAGGCTGCACTCTTGGCCGCTGGTCTCGGTATCGAGAAGTATCTCGACATCCGCATGGATGCGGAAGACCGTGAAGCAGATATCCACGGCGGCACGCCGCGCACCATTGAAGGTCCGTTGTACGTTGCCGGCGCTCCGGTGCGGGATGGTGTCTCCAGAATCGACATCAACGCGGACGAAGACGCGGGTCCGCTCATCATCCGCGGCACGGTGACGAGCCCGGATGGCAAGCCCGTACCGAATGCGGTCGTGGAATGCTGGCACGCAAACTCGAAGGGCTTCTATTCGCACTTCGACCCGACGGGCGCGCAAGACGCCTTCAATCTTCGTGGCGCGGTAAAGACGGGTGCCGATGGCAAATACGAATTCCGCACGCTCATGCCCGTGGGTTACGGCTGCCCGCCGCACGGCGCGACTCAGCAACTGCTCGACCTCATCGCGCGCCACGGCAATCGTCCGGCGCACGTGCATTTCTTCGTGACTAGCGACAAGACTCGCAAGCTCACGACGCAAATCAACATCGAAGACGACCCGCTCATCTGGGATGATTTTGCCTATGCGACTCGCGAAGAACTCGTGCCGCGCGTGAGCGGGAAGACGGGCGGTGCTGCGCTGGGACTCAAGTCCGACACGTACAAGGAAATCGAGTTCAACATCGAGTTGACTCCGCTGGTTCAAGGTAAGGACAACCAGCTGGTCAATCGCCCTCGCGTATCTGTCGCGGCTTAACCGCCCACGCGGCCGCCGCTGTTACGCGGCCAAACCTCTTTCGCAAATTCTTTGAACCGATGCAAGCGCTTCGCACGGAGCCTGCATAGGGAGACGAGTCATGCCCGCAACCATCGATAAAGCACGACAACTGCACGACTTGCTGAACAACGCCGTTCAGGATGACAAGGAAAGCGGTGTGTTCCGCTGCCGCCGCGATATTTTCACGAACGCCGATTTGTATGAACTCGAAATGAAGCACATCTTCGAGAGTAATTGGGTGTATCTCGCGCACGAGAGCCAGATTCCAGACAACAACGATTACTACACCACGTGGATTGGCCGTCAGCCGATCGTCATCACGCGTGACAAGGTTGGCGAATTGCACGCCGTGATCAATGCTTGCGCACACAAGGGTGCGATGCTCTGCCGTCGCAAGCACGGCAACAAGGGCAGCTTCACGTGCCCGTTCCACGGCTGGACGTTTTCCAACGCAGGCAAGCTATTGAAGGTCAAGGACGAGAAGACGACCGAGTACCCATTGCAGTTCAATAAGCAAGGCTCGCACGACTTGAAGAATGTTGCGCGCTTTCAGAACTACCGTGGCTTCCTTTTCGGCAGCCTGAGCGAAGACGTCATGCCGCTCGAAGACTATCTCGGCGAGACCAAGATCATCATCGATCAGATCGTCTCGCAGGCGCCTGAAGGTCTCGAAGTGTTGCGCGGCAATTCCTTGTACATCTACGACGGCAACTGGAAGATGCAGATGGAAAACGGCTGCGACGGCTATCACGTCAGCACCGTGCACTGGAACTACGCTGCAACCATGGGCCGTCGCAAGGTCGAAGGCACGAAGGCCGTCGATGCCAACGGCTGGAGCAAGTCCGTCGCTGGCGTATATGGCTTCGAGCATGGACATATGCTGCTTTGGACCAACACGATGAATCCGGAAGTGCGTCCGGTGTATCAACATCGCGAAGAGATCGCAGCACGCGTGGGCGACGAAAAGGCGAAGTACATTGTCAATCAGACACGCAATCTTTGTGTGTATCCGAACGTGTTCTTGATGGACCAGTTCAGCACGCAGATTCGCGTGATCCGCCCGATCAGCGTCGACAAGACTGAAGTGAACATCTTCTGCTTCGCACCCAAAGGCGAGAGCGCGGAAAGCCGTGCCATCCGCATTCGTCAATACGAAGACTTTTTCAACGTCTCGGGCATGGGCACGAGCGACGACCTCGAAGAATTTCGCGCGTGTCAGGCGGGCTATGCGAGCACGACATCGATGTGGAACGACATGTCGCGCGGCGCGCCGCTATGGGTGCACGGACCCGATGCGAACGCAAAAGGCATGGGACTGAAGCCGCTTATCTCGGGCGAGCGCAGCGAAGACGAAGGGCTCTTCGTGGTGCAACACGAGTACTGGATGCACGTCATGCGCGAAGCTCTACGCAAGGAACAGACGGAGGCGACGGTATGAGCATCGACTATCAAAAGGTCTGTGCCGCGCTCTATCAAGAGGCGCGCTTTCTGGATGACCGTCAGTGGGACGAGTGGCTCGCTTGCTACACCGAAGACGTCGAGTACTGGATGCCCGCCTGGGACGACGATGACAAGCTCACCGACGACCCGCACAGTCAAATCTCCTTGATGTACTACGCCGACCGTGGCGGCCTGGAAGATCGAGTGTTCCGCATCAAGACCGAGCGCAGCGGTGCGTCGATGCCGGAACCGCGCACCAGCCACAACGTGACGAACGTCGAGTTGCTGGCCGAACGCGCGAACGAAGTGGACGTGCGCTACAACTTCACTACGCAGAGCCATCGCTACAAGATGACCGACTATTTCTTCGGCACCATTTTCGTTACCTTCCGCAAGGTGGATGACCGTCTCTTGATTGCCAGCAAGAAGATTGCGTTGAAGAACGACTATATCCGCCAGGTACTCGACGTCTATCACGTCTGAAGCGCTTGATGGGAACGAGACACGAAGCAGGAGACAACATGTCTAGCTACAACATCGCATTGAACTTCGAAGACGGCGTGACTCGCTTTGTCGAATGCAAGGCGGGCGAGAAGGTCCTCGATGCCGCATTTCGAGCCCGGATCAACTTGCCGATGGATTGCTCCGACGGTGTATGCGGCACCTGCAAATGCCGCGCGGAAAGCGGCGCGTACGACCTCGGCGACGACTATATCGAAGACGCGCTAAGCGACGACGAAAAGGAAACCGGCCTTGTCCTCACGTGCCAGATGGTGCCGCAAAGCGACTGCGTGATTGCAGTGCCGGCATCGTCAGTAGTGTGCAAGACCGAGCAAAGCAAATTTGCCGCGACCGTCGCGAAGGTCGAACCGCATAACGACGCAGCCGTCGTGCTCGAACTCGATGTCGAAGCTGCCGCGCCTGTGTTCCTCGCCGGTCAATACGTCAATATCGATGTGCCGGGCAGCGGGCAGCATCGCTCCTATTCGTTCTCTTCCGCGCCTGGTGCAAGCAAGGTCAGCTTCCTGATCAAAAAGATTCCAGGCGGCGTGATGAGTACCTGGCTCGAATCCGCGCAGCCGGGCGACAAGACCCAATTGACCGGGCCGCTGGGTAGCTTCTATCTGCGCCCCGTCGAGCGGCCGTTGCTCTTTCTTGCGGGTGGCACTGGTTTAGCGCCCTTCTTGTCGATGCTGGAAGTCTTATACCGGACGAACGCGCAGCAAAGGGTTCATCTCATCTACGGTGTGACGCGAGACCTCGACCTCGTGCAAACCGATGCAATAGCTGCGTATGCCATGAAGCTCCCGCACTTCACTTACAGCACCGTCGTGGCCGATGCCGAATCGGATCATCCACGCAAAGGCTGGGTCACGCAGCACATGTCGGCAGAGTCATTGAATGACGGTGACGTCGATGTCTATCTCTGCGGTCCTCCTCCAATGGTCGATGCCGTGCGCAAGTACTTCGACGATACCGGCGTGAAGCCGAATAGCTTCCACTACGAGAAGTTCACCCCTAACGCTGCGCCGGAGACCGCATGAACACCAACCGATTCGCCGGCAAAGTCATGGTGGTCACAGGCGCGGCGCAAGGGATCGGGCGGGGCGTTGCGCTTCGTGCGATCGCGGAAGGAGCGAAGGTTCTATTCGTCGATCGAGCGGACTTCGTGGCGGACGTCGCCGCTGAAGCACAAAGCGATGATGCGGCTGCGTTTGTCGCCGATCTCGAAACCTACGACGGTGCGGCATCGACGATGGCTTTTGCAAAGAACAGGTTCGGTCGGATCGACATTCTCATCAACGGCGTGGGCGGCGCCATTCGCATGCGCCCTTTCGCGGAGTTCGAGCCCGCGCATATCGATGCGGAGATTCGGCGTTCGCTTATGCCAACGCTTTACGCGTGTCATGCCGTGCTTCCGTACATGCTCGCGCAGGGTTGCGGCACCATCGTCAACATTTCATCGAATGCGACTCGCGGGATTCGGCGCGTACCGTACTCCGCGGCGAAGGGCGGCGTAAACGCGATGACTCAATCGCTTGCGATGGAGTACGGCGCGTACAACATTCGCGTCGTTGCGGCTGCGCCCGGCGGGACAGAGGCACCTCCGCGACGAGTGCCTCGTAACGCCTCAGGCGATAGCGAGCAAGAGAAAGCATGGATGGGCGAGGCGGTCAAGCAGGTCACCGAGTCGACCTTCTTCAAGCGTTACGGCACGCTCGACGAGCAGATCGCGCCGATTCTCTTTCTTGCCTCGGATGAGGCTGCGTATATCACGGGTGCGGTGCTGGCCGTGGCGGGTGGGGATAATGGGTGAGGCCAAGGAACACGCTGCTGCTCAGTGTTCGCAACGGCCCCTTACTCCACCGTGACCGACTTTGCCAGAGTCCGCGGCTTATCCACATCCGTGCAGCCCTTCGATCAATAAGGGAACGATATTGCGTTAGGTACGGCGCCGACGATGCCAAACATGGCTTTGCTCTCTCAGATGATGTTGTTCTTCGTTGCGTTCAATTCGCTGGTGGCGCTCCTGTACCTACCGTGGCGAGCGCGCCGTCGGTGACATAGGGCACGATGCCGTCGGCCGCGATGCGTGCGGCCGTCGCAGCCTTGCAATCGGCATCGGCGGGTGCGCAATAGTCGATCGAAAGGACCGGCAGATGGTATCGATCGCGTATGGTCGTGGCCTGCATCAGCAACCAGTCGCGGTCGGCCTGCGGTACTTCCGTATAGCGTTGCTTGCCTGCATCCCAGCCGCGATACAGCGATTCGAACGCGACCATCCAGGCTGATTCATGCACTTGAGGCAGTACTTCAAAGCCACGATTGAAGATCAGCTTCGCTTCCGGATAACGCGCCTTGATGGCGCGAATGACGCGCACGAGTCCCGCTTCCTGTGCCGCACGCGCGGCATCGGTCGTGGCGATCAGCTGATACGAATCGAGCGTATCGAGAAAGAAGCCGCGATAACCCTTCTTCCACAACGGTGCGATAACCTTGTTCACGACGAACGCCGGCCATTGCGCCGCCGTTTGATCCACCACATGCGACGCCCACGCCTGATTCACGCCAGGCATCCACGCAGACGGAATTGCCTTGAAGTAAGCGCGATGCGGATTCACTTCGCCGATGCTCACGTAAGCAAACCACGCCGTGTGCGCATCCGCATGAGCTTGCGGATCGAAATGTGCATCGGGCTCGACTACGACGACATCGAAACCGGTGAGTTCCTCGACAGGCGGATTTGCGCCGTAATACAGCGCGACCGATGGCGTTTGCGCGTGCGCGGCCGTCACCATCGCCCCGAAGGCGGCGATTCGCGCGAAATGCAGCAATGCGCGCAGGCCAGATCGTCGGACGAATCTGTTCATGTCGTTAAGCCACTCAGCCGCGCAGCATGTAAGTCTCGTATTCGAGAGACAGGAACTTGCGGTCGAGCACCTTCACGGCGGCCACCACGACGACGAGCAACGCCAGTGCGAACCCAAAGCCGTAGAGATCCGGTCCGAGCCGCAACGTAATGCCCGTGAAAAGGCCATTCAACAGGACGAACGCGCCGGTGAGCTTCATGACGGTGCGTCGTCCATCGAGATAGAAGAAGACGTTGAGCAGGCCGAGCAGCAGCACTTGCAGACTCGCGGACACGACATCGACGACCAAAAGCGGCATATACAAGGGCGAGATGCCGAGCAAGCCCAGCACGCGCTCACCGAACGCAACGATCAGCAGCAGCACCACCGTCTGCACCTTGATGATTTCATAGAGTCCGGCACGCACGCTGCCCACCATCATGTCGCGCATCTCGCTGATATGGCGCAGCGTCGCGCCGCTGCGCACGGCGTCGTAGAACGCGTCGTAGTATTCGACGAAGTCCGCTTCGATACGCACGAGGAACGTCGCCATGCCCGGCATCACGCATACGTAAGCGATAAAAATGGGGATGTCGTAGATCACCGATGCATTCAGCGGCCCAATGACTCGCGTACCCGTGCCCGGCGCATACCAGAACATGAACTTGTCGAGCCACACGCCGATATTGAACAGCAAGCCGACGAGCGCGAGACTAGGATAGGCATAACGTCCTTCGAACACTTCGAACGACACGAAGCGCTCGCTGCGATAGTTCCGGTAAATCAAGCCCGACAAACCCGCCAGCAAGACGATATGGCCGGCCACGAAGCCGCCCAGCAAACCGATGAGTCCATAGCCGTTCAGTGCGAGCGCAAGACAAACGACGCACGCATAACCCACGGCAAACACGTAAAGAATCTGCCGATACTGCTTCACGCTCGACAGAAAGATCACCGCGATCCAGATATTGCCGACCACGACGAAGCCGGTAATCATCAACAGGCGATAGACGATCGGCTCTTCACGAAAGCCTAGTAACATCGCAACGACCGCAACCACGCTCGAAAGAGCCGAAGACACGAGCACGACGCCGTTGTAATTGGACAGCACGAGGTCATCGCGCTTCTCGAACAATCGGTCGGAAATGAAGCGCGTGAACGAGAGTTGCAACGGTCCGGTCAATATCAGACTAAGCGCGATCAAATATGTCACCGACACCTGAAACTGCACGATCGCAAACTTCGGTATGACTGAAGCCAGGCTGATGAGCCCGATGATCAAAATGCCGAAGATCGACAGAATGAGCGGACCTGAACTGATCAACCCTGCATAGGCATACGCGCGCGCCACGCCCGCGAGCGTGTCGCGGCGCATGATCTTGCGCAATTCGAAACCAATACCGGCCATCAGCGTGACTCCTGCGATGCAAGCGGCTCTTTCGCGGCGCCTGCCGGTTTGTGATGATGCATCGGGCATTGCGCGGCGCTGGCCGACATGCCGCTGCGCGCGCGATCCGGCAGTGCCGACAGACGGTCATACAGCGCGCGATAACGGTCGATCATCTGCTTCTTCGTGTAATAGCGGCGCACGCGTGCGAGACCGGCTTGTTGTGCGGCTTGCCAGCGCGTTTCATCCGCGAGCAAGGACAGCACGGCCTGCGCGAACGCGGCCGGGTCCGCAAGCTGCACGACGCCGCCCGCCGATCCGAGCGCGCGATCTTCCTCATCCACGCCTTCGATCAATTGGCGGCACGACCCGACATCCGTCGTGATGGCGGGCACGCCCGCTGCGAAACCTTCGAGCACCACGAGCGGCAGCGCTTCGCTGATCGAGGTCAGTGCGATGACATCGACTTGCGGCAGCATGTCGTCAATACGCTGAAAGCCGAGAAACCTGAGATTGCGGCTCAAGCCGAGACTCTCCACCAATGCGCGGCATTCGAGCGCATAAGCGGGATCTTCTTCTTCCGGTCCGATGATCCAGCCTTCCAGGTCCGGCATGCTGCGCGACGCGATGAAGATCGCGCGAATGAAAGTCTTGATGTCCTTGATCGGCACCACGCGTCCGATCAGCGCAACCACGCGATTCGAACGCGGCTTGCGTTGCGCGACGAGCGGCCCGAGCGCATCGACGTCGATGCCGTTGGGGATACACTGCGTGCGCTCGGCACGCGCACCGTCCATCACCTGACGCTGGCGATTCGCTTCGTAGAGCGCGACGATATCGTCGGCGGCGTCGTAGGCAAGCTTGCCGATCGCTTCGAAGAAACGCACCCACAGTTCGCGGAAGTAACTCACCCGCGAGATGTCGCGTTCGAACACACCGCGGTTGTCGCGAATCCACTGGCTTTGCAGCAAGTCGATCTTGCGTTCCTTCGTATAGATGCCATGCTCGGAGATCAGCAAGGGCCGTCCGGTACGGTAGTGCATCAACGCGCCGAGAAAGCCGCTATATCCCGTCGATACCGTGTGATAAACCTTGGCCGGCAACAACTGCTCCGCCACGCGCGCAAGCTGCCACAGCGGCTTGTGCATGATACGCACGGTCCAGAAGTAATCGGTAAAGGACGGGTCCGTGCAGAACTGCTCGTATTGATCGACGATGGTATGCCACGCCGCGCGACTCGTGAGGAACTGCTCTTCGTTGAGCGCGCCGCTCGTGCCGATCATCGGGATCATGTCGGCGAGCAACGCGCCAGCATCGCGGCCGTTACGCGGGTCGCGCAAGGTGTCGTGCAGCTGCTGCGAGCGCACGAATGCGGCGCTGTCGCCAGCGGCCGCGCGCGGCGTGAAATCCGCCGTGGTCGGCTCGTACAGGTAATGCGTTTCGATATGCACGACGTTGTCGGGCAATGCATAAGCGACGCCCGCATAATCCGACTTCTGGCTGCCTATGAAGACGATCGCGAAGCGCGTGTCGGGGTAAGAGCGGATCATCTCGTTGACCCAGCTCGATACGCCGCCGCGCACGAACGGGAACGTGCCTTCGAGGAGAAGGCAGACATCGGCATCGGCGGCGCGGCGGATCGGGAGTTGTTTCATCATGACCAGTACTTCACAACCGGTTTGAGCGTGGGCAACGAAGCGGCATTGCCGAGCGTCGCCAGAAGGTTCGCCACGCGTGAATATTCGCCGCGCAGAAAGTCCGCTTCGGCAAGCCAGGGAACGAGACGTTCGCGCGGAAAGCCGAGCTCGAGCGCGCAGCCAATGTGTTCATGCGCTTCATCGGGCAAGCCGCTTGCGAGCGCCAAACGTCCGCGAATGAGCCACAGTGCGGCATCCGATGAATCGGTTTCGAGCGCGGCCTGCGCGTAGCGGTCGGCTTGCTGCAGCGTGTGCTTATAGACCGCGCCTTGCACGAGATTCTGGTACACGAGCTCGAAGTAGAGTTCGGCAAGCAGTCGATTCAGCGCGTGACGCTCGGCGGGCTTCTCGGTTGCTTCGAGCGTTTTGCTCGTTCTGAAAATTTTCTGCATGATCTCGTTCTCGGCATGGTCCAACGTGCCGTATGCAATCAGGCGAATATCTTCCAGGGGATCGGCGAGCAAGTCGCGCAGCAAGGTGCCGGTGGTGCGGGTCGGCATGCTCTGAATGGCAACCAACGCGGACAGTCGATCCGTCGATGCCACCTGCGTGTTCGCAAGACGTGCCTGCAAGCGCGCGCCGCCGCCATGCTGAACGCGTGACACCAGATACGTGACGAATTTGGGACGCGCGACATCGTCGAGTTCACCGCTTTCCTTGAGCGCGGGAAAGAGCGCTGCCCAGATACAGCTCACAAGCACCACGACGCCACCCAAGAGCGGTACGAACGTGCACGCAAGCCACAACGAGAGCAACGACCACGCAAGCGGCTCGCGATAGTTCCGCGGCAACCAGGCGCGAAACGCAACGGCTTCGGCCAGACCCGCTGCGGCCTGCCAAGCCAGGAAGCGCATGAGCGGATCGAACGCGCCCGGTGCCTGCATCAGGCTCGCAATCGCAAGGTATTGCACCGTTCCCGCGACGATAGCCGCAAGCGCGCCGACGAGGAGTGAGGACCCTTTAGACATCGAGGCCACTTCGCTTGAGAAGACGCTTGAGCGCCGCGCCAGGTTCCTCGCCTCCGAGATGCAGCGTATGCACGCCAACGCGCGCGCCTTCGAGGTCGGTATTGAACTGCGCTTTCAGACTTGCTTCGATACGCGCGAGATAGCCGTCGATGCCGGTCGTATCCGTTGCGGGCATGAGATTGAGCAGCACGGATTGCCGCGGCGTTTGCACGGGCCACATGACGTCGAGCGAACGGCGGCGGCGTATGACGTGTTCGAAGAGTTCATCGCCTTCTTCATCGCGCGGAAACACGAGCGCGACCAGCGAGGAAGCCACGCCCGCCTTCTTCTGCAGACGCGTCAGACGGCCGAGATCGAGCGCGAATTCATGCGGGCAATCGGGTACCTGATCGACGATGCGCTGCACGAAGGACGCGTGCGCCACGCCATCGGCGTAGTAACCCAACAGCACCAGCAGGAGTTGCAGATTGTCGAAGTTGAGCGACAGGAACGGCATGCGCTTGATGACGAGCAACGCACGCAATTCGCCATCGGCGGAAACCAGCGGCGCGCAGACGAGATACTCGCTGACCGGCACGGTCGAATCGACGTTCTTCAGATGCGCGACGTTTTGCGTGGCGAGCGCATGCATGACGAGTTCATCGTCGAGCTTGAGCGTGAAGGCATCGCCGAGTTGGGCGATCGGCTCCATGCCCAGTTTGCCGCGATGCACCGGAAAAAGCGCGGCCACTTCAATTTGACATGCTTGCGCGATGAACTCGAGCAGGCCATCCGCGCCGCGCATCGATGAATCGTTCTTCGCCGTGTCGCCGGCGACGGAAAGCCGCCGCAACTCGGTGATCGAATCGCGCAACGTCGTCGGACGCGACAGCAGATCCTTCTCAAGCCGCTCATGCGAAAGACGCAGCAAGTAGTGACTGTTGGTCAACGCAACGAGGCGGTCGTTCAGATAATCGTTCAGCGACGATGCACGTTCCGCGCGGCTGCCCCACGTATCGCCGAAATGACCGGCAAGGATCGTCTGACAAAGACCGCCCGCGAAATACAACGCGGGAAACGTGCCGCCCGGCGGATAGAACAACTCCCACACACCGAACATGATGGAGCTGGACAGCAAGCCAAGCAGCGTACCGTAGCGCAACGCGACGAGCAGCGGCACCATCCATAGCCACGGAAAGCCGCCGCGCACGAGTAAGGGATCGTCATGCTGAAGCCAGCGCGCGACAGACAGCATGATGAGCATCAGCGCGACGCTTTCGACGATAGCGAAGGGCCGCGCCACCGCGGGCGCGAGAAAGCGGCGCACGCGGCCCAGATTGCCGAACGGATGCGCGTGGCGCTTGGCGGCGCCCGGGTTGGTTTCGACGGCTGCGGTATTCACGGCCATTTCCTTTTCTTGTCTCGTGCTTATTTCGTATCAACCTGCATCCTGTATCTCGGCGGCAGGCGGGCAAGCTTGATCGGCGACTTACTGGCGCGCTTGCAACGGCGACAGCACATTGCCGATCAAAGTGGTCGCCACACTCGACAATGCCGAGCGGCTCCAGCCCGTACGCGTTCCCGTTGCGCTCCAGACGACCGAGCCGTTCGCGACATCGATCAGTTCGAAGGTCACGCCCACTACCGGTTCGCCATCTACGCCGGTCTTGTAGCGCCATTCCTCGACCGCGCCCGTCAGCACATAGCGCGCGTTTTGCGAGCGTGCCCATTCGAGCGATTTGTCGCCATCGCCGCGTTGCGCGTTATCGAAGAGCGCGTTGCGGTTGGTATCGGCGGGAGCGATACGTACATCACCGACACCGCCTGCGCGCAGCGTATTCGCCGCGATGGATTCTGCGCTCTTGCCCGCATCCGGCGTTTCCGTGTAGTTGGCGATGGACACGACAGCCACCTTGTCGCCATGCGTGAGCGTCGGGCCGGCCGTCTGACGCACCGTTCCGCATGCGCTCATTGCAAGCGCGAGCGCGGTTGCCGCCACACACCATGCGCCTGAACGCGCGAGTCGTTTGATACCGTGCATGTTGCTTCCCCTTCCGTGGATCCAGAATCGTTTCAATAAAACCAGCTATAGCGCGCACCGATTTGCGTGACCGGCGTACCGAGACGCGACACACGCTGATGCGAGAAATAAAGCGCCGCATGATCGCCGCCGAACACGGTGCCCGCGAGGCCGAGACTGATGGACGGTCCCCAGCCCTGATTCGAGTCGTGCAGCACGCCTGCATCGAAGAATGGCCGCCATGCGCGCGTGTATTGATCGAGCAGATCGTTGCCGAAACCGAAGAACAGGCCGTATTGCGAGTAGCTTTGCGGAATGAAGCTCGCCGCACTCACCGGACCGGCGGTCACCGGAATGAGGCGCGAGATCAGGCCATCGGCGGCGCCACTTGCGCCGTATCCGCCATGCGCGCCCATCAGGCGCAGCGTGTAGTCCGGATAGTTCGTGCGAATGCGATAACCGATCTCGCCCGCCGACAGCACGCCGCTACCGAGATAGTTACGCGCCTGGCTATAGAAGCGATCGGCTTCGACCGTGCCCGTGGCATAGAGGCTTTCCGTCGCGCGATACATCACGGTGCCTGCGACGTTGTCCTTCACACCGCCCACTTGCAACACTTGCGACTCGCGTGCGGTCTGGTTGTAGCCCGCCTTCACGGCGAGCGACAAAGCGGAATTTCGGCCCCATTCGGCACCCGCCGATACGCTGTAAAAACTGTCGAGCGCTTCGCGGCGGCCCACGGTGACCATGAACGCCGTGTCGTAAGTCTGGCGGCGCGCGAAGACTTCCAACGAGCGATCCACCGAAGGGACATCGGTGAGTTGCGATGAATCCGTCGAATGCTGGAAGCGTTGAACGCCCTTTACGCCGATCATGTATTTGTCCGCGATCTTGAGGCTGCCGCCAAGCGTCTGCTCGATGTAATCGAGCGGATGTTCGACATAACTCGTGACGCTTGCATCGAGCGATTGCGGCCACGTCAGTGAGGTCTGCACGAGGCGGCCATGAAGTTCGTCGTCATAGGGCGCATCTTCGAGGCCTTGAAACGCGAGCTTTTGTGCATCGCCCGGACGATCCACCGCGATCGATGCATCGATACGGTCATAGATCGGCAGGCGCGCCTTCTGATCATCGAGAAGACGTTCCATCGCGGGCTTGTCGTTGTCGGCAAGCGCAATGGCGATCAACTGCTCCGAAGGCTGAACCAGCACGTCGGCGTATTGACGCGCGAGCCAGCGCTTCGCCAACGGATTCGCTTCGTGCGACATGGCCCAGGCAAGCGCGACATCGCGTGCAACGGACGAGGTCAGTTGTGTCTCTTTCGGAGATGCATTCGCGTTCGATGCCTCCAATTGCGCAGCGGGAAGACCGGCCGTATCGCCCAACAAGGTGCGGCGTGCGGCGGTGTCGTCGTTGCGCCCGGCATCGGTTGCGAGCAGGTCGATCAGCAATGCCTTCGATACATCCGCGTTCTCGAATATCGATGCCAGCGTCACGCGCCGGCCTTGCAGTTGTTCACGCACTT
Organism: Caballeronia sp. LP006; assembly: GCF_031450995.1. Lineage (NCBI taxonomy): Bacteria > Pseudomonadati > Pseudomonadota > Betaproteobacteria > Burkholderiales > Burkholderiaceae > Caballeronia > Caballeronia sp. LP006. The sequence goes on along the minus strand of NZ_JARTVW010000004.1, from coordinate 1,247,286 downwards.
CACTGCCTTGCGACTGGTGCGTCTGCACGATGTTCTTTCCCACCGCCGTGTTCGCGCGAACGGCCGCTTCCTCGTCCTGCATCTGGCGCCAGACATTGCGGCGAATGGACCATGCGAGGTCGCTGCGTCCCGCCATCTCTTGCGCTTCGGCATAGCTCAACTGCCACAGCGGATCACGCGATGCGGACGCCGCTTGCAGACGCAAGTACTTGAGCGCGGCTTCAGGCTTGTTCAAGCGCATATAGGCAGCAGCGAGCGGGCCCCACAACGCGGGCTCTTGCGCAGGCGTATCGCGCCATGGCTTGAGCGCGTCGTGCAATTGCGCATCCGTGCCGTAGTCGACGAGCGTCCAGAGCAATGCCGCGCGCAAGTCGAGCGCGGCACCCGGCAGCGTGACGGCATGTTGAAGATCGGCGAGCGCATCGAGCGGACGGTTCGTCTGTCGATAGTATTCGGCGCGAATGCGCAGGAACGACGGCGACTCGGACGCAACGGCGAGTTGCTCCGGGCTCAGGCTTTTGAGCAATGCATCGGCGCGATCGTATTGCTCGGCATCGGTGTAATAGTGGACTGCGCTTTCCAGCGAGCGCGGCGAACGATCGCGGCGATACTGCAACTCCGAAGTGCGAGCGGCATCGACTGGATAAGCGTCGTAGAAGTACGTCATCGCGCTCAAGTCTTCGGGCGTGGCCTCGCCGCTTGCAAGCAGATGCTTGTACGCGTCGTTGGCGATGTCATCTCGTTGCAGAAGACGCGCGAGTTGCGCCGCGTTGCGCCAGAACAGAATGTCATCGTTCCTGGCGCCTTGGCGTGCAGCGAGCAAGGCATCGAGCGCACCCTTGTAGTCGCCATGACGATACAAAAGGCTCGCGGTGCGCAATGCGTATTGCGTGTTCGCCGGATTGCGCTTGTTCAGCGCGCGATAAGCGGCGAGCGCTTCATCGTCGTGGCCCGAGGGTTCCGCGAGTTGGCCGAGCCGCAAAACGATGGCCTCGTTCGATATCGTGCGCTGACGGGTGCGCAGGAACGCCAGTGCATCGTCCGGACGGCCGAGACGTTCGTACGCCGCGACGACCGAGTCGAGCAGCTTGAGATCGGCGGGTGCGGCATTCGATGCCTGGATCAACGCGGCGAGATACGCGTTGTCGTCGTTGAGCATCGGAGCCAGACGCATGACGTTTTTCCAGCCTTCCGGGTCGTGCGTGGCTTGCGCGTAAGCGAGCCACATCTTGAGCGCGAGCGGCGACGCGTGATTCCATTCGGATACTTGAGCGAGCCGCTTCGTCCACACCGTCGAGCCGGGATTCTTCTCGACCTGTTCGCTCGCGACGCGCTGTGCGTTCTGCAAGTCGTTCGATTCGAGGAACGATTGGTACAGGAGACCCGGGACATCGTCCGTGGCGTTCGGAGCCGATGCAGGCGTGGCAACACGAACGACATGCACATCGTGACGGCGTGCATGCATCGGCTGCGAACCATCCATGTACGCATATTCTTTCTGTGATGCGCGCTCACGAAGATACGCGACCAGCCGTATCGCGCCGTCTTCATCCGTTGGCTGCGCTTGCGCATAACCCGCGAGCGCCTTTGCATAACGATCCACGAGGTCCGGCCGATGCGCCGCGCGCGCCAGATTCAGCAGCACGACAAGCGTCGCGTGATCGTGCGCGAACGCTGCGCCATGTTCCTTCGCGGCGCCAAGCGCTTCATCGAGCAGATTGCCCGACTGTAGCGCGCGAATGCCGTTGATGAAGCAATCACGCTTCGCATCGAACGTGGGTGCCTTCGCTTGCAAACGGAACCAGCCTTCCGCCGCGCCGCGATAGTCGCCGCCATACATGGCAAAGCGCACCACTTCGCGATTCCAGCGCGTCTGTCGTGCCGGGTCCTGCACGGCAAGCCGCGCATAGAGCTGCCCCGCAAGCTGTTGCGCATTCGCGGATGCAGCCGCTTCGGCCAGCATTTGCAGGTCCGCATTCGACCACGACAGCGCCGCCGCGTTGGTCAGTTGCGTGCGCAGGCGAACCAGCGCGGCCTCGCGGCCCGGATCGTTCGCGGGCAATGCGAAGGTCTCGCGCGTATCCACGGTCAGGCGCAGCAACTGTGCGGCGCGATGAAGCTCGTCACCAGGCGCGGCGGCCATGCGGTCAGCAATGCGGCGCGCATCTTCATCGCGCCCGAGACGCACGTATTGCGTGCCGAGCACCGAGAGAATCTCCGTGTTGCCGGGCTGCACGCGCAGCCACGCTTCAAGATAAGCGATGCTGAGATCGCTCGGTGCATCGGTGGATGTCAAGCGGTTGCGCAATCCGCCACGCGGATGCATGAACCATAGCGTGATCAACACGACGCCCGCGAGCAACATCACGAGCCACGTTGGCGCAATACGAGGGCGATTAACGAGCACAGGCGACCTCGACCGGCTTGTAGTTCAAGATAGATCCGACGTCGGCCGACGTCTCGAAGCGCAGGAAATCGCCATCGCGTCGGGCAGCAACGCTCTGACCGTTGACGCGGACCTTGCACTGCTGCGCGTTCGCTACCTTGACGAACGGCTGATAGTGGCCGGCAAATTCGAACTGCATGCCTTGCGGCGTGCGGCGAAAGTTGCGCACGAAACCATTTGCCTCTTCGATATACGGCGCGGTCGTTGTACCGCCCATGGCAAAACGCGCACTGCCGTTATCAATATGGATGTAAGTACCGTCAGGCCCCGGCGCGAAACCCGTGACGCCCGAAGCATCATCGACCGATGGCTTTGTCGCTTGCGGCCAGTGCAATTCGCGCACTTCGCCATTGCCGCGCACGAGCCATTGACCGGACTTCGAATCGATGTCTTTTGCCACCGCGAAGGTATGCCAGTCGAGCACCTTGCGGATGTACTCGCTCACATAGACCGGCATCACCGGCTGCTTGAGTGTCGTCGAAAAGATCTGATCCAACGCGCGCAGCGACGCCACCTTGGTGCCGCTATACATGTGGTAATAGATGTCGATCGGCTTGAAGCGCTGCGGACGCTCGGTCATCGCGAACGTTTCCAGCACGCGCGTGAAGCCATAGAACGGACCTTGCCAGTCGTTGGTATAGACGTTCTCGTCTTGATTCGGCGCATAGACCTGATACGCGCCGGGTCCCTTGTCCACACCGACAGGCGCGATATTGGTCCAGCTATTGGCCGACTTCGTGATGACCGTATCGCCGCCATTGAAGTTGTAGACGCCCGCCTCGGCCACCTTGCGCACGACGAAGCCAGGCGGACGGCAGTCGCCGGACCATTGCAGGAGAACGGTCTTCTTGCCGGCAGGTGCAAGACGCGAGTTGATATAGTCGATCGAGCCCGTGATCTCACGATCGATATTGAAACGATATCCCGGGATATTCAACGAGAACGCCGCGTCGCCACCGCCGCGATCCATCTGTGCGCCCTTGCTGTCGACCTGTTCCCACTGAAACGGATGCGAGTACGTATGCGTGCCGATCTCGACATGCGGCAGCGCGAACATCTTGCGCGCGATGGCTTCCAGACGGGGCGAGATATCCGGATGCAGACCGGCAGGACCGACCTCGCCTTCAATGACGGAGAGCGTCATCGGCACTTGATAGCGCGTGAAAATCTGCTGATACAACGCTTCGCCCGAGTAGTCGGGACCGGGGAATTCCGCGCGTGAGGCGAAGCCATCGCCATCCACGTGCGACATGAAAAGGCGTCGGCCGTTTTCCGTCGTCACGCTCGGCGCGGGCATGTCTTGCAGATGCAGCGCCGCCTTCATGAAGGCCATCGGTTGAATGGCCCAGCGTTCCTGTTCGATGCTGTCCAACGATACGACTGTGTAAGGACTCAGCGCGTACCCGCCCCACGGCGTGAGCGCGACTTGGTCCACCTCCTCTCCGCTTGCCGAGACGCGCAGCAAAGCTTGACTGCGCGGACCCACGCGCACCCCTTGCAGATCGCGCGGTTCCGGTTTCGGGCTGATCTCGAAGCCGATCATCGGATCGCTCTTGACGACCGTGACGGGCGCCGCGAACGTTCCGCCGACCGGTTGCAGATCGAGCGCGGCGCCAGCGGAACCGGCTGCATCGAAACCGAACTGACCGAGAAACGCGACAGGAATGTGATCCGCCATGCGCGCGGCAACCCATCGTTGCCAGACTTGTGCATCGGGCACCGCGCCGCGCTGAATCCATGCGACCACGCCTGCGTAACGGTCGGGTGTGATGTTATCCGGCAAGCGCGACGAAAAGTCGGCGTACTCGACGTCGTAGCCCATGTAATTGAGCGGCGTGGCGAGGTCACGCACCCCCGCGCTTAAATCGAGCGGGTCCTTGGTATCGCGGTCCTGCACGACGAGAATCTTGCGCGGCAGCACTTCTATCTTGCCGATGCCGACCACATCGCGCGCCTTGCTCGTCACGTAAGGCAGCATGCCTGCGGACACGACGCGGCTCGCTGTATCGCGCGCGCACTGCCGGTCGTTGCGATTGCAATACTCGATCGACACGACCGGCACGCCGCTCTGCTGCGTGAATTCGCGTGCCGCCGCCATGCGCCGTGCGCGCAACGCTTCAGGAACTTCCGTGAACTGACCACTTTCGTCTATACCGCGAATCAGCGAATCGCCGACAACCGCGTATAGCGCGCTTGCATAGGGCAACGCGCTTTGCGCAATGTTCTCGCCACCCGCGATAAGACGCGCGTCCGGATGCGCCGCATGAATTCGAAGGGCTGCGGCAAGAGCGATTGGCGTATCGAGGAAAAATCCGCGATAACCACGCTGCCACAGCGCTTCGATTTCAGCGGCATTGCCGCTTTGACTACGCGCGATCCATGTCGTATGCGCGAGCGGATGCATGGACGGATCGAAGCCCGCTACCGGGTCGATGACCACTGCGTCGAATGCCTGCAATTGATCGACAGGCGGATTCGCCGCGTAATAGAAAGCGATATTGGGTTGAGATGCAGCGGACTGTGAAGCGCGCGGCGCATTGGACTGCAGCGCCGCTGCTTGCGCATAAGCGATGAACGGATCAAGGCCCGCCGTGCTCAACAGAACGGCTGCCAATACGCGCATCACGAAACGTTCAGGCGCCCGTTCCGCACGCGCGCAAGAGAACATACCGGCGCGTGCCCGGGTCCACTTCTCCATCGGCAAGATCTTTTCCCCGTTTGATTTTTATACGAGTGCAGCGCGCTTTTCTCAAGGACATCGCCTTGAGGAAATCGTCACCGCAAGCTCATTCGGCTAGCCGCAATCGCGCTACGCAAAGCCCGCGTTGCGCGGGTCGCGAAGCAATATTTTTTTGCTTAAATGCCAAGGGCGCGCACGATAGCACATGACCTTTAGCCGCTCAAGACCGCTTATGCATCGAACAAACCAGTGCACGTTGCTAGGCATTAACGACCATGTTCAATAGAACTTTAAGGCAAACGTTTGGCGACGCGCTGAGAGATAACGAGTCGTCCAAGCGTCATCAAGCGATGCCAAAGATTTCTTTTTAATACGCTAAAGAAATCTCAAAGCCTGCCGTTAGGGGAGAGGGGCAAAACCGGAGTGATCCGGCGACGCAAAACTAAAGGGACTTTCTTGACGAGAAATTGCCAGTTGCCCGCCGTCTGTGCGGCGGGCCAAAAGACAGCGGCTTGAATGACCGCGTCAGGAGGCTAAATGCTGAACGCAGCTTTAAAATGCTTGAATTGTCTGAAGTGGGCAATGCCTCTCGCCGCCTTGTTGGGCACCGGTAGCACGGCCTTAGCGGCCACAACGGCCAACACGGCCACCAGCGTCGTCGTCCCCTCGTATTTCAATGCCACGAGCAGCGTCTCGAACTGGAACAGCTTGACCGCCACCGCGCGCAAGGTTCCGACCACGGCCATTCTGAATCCGAACAGCGGTCCCGGTATCAAGGAAGACGTCGCCTATGCCGCCGCCGTAACACGACTTCATGCGGCGGGCGGCAAGGTGATTGGCTATGTATCGACGTCGTATGCAAAGCGCTCGCTTTCGGCGGTCGTGGCGGACATCAACGCGTACGTGACGCTTTATAAGGTCGATGGCTTTTTCATCGACGAGATGACGGCCGATAGCCAGATGTCGCACATCCAGTTCTATCAGTCCATCTACAACTACATCAAGGGATTGAAGTCGACGTACTCGGTCATGGGTAACCCGGGAACGAACGTTCCCGAGCTTTATGCGAGCCTGCCGACCGCCGATCAGTTCGTGGTCTTCGAAAGCACGGTCAAGAGTTACGCGCGCTATCAACCGATGAGCTGGCAAGCCGCGTATCCGAAGAACCGCTTCGTGCATATGGTGTATGGCGCAACGGCCGCGCAGTTGCCGGGCGTCGTTCAGTATGCGAAGACACATGGCGCGGGCGGCGTGTATGTCACGTCGCTTGCAGGTTCGAATCCTTATAAGGCGCTGCCGCCGTATTGGGATCAGGAAGCGGCGGACGCCATCGCGCCTTGAGATCACGGCCACACGAAGCGACGCCGGACACAGGCATCGCATTCAAAGCGCCCGAACGATTCCCCCATCGACGCGGATGTTCTGTCCGGTGATATAGCCCGCGCCGTCCGACAACAGAAACGCCACGGTCTTCGCAATCTCTTCGGTCTTACCGAAGCGCCCTGCCGGAATGCGTGCGACGATCTCCGGCGTTTCCGGCCAGCTATCGATAAACCCCGGCAGCACGGAATTGATGCGAATGTTTTCCGCCGCATGCCGCTCCGCATAGAGGCGCGTGAATGCGCTCAACGCCGCACGCAACGCCGATGAAACCGGCATCACCGGCTCCGGCGCCACCGCTGCGAAGCTCGAAATATTGACGACGGCGCCGCCGCCTTGCTTCTGAAACACCGGCGTTACGCGGCGCAGCACACGCACCACGTTGAGGATGATGAGGTCGAGGCCTTCGTGCCATTTGGCGTCGTCGAGTGCGAGGAGATCGCCTTTGGGCGGATGCCCCGTGTTGTTCACCACGGCATCGATGCGGCCGTATTTTTCGAGCGTACCTTGCACGAACTTTTCGATATCCGCGTCCTGCGCCACCGAACCCGTCATGCCGAAGCCGTTCAACTGCTCCGCGAGCGTAACGGCGCTGCCCGAAGGCGACATCAGCGCGACTTTGTAGCCGTTGGCCGCGAGTTCCTTCGCGATGGCCGCGCCCATGCCCTTGCCCGCCGCCGTGATCAGTGCAACCTTGTCCGTGGTCGTCATACGTTTCTCCTTCATAGAGTCGAATGAAGCACTCTATGCGCTGCAAGCGCCTATGTCGAGAACGTCGCCAAATGCCGCGCTTCCGTTGCATCGTCGGCTGGAAAGAGACACTCGATGCGCAACTCCTGCGCGGCGATGGTTCGCGGCGTGCCGACCGTCGTCACCATCGAGAAGTAGTCGAGCACCGTACCTTCGAAAACGAAGCCGAGCGGCACGACCGGCAACGCGGAAGCGCCGCGCGATACTTCCCGCGAGCGCCAGTCGCGCGGCACATCGGGATAAGCGAGCAAGGCATCGAAGAGATTACGCGTGCCTTCATCGACAAACTGCCCTACTGCTTCGCGATGCACGCGTTGCAAGAGACTGCGCGCGACGTTACCCCAGTCCTCGATGAACGGGCGCATGCCCAGCGGATCGAACACCAGATGCAGCATGTTGCGCGGCCCCGTGCGCGCGGACATATCGATGAAACGATTGAAGAAGCGCGGCGCGGCAGCGTTGGTCATCAGCACGTTCCAATGCCGGTCCATGACGATGGCGGGATAAGGCTCGTGCTGACGCAACACGCGTTCGAGCGCGCGCACGACGCCCTGCATCTCTTCGGCGTTCCACGGCGCATCGGAATAGAGCGGCGCGTAGCCTGCTGCAAGCAACAGCGCATTGCGCTCGCGCAGCGGCACGTCGAGCGTCTCGGCAAGATCGAGTACGGTCTGCCGGCCCGGCACGCTGCGGCCGCTTTCGATGAAGCTAATCTGCCGCTGCGATACGCCCGCGTCCAGCGACAAGCCGAGCTGACTCACGCCGCGCACATCGCGCCAGTAACGCAGCAGGTCGCCGATAGCGTTCGACGTTCGACTTTTCTCGGCGTGAGCGGCTGTCGTCATGTGCTTTCCTCAACGTGTCGGCGCTTGCCACGCATACTCGACGAACTGCGCTTCGAGCGGCGGTTGCGTGACGCTACCGGTGTAGTTCGTGATGGTCGATGCCGCCACGACCGCGATTACATCGAGTATCTGCGCGGCGCCGAAGCCGGCATCGATGAAACGCTCTTCGTCGGCGCGATCAATCCGGCCGCGCCTGTCGATGAGCGTGCGCGCCAGCGCCGAGAGCGCGGCGAGGTTTCCATCGGCGGGCAAGCGTGCTTCGCGGATGGCATCGACATCGGCGCGGCTCACGCCCTGTTGCAACGCGAGCGCCGTATGAAACGCGGCGGCCCATTCGCTGCGGTTCGTCACCGCGTTGGTGAGCAGCAGCGTCTGAATCTGCGGCTCGCTGAGCCTGCTCGCGTGCACGCGCTCGAACAAGCCGATGAAGCCATTGATCAGCGTGGGCGATGCAGCCATCGCGCCCGCGATGTTCGGCACGAGGCCGAAGGTTCGTTGCAGGCGTTCGAGCACAGGCTTCGATTGCTCGGGGGCGGTTTGAATCGTATGAACGGTATGGTTCGACATGAGAGGCTCCTTGTTCTCGAACGCTGCGGCCAACATGGCTGCACCGCGATGATGAGAGAGTAGGAGCGCGCGTGAGGCTCGCCAATTACATGGCATGTAATCATTCACAAGACTTGCGCTTCAATCGCCGCCTTATCGATGACCGACCACACCCGCTCGATACGCTCATCGCGAAACCGATAAAACACGTTCTCGCGAAAGCACACGCGCCGGCCGTTCACGGGCACGCCGAGGAACGTCCCTTTCGGCGAGCAATCGAACAGCAGGCGCGCCGCCACCGTCTGCGCATCCTCAATGAGCAGTTCGATATTGAAATGCAGATCGGGAATCTGCTCGTAATCTCGCTCCAGCATGCCGATATAGCCCGCCAGCGTGCCTGGCACGTCGTTATACGACACCTCGTCGTGAACGAACTGCCCGAGCTTCGTCCAGTCCTTTTCGTTCAGGCAGGCAATGTAGTCGCGGTAAATGAGTGAGAGCATGGGTCGGGCTCCTTGGGGTTGCTGGCAAAGATAACATCGGCTCCTTGCGGCCGTGTTTCGATGCGCGGTGTTTTACGCACTAGGCAAACTTAGCGACGTTTTGTAAAGTCAGCCGAACGCGCATCTCCCTTCAAACTCATCGAGAAATCCGTCCATGACTCAACTCGCATCGAAATCGCTCGCCGGCAAGACCGCACTCGTCACCGGCTCGACGAGCGGCATCGGCTTAGGCATTGCCACGGCGCTTGCGCAAGCCGGCGCGAATCTCGTGCTCAACGGCTTCGGCGATGTGAACGGCGCCCTCGCGCAGATCGAAGCCATCGGCGTGAAAGCGGTGCATCACGACGCCGATATGACCAAGCCCGCCGAAATCGAAGCCATGCTCGCCTTCGCCAACGAAACCTTCGGCGCGGTCGATATTCTCGTGAACAACGCAGGCATCCAGCATGTCGCGACCATCGACCAGTTCCCGGTGGAACGCTGGGACGCGATCATCGCCATCAATCTCAGCTCGGCGTTTCACACCATGCGCGTCGCGCTGCCCGGCATGCGCGAGCGCGGCTGGGGACGCGTCATCAACATCGCTTCGGTGCACGGACTCGTCGGGTCGGTCGGCAAGTCCGCTTATGTGGCGGCCAAGCACGGCATCCTCGGACTCACGAAGGTCGCCGCGCTCGAAAACGCGCGAAGCGGCGTGACGGTCAACGCCATCTGCCCCGGCTTCGTGCATACGCCGCTCGTGCAGAAGCAGATCGACGATCTCGCCGCACGCGAATCGCTCTCGCCCGACGACGCCCGCGCGAAGTTGCTCGGCGAGAAGCAGCCGTCGGCGCAATTCGTGACGACGGAGCAGATCGGCGATCTCGCCGTGTTCCTCTGCTCCGACGCCGCGAGCGAAATGCGCGGTTCGGAGTTGAAGATCGACGGCGGCTGGAGCGCGCAATAAAGCGCCCGGCGAAGCGGCGCCGATATCGGCACGAAACGCACGCCTCGTCACGCGCACGACGCGCCAGATGCGTGCTATCGACGAAGCAGTGAACCGCGTATGACGATCATCATGGAAGTGGCGAAAGCCAGCAGCGAGCAGGCGGATGGATCGCGCAAGTGAATCAGGCAGTCTCGCATCTCGACGATCCGACCCAGCGGAACGCGGCGCTGGTCGAACAGGCGGCGGTGACGGCCAAGCGCCTGGCGAAGTGGCGGCGGTGCTGGAGGAAGCGGTAAGATTGTTCACGGTCGCCGGCCCAAAAGCGACGGCTTGAGTCGGAGTTGGAACGCGAAGGCTTCCGCGCTTGATAATATCGGGCATTGTCAACAAGGAGTGCCCCACATGACCGCAGAAGCCAACCGGCAAGAAGAAGCGCGCGCGATGGAACGCATCGTCAACGCGACGCGCCAGGTTCAATCCGCCTTTCTTGCCTTGCAGAAGCAGTTCGCGCCCGAAGGCGACGGCCGCCCGACGCAACTCGCGCTGACGGCCTTCGACGCCGCCCTGCAAGAGCTCGAAGAGGCGCAAGCCGCATTCGACACCATGCTCAACGACTTGTTCGACGGCAACCGCTAAGGCGGCCGCAGGCTTCAGCCGTTGCGCAACGCCGGCGCGTCCTCTTCGGGCGCGGACGGTCCTTCGAGCGCGGCTTCGCCATCCGAGGGATCGAGTCCGGTCCATGAGACGCCATCGGTCGATTGACGGCGCGCCGCCGCCACGCATGCCTCGACCAGTTCCTTGAACGACACCGCCGCCGAACTCGTGCGCACCAGCGCTTCGCCCTGCAGCGGACTTTCGGGGAACACGAGTCCCACGATCAGCTCGGCTGCCGGCGCACGCTGATGCAGGCGGCGCAAGAGATTGCGCAGATATGGCGGCGACTCGGCGGCATCGAACGAGACCACGCAGATGATCGACACGCCGTGCAGGTTCACTTCGCCGAAGCGTCCGCGCGAGAAGCGTTCGTAGCCCGCCAGATCGGCGCCCAGCCCGTGCTTCCTAAAGAGTTGCACCGCGATTGTCGCGGCCAAATCGTCCAGTTCGCTGCGCCCTGCAATGCACAACACCGACGCCGTGTGACCTTCCGCTTGCGCGTCGAAATGCGGCGGCGGCGCTTCGTAGGCGAGCGGCACCGCTTCGTCCGGCGACTCCAGACTCGCGGGCGGATCTTCGCGATGAGGCGGCGGCAGCACGGCGGTATCGTCGGTTTCCTCCAGCCCTTCGATGATGTCGAGCGCCGACTCGTTGATGCGCCGCAACTGATCCACCGTCACCACGCCGCGCAGCACGTCGTTGTGCGCGAGCCGCAAGCCCTCGAGCGCGACTTCGTCGTAGTAAGCGATCAGCGAGCGTTCCGTCAGCAGCGATTCCGCTTGCGCCAGCGCTTCGTCGGGATCGTTGGCAAGCAGGCGCTGATAGAAGTTTTCCGCAGGGGTGAGCGCTGGCCGGTCGCCGAATAGCACATCGAGAAATTCGAGGCGATCCACATGGCGCCCGAGAATCACGAGGCACAGCGTGAGCGGCGTCGACAGCACGAGACCGATTGGCCCCCAGATCCAGCTCCAGAAGATTGCCGCGACGATCACCGCGAACGGCGAAAGCCCCGTGCTGTGACCGTACAGGAGCGGCTCGACGATCTGTCCCGCGACGATGTCGGTCACGCCGAACAATACGATGGTCCAGATCAGCATGGTCCAGCCGGGGCCAACCGCCGCCGCGAATACCACCGCGACGAGCGCGGCGATCCACGTCCCGACGTACGGCACGAAGCGCAGAAGCGCCGTCATCACGCCGAACAGCAATGCGCCCGGCACGCCGATAACCGCGAGCCCGATCGAAATGATGATGCCCACGCTCACGTTGATGCCGAGCTGCGCCAGAAAATAGCGCGAAAGACGGCGCGCGGCTTCGTCCATCGCGGTAGTTGCCCGATGCAGATCGCGCGAGCCGAATAGACGGATCAGCCGGTCGCGTAGATCTTCACGCTGCAACAGGATGAACACGGCGACCACCAGCACGATGCCCGTCGTTTCCAGCGGACTGATGACCGGCGAGAGAAAGCGCTGCGCCAGTTCCAGCGGCGACGGCGATGGTTCGTGCACTTCCACCGGCATCGGCTGATCGATCGGCGAGGCGGCGGGATTGTTCTCGGCGGTGCGCTGCTCCTGCTCGCGCGCGGGCGAAATGCGTTTGAGCGCACGCGATGCGCGCCCCAGAAATTCATCGGCGCGACCGACTGTCAGGCGCTGCACCGAGTCGATCTTGCGTTCGACCGCGACCTGATACTTCGGCAGATCGCCCGCAAGTTGCGCGACCTGCGCGCCGATCAGCGCGCCGACAGCCGTCAGCACCGACAACGCCAGCAACACCGCGACGATCACCGATGGCACTTGCCCGAAGCGAATGCGCCGCAACATATCGACGAAAGGCGCGAGCAGAAAGCTCAGCAGAATCGCGAGGATGATCGGAATAAGTACCGCGCGCCCGAAGTACAAAGCGCATATGACGATGACACCAGTCACCAGCGACGCCAGCGCGCGCAGGCCAGGCGCGTCGGGCGGCAGTATTTTGGCGGGTGGACGGCGCGAGCCGGGTGCGGGAGGCATTTGAATTATTCGCTCGCTCGTGAGGAGGGAAAAGCGTCATCGGCGCAACGGACGTGTCACGCATTTGTCCGCATGAAGCAAGCGTCATGCCGCAATTCGGGTCAAAGGTGAGGGTTTGCGGGGCACCGCTTGGCGGCGCTATGAGGATCATCGAAACAATCAGTTGGCGACGCGGGCACGCAGCGTGCGAAATTGTTGGCCCACTGTCACGCCCATGCGGCACTTTCACGGATAAATCATGGGAGTCGATTCGCCCTGCATCAGCATCTGCAAGTTCGATGAAAAGACGGGCTTCTGCATTGGTTGCCTGCGCACGAAGGAAGAATGCAAGGAATGGAAGAAGATGAAGGACAAGCATCGCGTGCGGATAATCGATGAGCGCGGCAAGCGCAAAGCCAAACTCAAGAAACACAAGAAATAGCGCGCGCTTGAGACAAACGCTGGACTGGTCGACGGTAGGGAGATCAGCGTTCGTGGCACGGCGCGGGTCTAGACTCAAGCAATGCGGACCGCTTCGCGCCGCCACCTCGGGAGTTTTGTCATGAACGTTCGCCTTTGTGTTTTTACGGGCTTGTTGCTCGCGGCGTCGAGCGCGTTTGCGCAGTTGCATCCGCCGAGTGCGGAAACGGATATGAGCGCGCCTCAGAACAACCCCAAGCTCATGCCGGATGCGCCGCTTGGAAGCCAGTACCCGACGCACGGGAATGCGCAGGCGGGAGAGTTGAATTTGAATCCGAGCGATCCGCGAGCGCAACTAGTCAATGGACTGCCTAACAACGCGAATAGTGGCGGGTATGGGTCGCCGCTGGCGGGGAACAAGGCGAATGTGCCGCCCCAGAATTAAGGTTGCGCGTGGCCCGCGGCGTCTGGTGCGCGTAGCAGTCTCGTCAACAATGAGCGCGCTTGCCCGGTAACTATTCCAAATCGCGGCTGATACGACCGTTCGCTTCGTTGGCTCGGCCACACGGCGCAAGGCGCTGTGTTTATCGCGGGCTGATGGCACTGTCCTTGCATAGGTCGCTAGCAACTCAACCAACGCGCGAACGGGGCGACTTATGCAAATTCTGGTGTTGGACGACGATCGCGATTTCGCGGCAGGCATTGCTTCGCTGATCGGCAAACTGGGGCATCAGGTTCAGCTTGCTCACGATTGCGGCGTCGCACGCGAACTTGCGCATGCACATACCTTCGATGTGATCCTCGCGGATGTCGAGCTGCCCGATGGCGACGGCCGTGAAATGTGTGAGGGCTTGCGGGCCGAAGGCGCTTCTCACGATGCATACATGATCGCGATGACAGGGCGCACGGAATTGGGCGACAACGACTTTCCGTCGTTCGACGGGTATATGCATAAGCCGGTGACGTTTAGTGGTCTCGAACGAGCGCTCGAGGAATGGCAGGCTGCAGCGGGGCTGGATTGAGAGCGTTGACGCGATGCTGATGGCCCGTGTTGTTATGCGGGCCAAGTCTAAGAAACGATCGACTTGCCTGCCAGGCACACGCGGTATCGAGCCTTTGATGCCATACATCTCATAAATTCTTATTATTTCGAGGCCATTGCGAGCTTGTATTCGCAAGGCAGCGCCGCGCTTTGCGCGTTCTTCGTATTCGCTCGGGAACGAGGAGTCTCATCGCAGAAAGAAATCCGGGCTTCGTATCCGCTCGGGAACGAAGCGCCTCGCGACGCGCATTTCAAATGCGGTCGCTTGCAGTTCAATTAAGCTACCCTTCCACCGCGCGCCTACTCAAGCGTGAATCAAAATCTCCCAAATACCTCACCGTTCTCCAAACAAGAACAGTGATTTGAATCTATCTGGTATTCAACTCAGCAGGGCAAGTCCCCATACTTGGTTCGTACACGGAGAGACCCTCCGTGAAGGTCAGCGAAACGCGCCTCCGCGTCAAAAGACCGCCAAGAACCAACCATAAGGACTGAAGCCCGCCATGAAGCTCTACCACCATCCCCTTTCCGGCCACTCCCACCGGGCGCGGCTTTTCTTGCACCTTCTTGCCCTGGATCACGAAGAAGAAGTCGTCGACCTCGCCGCCAACGCGCACAAGTCGCCTGAATTCCTGCGCCTGAATCGCTTCGGCCAAATCCCGGTGCTTACCGACGGCGATCACGTCATCGCCGATTCGAACGCCATCCTCGTCTACCTCGCGAAGAAAAGCGGCGATGCCCGCTGGCTCCCCGAAACGCCCCTCGAAGCGGCCCAGGTGCAACGCTGGCTCTCCGTTGCCGCAGGCCAGATCGCCTACGGCGCATGCGCGGCGCGTCTCGTCACCGTGTTCGGCCGGAAGTTCGATACCGAAGAAGTCATCGGCCGGGCGCACGCTTCGCTCGAAGTGATCGACGAAGAATTGCAGTCGCGCGACTGGATCGCCGATATCGGCAGCTCGCATCCGACCATCGCGGATGTCGCGCTCTACAGCTACATCTCCAGCGCGCCCGAAGGCAACGTCGATTTGTCCGGTTATCGCCATGTGAACGCGTGGCTGGCGCGCGTAGAAGCGCTGCCCGGATTCATCGAGTTCCAAAAGACGGCGGCCGGGCTGCGGGCCTGAGACGATCATGTCCTTCTCCAGTCCCGTCACGATGGACGCGCCGTGGCATCGCGGCGAAATCACGCTGCAGAAAACCGCGGGCGTCTACGAGCGCATGCAGGAACAAGGGCGGCGCGTGGTGCGCAGCTTCATGCCGGAGCAGCATCGGCAATTCTTCGCGCAGCTGCCGTTCATCGTCACGGGCGCGGTCGATCGAAACGGCGACGCCTGGGCCACGCTCCTCGCGGGCCGACCCGGCTTTCTGCAAACGCCTGACGCGACGACTCTCGCCGTCAGGCATCCGCGCGACAAGAACGATCCCGCCGATGCCGGCATGAACGATGGCGCATCGGTCGGCATGCTCGGCATCGAACTGCATACGCGGCGGCGTAACCGCATGAACGGCGTGATTCATCGCAATGGCGACCGCGCGTTCGAAGTGGCCGTCGAACAGAGCTTCGGCAATTGCCCGCAATACATTCAACTGCGCGATTTCGAATTCGTGCGCGAGCCTTCCGAGCCTTCGAGCTCGAAGCCGGTCGAAGAAGATCCGCACTCGCCACGCGCAAGGGCGATGATCGAACGCGCCGACACCTTCTTCGTGGCATCGTATTTCGACCGCGAAGACGGGCATCGTCAAGTGGATGTGTCGCATCGCGGCGGCAAGGCGGGTTTCGTGCGCATCTCGGACGATGGCGTGCTCACCATTCCCGACTTCGCGGGCAACCTCTTCTTCAACACGCTCGGCAATATTCTTGTGAACGGACGCGCCGGTCTGCTCTTCACGGACTTCGAAAGCGGCACGCTGCTGCAACTTACGGGCGACGCCGAAGTGCTCACCGATTCACCCGAAATCGCCGCGTTTCAAGGCGCGGAAAGGCTGTGGCGCTTCACGCCGCGTCGTGTCGTGCTGCGCGAGAATGCGCTGCCCTTGCGCTGGGCGCTGCGCCGCGAAGGCTTTTCGCCCAATGCGCTGATGACGGGCGACTGGGCGGAGGCATCCGAACGCATGAAGGCGGCCGCGCTCGCCAACGCGTGGCGGCCGTTCAGGGTGAGCCGCATCGTCGATGAAAGCGATGTCATCCGCTCTTTCCATCTGCAATCGGCGGATGGCGCGGGCATCGTGGCGCACGCGGCCGGCCAGCATTTGCCGATTCGCGCGCATCTTCCCGGCGAAGCGAAGCCGCTGATCCGCACGTACACGCTGTCGGTGGCGCCATCGGACGGGATGTATCGCATCAGCGTGAAGCGCGAAGGACGCGTGTCCGCGCATCTGCATGACACATTGAAAGTGGGCGATGTCGTCGAGGCGCGCGCGCCGGCGGGCGACTTCACCATCGACGCGCTGGAGCGACGCCCGGCCGTGCTGATCGCGGCGGGCGTCGGCATTACGCCGATGATCGCGATGCTGCGGCACGTCGTCTACGAAGGCCTGCGCAAGCGCCGCATCCGCCCGACGTGGCTGATCGTATCGGCGCGAACGCTCGCCAATCGCGCGTTCGCCGCCGAGATCGATGCACTCGTGCAAAGCGCGGGCGGCGCGGTGCGCGTGATTCGCGTGCTGAGCGACCCGCAAGGCGCGACCTTCAAGGAAGATTACGAGGTGTCGGGGCGGATCGATATCGACTTGCTGACGAGCTTTCTGCCGTTCAACGACTACGACTTCTATCTGTGCGGACCGGGCGCGTTCATGCAATCGCTCTACGATGGCTTGCGCGCGCTCAACGTGGCCGACACGCGCGTCCATGCCGAAGCCTTCGGTCCCGCATCGCTGCGACGCACGGCCGATCGCGGTATCGAGACGAAGCCGATGCCGCCAGCGGCCACGCAAGCCGTATCGGTGAGTTTCCTCAAGTCGGACAAGCGCGTGCAATGGTCGCCCGAAAGCGGCTCGTTGCTCGATCTGGCCGAAGCAAACGGCGTCGACGCGGAGTTCAACTGTCGCCGCGGAACGTGCGGCACGTGCAGGACGCGCATCAGGGAAGGCGCGGTGACCTATGCAAGCGAGCCCGCGTTTCATGTCGGCGACGACGAAGCCTTGATCTGCTGCGCGCTTCCCGCGGAACAAAGCGCGCCGCTGCTACTCGATCTCTAGATTGCGCGGCGCGCCAGCATGCCCGAGAATGCACGGCAACTTCCCAGCCCGCAGGCCGTGCGCCCCAACATGGATCGTTTCCAGGCAATGTCGACCTTCGTCACCGTGGTCGAAACCGGAGGCTTCGCGTCCGCCGCGCGCAAGCTCGAAGTGTCGCCATCGGTGGTGAGCCGCGTCGTCACGGAACTCGAAGAACGGCTTGGCGTGCGGCTGCTCACGCGCACCACACGCGTCGTGCGTCTCACCGACGCAGGCCGTGGCTACTTCGAGGACTGCCGCCGCATTCTCGGCGAACTCGACAGCGCCGACCTCGCCGCGACCGGCACCCATTCGTCGCCGCGTGGCGTCCTCGCCATCACCGCGCCAGTCATGTTCGGCCGACTGCATGTCATGCCGGTGATGCTCGACTACCTTTCGCGCTATCGGGAAGCGGACGCCAGTTGCTGGTTCGTCGACCGCGTGGTGAATCTCGTCGACGAAGGTATCGACGTGGCGGTGCGGATCGCGGAACTGCCGGACTCGTCGCTGCAGGCGATTCCCGTGGGCCACGTGCGGCGGGTGCTGTGCGCGTCGCCCGAATATCTCGATGAACACGGCACGCCGCGACATCCCGCCGACCTCGATGACCATACGATCATCACGTCCACCGGCTCCTCGACACCGCCCGAATGGCGTCTTTACGAGGGCGAGCGGCATATCGTCGTGCGCGCGCGGCCGCGCCTTTCCACCACGACCAACGACTCGGCGATGGAAGCCGCGCTCGCGGGCTTCGGCATTGCGCGGCTGCTTTCTTATCAGATCGCGTCGCATCTGAACGAAGGCGCGCTCGTCACCCTTCTCGCCGATTTCGAACCGCCGCCGCTGCCGGTGCATCTCGTGCATCGCGAAGGGCGCCATGTCGCGCAGAAGGTGCGCGCGTTTCTCGATCTCGCCGTGCCTGCGTTGCGCGCGAATCCATCGCTTAACTGGCGTTAGTTTTGGTTGCGCGCGGCGGGCAAGATACGCGCGCTTCGAAGCTCGTCCGCTCGAATCGAACGGCCGTTAGCGCGCGCCCCGTGCAAAATGCCGGCAAACCATGCAACATAGCTCTCTCGACCGGATGTCACGGTCGCCGCGCTTCGGCTTTCCTGAACCTTCAACGGCTCACGCACCATGACGAATCAAACATCTTCCTCGAATGAACGCCCGCTCGACATGATCATCTTCGGCGGCGGCGGCGACCTTGCCGCACGCAAGCTGCTGCCCGCGCTCTACATGGCTCATTCGCATTGCAATCTGCCGCCCGACACGCGCATTCTCGCGATCGGCCGCAAGGACTGGACGCGCGAAGACTATCTGAAGAATTTCATGGAGAAGCAGTCGCGCCCGTTCATCGACGAAAAAGGCTTCGATGCGCAGTCGTGGGACAAATTCCTCGCGCTGTTCGACTACGTGCGCGTGGATGTCGAAAACCCGGACGACTTCCGCCGTCTCGCCGAAGCATCGCGCGAGAACGCGCAGCGCGTGTTCTATCTTTCGACCTCGCCGGAACTGTTCACCACTATCTGTGACAATCTCGCGGCAGCGGGTCTCGTGGACGAGCAGTCGCGCGTCGTGCTGGAAAAGCCGCTCGGCCACGATCTCGCCTCGGCGGTCGAGATCAACAACGCCGTCGGCAAGCGCTTCAAGGAAGAGCAGATTTATCGCATCGACCATTATCTCGGCAAGGAGACGGTCCAGAACCTGATGGTGCTGCGCTTTGGCAACGCCATCTTCGGTCCGCTGTGGCAAGCGCCTTACATCAAGAGCGTGCAGATCACGGTGTCGGAAACGGTGGGCGTGGGCAGCCGCGCGGGCTTTTACGATCACACCGGCGCGCTGCGCGACATGGTGCAGAACCACTTGCTGCAACTGCTGTGCATCGTGGCAATGGAACCGCCCGTCTCGCTCGATCCCGACGCCGTGCGCGACGAAAAGCTCAAGGTGCTGAAGTCGCTGCGGCCCATGTCGGTCGCGGATATCGCCCGCGACACCGTGCGCGGTCAGTATGCGGCGGGCGCGGTCGGCGGCGAGGCGGTGAAAGGCTATCTGCAGGAAGACAACGTACCCGCCGAAAGCCGCGCCGAGACCTTCGTCGCATTGCGCGCGCATATCAACAACTGGCGCTGGGCCAACGTCCCGTTCTTCCTGCGCACCGGCAAGCGCATGCAGAACCGGCGCTCGGAGATCGTCATCGACTTTGCCGACTTGCCGTTCTCGATCATTCCGGCGGGTCCGCGTCATTACGGCAACCGGCTCACCATCACGTTGCAGCCGGAAGAATCCATCCAGTTGCAGATGATGGCGAAGGAACCCGGCAGCGGCATGCAAATGCTGCCCGTCAATCTGAACCTCGATCTGCAGCAGGCGTTCACCGAGCGCCGCGCGGAAGCGTATGAGCGTTTGCTGATCGACGTGATTCGCGGCCGTCTCACGCACTTCATGCGCCGCGACGAACTCGAAGCGGCTTGGGCGTGGGTCGAGCCCATTCTCAACGGCTGGAAGGAACTTGGCGACAAGCCGCGCGGTTATACGGCGGGAACGTTCGGCCCGGCGGCTTCATCGGCACTGATGGCGCGCGAGAATCTCGCGTGGGCCGAGGAAGCGTGATGCGTTGACTTCGCGCTGACTTCGCGGCGGGCGCTTTATCGCATCATCGAGCGAGCGCCCTGCCGCGCGGACCACGCCGTGCCGACCGCCATCACCCACGCGAGCACGACGATCCCGCACAGAATGCCGGACAGCCGCAGCACGGCGGGCATCGGGTCCGACGACCAATGGTGGTCCTGCACGAAGACCATGATGAACGCGATGCTGAACTGCCGCCCGACATAGCTCGCGCCCTGCGAGCCCGTCTGCACGTGACAGCCGAGCCACACGCCCGCGCACAGCGCGAGCATGCAGGCGAACGCGTTGTCGCCCAGCAGTGGCAAAAGCGCGAGGCTCACCGCTCCCGCCAGCAGACAGCCGACGAGCCGCTGCACCATGCGCTGCGTGACGGGTTTTTTCGTCGGCTTGTCCAGTGCGGATGCGGGCAAGATCAGCACGGCAACGGCCGTTACCATCGCCTGCGCGAAGCCGGGCAAATTCCACGCATACGCGAGCGCCGCGAGAATCATGATCGACCACGCGGACTGCCATGCCAGGCGCTTGCGCATGACGTCGGCAACGTGCTGCGCGTGCGCGGCTTCGAGCGCTTGCACGGCTTGCGCGGCATCGGAGGGAACGAGCGTGATGGCATGCGTGACGGCGAGGCTGTTGGCATTCACCCTGTCGGCCGTGGACGACGCCTGCGCACCCGGCACGAGCGCCGCGCCACGCTTTTTCCGATAATGCTGCACGCCCGCGTGAAAGAGCGCCGACACGGCCACGCACGCCACGGTGCCGACGATCACCTCGACCACGCGCAGCACCGCGAACGAAGCCGTCGCCGATGCCGAATCGAGCCGATGCGCCTCGAACGTCACCATCAGCGCGGTCACCGCGCCGAGCACCCAGGCGTAGCCGGCATCCGAAACGAGCGCGCGAAACACCGAGAAGCCTGCGATCAACCCGAGCAGTGGCACGAAGAGCCACGGCACATCGCCGATGAGCGGCCCAGCCACCGCCCCGAGCAACGCGCCCGCCACCGTGCCGAGCACGCGATGCACGCCGCGTTGCGCGCACGCGGAGAACTTGGTCTGCATAACGGCGAAGCCGCTGATGGCGGCCCACCAGATGTGCGTCAAGTGAAACGCGTAGGCCAGCGCGACCGCGAGCGCCACCGAGAACATCGCCTGCGTGGCGAAGAGCGCGCGCTCGGGCGTCGGTTTGATCGCGATGAGTTCGCGGCCCAGCGAGACGAAGGCATCGCGCAGAACGGGCGCGAGCGCGTCCACGCCGCTCAGGGCGTCACGTTCGAGCGGCGGGGCGGCTCGGGTCGAGTTTTCGTTGGGCATTGTCCGGGCGTCTTCGAGGATGCACTTTGCAGCGTAGTCGCGATGCGGCCCGAGCGCAAAGGCAAGACAAAAAGACGGCGGTTTGCGTCAAACCCGCGAAGTCAGCAGTCGAATGCCTGCGACTGCGAAGACGAGCGCGAGCGCGGCGTCGAGACCGCGCTGGATGCGCGTGTAGATGCGGCGCGCCGATGCCATCGAAAAAAGCGCGGCATAGCCGCCGAACACGCATACGCCGATACACAGACAGCCCGCGACGACCGCGAGCATGTGCGCGGTGCCCTCGCCCGCCGATGAGCCGAGCGCCGCCGCCGACATCCATACGAGAATGGCCTTCGGATTGGTCAGATGCAGCAGCGCGCCGCGTGCATAGAGCTTGCGCGTGTCTGGTTGCTCAGTCGTTTCCACCGACGATGCACGGCGCGCCGGCCGCCACGCCGAGCGGCCCGACTTGAACGCGAGCCACAAGAGATACACGCCGCCGCACAGCTTGACCGCGACGAGAAAGCCCGTGTATGCCGTCAACACGGCGGAAAGGCCGAGCGCGGCGAGCATCGCCCAGAAGAAGGAGCCGGAGATCACGCCCGCCGCGAAAGCGAACGCCGCGCGCCGGCCGGATGTGCTCGCAATCGACATGATCGCGAGATTGCTCGGGCCGGGGCTTGCCGTGCCGACGAAATAAGCGGAATAGGCCAGCAGAAGGTTGGCGCTGACAAATGCGTGAGCAGACATGGAGTGGCTCCGGCGAGTCGAGTGTTTGCCGATGAGCGCGAGCTTTCGCGCCCGCCGATATTCTCGCCGACCGAAGCACCCCCGCACATGCACGATTCCCACGTGAACCGGCAGGCCAGTGCGTGATCAGTCCGCATAGCGCTCGATGCCATCCGCCAGCGCGTCGAACACGGCGCGGCAGCGCGGACTGCCGCGCAGATCTTCGTGCATCGTCACCCAGGTTTCGAGCTGAAACGTGAATATTTTCGGCAGCACGCGCACGAGCGAATCGTTGCGCCGGGCGAGCGCCACCTGACACATGCCGAGGCCCGCGCCCGCGCGGATCAGCGCAAGTTGCGCGAGGTCGCTGTCCGAGCGCAGGGCGAACGTATCGCGCGAAAATTCCGGCAGCGACTTGCTCGCTTCGCGTACGAAGGCGTTCGGCTGATCGAAACCGATGATCGCATGCCGATCCAGCGCCGCCACGTTGCGCGGCGTGCCATGCTTCGCGAGATAGTCGCGATGCGCGTGCAAGCCCACTTCGATCCGCCCGACGCGCCGCGCGACGAGTTGCGTTTGCTTCGGCCGCACCATGCGCACGGCGATGTCGGCTTCGCGTCTGAGCAGGTCCTGCACGCGATTGCTGAGGACGAGTTCGATCACGAGACGCGGATGCCGCTCGCGCAACGCCGCGAGAATGGGCGGCAACACTTCGACGCCCACGACTTCGCTCGCCGAGATCCGCACGGCGCCCTGCACGCTCGCGCCATCCGCATGACCCGTCGCGGCGCGTTCGAGCGATGCGGCCGTGCTGTGCATCGCCTCGGCATGCGCGCGCAGGTCGAGCGCGACATCGGTCGGTTGCAGGCCGGTTTGCGAGCGCGTGAACAAGCTTACGCCGAGTGCCTTTTCGAGCGCCTCGACATGCCGTCCCGCAGTAGGCTGCGTGATGCCGAGCGAACGCGCCGCGCCCGAAAGCGAACCTTCCTGCAAGACCGCCAAAAAAGTGCGGTACAGCTCCCAGCCAATACTCTCTGCCATACGAATTTGTATATCTGCTCAACGAGGTTAGGCAATTTTATTGTATCGCTGCACGGCACAGAATAAGGTCTTCGATCCATAAGAGGCGCAAGACATGACACACGGCGAACAGGCATTGGTGCTCGGGGCGAGCGGCGGAATTGGCAGCGAAGTGGCGCGGCAGCTGCGCGATGCGGGCTGGCGCGTGCGCGGCATGAAGCGGGGCGCACCCGACGCGCGGCCCGACGTGCACGGCATCGAATGGATTCAGGGCGATGCCATGAACCGCGCGGATGTCAAGCGCGCCGCACGGGGCTGCGCGGTCATCGTGCATGCGGTGAATCCGCCGGGCTACAAGCGCTGGGCCGACTTCGTCTTGCCGATGATCGATCACACCATCGCCGCCGCGAAAGCCGAGGGCGCGACCATCGTGCTGCCGGGCACGGTGTACAACTTCGGGCCGGACGCGCTGCCCTTCATCGATGAGCGCGCGCCACAGCGTCCGCTCACGGAAAAAGGCGCGATACGCGTGGAGATGGAAGCGCGACTGGAACGCGCGAGCAAGGAAGGCGCGCGCGTGCTGATCGTGCGCGCGGGCGATTTCTTCGGGCCGAAAGCGGGCAACAACTGGTTTTCGCAGGGACTCGTGACGCCGGGCAAACCGGTCAGGAAAATCAGTTGTCCCGGTGCGCGCGGTGTCGGACATGAATGGTCGTATCTACCCGATGTGGCGCGCACGATGATCGAGTTGCTTCGACGCCGCGATACGCTCGCACCCTTCGCGCGCTTTCACATGGGCGGACATTGGGACGAAGACGGCATGCAGCTCGCTCGTGCTATCCAGCGCGTCGCCGCGCGCAGCCGGCCGCGCATCGTCGGGTTTCCGTGGTGGTTGCTCGCGCTGGCATCGCCCTTCAATACGACGTTTCGAGAGCTGCGCGAGATGCGCTACTTATGGCGCACGCCGGTGCGCATGAACAACGCCTTGCTCGTCCAAACGCTCGGCCACGAACCGCACACACCGCTCGATGAAGCCGTCGAAGCTACGCTCGTCGGACTTGGCTGTCTCAATCCCGGCGAGCGCGCGTGACCGAAGCGCGGACTACTTCCGGGCGCAATGAAGCTCGGCTTCGTAAGCAGCCGAATACCACGGCTCCCGAAAGCGCTCACCTTTAGACGCTCGAAAGCCGCCAAATCGATGGAAAAGCCCTTTGTTTTCAAGGCTCCGTGCCAACCGCGAACATGCCTCCCGAATACCCTCACCTTTCGAGCTGATACACGTCATCCGCCTCGCACGCGCTAGCGGCTTTTTGCCTGCGCTATGCTGCCTTTCCTTCCAACGGCGATTGCAGGAGACAAGTCCATGAGCATTACCGCGCCCGCGCCCAAGCAGCAAAGCGACGCTTTTCCGCCGCAAGGTCTCACGCCCACGCGCGAGCAGATCATCCGGCATCTGCGGCATTCGAGCGTTATCGCCGAACGTGCAACCTTGCTCGGTCATCATCCGTTCGGCGCGATCCTCGTCGGTCCTGACCAGGAAACCGTGTTGATGGAGCAAGGCAATGTCGATACCGTGAATCACGCGGAGTCGGTGCTCGCGCGCGTCGCGGCGCTCAACTTCACGCCGGAGTACTTGTGGAGCTGCACGCTCTATACGTCCGTCGAGCCGTGCTGCATGTGCGCGGGAACCGCGTATTGGGCGAACATCGGACGCGTGGTGTATGGACTGACGGAAGCGCGTCTGCTGGAAGCCACCGGCAATCACGAAGAGAATCCGACCATGAGCGTCTCGTCACGCTACGTGTTCGATCACTGCCAGAAGCCCGTCGAACTGATCGGCCCGGTTGCCGAAGTAGAAGACGAGGTGCTACGCGTACAACGCGAGTTCTGGGCCAAACGCTAGACAAGCCTCTCGCAGTGCAACATGAAGCAAGCAAGATGGATTGGCCGTCATGCGTTGACTGCATGCATGAGCCGGGTTCATGCATGGATGAACATCGATCGTTTGTCATCGGATCGCGGCGGGGAGACTATAACGATAACGAGGCAACAAACATTGGAGACCCGCCATGAACGAAGTGCTCGAAAAACCCGCATCGTCGATCGTCAAGGAAGGCAAGGTATCGATCTATCAGCCGGAGCAGGAAGGGCTGATCTTTCCTGAATTGCCGGAATTCAAGAATGCGGCCGAACATCGGCAGTATTTGAAAGAGCGGCTAGTGGGTGCATGTCGCGCCTTCGCGCTGCAAGGTTTCGATTACGGTTTCGCCGGGCATCTCACCGTGCGCGATCCGGAAAACCCGGGCCTGTACTGGACTAATCCGATGGCCATTCACTTTTCGCAAGTGAAGGTGTCGAATCTGATCTGCGCGGATCACAAGGGCACCGTCGTCGAGGGCAATCACGCGATCAATCGCGCCGGCTTCGTGTTGCATGCGGCCGTGCATGAGATGCATCAGGATATCGTCGCCATGTGCCACGCGCACACGCTCTACGGCACCGCGTTCGCGTCGCTCGGCAAAGCGCTCGAACCGATCTCGCAAGACGCGGCTGCGTTTTTTGAAGATCACGTCGTGATCGGCGAGGAAGCGGGCAAGGTTGCAGTGGAAGTGAAAGGTGGCAACAAAGTCGCGCTCGCGTTCAAGGGCGTGAAAGCCGCGATCCACCAGAACCACGGGCTGCTCACGGCGAGCCGCCACAGTATCGACTCCGCGGCGTTCTGGTTCATTGCGCTGGAGCGCTGCTGCCATCAGCAACTGATGATCGAGCAAACCGGCATCACGCCGAAGCTCGTCACGCCGGACCGCGCGCGTTATAGCCGCGAACACGTGGGCAGCGACTATATCGGCTGGCTGCACTTCCAGACTATCTGGAATGACCTCGTCGCCACGCAGCCGGACATGTTCGACTGATCAGATCACGTTGAGCATGTTCAACGCCGTCTCCTGGAGCGGCGGCAAGACCCGAGCGAGCGCAGCCTCGCTCGTTTCTTTTCCGATCGGCATATTTGCCGACAAAGCCGCGACCACCTGCCCGTGCCGGTTCTTCATCGGCACGGCGATCCCGCGCACGCCCACCTGCAATTGCTGTTCGATTGCAACGTAACCCTCCACGCGCGCCGCGCGAATCTTTTCGTACAACCTTTCCTTGTTGGTGATGGTGAGCGGCGTGAACGGCTTGAACTCCGTGGCGTCGAGCCACTTGCGCACCGCTTCCTCGTCCGGCTTGTGCGCGAGCAGAACGATGCCGCCCGACATCAACGCCGCCGGCACGCGCGCGCCGAGCACGAACCCGGTGGTCATGACGCGCGTCGAGCCGTTTCGCGCGATGATGACGAGATCCCACTCGTCCAGCACACTCACATACACTGACTCGTGGATCAGCGCGCTCAACTGCTGCAGATAAGGCTGCACGATACGCGGCAGCCGCGCCGAGTCGAAGTACGACCAGCCCACGCGCAACACGCGCGGCGTCAGGTTGAATAGCTTGCCATCGGTTTGCACATAACCGAGATGTGCCAGCGTCAGCAAATAGCGGCGCGCGGCCGTGCGCGTCATGCCGGTGCGCACGGCGGCTTGCGTCGGCGTCATGCGCGCGTGCTGGTCGTCGAAGGCTTCGAGAATGGCTAGACCTTTCTCCAGTCCGGCGATCCAGTCGCGCTTGTCGAGTGTCGATGTTTTCGTCATGTTCGTTGCTCGAATGGGGCAGCCGGCGTGCGCTGACAAAGCCGAAAGGTCAGTGCTAACCCCCAATTCGGTCGATTATCGGACACACGCGTACGATTATCGCGCAAAATGCGTCATAAGTCGTTGCCGCGATCAGCCAGCGCTCTTATGCTCGAAACACTTCTGAGCGAGGCGTATTCCGGTGATCCGAATGCCCTGCCGCTCGGCCACGAGCAGCAGGCCAGAAAGCGGCGGCCTCGGTGGCAAACGGGTTCTACTCATAACCATTGTCGGAGACATTACATGGCTAGCCTTCAGGACGAAGCACACGGCGGCCGCCAGGCGAAGAAAGCGACGGCGAGCGGCTGGATCGGCTCGGCGCTCGAGTACTACGACTTCTTTATCTACGCCCAGGCGGCAGCGCTCATATTCCCGCAGTTGTTCTTTCCCTCGGGCAATCCGAAGGTGGCTATCGTCGCGTCGCTCGCGACTTACGGCGTGGGTTATGTCGCGCGTCCTATCGGCGCATTCGTGCTCGGCCATCTGGGCGACACCCACGGCCGTAAGAACGTCCTGCTGGTCTGCATGTTCCTGATGGGCTTCTCCACCATGGCCGTGGGCCTATTGCCGACATATCACAGCGTCGGCATGCTCGCACCGACCTTGCTCGTGATCTTGCGTCTGGTTCAGGGCTTCGCCGTGGCCGGCGAAATCTCCGGCGCAAGCTCGATGATTCTCGAACACGCGCCTTTCGGACGACGCGGCTTCTTCGCGAGCTTCACGTTGCAAGGCGTGCAGGCGGGCCAAATTCTCGCCGCCGCCGTGTTCCTGCCGCTCGCGTACTTCATGCCGGAAGACACGTTCAACTCATGGGGCTGGCGCATTCCGTTCCTGCTGTCGGCGGGCGTGCTGGTCGCGGGTTACATCATCCGTCGCGAGGTTCACGAAACGCCGGCGTTCACGGCAGAAGGCAAGCACGGCGATCTGCCGAAGTCGCCGATCAAGGAAGCGTTCGCCAACAGCACGCCTGACATGCTGCGCGTGATCTGCATGGCGCTCATGAACGTCATTCCCGTGGTCGCCACGATCTTCGGCGCGGCTTACGCGGTGCAGGCTTCCTACGGCATCGGTTTCTCGAAGAGCGTGTATCTGTGGATTCCGGTCGCGGGCAACATCCTCGCCGTGCTGGTGATTCCGTTCGTCGGCAATCTGTCGGACAAGATCGGGCGCCGTCCGCCGATCATCGTCGGCGCTATCCTGTCGGGGCTGCTGTCGTTCGCTTATCTGTGGGCGATCAGCATCCACAACGTGCCGGTTGCCATCGTCATGTCGCTGCTGATGTGGGGTCTCGTGTATCAGGGCTATAACGCGATTTTCCCGAGCTTCTTCCCGGAACTGTTCCCGACGCGCTCCCGCGTTTCGGCCATGGCGATCGCGCAGAACATCGGCACCACCATTACCGCGCTCTTGCCCGCCCTCTTCGCAGCGGTCGCGCCGCCGGGATCGAACAATATTCCGATGACGGTCGGTTGCATCACGCTGGTGGTGACGATCATCGCGGCGCTTGCGGCATGGTCGGCTCGCGAGACCTTCCGCGTTCGCCTGAACGATCTGGGCAAGCCGGACGCCGTGCCGATGACTCAGCAGGAATACGACCGTCAGCGCGCCGACTCCATGGCCGTGGAAAAAACCGCCAAGGCGCACGCCTGATCAGAAAGAACACGCGATGTTGGAGTGATTGCCGGGCTTTTCGAAGCCCGGCTTTTTTTCGTCCGGCACGAACTCATCTGTCGATACGCACGCCCGACAGACGCTCGCAAATGCCGATCAGGCGGTCCTGCATGGCTTCGTCGCGCGCGGCCGGATCGCACGAGCGCTCACGCAGATGGAAGAAGTAGCGGCCCGATACGCGCGCCTTGTCGTCGTCGCTGGCTGCGAGCCACGCTTGCGTGCGATGCGCCTTGTCCATGTCGTCGGGCGCGGAAGCGCCGCCCATCTTCGTCGGCACCCAGCCGGGTTCTAACGCGTTGGACAGCACATCCGGCCAGTAGCGCGCCACCGCCAGCGCGAGCAGCACGTCCATGAACTTGCTTTCGGCATACGCGAGCGAGCCGTTCCAGCGGCGTTGCGTCCATTCGATGTCGTCGAGATTCGCGGGCGTGCCGTGATGCATGCCGGAACTGAGATACACGAGCCGCGATGGCTTCTCGATCAGCGCCGTCAGCACGTACGG
Source organism: Caballeronia sp. LP006 (assembly GCF_031450995.1). Classification (NCBI taxonomy): domain Bacteria; kingdom Pseudomonadati; phylum Pseudomonadota; class Betaproteobacteria; order Burkholderiales; family Burkholderiaceae; genus Caballeronia; species Caballeronia sp. LP006. The sequence continues at coordinate 1,218,321 of NZ_JARTVW010000004.1, read as the reverse complement.
CGCGAGCACGTTGATGGCGAAAACATGCGGCAGGCCATCGACGGTTTCGATACGGCCCGGCTCGCGATACCCCACGCCCGCGTTATGAATGACGGCATCGAAGTGTCCCAGCCGGTTGACTTGCTCCGCCACGCCGCGCGTGGCTTCCAGACTCGCGAGATCGCCCGTGACGACGCCTTGCGCTTGCGGCAGGACAGTGCGTGCGTCCTCGGCGCGCGCCGCGTTGCGCGCATGCAGCACCACGGCATGCCCTTGTTCGATCAAAAGACGCGCGGCCATGAGACCGAGCCCGTCGCTCGATCCGGTGATGAAAATTCGTGACATGCAACGCTCCTATGGCGATTGATCCAGAGCCCATTCTGCGCGTGAAGGCGCCGCTTCGCGATAACATGAAAGCCATTTCATCGATGACGCGGAGGCATGAATGGCGGGCTTCAACGAACGCATCCTGAACGGCATCAGCGTGTTCGCGGCTATCGTCGATGCAGGCACGTTCGCCGCCGCGGGCAACCGTCTCGGCATGTCGCAGCCCGGCGTAAGCCGCGCCATCGCCCGCCTAGAAGCGCGTTTGAGAGTGCGGCTATTCGATCGCACGACGCGCAGCGTGTCGCTCACCGACGACGGCCGGCGCTTCTTCGAACAAGTCATGCCGCATCTGAACGGACTGGAAGAAGCGGCGGCCACCGCTTCGGGCGGCGCGACCGCCGTGCGCGGCCGGTTGCGCGTGAATGTCGATCCCATTTTCTCGCGCCTCGTGCTCGGGCCGAAGCTCTACGCGTTCATGGACGCGCACCCGGAGATAGAACTCGAACTGATCACGAGCGACCGCCTTGGCGACATGATCGCGGACGGCTTCGATCTGGCGATCCGTTTTGGCGAGCCGCGCGATTCGAGTCTCGTCGCTCGCAAGCTGCTCGACACGCCGGTGCGCACCGTGGCCGCGCCTTCATACATCGCGCGATGCGGACGGCCCGCGACACCGCAAGCGCTGGAAAGCGACGCGCATACGTGCGTCGAATTTCGCGATCCTGAAACAGGGCGTCCGTTCGTGTGGGAGTTTCACCGCAAGAAGAAGCGCATGACCGTCGATACGCGCGGCCGCCTCACGCTCAACGATGTCGGCACCATGTTGAGCGCCAGCCTGTCGGGCTATTGCGTCGCGCAGATTCTCGAACTCGGCTCCGAGCATCTGTTCACGGAAGGCAAGTTGATCGATCTTTTTCCCGACTGGCCCGACGAGCGCTTCCCGCTGTACGCGTACTATCCGTCGCGGCATCATCCGCCCGCGAAGACGCGGGCGTTTCTCGATCTCGTGATTTCGCTTGCGCAGACGAAGTGAGTCCGTTCGTCATTCAGGCGAGCGCCACGGACTTTCCAGTGCGAGCGCTTTCGATGATAGCGGCCAGCGTCGCCGCGTTATCAAGACTCGCCTGCGCGTAGAACTCGATGGCGGCCGTATCGTGCGTGGCGACCATGCGCGCGAACGCTTCCGCCGTGAAGAAGAAGCCGCTGCCCGTGTCCGACTGCACTACTTCGAACGGCACCGAATTGGGAATGCCGCGCCGCACGCGCAACTGGCTCGGCAGATAGCCATACGGATGCCCGTGCGTCAGATCGCTCGTATGGTTGAGATACTCGGTATCGATCGTGCCTTCGGAACCGATGATCGTCGCATATCGATGATTCGCGCCATCCATTGCGCAGGAGAGTTGCGCGCGGCGGCCATCGGCATAGATGAGCGTCGCCATGAGGCTGATGTCGACCTTGGTATCGGCCCACGTCGCCACGGCCTGCACGCTTTGCGGTGCGGTTCCGGTCACGAGGCGAATCAGGCTTAGCGGATAGCTGCCTGCATCGAGCAGCGCGCCGCCGCCGAGTTCCGGCTTCATGCGGATGTTCGCGCCCGGGTTGCCCACAGTGAAGCCGAAGTTCGCCTGAATGGCGCGCACCGCGCCGATGGCGCCTTCGCCGATCAGCGACATCATCTGCGCGGTCTGCGGCTGGAAGTACCACGGGAAGGCTTCGAGCAACAGCACGTCGCTGCGCTCGGCGGCCTCGAACATGCTGGCGGCTTCGTCGCGGGACAACGCGAGCGGCTTCTCGCAGAGGACGTGCTTGCCGTGGTTTGCTGCCTTGATTGCCCATTCGGCATGCAGGCTGTTGGGCAAGGGAATGTAGATGGCATCGACATTGGGGCTGGCGAGCAGTGCTTCATAGCTGCCGAACCATGCGCCGATGTCGTTCGCTTCCGCGAATGCTTTTGCGTTGTCGTCGCTGCGGCTCGCCACCGCGACGATGCGCACGTTTTCGCTTGGCTGCACGTCACGCGCGAATTGCCTGGCGATATTGGCGCCGCCGAGAATACCGAGGCGCAAGGGCGATGAGGCTTGAATCGATGACAAGGCAGCTCCTTACTTGAACGAGAGAAATGAGTGGAATCGATCAGGAACCGTATCACAGCTTGACTGCGCGGCGCTTCATGTACGTGTGAAAGGTGAGGGTTTGCGGGATCGTGTGTTTGTGCGCTTCAGTTGCCTGGATTTCGCTTCATTGGATGCGCTGCTCGAAGCGCGCGGAGCATTGCTGCATAAGGACAAGCGGCATGACGCTTGTTTTGCTCAAGCTCCGCGTATGGACGCGCTCTTCGACCAAAGGTGAGCGTTTTCGGGGAGCATGTCTGCAGACAATTAGCGCGATAACCTTAGGCGCCCTTGGGCTTATCGCTTAAGCTCAGGATGAAGCTTAAGGCGCGTTGCCCGTGCAAACACAGAGAGTCGTTGGCGTATGAAGTCGTTGAAACTGCAGGAAATGTCTGGATGGGCTCACGTGTGCACGTCGGAGAACGTGCCGTGCGAAGCGGCGCGCGCCGTTTCGTATGGAGATAGACGACTCGTCGTGTGGCGCGATGGCGAAGGCGGCATCCATGTCTGGGACGATGCTTGCCCGCATCGAGGCAATGAACTATCGACAGGACGCGTGACGGGCGGGTTGATCACGTGCGCATCGCATGGCTGGCGCTTCGATAGCAACGGTCAGCATGTGCGACCGCTGACGGTTGCATCGTCGTGCCGCGATGACTCTTACGCGAAAACATATGAAGCGCGCGAACACGACGGCACGATTCTCGCGATGCTTTGAGGACCGCGGTATCAGCGAAAGAGCGGTGACGAATCCACATCCGCGAGCTTCGACAACTCTTCGCCACGTTCGTCGCATGCCTGCCGGATCTGGCCGCCGTAGCCAATCCATATCGCGAACGATGCCACCGACACGCTGCCGAGTAGCATGAACGCAACCGGATAGCCGAACAGGTGCGCGAGCCATCCGCCGATAAGTGGACTCAGACACGCGCCCGCCGCCTGAACGCCCTGCACCGCGCCCTGCCCCAGATTCACGCGACCGCTGCCATGCAGAAGATGCACGACGAGCGCCGGCACGGCCACGCTTTGCAAACCGGCGCCAATGCCGTCGAGAATCTGCACGGGAAGAATGCCCCATGGCGGCTCTAACCACGCTGCCGTCACCGCGCGCAACGGCAAGGTCAGAAGCGTGACGAGAATGATCCACCAGAAGCCGAAGCGCCGCGTCAGACGGCTCGCGAAAGCCGCCGCCAACAACATGACGACCTGCGCAATCACGATATTCGCCGCCGTGATCTGGCTTGCGCCCGCTTTGTGTGTCGATGCAACCGCGAGACTGTAGAGCGGCAGCATCGCCGAATTGCCGAGGTTGAACGCGGCAAGCGCGATGGCCAGCAGGAGCAAGGGCCGATTGCGCACGAGGATGCTCGCGCTGTCGGTTTGTACCGGCGCGTTGTCGTCGTTGTCATCGCGAGCAATACCGCGTGCGTGATGCCTATGCACGGAACGCGCGGGAATAAGGAACGCAGTAAGCACGCAGCCCACGCCGAAAGCCGCGCTCAAGGCAAACACATAGACGATGCCAAGCCACGCGCCAAGCCATCCAGAAAGCAAGGCAGCAGCAATATTGCCCGCATGATTCGCCACCTGATTGCGGCCGAATTGACGGTCGAAGTTTTGTCTCCCGACGATGCCAAGCGTCAGCCCCGCCAGGGCCGGTCCCATGGCGGCGCCCGCCACTGCCGTGGCGATCTGCGAAAGCGTGACAGGCCAGAAGCCTTGGCCCAGCCAGATGATCACCGCCGCCAGCACCGTCAGCGCGCCGCCCGCGGCCACGATGCTGCGGCGGCGCGTGGTGGCGTCGACGAGCGCGCCCGCGGGCGCCGTCACCAACATGCCGACGATGCCCGCGATGGTCAGCACCGTGCCGATCTTTTCCGACGTCCAGCCATTGGCCAGCAGATAGATGCCAAGGAACGGCCCGACGCCGGCTTGTACATCCGCCGCGAAGAAACTGACGGCGATTAAAGGAAAAGTCGGCTTCACGCGATAAACCGCCGCGATGCAGGCAGTTCGAGGTCAGGCGGATAAGCGCAGGTCACTTGCTGATCTCCCGTAGTTGGCGGTCGAGGAGCAAAGTTCGCGCCAGTGATCGGTCGTCGCGCATCCGCCAGACACGTCTCGCCGCGCGACGGTACGCCGATTGCTCGAACAATGACGATGCAATCGAACCATCGCGACCAGGTGACGAAATGAAGCGCACTGTCCTGCCGACACTCATCCTCGCCATCGCGATGGTCTCGCTCACAACCGGCTGCAAGCGCGACACGGACACAGCCGCTTCGACCACGCCCACATCCTCCGCGCCCGCAGCGGCAAGCTTCCCTGCGACGGCCGCAAGCGATACGCCGGGCGGCGCCAGTCAGTAAGCCATATGGCTCGAATGCGGCACAACGAATGCTTATCGGATTTTCAAAGTTCATCGACCTCCACGAATCATGAAAGAGCCAGTTTCCGGACGAGCCAAGCTCGTGCTGTTCCCGCATAAGAAGGATCGCAATGCAAAGCCGGGTTTGACCGATGACGACTACGCGATTTACGCGTCATATCGGCCGCATGTGGGAGGCGGTTATGTCGGCACGCTGAAAGTCGTGCGCTTGACGGATGCCCGCTTGCTCTTTCCCTTCGAGGGCGCGGAAGATATTGGCCCGTTCGATTCGAAGCAGACGGCAAAAGATGCTGCCGTGCTGCGCGGCCGGGAAATCGTCCAGGCCGATTTGCAGGTTCCCGAGCTTTAAACGCAGCATTCTTTATCTCTGCTACGTTGCGACATTGCGACGTACGCGTGCGCTTTTTGCTTCGTCATCCGGAGAAAAATTCCATGTCCACTACTGTCGGCGATTTTCTGATCGACCGTCTGCACGCCTGGGGCGTGCGCCGTATTTATGGCTATCCCGGCGACGGAATCAATGGCGTCTTCGGCGCCATGAATCGCGCGAAAGGCAAGATCGAATTCATTCAGGCGCGGCACGAGGAAATGGCCGCGTTCATGGCATCCGCACATGCGAAGTTCACGGGCGAGCTGGGCGTGTGCATCGCGACATCGGGACCGGGCGCGGCGCATTTGATCACCGGCCTTTACGATGCGCGGCTCGATCACATGCCAGTGCTCGCCATCGTCGGCCAGCAGGCGCGCGCCGCGCTTGGCGGTCATTATCAACAGGAAGTCGATCTGAGCGCGTTATTCAAGGATGTCGCGGGCGCGTTCGTGCAACAGGCAAGCGTGCCTTCGCAGATACGGCATCTCGTCGATCGCGCGGTGCGCATCGCCATTGCCGAGAAGCGCGTGACCGCCCTCATCCTGCCGAACGATCTGCAGGACCTCGACTATGAAGCGCCCGGCCGCAAACACGGCACCTTGCATTCGGGCGTGGGCTATCGCGCGCCGAAGACCGTGCCGTATCCCGCTGACTTGCAGCAAGCCGCCAATGTGCTCAACGCCGGCAAGAAGGTCGCGATACTCGTCGGCGCGGGCGCGTTGCAGGCAACCGATGAAGTCATCGCCATTGCGGAAAAACTCGGCGCGGGCGTGGCCAAGGCGCTGCTGGGCAAGGCTGCATTGCCGGACGATTTGCCTTTCGTGACCGGTTCCATCGGCTTGCTCGGCACCGAGCCGAGCTACAAGCTCATGACCGGATGCGACACGCTGCTCATGATCGGCTCGGGTTTCCCTTATGCCGAATTTCTGCCGAAGGAAGGCGCGGCGCGCGGCGTGCAGATCGACCTGAAGGCGGACATGCTGAGTATCCGCTACCCGATGGAAGTCAACCTCGTCGGCGATAGCGCCGAAACCTTGCGGGCACTTCTGCCCTTGCTTGAAGAGAAGACGGATCGCTCGTGGCGCAAGGACATAGAAGGATGGATGAGCGACTGGTGGAAGACGCTCGAAAAGCGCGCGCTCGAGCCCGCTACAACCGGCGTGAACCCGCAGCGCACCGTGTGGGAATTGTCGCCGCGCGTGCCGTCGAATGCCATTGTCACGAGCGATTCCGGCTCGTGCGCGAACTGGTATGCGCGCGACCTCAAGGTGAAACGCGGCATGATGTGCTCGCTTTCGGGCGGCCTTGCATCGATGGGCGCGGCCGTGCCTTACGCCATCGCGGCGAAGTTTGCGCATCCCGAGCGGCCGGTGATCGCGCTCGTCGGCGATGGCGCCATGCAGATGAACAACATGGCCGAGCTCATCACCGTGGCGAAGTACTGGAAACAATGGTCCGATCCGCGCTGGATCTGTCTCGTGCTCAACAACCAGGACCTGAATCAGGTGACATGGGAGCAGCGCGTGATGGAAGGCGACCCGAAGTTCGAGGCATCGCAGGACATTCCATCGGTGCCGTATCACAAGTTCGCCGAGATGATCGGCCTCAAAGGCCTGTATGTGGACGATGCCGAACGCATGGCCGCCGTGTGGGACGAGGCGCTTGCATCGGACCGGCCTGTCGTGATCGAAGTCAAGGCCGATCCCAATGTGGCGCCGCTGCCGCCGCATATTACGCTGCAGCAAGCGAAGGCGTTCGCGACCACACTCTTGAAGGGCGATCCAAACCAGGGCAACGTGATCGTCGATACGGCGCGGCAAGTCCTGGGCGCTGTGCTGCCGGGGCATCGGGACAAATAGCTTTCGATGCGACGTGATGCATTGCGGCGGCATAACCGTTGCTGCGTTATTTGCGTAACCGTTGCAACTGTGCGGCCGACCTTCGGCGCACTGATCCTCGATCAGGAGTAAAGAAATGAATAGCGAACCTTCGGACCCGGTGGAACGCGCGGACCAGCGTCGCGAAGCGATTGGCAAAGGCGACGTGAAGGAGAAGGCCGACGGCACGATCGAACAGCGCGAACACGGAAACATGGATGCATCGCTAGTCCCGAAGGGCAAGGACCATCCAGAGCAAGGGCCTTACACGCCGGAGAACGATCATATCGATCCCGATGTCGATCCGGACGCCGGGCCCGATCATCCATCGAGCAAGCGCGATTCGGAAGCGTGAGTGTTATCGAAAAGGAGAGATGCCATGAAGATCAGCAAGCAACTCGTTCTATGCGCACTCATGTCGGGATTGTCCGGCGCGGCGGTCGCGCAAAGCGCGCAGACACAGCCGGGTGCGAGTCATGGTCCGGCCAGCCCCGGACAGGTCAATAGCGATATGACTCGTTCGGGCACCGCCGATATCACTACTGGTAAATCGGCAACGGGTGGGTCCTATAACGGCACGAGTGCCGCGGGTCGTGGCACGAATCAGGGCTCGGGCGGCATGCAGCCGCGCGTAACCGGATCGGGCGGCGGTAGTTCGAATGGTGCAACGAGTCCTTCAACCAATGGCGGCGGTGGACAGGGCTTCTGATAACCGATCGCTTGAGCGCAATGCGGCGGTGTTCGATGGTTCGGACACCGCCGCTTTTTTTATTACGCGCTTGAGGAAGTTATGCGGTGTGGACCGCATATCGACTGTCATTGAAGCTTTCGAATAACCATCGAATTAACTTTCAACTAGCATTCGTTCCGAGTGCTCGACCGTGCTCCTACGTGCGTTCGATGTTCCTCCTATTAGTTAGGATGCCGACTATTTTCACGATTCTCCCGTTGCTGATCGATGCATTTCTCCCATTGCGGCAAGGCAAAATTTCCGCTGATGATCGGCTCCACGTGGTAACTGCAACCGTGTCTTTTGTGGCTTATGCAAACGTTTTCTGAGAGGTCGCGCACGCCCTGCTACATGGCCGCCCGGCGCTAGGTTGAGTAACGCACAGAACGACATCCTGAGACTGCCATTCTTGCCCCACATCGCGTTAAACGCCTCACCGAAGCGTCGCGATAGCCAAACTACGGGGAAGACATGAGGAACCCAAACAAATACAAATTGAGGACGGCGCTCAAGCTTAGCGTGATCGTTATCACGGCTGCGGTGTCGAATCTTTCACATGCTCAGACAGCCACGGAGGCTTGCAATAACCTGACATCGGCGGCATGCGCGAATGGTGTCGTTGGCGTTGCGCCGGCGGCAGTGTCTGCTGCAACGGACCCGCAAACGCGCGCTCAAGCCGCCGTTTTGCCGGGACGGATGGTTGGACTTCCAGCGGGTAACCGGAGCGGGACATCCGCTGGTGCCGCGGGTACTTCGGGTAGCAATGGCGCGAGCACGGGTAGTGGAACCGCTAGTGCTGGAACGGCGGCTGGTCAGGGATCGACCGGAGGGCAAGGTGCGGGGTCGACTGGTTCGCATGGTGGCTCGAGTTCCGGTAGTACGGGGTCTGGTTCTGGGTCGGGTTCGAGTTCGGGTGGCGGGAGCACGGGGTCGGGTGGTGTAGGCGCTGGTGGTGGCAGCACGGGCGGTGGCAACACGGGTGGTGGCAGCACGGGTGGTGACAGCACGGGCGGTGGCAGCACGGGTGGTGGCAGCACGGGCGGTGGCAGCACGGGCGGTGGCAGCACGGGCGGTGGCAACACGGGTGGTGGAAGCACGGGCGGTGGCAGCACGGGCGGTGGCAGCACGGGCGGTGGCAACACGGGCGGTGGCAGCACGGGCGGTGGAAGCACGGGTGGTGGTAGCACGGGCGGTGGCAGTACGGGTGGTGGAAGCACGGGCGGTGGCAGCACGGGTGGTGGTAGCACGGGCCATGGCGGCGGCAGCTCCGGTCACGGCGACGGCGGTCATGGCGATGGTGGTCACGGCGACGGCGGTCACGGCGACGGCGGTCACGGCGACGGCGGTCACGGCGACGGCGGTCACGGCGACGGCGGCCACGGCGACGGTGGTCACGGCGACGGCGGTCACGGTAACGGTGGCGGCAACGGCAGCAGCGGTGGTCACGGTGACGGCGGCCATGGCGACGGCGGTCACGGTAACGGTGGCGGCAACGGCAGCAGCGGTGGTCACGGTGACGGCGGCCATGGCGACGGCGGTCACGGCGATGGCGGTCACGGCGATGGCGGTCACGGCGACGGTGGTCATGGCGACGGTGGTCACGGCGACGGCGGTCACGGCGACGGCGGTCACGGCGACGGCGGTCACGGCGACGGTGGTCACGGTAACGGTGGCGGCAACGGCAGCAGCGGCGGTCACGGTGATGGCGGTCATGGCGACGGCGGACATGGCGATGGTGGCCACGGCGACGGCGGCCACGGTAACGGCGGTGGCAACGGCAGCAGCGGCGGTCACGGTGATGGCGGTCACGGCGACGGCGGTCATGGCAACGGCGGCGGCAACGGCAGCACCGGCGGTCATGGCAATGGCGGCGGCGATGGTGGTGGCCACGGTGATGGCGGCCACGGTAACGGCGGTGGCAACGGCAGCACCGGCGGTCATGGCAATGGCGGCGGCGATGGTGGTGGCCACGGCGACGGCGGTCATGGCAACGGCGGCGGCAACGGCAGCACCGGCGGTCATGGCAATGGCGGCGGCGATGGTGGTGGCCACGGCGACGGCGGTCATGGCAACGGCGGCGGCAACGGCAGCACCGGCGGTCATGGCAATGGCGGTGGCGATGGCGGCGGCCACGGCGACGGCGGTCATGGCAACGGCGGTGGCAACGGCAGCAGCGCTGGTGGTCATGGCGATGGCGGTGGCCACGGCGACGGCGGTCATGGCAACGGCGGTGGCAACGGCAGCAGCGCTGGTGGTCACGGCGATGGCGGCGGCCACGGCGACGGCGGTCATGGCAATGGCGGTGGCAACGGCAGCAGCGCTGGCGGCCACGGCGATGGCGGTCATGGCAATGGCGGCGGCGCAGGTAGCACCGGCGGCCACGGCAATGGCAGCAGCGGCGGTCACGGCAATGGCGGCGGCGCGGGCAGCAGCGGTGGCCACGGCAACGGCGGCGGTGGTCACGGTGGTGGCGGCGGCGGCGGTGGCGGTGGCGGTGGCGGTGGCGGTGGCGGTGGTGGCGGTGGTGGAGCAGGCGGCCGCTAACTCACCCTTCCCAAACGCGTCGATCGGACCGCAATCCGGTCGACGCGAGTCAAAAGCAAAGCCAACACAAAGCGCTAGAAGCACCCGATGCTGCCTTTGCAGCATCAAACAGATTCAAACGTCAATCGACAACCGCGGGCCCGATGCAATGCGCCCGCGGCCGCAACAAACTTCCCTCCTCGATCTGCTCCATCGAATGCGCCATCCATCCCACGCTTCGCGCGATGGAGAACAACGCGAACGCCGCACCCTCCGGTAACTCTCAATGCTCAACGAGCGCAGCCAGCGCGACGTCGATCGCGGGCTTCCTGCCTGTCAGACGCTCGGCTCAATCGATCAAGGCACGCGCCACATCGGATGCCTCGAAAGCGCATAAAAGATCCGCGCGGGAATCGCCCTGCGGATAAGGCTCGGCGTGACGCGAGGCATGCCAAGCGCGCGCAAGACGCATACGCATCGGACGAGCAGCGAAAGCAAGCTCGACAAAGCTGCTCGCGAGCCGGCCGACGAGTTCGGCGGCGCACACGAACATGCCTGCGAAATCGGCATATCGGTTCGGGTACGGAAGAAATGCGCCAGGCGATGGCCGAACGTAGTCGATGCGCTGGCCAAGCATTTCGACATTGCCGGGACGCGCGATGAATCGAAACGCCGTGCGGCGCGTATCGCCTGACGCCGGACGCCACAATCAGTGCGAACGCCCCGCCTTTGCAATCATCACGCCGCGTCCATCGCGCGGCTTCATGGCCGCGAAGAAGACGAGCGCCGCGGCCACGACCGACATCGCGGCGAGCCCCGTGAGGCCGCCTTCGATCGATCCCGTCTTCTGCTCGAGAAAGCCGAAGGTCGCGGGCGCCACGAAGCCGCCGAGATTGCCGAGCGAATTGATGAGCGCGATGACCGGCGCCGCGATGCGCGCGTCGAGATAGCCTTGCGGAATCGGCCAAAACAGCGACGACGCGGCCTTGAAACCCATCGCCGCAAAACAGATCGCCACGAACGAAAACACCGCGCTGCCCTGCCCCGCCGCATACATGCCGAGCGCGGCGATGATCAACACCACCGCCACCCACGCCTGCTGAAACTTGAAGCGCGCCGCGAGCATGGCGAAGACGTACATCGCTGCAATGGAGATGATCCACGGAATCGAATTGAAGAGCCCGACCTGGAAGTCGTTGAAGTGCCCCATCTTGCGGATGATGCTCGGCAGCCAGAACGTCGCGCCGTAGATCGTCAGCGACACGGAGAAGTAAATCAGGCAGAAGATGAGAATCTGCGGATCGCGCAACAGGCTCCACGTGGATGGCTTGACGGTATGCGACGCGTCACGTTCCACTTGTTCGCTCTCGATCTCGTCGATGATCGCGTCCTGCTCCGCACGCGTGAGCCACTTTGCATCGCGCGGCTTCGAATCGAGCCAGAACCACACGAAGGCCGCGAGCACCACGGAAGCGGAACCTTCGATCAGGAACATCCACTGCCAGCCATGCAGACCCATGCCGTCTATCAGCATGAGCGCGCCGGAGATCGGCCCGGATAGCACCGAAGCCAACGCGGAGCCGCTCAAGAAAATCGCCATGGCACGGCCACGCTGATTGCTCGGCAGCCAGCGCGTGAAGTAGAACACCACGCCGGGAAAGAAGCCCGCTTCAGCCGCGCCGAGGACCAGGCGCATGATGTAGAACGAAGTCTCGCCGCGCACGAAAGCCATGCCGACCGCCGCCAGTCCCCAAGTAATCATGATGCGCGTGAGCCACGCCTTCGCGCCGAAGCGCTGCAACAGCATGTTCGACGGCACTTCGAACACGGCATAGCTCACGAAGAACAAGCCCGCGCCTAGTCCATAAGCCGCAGCGCCGATCCCAAGATCAGCGCTCAGATGCTGACGCACGAAACCGATGTTCACGCGGTCTATGTAATTGACGATGAACATCACGACGAAGAGCGGCAGGATATGCCACTTGATCTTGCTGACGGCGCTGGTCAGTGGATTCGTCGGTTCATCCGCGCGATCTGGCGTCGAACTGCTCATGGGCTTGTCTCCTCGTTGATCGTGCGTGCCGCTCAGAAGCGCGGATTCTTGCCGGTGAATTCCGGCTGATATTTGCGCATCTGCTTGAGGTCGTCACGATTGCGCACGCCGCACGAGAGATATTGCTCATGCAGTTCCGCGAGCCTGTCGCGGTCCAGTTCGACACCGAGGCCCGGCGTCGTCGGCACGCGCACCGCGCCGTTATCGAACTTCACCCGGCCGCCCTTGATGACTTCCTCTTCCTGCCACGGATAATGCGTGTCGCATGCGTAAGTGAGATTGGGGATACTCGCGGCGACATGCGTCATCGCCATCAGGCTGATGCCCAGGTGCGAGTTCGAGTGCATCGACATGCCAAGCTCCCACAGGGCGCACATGCGTGCAAGCGTCTGCGTCGCGCGCAGGCCGCCCCAGTAGTGGTGATCCGACAGCAGCACCTTCACCGAGCCCATTTCGCAGCCGCGCCGGAAGTCGTCGAAAGTCGTGATGACCATGTTGGTCGCAAGCGGCAACCGCGTGTGCTTGGCGAGTTCCGCCATGCCTGCGAGACCCGGACACGGGTCTTCGTAGTATTCGAGCAGTTCGTCGAGTTCGGGCGCGGCCTCGATGCTCGTTTCGAGCGTCCAGTTGGCGTTCGGATCGAGCCGCAGCGGCGTGCCGGGAAAAGCCTCGGACAGCGCGCGCATGCAGGCAATTTCATGCTTCGGCTCGAATACGCCGCCCTTGAGCTTGATACTCTGAAAGCCGTACAGATCGATCATGCGGCGCGCCTGCGCCACGATCTGTTGCGGGCTGATGCCTTCGCCCCAGGCATCCGGCGCATACGGCTTGTCGATGTGTTCCGCATACTTGAAGAAGAGATAGGCGCTGTACGGCACCGCGTCGCGCACCTTGCCGCCGAGCAGATCGACGACAGGCGCGCCGACCATTTGCCCTTGCAGATCGAGCATCGCGACTTCCAGCGTGCTGATCACTTTCGACGCGTTCTTGGCCGTGTGCGAGCCGGGTGCGAGCTCGAATTCCACCGCGCCCGGGCTTGGCTTGATGCTCGCACGCACGCGCTCCTCCATGCGGTTCAACTCAAACGGCGAGAGGCCGATGGCCAGTTCCTTCGCTTGTTCCAGCACGCGCAGCATCGGCTCATCGCCATAAGTTTCGGAGATACCGACGCGCCCGTCGCTCGTTTCCAGTTCGACGATGGCGCGCAACGCCCACGGCTCGTGAATACCGGCCGCGTTCAGGAGCGGGCCGTCGCGAAAGGCGATGGGCGTAATGCGGACTTGCGTGATGGTGACGCTGCGGCTCATGGGAATGTCCGAAAATGGAATCGATGTCCGCATCATAAACACTAATATATTAGTGCGTCAGTGGGGAAAGTACCCATCGTCACTGCCGCGCCATACGGCCGGAAATCGCTCTTGCAGGCCTTAAAATCGCGAATATCGCAATCAAACAGTCCGCCATGAAACTCATCGACGCCCCGGCTGCGGCAACCCGACAAGGCCTCGACCGGTCGCGCCACGCCGCACCGCAAGTGTTCGAGCAATTGCGCGCGCGCATTCTTTCGCTCGAACTCGCGCCGGGCACGGTGCTGTCGCGCGCCGATCTCGCCGCGCGTTATGGCCTTTCCCAAACGCCCGTGCGTGACGCGTTGATGAAGCTGGGCGAGGAAGGTCTCGTCGACATCTTCCCGCAGCACGCCACCGTGGTTAGCCGCATCAGCGTGACTTCGGCGCTGCAAGCGCATTTCCTGCGCCGCTCGATCGAACTGGAAGTGGTGCGCACGCTGGCGAACGCGCGCAATGCCGAGTTGGTGGAGCGGCTGCGCACGACCATCGAGAAGCAGATGGAGCTGCGCGACCTCAAGAATTACGAGCAGTTCTCGCTACAAGACCAGGCGTTTCACCGGCAGATGTACGAAGCCGCCGGCGTGCCGCAGTTGTGGGATCTGGTGCGCAGGTTGAGCGGCCATATCGACCGGTTGCGGCGGCTTCATTTGCCCGTCGAGGGCAAGACGCTTGCCGTGGTGCGCGATCACACCGAAATCGTCGATGCCATCGCGAATGGCGACGCCGAAGCCGCCGACGCCGCGTTGCGCAAGCATCTGTCCGGCACGCTGCATCAGATCGATCAGATTCGCACGCGTCATCCAACCTTTCTGGCGGACGACTGAGCGCGCTACCAGCACGCGTCGCCGTTAGCGGTCAGCTTGTCGCGTCCGGCGACCTTCGCGCGATACAGCGCCTTGTCCGCGCGTTGCAACGCATCCTGAAAGCCTTGCTCGCCTTCGCTCACCTGCGCGACGCCGATGCTCATCGTCCATTCCGGCATGCCTTCCGTGAACGAGCGGCACGCGCGATGAATCTGGTTGGCGCACGCCTGTGCATAAGGCGCGCGCCATTCCGGCAGGATCGCGATGAACTCGTCGCCGCCCAGCCGCCCGAACTCGCCGCCGAGCGAGCCGACTTCCGCGCCCGCCAGCCGCGCCAGTTCCATCAGCACGTTATCGCCCGCGAGATGGCCGTGACGGTCGTTGATCTGCTTGAAGTGATCGAGGTCGATGGCGAGGATGGTCGCGCCCGGTGCGATCAATGGCCGCGCGTGTTGCTCAAAGCCCGCGCGATTCCATACGCTCGTCAGCGGATCGCGCAACGCGGCGTCGCGCAGACGCTGCTGCGCGCGTTCCGCCGGAATCGCGAGCAGGCCAAGATTGAGCACGGCCAGAAGCAGTTGATCCGAAAGCATTGGAATGACCGCGAGAAAATTCACGCGCGAGTCGCCCCACGCCAATGCCGCGAGCGTGATCGCGTAACCCGGCAGATAACCGAGCATCGCAAGACCGGCGATGCGCCCGCCCCGACTCCTCAGGCGGCGCGCGTCCAACACGAGCATGGCGCCCGCGATCAGCGCCGATATCGCGATACCGATGGTATCGCCCGCGCGCGTCCAGGCGAACACCGCCGGCCGTGCGCCGAACATCCACGTGGGAAGCACGTGGACCAGCACGGAGCCCGCAATGGGCGCGAGCATCCACCAGCGAAAAGGCGGCTTGCCGTCGAACGCGCGCATGCCCGTGATCAGCAGCATATTGCTCGCCGCCAGCCCGCCCAGCAGCAGGCCATCGAGGAATAAACGGTCTTCCCAGAACTCGAAGCCGACCAGAACCGCCGCATAGAGAAACGCGCTCGCCGACCAGTGCGCGAAGTAGCGTTCCGCGCGCGGTTCGAAGCGCACGAGCGCAAAGACGAGGCCGAACGCGCTGCTCGAAAGCACGCTGCAAAGACGTAGGGTTTCGGTGTCGGGTGTGGGGAACATGACCGGGCGACGCGGCCTGCGCGCGCGAGGGAGAAGGACACCGGTATATCGGCAGCCAAATCGTGAAACTTGAGCCACGGCGCGACGTTTGCGCGCGGCATAACCCTTGCTCGCCTTCAAGACGCCAAATCAACGAAACCAAGGAGGGGCACACGATGAAACTTTATTACGCACCCGGCGCATGCAGTCTCGCGGATCACATTGCCATGCACGAGGCAGGGCTCGATTTCGAACGCGTGAAAATCGATCTGAAGACCAAGCTGACTGAAGACGGCCGTCCATTCGACGAGATCAACCCGAAAAGCTACGTGCCGGTAGTCGAATTGGACGATGGCCGCCGTCTGACCGAAAACATCGCGATTCTCTCGTGGGTCGCGCGTCAGAAGCCCGCGCTCGCACCATCCGACGATGAAGGCGGCACGCGTCTGCTCGAAACGCTCGCCTTCATCTCGACCGAAATCCACAAGCAGTTCGGCCGCGTGTTCCGCCCGACATCGGATGCGGAAGCGTCGGCGGCGCGCGAGAAGATCGGCCAGCGTTTTACGCTCATCGACAAGATGATGAAGGGCGACTATCTCTTCGGGGAATCCGCAAGCGTCGCGGATGCTTACCTTTTCACGATGCTGACATGGGCCAACAAGATGAGCATCGAAGTGCCGGCAAAGCTCAAAGCGTTCTACGAGCGCATGCGCGAGCGGCCCGCTGTCAAGCTCGCGCTCGAACACGAAGGCATTTCGCTTTGAACCTGACCATCTAACCAAATACGAAATCAGGTAAGAAGCATCGTTGAAATGATCGGTTTGCGATGACCGCAAGCAAGGCGAAGATGGGCGACTCCGCTTCCGAAACACTTCGTCCATGCTCCTTTCCGCCATCGCCACCAACACACCGGGGCGGCGCGCATGAACGCGTTGCCCCGGCGCCTGTCCGCCTCGTTCCTTGACGTTTTCCGCGAATCTTCCGCCGGTCGCCTCGACTACCGGCTGTGTGGGCGCGCGCGCCGCGTACTTTCCAACCATTTATCGGAGTAAGCCATGAGCAGCACATTCAAGGACCGGGTTGTCTGGGTGACGGGCGCTTCCGGCGCGCTGGGCGCGGCCACCGCGCGCACGCTCGCCGATGCGGGCGCGACGATCGTCGCATCGTCACGCAGCGTCGATGAGCGATTGTTCGCAGCGTCGCCGAACGTGGTCCCGCTCAAGGTCGACGTCACCGATGACAAAAGCGTGAAGGCGGCGTTTGCGCAGATCGAAGAGCGCTTTGGGCGCCTCGATGGCCTCGTCACCAGCACCAACGTCTCCACTTTCGGCGACTTCCTCGAACTCACCGACGACGACTGGCAAAGCGTGATCGATGCCAAGCTGCTCGGCTCGGTGCGCCCGATTCGCGCCGCCTTGCCGCTCTTCATCAAGCAAGGGCGCGGCGCGATCGTGGCGATCTCGGGACGCGGCGGCATTGCGCCGCCGCCGAATCATTTCCCCGGTTCGAGCGTAAACGCGGCTATCGATCTGCTCGTGCAAGGTCTCGGCCGCCGCTACGGTCCGCAAGGCGTGCGCGTGAATGCCGTCGCGCCCGGTCCGATCCGCTCGCCGCGCTTCGATGCGCTCGCCGGCGCGCAAAGTCAGAACGAGCCCACGCGCCTGACCGCGCTCGAAGGTCCCGGCACGCCGGAAGACGTCGCGGCCGCGGTCGCATATCTGCTTTCGGACGATGCCCGTTTCGTCACCGGTTCGCGTCTCTATGTCGATGGCGGCGGGCCGCCCTACGCGTAACTCGTAACGCGTAACGCATAGCGCCCGATTCGCCACGTCAACCGAAACCCATCCAAGGACCTTCTTCATGTCACGTTTCGTTTCGCCCGCGCAATTGCGCACCCTGATCGCTCAACACAATGAACTCGCGGTGCTCGACGTGCGCGAAGAAGGCGTGTCGTCGAAAAAACGCCTGTTCTATTCGTCGGTCGCGCCGGTCGGACGCCTGGGTCTCGTGATCGATCGGCTCACTCCACGGCGCGGCACGCCCGTCGTTCTCGTCGATGCCGAAGGCGCCGAGGACGGCTATGCGCAACGCGCCGCCGCATTGCTTGCGCGCTGGGGCTACACGGACGTGTCGATTTTGGATGGCGGCGTGCAAGGCTGGGCGCGCGCCGGCTTCGAAGTTTTCAGCGGCACCAACGTGCCGGGCAAGGCGTTCGGCGAACTGATCGAGCATCGGCTGCATACGCCCAACATCGACGCCGAAACGCTTAAGGCGCGTCAGGATGCGGGCGACGATCTGGTCGTGCTCGACTCGCGCCCCTTCGGCGAATTCAACAACTTCAATATTCCCGGCGGCATCGACTGCGCGGGCGCGGAGTTGGTGTATCGCGCGCTCGCGGCGGCGCCTTCGCCGGATACGCTGATCGTCGTCAATTGCGCCGGGCGCACGCGCAGTATTCTCGGCGCGCAATCGCTCATCAATGCGGGCGTGCCGAATCCGGTCGCCGCACTCACGGGCGGCTCGATGGCTTGGCTGCTCTCGGGCCTCGAACTCGAACACGGCGAGATTCGCACCGCACCGCGTCCCGAAGGCGCGAGCCTCGCGACCGCGCGCGAACTTGCGGCGGCCGCCGCGCGCAAGGCGAACGTGCCCGTGATCAACGGCGAAACGCTCGCGGCGCTCGAACGCGAAAGCGGCGAGCGCACGCTGTATCGCTTCGATGTGCGCGATCCGCTCGAATACGCGGCGGGGCATCCGGCAGGCTGGCGTTCGGCGCCGGGCGGTCAACTGGTGCAGGCGACCGACGAGTACATCGCCACGCTGCATGCACGCGTGGTACTGCGCGACGACGATGGCGTGCGCGCCCGCATGACCGCGTCGTGGCTCAAGCAACTCGGCTATCTCGATGTCCGCGTGCTCGACGATGCCGCCAGCGCCGCCCTCACCCACGACGCGCTCGAAGCCGGTCCCGAGCCGTTGCGCGTGCGTCCGCATGGCGCGCGCACGCGCTGGATCGAGCCGGATCATCTGCAACGCGCGCTCGATGCCGGTCGCGCGCAAGTGATCGATATCGACGCGAGCATTGCGTATCGCAAAGGCCATGTGCCGGGCGCACGTTTCGTGGCGGCAAGCGCAGTGGAAGACCACCTGCGCTCGGGCGTTTTCAAGCGCGATGCGCCCGTCGTGCTGACTTCGGAAGATGGCTTGCTCGCCGGACTCGTCGCCGCCGAACTCGCGCCGCGCTGGCCGGAGATCGCCGCGCTCGTGGGCGGCACGGCGCGCTGGAGCGCGATTGGCTTGCCGCTCGAAACCGGCGACGCGCACAACCTGACTGGCGACGACGACGCGTGGTATAGCCCGTATCACGTCGAGAAGGAACGCGTGGCCGAGCAAATGAATGCGTACCTCGCGTGGGAGCTGCAACTGGTCGAACAGGTGGAGCGCGACGCCATTGCATCGATCGATGTGCTGGACTTCAAGACGGCCACGGACAAGCGCAGCCGCGAACGCCTGGCATCATGACTTCACCGACGATACGCCCTGTCTTCGACGGTTCGACGAGTCCCGCCGACATTCCCGGCAGCGCGCTTCACGGCGCGTTTCAGCAACCGTTGATGCTCGGCCTCTTCTTGCCGATTCAGAACGGCGGCTGGTCCATCTCGACCTTGCCGCGCTCGACCGACTGGCGCTTCGACTACAACGCGCGGCTCACGAAGACCGCGGAAGCGCTCGGCTTCGATCTGGTCTTCGGCCTCGCGCAATGGCTTGGCAAGAACGGGCATGGCGGCGCGCTCAAGTATCGTGAGCAATCGCTCGACGCGTTCATCGCGACGAGCGCGCTTGCCGCCGTCACCGAGCGCATCCTGCTGATCTCGACGGTGCATGCGCTCTATGGTCCGTGGCATCCGCTGCATCTCGCCAAGTTCGGCGCGACGCTCGACCATATCTCGGGCGGACGCTGGGGCATCAACCTGGTGACGGGTCACGTCAAAAGCGAATGGGCGATGTTCGGCCAGCCGATGATCGAGCACGACACGCGCTATGAACGCGCGGCCGAATTCGTCGCCGTGCTCGATTCGTTGTGGCGCAGCGATGCGAATCAGAACATCGATTCGCCGCACTGGCAGTTGCAGGACGCGTTCGTGAGTCCGCGACCGCGCTTTCATCGGCCGGTACTCGTGAATGCGACCGGGTCGCCCGCGGGGATTGCGTACGCGGTGCGTCACTCGGACCTGATCTTCATCACGAGCCCCGCAGGCGCGGATTTCCACGACGCCATCGGCGCCCTGCCTGCGCATACCGCGACCATTCGCGAAGAGGCCGCGCGGGTGAAACGCAACGTGCGCACGCTCATCAATCCGACCATCGTATGCCGGCCGACCGAACGCGAGGCGCGCGAGTATCGCGATGCCATCGTCGCTCACGCCGATGAAGGCGCGCTCGATGGCTTCGTCGGCCAGCACGGCCGCAGCGACGCGAAGGCGTGGGCGAATCACAAGCGCGAGCAGCGCATTCTCGGCGGCAATCTGCATCTGATCGGCTCGCCCGAGCAGATCGTCGATCAGTTGCTTGCATTGAAGCGCGCCGGTTGCGATGGCGTGCAACTCACCTTCTTCGACTTCGAACCGGACCTCGCGTATTTCGGCGAGGCCGTGTTGCCGCTTCTCGTCGATGCGGGCTTGCGACTGCCCGTGCCCGCAGCGAACTCCTTACCTCGGACGACGTCATGACCAAACATCGCCAATTGCATCTGAACACCAACATCACGGGCGTCGGGCGGCATCCCGCAGGATGGCGCACCTTGGACAACCCGCGCGCGATCATCGACTTCAAGTTCTTTAGGGAGATTGCAACGACAGCGGAGCGCGGCAAGCTCGACGCCGTGTTTCTCTCGGATGCGCTCGCCCTGCGTAATCACGCCGAAGGTCCGCAGCAATCGTTCGAACCGACGGTGCTCCTCACCGCGCTCGCGGGCGCGACCGAGCATGTCGGTCTCATCGGCACGGCATCGACCACGTTCAACGATCCGTTCAATTTGGCGCGGCGCTTCGCATCGGTCGATCACCTGAGCGGCGGGCGCGTCGCGTTCAATGCCGTGACGACCTACGACGCAGCCGCCGCCGCGAATTTCAGCTTCAACACGCCGCTTTCCACGGAAGAGCGCTATGCACGCGCGCAAGAATTCGTGGATGTGGTGACGAAGCTCTGGGATAGCTGGGAAGACGACGCGCTCGTCGCCGATCAGGCCACGGGACGTTATGCGGACCCGTCGCGCGTGCATGCCATCGAGCATCGCGGTCAGTACTTTTCGGTGCGCGGCCCGCTCAATGTGCCGCGCAGTCCGCAAGGAAGGCCCGTGCTCGTGCAGGCGGGATCGTCCGAAGGCGGACGCGCGCTTGCCGCCCGTTTCGCCGATGCGGTCTTCACCGCGCAAACCACCTTGCCGAGCGCGCAGGCGTTCTACAAGGAGATGAAGGAACGCGTGGCGCGGCATGGGCGCAACCCCGATCACTTTCTGCTGTTGCCGGGCCTGTATCCGGTGGTCGGCGGAACCGAACAGGAAGCGCGCGCGCATAAAGCCGAACTCGATGCGCTGCTCGACACCGACCGGGAAGTCGCGCGGCTGGCCGGCGCGCTCGGGCTCTCGCCGGACGATCTGCATATCGACAAGCCGCTGCCTTACGAGCGCATCGAAAAGGTCGTGCGCTCGGACTTGCCGCGCGGCTTCATCGACTCGACGGTTGCGCTTGCCAAGGCCGAAAACCTGACCGTACGCGATCTGCTCGATCGCAATCCGGGCGCGCATCGAATCATTGTCGGTACGCCCGAGCAGATTGCCAACGACATCGCGCAGTATTTCGAGGAGCGTGGCGCGGATGGCTTCAATCTCAACGCGGATGTGTTTCCGAGCGGCCTTGCGGCGTTCGTCGATCACGTCGTGCCGCTCTTGCAGCGCAAAGGCATTTTCCGCACCGATTACGAAGGCACGACCTTGCGCGAACATTATGGTTTGCCGCGTCCCGACAGCCAGTATGCAAAGAGGCGCGAGGCCGCCTGATCTTTTATCGTCCGAGCCTCTAAGGGAGTTTCATGTCTTCTACTCTGGATCAACCGACTCGCGCGCAAGAAGCGCATCGCATTCGTACCGATGCAGAAGCGCTGGAAACGGCACAACGTCTCGAACATGCGTTCGCGCAGGAAGCGTCGGAGCGAGATCGCGAGCGGCGCTTGCCGCGTAAAGAACTCGAAGCGTTCAGCGCATCGGGACTGTGGGGCATCTCGGTTCCCAAGGCATTCGGCGGCGCGGATGTTTCCGTATGGACCATCGCGCAGGTCTTCGAACATATCTCGGCAGGCGATTCATCGCTCGGCCAGATTCCGCAGAATCACTTCGCCAATCTGGAACGCCTGCGGCACGACGGCACGCCTTCGCAGCAGGCGTTTTTCTTCGAACGCGCGCTTGCAGGCGAGCGACTCGGCAATGCGACGGCCGAACCCGGCGATCGCTTGCCGGGCTCGCATGAAACACGCGTGCGGCGCACGACGCGCGGGCTCGTCGTATCGGGCAAAAAGGTGTATTCCACAGGCGCTCTCTTCGCGCACTGGATACCCGTCGCCGCGCGGGACGATGATGGCTCGCCCGTGTTCGTCTACGTGCCGCGTCATGCGCGCGGCGTCGAAGTGATCGACGACTGGTCGGGCTTCGGGCAACGCACGACTGCAAGCGGTCAGGTGCATATCGACAATGTCGAAGTGGACGCGGTGCAAGTGGTGCGTCGCGAGCCAGGCGGCGAGATCGATACGGGCAACGCGGTTTCGCAGCTGATTCATGCGGCGATCGACTTGGGTATCGGCCGTGCCGCGCTCGATGAGACGAAGCGCTTCTTGCGCACGCTTGCGCATCCGGCACGAGGAAGTGGCGCCGCACATGCCACGGACGATCCGTTCACGTTGCGCGATATCGGCAAGCTGACCGTGGACCTGCACGCTGCGCGCGCGTTGACCGAGCGCGCAGCGGTGTTGATCGAAGCGGCGCGTGTGCCCGGTTCAGCGCGTGACAAAGTGAGCGCGGCCATCGTCGCGACGGCGGAAGCCAAGATTCTCACGACCCACCTCGCGCTCGATGCATCGAACAAACTCTTCGAGCTTGCAGGCACGCAATCGACACGGGAAGAGCATAACCTCGACCGTCACTGGCGCAATGCGCGCACGCATACGTTGCATGACAGCGTGCGCTGGAAGTATCACGCGGTGGGGCAGTATGCGCTGAACGACTTGCTGTGCGATCCCTTCAGCTACGCGCATCCTTATACGGCGGTGAAGGAATGAACAAGCGGGCGTGTTCTGCGCACGCCCGCTTCAGGCATCAACGCGCGGCGACTGCTTGCGAATCGAATACCGGATTGAACTCGATATCCACCTTGATGTTGTTCTTGATATCGCCGGACTTGTAGAGCGTGTCCGCAATCTTCTGCTCGCGCGCGACGAGCGTCTTGTCGAGCGGATAAAACACGGAGCGTCCATTTTCCGCCGAGAACTTCGCTCGTGCCGGCGACTGCTTCATTTTCTCCGCATAGATCTTCTCGACGGCCGGCACGTTCTGCGCCCACCACGTCCACGAGCTCTTGAGACGTCCCAGGAAGTCACCGATGGCCTTGCTCTTCGCGGGATCGCGCAAGACATCGGTGCGGGCCGCGAACACCGAGAGCGCGGGGATATCCAGTTCGTCGCTCTTGACGATCACGCGTGCATCGCCCTTGTCGACCGCTTCCTTCACCGGACCAAAGCCGCCCGAATAAACCGACACCTGTCCCGCGTTGAAAGCGGAAGCCGACACGTTGCCATCGCCGAACTTGACCGCTTGGAAGTCCTTCGGCTTGAGATCGGCCTTCACATACGACAGCACGTATTGCAGATAATTGAAGCCGCCGAAGTTGTAGCCCCAGGTCTTGCCGCGCAGGTCCGCGAGCGTCTTCACGTTGGCTTCCTTGCGAACCACGGTGACGATAGGCGGATACGCGTTGTCCGGGTTGCGCCATCCCGCGATGATCTGCAAGGGCGCGGTCTCCGGCGTCCATGTCTGACGCGCATTCCCCTGTTCGATGATGAGCGAGGTATCGCCCATCAGACCCACGTCGAGCACTTTCGAATAGAGTGCGGACAGTTGCGCGGCGGGTCCCGTGAGCACGGCCCACTTGACCTTGTACGGCGCGCCATCCAGCACGTGCGATGCCTCGACGATCAATGGCCACGCGGCATCCTGCGTGCCGATCTGAATGGTGAGCGGCTCTTCCGCGAACGCCGAAGTCGATAAAGCGAGGAAGCCCGAAACGAAGAGTGCGGTTAAGCTTTTCTTGATGCGCATGAAGTGAGTGGTCGGTTAAGGAAAGGAATGTCAGGCCGCGTTTGCTGTCGCGGCTCGTTGTGGTTCTTCTGTCGTCACGCCGAGCGCTTCGAGCAGTTGTGTTCTGAGTGCTATGGCGTTGCCGTCCGCACGCGAGCGCGGCCGCGGAAAGTCCACGGTGAAGTCCGCGCTTATCTCGCCTTGCGACAACACGACAATGCGGTCCGACAAGAGAATGGCTTCGTCGATGTCATGCGTCACCAGCACGACCGCCGGCGTATGCGCGCGCCACAAGCGTGCGACGAGGTCGTACATGCGGATGCGGGTCAATGCATCGAGTGCGGCGAAGGGTTCATCGAGAAGCAAGAGACGCGGCTCGCGCACGAGCGCTCGGGCCAATGCGACGCGTTGCGCTTCGCCGCCCGAAAGCGTCTTTGGCCAGCCTTCCGCGTGACTTGCAAGACCCACTTCGTCGAGCGCGGCGAGTGCGTCGTTTTTTGCGGCTCCCAACCTGTCATGGCCGATGACGACGTTCTCCCACACGCGCCGCGCCGGCACGAGACGCGGTTCCTGAAACACGACGGAGCGCGCATTCGCCACGCGCACGCGTCCTTCATCGGCCTTGTCGAGGCCCGCGAGAATACGCAGTAGCGTGGTCTTGCCGGCGCCCGATGCGCCGAGCATCGATACGAATTGGCCGCGCCTTATGTTCAGCGATACGTCCTTGAGTACTGCACGTCCGCCGAAGCGACGGCTCACGCCTTGCAATTCGAGTGCGATTTCACGATGATCGCGTACGTTCTTCAAGGCATCGATATCAGGCGAATTCAAAGCGCGGCCTCCACGGAAGCGCGACATGTTCGAGACCGCGCATGATGAGATCGGTGAGAATGCCGAGCGCCGCATAAACCAGAATGCCCGCGATGATGATGTCCGCGCGCTGGTTCTGGTTCGCATTGACGAGGATGTAGCCAATGCCGTTCTGCGCGTTGATCTGCTCCGCGACGACGAGCGCAAGCAGCGCCACGGCGGACGCATAGCGCAAGCCGACGAGTATGGAAGGCAGCGCGGTCGGCAGAATGATGCGCAACGCTACTTGCCGGCTCGATAGCCCGAACACGGTGGCCGCTTCGAGCAGCTTGGGATCGACACCGCGCACGCCCGCGTAGGTGTTGAGGTACATCGGGAAGATGGTCGCGGCGAGAATGACCGCGATCTTCGCGCCCTCGCCGATACCGAACCACGTGATGAAGAGCGGAATGAGCGCGATGAATGGAATCGTGCGCAACATCTGCAAGGGCGCATCGACGACTTCTTCGCCTACGCGCCACAGTCCCGCGAACAAGCCCGCAATCAGGCCGATACCGCCGCCAATGGCAAGGCCGGTCGCCGCACGCGCAAGCGATACGCCGATAGCGCTCTGCAATTCGCCATCCGCGACGAGTTCCTTCAATGCAGCAAGGATGACGGTCGGCGGCGGCAGCGTTTCGGGCGCGATGAGTTGCAGCGACGACACGAGTTGCCACAGCACGACAATCGCAATGGGCACGCCCACGCGCAAACTGCGCGAGCGGATGAGCTTCCAGTTCAGTGTCGTGGTACGGGCACGTTCGCGTGTGGGCAGTTCGACCAGCGTCTGTGCGCCGGATGCGCGTGGCGCGGGCTGTTCGAGCGGCGTGCCCGGATCGAGCTCGAGTGTCGCCGAGGAAAAGCGAGGGGCATTCATGGGCATTCTTCGAGTGAGAAAGAGAACACCCGATACTACGTTCGTGTTTGCCCCACGCAAACCAACGGTTTGCCAGATGCTATCCAAGGATCGCGCAATATCGTTTTGCGCGCCGCTGGCTCACATTCAGACGAGATCCGTGCTGGTTTCCTCTTGCGTCACCGCATAGCGAGAACGCGGTCTTTCGAGACCAAGATGATCGCGCAACGTGCGCCCTTCATAGCCGTGTCGGAAGAGCCCGCGCCGGCGCAATTCAGGCAGCACCAGTTCAATGAAATCATTCAGCGAATCGGGCAGCAACGCCGCCATGACGTTGAAACCATCCGCCCCGTAATTGACAAAGCGCTCTTCCAGCGCATCCGCAACCTGCACCGGCGTGCCGACGATTTGCCAATGACCGCGCGCGCCCGCAATGCGCAAATAGAGCTGACGTATGGTCAGATTCTCGCGGCGCGCCAGGTCGATCATCAAGCCCTGGCGGCTCTTGCTGGCATTCGTTTCCGGCAAATCGGGAATGGGTCCGTCCAGCGGATAGCCCGAGAGATCGAAGCCGCCCGTGAGCGTCGAGACCATCGCTAGGCCGACCACGGGATCGATCAATGCCTGCAGTGCATCGAACTTTTCGCGTGCTTCTTCTTCCGTGCGTCCGACTATTGGCATGACGCCCGGCATGATCTTGAGCGATTCGGGATCACGTCCATATTGCGCCATGCGTCCCTTTACATCGGCATAGAACGCAACGGCATCTTCGAGCGTCTGCTGCGCGGTGAAGATCACTTCGGCGGTGCGCGCGGCAAGCGCCCTGCCCGCTTCAGACGATCCCGCCTGCACCACGACTGGATGACCCTGCGGCGCACGCGAAACGTTCAGCGGACCATGCACCTTGAAAAACTCGCCGCGATGGTCGAGCACGTGCCGCTTGTCGGGATCGAAATACCTGCCCGATGTTTTGTCGCGCACGAAGGCGTCGTCGTCCCAGCTATCCCACAGGCCCGTCACCACTTCGGCGAATTCCTCCGCGCGTTCGTAACGGTGTGCATGCGCGAGATGCTGATCGAGATTGAAGTTGCGCGCTTCATGCTCGCTCGACGAAGTGACGAGGTTCCAGCCCGCGCGGCCGCCGCTGATGTGATCCAGCGACGCGAACTTGCGCGCGATGTGATAAGGCTCGTTGAACGATGTCGATGCCGTACCGACCAACCCGATGCGCTCGGTCACGGCCGCGAGCGCGGACAACAGCGTAAGCGGCTCGAACTGCGCGACATAGCTGTGCGCGGTGCGGCTCAGGAACGCGGCATCGTCGCCGCGCGTGCCGGAGCCATCGGCGAGAAAGACGAGATCGAAGCTCGCCGCTTCCGCTGCCTGCGCGAGCGCTGTGTAATGCTTGAAGTTGACGCCGGCATCCGCGACGGCATGCGGATGACGCCACGCGGCAATGTGATGTCCCGTCGGATAAAGAAACGCGCCCAGGCGCAGTTGTCCGCTTCGTTTTGCCATGGCGTCGTCGATCAGTTGAGTGCGACAGCGGCCGCGGCACCCACCGGCGAGCCTTCGATTGCCACCGATGATTGACCGTCCGGTCCCACTGGAATATCGCCGACAAGCGTCGTGCGATATAGCTGTCGATCGAAATCCAGATCGAAGATATCGGTCGGCGCGAGATGCGCGGTCGTGCGGTTATCCCAGAACGCGATGCTGCCCGGCTCCCACTTGAAGCGCACGGTGAATTCCGGCCGCGTCACGTGTTCCCACAGCAGTTCGAGCAACGCCTGACTCTCGCGCGGCGCAAGACCCGCGATGTGCTTGAGAAAGCTCGGGCTTACATACAGCGCGCGTTCGCCGGTTTCAGGATGCACACGCACGAGCGGATGCTCGCTCACGAGCGTGTGCTGGTCGACCGCTTTCGCGAAAGCATCGGTGCCGGCGGCGCCTTGCGGCGGTGCGAAGCGATGCACGCCACGCAAGCCATCGACGAATGCGCGCAGCGGCGCCGAGAGCTTTTGGTACGCGGCCACGAGGTTGGTCCATTGCGTATCGCCGCCATACGGCGGAATGGTCACGCCGCGCAAGATGGATGCATACGGCGGATTCACGGCAGCGGTGACATCCGTATGCCAACCGGTCCACGGACGCAACACCGACTGCCCTTCGAAGCGCGTGGCCTTGCGGAACTTGGAGATCGAATAAATCTCGGGATGCCCGTCCACGTGACCGAAGACAGGGTGGCCCACCGTCAATTCGCCGAACTGCGCGGAAAACGCGACATGCTGTTCATGACTCAGAAATTGCTCGCGAAAGAACACCACGCGCCACTTCAGAAGCGCGTCGCGAATGGCCTTGACCTCGTCCTTCGACAAGGGCCGCGTAAGATCGACACCGCTGATCTCCGCACCGATATGCGCGGACAACGGCTTCACTTCGACACGCGCTGCGTGTTCGATGACGGCTGCGTTCATATGCCTGTCTCCTGATTGATGTTGATGCCGGCGCGGATGCTCGCGTCAACTGCCTTGCGCGTTTGCATCGTCCACGAAAAAGTAGTCGCGCCAGGACTTCGGTTCATGATGAATCACGCCTACGCGATAAAGAAAAGCGCCTAATTGCAGTGTGTTTTGCGGCGTCGTCGTGAAGCTCACGTCTTTGTCGTCGAGAATGCGTGCGACGAAATCGGGCGTGAGTTTCGACTCGTCCTGACGAAGATAGATGGCTGCGGCCTGTTGCTTGTCGCTCGTAATGAGCTTTGCGGCATCGACAAGTGCGGCGCGTACGGCTGCATAGGTCTTCGGATTGTCCTTGCGCCATTTCTCCGATGTCACGACCACGCTGCCCGTCGATGGACCGCCGAGAATGTCGGTCGAGCTGATGACCTTGTGGATCTTCGGATCGTCGAGCTCCTGATACTGATACGGCGCGTTCGAGAAATGCAGGTTGATGACCGAGTTGCCCGAGAGCATCGCGGTGGTTGCATCGGCATGCGGCATGTTCACTTCGAAGCGGTCGAGTTGCGCGTAGTTCGCATCGCCGTATGCCTTGGCCGATGCCATCTGCAACAGCCTGCCCTGCTGCGAGACCGCGACGGAAACCACCGCGATGCGGTCCTTCTCGCCGATATCCTTGATGCTGCGAATGCGGGGGTCGTTCGAAACGAGCACGACCGGAACCGAGCTTTGCGCCGCGATTGCACGGAAATTCTGGTGACCTTGCGTGCGGTCCCAGATCGTCATGAGCGGTCCGATGCCGAGCGTGGCGATATCCGCCGCACGCGAAAGCAGCGCTTCGTTCACGGCCGCGCCGCCGGAGAGCGTGTGCCATTCCACGTCGATCTTGATTCCGGCGCGCTCGCCTTCCTTCTCGATGAGCTTCTGGTCCTTTACGACCTTCAGCAGCAGCGAGCCGATGCCGTATTGGTCGGCGACTTTCACTTCGCCCTCAGCATGCGCGCATTCGAAGGGAAGCGCGATCGATGCGATCAGCGCGAGCGCGGCCATGCTGCGATTGCTTGAGCCTTTGATCGTCATGCGGGATTTTTGCCGTGGATTCGTCGCGCCAAGACGATGAAATGTACAAGCCGTCTCGTCACGCGCGAACCAAGAAAACGCCATACGGTTATCTCCGTGCGAGATAAGGTGCGCGGCACGGCACTTGCACATGCTTACTGAATATCCTTAGCGCAAATCATGCGTTCCGATACGCACGTTCGCTGGCTATCATGTTTAGTCTGTCGGCTCGCCGTAAAACGAACGCGCGCGCTGCTTTACCTTTCATGGAGCGTTCACCTTGACTCGAAACACCTCATCGCGTCAGCCGCTGGTCGTCGGTATCGGCGGAACGACGCGGCCGGCATCGTCGACCGAGCGTGCGCTGGCTTTTTCGCTGCGCGGCGCACAGGAATCCGGCGCGCGCGTGCAGTTGTTCGGCGGCGCGTTCCTGCATAGCCTGCCGCACTACGCGCCTGAGCATCGCAATCTGACCGACGAGCAGCACGAACTCGTCGAGGCGGTGCGTATCGCCGACGCAGTGATCATCGCGACGCCGGGCTATCACGGCGGCATCTCGGGGCTGGTCAAGAACGCGCTGGATACGCTGGAAGAGCTGCGTGAGGACGAACGCCCTTATCTGGATGGGCGCGCAGTCGGCAGCATCGTGACCGCTTACGGATGGCAGGCAGCAGGCACCGTGCTGACGTCGCTGCGTTCGATCGTGCACGCGTTGCGCGGCTGGCCGACGCCCTTCGGTGCGACCGTCAACACGCTTGAAACGCGTTTCGAAAGCGCCGATACATGCTCCGACCCGAAGGTCGTCGAGCAGCTGCGCACCGTGGGCCGTCAAGCATCGAGCTTTGCGCTCGCATTCGCCGCACACGATAGCGACGCTTATCACGATGTCGAACGACGCGTGGCCGTCGCGCAGAGTTAAACTACCTCGCTTTAACGAAAAAGCCTTCGCCATGAGTGGCGAAGGCTTTTTTTCATGGGCGCTACGGCTTGTTCGCGATCACTATCACTATCACTAAGCCGATTCGGGCCATCCACCGAACTTGGCGATCTCGTCCAGCGCAAGGCGTGCACGTGGCGCCTGCTCACGTTCGGCAAGCGCTTCGGGCAACGCCTCTGCCTCGCCATGATGCGCGATGGAGATCATGCTCAAAGCCTGATAGCGCTCGGGAATGGCGAAGGTATCGCGCAATTTCGCTGCATCGAAGCCGCCCATCGCATGCGCGGCGAGGCCGAGTGCATGCGCCTGCAACAATACGGCAAGACCCGCGGCGCCCGCGTCGTAACTCGCGCTTGGATTGATGGTGCCTTTGGCCGTGAGCGTGTCCGCAAGAACGGCGATGAGCACCTGCGCATGCGCGTTCCACGACTGATTGAACGGCACGAGCGTGGCGAATGCGCGCTCGAACGCCGCTGCATCTTGCCCCTTCTCGAACACCATGAAACGCCACGGTTGAACGTTATAAGCGGACGGCGCCCAGCGTGCGGCTTCCAGAACCGCGACTACCTGTTCATGCGCTACGGGCTGCTCTGCATACGCGCGCGGACTCCAGCGCCCTGCAAGCAGCGGATGAATGTCGATATCGGTTGGAGCGGGACGATGTGTCATGCGTTTATCTTCGATGGATATGACCATGCTTCATATGCGAAGCTTGGCAGTCAAGGGAATGCATCAAGTGTCGCCGATGCGCGCGGCATGGACAAGTCGCTTCAGGCGTTCATCTGTTCGAGATGCGCGAGCAGCTTCGTCACCATCCACACGACGGTAAGTCCAAGCAACACGAAGAACGCTGCAAGGGGCGCGAGGATATGGACCGATACGAAGCCCGCGAGTCCCATCATCACCGCCGATACGAGCAGCAATGCGCAACCGAGTATCGCGCTCGTCAATCCAGCAATGTGGGGAAACAGCGAGTTGCCCTTGGCCATCAATGTCGGATACATGGCGCCTGCGCAGAAGCCCATTACGAGGACCGGTAGCGCAAGCGTCCACACTTGCAGACCTATCGTCAACGAAAGCAATAGCATCACGATGGATGCGCCCGCCATGATCCGCGAGCCATACTTGAGCCGTTGTTCTGCTGTCGGCAGACGCAGGCTATGAATACGGTTGGACAGGCCGCCGAGAAAGTACATCAAGCCGATGCCAAGCGCGAGGTAACCGAAGTAAGTCGGCGGCTTATGCAACGTGTTCTGCACCATGAAAGGCCCGACGATGTTGAACACGAGCAGAATGCTGTAGCACAGTCCTTGTGCAAGAAAGCAGCTCTGAAAAACCGGGCTCGACAAGACCTTGCCCGTGTTCGCGACGAGCGTACGCAATTCGAGTCGAACAGGCTTGGGTAATGTCTCGCGATAACGCCACACGAGCACCCACATGACGATCGAATACACGAGCAGAAACACGAGACAGGCCTTCCAGCCGAACCACTCCTGCAAGTGCGCACCGATCACGGGCGCAATGATCGGCGCGAGTCCCCAAGCAATCGACATGTAGGTGAATGCGTGCAGCAGCGCCTGGCCTTTGAATGAATCGGTGATGATCGCCTTGGCGAGCAGATTGGTGGCCGCAATGCCGAAGCCCTGCAGACAGCGCGCCAACAGGAATGTCTCGAGGCTCGGCGCGACGAGTGACAGCAGACAGCCTACCGTATAGACGACGAGTCCGAAGGCCAGCACTGGCTTGCGGCCGTATGCGTCCGCTATCGGACCAAAAACGAGTTGGCCTAGCGCATAAGCGGCCATGTAACTGGATACGCTCGACTGGATCGCTTGCGGCGAGGTATCGAAGAAACGCGCCATCGCGGGCAGCGCGGGAACATAGATGTCGATTGCGAGCTGCCCTGCCGAAGCGAACAGGCATACGAGAAACAAGAGATAGCGCGGCGAATTCGATACGCGCGCGACGGTACTGGTGCGGCTGGGAATGTCGGATGGCATGGAGGCGTCGGGAAGCGGGTGGCGATGTGCGATGGCATCGCAACGTATTGTGCCTGCATGAGCGGGATTTGGCGTAAATGTCCACTGCTCGTGCGGGGATTGGTACGATCTCACGTTCGAGACCATGAATGCAGCACTGAGGAGAAAGGAGCAAAAAATGCTTGAATTACGGCCCGGTTGCGAATGTTGCGACAAGAACTTGTCGCCCGCTTCATCGGAGGCATTCATCTGCTCGTTCGAATGCACATTTTGCAGCGACTGCACCGAGCAAGTGCTAAAGGGCACGTGTCCGAACTGCGGCGGTGAACTGGTGAAGCGTCCGCGACGACCGGCGGAGAAACTGGAGAAGAACCCGGCATCGACGAAACGAGTCTTTAATCCAGCGTGCCGTTGATTAGTTCGGATGCCGTATAAAATCGAGTTTGACGGTCAAAACTTGACCTTGATCTGAAAGCCGAGCGTGAACGGCAAGTCGCTCGAAGGAATGGGCGGAATGAGGATGATGTTCGCGCCCACGCGCTTATAGTCCACCATGATGAGCGGCGCGGCCACGGGGCCAAGCGTGTGATTGTGGCCAATACCCCAGCGGCCGTAGTCATAACCGGAGATCAAGCCACCCATGGCTGCGAGCCGCACGAAGCCCCAGTGAAGGAACTCGGGCGCCCAGACCCCGCCGCCGTAAAACGAAGGCTTCGAGAGCGAGTTGCGGAAATAGCCGCCGGTTAATGCCCATTGCGGCGAGACCCAGCATTCCACGCCAATGCCGGGATTGAACTGCTCGAAGTGCTTATCGGGATGAACGTGATGCGAGCCGATCATCGCATCGATCCAAACGCCGTCAGAGCACAGCGCGGCGTGCGCCGACGGCGTCCAAGATACCGTGATGGCAGCGAGCGCCGCCGCACACGCGGCGCGAGCGAATCGGAAACAGAGTGGCCATGAGCGCATGATTTAGGCGTCTTATTTTCGAGATGAAGGTCGTCGCGAACTCTACCTGATCGTGCCATTTTCGTGTGATGAACTGACACGCACGTGACGAATGCGCACTTTTCTGTTTCGGAGGAAACTCGTTTTTCGCGCGTCGAGGAGATACAGTCGATGAAAGTTTGGAAAAGCTTGCAATGCGTCGCGCTATTCGCGTTGATCGCAACGAGTGGATGCACGCCGCTTGCCGTCGTCACGCACAGTGTGTCCGCGAATGAATCGAGCGTGCCGCCCGGGATTTATCAGTTGGATGCGCATCACTGGAATGTGAGCTTCGACGTCGATCATCTTCATTATTCGCGCTTTGTCATGCGTTTCGACAAGACGGCCGGACAGCTCGACTGGAGCGCGGATGGCATGACGGGGAGCACGGTGCATGTGACTATCGACGCCGCGAGCGTCAATACGAATGTGCCGTTGCTCGACCGGATGGTGAAGGGCCCCGACATGTTCGATGTCGCGCGTTATCCGAACATCGAATTCGTCAGCACCGGCTTCACGCGTACGGGCAACGACAAGGGCACACTGGCAGGCAATCTCACGATTCGCGGAACGACACGACCCGTCACTCTGGATGTCACGTTCAACGGGCATTCGGTCGATCCACTGACCAAGCTGGAAACGTTAGGCTTCTCGGCCGACGGTCATTTCAGCCGCGCGCAGTTCGGACTGACGACGTGGTATCCGGCAGTCGGCGACGATGTTCACGTCGCCATTCAGGCCGAGTTCGCAAAAGAGAAGCAGTGAAGCGCTGATCCTTACGCCGCGGTCCAGTCGAGCACGACCTTGCCGCTGTTGCCCGAAAGCATGGTGTCAAACGCGCGCTGGTAGTCGTCGACGGGGAATGTATGCGTGAGGATCGGCGAAAGATCGAGGCCACTTTGCAGCATAGCGACCATCTTGTACCAAGTCTCGAACATTTCACGCCCGTAAATGCCTTTGATCTCAAGACCCTTGAAGATAACCTGATTCCAGTCGATCGCAGTTTGCGCGGGTGGAATGCCGAGCAGAGCGACTTTGCCGCCGTGGTTCATCGCTTCCAGCATGGCGGTGAAAGCGCTCGGTACGCCGGACATTTCCAGGCCGACGTCAAACCCCTCGGTCATGCCGAGTTCTTGCATGACATCGCGCAAATTTTCGTTGGAAACGTTGACCGCTCGCGTTGCACCCATCTTGCGGGCAAGTTCGAGACGATATTGGTTGACGTCCGTAATGACGACATTACGCGCTCCGACGTGCTGCGCAATGGCGGCGGCCATT
The DNA here is from genome assembly GCF_031450995.1 of Caballeronia sp. LP006. Classification (NCBI taxonomy): domain Bacteria; kingdom Pseudomonadati; phylum Pseudomonadota; class Betaproteobacteria; order Burkholderiales; family Burkholderiaceae; genus Caballeronia; species Caballeronia sp. LP006. The sequence continues at coordinate 1,183,917 of NZ_JARTVW010000004.1, read as the reverse complement.
ACACCGATGGGTCCGGCGCCGGTAATCAGCACGTCTTCGCCGACAAGGTTGAACGAAAGGGCAGTGTGCGTCGCATTGCCGAAGGGGTCGAAGATCACGGCGAGGTCGTCGGAGATATCGGGCGGAATTTTGAACGCGTTGAAGGCAGGAATCACGAGGTATTCGGCAAACGCGCCTTCGCGATTCACGCCGACGCCAACGGTGTTGCGACACAAGTGACGGCGACCTGCGCGGCAATTGCGGCAGAATCCGCATGTGATGTGACCTTCGCCGGAAACGCGATCGCCGAGGGCAAAGCCGCGGACTTCCTGTCCCATCTCGACGATCTCACCGACATATTCATGGCCGACGTGCATCGGCACCGGTATCGTCTTCTGCGCCCAGTCATCCCACTTCCAGATGTGGATATCAGTACCGCAAATTGCAGTCTTGCGGATGCGGATGAGGACATCGTTATGTCCGACCTCCGGCCGCTTGACGTGAGTCAAGGTAAGACCGGGGGCGCATTCGAGTTTGGCGAGTGCTTTCATTGTTGGTGTTCCGGGCGGTTGTGTCGCGGCGCTGCTTGTGACCGCGCCGTGCATCTAAAGGTCGGGGGACGTGTCCTGACTTTATGCGCATAAAGGACCCTGCGAAGCGTGAGTCCTAACGGATCACACCAAGCGAGCGGCCCACGCGCGCGAATGCATCGACTGCGCGGTCGATGTGTTCGGCGGTGTGGGCGGCGCTCATCTGCGTGCGGATGCGCGCGCGGCCCCTGGGCACGACAGGGTATGAAAAACCGATCACATAAACGTCTTCGTCGAGAAGCGCGTCGGCCATCTTCGAAGCAAGTTGGGCATCGCCAAGCATGACGGGAATGATCGGATGCTCGCCGGGCACTAGATCGAAACCTAAAGCGGTCATCGCTTGCCGAAACCGCGCGCCGTTTTCGCGAACGCGTCGCCGGAGCGCGGCGCCTTCATCGCTATCCAGCAACTCAAGCACTTTCAGCGACGCAGCCGCAATGCTCGGCGCAAGCGTGTTCGAGAACAGATACGGCCGGCTGCGCTGCCGCAACAAGTCGATGATCTCCTGATGCGCAGCCACATATCCGCCTGACGCACCACCGAGCGCCTTGCCGAGCGTACCCGTGATGATGTCGATTCGATCGAGCACGCCGCAATACTCGGGCGTCCCGCGTCCGTTCTCCCCGATGAATCCAACGGCATGCGAGTCGTCGACCATGACCAGCGCGCCGTAGCGTTCAGCCAGATCGCAGATGCCAGCGAGATTGGCGATGATGCCGTCCATCGAGAACACGCCGTCAGTTGCAATCAATTTGAAGCGGGCGCCGGCTGCATCGGCTTCCTTCAAGCGCGCTTCGAGGTCTACAAGATCGTTGTTCTTGTAGCGCAAGCGTTTTGCCCTGGAAAGACGCACGCCATCGATGATGCTCGCGTGGTTCAACTCGTCGCTGATGATTGCATCGTCCTCGGTCAGCAACGTCTCGAAGAGCCCGCCGTTTGCGTCAAAACAGCTTGAGTAAAGAATGGCGTCGTCGGAGTGGAGAAACTTCGCGGCTTGTTGTTCGAGCGCTTTGTGGACTGTTTGTGTTCCGCAAATAAAGCGAACGGATGCCATGCCAAAGCCATCTGCTTCAAGTCCGGCTTTTGCGGCTTCGACCAAGCGAGCGTCGTTCGCAAGACCGAGATAATTGTTCGCGCAAAAATTGAGGACGGTGCTCCCGTTGGCAAGGCGGATCTCCGAGGATTGCGAGCTAGCGATGACCCGCTCGCTTTTGTAAAACCCGGCGGCGCGAATCTCGTTAAGCGTAGTTCGCAAATGGGAGAGGTATCGGTCTTTCATCGGCATCTTTCCAGTATCCGGCTGTTTAGGAGTCGATGCGGACCAGCCAGGCTCGGCCACACCTTTAGCCCTGTTATAGTTCATTCATTGCATTGGACAGGTTCGGTATTTCGAACCGATTTCCAGTATATCGAACACTCTAAGGGAATGCAGCGTTCATGACAAGTTCTGTCACAAGCGGCAAGGCTGGTGATTCCTCAGGCAGCGGAACTGCGCCACCACGCGTTGGCGAGCAGATTCAGCGTCTACGCAATGAAAGGAAATTGACACTCGATGACTTATCCCGCGCCGCTGGCGTTTCGAAATCGATGCTATCGGAGATCGAGCGGGACAAGGCCAATCCAACTATTGCCGTGGCGTGGCGGCTAACGAACGCACTGGGTATCAGCCTCGATCAGCTATTTGCGCAGCAGAAGGCCGGTGACGTCATACGCGTTGCGGGTCCGCATGAGATTCCGACATTGAATGGTGATAACGGCGGCTATCAGCTTCGCGTGTGGGGACCGATTGAGCTGGCTGGGAAATTCGAATGGTACGAGCTCACGTTGCATGCGGGCGCGGCGCTTATCTCCGACGCGCATGAGCCAGGCACGCGGGAGCATTTGACGGTGCTAAATGGCGCGATCGAAATTGAAGCGTCGGGTGCTGCGAAGCGACTTAAGGCAGGGGAAACCGCACGTTACGCTGCCGACGACGGTCATGTCATCAGGAATGTCGGGCGAGGCGAAGCAAAGGCTTTGCTCGTGGTTATACATGGGTAATGGCCCGACTCGCAAGTCTGCGGTTTTCCGCGAGCAGATGCTCCGCCTCTTCCTTCCGCTCACAGCAACGGTGGCATGGCACTTCTTTATGCGCATAAATTTCTGGCGCGTCCTGCGAAGACGTAGCATCCGTCTGCGTCGCGCGGCCGCCTTACGTGACTCGCCGCGCACTCCCACGCAGGACTGAACCGCCCATAAGCGAAACCGCACATACACGCAAGGCGACTGGCGAGACCCTACTTTCATGGCGGCAAGTACTGTATATTTATACAGTACAAAGACCAGTCGGAAGGGGCGAATCATGGAGTCGAACGGCGAGCATCTCAGCAGGAAGCAGTTTGCACGTGCGGTACAAGATCTGGAACGCATTACGCGGCAGATTGCGGGCCGATACATCGATCTGGGCGTCCCGTTGACCTGGCGTTTGCTGCACGCCATCGAAGCGGAAGCCGTGGCGGACCTGGGCTTCGCTGGCCGGCACGAGGCTGCGTTGCGCGAACTTTTTGCCCGCCCCGACGACTTCCATTTCCCCGAAACCGACGACGTGGTCGATGTCGCCTCTTCCGACGCTTTGCCGGCAGTATTCGCATTCGCCGTCGACGCCTACGAATGCGCTGCACGACAAGGCCGACCGCAACTGGCCATCGCCGCACACTGACATGCGAGCGATGCACGCCGCACATCGCTAGTCATCAGGCGGCAAAGTCCGCCGCCATGTCCGCATCCGTGCGCGCCATAAGTCTGCCGCTGCGGCAGGCCAAGCGGAACGCGTCGTAATCTTTTTCGACTTGATCCGCATAGGAGCTCGCGTATCGGACGAGCACTTCCGCCATGCGATCACCAGAACCCAGATAGCCGGAAATCTCAAGCGCGCAGCCGCTTGCCTTGGCATGCGCGCGCGCGAGCGCCCAGCCGCATAGCGACGCGTATCCGCGAAAGGCCTCGCCGCTGAATGTTTCGAGGTCGGCGGATATTTTCATGTCGCGCAGTTGGCGAACATAAAGCGGGCGTCCAACCGGGCCCGACGCCCAGCCTAGAAAAGGATCGCTCGCCGCCTGCATCAGGCGTTGCCCGTGAACGATGCGATGCCCGTCGTGCGTATGTTTCGTCGCGCCGACGTAGCGCGCCACCACGGACGTCGATGCCTCTTTCAACTGCAGGAAGAGCGCCTTACCAAGATGATCGGTAAGCAACAACACGAAGCATCGCGTTCCGACACTTCCCACTCCAACCACTTTGAAAGCGATGTCCTGAAGCGCGAATTGCGACAAAAGCGCGGCGCGCTCGGTTGTCAGCGTCGAAACGTAATCGCGTATGAGCGGAGTCAGGATCGTGTGCGAATCGCCTTCGAGTTTCATCCACTCGTCGTCCTCGTCGACGAGCGTGCTTGCGCCGCGAATATGAAAGATCGCGGGCGGCGCGTCGCGAATTCGCCAGGCATCGCCCGATCGATCGGCGAGCTTCGGCAGCAGCTTTTCATGCGTGCGCCGGCTCGCGCGTTCGCTACCGCGCTTGATCCGACGTTTCACGTCTTCGTTTTGCACATCGTCGTACATCCTGTCGAACGTAATTCGTTCGTACCAAAGATCCAGCACGCCCATCTCGGCATACTCGTGCATGTGCTGCTGATAGCTCTGGGCCGCTTCGAAGCAGAGTGCTTCAGAGCCCGCACGCCCGTGGCCCAGATGCCTGCCCGCGACCGCCACGCTCGCGACGAGTCGCTTGACGTCCCATTCCCATGGACCTTGTGCGGTTTCGTCGAAATCGTTCAGATCGAATACGAGCGCACGCTCGGGAGTCGCGAACCCGCCGAAGTTTGACAGGTGGCAGTCACCGCAGATTTGAACGGTCAATCCACTCGAAGGTGTACTAGCCAGATCGTGCGCCTGAACAATCGCGCTGCCACGAAAAAAAGCAAATGGCGATGCCAACATGCGGCCGTATCGCAGCGGAATCAGCGCAGGGACGCGACCCATGCTGCTTATTCGCAGCAACTCGATGGGATCGCGATCGATGTCGCCGACAGCCTCTTGCGTGCCTCGTGGTGTTCGCTGACGCGCGGCACGTCCGCTAGCCCGGCGTTCCTGCCACGTCAACGTCGATTGCCCCGAATGTGAAGCTAAGCCTTCGCCCATGGATCACCTCTCGTTATTATTCGAAGTACGTCACATCGAAAACAGTAGTCGACGATTGCAAACACCGCTACAAGACACTTCACCACACTTATCCTGAAGAGTGCCCTTGACGGAATCAGTCCGAAGTCCGACGCTGTTCGCAACGCAACATGACGCTTAGAAGCGCACTTTGAACACCATGCCGAACACTACCGATCTCTTCGACCAACAGCGCGCCGACTGGCAAGCGGACCCGCATGCTGCTTTCGATGCGTGGCTCGCGCAACAGCAGTTCCGGGCATCGTCGGCTGATGTCTATCGGGCGCAATGGGGCAACTTTCTTGAATGGCTCGCGGCCAGGCGCACAACGCTTCATACGGTGCAGCGACCGGTCATCGAGCAGTTCGTCTCTCAACTCGAGATTCGGCGGCCACAGCGCATGCGCTATCTACGCTTGATCGAACGCGTGCTGGATCACGTGCGCGAGATCGAATCGGCGTCGACGAATCCGGCTCGATTCATCGCGCAGGACGGCGAGGCGGCGTGGCGCAAGGCACGCGACAACGAGCCGACCGGCTTTCTCACGCATGACGAACGCGGCTTGCTGATCGCGCGACTCGATGCGCCGCTTGGCGCTTTGTCGAGTGTGCAGCGGTGGCGCGAGCTTCGCGATCGAGCGCTCGTCGCGGTGTTTCTAGGCGCAGGGGTGAAGACCGGTGAGGCGGCGCAACTCACTATCGATTGCTATGCGCGCGGCGCGCCGTATGTCACCGTCGACGCCTCGAATCCCATGCTGATTCGGCAGGCCCGGCTCGCGCCTTTTGCCGTCGATGTGCTGGATCGGTGGATCGACGAACGAAAGGTCGCCGGACTCTCGGGCGCGCTGCTCTTCCCGGCCGCGCCCGCCGGTCGGCCGATGCACAAAGCGACCATGCTGCGCGCCATCGATGCGGTGGTCGCAGCGGCGGGAATCGCCGAATCACGCGCCGCGCGCGCGAGCCCGCAAACGCTGCGCAATACCTATGCGGCCGAACTTTTCGAGAACGGCACGGACCCTGAACGCGTTGGACAATGGCTCGGATTCCAGCAGATGATCTCGGTTCATCGCCTGCATCGGGCGTGGCAGGACTGGATGGGTGAGCAAATACGGGAGCGCGATATGGCCGAGGCTTGCGGGCAAGAGGGGATGGAAGATCGGTTAATCGATCCCGAAAACTCTCACCTTTGACCTTCGATACCCGCGTGCGGGCTAATCAGCCTTCAATCGCGGGGCTTCGATGAAACCTTTGATTGCGGCCAGCTTCGACGCGGCTGCGCCCGAAGTGCGCTCGCAATTCGGACACGAGAGTTCGAACTCGTCTTCGTGACGCTGCAATTCCGGCTCGCCGATTTCGCAGGCCGGGCACGCGGTGGGGGTCACGAAATACGCATCGACCTGGGTGCCGAGCGCCGCCAACTCTTCGGGGTTCAGTCGGCGGTCCTGGGCCATCGACGCCAGCAGTTTGCCAATCTCGGCACTCATGCCCGCTCTGACGCGATGCGCGTCTCGTTCGCGAACCAGAGCATCGATCTCGTCCGACTGCGTGCGGACCTGCGATTCCAGCCGATCCGCGCGGCCCCTCGCGGCGCTAAGTTGTTGAATGAATTCGAATTCTTTCTGACCTGCTTCTCGCGTGCCGGCCTGATACGTCGCCGCCATGCCGCGTAACGCATCCAGTTCGACGAGCATGGGCTTGACCCGGCGCTCCGCTTCCTTGACTGCATCCTTGATCTGCTGCGCGTAGTGCTCGCTATTTCGACGCGATTCGTCCTGAAGCGCATCGATGCGTTCGCGCAGCCGCGCGCCATGCGCTTGCTCTTGCGAAAGACGATCGGAAAGGGACCCGTTTTCCTTTTCCAATCGCGCGATGACTTCACGCAGGCCTGTCTGCGCATCGATCTGCTGCTCACGGGCCACTCTCAAGTCGGCTTCAAGATTTGCGATTTGCGCCATCGCCGTGTCGAGATGCGCTTTTGCTTGCTGATGCGCTAGCTCGATCGCTTCCCTCCGGATTTCGGCCTCGCGCGCTTGCATTTGAGCCGCGCTGACAGTGGCATCGACTTGCTTGCGCTCGGCATCCAGCTTCAAGCGGGCTTCTTCTTGCGCATGTACGAATAGTTCCGTGAGCAGCTCGCCAGCGCGCTCCTGTAAGGCTGCAGGCAGCCCGCCGGCATCGATTCGTACGCGCATCGACGAGCGCACGGTGGACCAGAACGCTTCAATGTCTTTGGGAATGTCGCCAGCGCTACCCGTCTGCGTGAACTCTCGGACCGTCGTAACTGACGGACGAACGCCAAGATCGAAAAACAGGCGCTTACACGCGTGCATGGACAAGTCCTGCCTGCGTGCGCCTGACGCCCTCATCTGTTCAATTTCTTCGCGCAAGGACTCGCGAGTCGCCATTTTCATATCAATTTCCAGCGCATTTGTATCGAACGGTACGTTTTACGTTTTGAGCGTTATACGGCAGCAGATCCACTCGAGTCAAGAGTTGTCGATGTGCGGTGGCACCGACTGAGTACTGCAAATCTTAGTGCTTAGAACATCAGAGCGTGAAACATCCTTAGCTTTTCCATCTATCATGTTGATATTCTTGAATAATTTCTACTGCGACTGGCTTTTGCGAGGTTTCACGTCGTACAGAGCCGGGACGGATCGTTTTGTTTAGAGCCAGATGCTCGCGGGGCTCGTTTGAGAGTAATAAAAGTAAACACCTTTGAAACCTTGTTAACCCTGTTAACGCCTTGGCAAAGCCTTACTGCATAAGGCTTTCCAGGCCGTCGGGTGAGATGTTTCAGGATAGAAGGTGAAGCTATTCGGGACACTCTGGTGATGTCCTTCAGGGCCGTACGTGAGGACTCGCGGGAGGCTTGGTGAGCGGATTCAGGGAGCCCGTTTTTGATGTAGGTGAGATTTTCCGGGGGCTTAGTGCCTCAGATCTCCCGCCATGGTTGGATTGTGGTCGAAATCCTCGATCAACCGAGGTGAGGCTTATCGGGATTGGCCGATTTGTGTCCGTCACCGGATAAAACGGGTCGATTTTACCGATAGGTGAGGTATTTCAGGCGCCAAAGTGTTCGTGCGGTGAGACTTTGCAGGACCAACAGCCATAAAACGAGCGAAATCGGACCCCGAAGCCTTGGAGGTGAGGTTTTACGGGGAGAGGTGAGGCCAGAGAGACCGCCACGTTTTGTGCAATGCTTCCCTTGAAGCGGGCCAAAATAGGAGAGGTGAGCTTTTACGGGGGCCTACTCGTGGCAAATCTAGCCTCATTCCCGCATTGGCTTGCTCGACGGAAAACACTTCCTTTGTCCTACTCCGAAATAGCGTGACATCGCTGAACTCGGTTGAAACACCTCATCTTCAGAATACCTTTTTTAAACAATGAGTTAGCACAAGCGCATGGGTTATGCCGGCGTTAGGGTGAGAGTATTCGGGACCTCGTCGCGATAAGGCAGCGCTCAAGGAATATCTTCTAGGGTGAGAATATTCAGGATCGGGCATTCGTCACGTAAGCCTTTCCAGCCGTCTTCGGAGCCTTATAGGGCGAGTCTTCAGCAGACGTAGACAGCGAAGGTGAGCTTTCTCAGGAGCTTCAAGTGAGCCTTTGCAGGACCCAAACGGGTCTCGAATTTTCCTTCAAGGTGAGCCCTTTCGGGATGCCAACACGCATGAACCAAGACGGCGTCTGGAGACGGCTTTGCTCAGGTCTGTCCTCTATTCCGCTTAAGGTGAGGTATTACAGGAGCGTTTTGAAGTTCGTCGACTTAAGGAGATCCACATATGCCCTTTTTCTGTTGCTTTTGGCGACGATCGTCATCCCAAATGAACGCGTCGTGCGTGTGCGACACGCCATTTTTGGGGAAATTTTTTTTCGGTGAGATTTTTCGGGACCTGTGCCGCGATGCCGTGATGCCCCCTGGCGCTCGCCGCTCCCGTTTACCCGCGTGGCTTCTAGGGATGGCGCCTGACGCTCAAAGGTGAGTGGTGAGAGTTTACGGGGCCGCACCGCAGTGAGCTTCTGTTCGTTCTCGCACTTCACCCCAAACGGTGAAGGCCACCCTGTAGACGTTGATCACCGCACTCGGTATGCTGCTGGCAATCCCGATACTGTCCGACGCATGGCAACCAAACGCGCAAAGAAAACCGATGTTGTCAGCCCGAGCTCGGCTGAGTTGCGCAAGGCGGTCGAAGCCATCGCGATTCAACCGAAGAGCGGCAAGATCACGCTGCTTACTCGCAAGCTCTTCAACGTTCTGCTCGCCGTGGCGCAGCAGGCGGACGAATCTGGCGACACCTACCGCGCGTTGCTGTCCGACATTGTCGCGAATTCCGCATTCGATTCAAACGATACAGCGCTGGTCAAGGAGCATCTGCGTCGCATGGTGTCGGTGCAGGTCGAGTGGAGCACGGGCACGTCGAGCCAGAAGCCCGGCCGCAAGTGGGGCATCTCGACGCTCATCGCCGACGCGGAAATTCTCGAGGACCCGACGACGCGCCGCGTATGGGTCGAATTTTCCTTCGCTCCAAAAATCAAAAAGAAGCTGCTCGATCCGGTGCAGTATGCGCGTCTGAGCCTGCAGTTCCAAAGCCAGTTGCGCAGCAGCGCGGGTCTTGCGCTTTATGAAATATGCGTGCGTTATCTGACCAACCCCAGCCATCTGACGATGCGCGAAACGTGGGAGTGGTGGCGGCCGATTCTATCCGGCACGCCAGATACCGAGGCTGGAGACGAGGCCAAGCGAGAGTACAAGTATTTCAAGCGCGACTATCTTCGTCCCGCAATCGCGGAAGTCAACGCCGTCACTAACATTTTCGTTGAACTGGTGGAACATCGAGAGGGTCGGCGCGTCGCCGAGATTCAGTTCCGCGTCACGGAGCGCAAGCAGCCGATGCTGGCGCTCGACGAACATCCGAACGTCTTCGACAGCACGCTGGTCGACAGGATGGTAAAGATCGGCATTCCGTTGAAAGAGGCGCAGACGCTGTACGCCGACAGCGAGGAAAATCGCATTCGGGCGGCGTTGCAGATGACCGAGCAACGGTTGCGCAGCACGACGCTTCCGCCTATCAGAAGCGCGGCAGCGCTGTTCAAGGACGCGCTCAAGAAGGGCTACGCGCCGCCGCTCGAAGCGCTACCGCCGGCAACGGCCAACGGCGCGCCGCGGTCGACAGCGGGATCGGCATCCGGCGCCGATGATCTCAAGGCACGCCTGCTTGGCGAGTTTTCGGCATATAGAAGGAAGGAAGCGCGTGCGCTCTACGACGAGCAAGGTGAGCGGGAACGGGAGCTGGCGCGGCAAAGTTTTGAAGACGACGTGTTGCCGGAACTCGGCACGCATATGCGCGACGATTGGCGTAAGCGCGGCCTCGATTCGAAGCTGGCGGAAACGTCATTTTTCGACTGGCTGGCTAGGAAGACGTGGGGCGAGCCGACCGATGGGGATTTGCTCGCCTTCACACTTAGCCAGACACGCGCTAACTGAACGCGTCTGGCGGAGGGCGGACGCTGTTATTTCTTCTCTTCGTTGAACTGAAGCATGGTTTCGATCTGACGCAGCAGTTCATCTCGTCGATCCCGTGACAAGCCGCGCAACCGCAACTCAAGGCGATCCTCGCCATATGACTTGAGATCGCCGACCGCGACGCCGTCCAGTTTAATCTCCATTCGTTGGGCATAGCGTTGACGGCCGGGCGGCTTGGGCACTTCTTGTCCGCTTGCGCGTCCCTTCACGATATCCGCGACTTGTCGCGTGCTTAGATCATCCGACGTGATCTTGTTGATGAGGCGCAGCGTGGCATCGCTGCCACGCGCCGAGTGGTAGCGGGTGATTTGATAGGCCATGTTCGACCCGAATCGATCAGGCCGAGCGACCATTTCCTGCATGACGTTTTCAGGAAGCTTCGCAACCGATAGCGCGACTGCGATAGTAGATTCGTCTAGCCCAAGATGGTCGGCCAATTCTCGTTGGCTCTGGAAATGTTGCTCGTCCAGAAAGCGTCGCCAGACGACGGCATTATCGAAGACAGTTTGCGAATCCCGCTGAACGTTTAGATCGTAGCCAAGCTTGTAGCTTTGAATTCCAATAGGCAGATCGACGACGATCGCTTTGACGGTTTCCTTGTTGGCTTCCTTGAGCGCACGGACGCGACGGCCACCGTCGCTTACAAAGAAGGTTCCAGCGTTATCGTAGTCAGGAATGACGTGGATGGCCTGCTGCTGTCCCTGCCTTGCAAGGTTGACGGCTAGTTCGGCGATCGATGCCTTGAGGTAGAAATGGCGCGGATTAAACGGGCTCGCTTTGATCGCCTTTAGCGGCAACTCGATGACCTGCCCAGCCGTGTAGCGGTTCGCCCGTCGCCACGCGCGAAACTGCTCGGATTCGGTGCTGACCTCTGCGTCGGCGTGCTCGTCGGATACGAAAGTGCTTGCGCGTCCATTCGCGGCCTGTCCGACGCTTTGTATATCGACGATTCCATCGATGGCGTTCAGGCGATCTAGAGCGGTTCGCTTCTCGCTGCTTGTCGTATCGGGGCGGGCCTTGAAGCCTTTTGCCAGTTGGGACGGTTTCATTCAGGGTCCTTTATGCGCATAAAGTCAGGAGAGCATGCCGAGGATTTCATCGGCGCACGCGCGAATCTCGGCAGCAGCGAGGCGCGAGCCGCGGTCGGACATTTGCAAAACGGTTTGTCCTAGCGCCATGGCCTGCTTGTAGCACTCTCGGGTTGGGATCTGCGTTTTTAGTAGCGGAAAGCCCAGTTCTTCAAGAGCGACCTTCAGCTCGCGCGTGAGCATCCGCTTCTCTTCCGTCTTGTTCAGCAGAAACACCGCGCGCAGATCTTCGTTCATCACCTGCGCTTGCTGAACCAGTTTGACGAGGCCGACGCTCGACCAATAATCGGCTGGCGATGATGAAGTCGGAATCACTGCCACGCTCGCGGCTAGCAGAACGACGCCTGACACCTTCTCTGTAATTGACGGCGGGCAATCCACCACGATGATGTCGTAGTCATTCACGAACTTCCTGATTTCACGATGGATTTGTCCGCCCGCTTCCGAAAGATTCACGACAGGAAAGGGGATGCCGCTCGCTTCGTCTGACGCAGCGCTCGACCAGTGGATTAACGTGTTTTGACCGTCTGCATCGACGACGAGCACGCGCTTCTTCTTTTCGTGAAAAGCTGCGCCCAGGTGCATTGCAATCGTGCTCTTGCCAACGCCGCCCTTCTGCTGCGTGATCGCTATGATTTCCGCCGCCACTTTAATGCTCCAGTTTTTGCAGGCGGTTGAATTTTACATTGAGGTTTAGTAATTTCAACTTTAATTCGACATTAAATGTGTCGTTAGCCATTTGGCATAGGGGTGAGCTTTAGTTGATATTGTGAAAGCGCGGACGTGGGCCTGATGGATGCAGTTTTAAATCAAACATCATGCTCGACAGCAAGAAGCTAAGACGCGAGACCAATATCTCCCCGTCACGGCTTTAGGCGTCTTGGAAATCGTTAAGCGGTGCCGCGCGGCCGGACCAGCTTTATGCGCATAAAGTCACGGCAGCCCCGAAGCCCCGAAGCCCCGAAGCCCCGAAGCCCCGAAGCCCCGAAGCCCCGAAGCCCCGAAGCCCCGAAGCCCGAAGCCCGAAGCCCGAAGCCCGAAGCCCGAAGCCCGAAGCCCGAAGCCCGAAGCCCGAAGCCCGAAGCCCGAAGCCCGAAGCCCGAAGCCCGAGCCCGAAGCCCGAAGCCCGAAGCCCGAAGCCCGAAGCCCGAAGCCCACAGCCCACAGCCCACAGCCCACAGCCCACAGCCCACAGCCCACAGCCCACAGCCCACAGCCCACAGCCCGAAGCCCACAGCCCGAAGCCCACAGCCCGAAGCGCACAGCCCGCAACGACACCGCACCCCCCACCCCCAAAATCGCCTATCCTAACCCTGCCTCAACCGCCATTCGCCGACCGAGTCCGGAGCTCCGTAATGACCGTTCGCAACCTGGACATCTTGTTCGCGCCGAAGTCAATTGCAGTGATCGGCGCATCGACGCGGCCGGGCAGCATCGGCGAAATGGTATGGGTCCGCGCCAACAGCGCTGGATTCAGAGGCCCGATCTGGCCAGTAAATCCAAAGTACCGAACCATAGGCGAACAGCCGAGCTTCGCCGACATAGCTCACCTCCCTGAAGCGCCGAGCGTTGCGGTGCTATGCACGCCCCCTAAAACTTGGCCTCAACTAGTTGAACAACTCGGAGACTGTGGGACCAAAGCTGTCGTCGTTATTGGAGAGGCAGCGAGACACCCCGCGAGAGCCGAATTCATCTCCAATGCAGAGTCCCACGAATGGACTGCCCGTACCCTTGCCGCCGCGCGTCCCTTCCTGCTGCGCGTGGTAGGACCGGCAAGTCTCGGCGTAGTGTCTCCCGCCGTCGGCGCATGCCTCGGGGCGCCAGCGTGCAGTGTCAAATCGGGCGGCGTCGCTTGGGTATCAGGCTCGAACGCGCTAACCAATGGCGTGCTCGGCTGGGCCCGCGCGCGGGGCCTCGGCTTCTCACGCATCGTCGCGTTGGGCGACGAAGCTGACGTCGATTCCGGCGATATCCTCGACTTCCTCGCCACCGACGCATCGACCAAAGCGATTCTTCTTGCAATCGAAACCGTCCGCGCCGCACGCAAATTTATCTCCGCCGCGCGCGCCGCCGCGAGGAATAAGCCGGTACTCGTTCTACGAACCGGACACGACGACCCATTCGATCGCCTATACGGTGCAGCCTTCCGCCGTGCCGGACTTGTACGCGTGGATTCGCTCGACGATCTGCTCGACGAAATCGAAACCCTGGGCGTAGGAAGCGTCGCAGCCGGCGACGTGGCAACCGTCATCACCAGCGATCGCGGCGTCGCCACTTTGGCAAGAGATGCGTTCAGCAAGGCCGGCGATGATCTGGCGCAATGGCCACTCGCCGCACGCGACGCCGTCTCGCTCGCGTTACCCCGAGCCGAATCCGGTAATCCCCTTTTGCTCGGCGACGATGCGTCGCCCGCCGATTTCGGCATCGCGGTGGAAACGCTGGCTCCGCATCGCGACACCGGCACCATCTTCGTCGTACACGCGCCGACGCATAGCGCGCCCGTCGCGGACGTCGCTCGCACATTGATCGCCGCGCGCCGCCATGCTCATCGCGGATTGCTCGCGTGTTTCTTCGGTTGCGTGGATGCCGCCACCCGCGACGCACTCCACGCAAATGGCATCCCGGTTCACACCACCCCGCAGCGTCTCGCGCGTGGCTTTGCACGCCTCGTCGATTTTCGTCAGGGACGCGAATTGTTGATGCAAACACCCGACGGACTTCCAACGGAAATTCCAGAAGAAATCGATATCGCGCAAAACGAAATTCGAATCGCATTGGAAAACGGCATTGCGGAATTGAATGGTGAACGTGCGGCGCGCATCCTCGCCCGCTTCGGCATCACGGTGAAGCCGGGACCGCCCGATTCCTTTTCCGCCGATGCAGTCGAGATACAGACGCGCCTGCTCAACCATCGCGTCTTTGGACCGGTGTTCGAATTCAAGGCCGAAGGCGCGCTCGGACTTGCCGATGCGCTTCATGAATTTGCGCTGCCTCCGCTCAACCCTGTCCTTGCGCGCGATCTCGTCATGCGATCGCCGCGCTCGCGCGAGTTGCCCACCGACATGCTGTTGAACGCGCTGACCGCGCTGTCGCAAATGGTTTGTTATATAGAGGAGATCGTCGCACTGCGGCTGACGTTGCGTGTCACGCGCGATTCGGTTGCGGTGCACGAGCCGCAATTGACCTTAGGCGCGCATCGCAAGCAGCTAGCGATCGTGCCGTATCCGCGATGCATGGATGAGACGCTCGACTGGCGCGGTATGCGTATCACCGTGCGGCCCATTCGTCCCGAGGATGAAAATGCGCATCGCGCGTTCGTATCGGCGAACACGGCCGAAGATTTGCGCTTGCGATTTTTCGGCGCCGTGCGCAATTTCGATCATTCGCAACTCGCGCGGATGACCCAAATCGACTACGACCGCGAAATGGCGTTGATCGTGACACGGAGCATTGCGGAGGGCGCCACGGAAACGCTGGGCGTCGCACGCGCCATTTCCGATCCGGACAACGAGACTGCGGAGTTTGCCGTCGCCGCGCGCTCGGACATGAAAGGGAAGGGCTTGGGCTCGCTGCTGCTCACGCGAATCATCGACTATGCGCGAGAGCGTGGAACACGCTGGCTGGTGGGCGAGGCTTTGCGCGAGAACACGGGGATGATCGCGCTCGCGCGCAAAGCCGGTTTCGAATTGATCAGAACCGAAGATCCGAGCGTCGTTGGTTTTCGGATGCGACTCGGTGAAAAACCGACCTAGCCGGCCGTTCGCGATTAGCCGGCCAGTCGCCCGGACGCCTCGTCGATCTGCGCTCTCGTTATCGCCAACTCTTCGAGCAAAGCATCGGGATACGAACTTCCCGTTTCCTTTTCGAGTCTCGCGATCGTCAGCGCCGAGCGCGCCGAGTCTTTCGGCGTCGCGATGAACGACTTCACGGAATGTCCCGCCGAGAATGCTTCGAAGAGCGGTACACGAATCTCTTCCGGCAGCGCACGCGAAGTCCATTGATAAGGCTTGCCGTTATGCGTCAGTTGCGGCGGCAGTGTGCGTTCCTTCTTCGCGGCCGGAATAAGGCCGAAATTGCGCGCCGCTTCCGCGATCTGCTCGGCGGAAAAAAGCTCGTCCGGCGTGATGTCGAACTGCGCGATATGCGCTTCGAGCGCTTGCATTGCAGCGGCGCGATCGTCGCGCTTCTTCTGTGCGCGCGCGACGATATCGCGCAATTCGTCGGCCTCGTCAGGCGTGATCGTAAAGCTCGCCTGTTTCTGTTGAAGTTCGGAAAAACGCTGGAATTCTGAATCGGAAAGGAGTTTTGCCATGAACCGTGAAGATAGAGCGCGGCGTGGGCGTGAACCGGCTGCCGCTTTTTAGGAGGGCCGCCATTCTAACGCGTGTATCAGCCGTGATTTAGTCTCGCGTCATCGAAAGCTCGCTCGCGGCGCCTCGCAAAAGCGCCGTCACTTCTTCGATGGAAGGTGCGACGTATTCGTCGATACGCCGCATGAAAGGGCAGGTCAGCGCCGCGATGGCTTGGCCCGACGGCCCGAGCAACGGAAAAGTCACATCTGTCACGCCGAAGGTCTGCTGGCTGTCCTTTTGTGAATAGCCGAGCTCGCCGATCTTTTCGTAGTCGGCATCGAGCACCGCGCGATCGAGCGCCAGTTCGCCTTTCACCTTTGTATGTTCCGCCAGCATGTGCTCGCGCTGCTCCTCGGTTTGAAACGCGAGCACCACGCGACCGGAGCCGGTGTCGATAAGTCCGACGCGTGACCCCAGCCGGACCGAAATCCCCCACGTGCCGGGACCGTCCACTTGCGCGATCACCAGCAGGTTGCCGCGATCGTAGACGACCAGGTGAATTGACTGCTCGGCGGTATCGGCGAAACGTTGCATCACGGGCAGAGCCTCGGCAATCAGCCGGTTCATCGGCGGATGCCGGTGCGCAAGCGCGTACAACTTCAGGCTCAGCGAATAACGGTCGCCCTCGGGCGAGCGCACGACGTATTGTCGCGCGACCAGCCGTTCCAGCATCCGATACATCTCGCTTGCATTGCGCCCGAGCATCTTCGTGATCTCGGCGCGCGTCAGTCCCGATTTCTGTTCCGAGAGTAGTTCGAGAATGTCCAGTCCCTTGTCGAGCGCGGGCGCGCGATAGCGATCCGCGTCGCCATCGGTGTCGGTTACTTCAACGTCCATGTTGGGTATGCGTCGATTCATGAATTGGCGCCGAGTTTAAGCCTTTCGTCAGCAATAGCGTTGCCCGCGCTAGGGAAAGCACCAACTGACTTCTGATTGTCCGTATATGAATAATACGTTCACTGATGAATATGCGTATCGACAGTTTCCCGTAGTCACCCACACGGCCGTAGTCGCAAAAAACACAAGATCAGGAGACAAGCATGACGTCCTCAACTTCCTTTCGCCGCCTGGCCGTAAAAGCCGGCGTGGCGCTCGCCGTACTTTCGACCACCGGTGCAGTTGGCCTCGCGCAAGCCGCCGATGCCAGCAAGGTCGGCCTCGGTCTCCCGCTTCTGACTTCGCCGTTCTGGCAGTCGTATAACAACTATCTGCCGAAGTACGCGAAGGACATGGGCATAGACATCCTTGCGCCCGTCAACTCGAACGGCGATCCCGCGCAGCAGATCACCGACATGAACAACCTGCTGAACCTGGGCGCGAAGGGCATCGTGGTCGGCCCGCTGGATTCGGCCGCAATCAGCCGCGCGCTCGACGCCTCGGCGGCGAAGAACGTGCCGGTCGTCGCCGTCGATGTCGCGCCCACGCAAGGCAAGGTCGCGATGGTGGTACGCGCCGACAACCGCGCGTATGGTTCGAAGTCGTGCGAGTACATTGGCGAGCACGTGAAGTCGGGCAAGGTCGTGCAGATCATGGGCGATCTGGCATCGGTCAATGGCCGCGATCGTTCGGAAGCGTTTCGCGAGTGCCTGAAGAAATTCCCGTCGCTGAGCCTGCTCGAGATTCCCGCCGCATGGAAAGGCGAGGCCGCCGCGACCGCGCTCGACAGCCTGCTCACCGCGAACCCCGACGTGAAGGCGATCTATATGCAGGCGGGCGGCGTCTATCTGTCGCCGACGTTGCAGACTTTGCGCCGCAAGCAGTTGCTGGTGAAGGCGGGCGATCCGAAGCACATCGTGATCGTGAGCAATGACGGCATTCCGCAGGAATATGATGCGATCCGCCGTGGCGATATCGACGCGACCATCTCGCAACCCGCCGATCTCTACGCAAAGTATGGCCTCTTCTATATCAAGGCGGCTCTGGCGGGACAAACCTTCAAACCGGGCCCGACGGATCACGGCAGCACGATCGTTCAGCGCGGTCCAGGCATTCTCGAAGATCAATTGCCCGCGCCGCTCGTGACGAAAGCCAATGTCGATGACAAAACACTTTGGGGCAACACCGTCAAATGAGCGCGCCCGTCGTTGAGACAGTTGGCCTGACGAAGCGCTATGGCTCGACGCCCGCACTCGCAGATGTAAGCATGCGCGTGCTGCCCGGCGAGTCGCATGCGCTCGTCGGACGCAACGGCGCGGGCAAATCGACGCTCGTGTCGATGATCACCGGCCTGAAGAAGCCGGACGCTGGCGAGATCCGCTTCAACGACGCGCCCGCGCCGCCGCTCGCCGACCGCGATGCATGGCGCGAGCGCGTCGCCTGCGTCTATCAGCATTCGACGATCATCCGCGAGTTGTCGGTGGCCGAAAATCTGTACATCAATCGGCAGCATCAGAAGGGCGGCGTGATCGACTGGCGCGCCATGCGCCGTGATGCCCGCGCGCTGCTCGACCACTGGAAGATCGACGTGCGCGAAGACGCACGCGCGGGCGATCTGACAGTGGAAGCGCGGCAGTTGGTGGAGATTGCGCGGGCGCTGTCGTACGGTGCGCGCTTCATCATTCTCGATGAACCGACTGCACAGTTGGACGGCGAGGAGATCAAGCGTCTCTTCAGGCGTATTGAGGAATTACAGCGCGAAGGTGTCACTTTCCTGTTCATTTCGCATCACTTGCAAGAGGTGTACGAAATCTGTCAGGCAGTGACAGTTCTGCGCGACGCACGGCATATCGTCAGCGCGCCGGTTTCGGCATTGCCGCGCGACCGGCTCATCGAAGCGATGACGGGCGAGCAGGGAGGCCTTGCCGTCGCGGATGCCGCCGCGCGCGCGCCCCTGCCCGCTGATGCGCCGCAAGCGCTGCGTGTCGAAGCGTTATGCGGCGACAACTACGAGAACGTCACGTTGAGCGTTCGCAAGGGCGAAGTGATCGGCCTGACCGGCGCGACGACGAGCGGCCGGACGAGCGTCGCCGAAGCCATCGCCGGATTGAAGGCGCAACGCGCGGGCACGATCAGCGTCGATGGCCACGAGCTGCCGCCGGGCGACGTGCCCGCCGCGCTGGCGCATGGTGTCGGCTGCGTGCCGAAAGACCGGCATCGCGAAGGCTTGGTGCTGTCGCAATCCGTCGCGGAAAACGCGTCCATGACGATCGCGCGATTGCTCGGCCGCTTCGGTATTGCGACGCCCGCGAAAAAGAACGCCTTCGGACGCCGCATGATTGCCGCGCTCGGCATCAAGACGCAGGGCCCGGAACATATCGTGTCGGGCTTGTCGGGCGGCAATCAGCAAAAAGTGGTGATGGCGCGCGCGCTCGCCACTGATCCGGACGTGCTCGTTCTGATCGATCCCACCGCTGGCGTCGATGTGAAGTCGAAGGAAGCGCTGCTCGGCGTCGTCGAACGCGTGCGCGAGGAAGGAAAGGCGGTGCTCGTCGTATCGGGCGAGCTGGACGACTTGCGCACGTGCGACCGCGTCCTGGTGATGTTTCGCGGCGCCATCGTCGCCGAATTCGCTGCCGGATGGCAGGACCATGAACTCATCGCATCCGTCGAAGGGGTGAATCTCCATGAAGCATGACGTACCCAACCCGGCGATGAACGGCGCGAGCATGGCCGTGGCGCGCCCGCGCATCGAACTGGCGCGTTTTCGCGACCTCGCATTGCTGCCCGCGCTGGCGCTCTTGCTTGCCATCGGCGCGTTCGTCAGCCCGAGCTTTCTCACGCAGGCAAATCTCATCAGCATCCTTGGGGCATCGGCGGCGCTTGCGCTTGTCGTGCTGGCCGAATCGCTGATCGTTCTGACAGGCAAATTCGATTTATCGCTCGAATCGACGGTCGGCATTGCGCCCGCTGTCGGCGCGATGCTCGTGATGCCGGCGGCGTCGGCGGGCTTCGGCTTCGAGTGGCCGGCGGCAGCGGGACTTGCGGCGATCGTCGTGGTCGGCGCGCTGATCGGCTTCTTCAACGGCTTTTTGGTCGTGCGGCTGCGGCTGAACGCGTTCATCGTCACGCTCGCGATGCTGATCGTGCTGCGCGGCATGCTCGTCGGCGCGACTAAGGGCGGCACGTTATTCGACATGCCGCCTTCGTTCTTCACGCTGGCCACGACACTCGTGCTCGGTCTGCCGATCTCGGTATGGCTCGCGGCGGCCGCGTTCGCCGTTGCCGCGTTCATGCTGCGTTACCACCGCCTCGGCCGCGCGCTTTACGCGATCGGCGGCAATCCCGAAGCGGCACGCGCGGCAGGCATTCGCGTGGAGCGCATCACGTGGGGCGTGTTCGTGCTCGGCAGCGTACTGGCGTCGATTGGCGGTTTGATCGTTACAGGCTACGTCGGCGCGATCAACGCGAACCAGGGCAATGGAATGATTTTCACGGTGTTCGCGGCGGCAGTGATCGGCGGCATTTCGTTGGATGGCGGCAAGGGCACGATGCTCGGCGCGTTATCGGGCGTGTTGCTGCTGGGCGTCGTGCAGAACTTGCTGACCTTGGCGCAGGTGCCATCGTTCTGGATTCAGGCGATTTACGGCGCGATCATCCTGGGTTCGCTGATGGTGGCGAGACTGGCGGGTGGAGATGCGCAGAACTGAAACGGGAGCGCAGCCGCACGCGTCTCGCGAAATCGGCTGACGCGTCCAGCGCCCGGACGACGAACGTCAGCAGGCGGCTGCTGAAGATGCCGCGAGCATACGGCTCAATGTCCACGACGACACGGATTTCAGAAGGAACGAGATGCCCGACACAGAGACAAAAACCACCGACCCCCGCCTGATCCTCTTGAGCAAAGAAGACAACTGCCTGATAGCAGCAGCCCGCCTAATCGCAGGCGAAACGCTTCAGATAGAAGGCGAGCCAGTCAAGCTGGAAACGACGATAGAACTGGCTCACAAAATAGCCCGCCGCGCGTTGAAGAAGGACGACAAGGTCCTCCGCTACGGCGCGATCATCGGCCACGTGAGCAAAGACGTTCCCCGCGGCGCGCATCTCCACACTCACAATCTGGAGAGCGACTACATCTCCACCTACACGCACGACGCCGGCCACGCCTACGTGCAGCATTGAGAGCCATGAACACATCAACATTGCTGGGCTTCCCAAGATCCGATGGCCGCAAGGGCATCCGCAACATCGTCGCGGTGGCGTACATGGTCGAGTGCGCGCATCACGTTGCCCGCGAGATCGTCACGCACTTCCGCCCATCGTTCGACGCATTCGACGCCGCGCAAAACGAAGCGCCGCCCGTGCACCTGATCGGCTTCCCCGGCTGCTATCCGAATAGCTACGCCGAAAAGATGCTGGAGCGCATCTGCACGCATCCGAACGTGGGCGCGGTGCTGTTCGTGTCGCTTGGCTGCGAAAGCATGAACAAGCACTATCTCGCCGATGTCGTGCGCGCGAGCGGCCGCCCCGCCGCCGTCGTGACGATCCAGGAAAACGGCGGCACGCGCAGCACGATTCAGCACGGTCTCGACTGGGTACGCGAAGCGCGCGCGACGCTCGCCGCGCAAGAGAAAGTGCCGATGGCGCTCGATGAACTCGTCATCGGCACGATCTGCGGCGGCTCGGACGGCACGAGCGGCATCACGGCGAACCCAGCCGTGGGCCGCGCCTTCGACACCTTCATCGACGAAGGCGCGGCGTGCATCTTCGAGGAAACCGGCGAACTCGTCGGCTGCGAATTTCATATGAAGACCCGCGCGGCGCGTCCCGAACTCGGCGATGAAATCGTCGCGTGCGTGGAAAAAGCCGCGCGCTATTACACGACGATGGGCCACGGTTCCTTCGCGGTCGGCAACGCGGACGGCGGGCTCACGACGCAGGAAGAGAAGTCGCTCGGCGCGTATGCGAAGAGCGGCGCGTCGCCTATCGTCGGCATCATCAAGCCGGGCGATGTCCCGCCGACCGGCGGCCTTTATCTGCTCGATGTCGTGCCCGACGGCGAGCCGCGCTTCGGCTTTCCGAACATCAGCGACAACGCTGAAATCGGCGAACTCATCGCGTGCGGCTCACACGTAATCCTCTTTACGACGGGGCGCGGCTCGGTGGTCGGCTCGGCGATATCGCCCGTCATCAAGGTCTGCGCGAATCCGGCGACGTATCGCAACCTGTCCGGCGACATGGACGTGGATGCCGGCCGCATTCTAGAAGGCCGCGCGACGCTCGACGAAGTAGGACGCGAAGTGTTCGATGTCACCGTGGCGGTGGCGGCGGGCGCTGCGTCGAAATCGGAGTCGCTGGGGCATCAGGAATTCATCCTGACTTACAAAACCTTCGAGCCCGTCGGCCCCGCGTGTTTGCCTGGCGGCGCGCAACGCGTTAGTGTTGCGTCTCGCGGCACCGCAGAAGTCGTTTCGAACTGAACAATCGACTGAGGGTTGCACAATGAACGGAGACACGCAGGAGGCCGTCACGCGCCGACGCAAGATCGGGCGGACGGATCTGGAGGTGACGGCACTTTCGCTCGGCACGGCGCCGCTCGGCGGGCTATATTACGAACTGACGGAAGACGAGGCGCGCGCTACAGTCGATGCGGCGTGGCAAGCGGGCATCCGTTTCTTCGATACCGCACCGCATTACGGACACACGAAGGCAGAACACCGTCTCGGCGATGCCCTGCGACGCCACGCGCGAAGTGACTACGTGCTCTCGACCAAAGTGGGCCGCCGCTTCGTGCCGCGCACCGCGCCCGACGACGGCAGCGAAGGCTGGGCCGCGCCGCTACCGTTCCAGGCCATCTACGACTACACCTACGACGGCATCTTGCGCTCGTTCGAAGACAGCCAGCAGCGGCTCGGCATGATCGACATCGATATCGTGCTGATACACGACATCGGCCGTGTCACGCACGGCGAAAAAAACGCGCATTACTGGCGTCAGCTCACCAGCGAAGGCGGTTTTCGCGCGCTCGATGAACTCAAACAGTCGCGCGGCGTGAAAGCAGTTGGGCTCGGCGTAAACGAAGGCGCGGCGGTGCGCGAGGCAATGGCCGAATACGACATCGACTGCGCGTTGCTCGCTGGCCGCTACACGCTGCTCGAACAGAACACGCTCGACGATCTCCTGCCCGAGTGCGAACAGCGCGGTGTGAGCATCCTGCTTGGCGGCGCGTTCAATTCGGGCATTCTCGCGCGCGGTCTCGATGCCGACGCGCAAGGCGATCTCAAATTCAACTACGGCGATGCGCCCAAAGAGATCGTCGATCGTGTGGCGAGGCTGGAACGCATCTGTCGCGAGTATGGCGTCGCGCTGTCGACGGCCGCCCTGCAGTTTCCTTATGCGCATAAAGTCGTCGCCACGGTGTTGATGGGCGCGCGCAAGCCCGAGGAAGTGCGTGAGAATGCGGCGTCATTCGCCACGCCGGTTCCTTCGGCGTTGTGGGACGCTTTGCGTGCGGCTGGCTTGCTGCATGAGAAGGCGCCAACACCGCAATGAACATCGACGCTCATCAACATTATTGGGACCTGGCGCGTGGCGATTACGGTTGGCTCACGCCCGATCTCAAGCCGCTCTATCGCGTCTTCGGTTCCGATGATCTGGCGCCGCTCCGCAAGATCACGAATGTCAAGCAAACGGTCGTCGTGCAAGCGGCGGCGACCGTCGATGAAACGCGTTATCTGCTCAATCTAGCGCGCGATGACGAATCCATTGCGGGCGTCGTCGGCTGGGTTCCGCTCGATTCCGTCGACGCGGTAGAAATCATCGATGAATTTGCGCGCGACAAAAAATTCAAAGCCGTGCGGCCGATGCTGCAAGACCTGCCCGACGATACGTGGATAGACCACGCGCCGCGCCCGGAAGCCATCCAGCGTCTGATCGAGCTCGATCTTGCTTTCGACGCGCTCATCTTCGCGCGCCACGTGCCATCGCTCGTCGAGTTCGCCGGGCGTTATCCAGCGTTGCGTATCGTCGTGGATCACGGCGCGAAGCCGCCCATCCGCGATGGCGAAGCGGGCTGGCAACCGTGGGCCGGTGGCATCGCGCAACTCGCTGCCTTGCCGCAGCGCCTCTATTGCAAGCTCTCGGGGCTCGCGACAGAAGCGTCGCCTAGCTGGACCGCCGACACGCTCGCGCCTTACGTCGCGCATCTCATCGACCAATTCGGACACGAGCGCCTCATGTGGGGCAGCGATTGGCCGGTACTGAACTTAAACGGTTGCTACACTGATTGGCACGCCGCCGCGAGGCGCTTGGTCTCGCATCTCGAAAAAGCCGAGGAAGACGCGATTTTCGGCGGAAACGCCCGTGCGTTCTATCGCCTCTGAAGCCGCTGATATACCCGGCATGTCTTAAAATCAACTTCCACTGGAGCAGTAGATGGTACAAAGACTGGCAGGCAAGACGGCGCTGATCACCGCGGCGGGACAAGGAATCGGGCTCGCGACGGCCGAGCTTTTCGCGGCGGAAGGCGCGCGCGTGATCGCAACCGACATTCGTATCGAAGGGCTCGAAGGCAAGCCGGTCGAAGCCCACAAGCTCGACGTGCTCGACCCCCAAGCCATCGAGGCGCTCGCGAAGGAAGTTGGCGCCATCGACGTGCTCTTCAACTGCGCGGGCTATGTGCATCCCGGTTCGATTCTCGAAGCAAGCGAAGCGGACTGGGACCTCGCTTTCAATCTGAACGCGAAGGCCATGTATCGGACGATCCGCGCGTTCCTGCCGAAGATGCTGGAAAAGGGCGGCGGCTCGATCGTCAATATGTCGTCGGCGGCGTCGAGCGTGAAGGGCGTGCCGAATCGCTTCGTGTATGGTGCGTCGAAGGCGGCGGTCATCGGGCTCACGAAATCCGTCGCGGCGGATTTCGTCACGCGCGGCATCCGCTGCAACGCAATTTGTCCGGGCACGGTGGAGTCGCCGTCGCTGAAGGACCGCATCGCCGAGCAAGCCAAGGCGCAGGGCGCGACGATCGACCAGATTCAGGCGGCTTTCGTTTCGCGTCAACCAATGGGCCGCGTCGGCCGCACGGAAGAAATCGCGGCGCTCGCGCTGTATCTCGCCTCGGACGAGTCGTCGTTCACGACGGGTCAGGCTCACGTCATCGATGGCGGCTGGTCCAACTAAGACCGGCCGCTGCGTTTTCAACCTTTGAATTTCGAAACACGAGGATCTATTCAGATGAAGCTGCTTCGTTACGGCCCCAAGGGTCAGGAAAAACCGGGTTTGCTGGATGCCGAAGGCAAGATTCGCGATCTGTCGAAGGTCGTGGACGACATCTCCGGCGCTACGCTGACCGATGCGGGCCTGGCTAAGCTGCGCGCGACCGACCCGGCGTCGCTGCCGGTGGTGGATGGCAATCCGCGTATCGGGCCGTGTGTCGGACGTGTGGGCAAGTTCGTGTGTATCGGCCTCAACTACGCGGATCACGCCGCCGAATCGAATCTGCCCGTGCCGACCGAGCCGGTCATTTTCGGCAAGTGGACGAGTGCCATTTGCGGCCCGAACGACGACGTGGAAATTCCGCGCAATTCGAAGAAGACCGACTGGGAAGTCGAACTCGGCGTGGTGATCGGCAAGGAAGCCAAGTATGTCGATGAAGCCAACGCGCTCGACTACGTGGCCGGTTACTGCGTGATCAACGATGTCTCCGAGCGCGAATGGCAGCTCGAACACGGCACGCAATGGGACAAGGGCAAGGGCTTCGACACGTTCGGGCCGCTCGGCCCGTGGCTCGTGACGAAAGACGAAGTCGCCGATCCGCAGAAGCTCGATCTCTGGCTCGAGGTGGACGGTCACCGTTACCAGAACGGCAACACGAAGACCATGGTCTTCACCGTCGCGCAACTGGTCGCGTATCTGTCGAAGACGATGAGCCTGCAGCCCGGCGATGTCATCTCGACCGGCACGCCGCCGGGCGTCGGCATGGGCGTGAAGCCCAGCGCGGTGTACCTGAAGTCCGGGCAGACCATTCGCCTTGGTATCGAAGGTCTCGGCGAGCAGCAGCAGAAGACGGTCGACGCGTAATAGCTTCGCGCCGTGAAAGCAAAAAACCTCGCTGCGGCGAGGTTTTTCGTCTTCAGGACGGAAGGTTGAGGTTCAGGCGTTATAGAGCGCTTCGGCCGCGCTTTCGCTGATGCGCGTGATCGTGCCTTGCGCCACCGCGACGAGCGTTTCGGCATTGCCGTCGGTGACGAAGACATCGCACTGGCAGGTTGCCTGCGTCATGCCGGCATGCACCACGCGCGCCCGCGCCATCAGCGTGCCGGAAACCGCCGGGCGCAGATAGTTGATTTTGTATTCGCCGGTGACGACCTTCGGACCGAGCCTCAGCGCGCCCGCGAAAGTCAGCGCGTTGTCCACGAGATAACTCACCACCCCGCCGTGCACGAAACCGTGTTGTTGCCTCAGCTCATCGCGGATCGGCAGACACAGCGTGAGACTCGCTGCATCGACCTGCATCAGTTTCGTTCCGAGCAAGGCGCTAAACGGTTGCGCATTCAGCGCACCGCGCGCGATATCGACTAATTCGGCCATTCGGACACTCCTTGGGGTGGGTTCGGCGCCGTCCTGCAAAGACAATAGGTAGGGTTTCTTCGCACTGCAAGGACGTTCGACAAAAATCGTGCGAACGCAGCATGCGCGCGCCCGCCGTTTCGGCAAGCGCGCCGGTCATCCCGCTCGCGCAAAGCGGCATCGACGCAAAACAATTCAAGCTCGCGCGCTTCATTGCCGTAAACCCGGACTTCCGCCGTAGTCATACGGCTCATTCGTTAGTTCGGGTTCTTGAGAAATGTTTGCAAAGATCAAGGTTTCATCCGGTTTGCTCGCCGTGCTGGTGGTGTTTTGCCTATTCCAACTGGTCACCGAAGGGCTTGGCTTCTGGTCGCTTTCGCGCACGCATGACGATGTGGGCAACCTGTCCGATATCGCGCTCAAGCAAGTCAACGCGGTCAACAAGACCACGCAGCATCTGATGGATGCGCGCATCAACCTGTCTCGCGCCGGCACGCGCATGGTGCGCGGCGGCACGGAGCCGGTCGAGATCGTGCAGCACGCGCGTGAGCAGATCGCGCAGGCGGACAAGTCGTTCGCGGCCTTCCTCGACGCGCCGAAGACCGGCGATGAGAACAAGGAGCGCATGGCCGCGCTTCAGGCCAAATACGCGGAGTATTCGAAGGCGCTCGGCGAGCTCGTCCAGTATCTGGATGCGGGCAACATTCAGGCGTTCCTCGATCAGCCGACACAGGGCTTTCAGGATCGCTATCTCGCCGAACAGCAGAACTTCGTCAACTTCGGCAATGCGGCGAGCAGTGCGTATCTCGAATCGATCGATACGCGCTACGCCTGGTTCCGCGCGGTCGGCATCGCCATCTTCGTGGCGCTGGTCGCGGGTGTCGCGGCGGTGCATTTTGCGCTGCGCCGTGGCGTGATCGCGCCGCTGGAAGAAGCGGGACGCCATTTCGAGCGCATTGCGCAAGGCCGCCTCGACGAACGTATCGCGGATCGCGGCAGCAATGAAATCGGCAGGCTCTTCGCGGGACTCGCGACGATGCAGGCAAGCGTCGCCACGACGGTAAAGACCGTGCGCGAGACTTCCGATTCGATCAACTTGGGCGCCGATGAAATCGCGAGCGGCAACGCCGATCTGTCCGCGCGCACGGAGAATCAGGCGGCATCGCTCGAGGAAACGGCGTCGAGCATGGAAGAATTGACGGCGACGGTGCGCCAGAACGCCGAGCACGCGCGCGAGGCCAACACGCTGGCGGGCGTGGCGCTCGAAGCGACTTCACGCGGTTCGGGCGTGGTGGATGACGTTGTGGAGAAGATGCGCGGCATCGCTAAAAGCTCGGACAAGATCGCGGAAATCATCTCGGTCATCGACGGCATCGCGTTTCAGACCAACATCCTCGCGCTGAACGCGGCCGTCGAGGCGGCGCGCGCCGGTGAGCAAGGGCGCGGGTTTGCAGTCGTCGCGGGCGAAGTGCGCGGCCTCGCGCAACGCTCGGCGCAATCGGCGAAGGAAATCAAGGAACTGATCGGCGAATCGGTCGCGCAGGTCAGCGACGGCTCGACGCTGGTCGAACGCGCGGG
The DNA here is from genome assembly GCF_031450995.1 of Caballeronia sp. LP006. Lineage (NCBI taxonomy): Bacteria > Pseudomonadati > Pseudomonadota > Betaproteobacteria > Burkholderiales > Burkholderiaceae > Caballeronia > Caballeronia sp. LP006. Next base: position 1,156,168 of record NZ_JARTVW010000004.1, on the reverse strand, counting down.
CACGGCGATGCGCGAGGTATCGACCTCGATTTCACGCGTCACGCAGATGATGGCGGAGATCAGCGCGTCGTCGCTGGAGCAGAGCGTGGGGATCGAGCAGGTGAACCAGGCCGTGACGCAAATGGACGAGATGACTCAGCAGAACGCCGCGCTCGTGGAGCAGGCCGCGGCTGCCGCGCAGTCGCTCCATGAACAGACGCGGCAGTTGAAGGATGCGGTTTCGGTGTTTCAGGTGGCTTGACGAGTGGATGACTTCGGCGTCTGTCGGGCGCCTGAGTTTTCACGGCCCTGACGCTTTCGCTCGTCGAATGCGCAGGGCGGCTATCGATTGCAGCCGTAAGCAATGCCGTGATGCGATGGCGATCCAACCGCTCAATCCGGCAACGCCGCGTATGCCGTGGCCAAATGATACGGCGTGGTCGAAGGCATTTCCGACCTTGTGATCGCGCCGTCGGCGGAGCGGCACTCGATCCACCCGCGCGCATGTAGGAACCGTGCGCCGAAGCGTTCGATCTGTCCGCCGACGGCTTCGCCGCGCGTTGCCAGCGCGCGTAGATATTCGGTTTGCGCCCAGATGCGCTGCGTGCCGTCGATCACGCGTCCCGCTTCGTCCAGCGCGGCGCTCACGCCGCCAGTCGACTTGTCGACGCCATGTTTCCGCGCGAAGTCGAACGCCCGTTCGAGCCGCGCGTTCAGTCCCGCCGCCTCGAATGCGGGATGGCCGCTGCCGATTGCCAGGAAATACCACTCGAATTGATGTCCCGGCTCCAGGCGATTGCCCGGCGCGCCAATCGGCAATTCGGCGATACTGCCGGTCGCCTCGTGCACGAACGTGCGCGCGACCGATTGCGCCAGCACGGCGAGCCGCTCGTCGAAAGCGATGTTGCCCGTGGCATCGCGCGCGGCGAGCCACGCTTCGCTCAAATGCATGAGCGGATTTTGCAGCGGACCTTCGAGCATCGCGCCGAAGTCTTCGCTGTACGCGGCGTTCAGCAAGCCGCCATCGCTACCCGCGAACTTCGTTTCGATAAGCCGCGCGGTTTCATCGAGCAAGGCGAATGCGTCCGCCGATCCGCTCTTTTGCGCGAAATGCGCGCACGCATAAACCACGAACGCGTGCGTATAAAGGTCCTTCTGGCGCTCGTGGGGCGCGCCGTTTGCATCGACGCTATAGAACCATCCGCCGTTTTGCTTGTCCTGAAAATAGTGTCGCAACGAATCGAACAGCACCGACGCGTGCGCGAGATCGCCCGCATCCGTGAAAGCGAACAACTGACGGGCGCATGCCATCGCGCGATAACGCTTGGGTGGCAACGGCGCGTGATCGTCGGGCGTAACGGCTTCGAATGGCAGGTGAAGCGCTGTGTTGAAGCCGGGACCGCGCCAAATGGGCAGCACGATGCTCGTGTAGTGTTCGCGCAATGAAGTGCCGTTTGAGTGCTGTTGCTGCATAAGACAAGTTCCAGCCTGATGGTTCGGAAGAGATGAGCCCTTTGAAAACGGCTCGGCACAGCCGGATAAGCATAGCAAAAGCGCTCCGGCAGGAGACCGGCCACGACGACAGGAGGTCAAAGATGTTGGGCAACGTAGAACTCGTTTCACGACTCATCATGGCCGCGGCGCTCGGCAGCGTGATCGGTTTTGAGCGCGAACGGCTTTCATGGGCGGCGGGCTTGCGCACGCACATGCTGGTGTGCGTTGGCTCCGCGCTCATCATGATCGTGTCTGCCTACGGTTTCGAAGAGGCGCTCAAGGCGGACCACGTCGTGCTCGATCCATCGCGGATCGCGGCGCAGGTCGTGTCCGGCATCGGCTTTCTCGGCGCGGGATCCATTCTGCTGCGCGGCGAGATCGTGCGCGGGCTGACCACCGCCGCGAGCTTGTGGTCGGTCGCCGCCATCGGGCTGGCGGTAGGCGGCGGGCTGTACACGGCATCGATCGCGGCGACGGCCATCATCCTCGTCATTCTGGCGGGACTCAAACCGCTGGAGCGGCGCTTCATCAGCGTCAAGCAGCAGCGGCAATTGACGATGCTGGTCGATCGCGGCTCGCTGTCCTTTCACGGCCTGCACGAAGCGCTCGGGCCAGGCAGCGTGCGCGTGAAGCAGTTCGTCGTGCAGCAAAGCGACGAATCGCCGGAACTCGATGAAGTGCAGGTCGTGCTTTCGCGGCTTTCGACGCAGGAATATCGGTCGATTTGCGAGCGGCTCAAGCATCTGAGCGTGGTGCGGGAATTCCACGAAGAGGATGGAAGCTGACGGCATCGCCCGCGCGGCGCAAGACATGCACGAACACGATGTGGGATAAGCCGCCGCGCCGTGCGACAATGCCGCCTCTCGAAAATCATTGCCGAACCGCATGTGCGCGTTTCGCGCCGGTTGTCCCGGTCACCGCCTTTCGACCTATGCCAGATCCTGCTGTTAAGCGTCACCGCCATACCTTCGATACACCCGCCGACGCCGTCGCTCCTCTCACGCGACCGCGCCGTGGCCGCACCGCCGAGGCGTCTTCGGCCGACAGCGCCGACACCGAAAAGAAACTCGCGCGCGCCGTGCGTTCGGCGCAGCGTCTTGCCCAGTTGAGCGCAACGCAGCGCTGCGCGGGCGAGACGCTCGATCTCTTCGCCGAAGACGCCGAGCGCGCCAACCTTCAGGCGCTGAACACCGACATTCGCCAGGGCACGTTCGAAGGCTTCGAACTGCCGGACGTGTTTTTGGCGGCGGTGCAATCGAATGGCGCATTGGCCGTGAACAAGCGGACGGCGCCGCGTTCGGAAGCCGCGCCGCATCCGGCATCGGTTCAGGACGAGCTTCTCGTGGCGGCCGAAGGCGATGAAACCGACGCTGCGCCGCCAACTCATGCGCCAGGCGAACTCGCCGCATCGATCGACTCGCATTCCGCGGATATCGTCGCAGGCTCATTGAGCGCCGCGCTCGTTGATGCACGCATTGGGCTAGAGGACGCGTCCTTCAATCCGGTGCTGGATCGCGCACGCGTGACGGCGTTCACCGACACCATCGACGCGTTACGCGCCGTGATCTCCGAGCAGCGCGGATCGACTGCCGCGCACGCCCGCCGCATGAAGACGCTGCTGACGATCATCGTGTGCGTCACGCTGCTGACGGTGGCGACCGGCGTCGTGCAAACGGTCGTGCTGATGCGTATGGGTCGCGACACCACGTTGCAGCAGGAGCGCATGGAGCAACTCATGCTCAATCAGCAGGCGACACTTGCTTCTCTCTTCGATGCGGATTCCGAAACCGACGCCAGTAACGGCGCTGCGAGTCGAGAGACGGCGCGTGCGCTCCACGCGCAACGCCACACGCGCTGATTTCCGCCAAAAACTGTTACTTTGACGCGACATTCTGTCTCAAGACGGACTGTCGCGTAATTTTTTCCGCCACTCTCTGCGTGCTTGCTGGAAGGCCGTCTGCGAGCTGTCCCCGTTTTCGCGAGAAACAGTTACGCGGAAGAATGTAGAAAAACTACCAAATTGTTCGGCTGTAAATGTTGCATTGCACTAGGAATGGCTAAGTGCAAACCCTATAATCGGTCCTAAGGGAAAACCCTCTTATCACCAACCGGAGTCTGACATGAGCTACCTCTTCGCCTTGCTGCAAAAATTCGCTTCGCTGTTCGAATCGCCGCACCTGCCGATGGACAGCGACTACTCGTATCAAGCGCGTTTCCGTGAATCTGAGCGTCAACGCAAGTCACGCGGTACCGCTTTCGGCGTTCGTCTGTAATGCGTAACTAATGGCGGTGCGGGACAACCACAAATAGCAATGCGAGACGGCCTGACGCCGTAGACCCCGCCCGCCGATTAGTCTTAAGTTTGTAGTTTTTCTAGCGGATTCTCGCTGACTTTCCGCCTTTAAGATCGCCCCGACCGAGCAATTCGGCCGCACGATCATCCTTCTTCCCCGCATCTGCATCGCAAACGCGCGAACACTTGTTCTTGCGCGACACGCGCAATTCGCCGAATCTTGTCCATTCGACGCCAAAAAATCCTTGCGTCACAAGGGCTTACCCGCGCCCGTCCAGAATCCTCCTTATTTCATTGTCGTATTTCGACATGCAGTTGTCGCAAATAGTCGGCTAGCGATACTTTTTTCTGGCAACTATGTATGCACAGCGCGGACGCACGTCCGCCACGCTATGGAGATTTCGATGAATTCCCCAAAGGTAGTAGTCGAAGGGCTATGCAAGGTGTTCGGCAACAGCCCCAAGCAGGCGATCGACATGCTCGCCGGCGGCGCGACGAAAGAAGAAGTCTTTGCGCGCACCGGGCAGATCGTCGGCGTACATAACGTTTCCTTCGACGTCAAGGAAGGCGAGATCTTCGTGCTCATGGGCCTTTCCGGTTCCGGCAAATCGACGCTGATCCGTTTGATCAACCGTCTCGTCGATCCCACCGCCGGCAAGGTGCTGATCGATGGCCGCGACGTGGCTGCCGTGCCGCGCTCGGAACTCACGGCGCTGCGCCGCAAGGACATGAGCATGGTGTTTCAGTCCTTCGCGCTGATGCCGCAGCGCACCGTGCTTTCGAACGCCGCGTTCGGTCTGGAAGTCGCGGGCGTCGGCAAGAAGGAACGCGAGAAGCGCGCGATGACCGTGCTCGAACAAGTCGGCCTTGCATCGTTCGCGCAGAAGTTGCCAGCGCAACTATCGGGCGGGATGCAGCAGCGCGTGGGGCTTGCGCGGGCGCTGGCGGTGAATCCCTCGCTGATGATCATGGACGAAGCGTTCTCCGCGCTCGATCCGCTCAAACGCAAAGAAATGCAGAACGTCCTGCTCGACTTGCAACGTGAGCAGCAGCGCACGATTCTCTTCGTCTCGCACGATCTCGAAGAAGCCATGCGTATCGGCACGCGCATCGCGATCATGGAAGGCGGCCGCGTGGTGCAGATCGGCACGCCGCAGGAAATCATCCAGAACCCCGCCGACGACTACGTGCAAGCGTTCTTCGACGGCATCGATACCAGCCGCTATCTGACCGCCGGCGACCTCATGCAGACCGATGTCGTGCCGCTCATGAAGCATTCGCCGCAGATCGACGCATCGAGTGTGGCGGCGACGCTCAACGGCAGCGCGGACTATGCGTTCGTGCTCGACGGCGAGCGGCGCATTCGCGGTTTCGTCGGCCGCGATTCGAACGGCAATCCAGTGCCGCAGATCAATCACATCGAGTGTATCGAGCGCAACATGACGCTCGATGACGTCGTGCACCGCGTTGTCGCGAGTCCCGCGCCGCTGCCGGTGGTCGACGCCGAGGGTTTCTATTGCGGTTCGGTCAACAAGTCGAACGTCCTGAAGGTCTTAACCCGCCATCGAGGTTCCCATGTCTGAAATCATTCCGCTCGGTAGCTGGGTCGATCACGGCGTCCATTACCTGCTCGACCACGACGCCAAGACGTTCGATTCAATCGGCAAGGTCATCGAGAGCTTCGCCGCTTTCATCGAACACAGCCTGCAGGCCGTCCCGATGTGGGCGCTCATGGCCATCTTCGTCGGCATCGGCTTGTGGCGCGTGGGCTGGCGCTTTGCCGCCTTCACGTTGCTCTCGCTGTTGCTGATCTACGCGACCGGCTTCTGGGATCAGATGGTCATCACGCTCGGTCTCACGCTCTCGTCGACCTTCATCAGCCTGTTGCTCGGGATACCGCTCGGGATCTGGACGGCGAAGAGCAAGGTCGTGGAGATGGCCGTGCGTCCGGTGCTCGACCTGATGCAGACGATGCCCGCCTTCGTGTATCTGATTCCCGCCGCGATGCTGTTCGGCCTCGGCCGCGTGCCCGGCATTCTTTCGACCGTGATCTTCGCGATGCCGCCCGCCGTCCGTCTTACGTCGCTCGGTATCAAGCACGTGAACCGCGAGATCGTGGAAGCGGGTCAGGCGTTCGGCTGCACGCCGTGGCAACTGCTCTACAAGGTGCAGATTCCCAACGCGCTGCCTTCGATCATGACCGGCGTGAACCAGACGATCATGATGGCGCTGTCGATGGTCATCATCGCGTCGATGGTGGGTGCGGGCGGTCTCGGCAACGACGTGCTCGCGAGCATTCAGCGTCTGGATATCGGCCTCGGCTTCGAGAGCGGCTTGTCCGTCGTGTTGCTGGCGATCATTCTGGACCGTATCACCGAGAGCTTCGGCCGTTCGCCCGGCATGGCGCGCGCCCCGCTTCTTTCGGGCATTCGCAGCGTCATGAAGGTGCGCCGCGCACCGGCCGCGCAACAAGGCTGATGCGCTCATGAAACGCGACGCGCTCGTTCCGGCTGCCTCGGAATCGCCGTTGTCCAACCTCGCGCACTTCGGCTTCCTCACGCTGCCGAATTTCTCGATGATCGCGTTCACGAGCGCGGTCGAAGTGCTGCGCATGGCCAACTACGTCGGCCGCGCGCAGCACTACACGTGGTCGGTCATCACACCGGATGGCGAGCCTGCTCGAGCAAGCAATGGCATCACCGTGAAGCCAACCACGACGCTCGACGAAGCCGGCATGCCCGATGTGCTCATCGTCTGCGCGGGCTGGCACGTGACGGATCACGTGGACGATACGATCATCGAGCTATTGCAGCGCGTGCACGAAGCGGGCGTTCCGCTCGGCGGCATTTGCACCGGGCCTTATGCGTTGCTCGCGGCCAAGCTGCTCGACGGCTATCGCTGCACTGTGCATTGGGAAGACATGTCGCCGCTCAACAAGCGCTTCCCGCATGTGCGTTTTGCCGATGAGCTCTTCGTGATCGACCGCGACCGCATGACTTGCACGGGTGGCACGGCGCCGCTCGATCTCATGCTCAATCTCGTGAGCTTGCGGCTTGGCCAGGCGCATGCGGCGCAAGTGTCGGAGCAGTTCATCGTCGAACGCATTCGCTCTTCGACGGACTATCAGCACATTCCCGTCGATGCGCGCGTCGGCTTTTCGCGTGCCGAACTCGTCGAAGTGGTGCGCCTGATGGAAGCGAATATCGAAGAGCCGCTTTCGCTCGAAGAACTCGCGCGGCTCGTGCATCTGTCGCAACGACACTTGCAACGCATGTTCAAGATGTTCCTCAATGTATCGCCGACGCATTACTACTTGACGCTTCGCTTGCGGCGCGCACGCGAGTTGTTGCGCAACACGGATGCATCGATTGCACGCGTCACCAGCATCTGCGGATTCCATTCGCCTTGTCATTTCAGCAAGGCGTATCGCGCGCAATTCGGGCACGCGCCGAGTGTGGAGCGGCGTCTGTCTGCTTGACCTAATCGACATCGTTCTGGCTTCGCGCGTTCTTCATGGACCGCGCGTGAGCCTCTCATCGTCAATTGAAAACAGCAACGGGAGATAAGGCATGAATCGTTCGTGGATCGCATCGTTTGCTTTCGCGGTAACTTGCGCTGCGAATGCGGCAGAACCCGCTGCATGTAAGAACGTGCGTTTCGCCGATGTCGGATGGACCGACATTGCCGCGACCACCGGGCTTGCATCGACGGTCCTGCAGGGACTTGGTTATAGCCCGACGAAAACGATCGCATCGGTGCCGATCACCTTCGCTGGCGTGAAGAGCAAGCAGATCGACGTGTTCCTCGGCTACTGGTCGCCGACCATGGATCCGATGATCGATTCGTTCAAGAAAGCGAATCAGGTGAAGGTGCTGCCGACGCCGAATCTCATCGGTGCAAAGTACACGCTCGCGGTGCCGGAATACGCGTACAACGGCGGCATCAAGACGTTCAGCGATATCGCGAAGAACTACGACAAGCTCGACGGCAAGATCTATGGTATCGAGCCGGGCAACGACGGTAACGCGCTCATCAAGAAGATGATCGACAGCAATCAGTACGGGCTCGGAAAGTTCAAGCTGGTTGAATCGAGCGAGGCGGGGATGCTTGTCGAAGTGAATCGCGCCATTCGCGACAAGAAGCCGATTGTGTTTCTGGGCTGGGAACCGCATCCCATGAACGTGCAGATGAAGATCGATTATCTCTCGGGCGGCGACGATGTCTTCGGCCCCAACTACGGCGAAGCGCGCGTGCTGACCGTGACGCCGACCGATTACGACACACGTTGCCCGAATGTCGCGAAGCTCGTATCGAATCTGCGGTTCACGACGGACATTGAGAATCACGTCATGCTGCCGATCATGAATAAAACCGACGCCAACAAGGCCGCGCGCGAGTGGTTGAAGCAGAATCCCGCGGTGCTCGATAAATGGCTCGCAGGTGTCAAAACGTTCGATGGCAAGGACGGGTTGCCGGCGGTGAAGGCTTATGTCGCCGGCAACTGAAGGTCAGGTGCGATAGTCCGTCTTGCCGCCCTCGATCATGCGCAAGGCGGCTTGCCATTGCAGCGCGATGATCCCTTCCGACTCGTCCCTGCGATACTGCGCGGCAGTCGTTTCGCAAACCTTCTGCGAAGGCAGATTCAGCTCGCCGCCGCCCGCGAGCGCACGCAATTGAATCTCGCAGGCGCGTTCGAGGAAATACATCTCCTGAAACGCCGAGGGAATCGACGGGCCGCAAGTGAGCAGCCCGTGATTGCGCAAGATCATCGCGTTATGCAGGCCGAGATCGTTGACGAGCCGGTCACGTTCCGCGAGATCGAGCGCAATGCCTTCATAGTCATGGTAAGCAATGTGCCCGTAGTACTTGAGCGCATGCTGGCTGATCGGCAAAAGCCCTTGTTTCTGCGCCGATACCGCCGCGCCCGCCGCCGTATGCGTATGCACGACGCACACGACATCGTGTCGCGCCATGTGAATGGCCGAGTGAATGGTGAAGCCCGCCGGATTGACGAGAAATTGCTCCGGATAATCCCGCGCCGCCGGATCCACCGCGCGTCCTTCGCTATCGATCAACACGAGGTCCGACGCGCGCATCTCGTCGAAGAGCACGCCGTATTTGTTGATGAGGAAGTGATGCTCCGGCCCCGGCACGCGCGCACTGATGTGCGTGAAGATCATGTCGGTCCAGCGAAAATGCGCAATCACGCGGTAGAGCGCCGCCAGATCGCAACGCAGCGCCCATTCTTCCTTCGAATAACCGTGGTTCTCCATGCCGTTCCTCCTTGGGTTGTAAGCCGCGGATAACGTGGATAGATCGTGTTAGATCGCCTGTGCGCGGCCCGGGAAAGTCTCGTCGTAGTCCAGCGTCTGATTCTCTTCTTCGGCGTTGCCAGAGCCGCCTTGTTCACGATACATCATCGGCGGAAGACCGTATTGCTTGCGGAATTCGCGGCCGAGATGCGAGGCATCGGAAAAGCCGCAACTCGATGCAATATCCGCTACCGTCTTGTCCGAACTCGTGAGCAGCCACGCCGCCGTGCGCAAACGCACTTGCTTTGCGTAGGCTTGCGGCGCCTTGCCGGTTTCCGCCTTGAACAGACGTTCGAGTTGACGCGTGGAAAGGTCCAGCTTGTGCGCGAGTTCGTCGAGCGTGAGCGAGCGTCCAATGTGCTGTTCCATCAGCAGAATGGCGCGCTTGACCTTGGGATGCGTCGCTGGCGCGAGTCCCGGCGGATGCGGCTGAGGCGCGTTGCCCTTCTGCATGTCGTCGACGAGGAGAATGCGTAATGCCTTTTGCACCGTCGCGGTCTCGAAGTGACGCAGCAGGATGGCCGCCGCGACATCGATGGATGCGCGTCCGCCCGAACACGTAATGCGCCGCCTGTCGATCACGAAGAGCCGGTCCGCCACGAGCGCCTGCTCATCGACGTGCGGAAAGCGTTCGACGAAATCCCAGTAGTGAAACCAGCTCACGCAGATTCGATGCCCTTCGAGCACGCCCGCACGCATCAGCGAGAACACGCCCGTGCACATGCCGACGATGGTTGCATCGAGTGCGGCGGCGCGGCGGATGAACTGCAAGGTGGCATCGCTTGCGGAGGGCCCCGAGTGCAAGAGACCGCCGACCACGACGACGTAATCGAAGTGCTCGGCCTGATCGAAAGTCTCCCACGGCGTGATCAGGATGCCGCAGCTTGCGCGCACGGGTGCGAGCGTCTCGCCGATCACGCTCCACGAACAGCGCACGGGGCGGCTGAAATCGCCTTCATCGGCGGAAAGGCGCAAGAGATCGACGAAACCGGAGAACGCGGTAAGCGTGAAGTTCGGCAATAGCACGATGCCGAAGCGAATACGCGATTTGGATTGACCGTCGATGGAAAGCGGCGGAAGCGATTCTGCGGGGTTCATGCGCGTGAAGTGCGGCGGCCTGTAAGTATGCCGCGAGCATATCACTCGTGCGTGGAGCACGGGCGCATGGTCAGAAATGAGAAGGGCCGCAATACGGCGGCCCTGAAGGAAGATTAGTTGCCCAGCACGGCGATGGCCCAGGCGAACGCCGAGCCGACGAGCGCGCCGGTGGTTCGACCGAGCAGGCTTGCGACGGTGTAGTCGGCCCAGCGCTGTTCGACTTCGGCCTTCAATACGCCGAAGTAACGCAAGGCGGGATCGACGCAACACGCGATCATCAACGCGGCCCAGGTGGGCGCTTCGCGCGTGAGAACGTGTTCGGGAGAAATGATGTCGATGGCCTGAAGCAAGCCGACCACCGCGGCGCCGACAATGAAAGCAAGAGTCCAGGATTTGAAGAACTGATCGGGAAGAGCAGAGCTTTGCATGGATACAGAAGACGAAGGAACAACAGAGAAACGAGCGACGCGTCAAGCCTTGAAGGGTGGCCGCTCACGGACTTAGGGAATATACCGAGACGTCCTCTTTCGGCCCGTAGGATCAGTCTCAAAAATCCCGCGATCTGCAACGAAGCTGCGCAAAAACGCGCCAACCTCGAAATGCTCTGCTACCGCGCGCGTTCGCGTGGCGGACTCATGCGGCGACTTTCGATCAAACGTCATGAACCTTGGTAAATCCGTCATTGGGGCGAGCGTTCCCGCGCGCTGACGCCGCCATCCCATTTCGATGCCGCTTTTGTTCTATCGGACGGATTTGCGGTTTGGTGCAATGAGCACAGTCGCGAAAGGTGGGCAAGCGGCCCATGATCCAACCAGGAATGCACATGAACGTCAGCGTTTTCGATCTGTTCAAGATCGGCATCGGTCCTTCCAGCTCGCATACCGTCGGGCCGATGATCGCGGCGTGCCGCTTCGCCTCGCACATCGAGGACGCGAATCTGCTTGGCTTCGTCACGCGGGTGCGCGCTGAACTGTTCGGCTCGCTCGGCGCCACCGGCAAGGGCCACGGCACCGACAAGGCCGTGCTGCTCGGCCTGGAAGGCAATCTGCCCGATCTGATCGATCCCGACCTGATCGCGCCGCGCCTCAAAGAAATTCGCGAGACGAAGCGCCTGATGTTGCTCGGCAAGCATGCGGTCGCGTTCGAAGAGCGCGAACACATCGGCTTTTATCGCAAGCTGATGCCGGGTGCGCCGGGATCGAGCATCGTGCATCCGAACGGCATGCGCTTTCAGGCGTTCGACGAGAACGGCCAGCTGCTCGTCGAGAAAGAATACTTCTCGGTCGGCGGCGGTTTCGTCGTGAATCGCGAAGGCGATCGCGTCAACGGACTGCGCGCGGGCGGCAGCGTGCCGTATCCGTTTCGCACCGGCGACGATCTCATGCGCGTGTGCAAGGAGACAGGTCTGTCTATCGCCGCGATCACGTTGCAAAACGAATGCGCGAATCGCAGCGAACAGGAAGTGCGCGAGGGCATGCTCGTCGTGTGGCGCGTGATGGCGGCATGCGTCGAGCGCGGCTGCAAGGAGCGCGGCGAGTTGCCGGGACCGATGCACGTCAAGCGTCGCGCGGCGGATCTTTCGTCGCAACTGCGCTTTCGTTCCGAAGAGTCGTTGCGCGATCCGCTTTCGATGCTCGACTGGGTCAACCTCTATGCAATGGCCGTCAACGAAGAGAACGCGGCGGGCGGCCGCGTCGTCACCGCGCCGACCAATGGCGCAGCGGGCGTGATCCCCGCCGTGCTGCACTACTACGTGAAGTTCATGCACGGCTCGAACGACGATGGCATCGTGCGCTTCCTTCTTACGGCAGCCGCCATCGGCATCATCTACAAGGAAACGGCTTCGATCTCGGGTGCCGAAGTGGGCTGCCAGGGCGAAGTGGGCGTGGCCTGCTCGATGGCCGCCGCCGCGCTGGCTTCGGTCATGGGCGGCACGCCCGCGCAAGTCGAAAACGCCGCCGAAATCGGCATGGAACATAACCTTGGCATGACCTGCGACCCGGTAGGCGGCCTCGTGCAGATTCCCTGCATCGAGCGCAACGCGATGGGCGCGATCAAGGCCATCAACGCCGCGCGCATGGCGATGAAGGGCGACGGCCAGCATTACGTCTCGCTCGATTCGGTCATCAAGACCATGCGCGAAACCGGCGCCGATATGAAAACGAAATACAAGGAGACGTCGCGCGGCGGACTGGCCGTCAACGTCATCGAATGCTGAATTCAGTACGTCACGAAGGAAAGGAAACACCATGACCCGCTATTCGATCTTCAGCCTCTTGCGCAACGGCATGTCGTATCACGAGAACTGGGAGCGCCAGTGGCGAAGCCCCGAGCCCAAGCGCGAATACGACGTGGTGATCGTCGGCGGCGGCGGGCATGGTCTTGCGACGGCGTATTACCTGGCGAAGGAACACGGCATCACGAATGTCGCGATCCTGGAGAAGGGATGGATAGGCGGCGGCAATACCGCGCGCAACACGACGATCGTGCGCTCGAACTATCTGTGGGACGAATCTGCGGCTTTATACGAAAAGGCAATGAAACTGTGGGAAGGCCTTTCGCAAGACCTCAACTACAACGTCATGTTCAGCCAGCGCGGCGTGATGAATCTCGCGCATACGCTGCAGGACGTGCGCGATACCGAACGCCGCGTGAACGCCAACCGTCTCAATGGCGTCGATGCCGAGTTCCTCACGCCCGCGCAGATCAAGGAAATCGAGCCGACTATCAATCTCAATAGCCGCTATCCGGTGCTGGGTGCGTCGATTCAACGGCGCGGCGGCGTCGCGCGTCACGATGCCGTGGCGTGGGGGTTCGCGCGGGGCGCGGATCAGGCGGGCGTGGACATCATCCAGAACTGTCAGGTCACGGGAATTCGGCGCGACGGCAGCCAAGTCACGGGCGTCGATACCACCAAGGGTTTCATCAAGGCGAAGAAGGTCGCGGTGGTCGCGGCGGGCAATACGACATCGCTTGCGGATATGGCCGGCGTGCGTCTGCCGCTCGAAAGCCATCCGCTGCAGGCGCTCGTGTCCGAGCCCATCAAGCCGGTGGTCAACACGGTCGTCATGTCGAACGCGGTGCACGCTTACATCAGCCAGTCCGACAAGGGCGATCTCGTGATCGGCGCGGGCGTCGATCAATACACGGGCTTCGGGCAGCGCGGCAGTTTTCAGATTATCGAAGGCACGCTGGAGGCTATCGTCGAAATGTTCCCGGTGTTCTCGCGTGTGCGCATGAATCGCCAGTGGGGCGGCATTGTCGATGTCTCGCCGGATGCTTGCCCGATCATCAGCAAGACGGATGTGAAGGGCCTCTATTTCAATTGCGGCTGGGGCACGGGCGGCTTCAAGGCGACGCCGGGCTCGGGCTGGGCGTACGCGCACACCATCGCGAAAGACGAGCCGCATGCGCTGAATGCGCCGTTCTCGCTGGAGCGCTTCTATACGGGTCATCTGATCGACGAACACGGCGCGGCTGCCGTGGCGCACTAATCGCACTTTAGGGAGTTAGGAACATGTTGCTGATCGAATGCCCCTGGTGCGGCCCGCGCGCCGAAAGCGAATTTTCCTGCGGCGGCGAAGCGGATATCGCGCGCCCGCTCGAAACGGACAAGCTCACCGACAAGGAATGGGGCGATTACCTCTTCATGCGCAAGAACTCGCGCGGCAAGCATCGCGAACAATGGATGCATGCGCAAGGCTGCCGTCGCTGGTTCAAGGCGCAGCGCGATACGGTTTCATACGAGATTCAGGGCTACGAGACGTTCGACCGTCCGCTTGCCGTGATGGACACGAATAACGGAGGCACGTCGAAATGAGCCAGAAAGACCGACTCGGCGCGGGTGGACGCATCAACCGCGCGATTGCGTTGACGTTCACCTTCAACGGCAAGACGTATCAAGGTTTTCAAGGCGATACGCTCGCCTCCGCGCTGCTCGCCAACGGCCAGCATTTCGTTGCGCGTAGCTGGAAGTATCACCGGCCCCGCGGCATCGTCACGGCAGGTGTGGAAGAGCCGAATGCCGTCGTGCAGCTCGAAACCGGCGCGTACACGGTGCCCAATGCGCGTGCCACCGAAATCGAGCTGTATCAGGGACTCGTCGCGACGAGTGTGAATGCGAAGCCGAGCATCGAGAACGATCGCATGGCCGTGAATCAGAAGATCGCGCGCTTCATTCCAGCGGGCTTCTACTACAAGACCTTCATGTGGCCGCGCAAGTTCTGGCCGAAGTACGAAGAAGTGATTCGCGATGCAGCGGGTCTCGGCAAGGCGCCCGAGCAACGCGACGCGGATCGTTACGACAAGTGCTTCGCGCATTGCGACGTGCTCGTGGTCGGCGGCGGTCCTTCGGGACTCGCGGCGGCGCATGCGGCGGGTTTGTCGGGCGCGCGCGTGATTCTCGTCGACGATCAAAGCGAACTCGGCGGCTCGTTGCTCTCGTGCCGCGCGGAGATCGATGGCAAGCCCGCGCTGCAATGGGTGCAGAAGATCGAAGCCGAACTGCGCAAAATGCCCGACGTGAAGGTACTTTCGCGCAGCACGGCGTTCGGCTATCAAGATCACAACCTCGTGACCATCACGCAGCGTCTGACCGAGCATCTGCCGGTGTCGTTGCGCAAGGGCACGCGTGAACTGCTGTGGAAGGTGCGCGCCAAGCGCGTGATTCTCGCGACGGGCGCGCACGAGCGGCCTATCGTGTTCGGCAACAACGATTTGCCGGGCGTGATGATGGCTTCCGCCATATCGACGTATCTGCATCGCTATGCGGTGTTGCCGGGACGTCGCGCGGTCGTGTTCACCAACAACGATGACGCGTATCAGTGCGCGCTCGATCTGAAGGCGGCCGGCGCGGACGTCACGGTCGTCGATCCGCGGCCGGCGGAAACGAAAGGCGCGTTGCCTGCTGCCGCGCGTCGCTATGGCGTGCGCGTCATCAACGATGCGGTCATCACGGCGGCGCACGGCAAGCTGCGCGTGTCGTCAGTGGAAGTCGCGGCTTATGCGAAGGGGCAAGTCGGCGCGAAGCAGTCCGACCTGCAATGCGACCTCGTGGCGATGTCGGGCGGCTGGAGTCCCGTGTTGCATCTCTTCGCGCAATCGGGCGGCAAGGCGCACTGGCACGAGGATAAAGCCTGCTTCGTCCCCGGCAAGGCCATGCAACTGGAAAGCAGCGTGGGCGCGTGCGCGGGCGAGTTCTCGCTGGCGCGCGGCATCCGCTTCGCACTCGATGCGGGCGCCGACGCAGCGCGCGCGGCAGGGCTTATCGTCGCGCGGCCGAATCCGGTGCAAGTGGCCGAGATCACGGAAGCGCCGTTGTTGCCGTTGTGGCTCGTCGGTGGACGCGAACTCGCCACGCGCGGCCCCAAGCAGTTCATCGACTTCCAAAACGACGTCTCCGCCGCCGACATCTTTCTCGCGGCGCGTGAAGGCTTCGAATCGGTCGAGCACGTGAAGCGTTATACGGCGATGGGTTTCGGCACCGATCAAGGCAAGCTCGGCAACATCAACGGCATGGCGATTCTCGCGCAAGCTCTGAACAAGACGATTCCCGAGACCGGCACGACGACCTTCCGCCCGAACTACACGCCGGTTTCCTTCGGCACGTTCGCGGGCCGCGAACTGGGCGAGTTTCTCGATCCGGTGCGCAAGACGGCGGTTCACGAATGGCACGTTCAGAACGGCGCCGCGTTCGAGGATGTCGGCAACTGGAAGCGTCCCTGGTACTACCCGAAGGCGGGCGAGGACATGCACGCGGCAGTCGCGCGCGAATCGCTCGCAGTGCGCGAAAGCGTCGGCATTCTCGATGCATCGACGCTCGGCAAGATCGACATTCAAGGCCCGGATGCGGCTCAGTTGCTGAACTGGGTCTATACGAATCCGTGGAGCAAGCTCGAAGTCGGCAAGTGCCGCTACGGTCTCATGCTCGACGAAAACGGCATGATTTTCGACGACGGCGTGACCGTGCGCCTGGCCGATCAGCATTACATGATGACGACCACCACCGGCGGCGCGGCGCGCGTACTCACGTGGCTCGAACGCTGGCTGCAAACCGAATGGCCCGACATGCGCGTGCGGCTTGCCTCCGTGACGGATCACTGGGCCACGTTCGCGGTCGTGGGACCGAACAGCCGCAAGGTGCTGCAAAAGGTGTGTCACGACATCGACTTCGCGAATGCCGCGTTCCCGTTCATGAGCTATCGCGAGGGCACGGTGGCGGGTGCATCGGCGCGCGTGATGCGCATCAGCTTCTCGGGCGAACTCGCGTATGAAGTGAACGTGCCGGCCAATGTCGGACGCGCGGTGTGGGAAGCCATCATGGAAGCGGGCGCGGAATTCGACATCACGCCCTACGGCACCGAAACCATGCACGTGTTGCGTGCGGAGAAGGGCTACATCATCGTCGGCCAGGATACGGATGGCTCGATGACGCCTTACGACCTCGGCATGGGCGGGCTAGTCGCGAAGTCGAAGGACTTCATCGGCAAGCGTTCGCTCACGCGTTCGGACACCGCCAAGCCGGGACGCAAGCAGTTCGTCGGTCTGCTCTCGGACGATCCTTCGTTTGTCATTCCGGAAGGCTCGCAGATCGTCGCGGGTCCGTTCCAGGGCGACTCGGCGCCAATGCTCGGTCATGTCACATCGAGCTATTTCAGCCCTATTTTGAAGCGCTCGATTGCGCTTGCCGTGGTGAAGGGCGGTCTCGACAAGATCGGCGAGGCGGTCACCATTCCGCTTTCGAGCGGCAAGCAGATCAACGCAAAAATCACCAGTTCGGTGTTCTACGACAGCGAAGGAGCACGTCAGCATGTGGAATGAAACCAGAGGTTCCTCGACGGTCGTCGATCGCGTCACGGTTGGACAAGGGGTGTGGCAGGAGTCACCGCTCGTCGGCGCGGATGCGTTGCTGAAGGCGCATCAGGCGGGCTCGCCGAAAGCGTTTCGTCTTTCCGAGCGGCCGTTTCTCCAACTCGTCAACGTGCGTGGCGATACGCGCGATGCGGCCTTCGTGCAGGCCGTGCAAAGCGTGATTGGCTGCGCGCCGCCCGACAAACCGAACACCACCGCGCGCGGCAATGGCCACGACATGCTGTGGCTCGGCCCCGATGAATGGCTCGTGCGCTCACTGACCGCGCACGATGCCGCACGCCCCGCGCCGCTCGAAGCGAAGTTGCGCGACGCGTTCAAGGGCGCGTTCGCGGCAGCGGTGGATATCGGCAGCGGCTATACGGTGCTCGAAATCGATGGGCCGCGCACGCGCGATGTCCTTTCACGCGGATGCCCGCTCGACCTGCATCCGAAAGTATTCGGCGAAGGCCAGTGCGCGCAGAGTCATTACTTCAAGGCTTCGCTCACGCTCGTGCCGTTGGGCGGTGACCGCTTCGAACTGATCATCCGCCGCAGCTTCGCGGACTACTTCGTGAAGATCATGCTCGATGCCGCCGAGCCCTTGCTCGCATGAAGCCGTTCGAACCGCTTGCCATGGGCGGACAGGGCTGGCGCGTCGTCGTCGATGAACTGATGGTGACGACGCGCGTCGGCTTGTACGAACATGAGCATCGTGCGCCGCAGCCGGTTGCTATCGATGCAAGCCTGCGTTATCGAAGCACGCCGCATGAATCGACGGATGGTCTTATCGATTACGAAGCGTGGTGCGACCGCGTGAGTGCGTTTCTCGAAACGAAGCCGCATACGCGTTTGCTCGAAACGCTCGCGATGGAAATCGCCGCGTTCTCCTTCGATGAATGGCCCGCGCTCGACGGTCTCACGCTCGCGTTGCATAAGCCCAAGATTCGTGAAGGCACGCGCCGTCTTGCGTTGGAACTCGACTGGCGTCGTGCCGATTTCGACGCGTGGCGCGCACAGAACGCAGCCGCGCTTCACGCTTCCTGACCTTCACGACGATGACTTCATCGCGCGACACGGCGGCGTTGCTTTCCGAGCGCGCGGTCAAGGAGCGCGATGCGAACGCGGCGCTCGCGCTTCTCGAACGCAGCATTGCGTTGAAGCATCGGCGGATTGCGTTGATTCGCTATCTGCATGCGCAGTATCTCGACGCGCCGCTCGATGCGCGTCACCACGAGTACGTGAAGGCCATCGCTGCAAGGCTCAGCGTTGATGCGCTCATGCGTATTGCTGCGGCGGCGCGCGCACGCTATGACGCATGACGCGTACGTTCCATCCCGATGACGCGAATCTTCTATGTTGCGGATTTATGTCGGCGTCTACTGAAAACGCTTTGACTTCCGTACGCCACGTCCACGCGGTTAGCGCCGCATCGAGAGAGGGATGACATGTCCACCGCCACGCAATCGCGCGCGAGCGCTGCTGCACGGCTAGAACGCCTGCCGTTCTCCGGGTATCACCGCACCATTTTCATCATCATTGCCGTTGCGTTTTTCTTCGATTCGGTGGACCTCGGCACGATGACCTTCGTGCTCGGTTCGATCAAGACGGAGTTCGGTTTGTCGACCGCGACTGCGGGCCTCGTTGCAAGCGCAAGCTTTTTCGGCATGGTGCTCGGCGCGGCCGTCGCGGGCTTGCTTGCGGACCGCTTCGGACGCCGGCCCGTGTTCCAGTGGAGCATGGTGCTGTGGGGACTGGCGTCGTACCTGTGCTCGACGGCGCATTCCGTCGATGCGTTGATCTTCTATCGCGTGCTGCTTGGTATCGGCATGGGAATGGAGTTTCCTATCGCGCAGACGTTGCTCTCCGAGTTCGTGCCGACGGCGTCACGCGGCAGACTGATTGCGTTGATGGATGGCTTCTGGCCGCTGGGATTCATCGCGTCGGGCGTGGTGTCGTACTTCGTGTTGCCGCAGTTTGGCTGGCGCACCGAGTTTGCGCTGCTTGCGATACCCGCGGTGTTCGTGCTGATCGTGCGGCGCGTGGTGCCCGAGTCGCCGCGATGGCTCGAACATCACGGACGTATCGAAGAAGCGTATCGCGTGCTCGATGAAGTCGAGGCGAAGGTCATGAGGGCTAGCGGCTTGCGTGCGTTGCCTGCGCCTTCGATGCTGGCGGAACCGCCTGTCAGGAAGGGCTCTGGAGCGTTTCGTGAGATCTGGAGTGCGGCATACAGGCGTCGCACGATCATGGTTTGGGCGCTGTGGTTCTTTGCGTTGCTTGGCTTCTATGGATTGACGTCGTGGCTCGGCGCGTTGATGCAACAGGCCGGTTTTGCCGTGACGAAGTCCGTGCTTTATACGGTGCTGATCTCGCTTGGCGGCGTGCCGGGTTTCTTGTGTGCGGCGTGGCTCGTGGAACGGTGGGGACGCAAGCCGACTTGCATCGCATCGCTTTTGGGTAGCGGGTTGATGGCGTACTTGTATGGCCAAACCGCGTTGCATGCTGAAACGCCGACGCTCCTGATCTGCGCGGGACTTGCCATGCAGTTCTTCCTCTTCGCGATGTGGGCCGTGCTTTATACCTATACGCCCGAGTTGTATGGGACCGGCGCGCGCGCGACGGGGTCGGGGTTTGCATCGGCGATCGGGCGTGTCGGGTCGTTGATCGGGCCTTATGTCGTTGGCGTCGTGTTGCCGGTCTTCGGACAGGGCGGAGTCTTTTCGCTGGGCGCCGCCTGTTTTGTGGTGGCGGCGTCGGCGGTTTGGATTCTTGGGATCGAGACGCGCGGGCTCGCGCTGGAGACGCTGGTTTCGGAGGCGGAGGTGGTGGAAGGGAGCGGGGTGCTGGTTTCGGCTCGGGAGTGAGGGATCGCGGCGTGGCCCACACCGATGATCCCGAAGGCCGATGGTACGATGTAAAAAAACGAACATCTCACTTCAAAACGAAAATCGGCGAGAGACGGGACAAAGCCAGCGTATGACACGTTTATTCTTGCCCGGACCCAAGCGGCAACCAGTCCCGCGCCATGTTGTTCGATCGACCTCGCGCGCGGGATTTCCCCGATGAACAAGCATCCCGCGCAGCCTGACATGCAGGCAATCACTCCGCCCGATCGCGCGACGCTCCTTCGCGAAATCGACCGGACCGCGTGCTGGGATATCGTGGTGATCGGCGGCGGCGCGAGCGGTCTAGGCACGGCTGTCGATGCCGCGTCGCGCGGCTATCGCACCTTGCTGCTCGAAGCGCGGGACTTCGCGAAGGGCACGTCGAGTAAGGCGACCAAGCTCGTGCACGGCGGTGTGCGTTATCTCGCGCAAGGCAACATCCCGCTCGTGCGCGAGGCTTTGCATGAACGAGGCCTGCTTGCACGCAATGCGCCGCATCTGGTGAACGCGCTGGGTTTCGTCGTGCCCGCTTACCGCTTAACCGACAAGCTGTTCTACGGCGCCGGCCTGAAGGTCTACGACTGGCTTGCGGGCGCATTGAATCTCGCGCCGAGTCGTGGTCTCGGTCTGCGCGAAACGCACGACAAGGCGCCCATGCTCGCCGACGATCTGCAGGGCCGCGCGCTCCGTGGCGGCACGCTCTACTATGACGGCCAGTTCGACGACGCGCGCCTCGCCATTGCACTCGCGCGCACGGTTTTCGATCTCGACGGCATCGCGCTGAACAATGCGGCAGTGCGCGGTATCGAAGTGGATCGCGCGGACAGGACGCATCGGATTGCCTTCGAAGACACCGAAACGGGCGATGCCTTCTCAGTGCGCGCCCGCTGCGTGGTCAACGCAACCGGCGTCTGGGTGGATGCCATTCGCGCAATGGACGATCACCGCGCGCGTCCCATCGTGGCGCCGAGTCAGGGCGTGCATCTCACGTTGCCCGGCCGCTTCCTCAAAAGCGATAACGCCATTCTCGTGCCGAAGACGAAAGACGGCCGTGTGCTGTTCGTGGTGCCGTGGCATAGGCAGACTATCGTCGGCACGACGGATACACCGCAGAGCGACGTGCCGCTCGAACCGCGTGCAAGCGACGCGGAGATCGACTTCATCCTGAGTTCGGCGGCAGATTATCTCTCGCTCAAACCGACGCGCGACGATGTCTTGAGCGTGTGGGCCGGCCTGCGTCCGCTCGTGAAGGGCGATAGCGGCGCGTCGACGGCGGCGCTGTCGCGCGAGCATACGATCGAATCGAGTTCCACCGAAATGATCACGGTGACGGGCGGCAAGTGGACGACGTATCGACTGATGGCGGAACAAGTGGTCGATCTGGCCATTGCAAACGGTCTGCTGGCGGCTGCGCCATGCCGCACGCGCTCGTTGCCCTTGCATGGCGCAACGGGCGTGCAAAGCGGGTACTACGGTTCGGATGCGGGGATCATCGAACGATTGCCGGGCGCGGACACGTTGCTCGTCGAAGCAGGCGGCCTGACCGAAGCGCAAACGCGTTTCGCGGTGCGCGCGGAGCTGGCGCGTTCGGTCGAAGACGTGCTTGCGCGCCGTAATCGCGCGCTCTTTCTGGATGCCGCCGCAGCACGTGCGGCGGCGCCCGAAGTGGCGCGCATCATGGCTCAGGAACTCGGCCGCGACGCTGCGTGGCAGTCCGCGCAAGTCGCCAGTTTCGAAGCCTTTGCCCGAAACTGGACCTTGCGTTGATGCGCTGAAGTGAGCGTCAGAACGCGTGCCGCATGCCGATCATCGCGATGAACTGCGACGGCCCGGACGACGGCGTGGTGTTTTGCGAATCGCCGACCACCGCGACTGCATCCGAAATTCTCACACGGCCCGCGCCATTCGCGATCAAAGACTGACCGCTTGCGTGCTGATAAGCCTGCAACGCGTAGAACGTGGTGCGCGCGGACAAAGCATAAGTCTGCTCCAGCGAAATCTGTTGATAACGCGCCGGGTCATTCACGCCGTTCGACTTGCTGGCCCGTGTGTAGCTGTAGCCCGCCGCTGCGGCGAAAGCAGGCGTGAAACGATACGACGCAATCGCGCCGTACGAGTTGAACACGGCTTCGTCCGAGAACAGTGAGTGCGCGCCCGGTGCGTATTGCACGTTCGAATAGTTCAGACCCACCATCAGGTCCTTGAGCGTGCAGCGCGCGGCAGCGGCGATCATCTGCACGCCGCCCGACGTGGCGTAGCCGTTGTTGACCGGCGAATTGTTGGCGAAGCTGCCGATGGCGCTGCTCGTCGCGACGTCTTTAAGGTGCACATAACCCGCTGCGATCGAGACGGGCTTGAAGTCGTAGCGCAACGCCGCGCTGAGGTTGGAGCCGCTCGCAATGCTGCCGGCTTCGCCGCCGAGTCCGGCTTGTGCGGCGAGCGTCAGACCCGCGATGTTCGGCGAGACATACGAGACCGAGTTATTGAAGCGCAGTGTGGTGTCGAGCGCATCGACGTCGCCGGGATGTGCGCCGGTCGCGCCCGTGAGCGCGCTGGTCGGACCGAGCGCGCCGACGAGATTGAAGTAGGGCGTGTATTGCCGCCCGAGCGTCAGCGTGCCGTAACGGTCGTTGGAGAGACCGGCATAGGCTTGTCGATTGAACATGCCCGCGGAGCTTGCCGCTGCGCCGTTCAGGGAATTGAAGCCGCTCTCCAGACGAAACACGGCTTTTGTGCCGCCGCCGAGATCTTCCGCGCCCAGCAGGCCAAACTTACTCGCCTGCAAACTGCCTTGCGACATATACACGTTCGACGAGCCGCGCTGATTGCTGGCATAGGCGAAGGCGTTATCGACTACGCCGTACAACGTGACGCTGCTCTGCGCTGCCGCCGATGCGGACACGACCGCCGCTGCGAGCGGCAGACACGCGATGGCAAGCGCGCGCGTGGGTTGAAGCTTTGAGACTTGCATTGCTACTTCGGTCCTTCAGTTTAAAAGTGTTGATCAAATGTTGATGTTCAAGGTCAGATGTAGCCAACCCTGTTCGGTGCGCTCACTGATCACCGTGCCATTCGTGCATGAAGCACGGCGCGCGTCGGAAGCGGGCACGCTGATGCGCACTTCGTTCTGCGAGCGCGGCATGTTACCTGCTCGTTCGACGGCGATTCGCAACGTTTCGTGGTCGCTGTGTATTCGCACGCGCCAGCGGCCTTGTTCGCCGCGACGCCCTTCGCTTTAGCCGTCACATTTATTTCCATTCGGTACGGCGACGGGAACGCTTCGGAATACGAATGGGCTGCGATCGTAATAATTGAGATGAAGACGAGGCACTAGGGAAAACCATGCGTCGATGCAAAGGTCGCCGCCGGTTATCGAGCCGAAGAGTTCGGCTCGGAGGAGGTTTCTCTGGAAATGCTCAGATGCGCGAGGTGGCGGAGTCGCTCGTCACGTCACTTTTCGCACGCTCGACCAGTTCCTTCTGCAACCAGCCGCTGTCGCGCGCGCGCTTGCCGTTCGCCACGAAGTACGGCGTCTCGACGCGTGGCAAGGCTTCGCGCCCGCGAATGCGATCCGCGATCTTTTCCGCGAGCATGATGGTCGGCGCGTTGAGATTGCCCGTCGTGATCTGCGGCATGATCGACGCATCCACTACGCGCAAGCCTTCCATGCCGTGCACGCGTCCTTCGGCATCGACCACGGCCATATCGTCGTAACCCATCTTGCACGAGCACGACGGGTGATATGCGGTCTCCGCTTTCGCGCGGATGAAGGCATCCAGATCCCGGTCGCTCATGCGCTTTGCGCCGGGATTCAACTCGCGTCCGCGATACTTGCTGAGCGCCGGCTGCTGCATGATTTCGCGCGTGATGCGAAGCGCATCGCGGAACTCGCGCCAGTCGAGCGGATCGGCCATGTAGTTAAAGAGGATGCCCGGATGCGCGTGCGGGTCGCGTGACGTGAGCTTGACGCGTCCACGGCTGGGCGATCGCATCGACCCGACATGCGCCTGAAACCCATGCAACTCGATGGCATTCGAACCGTTGTAATTGATCGCCACCGGCAGAAAGTGATACTGGATGTTCGGCCACGGATCGTCATCGCGCGTGCGGATGAAACCGCCCGCCTCGAACTGATTGCTCGCGCCTATGCCCGTGCCCTTCAGAAGCCATTCGAGCCCGATAGCAGGCTGATTACGCAGTTGCAGCGCGGGATAAAGCGAGACCGGCTCCTTGCATTCGTATTGCATGTACATCTCGAGGTGATCTTGCAGATTCTCACCGACTCCCGGCAGATCGTGCACCACGGGAATCTCGAGTTCCCTGAGCCAGCTCGAACGTCCGACACCGGAACGCTGCAGCAATTGCGGCGAAGCAATGGCGCCGCTGCATATGAGCACTTCACGCCGCGCATGCGCGCGCACGCGTTGCACGCCATGCAGATAAGCCACGCCAGTCGCGCGCTTGCCAGCGAACAACACACGGTCAGTAGTTGCATGCGTAACTATCGTGAGATTGCCGCGATGCTTCGCGTGATCCAGATAACCACGCGCCGTGCTCGCGCGCCTTCCGTTCGGCGTGACGGTACGATCCATCGGTCCAAAGCCTTCTTGCCGATAGCCGTTGAGATCGTCCGTACGCGGATAACCCGCCTGCACGCCTGCTTCGACCATCGCCGCGAAGAGTGGATTGGTGCCGGGTTTGCTGGTCGTGACATGAACGGGACCGTCGCCACCGTGATAATCGTTCGCACCGATATCGCGTGTCTCCGCTTTGCGGAAATACGGCAGACAGTCGAGATAGCTCCAGTTTGCAAGACCCGGCCGCATGGCCCAGTTGTCGTAGTCGAGCGCATTGCCGCGTATGTAGCACATGCCGTTGATGAGCGACGATCCGCCGAGTCCCTTGCCGCGTCCGCATTCCATGCGACGATCGTTCATATGCGGTTCGGGCTCGGTTTCATACGCCCAGTTGTAGCGCCGCCCTTGCAGCGGATACGCAAGCGCCGCCGGCATCTGCGTGCGAAAGTCGAAGCGATAATCCGGGCCGCCCGCTTCGAGCAGCAGCACCGTCACGTCCTCGTCTTCGGTGAGACGCGAGGCAAGCACGTTGCCCGCCGATCCCGCGCCCACGATGATGTAGTCGTATTCCATCGCGCTCATCGAAAGCTCCTTAAAACACGGGCTGATAAGGCCCGAGCTCGACCTGCACGGACTTGATGCGCGTGTAGGCATTGAGCGTCACGATGCCGTTTTCGCGCCCCACGCCCGATTGCTTGTAGCCGCCCACGGGCATTTCCGCGGGCGATTCGCCCCATGTGTTGATCCAGCAGATACCCGCTTGCAACCGATGAATCACGCGATGCGCACGCGATATGTTCTCCGTGACCACGCCCGCCGCAAGTCCGTATTCGGTATCGTTTGCGCGCGCGATGACTTCGTCTTCGTCGTCGAAGGCAAGAATGCTCATCACCGGTCCGAAGATTTCCTCGCGCACGATACGCATGTCGTCGCGGCAATCGGCAAACACGGTCGGTGCGACATACTGGCCGCGCGCGAATGCACCATCGCTCATGCGCGCGCCGCCGGCGATGAGTCGCGCGCCTTCGCGCTTGCCGCTTTCGATGAAGCCGAGCACTTTATGCAGTTGCGCCGCGCTTGCAAGCGGGCCGAAGTTGGTGAGCGGATCATCCGGCGCGCCAATGCGAATACGCTTTACGCGCTCCAGCACCAGCGCTTCGAAGCGTTCGATCACGCCGCGCTTGACGAACACGCGCGTTCCGTTCGTGCATACCTGTCCCGAGCTAAAGAAGTTCGCGCTCATGGCAATGTCGGCGGCGCGTTCGAGATTGGCGTCGTGAAATACGATTAGCGGCGACTTGCCACCCAGTTCCATCGTCACTTCCTTGAGCGTCGAGCCGCCCGCATGCGCCATGACCTTCTTGCCGGTTTGCACCCCGCCCGTGAACGATATCTTCTCGATACCCGCATGTTCCGCGAGCATGGCGCCCACGCGGCCATCGCCTTGAACCACGTTGAAGACTCCGGCGGGCACGCCCGCTTCGGTATAAATCTCCGCGAGCTTCAGCGCGGTGAGTGGCGTGATCTCGCTTGGCTTGAAGATCATCGCGTTGCCGGCCGCGAGCGCGGGCGCAGACTTCCAGCAAGCTATCTGTATCGGATAATTCCATGCGCCGATGCCCGCGCACACGCCAAGCGGCTCGCGTCGCGTATAGATGAACGACGATTCGCGCAGCGGTATCTGCGTGCCTTCGATGGCCGTCGCGAGTCCCGCGTAATACTCGATCACATCCGCGCCGGTGACGATATCCACGGCGCGCGTCTCCGCAATCGGCTTGCCGGTGTCGCGCGTTTCGAGCGCGGCGAGTTCGTCGTTGCGCGCGCGTAGCAGGTCGACGGTGCGTCGCAGGATGCGGGAGCGCTGCATCGCGGTCATGGCGGCCCATTCGCGTTGCCCTTCGTGTGCTGCGTGCACGGCGCGATCGACATCCGCTTGCGACGCCTGCTGCACATGCGCGATGGATTCACCGGTGGCGGGATCGAGCGTGACGAAGGTTTCGCCGCTCGTGGCATCGACGTATGCGCCGCCGATGTAAAGGCGTTGCTCTTCCATGTCGTGCTCCTTCGAGGATGGAGGGTTTTAGCCGCGCGCTTCGAGCACCAGGTCGATGTAGTCGTAAGCGAGGCGCAACGCCGACTTCGTATCGAACGGTTCGCCTGCAAGCGCGCCGCGCAGCCAGAGACCGTCGATAAGCGCGGCAAGACCGCTGGCCGCACGGCGCGCGGCAGGCTTCGTCAAGGCGCGCGAGAAGTCCGCGCATAGATTCGAATAGAGTCGCCGCGTGTTGACACGCTGCAAACGCCGCAACTCGGGCTTGTGCATGCTCTCGGACCAGAACGCGAGCCATGTCTTCATGGCGGGGCCGTTCACCTGTTCGACATCGAAATTCGCGGCGACCACTGCGCGCAACTTCGCACGCGGCTCGGCTTTCGCGGCCTTGCGGCGACGCGACGTGGCCTGCCAGAGATTGCGCAGCACATGACGCATGGTGGCTTCGAGCAGCCCGTCCTTGTCGCCGAAATAGTGACTGACGATTCCCGTCGATGTACTCGCGCGCTGCGCCACCGAGGCGAGCGTCGCACCGCCGAGGCCCGC
The DNA here is from genome assembly GCF_031450995.1 of Caballeronia sp. LP006. NCBI lineage: Bacteria > Pseudomonadati > Pseudomonadota > Betaproteobacteria > Burkholderiales > Burkholderiaceae > Caballeronia > Caballeronia sp. LP006. Next base: position 1,129,085 of record NZ_JARTVW010000004.1, on the reverse strand, counting down.
TTCGTCGATGGTCTGCAAGGTCGCGTCGATGAGTTGCGCGCGACGAATCTCGCGCATTCCGAGTTTGGGCATGGTCGCTTTGGCTGTCAGTTCGATTCGATGTTAGGCGGTTTTATATTGAACGGTCAATCAATAAAAACCGCCGAGGAACGTCATGTCGGTTTGAGTCAAACCCGCGTCGTATTGGAGATCGGTCGTGCGCGACTAGCGGCGCTACGCTCGACGAACGGGCGCGATGAACCGTGACGGTGCATCGCGCGAGCCGTCCACGAGACATGGAGACGATCAATGAGCAGCAATCGCGGCGTCGTATATCTGGGGCAGGGCAAGGTGGAAGTGCAGTCCATCGACTATCCGAAGATGGTCGATCCACGCGGGCGCGACATCGGCCACGGCGTCATTCTTCGCGTAGTCAGTACCAATATCTGCGGCTCGGATCAGCATATGGTGCGCGGCCGCACGACGGCGGAAGTCGGCCTCGTGCTCGGGCACGAGATCACGGGCGAAGTGATCGAAATCGGCCGCGATGTGGAGACGCTTGCCATTGGCGATCTCGTTTCGGTGCCGTTCAACGTGGCATGCGGGCGCTGCCCGACCTGCAAGGCGCAACATACGGGCGTATGTTTGAACGTGAACCCGTCGCGTGCTGGCGGCGCGTATGGTTATGTCGATATGGGCGGCTGGATAGGCGGCCAGGCGGAATACGTGATGGTTCCGTATGCCGATTTCAATCTGCTGAAGTTTCCGGACAAGGCACAGGCCATGTCGAAGATACGCGACCTCACGTGTCTCTCCGACATCTTGCCGACGGGTTATCACGGCGCGGTGATGGCGGGCGTGAAGCCGGGTGCGACGGTTTATATCGCGGGCGCGGGACCGGTTGGAATGGCGGCGGCGGCATCGGCGCGCATCTTGGGCGCGGCGTGCACCATCGTCGGCGACATGAACGAAGAGCGCTTGGCGCACGCGCGCAAGATGGGTTTCGAGACCATCGATCTTTCGAAGGACGCGACGCTCGGCGAGCAGATCGAGCAGATTCTCGGTAAGCCGGAAGTGGATTGCGCGGTCGATTGCGTGGGCTTCGAGGCACACGGTCACGGCAGCGGCAGCGGCGAGGAAGCACCGGCCACCGTGCTCAATTCGCTGATGGAGATCACGAAGGCAGCGGGCGCGATCGGCATTCCCGGCCTCTATGTCACCGATGACCCCGGCGCCGCCGATGCCGCCGCGCGCAAGGGCAGTCTCAGCATTCGCTTCGGCCTTGGCTGGGCGAAGTCGCATTCGTTCCACACGGGACAGACGCCCGTGATGAAGTACAACCGCAATCTGATGCAGGCCATCTTGTGGGATCGTTTGCCGATTGCGGATATCGTCAACGTGTCCGTGATTTCGCTCGATGAAGCGCCCGAAGGCTACAGAAAATTCGATGGCGGCGCGCCGAAGAAGTTCGTGCTCGATCCGCACGGATTGTTGAAAGCGGCGTAATCGGCCTGGAATGAAGAGAGCCGCTGGCTGTTGCAAGCCAACGGCTCTTTTTGTCCGAACCGGTATCAGGCAACCAGCGCCGAAGGTGCAACCGCCGCAAGTGAAGGCGCTTGCTTGCGGCGTTCGCGCGTGGGCGCGGTTCCGAAGGCATCGCGATAACTCTTCGAGAAGTGGCACGCCGACTGGAAGCCGCAAGCCATGGTGATATGCATGATCGACATATCGGTTTGCAGCAGCAGTTCGCGCGCGCGCCGCAGACGCAGCGTGAGATAGTAGTGCGTCGGCGTCATGCCGAGATGCTCGCGAAAGAGCCGCTGCAATTGCCGTTGCGACATGCCGGCAAGGCGCGCCAGTTCCTCGCGCGACAGCGGCTCCTCGATGTTGTTCTCCATGAGCGAGATCACTTCGAAGAGCGACTTGTTGGCCGATCCGAGTCGTGCCACGAGCGGCATGCGCTGCTGCGCGCTCGTATCGCGTACATGTTCGACGATGAATTGCTCGGCGATCTGTGTCACGCGCGCCGTACCCACGCGGGATGCGATGAGATTGAGCATCATGTCGAGCGGCGCGACGCCGCCGGTACACGTGACGCGATCGCGGTCGATCACGAACAGTTCCTTCAGGAAGCGCGTGTCGGGAAACTCTTCCTTGAGCGCCGACATGTTCTCCCAGTGGATGGCGCACGCATAGCCCGCGAGTAAGCCCGCACGAGCCAGTGCATAAGTGCCGGTGCAGAGGCTGCCGAGCACGCTGCCCATGCGGGCGAAGCGGCGCAGCGCGGCGAGATGTGCGGGCGTGGTCGCGCGCTGCACATCGATGCCGCCGACCACGAACACGATATCGGGTTGTCCCACGCATTCCACCGGACCTGTATCGACGGACAAGCCGTTGCTCGCGGTGACGGGACCGCCATCGGGACTCACGATCGACCAGCGATACAACGGCTGCCCCGTCAGATAGTTCGCCATGCGCAGGACTTCGATCGCGTTGGTGAAAGCGATCATGGTGAAGTTGGGAAGCGGCATGAAAGCGAAGTGCAACAGCGACGCCGTGCGATCGGGGGACATGTGAGGGATGATTCCTTCGAATCTATTGTTTGACGCCGTCAGATGCGGCGCTTTGCCACTTTTTGCATTTTGGTTTCGTTTGCAACTACCATGCCATCAGGCTAAACCCTGAGCCTCGCGAGGCATCGTGCATGCTTCATATAGACGCGATTTCCTCGCCGACCCTCCACGAGCAAGGGCGCGCACCTTCGAAGCGCACGGGCGTTCCGCGACAGTGCAGCGGCGCACCGAATAAATCGCTACACCGAAATCCATCGGGCCACTTGTCGAAAAAAGACGCGCATGTCGGAAAAGGCCAAGAACACGTCTAAATTCGTAAATTGACCGGCAGGACGAAAGTCAAGAATAGACGCAACGATTACGGCCGCGACGGCAAACGGAAAAGCATCCGAAGAGCCACCCGCACCGCCGTCGAACGACCGTCACACTTGACCCACGGACCTGCCAATGTCGAACTCGAATCCCTTCTTCGAAGCCCCGCTTGCATCCAGCGACGCTTCGGTGCGCGGCGCGATCCTGAAAGAACTGGAGCGCCAGCAATCGCAAATCGAACTGATCGCGTCGGAAAACATCGTGTCGCGCGCCGTACTGGAAGCGCAAGGCTCGGTGCTCACGAACAAGTACGCGGAAGGGTATCCGGGCAAGCGCTATTACGGCGGCTGTGAATTCGTGGATGAAGTCGAGGCGCTCGCCATCGATCGCATCAAGCAGCTCTTCAACGCGAAGTTCGCCAACGTGCAGCCGCATTCGGGCGCGCAGGCCAACGGCGCCGTGATGCTTGCGCTCGCCAAACCCGGCGACACCATTCTCGGCATGTCGCTCGATGCGGGCGGTCACCTCACGCATGGCGCGAAGCCCGCGCTTTCGGGCAAGTGGTTCAACGCGGTGCAATACGGTGTGAACCGCGACACCATGCTGATCGATTACGAGCAGATCGAGGAACTCGCGAAGCAACACAAGCCGTCATTGCTGATCGCGGGATTCTCGGCGTATCCGCGCAAGCTGGACTTCGCGCGTCTGCGCAAGATCGCCGATAGCGTCGATGCGAAGCTCATGGTCGATATGGCGCATATCGCGGGCATCATCGCGGCGGGGCGTCACGATAACCCCGTGGATCATGCGCACGTGGTCACGTCCACCACGCACAAGACCTTGCGCGGTCCGCGCGGCGGTTTCATCCTCACGAACGACGAAGACATCGCCAAGAAGATCAACTCGGCCGTGTTCCCCGGCCTGCAAGGCGGCCCGCTAATGCATGTGATAGCAGGCAAGGCGGTGGCCTTTGGCGAAGCGCTGCGGCCGGACTTCAAGACGTATATCGACAACGTGCTCGCAAATGCGCAAGCGCTCGGCGAAGTGCTCAAGAAAGGCGGCGTCGATCTCGTCACCGGCGGCACGGACAACCATCTGCTGCTCGTCGATCTGCGCCCGAAAGGCCTCAAGGGCAATCAGGTCGAGCATGCGCTGGAACGCGCGGGCATCACCTGCAACAAGAACGGCATTCCCTTCGATACCGAAAAGCCGACCGTCACCTCGGGCATTCGCTTAGGCACGCCGGCAGGCACGACGCGCGGCTTCGGCGTCAACGAGTTCCGCGAAACCGGCCGCCTGATTCTCGAAGTCTTCGAATCGCTGCGCGAGCATCCGGAAGGTGATCCGCAAACCGAACAACGCGTGCGCCGCGAGATCTTCGCGCTGTGCGAACGCTTCCCCATCTACTAAGCACACGGAGTTATCAACGATGAGCACTCTGCACGACAACAGCATCATCATCGACGGCCTGAACATCTCCAAGTTCGAGCGCTCCGTGTTCGAGGACATGCGCAAAGGTAACGTCACCGCGGTGAACTGCACGGTTTCGGTCTGGGAGGACTTCCAGAAGACGATCGACAACATCGCCGAGATGAAGCAACAGATTCGCGAGTACAGCGAGATTCTCACGCTCGTGCGCACGACCGACGACATCCTGCGCGCGAAGAAGGAAAACAAGACAGGCATCATCTTCGGCTTCCAGAACTCGTATGCGTTCGAGGACAACCTCGGCTATATCGAAGTTTTCAAGGAGCTTGGCGTGAACGTGGTGCAACTCTGCTACAACACGCAGAACCTGGTCGGCACGGGCTGCTATGAACCGGACGGCGGACTCTCGGGTTATGGCAAGGAAGTGATCCACGAGATGAATCGCGTCGGCATCATGGTCGATCTTTCCCACGTGGGCGCGAAGACTTCTTCCGATGCCATCGCCTGCTCGAAGAAGCCTGTCACGTACTCGCACTGCTGTCCCTCGGGACTCAAGGACCATCCGCGCAACAAGACCGACGATCAGCTGAGAGAGATCGCGGACGCCAACGGCTTCGTCGGCGTGACCATGTTCTCGCCGTTCCTGAAGAAAGGCCCGGACGCGACCGTCGACGATTATCTCGAAGCCATCGACTACGTGATCAACGTGATCGGCGAAGACAAGGTGGGCATCGGCACGGACTTCACGCAAGGCTACAGCACCGAGTTCTTCGACTGGATCACGCACGACAAGGGCCGTTATCGCCGTCTGACGAACTTCGGCAAGGTCGTGAATCCGGAAGGCATTCGCACGATCGGCGAGTTCCCGAACCTCACGGCCGCGATGGAAAAAGCGGGCTGGGGCGAAACGCGTATCAAGAAGGTGATGGGCGAGAACTGGATGCGCTTCTTCGGCGAAGTCTGGAACGTCTGACTCCAACAAGAACAGGGAACCCGCGATGCAACCGCAACTGCCTATCGACGTCGATCAAGAAACGGGCGTCTGGACTACCGACGCGCTGCCCATGCTGTATGTGCCGCGCCACTTCTTCACCAACAACCACGTGGCCGTGGAAGAAGCGCTCGGCCGCGAAGCTTACGCCGCGATTCTCTACAAGGCGGGCTACAAGTCCGCTTATCACTGGTGCGACAAGGAGGCGGACAAGCACGGCATAGCGGGCATGGCGGTGTTCGAGCATTACCTGAAGCGCCTGTCGCAACGCGGCTGGGGTGTCTTCGATATCGTCGAATCCGACCCGCAGAGCGCCATGGCGCGCGTGCATCTGCGTCACTCGTCCTTCGTGCTCGCGCAACCGGGCAAGCACGGCAAGCTTTGCTACATGTTCGCCGGATGGTTCGCCGGCGCGCTGGACTGGGTCAACGACACCGCACCCGACAGCACGAAGAAGGGGCCGCGTTCGCACTCGGTCGAAACGCAATGCGCCGCGGAAGGCTGCGAGCATTGTGTGTTCGAAGTGTCGCCGCTCGCATCGAAATAAAGGCTTCAAAGCAAAACCTTTCCGAGGTCGCCCGCAATGCGTTACCCGAACCTTTTCAAGCCACTCACGCTGAACAAACTGACCTTGCGTAACCGTATCGTCAGTACCGCGCATGCCGAGGTCTATGCCGAGCCAGGCGGTCTGCCCGGCGACCGGTATATCCGCTATTACGAAGAGAAGGCGAAGGGCGGCGTGGCGCTAGCCGTTTGCGGAGGTTCGAGCCCGGTGTCGATCGACAGCCCGCAAGGCTGGTGGAAGTCGGTGAACCTGTCGACCGACAAGGTCATCGACCCGCTCTCGCGGCTGGCCGAAGCGATGCATCGGCATGGCGCGAAGATCATGATCCAGGCAACGCACATGGGCCGGCGTTCGGCGTGGCACGGCGAGAGCTGGCCGCATCTGATGTCACCTTCGGGCGTGCGGGAGCCGGTGCATCGCGGCAACGCGAAGATCATCGAAGTGGAAGAGATCAAGCGCATCATTCAGGATTTCGCGGCGGCCGCGAAGCGCGTGAAGGATGCGGGCATGGATGGCGTCGAGATCTCGGCGGCGCATCAGCACCTGATCGATCAGTTCTGGAGTCCGCGCACCAACTTTCGCACGGACGAATGGGGCGGTTCGCTCGAAAACCGTCTGCGCTTCGGTAAGGAAGTGCTGCAGGCCGTGCGCGAAGCCGTGGGCGCCGACTTCGCAATTGGCTTGCGCATGTGCGGCGACGAATTCCATGAAGACGGTCTCGATCACGAACAATTGAAAGAGATCGCTCAAGCGATGGCTGAAACGGGCCTCATCGATTACATCGGCGTGATCGGTTCGGGCGCGGATACGCATAACACGCTCGCCAACTGCATGCCGCCGATGGCGCTGCCACCCGAGCCTTTCGTGCATCTCGCGGCGGGCATCAAGTCGGTCGTGAAGCTGCCGATCATGCATGCGCAAAGCATTCGCGATGCGGGTCAGGCGGAACGTCTGCTCGCCAACGGCATGGTCGATCTGGTCGGCATGACGCGTGCGCAGATTGCGGACCCGCATATGGTGATCAAGATTCGCGATGGCCGCGAGGACGAGATCAAGCAGTGCGTCGGCGCGAACTACTGCATCGACCGGCAGTACAACGGACTCGATGTGTTGTGCGTGCAGAACGCGGCGACATCGCGTGAAGCGACCATGCCGCATGTCATCGAAAAGACGCGCGGGCCGAAGCGCAAAGTCGTGGTGGTCGGCGCAGGGCCCGCGGGACTCGAAGCGGCGCGCGTGGCGAAGTCGCGCGGTCACGATGTCGTGCTGTTCGAGAAGAACGATTACGTCGGCGGCCAGATCATGCTTGCCGCGAAGGCGCCGCAGCGCGAGCAGATGGCGGGCATCGTGCGCTGGTTCGACATGGAAACGAAGCGGCTCGGCGTGGATCGTCGTCTCGGTGTCGCCGCCGACGACAAGGCCATCATGGCCGAGAAGCCGGACATCGTCGTGCTCGCGACGGGCGGCTCGTCGTTCACGGATCAAGTGCCTGCATGGGGCGTCGAACGAGGTCTCGCGGTGAGCGCCTGGGACATTCTCTCGGGCAAGGTCGAGCCGGGCAGGAACGTGCTCGTTTATGACGGCGTGAGCACGCATGCGGGCGCGGGCGTCGCGGACTTCATCTCGAGCCGTGGCGGCAATGTCGAGATCGTGACGCCGGACGTGAAGGTCGCCGATGACGTCGGCGGCACCACGTTCCCCATCTTTTATAGAAGGCTTTATGCGCAAGGCGTGATCCATACGCCGAACTACTGGCTCGACAAGGTGTACGAGGAAGACGGGAAGAAGATTGCCGTGATCCGCAACGAGTACACGGAAGAACAGGAAGAGCGCGCGGTGGATCAGGTCGTGATCGAGAACGGCAGCACGCCCAACGATTCCCTGTACTGGAAGCTGAAGCCCGAATCGCTCAATCGCGGCCAGGTGGATGTGCACAAGCTCTTTGCATCGGAAGCGCAGCCGTGTCTTTCGGAAGAGCTTGGAAACGGGCGTTTTCTCTTGTTCCGCGTCGGCGACTGCATCTCCATGCACAACATCCACGGCGCGATCTACGACGCGCTGCGTCTTTGCAAAGACTTCTGACGAGGGCTTTAGACGATGAACCCCGTGTTTGTCATCACCGTCTTGCTGTGGGTATCGGTGGCGGGTCTCGCCTTCGCCGTGGTGAAGCGCGCGGCCTATTGGCGAGAAGGACGCGCCACGACTGCCGGTGCTTATGGCTGGGCTAACCTGCTGACCATCCCGAAGCGTTACTTCGTGGATTTGCATCATGTGGTGGCGCGTGATCCGTATATCGCGAAGACGCACGTTGCAACCGCTGGCGGCGCCATTCTCGCGATGGCGCTCGTATTCCTCAACTACGGCCTCGCCATTTATTCGCCGTGGCTCGACAAGCTGATCTTCCTCGCGGCTATCGTCATGCTGGTGGGCGCGGTGTTCGTGTACCGTCGCAGACACGGCGCGAAGGAAGTGCCCGCGCGTTTGTCACGCGGACCGTGGGACAGCCTGCCTTTGCTGCTCGGTTCATTCGCGCTTGGTCTTGCATTGTTCATGCTGTTGCCGGCTTCGTGGATGTCGGGTGCACTCGCGATCATCGTTGCATTGCTGATCGCGGCGGGCGCATACACGATGACCTTCGGCGCGGCGCAAGGCGGCCCGATGAAGCATGCGATGGCGGGCTTGCTGCATCTCGCGTTTCATCCGCGTCAGGAGCGCTTTGCAGCGAAGAACGAGCATGATTTCGTGCCGCCCACCGCGCTCAAAGTGCCCGTACTCGATGCGCAGGAATATGGCGTGAGCAAGCCCATCGAGTTTCGCTGGAACCAGTTGCTGAGTTTCGATGCCTGCGTGCAATGCGGCAAATGCGAAGCGGCGTGCCCCGCGTTCGCATCGGGACAACCGCTCAATCCGAAGAAGCTGATTCAGGATCTCGTCGTCGGCATGGTCGGCGGTTCGGATGCGCTCTACGCCGGCAGCCCGACGCCCGGCATTCCGGTCGGCAGGCATTCGGGCGCACCGGGCAAGCCGCTCATCTCCACGATGATCGAAGCCGATACCATCTGGTCCTGCACCACGTGCCGCGCCTGCGTGCAAGAGTGCCCGATGCTGATCGAACACGTCGATGCCATCGTCGATATGCGCCGCAATCAGACGCTCGTGGAAGGCAACGTCCCGGGGAAGGGTCCGATCACGCTTGCGAATCTGCGTGAAACGGGCAGCGCGAACGGGTTTGACATCGGCGCGCGTTACGACTGGTCGGTGGATCTGCAAGTGCAGGTCGCGCAACCGGGTCGTCCCGTCGATGTCTTGTTGATCGCGGGCGAAGGCGCGTTCGACATGCGTTATCAACGCACGCTGCGTGCGTTGGCGAAGGTGCTGAACAAGGCAGGCTTGGATTACGCGGTGCTCGGCGGCGTTGAAACGGACACCGGCGATACGGCGCGTCGTCTCGGCGACGAAGCCACCTTTCAGGCATGTGCGAAGAAGCTCATAGGCACACTTTCGCAGTATTCGTTCCGGCGCATCGTGACGGCGGACCCGCATGTGCTGCATAGCTTGCGCAACGAGTATCGCGCGCTTGGCGGCTTCTATGAAGTGCAGCATCACACGGCGTTGATGGCAGAACTCGTCGCGAACGGCAAGCTCTCGCCGAAGGCCGCGACCGTGCTCGCCGACAAGAAGATCACGTATCACGATCCGTGCTATCTCGGCCGCTATAACGGCGAAACCGAAGCGCCGCGCAAGCTGCTGAAGTCCATCGGCATCAAGGTGGTGGAGATGGAGCGTAACGGCATGCGCGGACGGTGCTGCGGCGGTGGCGGCGGCGCGCCCCTGACCGACATTCCCGGCAAGCAGCGCATTCCCGATATCCGCATTGCCGATGCCCGCACGATAGGCGCGGAAGTGGTCGCCGTGGGTTGCCCGAATTGCACCGCGATGCTCGAAGGCGTGGTCGGCGCGCGTCCCGAAGTGCTCGACGTGGCGGAGCTGGTCGCCGCGGCGCTGGAGTAACACGATGAACGACAACATCAAACGAATCGATCCGCGCAGGCCGTTTATCGTCACGAGCGCGGGGCTCAAGCGCATCACGCTCGGCGAGATCGGCAGCGGCGCGCTGCTTGACTTCGTCGCAACACACCATGATGCAGCGAAGCCGCGCCGCACGGCGAAAGCGCCGCGTCGCGCGGTGCTGGTGGCGGCGCATACGGATCGCGGCGCGCTCGACGATCACGGCCGTCAGGCACTGGCCGCCGCCGCCTTGCTCGCGGACGATGAAACCGAAGTCGTGTTGATCGCGTTCGGCGCGTTCAGTGACGATGCGGCGTCGCTCGGCGCGGATCGTTATATCGAGCTGCCCGGCTTCGATCGCCGCCATTTCGCACCGGATGAAGAACTGCGCGCGCTCGCTGCCTGCGTCGCGGCCTTCACGCCCGTGCATGTCTTCATGCCCGACAACGCAACCGGCGACGGCGATCTCGGCCGGCGTTACGCGGCGCGCGCCGGTGCGAGTATCGCCACACACGTGGTGGAACTCGACCTTCAGCACGTCGCTGCGTATGCACATGCTGGCCGCGCGGTGGCATTGCGTGCGCTACCCGATGTGATCTTGCTCGCACCGAATGCGGTCGATGCCAAGCTGCCTTACGTCGGCGCAGGCGCGCGCGTGAATAGCGAAGACGTCGTGCCCGCGACGATGCCGAGCGCGTATGTCGATCTCGGCATCGAGGAAATGGACGCGGCCCAAGTCGCGCTCGAAGAAGCGGACTTCATCATCTCGGCGGGCAACGGCGTGACGGACGTGCCCGCATTCGAAGCGTTGGCAAGCACCTTGGGCGCGGCTATCGGCGCGAGCCGGGTGGCTGTCGACGACGGCAAGTTCTCGCGCGACAAGCAGATCGGCGCCACGGGCAAGACGGTGGAAGCTAGCGTGTATATCGCGTTCGGCATCTCGGGCGCGGTGCAGCACCTGCAAGGCATCAAGGATTGCCGGCATGTCATCGCGGTCAATCTCGATGCGAGCGCGCCCATTGCCAAGCGTGCGAATTTGACCATCGTCGCGGATACGCAAGAGACCATCAAGGCGCTGACGGACGCGGCGTCGGCCGCGCGTGCATCGCGTACCAATGGCAGCCCGATCCTGCAGACGGCGACGCTTGCCGAAGGAGCGTACGCATGAAAATAGCCGTTCTCGTTTCTACTGGCCGGCATCCTATTAGCGGCACGGCGCGTTATAGCCGCAACGACGCGGCCGCGCTCGCCCTCGGTATCGACATTGCAAAGGAACACTGCGCGCAACTCGATGTGCTGCATGCAGGCGACCCCGCCAATCCCGCGCTTGCCGAATATCTCGCACTGGGCGCGCCGCGCGTCGAAGTGCTCAACACACCGGGCGATGCCTGCGCGGCACTCGCGCAACGTCTCGCGGGTTATCGACTCGTCTTGACCGGCACGCGTGCCGAAGGCGCGTTCGATAGCGGCACGTTGCCGTATCGGCTTGCCGATGCGTTGAACGTCGCGCTAGTCGGCTCGGCTGTCGATATCGACGTGACGAACGAAGGCGTCGAAGTGCGCCAGTTCATGCCGAAGGGCTTGCGTCGCCGTGTGCGCGTGCAGTTGCCCGCGCTCATCGCCGTGCATCCGCTCGCCAACGCGACACCGCGCTACGCGTATGCGCGTATGCGCGAAGGACGCGTCGCACCGGTTGCAGCGGCCGCGCCTGTCGATCCGGAAGCGAGCGCATGGAGCGTCGGCCCCGTGAGCGCGAAGCCCAAGCGCCTCGCCGCGCCCGAAAAGCGCACCGGCCATGCCCGCATGCTTTCCGCGACCACGACCGAAAGCCGTGGCGGAAGCGTCGTAATTGAAGGGAGTTCCGTCGAAAAAGCACAAGTGATCCTGGCGTATTTGCGCGAGCATCAACTGGTGGATTATTAAGTTCAAAGCGCAGCAAGCCCGCATTTCAGGGGTGTTGGCGGGGCACCAGACGTGACGCACAACGGAGCACACGATGAAAGTTTCGGCAGACGTTCGCGCAATGATCGAACGCCGCAAAAAGGGCCACACGCTCGAAGCGCCGTTCTACACGAGCGACGAGATTCACGCGCTCGACCTGGACGCGATTTTCCGGCAGCACTGGATTCAGGTTGCGATCGAGCCGGACGTGCCGGAGCCGGGCGACTATACGACCGTCGATATCGGCAACGATTCGATCCTGATCGTGCGCGACGACGACATGCAGATTCGCGCGTTCCACAACGTCTGCCGTCATCGCGGCGCGCGTCTTTGCAATCAGGAGAAAGGCTCGCTCGGCAATATCGTGTGCCCGTATCACAGCTGGACCTATAACCTCGACGGCGACCTCATGTTCGCCGAACACATGGGCGACCAGTTCGACCGCTGCAAACATAGCCTCAAGAAGGTTCATGTGCAGAACCTCGCAGGCCTGATCTTCATCTGTCTCGCCGATGAACCGCCCGCCGATTTCTCCGTGCTGCGCGAGTCGATGGAGCCGTATCTTTTGCCGCACGGTCTCGCCGATTGCAAGATCGCGGCGAGCATCGACATCGTGGAAAAGGGCAACTGGAAGCTCACGATGGAGAACAACCGCGAGTGCTATCACTGCGTGGCGAACCATCCCGAGTTGACCATTTCGCTCTATGAATACGGCTTCGGCTATCAACGCACCCCTGCGAACGAGGACGGCATGGCCGCGTTCGAACGCACGGTGAGCGAACGCACGAAGCAATGGGAAGCGATGAACCTGCCTTCCGCCGAGATCGAACGTCTGGCGGATCTCGTCACCGGTTTTCGCACGCAACGTCTGCCACTCGACCGCGATGGCGAATCGCAGACGCTCGACGCGAAGGTGGCATCGAAGAAGCTGCTTGGCGGATTCGAGCGCGCGGACCTGGGCGGCTTGTCGTTCTGGACGCAACCGAATTCGTGGCATCACTTCATGAGCGATCACATCGTCACGTTCAGCGTGATTCCGCTGTCCGCGGGCGAAACGCTCGTGCGCACCAAGTGGCTCGTGCATAGGGACGCGCGCGAAGGTATCGATTACGACGTCGACAATCTCACCGCCGTGTGGCGCGCAACGAACGAACAGGACCGCACGTTGGTCGAGTATTCGCAGCTGGGTGCAACGAGCAGCGCTTACGAGCCGGGCCCGTATTCGCCGTTCACCGAAGGGCTCGTGGAAAAGTTCTGCGAGTGGTATATCGGCCGCCTCGACAACTATGCGAACACGCCCGACAAGGACGTGGTCACGCATGGCGAGAAAGTCGTTTCCTTCATGCGCTAAGCGCGTTCGAGAGGCAAAACATGATGCGCGATCAGGCCACGTTCGAGCCGACTGCAAGCCGTGTCACCCAGCCGCGGTTCTGGGGGACGCTGCCCGCGCGCTGGAATAGCGATACCGACGACACACTCGTCTGCTGTCACGTCCGGCAGGAAACGCACGACGTGAAGAGTTTTTTCTTCAAGGCGCCGAGCGAACGCAGCTTCGTGTTCGAACCGGGGCAGTTCATTACACTGGAACTCGATATCGACGGCGAGCAGATCAATCGCTGCTATACGATTTCCTCTTCGCCCACACGGCCGCACACCATTTCGATCACGGTCAAGCGTGTACCGGGCGGAAAGGTATCGAACTGGCTGCATGACAACGTAATTGCGGGATCGCGCGTGCGTGTGCTCGGACCTTCGGGCGAGTTCACCTGTGCGCGGCATCCGGCGCGCAAGTTCCTGTTTCTTTCGGCGGGGTCGGGTATCACGCCGCTCATGTCGATGAGCCGCGCGCATCACGAACTCGGCGAGGACGCGGATATCGTTTTCGTGCACAGCGCGCGCACGCCCGACGACATCATCTTCTCGCGCGAGCTGGATCTCATTGCATCGAATCAGACGAACTTTCGCACGGCCTTCGTTTGCGAGCGCGTGGGCACGCGCACGAACTGGGCCGGTGTGACGGGCTTTCTCAGCTTGCCGCTACTGAAGCTGATTGCACCGGACTATCTCGAACGCGAAATCTTCACGTGCGGTCCAGCGCCTTATATGAAGGCGGTCCGCGATCTTCTCGATGAAGGCGGTTTCGATCGCAAGCATTATCACGAAGAGAGCTTCTCGTTCGAGACCATTGCGGAGGTCGCATCGCAGTTGACGACCGCGCACGTTGCCGACGCCATCGCCACACAGACCGATTTCGTCGAAGCGCGTGAAGAGGCAGTCGGCTTTGCGCCTCGACCAGCGGCGCCTGTCGATACGACATACAAAGTCAGCTTCGCCAAGATCCGGCGCGACATCGAATGCGGTAGCAACGAGAACGTGCTCGATGCCGCGAAGAAAGCCGGGGTGCGTTTGCCCTCATCGTGCACGCAAGGCATGTGCGGCACATGCAAGGTCAAGCTCGTATCGGGCGAAGTGAGCATGAAGCACGCAGGCGGCATTCGTCAGCGCGAAATCGATCAGGGCATGGTGCTGTTGTGCTGCAGCAAGCCCTTGAGCGACCTCGTGGTGGATAAATAAAACTCGGCGTCGCTTCTGGACAATTGAGTGTCGGAAAAGTGCGTTACTGGCCAATTCTGGCTGGTGATTCTGGACGCTACGGCGTGGGGCCGCAAAGGGGAAATCAAATGAAAGCGATGAGAAGACTGTTCGTGCTGAGCGCCATGGCTGCGGCACTGGCCACCAGCATGGGCGCAAACGCCGAAGATAAACCGACCATCAAGATTGGCTACGTCGAAGGCTGGGACGACAGCGTGGCGACGTCGAACGTGGCGGCGCGCATCATCGAAAAGAAGCTGGGCTATCAGGTGCAACTCGTGCCGGTGGCGGCAGGCGTGATGTGGCAGGGCGTGGCGCGCGGCGATCTGGATGCGACGCTGTCCGCGTGGCTGCCGGTGACGCACGGTGCGTATTGGAACAACTTCAAGACGAAGGTCGTCGACCTCGGACCCAACTTCAATGATGCGAAGATTGGTCTGATCGTCCCTGAAAACGTCGATGCCAACAGCCTGACCGACCTCGAAGCGAAGAAGGCCGAATTCGATTCGCGCATCGTCGGTATCGATGCGGGCGCGGGCGTGATGCAAAAGACGAGCGAAGCCATCAAGGCTTATAACCTCGACTACAGGCTGATGCCGAGTTCGGGCAGCGCGATGACCGCTGAACTTGCGCGTTCGGAAGCGGCGAAGAAGCCGATCATCGTGACGGGCTGGAAGCCGCACTGGATGTTCGCGAAGTACAAGCTGAAATTTCTCGAAGATCCGAAGAAGGTCTTCGGCGAAGCGGAACACGTCGATAGCGTGGTGAATCCGGAACTCGAAAAGAAGGCTCCGCCGGTCGTGGCCTTCCTGAAGAAATTCCAGTGGAAGCCGGGTGAAATCGACAGCGTGATGCTCGCGACGCAAAACGGTGAGAAGCCGCAAGCCGCCGCCGATGCATGGATCGGCGCGCATGGCGATCGCGTGGACAGCTGGGTGAAGTAAGTCTCAGCGCCTGGATCAAGAAGGGGTGCCGCGAATCCGCGGCACCCCTTTTTTGTGCTTACCGTAGAACGACAGTGCGTTCGCCGTTGATGAACACGCGCCGTTCCGTGAACGCCTTGATGGCGCGCGCAAGCGTGATGCATTCGACATCGCGTCCCGTTGCAAGCAGGCGCTCGGGGCTATAGGAGTGATCCACGCGCTCCACTTCCTGTTCGATGATCGGGCCTTCGTCGAGATCGTCGGTGACGAAGTGCGCAGTGGCGCCAATCAGTTTTACGCCGCGCGTATGCGCCTGGTGATAGGGCTTTGCGCCCTTGAAGCCAGGCAAGAACGAATGATGGATGTTGATCGCGCGGCCTTTGAGTTTGCGGCTCGTATCGCCGGAAAGAATCTGCATGTAGCGCGCGAGAATCATCAGTTCCGCACCGGATGTCTCGAAGAGATCGAGCAGACGCGCTTCCTGCTGCGCCTTGGTATCGGCCGCGATCGGCAGATGATGAAAGCGCAGACCGTGTTGTTCCGCAAGCGGCGCCAGGTCCGGATGATTCGACGCAATGCCGACAATATCCATCTTCAGTTCGCCCATGCGCCAGCGGAACAGCAGGTCCGCGAGGCAGTGTTCGAGCTTCGACACCATGATGAGCACCTTGGGCCGCGCGTTGAGATCGTGCATCGACCAGTTCATCGAGAAGCGTTGGGCGATGGGTTCAAACTCGCGCTGCAGCATCGGCAGATCGAGCGTGTCGTCTCGGCTTGCGCCATGAAACACGCAGCGCACGAAGAAGCGTTCGCTCAGGTCGTCGTCGAACACGGTGAGTTCGTCGATATAACCATGATGGCGTTCGAGAAAGCCGACGATGGCGGCAACTTGCCCCGCCGCGCTCGGACACGCAACGGTCAGCACCAGTTGATTGGGACGGGTTTCAGCGGACATGCACGCTCCACATTCGATAAAGGTCGCCACGCCGCTCGTGCGGCGAACGTTATCGCTAGTAGAGCAAATGCGCGGGCACGACGGATAGAAGCGAAGCGCCGTCGCGCTGGTATGCAAGCGTCAGGCGATCACGTCGCATTCATCGAGCAGCCAGTTGCTGAACGCGCGCACGACGGCAGACGGCTCGCGTTGCGTGACGAGCACGTAGCCGCGATCAGTGACGAGCGGAGTATCGTCTAGCGCGATGAGATGACCTTTGGCGATGAGGTCATCGACGAGCGGCGCCCAGCCAAGCGCGACGCCCTGGCCCATCACGGCCGCATGCGTGACGAGCGCGTAACTGTTGAAGGTGAAGCCGCCTTGCGCCGGCGGCGCGCTCAGCCCATGCGCCTCGAACCAGCCGGCCCATGAAAGCCAGCGTTCGGGCAACGTAGCCTGCAGATGCAAGAGCGGCAAGTCGAGCAGATCGGCGGCACTCGACGGCTTGTTGCGTGCCACGAGCGCCGGGCTGCATACCGGCACGACGCTTTCAGGAAAGAGCCGGATGGCGTGCGGCGAACTCCACTGCGCGCGCGAACTGCCGAATGCGATCACCACGTCCGCCGGTTCGCCGTCGGCATCCGATACATTTTGCGAGGTGACGATCTTCACATCGACATCGGGCATCAGCGCCTTGAATTGCGGCAGGCGCGGCATGAGCCAGTAAGTCGCGAAGCCGAAATCGGTCAACAGCGTGAGCGTGCGCTGAGCGTTACGCGCGCGAATCTCGCCGGTAGCCGTGCGGATGATATCGAGGCCTTGACGGACCGCTTCGAAGAGACGCGCGCCGTCTTCAGTCAAGGTGACGCCCCGGTGCCCGCGCTCGAAAAGCGGCACGCCGAGCGCTTCTTCGAGTTGCACCACGCGCTGGCTCACGGCGGGCTGTGTCGAGCCTAGTTCACGCGCGGCGGCAGTGAAGCTCGCGAGACGCGCGGCGGACTCGAACATCGAGAGCGCCTGCATGGGCGGTAGACGGTCCTGGCGCGGCATAAATCCCCCTTATGGGCGCATAACGATTTGCTCTCTTCACAGCGGCCATTTGAACGGCAATAGTCACATGAAGCGAACCTGCATCGCCATGCGCGTGTCCGCTGTCGATTCTATTCGAGGTATGCATTCATGCTTGAGACAAAACAAAATATCCTTATTCTCATGGCCGATCAGCTCACGCCGTTCGCGCTTGCGGCATACGGCAACGGAGTGACGAAGACGCCGTGCATCGACGCGCTCGCGCGTGAAGGCGTGGTGTTCGAATCGGCCTACTGCGCGAGTCCGCTCTGCGCGCCGTCACGCTTTTCGCTGCTCGCGGGTAAGCTGCCTTCGCAAATCGGCGCTTATGACAACGCGGCCGAGTTCCCTTCGGAGACGCTCACGTTCGCGCACTACTTGCGCGCCGAGGGATATCGCACGATTCTTTCCGGCAAGATGCATTTCTGCGGCGCGGACCAGTTGCACGGCTTCGAAGAGCGGCTGACGACCGACATCTATCCCGCCGATTTCGGCTGGACGCCCGACTGGGAGAATTTCGAGGCGCGTCCCTCGTGGTATCACAACATGAGTTCCGTGATCGACGCAGGTCCGTGCGTGCGCACGAATCAACTCGACTTCGACGACGAAGTGACCTTCACCACGCGTCAGAAGCTGTTCGATATCGCGCGCGAGCGCAATGCGGGCAAAGACGTACGACCGTTCATGATGGTCGCGTCGCTGACGCATCCGCATGACCCGTATGCCATTCCGAAAAGATATTGGGACCTGTATGGCGATGACGACATCGACATGCCTTCGTATCGCGATTCGCTCGAAGCCAGCGATCCGCATTCGCAGCGCCTGCGTCATGTCTGCGAGACGGATCGCACGCCGCCAACCGAGAGACAGATTCGCAATGCTCGCCGTGCGTATTACGGCGCGGTGTCGTACGTGGACGATCAATTCGCATCGATACTCGAAGCGCTGGAACAGGCGGGTCTCGCAAATGACACAACCATCGTCGTGACGTCGGATCACGGCGAGATGCTCGGCGAGCGCGGCCTCTGGTACAAGATGACGTTTTTCGAGGGCGGCTGCCGTGTGCCCTTGATCGTGCATGCGCCGAAGCGTTTCGATGCGCATCGCGTGAGCGCTTCGGTATCGCATCTCGATGTGTTGCCCACGCTCGTCGATCTTGCGCGCGGCGATGCGCCTTCAGCGTGGCCGGATAGCCTCGATGGGCAAAGCCTCGTGCCGCATCTCGCGGGCGCGGACGGCCATGACGAAGCCATCGGCGAGTTCCTCGCGGAAGGTGCAATCGCGCCTATCGTGATGATCCGGCGGGAGCGCTACAAGTTCATCCATACGAGTGTCGATCCCGATCAACTCTACGATGTCGCCGCCGATCCCCTCGAACGCAATAACCTCGCGAGCGATGCGCGGCACGCGTCGCAGGTCACCGCGTTCCGCGATGAGATCGCGCGACGCTGGGACCTGGAAGCGCTGCATCGCGATGTGCTCAAGAGTCAGCGCCGCCGCCATTTCCATTTCGCCGCGACCACGCAAGGTGCGATCCAGTCGTGGGACTGGCAGCCGCATGTCGATGCGAGCCAGCGCTACATGCGCAATCACATCGACCTCGATACGCTCGAAGCCATGGCGCGCTTTCCAGCGGTCGAGCGCTAGTCCCGCGCTAGTCACCAGCAACTCCAACGACAGGAACGCCCCATGAAAAAGCCCTTGTTTCATGCGCTCATTGTTGCCGCGCTCGTCGCCGTGGTCTCGCCCACATTCGCCGCCGATCCCTCGACCTGCACGCAGGTGCGCATGGCAGGTCCGGGATGGACCGACATCGACGCCACCAATGCGATGAGCGGCGTCATTCTGAAAGCGCTCGGCTACAGGCAGAACGTGGCGAACCTGTCTGTGCCGATCACGTATCAAGGCCTCAAGAACGGCCAGATCGACGTGTTCCTTGGCAACTGGATGCCGGCGCAGGCGCCGCTCGTGAAGCCGTTCATCGACGACAAATCGGTGCAGGTGGTGCGCGCCAATCTATCCAACGCGAAGTTCACGCTGGCCGTGCCCGACTATGTCGCCGCAGCCGGCGTGCATTCGTTCGCCGATCTCGCGAAGAACGCCGACAAGTTCGATGACCGCGTCTACGGTATCGAGCCGGGCGCGCCCGCGAATCAGAACATCAAACGCATGATCGACGACAAAGCCTTTGGGCTGGGCGGATGGAAGCTCGTGGAATCGAGCGAGACGGGCATGCTCACGCAAGTGGATCGCGCGGTGCGGGACAAGAAGTGGATCGTGTTTCTTGGATGGGAGCCGCATCTCATGAACACCAAGTTCAAGCTCGCCTACCTCGATGGCGGGGATCGATACTTCGGCCCGAACTTCGGCGGCGCGACGGTCAACACGGTGGCTCGTAACGGCTACGAGCAGCAATGCCCGAACGTCGGCCGCCTGTTCAAGCAGATGGCGTTCAACGTAGATCTGGAAAACGGCGTGATAACCGACGTGCTGGAGAAGAAGACGCGCGTCGATACAGCCGCCACGGACGCATTGAAACGGCATCCGGAACTGCTGAAGACGTGGCTCGATGGTGTGGCGACTGCGAGCGGCGGGAACGGCCTGGAAGCCGTTCAGACCGCGCTCGGGGTGAAGTGATCGAAAACGATCAGTTGAGTTGCAAGCTGACGCGTTCCTGCTGCGACATCAGCATGGCGCGCATGGGCGACTGGATGGCGAGGAAGTGGACCATCAGGCTGGAAGGCTGCTGAAAATACCACGGCGTATTGATGCCGATGCAGTCCAGTCCGTCCTCGAGCGCCCAGTCGAGACGTTCGCGCAAGAGGTTTGCAATGATCGTCTGATCGCCGCCGTTCGCATACGTGCTCGACTTGTCGGGCGCGGCGCTCACGGCGCGATAGATCTCTTCGACGAACTCGACATTGTGGTCCGTGCGTTTGAAACCGAGCACGCCTGCATTGATGATCCAAGGACCGATGTCGTGCGCGGCGAGAAGATCGCGATTCGCGAAGAGCGGTTCTAGCGGCTTGGATTGATCGACGAAAAGAATGTCGGCATCGACCCACATGACCCATTCGTGATGCGGCAGATATTTGCGCAGGAACCACGGCTTGAGCCAGGTGCCCGTCGTGCCTGGTTCCACCTCGGCGGGCGTATCGCGATAGACGTAGAGCGTGTAGCCGTGACGCTCGCAATAACGCTTGAAGTTCAATTCGGCGATTGCGCCGTACTCGCGCACGTTAGCCGTGTAGTAGGTCACGAGCGCGATGGGCTGGCCGGGGTTGTAGACGCTGAAGGGTTCGGCGGGCACATTCGCATGGGCTGAAAAATCGAGCAGGCGCGCGCCTTTTTGCTGGCAATCGTTGATGTGCTCGGCGAGCGCGTTGCGAAAGCTCGGATGAATGTAGCCGTACATCTTCTCTTCGTCCATCACGATGGTCCACAGATTCGGATACGTAGCCCAGACAGGCGTGAAGCGTGGATTGCAGAACATGGCGCACGTGACACCACCGCGCTCGCCCATCGGTTCGATGACGTCGAGCGGGGCGAGCAAGGTTTCTTCGTCATCGGTTGCGCCGCCGATCTTGCATTCGCCGATGCAACGAACGATGAAGTTGCGAATGTCCTTCGTGTTACGCCAGACCTGCACGGCGGCCTGATGACTGCCCGTGTTGCCGTTGAGCGAAGGAAGCAGATGTTGCCTTCCTTCGGCCATGGGTTCGACGGGATACATGTTCAGCACGAGGCAGTCTTCGCTGAAGCAGACGAGCAAAGCCATTTCAGGCATCTGCCGCAAGTGATGCAGCACGAGTTCGTACTTGAGAAGCGTTCGTTGGGCTTTGCCCTGCATACCCGCCATGGAAACAGCGGTGTGCTCATAGCCCATGCGAGAGCTGTAGTGCTTGTGATTGGCAAGAACGTGAGGGGCGTCGACGTGGAAGATGCTCAGGCAGCGAGTGGTCATGTTCGATCAGTGGTTGATGCAGATGTTGCGATGTAGCGCTTTTTTACAGATTCAGAAGTATGGGTAGGAGCAGAGGAATCCGATATCGGGCATGTCCGAAATAGAAGGGCTGCAAATGAGCGCGAGTCGCAACTGGACATGTTTGCGTCGCACCGGGTCGAGCCGTGGCTTATATGTGGCCTTACTTTTACGACGTTGGCGCACGCACGCCGATGCATCGAAATGCAGCGTTTCAGCGGCAGTCTTTAGCACTTTCAGCAGGACACGACGAACGATCAGCAACCTTCAACGACACGACAACCCACAAGAAGAGGAGCAGCAGATGAGAAGAGGACATGCCGCACGAAGCGTTTCGAGACTCGCCCGCGGCCGTCGTTCCAGTCTTGCGGGACTCGCGCTCGCGGCGAGCGCGGCAGGCGCGCCGGCCCTATCGCACGCGCAGAGCAGCGTGACGCTCTACGGCATTCTCGACGCAGGCATCACCTATGTGAACAACACCGGTGGCTCGCATGTCGTGAAGTTCGACGATGGCGTGTCCTACGGCAACCGCATCGGCTTTCGTGGCGTGGAAGATTTGGGCGGCGGACTGCAGGCGATCTTCGCGCTGGAATCGGGCTTCCGCCTCGGGACCGGGCGCTATGCATTCGGCGGCGCGGAGTTTGGACGGCAAGCCTATGTGGGCCTCAAGAACCCGTGGGGGCAAATCTCGTTCGGTAATCAGCTAGATATGACCGAGGAGATGGTCTACCTCTACAACATCTCGGCATGGGGAAGCGGCTATGCCATCCACCAGGGCGACTTCGACCGGATGAACGGCGACCGCTTGCCGAACTCGGTCAAGTTCCTCTCGAACAATATCGCGGGTTTTACCTTCGGCGGCATGTATTCGTTCGGCAATAACGCGGGCGACTTTCATCGCAACAGCGCGTGGAGCGTGGGCGCGCACTATGCGGCCAACACCTTCAACGTGGGCGCGGCCTATACGCAACTGAACAACCCGTTCGGCATTTACGCGTTCGATCCCTACGCGATGATCGGCGCGCGCACGTTCTTGGGCCAGCCGACGGTATCGGTCGATCCGGCCACGGGCGCAGTCACGGACCTCTACAGCACGAATTCGTTTCCCGTCGATAAACAAGGCGCCTTTGCAGTCGGCGGCGCGTGGACGCTCGGCGACCTGATGCTCTCGGGCAACTTCACGTACACGACCATCAAGGGCCTCGGCGTGACCTCGCATATGCAAGTCTACGAAGGCGGCGCGTCGTATTCGTTCAGGCCGGATCTCGCGCTTTACGGCGGTTATCAGCACACGCGCTTCGAAGGCAATCACTGGAACCAGGGTTCGCTCGGACTGCACTATCTGCTTTCGAAGCGTACCGACGTCTATGTATCCGGCGATTATCTGCGTGCGTCGGGTCCGATCGATGCCGTCATCGGTTATAGCTTCACGCCGTCGACTTCGAATACGCAGTCGGATGTGCGCATCGGCATGCGGCACTCGTTCTAGGCGAGGCGAAGATCATGCGGCGGCAGGCACGGCGCGCAACGCGCTGCGGTCCTGCCGCGGACTCGCATTGAAGCGCGCGCGATACGTCCGCGAAAAGTGCGACGGCGATTCGAACCCGCACGCGACACACACGGCAAGTATCGACATATCGGTTTGCTGCAATAGTTCGCGTGCGCGCGTGAGACGCAGCCCGAGATAAAAATGCGTCGGCGTGTCCTTTAGCGCGGTGCAGAACAGGCGTTCGAGCTGACGTCGCGTGACGCTGATGGATTGCGCGAGCTCATCGGGCGAGAGCGGCTCTTCCATATGCTGCTCCATCACGCCGATCACCTGGATCAGCTTGCGATTGTGAATGCCATAGCGCGCCGCGATCTTCATGCGCTGATGGTCCGAGCGCTGCCTGATGCGCCCCAGCACGAACTGCTCCGACACTTGCGCCGCGAGTTCCGCGCCATGATCGCGCGCGATCAGATCCAGCATGAGGTCGATGGACGCAGTGCCGCCCGCGCACGTAATGCGCCGCGTATCGATCTCGAACAACTCCTGGCTCGTTTCTATCGCGGGATAGCGCTCGGCGAAGGCCGCCGCCGCTTCCCAGTGCAACGTCGCGCGCTTGTCCGCGAGCAGGCCGGCTTCGGCGAGAATGAAGCTGCCCGTATCGATGCCGCCAAGCGTCGCGCCCGCGCGATCCAGCCGCTTCAACCACTCGCCGATGCCGCGTGTATAGCGCGCGAGCGGCTCGAATCCCGATACGACGAACACGGTATCCGCATGTGTCACGCTGTCGAACGCGCTTTCCGCATTCAGCGAGATGCCGTTGCTCGCGACCACCGGCCCGCCATCGGGCGACAGGATATGCCAGCGATACAACTCGCCGCTGAAGCGATTTGCAACCCGCAAGGGCTCGATCGCCGACATGAAGCCAATGGACGAGAACTCGGGCAGCAGCAGGAAGTGGAAGTCTTGGGGAACGGGCATCGAATGGCGTGTGGCGCTTTGGACGAACGCTCCACGCTAGCAAGCACAAAAAGCCCGCGCAATCCGGCGCGGCCCGTATTCGCAGGCCTTTCTTCTAGCACGTCGCATGCGGTCAAGTCGCGGTCGCAAGCGGTCGTTCGTTCGCCTTTATGCGGCGTTACTTTTGATGCACGCCGGCACGACGAACCGGCATCCAATGAACCCTCACCGGAACAGCACGCCATGAGACATCGCCTGGTTTCGAAACTGCTCCTGACTGGCGCCTGTGCCGCGACCGCACTGACTCACGGCGCCTTCGCGCTTGCCGCCGATGACGCGAGCTGCCGCAACGTCCGCTTCGTGGATATCGGCTGGACCGACATCACGTCGACGACCGCGCTCGCTTCCGTCGTCTTCGAAGGGCTCGGTTATGCGCCGAAGACGACGGTCGCCTCCGTGCCCATTTCGCTCGCGGGTCTGAAGAGCAAGCAGATCGACGTGTCGCTCGGCTACTGGTGGCCGGTGCAGGAAAAGGCGGTCGAGCCGTTCCTCGAATCGAAGAGCATTCAGAAGCTCGATCCGCCGAATCTCTCTGGCGCGAAGGCCACGCTTGCCGTGCCGAGCTATGCGTATGACGCGGGCATTAAGTCGTTCGCGGATATCGCCAAGCATCGCGATGAGCTCGACGGCAAGATCTACGGCATCGAACCGGGCAGCAGCGCAAACGCCAAGATTCAGAAGATGATCGACACGAATCAGTTCGGGCTCGGCGGATTCAAGCTCGTGCAATCGAGCGAGGCGGGCATGCTGGTGACGGTGGAACGCGCCATTCGCGACAAGAAGCCGGTCGTGTTTCTTGGCTGGGAGCCTCATCCCATGAACATTCAGATGAAGATCAACTATCTCGCTGGCGGCGATGAAGTCTTCGGCCCCAACTATGGCGAAGCGCGCGTCTACACGCTCACGAATACCGACTTCCTCACACGCTGCCCGAACGCCGGCAAGTTCGTATCGAACCTCAAGTTCAATACCGATCTCGAAAACCGTCTCATGGAACCGGTGATGAACAAGGAACGCCCCGCCGAAGCGGCAAAGGCGTATCTCAAGAAGAATCCGCAGGTGCTCGATTCATGGCTTGCGGGCGTGAAGACCGTCGATGGCAAGGATGGTCTGCCAGCGGTGAAGCAATACCTCGGACTTTGAACTGAATAAGGACAAGCGCCACCATGAACCATGACGTGATCGTGACCTGCGCGGTAACGGGAGCAGGCGACACAACGGCCAGACATCCGGCAATACCCGTCACGCCCAGGCAGATTGCCGAAGCGGCTATCGAGGCCGCGCGTGCGGGCGCGACCGTGGCGCATTGCCATGTGCGCGATCCGCAAACCGGGCGCGGCAGCCGCGACCCGGCACTGTATCGCGAAGTAGTGGATCGCATTCGTTCATCGGATGTCGATGTCATCATCAACTTGACGGCGGGCATGGGCGGCGATCTGGAAATCGGCGCGGGCGAAGAGCCGATGCGCTTCGGCAAGGGCACCGATCTCGTCGGCGGTCTCACGCGTCTTGCGCATGTCGAGGAACTGCTTCCGGAAATCTGCACGCTCGATTGCGGCACCCTCAATTTCGGCGATGGCGACTACATCTACGTCTCGACGCCCGCGCAACTCCGAGCCGGGGCAAAGCGCATCCAGCAGCTTGGCGTGAAGCCGGAACTCGAGATTTTCGATACCGGTCATCTCTGGTTCGCGAATCAGTTGCTGAAGGAAGGCCTGCTCGATGCGCCGCCGCTTTTTCAGCTTTGCATGGGCATTCCTTGGGGCGCGCCGCCCGACACGGGCACCATGAAGGCCATGGTCGATAACTTGCCGCCTGGCGCGCATTGGGCGGGCTTCGGTATCGGCCGCAGGCAGATGCCGATGGTCGCGCAAGCCATGCTACTCGGCGGTCATGTGCGCGTGGGTCTCGAAGACAATCTGTGGCTCGATCGCGGCGTGCATGCGAGCAACGGTTCGCTCGTGCAGCGCGCGGTGGAGATCATCGAACGTCTTGGCGGACGCGCGCTCACGCCGGCGGAAGGGCGTCGCAAGCTCGGTTTGCCGGCGCGTGGCGAACGCTTGCTGGAGCGTCGCGCGCTCGGGCAGTTGGCATAGGATCAGGATCACTACATTCGGATGGACGATATGCAAGTCAGGCAATTCGCCGCGCTCGGCGCGGGTGTGATCGGCAGCGGCTGGGTGGCGCGCGCGCTTGCGCATGGGCTAGATGTCACCGCGTGGGACCCGGCGCCTGGCGCTCAAGCGCAGTTACGCGCGAACGTCGCCAATGCGTGGCCGGCGCTGGAACGCGTGGGACTGGCGAAAGGCGCGTCGCAGGATCGCCTGCGCGTGGTGGAAACTGTCGAGGAGTGCGTCGCCGATGCGGATTTCATTCAGGAGAGCGCGCCCGAACGCGAGGAACTGAAGCTCGCGCTGCACGAACGCGTGAGCCGCGCGGCGAAGGCCGATGCGATTATCGCGTCATCCACTTCGGGCCTTCTGCCCAGCGATTTTTACGCACGCGCCGTACATCCCGAGCGCTGCGTGGTCGGGCATCCGTTCAATCCGGTTTATCTTTTGCCGCTCGTCGAAGTGCTTGGCGGCGAGTTGACTTCCGGCGATGCGATCGATACCGCGATGAGCTTCTATGCATCCATCGGCATGAGGCCGCTTCGCGTGCAGAAGGAAGTGCCGGGCTTTATCGCGGACAGATTGCTCGAAGCGTTGTGGCGCGAGGCGTTGCATCTGGTGAACGAAGGCGTGGCGACGACCGGCGAGATCGACGATGCAATTCGGTACGGCGCGGGCATTCGCTGGTCGTTCATGGGCACGTTCCTGACCTATACGTTGGCGGGCGGCGAGGCGGGCATGCGACACTTCATGCAGCAATTCGGCCCCGCGCTCGAATTGCCGTGGACGAAGCTCGTCGCGCCGACGCTCACCGATGAACTCATCGACCGCGTGGTGGACGGCACGTCGCGGCAGACGAACGGACGCGGCATCAAGGAACTGGAGCGGTATCGCGACGACTGCATCACGAGCGTGATCGAGGCGATTGCGCAGGCGAAGGCACGGCACGGTATCGAAGACTAACGGGGCGAGATTCATGAGCACGATTTATCGCGACACCGTGAAGGCCGAATGGGTCGATTACAACGGCCATCTGCGTGACGCGTACTACATGCTGATCTTTAGCCTCGCGACCGATGCGTTCATGGACGGCATCGGTCTGGACGACGCGGGCAGGCGCGCGCGGCAGCGCACGCTCTACACGCTCGAAGCCCATGTGAGCTATCTGCGCGAGATCAAGGAAGGCGCGGCGGTGCGAGTGGACGCGTGGGTCGTCGCGCGCGACAAGAAGCGCGTGCATCTTTATCTGGAGATGTTCGAAGCGGACGAGGCGGAGCCGGTATCGGCGTGCGAGCAGATGATGATGCACATCGATTCGAGCGGCGCGCCGAAGTCGGCTTCGTTCGATGAAGACGTGGCGCGAAGTATCGATATGCACGCGGTGATTGCCGCGTGCGATGCGCGTTATGCGGGGCGGGTGATTGGTTTGCCCGCGCGTTCCGCTGGCACCTCGGTTCCCGCCTGAGCACGCCAGCGCCGCAACAACAACGCGTTCGCCACCACGCTCACGCTCGAAAACGCCATCGCCGCGCCGGCGAACATTGGGTCAAGCATGCCGAATGCGGCAAGCGGAATGCCGATCAGGTTGTACACAAACGCCCAGAAAAGATTCTGCTGAATCTTGCGATACGTCCGGCGCGAAATGTCGATGGCATCCGCCACGAGCGCCGGGTCGCCACGCATGAGCGTGATGCCCGCCGCTTCGATCGCCACGTCCGTGCCGCTGCCCATCGCGATGCCGACATCGGCGGCGGCAAGCGCGGGCGCGTCGTTGATGCCGTCGCCCGCCATCGCCACGATGCCGTGGTTCGATGCCTTCAATTCCGCGATCACGCGCGCCTTGTCCGCGGGCAAGGTCTGCGAGAAAACCAGCGCCGACGGAATGCCCAGCGCGCGCGCAACCGCCTGCGCGCTACCCGCGTTATCGCCCGTAACGAGCGCGGCCTTCACGCCCAGTTGCGCGAGTCTTTCGATGGCGGCCCGCGCCGTCGGCTTGATCGTGTCGCCGAACGCGAGCAGGGCGAGGACGGTCG
Organism: Caballeronia sp. LP006; assembly: GCF_031450995.1. Classification (NCBI taxonomy): domain Bacteria; kingdom Pseudomonadati; phylum Pseudomonadota; class Betaproteobacteria; order Burkholderiales; family Burkholderiaceae; genus Caballeronia; species Caballeronia sp. LP006. Next base: position 1,101,139 of record NZ_JARTVW010000004.1, on the reverse strand, counting down.
CCTTGCCGTCAGCGCGGTCCAAGAGCCATGACACCGTGTTGCCCTGCGCTTCGAGGTTGCGCGCCTCGACGGCAAGCGCTTCGGGCACGGCCGCATGCAATTCCTCGACCCAGCGCGCACTGCCTATCGCCACGTTGCGCGCGCCGATGAAAGCCTCCGCGCCGCGTCCGGCAATTGCTTTCGCCGACGTCGCCTCGTATCGCGCAATGTCCGGCGTGCTATCGGCGAAACCGACTACCGCTTTCGCCAATGGATGCTCGCTCATTCTTTGCACCGCCGCCGCCAGCGCGAGTGCTTCCGCGCGCTCGAATCCCGGCGCGGCTTCGAACGCGACGAGACTCGGTTGGCCGGCCGTCAGCGTGCCGGTCTTATCGAACGCAACGACGCTAATGGCATGCGCCTGTTCCAACGCCTCCGCGTCCTTGATCAGGATGCCGTGACGCGCCGCGACGCCCGTGCCGGCCATGATGGCGGTCGGCGTGGCGAGGCCGAGCGCGCACGGGCAGGCGATCACGAGCACGGCGACCGCGTTGAGCCAGGCGGTCTCGGCATCCGCGCCATGCAGAAGCCAGCCCGCCAGCGTGATGAGCGCAATTACCAAAATTGCCGGCACGAAAACGGCGGACACGCGATCGACCAGGCGCTGGATCGGCGCTTTTTCCGCTTGCGCCGATTCGACCAGCCGGATGATCCGCGCGAGCGTCGTTTCCGCGCCAATGGCCGTCGTTTCGATCGCGATCACGCCTTCGCCGTTGATCGATCCGCCCGTCGCGCGCGCGCCCGGCTCTTTCGCAACCGGCAGACTCTCGCCCGTGATCAGCGATTCGTCGACATGCGTGCGTCCCTCGCGCACGATGCCATCCACCGGCACGCGCTCGCCCGGCCGCACGATGGCGATGTCGCCCACGCGCACATCGGCGAGCGCAATCTCGCTTTCATGCGAAGGATTGGCGCGATCGCGCACGCGCGCCGTCGTCGGACGCAGCGCGTTCAGGGCGCGGATGGCGTCGGTGGTCTGGCGTTTGGCGCGCGTCTCCAGCCATTTGCCAAAGCGCACCAGCGTGATGACGACCGCCGATGCCTCGAAGAACAGATGCATCGGCATGCCGCCGTGCGCGAACATCTGATAGACACTCAGCGCCCACGCCGCCGATGTCCCCAGCGCCACGAGCAAATCCATGTTGCCCGCGAACGCCCGCAGCGCGCGATAACCGCCGACGTAGAAACGCGCGCCGAAGCCAAACTGGACGATGCTCGCGAGCGCCAGTTGCAGCCACGGCGAGAGCGCTGCGCCGAACATCGGCGCAAGCAAGGGCAGCGTGACGAGCGCGCTCGCGACCACTGCGACGAGTTCGGCATCGAGCGCCTGCGGCGTTTTCGCATCGACACGCGGCGCGTCGGGCTCGACCTTCGCCGCTTCATAACCGGCTTTCGTAATGGCCGCGACCAGTTGTTGGTCGGTGACGGCATCGTTCGTATGGACGGTGGCTTTTTCGGTCGCGAGATTCACGGCGACCGATTCCACGCCCGGCACGCGTCCGAGCATTTTCTCGACGCGCGCGACGCACGACGCGCACGTCATGCCGCTCACGGCGAATACCGCGGTTCTGGTTTGATTGACTGGTGCCGATGACATGATGAAACGCTCCTTCTGGCCACGCATGAAGCCAGTATCGACCTTCCAACGATTGGAAGGTCAAGAGCGCATTTCAGTCGCGAGGCGGTTCGATCGAGCCGAACATGGCGTCGGCGAGCGCGCCGGCTTCCTCGCCGCCGCGCTGACGCAAGCCCTCGACCGCGCCGATGCGGTCTGCTTCAGCCTTGTTCTGCGAAAGCTTTGCCTTGCCGACCAGCCGCGTCACCTCGATTTCGATGCCGACGATCGCGCCCAGCAATTGATCGATGAAATCGCGCGGAGCGTCGCCCATTTTCCACGGCATTGCTTCGCCCGCTTCCATCTTGCGCGTGAGTTTCGCGACGACGCCGCGCACGTAGGCTTCGTCGTCACGCACGGTGATTCGGCCATGCGCATGCACGACGAGGTAATTCCACGTCGGCACTTGACGGTGGGTTTCCTGCTTGCTCGGATAGAACGTCGGCGAGATATAGCCTTCCGCGCCCTGAAAGATCACCAGCACGTCCTCGCGCGACCCGACTTCGCGCCACACGGGATTTGCACGCGCCACGTGCGCGCGCAAGGTGCCGTGTTCGCCGATTGCGGGATCGAGTTCGAAAGGAATGTGATTGGCGTCCAGCCCATTCGGGCCATGCGTGACCAATGCGCCAAAAGGATGCGCGGCAATCAGCGCGCGCAGGGCTTCCGGGCGGTTTTCCTCGAAATGGGCGGGAATATACATGCGTCGGACTCGTTCGAAAGGTTCCAAAACATTCATGTTACGCGATGCCGTGAAGCGAGTCTCGACGAGTGGTCAGACGTATTTGCGCGACGAGTAGCGCCTTTTATGCGTGTTGTCTTGCCTATCATCAGCGGATACGTTAAAACCCCAATTTCGAGATCGAATTTTCGGCGCGCTACCTCGGGGATCAGGACGGCGGCGGGCTGCTCGTCTGCGAACCCATCGAAATAAAACCGGATTTCCATTCGAATGAATAAGCACCGACGCTGGACGTTTCCGCTCAACGCCGCTTTATGGGTCAGCACGAGCCTTTCTGCCGCGGCCTTGCTCGCCGGCTGCGCGGGAACCGCGACGTCCGAGGCGGCAAATACGGGCGGCTGGGTGAAAAACCAGGTCGTCGATGCCTACACGTTCGGCTTTCCGCTCGTCGCGTCGGACATCGCGCGGGAACGTGCAAGCGGGGCGGCGCGGCCGGGTCAGGCGCCGCTCAACACGTTCCGCCACGCCATCGCGTTGCCGCCCGCGGGCGCGACCGGCTGGCCGAGCGTCGATACACTCGATTCCTCCGCATGGCTCGATGTCTCCGCCGATCCCGTGATCGTGACCGTGCCCGCCGCGCCGCGCGCACGCTATCTCGATACCCGCGCGTTCGATGCATGGAGCAACGCGCTGTATTCGAGCGCCGACACGACGCCGTTTCCGAAGGCGCAGCTCATCGCCTTCGTGCCCGCCGGCTTTACGGGCACGTTGCCCGCCGGTGCAACGCGCGTCGAAACGCGCACGCGCTACGTCTGGCTTTCGGTGCGCGTGCGGGTGAACGGCATGCGCGACGTGCGCGAAGTCAGAAAGCTGCAGACGTCGATGCGCATCGATACGCTTACGCCCACCAAGGGCTCGCTCGCCGATCCTACTTCGACCGTGACGGGCGCGTGGCCGGGCAATGCCACGGGCCAGACGCCTAGCGTGCCGCCTTTGCCGAGCGCGGCGCCGACGGCATCGCCCGGCGCGCAGGCCGAAGCGCTCGATGCCAACGCGTTTTTCGCGCGCCTTGCCCGCTCGCTCGACGACAATCCGCCCGCCGCCGACGATGCGCCCGCGATGTCCCGCCTCGCCGATCTCGGCGTGAAGCCGGGCGAACCGGTGCAGTTCAAGAAGGCCGACGCGCCGCTTCTGGCGTCCGGTGTCGCGGATGGCCGCGCGCATCTCGCGACGGCGCCATCGAACGCGATCACGAAGAACGGCTGGACGTGGTTCGGCGACGACGTCGGCAACTACGGCACGGATTACATTCTGCGGGCTTATCTCGCGCGCCATCAGCCGTTTTCGGGGACGAAGGCGGGCGAAGCGAAGCCGGTTGCGCGCGTGGACAGCGACGGCCATCCGCTCAACGGCGCGAACACCTACGTGCTGCACTTCGCGCCGAACCAGTTGCCGCCGGTGCGCGGTTTCTGGACGCTCGCGGCCTACACGAAAGATGGCGCGTTCGCCAACGGCAAGCTGCCGCGTCTGTCGCTAAGCGACCGCGACCGCCTCAAGAAAAACCGCGACGGTTCGGTCGATGTCACCGTATCGGCCGAAGCACCGCCGCGTGCGCGCGCATCGAACTGGCTGCCCGCGCCCGACGGCGACTTTCAGCTGACGATGCGCCTCTACGCGCCCAAACCGCAGGCAAGCGACGGCACGTGGACGCCGCCGGCCGTCGAACGGCAGTGAAGCATTTGATGAACGTTTGCGCGATGCCTCGTCGTATACTCGAAGCATCCTCTACCTGACAGGGCGATGCGCCGCCGCGCGTCGCAGCGCGCATCGAATGGCAAGCGTCACCAAGTCTTCACTGGCCTCGGCCGGGCAAACCCTGCGCGGCGTCGTGCATGCACGGCGTACGCGGAAATTCGCGATTGGCCTGATCGTCTTCATGGTGGTCATCGGCCTTCTCGGCTTCTTCGTCGCGCCGCCGGTCATTCGTCATATCGCCGAGCAACAGCTTGGCAAGCAACTCGACCGGCCGGTGACCATCCGGCGCATTTGGCTCAATCCCTATTCGCTCGATTTCGAAGCCGATGACGTGCATATCGGCGAAGCGCCCGCGAATCTCGCGAAAGCGCCCGGCGCGGCGGCCGGTTTCGTCGATGTGTCGCGGCTCGTCGTGCGCACGTCGTGGTCGTCCATCTTCCGGCTCGCGCCCGTCGTCAATGAACTGAAGATCGATTCGCCGCGCATCAGCATCGTGCGTTTCGACGGCGAGCATTTCAATTTCTCCGATCTGATCGAGAAATTCTCGAAGCCTTCGTCGCCGCCATCGGACAAGCCGGCGCGCTTCTCCGTGTCGAACATTCGCGTGGAGAACGGCCGGATCGTGTTCGACGACCGGCTCCTGAAGGCGAAGCACACCATCGACCAGTTCGCGCTCGGTATCCCCTTCATCGCGACGCTGCCCTCGGCCACCGATATTTTCGTGACGCCGTTATTACAGGCGCACATCGACGGCTCGCCGCTCGTCGTGAAGGGCCGCACGAAGCCGTTTTCGGAGTCGCGCGAGTCGGAGATCGCGCTCACGCTCGACGGGCTCGACGTGCCGCAGATGGCGTCTTACGCCCCGGCTTCCGTGCCCGTCGCGGTGAAGAGCGGCAAGCTCACGACCGACCTCAACGTGCGCTTTGCCATTGCCGGCGATGCACCGACCATTCGTATCGACGGCACTGCGGATCTGGCCGATCTCGCCGTCACCGATAAAGCGAACGCACCGCTCGTCGCCGCGCGCGCGTTGCATGTGAAGATTGCCAACGCCGAGCCGTTGCGCGATATCTATCATCTCGACGAAGTGACGCTTGCGGGCCCGGATGTACGGCTCGCGCGCGATCCGTCCGGCACGCTCAACGTGCAGAAACTCGCGCCGCCGCCCGCGATGGCCGAGGTGAAGAAGCCCGAAGCGAAGGACGCGCCGCCGCTCGATCTGGCCATCAAGCACGTTGCCATCGACGACGGCAAGATCGCGTTCGACGACCAGTTGACGAAGCAGCGCGTGCAGGAAACGCTGACAGGTCTAGCCGTCACGCTCGATGGTTTTTCGACGCTCGACAAGACGCCCGCGCGCTACACGCTCAAGACGGCGTTCGGTCACGGCGGTTCGCTCGGCGCTTCCGGCAACGTCGCGCTCGCCGCCAAGACCGCCGACGTCAAGTTGGCGCTCGAAGCATTGGCGCTGCCGCCGTTGCAGCCTTATATCGCGAATTCGCTGGCGGCGCGCGTGACGAGCGGCACGCTCGGCGCGAATCTGCCGGTGTCGGTCGATTGGTCGAAGCCGGATGCCAACGTGCAGGTCGGCGCGGGCGATGTGAAACTCGACGCGCTCACGCTCGTGCCGAATGCATCGAATGGCGCGGATGCCGCCGCGCCCATCAAGCTCGATGCCGCGCTCGCGAAGATCGTCAAGGTGGATGTGCCCGCGCGTCAGGTCGCGCTCGACAGCGTGCAGTTGAAGGGACTTTCGCTCGATGCCACGCGCCGCAAGGACGGCAGTATCGACCTGGCCGCGCTCGCTGGAGCGCATGAGGTTGCGCCGGAGCCGAGCGCCACGCGCAAGATTCAGAAGGCGCAGGAAGCGGGACCGGCGTGGCGCTATCAAATTGGCCAGATCGCGCTCGATAACGCCTCGGCTAATGTCACCGACTTGACGCCCACGACGCCCGTGAAGCTGCGCATTGCGCCGATGTCGGTAGCCGTGAAGCAGTTCAGCGACGATCTCTCGAAACCGCTCGATGTTACCGGCAAGCTCACGCTCAACGGGCGTGGCGCGCTCGATATAAATGGCGCGGTCACGGTCACACCGCTCAAGCTCGCGCTGCATGTGAAGGGCGATCAGGTCGATGCCGCCGCCTTCGAACCGTATTTCGGCGACAAACTCAACGTCGATATCGCAAGCGCGTTCCTCAACGCCAATGGCGATGTCGGCTTGTCGGGCAGTGGCAAGACGCTCGCGGCTTCCTACAAGGGCGATGTTTCGCTGACAGACGTGCGCATGCAGGACAAAGCGACGTCCGACCGTTTCGCCGGCTGGAAACTGCTCGGCCTCACCAACGTAAAGGTGAATTATGGCGAGCGCGGCACGGACGTTGACGCGGCGCGCGTGACCTTCGCGAACTTCTACGGCCGCGTGTTGCTCGACGCGCAAGGCAAGCTGAACCTGAAGAGCGTCGTGGCAAGCGACAACGGCCCGCGGCAGTCGGTGACGCGCGATCAGTCGAAGCCCGAGGCCTCGGCGGCGGCATCCGCGCCGGTCGCGGCGAGTGCGCCGGTCAAGACGGCGGCTGCCTCCGGTCCTCCGGTGAACATGCGCTTCGGCCAGCTCGTTCTGCAGAACGGCCGTGTGACCTACACCGACAACTTCATCAAGCCCAACTTCACGGCGAATCTCGTGTCGATCAACGGGACCATCGGCGCATTCGGCACGCATTCGACGACGCCCGCGCCCGTCGATGTTGCCGCCAAGCTTGCCGCGAACGGACCGGTTTCGATCAAGGGACAGGTGAATCCGCTCATCGAAAAGCCCGCGCTCGACTTGACCGCGAGCGCGCACGACGTCGAACTCACCAACCTCACGCCGTATTCGTCGAAGTATGCGGGCTATCCGATCACGAAGGGCAAGCTCAACTTCGATCTGCATTACATGCTCGGCGACGACAAGCTCACGGCGAACAACCACCTGTTCATCGACCAGTTGACGTTCGGCGATCACGTCGACAATTCGACGGCGACGAAGTTGCCGGTGCGGCTCGCCGTGTCGTTGTTGAAGAATTCGCGCGGCGAGATCGACGTGAACATTCCCATTTCGGGATCGCTTTCGAATCCAGAGTTTTCTATTGGCGGGCTCGTCTGGCAAGCCATATTGAATCTGGTGCAAAAGGCGGTGACCGCGCCGTTCTCGCTGCTCGCGCATGCGTTCGGCGGCAGTGGCGAGGAGCTGAATTACGTCGAATTCGACGCAGGCTCGGCAACGCTCAACGATGCCGCGCAGAAGAAGCTGGAGACGATTTCGAAGGCGCTCGCGGATAAACCGTCGATCAGGCTGGATGTGACGGGGCGCGTCGATCCGAAAGTCGATGAACCCGCGTTACGCAGCGCTTGGCTGGATGGCCAAATCAAACGCGCGAAGGTCCGCGACATGTCGGATGGCGGAGAGAATGTGGACTGGCAGTCGGTGAAGGTATCGGATGCGGATTACGACAAGTATTTGACGAAGGTTTATAAGTCGGCGGATTTCAAGAAGCCGAAGAACTTCATCGGCTTGACGAAGTCGGTGCCGGACGCGGACATGAAGAGCGCGCTGACTGAAAACGCACCGGTCGATGAAGGCGCGTTGCGCGATCTGGCGCAGCGCCGCGCGCAGGCGGTGAAGGAGTACTTCGACGGAAAGATCGACAGCAGCCGGATTTTTGTCGTCGCGCCCAAGCTGAACGCGGACGGGATCAAGGATAAGGGCGCGGGGGAGCGGGTGGAGTTGGGGTTGAAGGGTTGAAGTGAGCGTGCTTTAGAATCGGCGTGCCTCGCGTAATGAATTTCAACAGTCGTGTTTCGACACAGGTAGACAATTGCAGGTTTGCACCGGTGTGTGTGTGCGCTACTCAGGAACTGCAATGGCCGAAACATCACGACAGCGCATGGGCGAACTGTTAAGGAAACTGTTTGAGATTCTGAAGGCGCAACCGGAGGGCTTAGCCGCAGCCCAAGCACTCAAGACGCTCGCTTCTAGCGTGACTCTTACTCCACATGAAGCGAGCTTCTATGAGAACTCCGGCGCAAGACGCTTCGAGAAGACGGTGCGCTTTGCGACTATCGCCTGCGTAAAAGCTGGGTGGCTCACCAAGCACAAAGGCATTTGGTCTCTCACTGACGAGGGCTTGTCCGCGTATGACCGTATTAAAGAGCCCGCTGCGTTTCGTCGCGAATCGGATCGACTCTACGCCCAATGGAAAGCGGCTCAACTGCGTGATCCAAGCGGGTTGAGTTATGCATCGGCCAAACTCAGCGAGCAGTCCGACTTGACGTTTGATGTTGACGCCGAAACTGCGAGCATGACTTACGAGCAAGCAGAGGAGCAGGCTTGGGGCGAGATTGAGCAGCATCTTCTGAAAATGCCGCCTTACGATTTTCAAGATCTTGTTTCAGACCTGCTGCGAGCAATGAGCTATCACATCGGCTGGGTATCGCCACCGGGCAAAGATGATGGTGTTGACATCATCGCAAACAATGACCCTCTTGGCACTCGGCCACCACGCATTAAGGTGCAAGTGAAGCGCGTCGCACATCGCGTAGATACGGACGGCCTCAAATCCTTTATTGCGATTATCAACGAGGACGACGTCGGCTTATTCATCTCCACCGGCGGCTTTACCCGCGACGCCCAATCTTTTGCACGAAATCAAGAGCGCCGCAAGATTACGTTGATCGACTCCGAACGATTGATCGAATTATGGATTCAGTTTTACAGCAAGCTTGATGATAAGGCGCGCGCCCGTATGCCGCTGACGCCCATTTACTTTTTGACGCCGCAAAGTTGAGTACCGCGTGCCGTCCATTAGTAACGGCACGCGAAAAATCTCAATGCGCCCCCGCCGCCGCCCCACCGCCGCCACCCTTCGCCACCTTCGTAATCCAAATCAGCGGAATGATCAGAATGAAGATGACCGCTGAAATGAGGAAGATATCGTTGAGCCCCATCATCGCGGCTTGAGTGTTGACGGTGAAGTTGAACATCCCACGCGCCTGGGCTTCACCGATATTCAGCGTCGATTGCGACATCCCGAGCGACTGCAAGAACGCCGGGTTATAAATATTCGCCTGCTCCGTCAGCCGCTCGTGATGCAGCGCGATCCGATGATCCCACTCGTTGCCCGCAAGCGATGTCCCCACCGCGCCGCAAAACACCCGCGCGAAATTCGACAAGCCTGCCGCCGCCGGTATTTTCGATGGCGGCAAGCCCGACAGCACGATGGCCGTGAGCGGCACGAAGAACATCGCCATCGGAATGCCCTGCAGGAGCGTCGGCAGCACGAGATGCCAGGTATCGATCTCGATCACATACTTCGAGCGCAGCCAGAATACGAACGCAAAGCCGACGAACGCCATGGTCGCGATCACGCGTGCGTCGCTGCGCGGCAGCACCTTGCCCATTACCGGCGCGAGAATTACGGCGAAGATGCCGAGCGGCGCGGTGACGAGACCCGCGTCGACGGAACGGTAGTTCAGATACTGCTGCATCCATTGCGGCAACAACACGAGATTGCCGAAAAACACGCCATAAGCGACCGAAATGGCCACCGTGCCGCCGAAGAAATTGCGTCCCGCGAAGAGCCGCAAATCGACGACCGGATTCTCCGCCGTCAGTTCCCACACGACGAAAAACGCGAATGAAATGGCTGCCGTTATCGCGAGAATGACGATGACCGGCGACTGGAACCAGTCGAGATCGCGTCCCTTGTCGAGCATGATCTGCAAGGACGCGACCCACGCGATCAGCAGCCCGAGCCCGACGATATCGATAGGCGCCTTGCGGCTCGGCGACTCGCGGTTGCGGTAGATGATCCACGTCACGCCCGCCGCGAAAATGCCGACCGGGATGTTGATATAGAAGATCCACGACCAAGAATAACTATCCGTGATCCAGCCGCCGAGCGCGGGACCGGCGATCGGGCCGACGGTCGCGGTCATCGCCCAGAGCGAGAGCGCCATCGACGATTTCTCTTTCGGATACGAGCCGAGCAGAATGGCTTGCGAGAGCGGAATCAGCGGCCCGGCCACCGCGCCCTGCAAGACGCGCGCGAAAAGCAGCACAGGCAAATTGGGCGCAAGACCGCACAACCACGAGGAGAGCACGAACATGAGGATCGCGCCGACGAACAGATGAATTTGCCCGAGTCGCTGCGTGAGCCAGCCGGTCAGCGGAATGGAAACCGCGTTCGACGCGGCGAACACCGTAATGACCCAGGTGCCTTCGTTGACCGAGACGCCGAGATTGCCGGAGATGGTCGGAATCGCGACGTTGGCGATCGACGAATCCAACACGTTCATGAACGTAGCGAGCGCCACGGCGAAAGTGGCGAGCACCAGTTGCCCGCCTTGCAGTGGTGCGGGCGCGGCCGGTTGTCCAGGGGCGGCGGGGTTCGTTCGAGGCGGCGTGCTCAATGCTTTTCCTGTGAGGGCGCCGCGGCGCTTCAACTCGCCGCGGGTGGTGAATCAAGCCGCCAGTGTGCCTGTGCCGTGGGAAAGTTGCTGAACGCCCGCTCATCCCTCACTTCGCCGAAATATCGATTTCCCCCAAATACTTCTTCGCGAACTTGTCGATCGTGCCGTCGGCCTTCACCTTCGCGATGGCCGCGTTGAGTTTGCTCTTCAGCGCATCGTCGCCCTTGCGCACGCCGTACGCAATGCCGCTGCCGAGAATCTTGTCGTCCCGCACCGGCGCGCCGACGAACGCAAAGCCGTTGCCGTCGGGCTTCGACAGAAAGCCGGTTTGTCCCGCAGGCGCGAGCACCAGCGTGGCATCGAGGCGGCCGGACTTGAGGTCCGTGTAGACCTGGTTCTGATCCTGATACGGCACGACCTTCACGCCTTCGTTTTCCCAATGCGCCTTGGCAAAGGTCTCCTGGATCGAACCCTGCAACACGCCCACGCTCTTGCCCTTTAGCGACGCGGGCGTCGGTTCGAGTCCACTGCCCGTTTTCGCGATGAGTTGCGTCGGCACGCGATACACCACCGTCGTGAAGTCGATGGCCTGACGGCGCTGGTCGGTCGCGTTCATCGCCGAATTGATGGCGTCGAACTTGCGGCCCTGCAGCGCGGGAATCAACCCGTCGAAAGAGGTCTCGACCCACTTGCAGCTCATCTGCGCCGCCACGCACACGGCGTTGCCGACATCGATATCGAGTCCTTGCAGTTCGCCCGTCGACGCCTTCGACTCGAACGGCGGATACTGCGCTTCGAGCCCGAAACGCAAGGTATCGGCGGCGAACGCCGCGCCGCTCGCGAACGAGCAGGCAAGGAATAGGGCGGTGGCGGCGTATTTGATCTTCATCGTGTCGTGTCTCGAATGTTTTTAGATGGAGCAAAGGCGGCGCGCGCCTTCGATCAGCGTGTCGTCGTCCTTCGCGAACGAAAGCCGGATCACGCGGTTGTCGGTGCCGTCGGTATAAAACGCGGACAACGGAATGGTCGCCACGCGCGCCTCGCGAATCAGGCGCAGCACGAAGTCGCTGTCGCTTTCATCCGAAATCGCGCCGTAGCGTGCGAGCATGAAGAAACTGCCCGCGCTCGGCAGCAACTCGAAGCGCGATCCCGCGAGCGATGTCGCCAGCAAATCGCGCTTGTGCTGATAGAACGGTCCGAGGTTGAGATAGCTCGATTCGTCGGCGAGCGCTTCGGCGAAAGCCATTTGCATCGGCGTATCGGCGGAAAACGTCATGAACTGGTGAATCTTGCGGATCTCGGCAGTCAACGCGGCGGGCGCGAGACAGTAGCCGACGCGCCAGCCCGTCACGTGATACGACTTGCCGAACGACGACACGATCACGCTGCGCTCAGCCAGTTCCGGGTAGCGCGCCATGCCGTGATGCGGCGCGCCGTCGAACACTACGTGCTCGTAGACTTCGTCCGACAGCACGATGATCTTCGTGTCGCGCGTGAGCGCCGTGAGACGCGCGATGTCTTCATCGGCGAAGGCGCTGCCGGTCGGATTGTGCGGCGTGTTGACGAGGATCATGCGCGTTTTCGGCGTGATGGCCGCCGCGACTTCGTCCCAGTCGATCTGAAAATTCTCCGCCGATAGCTGGATGGCGATAGGCGTCGCACCCTGAAGCTGCACGATCGGCGCGTAACTGTCGAACGACGGCTCGAAGTAAATTACCTCGTCGCCGGGATGCACGAGCGCGCTGATGGTCGCGTAAAGCCCCTCGCTCGCGCTCGCCACGACCGTCACTTCCGTGCCCGGATCGTACTGCGCGCCATACAGCTTGTGCGTCTTGTCGGCGATGGCTTCACGCAGCGCCAGCACGCCCGACATCGGCGAATATTGGTTATGTCCTGCTCGCATGGCTCGCTCGACGCCTTCGATCAGGCGCGGATCGCATGCGAAGTTCGGCGCGCCTTGAGAAAGATTGAGCGCGTGATGTTCGTCGGCAAGCTGGCCGATCACGGTGAAAATAGTCGTGCCGACGCTCGGCAGCTTCGACTCGGGGATGCAGGCGCTTTGCACGGCAAATGTCTCCGGTATTGCAGTCCGTCGATTGAACCGCGGCAATAAACCCGGAACAATCGAAACTTTGTCATACTAGCCATGCTTCGAATTCATGGCTACGTAGACAAACCCGCGAACGACCACATGAAACCCTTGCCATCCCTGGACGTGCTGAAGACCTTCCTCGTGGTCGCGCGCAAGCTCAATTTCACGCGCGCCGCCGATGTGTTGAACGTGACGCAAGGCGCGGTGAGCCGCCAGATTGCCGGACTGGAGGCGCATCTCGGCTATGCGCTCTTCGTGCGGCAGGCGCGCGGCCTCGCGCTCACGCATCATGGCGCGTTGCTCATTGCGCCGTTGCAGCAGGCTTTCGAACAGATCGCCGATGCGCTCGCGAAAGGTGGCGCACAGTCCGGAACACTGCGTCTGAAGTGTCCGACCTGCGCCATGCGCTGGGTCTTGCCGCGTGTCATTCGTCTGCAGAACGAGCGTCCGGAACTGGTGATCGAAGTGACAGCAGCCGTGTCGCACAGTGTCGAGTTCAACGCCGAACAGTTCGATGCAGCCATCGTGTTTGGCGCGCCGGCGCCAGCGCAGAAGGGTGTCAGCTCGCACCATCTGTTCGATGAAGTGTTGACGCCCGTCTGTGCGCCCGAGCAGTTCAAGGTTCGGCGGGACCGCGCGCCGACGCCCGACGATCTGGCCGGCAAGACGCTTTTGCATCCCACACGCGACCGGCGCGACTGGCTCTTGTGGCTCGGCGCTTACGGTTACGCCGGCCTTCCTTCGATGAAGGCGCAGCATTTCGACACGCTCGATCTCGCCATCACATCGGCGATGCAGGGTCTCGGCGTAACCATCGGCGACTTGTCGCTGATCGAGGACGACTTGCGCGCGAAACGCGTGATCGCGCCGTTTTCGCTGTGTGTGCCGAGCGGCGCGGCGTACTACCTCGTTTACCCCGAGCGGCCCGCGCCGTCGCCGACCTTGCAGCAGTTCGCGAAATGGCTGGAAGGGGAGGCGGCACAGACGCGTGAGACGCTCCAGGCTTACACGAACGCCGTTCAAGCCTGAGCACGTGCAACGCTTACATGCCGTGCTTCGTCACCACGGTGTCCCACTGGCCGTTCTTCACCTGATAGAGCGTCGATGACGCGTTCTTCAACGCGCCGTTGTCATCGAATGCGATCGGGCCGGTGATGCCATCGAAGGAGATCTTCTTCAACGCCGGCCGATACACCTTGGGATCGGCGGAACCGGCCTTCTCCATTGCGTTGATCGCGGCCCACGCGGCGTCGTAGCCGAACGGTGCATACGAGAGAATCGCCACCCCGAAGCGTTTCTGGAACTTGTCGCTGAACGCCTTGCCTTGCGGCAGCTTGTCGAGCGGGCTGCCGTATTCCCACGCCTGCGCGCCTTCGGCCGCGTCGCCGGCGAGCTTGAGGAAGTCGGCATCCATCACGCCGCCGCCGCCCACGAACTGCGCGGTCATGCCGAGCTGCTTCATGCGCTTGACCACGGCTGCCGCTTGCCGATCCAATCCGCCGAAGAAAATCAGATCGGCGTTGGCCGCCTTCAGACGCGTGAGCTGCGCGCTGAAGTCGACCGTCTGGTTGTCGCTGAATTCGCGCGCGACGATCGTGCCGCCTTTCGCTTTCACCGCTTTCTCGAACTCGTCGGCTTCGCCCTGACCGAAGGCCGTGCGGTCGTCGATGATGCCGATCTTCTTCGCCTTCGTCGTCGTCACCGCGTAGGCGCCGGCGTTGCCCGCGTTCTGCGCATCGCTCGAAATGACCGTGAAGACGTTTTCCAGGCCACGCGTGGTAATGGTCGGGTTAGTCGCCGCGGGATCGATCAGCGGAATGCCGGCGGTGTTGTAGATCGGCGATGCAGGCAGCGTCGTGCCCGAGTTGAAGTGTCCGACGACCACGGCCACGCCGTCATCCACGAGCTTCTGCGCGGCCTGCACGCCGATGCGCGGGTCGGCCTGATCGTCTTCCGCCGCGATTTCAAACTTCGCCGTCTTGCCGCCGATGCTGATCTTTTTGGCGTTCGCTTCATCGAGCGCGAGTTGCACGCCGTTCTGGAGATCTTTGCCGTAGCCCGCGTTTGCGCCGGTGAGCGGCGCGGCAAAGCCGACTTTCACCGTCATGTCCTCGGCGGCCGCGGCGAACGGCAGCGCGGCAAGCGCGACGGCGGCGCAGACTAGCTTGAGGCTCGTGTGGATACGCATGGTTTCCTCTCCTTGTTGGTCTGACTGACTGTTTCGACTATCGAATGGGACATCGCCACAAGTGCGCCGGCAAGAAGGGCTTTCCCCTCGCGCGCATCCGGCGCACGGTGAACGAGGCGGGACATGCGCAATTTAGGGAGCCAAATTCGCCGCGTCTTGTTGTTAAGTCGCGTGACGGATGCGGATTTCGGCATAGCGTCGGCGGACCGAATACCCAAGCGGGATGCGGCACTGCCGGATTTGAAGCAAGTCGCGCCACGACGATTCGCGCCGCGTCCCGAGAGCCTCCTGTCGCGTCGATGAAAACGCGGCCCTTGACAGAGTGCATATGCACAAATATGCTAAACGGCATGGCTACGAATCCGAACTCTTCTCTCTTCGATTGCAACTGCTTCGCAATCCGCCAGGCCGCGCGCTATGTCTCGCAGTTGTACGAGCGGCATCTGAACGTGGCCGGCATCACGGCCGCGCAATACACGCTCATGTTGGCTATCGCGCGCCGGCCCGATGTGTCGATGGCGGATCTCGCCGACGCCATGGTCATGGACCGCACCACGCTCGTTCGCGCGCTCAAGCCTTTGCAACGCGATGGCATCGTCGAAGCGGAGCAGCAGGCGGCGAGTTCGCGTGCAGTCGGGCTGCGGCTGACGTCGCAAGGCAGGGAGACGCTCAAGAAAGCGGTCGAGCAATGGCGCATCGCGCAGGCCGAGTTCGAAGCGAAGTTCGGAGAGAAGCGCGCGAAGGCCTTGCGTCAATCGCTATTCGAACTGACCGCGTCGGCTTGAGGCGAAAGCACGAATGCTCCGCGTCTGGCTCAAGAGCGCGGCTTGTTGTGCGCTTCATCGAAGCCCGCCGCCGCTTCCTGCACGTCGGGCGGAAAGTCGCCGAACTCCATGACTTGCCGCACTTCGATCACCTCGTTGTCCGAAGCGGGACAACGCTTCGCCCATTCGATCGCCTCTTCGCGCGATTTGACCTGCAGCATCCAGTAACCGCCTAGCACTTCCTTGGCTTCGGCGAAAGGGCCGTCGACGACGCGCGGCTTGCCGCCTTCGAACGAAACGCGCGCGCCCATCGAAGGGGGATGCAGTCCGTCGAGCGCGAGCAACACGCCTGCCTTCTGCAGTTCTTCGTTGTACTTCATCATTGAGGCGACGGCTTCGGCGGAGGGCAGCGTGCCCGGTTGCGCGCTTTCGTAGCCGCGCGGGATCATCAGCATCATGAAACGCATGGAATGCTCCTCGATAAGTTGCAAGCGTGGCATTTCCCCGCTCACACCATACGACGAGCCAGCCGCAAGCAAATCGACAGACGCGCGCCTTAAGCGTTTATCCCTAGCCGATTCCGGTTGCTTTAAGCGCGTCTCGCGCCGAATAATGTAATCCATTACATCTCGTTCGCCGCGGTGGCGCGCAGCATGTCGGATACGGTTCGTACACGCGAGGAAGTATCGATAGCGGATGTCGCCGAGCGCGCGGGCGTGTCGGTGGCGACGGTATCGCGCGTGCTCAACGGCCATGCGAACGTGCGCGAGACGACGCGCGAAAAAGTGCGCGTGGCGGTCGCTGCGAGCGGTTACCGCATCAACGAACTTGCGCGCAATCTTCGCACGGCGGAAAGCCGTCTGCTGCTCACCATGGTGCCGGACTTCGGCAATCCGTTTTATGCGGCTATCGTACGTGGCATCGACAGCGTGGCGCGACAAAACGGCTATTTCATGCTGATGTGCGATACCGGCGCCGACCCCTTGCGCGAGCGCAGTTACTTCGACCTGTTACGCGGACGCCGCGCGGATGGCGCAATTTGTCTCGACCCCGCCGCCGTGCAAAAGGCGCTTGCCGAAGAGGCCTCGACCTTGCCGTGGGTTGCGTGCTGCGAATTCGATCCGGGCGCGGGCGTGCCTTACGTGGGCATCGACAATCATCTTGCAGCGGGCGATGTCGTGCGGTATCTGCTTGGCAAGGGACACGAACGCATCGCGCTCATCAACTCGGGACACGGCTATCTGTACGGACGCCAGCGGCTGGCCGGTTATCGCGATGCGCTTCGGGACGCGGGTATCGAAGCCAATCCGGCGTGGCAGGTCGAACTCGAAAGCCTCGATTACGACGCCGGCGAACGCGCGGCCACGCAGCTTGCCTCGCTTGGCGAGCGCACAAGACCGACCGCGATCTTCGCCGTTTCTGACACGCTCGCCATCGGCGTGATGAACGGTCTGCGCGGCGTCGGCTTGCGCGTACCGGAAGATGTCGCGGTAGTGGGCTTCGACGATATCGCGGTGGCCGCACATGTCTATCCGCCGCTTACCACTGTCTCGCAGCCTATGCAGGCGCTCGGTGAAACGGCGGCGGAACTGCTGCTCAAGCGCCTGCGCGATCCACGCGCGGACGTGCCGGGCGTGCTGCTGCCGCATCGACTCATTCAACGAAGGAGCGCGTGAAAATGAGCCTTGCCGTGCGCTTCGAGGGAATCGAAAAACAGTTCGGGCCGGTGCGCGTGCTGCACGGCGTGAGCTTCGATCTGAAGCCGGGACGCATCCACGGCTTGCTTGGCGAAAACGGCGCGGGCAAGTCCACGCTCATGAAAATCCTCGCTGGCTACGAGCGCGCCAACGCAGGCGAGATGGTGATCGACGGAAGACGAGCCGACTTTAGAAGTTCGCGTGAAGCGGAACATGCCGGCATCGTGCTGATCCACCAGGAACTGAACCTCGCGGATCATCTCAGCATCACGCAGAACATGTTTCTCGGGCACGAGTTGCGGCGCGGCTTCTTTCTCGATGAACCGGCCATGCGCGATGCCGCCCGCGACGCGCTCACCGAAGTCGGCCTGCACAAGAACCCAGACACGCGCGTGCGCGACTTGATCGTCGCGGAAAAGCAGTTGGTCGAGATTGCCAAGGCGATGCTGCGCAATGCGCGCCTGCTCATCATGGACGAGCCCACCGCGACGCTCACGCCTTCGGAAACGCAGCGTCTTTTTGCGCTGATGGCACGGCTGAAGGAAGCGGGCGTGACCATCGTCTATATCTCGCACAAGCTTGACGAAGTGGAGCGCGTGACCGACGAAGTGATCGTCATGCGCGATGGCCGCTTCGTCGCGCGCTCGCCGACCGATGAAATCACGCGTCATCAGATGGCGAACCTGATGGTCGGCCGCGAAGTCTCTGACATGTTCCCGGACAAGCCGCCGCTCGCCGCCGATGCGCCCGTCGCCTTCAAGGTCGATCAAGCGTCGGTGCCGGGCTGGGCGGAAGGCGTGAGCTTCTCGGTGCGCGCGGGCGAAGTGTTCGGCTTCGCGGGTCTCGTCGGCGCGGGACGCACGGAACTCTTCGAAGCGCTCGTGGGTTTGCGGCCGCTGAGCGCGGGAACCATCGCGATTGAAAATGGCACCGTGAAGCTCAAAAGCCCGCGCGACGCCATGCGTCACGGCATCACTTACTTGAGCGAAGACCGCAAGGGACGCGGCCTGCATGTCGACATGGCGTTGAAAGACAATCTCACGATGATGACGCTGGAACGCTACGCGCATCCCCTCGTCGACATGCACGCGGAACGCGTGGCGCTCGATGTCGCCGTGAAGGACTTCGGCATACGCACGGGCAATGCGAAGAGCCGCGCGCGCATGCTCTCGGGCGGCAATCAGCAGAAGCTCGCGCTCGCCAAGTTCCTGCATCCCGATCCGCGCGTGATCGTGCTCGACGAACCGACGCGCGGCGTCGATGTCGGCGCCAAACGCGACATCTATTTCCTGATTCATCGCCTGGCCGCCGAAGGCCGCGCGGTGATCGTGATCTCTTCCGAGCTGATCGAACTCATCGGGCTTTGTCATCGCGTCGCGGTGATGCGCGCGGGCGAGCTCGTCGCGACGCTCGGCATGGAACTCCTGACCGAAGAGAGGTTGATCGCGCATGCGACCGGCACACACTGAAGACACCGCGCAGGAAAGCCGCCTCGCCGCTTACTCACGCATACTGTTCGGCGTCGGGCCGCTGATCGGGCTGATCGCGCTTTGCGTCGGCGGAACCATGCTAAACGGCGACTTCGCCACTTTCGACAACGCCATGAACGTGCTCACGCGCACATCGTTCATCGGCATCATCGCGGTGGGGATGACCTTCGTCATCATCTCGGGCGGGATCGATCTGTCGGTCGGGTCAATGGCCGCGCTCATCGCGGGCAGCATGATCTACATGATGAACGGGCTGCTGCAGGGCGTGCGCGGACATGCCGTGCCGCCGCTCGCGATTCTCGCGCTCGGCATCGTGCTGGCGCTCGTGCTCGGTGCGTTGTTCGGGCTCGCGCATGGCTTGCTCGTGACCAAGGGGCGCATCGAGCCGTTCATCGTCACGCTGGGAACGCTCGGCGTGTTTCGCGCGCTTCTGACATGGCTCGCGGATGGCGGCGCGCTCACGCTCGACAATTCGCTCGTCGATCTCTACGGCCCGGTCTATTACGCGAGTCTCTTCGGCGTGCCCGTGCCGATCTGGGTGTTCCTGATCGTCGCGGCGGGCGGCGCTATCGTGCTCAATCGCACGGTGTTCGGGCGTCACGTGCAGGCTATCGGCTCGAACGAACAGGTTGCGCGTTATGCGGCCATTCGCGTGGATCAGGTGAAGATCGCGACCTACGTGCTGCTTGGACTGTGCGTCGCGGTCGCGACCGTGCTCTACGTGCCGCGGCTCGGTTCGGCCACGCCGACCACCGGCCTCTTGTGGGAGCTCGAAGCTATCGCGGCCGTGGTGGTAGGCGGCACCGCGCTCAGAGGCGGCGAAGGGCGCGTGATCGGCACGGTCATCGGCGCGATTCTGCTTTCGGTCATCAACAACATCTTGAACCTGACTAGCATCATCAGCGTGTATCTGAATGCGGCGGTGCAGGGCGCCGTGATCATCTTCGTGGCCTTCCTGCAGCGTGGACGTCGATAGAAGTATCTAAAACACAGGAGACATCGTCATGAAACTCGTGCTTCGCGCGCTCGCCGCGCTTACCTTGACGGCGAGCGCGTTCGCCGTTTCCACGTCCGTATCCGCCGCCGATAAAGTCGTGCTCGGCGTCGCCATTCCGACCGCGACGCACGGCTTCACGGGCGGTATCGTCTGGTGGGCCAACGAAGCGAAGAAGGAACTGGAGAAGGCGCATCCCGACCTCAAAGTGATCGTGAAGACGGCGGCCGGCGCGCCCGAACAGGCCAACCAGTTGCAGGATCTCGTGACGGTCAACAAGATCAATGCGCTCGTGATTTTCCCGTTCGAATCGGCGTCGCTCACGCAGCCGGTCGCGCAGGTGAAGAAGAAAGGTGTATACGTGACGGTCGTGGATCGCGGCTTGACCGACACCAGCGCGCAGGACGCGTACGTCGCCGGCGACAACACCGCGTTCGGCAAGCTGCCCGCCGAATATCTCGCGAAGACGCTGGACAACAAGGGCGATATCGTCGCGTTGCGCGGCATTCCGACGACCCTCGACAATGAACGCTGGGCCGCGTTCGAAGGCGTGATCAAGCAGCATCCGGACATGAAGATTCTCGATGCGAAATACGCCAACTGGAATCGCGACGACGCCTTCAAGACCATGCAGGACTATCTCACGCGTTTCAAGCACATCGACGCCGTGTGGGCCGCCGACGACGACATGATGATCGGCGTACTGAAGGCGATCGAGCAGGCAAAGCGCACCGATATCAAGGAAGTGTTCGGCGGCGCGGGATCGAAGGAAGCGGTCAAGCGCATCATGGATGGCGACAAGCTCGTAAAGGCCGACGTCTCGTACTCGCCGAAGTTCATCTACGACGCGATCAAGCTCACCGCCGAAGCGCGCCTGAAGGGCGACAAGCTGCCGCCGACCACGATCATTCCCTCGGTGCTCATCACGAAGGAGAACGCCAAGCAGTTCTATTACCCGAACTCGCCGTTCTGAGTGGCGGGCCGGTTTCGACCGGCCCTTCGCGTTGTTCAAATATCGAGGCGAAAGATGAAGACCATCAAGGGCCCCGCGATCTTTCTCGCGCAATTCATGGGCGACGACGTGCCGTTCGACTCGCTCGCGCATCTCGCGTCGTGGGCGAAAGGACTCGGCTACGCGGGCATTCAGGTGCCGGCGGATCCGCGTCTGATCGATCTGGAGAAGGCCGCATCCAGCGATGCCTATTGCGACGACATTCGCCGCACCGTCGAGGATGCGGGCGTCGCGATCACCGAATTGTCTACGCATCTGCAAGGGCAACTGGTCGCGGTGCATCCGGCCTACGACACCTTGTTCGATGGCTTCGCCGCGCCCCATGTGCGAGGCGATCCGGCCGCGCGCACCGAATGGGCGATCGGGCAATTGAAGTACGCGGCGGCGGCATCGAAACGGCTCGGGCTCGCCGCGCATGTGACCTTTTCGGGCGCGCTCGCGTGGCCGTATTTCTATCCGTGGCCGCAGCGTCCGGCGGGTCTCGTCGAAGCCGCATTCGAGGAACTTGCCGCGCGCTGGCGACCGATCCTCGATGAGTTCGAGCACGCGGGCGTCGACGTGTGTTACGAACTGCACCCCGGCGAAGACCTCCACGATGGCGTGACCTTCGAGCGCTTTCTCGCGGCGGTGGATGACCATCCGCGCGCGAATATCCTGTTCGATCCGAGTCACTTCGTTTTGCAGCAACTCGATTATCTGGCGTTCATCGACATCTATCACGCGCGCATCAAGGCGTTTCATGTGAAGGACGCGGAGTTCCGGCCGAATGGCCGCCAAGGCGTGTACGGCGGATATTCGGGATGGGTCGAGCGCGCCGGGCGCTTTCGCTCGTTAGGCGACGGGCAGATCGACTTCAAGGCGATCTTCTCGAAGATGGCGCAATACGATTTCCCAGGCTGGGCCGTGCTCGAATGGGAATGCGCGTTGAAGCATCCGGAAGACGGCGCGCGCGAAGGCGCGGTGTTTATCCGCGATCACATCATCCGCGTGGCCGAACGCGCCTTCGACGACTTCGCGGGCAGCGGCGCGAATCGCGAGCAGTTGCGCGGCGTGCTCGGCATGGGAGAAACGCGATGAAGCGCGTGCGGCTGGGCATGGTCGGCGGCGGCGAGGGCGCGTTTATCGGCGCGGTGCACCGGATCGCGGCGCGGCTCGACGACCGTTATGAGCTGGTGGCGGGCGCGTTGTCATCGGACCCACGGCGCGCGGCGGCGAGCGCATCGGCAATCGGTTTGCCGCGCAGCTATGGCGATTATCGCGAAATGGCGCGCGTCGAGGCGGGGCGTTCGGACGGCGTGGAAGCGGTGGCTATCGTCACGCCGAATCATCTGCATGCGCCCATTGCCACGGCGTTTCTCGAAGCCGGCATCCACGTGATCTGCGACAAGCCGCTCGCGGTATCGCTGGCCGAAGGCGAGGCGCTGCAAAAGCTCGCGCGCGACAAGGGGCTGGTGTTCGCGGTGACATACACGTACACGGGCTATCCGCTCGTGCGGCATGCGCGCGGCATGGTGCGGCAGGGATTGCTCGGCGATATCCGCGTGGTGCAGGTCGAATATGCGCAGGACTGGCTTTCGTTGCCGGTGGAAACGCAGGCGAACCGTCAGGCCGTGTGGCGCACCGATCCCGCGCTCGCGGGGCCGGCGGGATGCCTCGGCGATATCGGCACGCACGCGTATCAGCTTGCCGACTATGTGACGGGGATGCGGCCGTCGGAGTTGGCGGCGGAAGTGACGACGTTCGTGGCGGGGCGGCGTATCGACGATCACGTGCAAGCGATGCTGCGCTACGCGAACGGCGCGCGCGGCATATTGTGGGCGAGCCAGGTCGCGGCGGGCGAAGAGAACGCGTTGCGCTTGCGCGTTTATGGCACGAAGGCCGGTTTGATGTTCGATCAGCAGGAGCCGAACGAATTGTGGTTCACGCCGGTGGGCGGCGCGTCGCAGCGAATCACGCGCGGACGCGTGCAAAGCGCCGAGGCGCTGCACGCGACGCGGGTTCCGGCGGGGCATCCGGAAGGGTATCTGGAGGCGTTCGCGCAGCTTTATACGGATGCGGCTGCGTGTATCGCTAGCGGGACGACGCAGGGGGATGACTGGTTGACCACGGTCGAGGATGGCGTCGCGGGGTTGAGGTTCGTGGAGGCGGTGTTGAGGAGTAGTGGGAGGGATGGGGCTTGGGTGGAGGTATCTGACTGAAGCGGTGTGCCTGCTTCAAGTCAACGACACAGTGCTATTTCCAATGGTAGGCTCTTGTCATTCATTCCTGAATGACGATCAAGGCGTTTCCTTAGCGGCCGGACCTTGAGCATCGTTTGACGCAATCGAGGTGGCAGCAGGTGGCAGCGACACTCCCTGTAATGACCGAGGCACGAATCAATCCCGCGATACTTTCCTGGGCGCTCGAGCGTTCGGGTATCGACGCGCCTGCACTGGCCGACAAGCTGGGAACACCGGCTGCACGCGTCTCTTCGTGGGAAGCCGGCGTGCGAATGCCTACCTTCAGGCAGGCCAAGCGGATTGCGGAGCTTACGCATATACCCTTTGGCTACCTCTATCTTGCCGAGCCGCCTGAAGAACCCCTGCCCATTGTAGATTTCCGGACCGTCGGCGATGGTCCGGTCAAGCCGCTCAGCACGAATTTCCGCGAGTTGCTAAACGACGTCTTGAGGAAGCAAGCGTGGTTCAGGGAATACCGGCAGCAGCAGGGCGAGCCATCGCTAGATTTTCCCGGACGGCTCGACATGCGCATCCCCGCTACCACCGTCGCGGCCAATATGAAACGCGCGCTGAAGATAACCGCGCAGGATCGCGCCGAAAGCGGCAACTGGGAAGACTACTTGCGCTTGTTGATCGGGCGCATCGAGGCGGCGGGCGTTCTCGTCATGCGTTCGGGAATCGTCGGGAACAATACGCATCGTCCGCTTTCGGTCGATGAGTTTCGTGGCTTCGCCATTGCCGATGAACTTGCGCCCGTCATCTTCGTGAATGCGAGGGACGCAAAGGCCGCCCAGATCTTCACGGTGATACACGAACTGGCTCATATCTGGCTCGGGGCGAGCGGTATATCCAACGAGCGGCTCGGGGACGTCGCGGCGCGCTATAGCGACATCGAACGTCAATGCAACGCTGCCGCGGCCGAATTCCTCGTTTCCGCCGAGGAGCTTCGCGGCCGCTGGACGCCGCGTCAGGACTTCGCAGCGCAAGTGCGCGAGCTCGCGCGAATGTTCAAGGTAAGCGGAATCGTGATCGGTCGTCGCGCGGTCGAACTGCGCTTCGCGACGTGGGACGAATTCAGCCGCTTCTACGAATCCGAACGTCGAGACTGGGCCGCGGCCGGAGCGCGCAGGACTAGCGGCGGCAATGCCTACAAGACGCTGGCGGTCAGAAACAGCAAGTTACTCACGAAGGCGGTACTGGAATCGGCTCTCGAAGGCCGCATGTTGCTGCGCGACGCAGGCAGCATGCTTGGAATCAGTCCTGCAAAGCTCAGACAACTTGCGGACAGTGTGTACGGGGAAAAGTAAGCATGTATCTGTTGGACAGCAACATTTTTATCGAGGCGCAGAATCGGTATTATGCAAGCGATATTTGCCCCGGCTTCTGGGATTGGCTGGACGACGCGAATGCGAAAGGGCTGATTGCGAGCATCGGCGAAGTCTACGACGAACTCGCGGGCAAGGGAGACAGTCTTGCGGAGTGGATCGAGGCGCGGCGCGGAACCGGTTGGTTCGTGGATGTGACAGACGAAGAAACTCAATCTTCTTTTATCGAAATCGTTCAGCATATCGAATCAATTGACCGATACACCCGGCCGAGCAGAGATCAGTTCCTTGGCGGCGCGGACCCGTGGCTCATTGCGAAAGCCCGAACGATGGGTTGCGGCGTTGCGACCCACGAACGTTTCCACGAGCACACGACCAAAGTAAAGATTCCGAATGTCTGCGTCAATTTCGGCGTGCCGATTCGCGACACGTTCGACATCTTGCGCGAGCTTCGAATTTCTTTTGGCTGGGCGCGTGCGGCCTGAACCATCAAAAAAAAGGCGGCTCCAAAAGAGCCGCCCCGCTTCAACTCAAACCAGCACCCTCAAGCCCAGTTAGCGTGAAAGCTTCCCGGCTTATCCGTGCGCTCGAACGTATGCGCACCGAAAAAGTCCCGCTGCGCCTGCACGAGATTCGCCGGCAGTGTTTCCGACCGGTAGCTGTCGAAATACGCCACCGCCGATGAAAACGCCGGCACCGGCACGCCCGCCTTCACCGCCGCCACGACGACATCGCGCAATGCGTCCTGGTACTTCGCGGCGATATCGCTGAAATACGGATCGAGTAGCAAATTGGCTAGCCCCGCGTCCTTCTCATATGCGTCCGTGATCTTCTGCAGGAAGCGCGCGCGGATAATGCAACCCGCCCGGAAAATCTTGGCGATGGTGCCGTACTGCAAGTTCCAGTCGTATTCGTCCGATGCCGCGCGCAACTGCGCAAAGCCCTGCGCGTAGGAAACGATCTTGCTCAGATACAGCGCACGCCGCACCGATTCGATAAATGCCTCACGGTCGCCGTCGAACTTCGGCGACGGACCGGTGAGTACCTTGCTCGCCTTCACGCGCTGATCCTTCAGCGACGACAAAACACGCGCGAACACCGCTTCGGTAATCAGCGGCAACGGTGCGCCGAGATCGAGCGCGTTCTGGCTCGTCCACTTGCCCGTGCCTTTCTGCGCCGCGCGATCCAGAATGACATCGACGAGATCCTTGCCGGTTTCGTCGTCTTTCTTCGAGAAAATCTTCGACGTGATTTCGATCAGATAGCTGTCCAGCTCGCCCTGATTCCACTCGACATACACTTTGCCGAGTTCTTCGTTCGACAGACCCGCCACGCGCTTCAGCACGTCGTAGCTTTCGGCGATCAATTGCATATCGCCATACTCGATGCCGTTGTGCACCATCTTCACGAAGTGACCCGCGCCGTCCGGGCCCATGTACGCGACGCACGGTTCGCCGTCCGGCGCCTTCGCGGCGATCTCGGTGAGGATCGGTGCGACGAGTTCGTAGGCTTCTTTCTGACCGCCCGGCATGATCGACGGGCCCTTGAGCGCGCCTTCCTCACCGCCCGACACGCCCGTGCCGATGAAATGCAGCCCCGACTTCGCGAGGTCCTGATTGCGGCGAATGGTATCGGTGAAATGCGTATTGCCGCCGTCGATGAGAATGTCGCCCTTGTCCAGCAGCGGACGCAGCGCGTCGATGGTGGCATCCGTGCCGGCACCGGCCTTGACCATCAACAGAATGCGGCGCGGAGTTTCGAGCGACTGGACGAACTCTTCGAGCGTGTACGCGGGCACGAGCTTCTTGTCGGGATGTTCGGCAATCAGTTCATCGGTTTTTTCGCGGCTGCGGTTGTAGACCGAAACGGCGTGGCCGCGGCTCTCGATATTCAAGGCCAGGTTGCGGCCCATGACGGCGAGGCCCACTACGCCGATAGCTTGCTTGCTCATTGCTTGATCTCCGGATGGCCGAAGCCCGCGGCTCGTGGCGCAGGCTTCGGGGATGAAACGTATCGATAAATGCGGCGTTCGCAGGATGAAGAGATCGTCTTCACGCGCGGATCGCGCCGGGGCCGGCTGAAGGCCCGGTGCGACGCGCTGCGGCGCGGCCGGAATTCTACCGGCGGCGCGGCCGCTGACGCGAACGCAGACCGACCCGAATTTACCACTTTGAGCGCCATCCGGCAGGGAAAGCGCGCTCTCGGCAGGGCGTTCGGGCAGCGCACGCGGCGCCGTCATAGAATGACCAGCCCAACCAGCACGCCGCGAGGCAATTCATTCATGGCGCAGGCCCGGCGCGCGCGAGCGCATCATTATTCGGTCTACGTCGTCGAACTGGCGGACGCAGTCTGGAACGAGGCGCGCTTTCGTCGTGCGAATCCGGATTACGTGTTGGGCAAGCCGTTCGTCTATGTCGGCATGACGGGAATCGATCCCGACGTGCGCTTCGACAAGCACAAGGCGGGCATTCAGTCGAACCGCTTCGTGCGCGATTTCGGCTTGCGGCTCTTGCCGCATCTGTATGAGATGTACAACCCGATGCCCTACGAGGGCGCGCGCGATATGGAAGTGGAACTTGCAATCGGCTTGCGCGAAGCGGGTCATGGCGTCTGGCAGGCGTGAAGAACGATCACGAACACGAGCACCATCAACGACACGGAGCGTGACATGCGGATTCTGGTAGTGGGCGCGGGCGCCATCGGCGGATACTTCGGCGCGCGGTTACTCGAAGCAGGCAGGGACGTGACCTTTCTGGTGCGCGAACGCCGCGCGCAGAAGCTGCACGAGAGTGGCCTCGTGGTGAAAAGTCCGGCCGGCGATCTCCATTTCGACGCGCCGCCGCTCGTGCTGACAAGGGACATCGATAAGCCGTTCGATCTCGTCATTCTGAGCTGCAAGGCTTATGACCTGGCCAACGCCATCGATTCGTTCGCGCCCGCGGTCGGACCGGACACCGCCATCCTGCCGCTTCTGAACGGCATGGGCCATCTCGACGTGCTCGATGCGCGCTTCGGCACGGCAAAAGTGCTCGGCGGGCAGTGCGTGATCGGCGCGACGCTCGGCGGTGAAGGCGAAGTGCTCCATCTGAACGACATGCAGTCGATGACCATCGGCGAGCGCGCGGGCGGGCATTCGGCGCGCATCGACACAATCGCCGCGCAATTGAGCGACGCGCGGTTCGATCTGCAGGTGAGCGAGGACATTCTCCAGGCGATGTGGGAGAAGTGGGTCTTTTTGGCGACGCTCGCCACGGGAACGTGCCTGATGCGCGCGCCCGTTGGCGACATCGTGAGCGCGCCGGGTGGCGATGATGTGTTGCGTCGTCTCTTCGACGAATGCAGCGGGATCGCGGCCGATAACGGTCATTCGCCGGGCGAGGCGCTCGTCACGCGTGCACGCGGTTACTTCACGGACCGCGGTTCGCTGATGACGGCGTCGATGCTGCGCGATCTGGAAAACGGCGCGCGGATCGAAGCGGATCATATCGTCGGCGACTTGCTGGCGCGGCGCAAGACGCCGGTGGATGGCGCTTCCGTGCTGGCAATCGCGTTTGCGAATCTGAAGGCTTACGAAGCGCGGCGGGCGCGGCTGGCTGGCTGAGGACGGCGATGCGCCGCGTTCGCCTTCGCCTTCGCAGCGGCGAACCGCCATGCGTACCGCATCGCTTTCAATCAACCCACAACGATAAACACCTCTTCTGGCGCACATCGGGACGCTGTACCCTTTCGGCTTTCCCGATGAACGTTCACGCCCGCGCCTCATGTCATCCGATCCCGCTCTCACCGGCCGCACCGCCGCGCCGCCCACCGTCTCGCAGATCTTCACCGGCTTTCTCACGCTCGGCCTCACCGCGTTCGGCGGCGCGTTGCCGCTCGCGCGGCGCGAGATCGTCGAACGCCGCAAATGGCTGACTGCCGACGAGTTCACCGATCTCCTCGGCCTCTGCCAGTTCCTGCCGGGCGGCAACGTGATCAACCTGTCGGTGGCTATCGGCATGCGCTTTCGTGGCCTGGCCGGCGCGTTCGCGGGCCTGCTCGGGCTGATCGGCGGGCCGTCGCTGATCGTGATCGCGCTGGGCGTCATCTATCAGCGCACGCATCAGGACCCTCGTATCGCGCATCTGTTCGCGGGGCTTGCGGCGGCGGCGGCCGGGCTGCTGATCGCGATGGCCATCAAGATCATGTGGCCGCTGCGCAAGAAGCCCGAGGCGGCAGTCATCGCGCTCGTCATGCTCGCGGCCATCGCGTTCCTGCGCACGCCCTTGCTTCCGTCGATGCTCGTGCTCACGCCGATCTCGGTCCTCATTGCGTGGAAGGTGCGCCGATGATCGCGAATCTGCTTTCGCTCGCCGCCATCTTCAGCCAGCTCTCGCTGCTCGCGTTCGGCGGCGGCAACACCATTCTTCCCGAGATGCAGCGGCAGGTCGTGCAAGTACACGACTGGATGACGAAGGCCGACTTTTCCGCGCTCTTTGCACTGGCGCAGGCGGCGCCCGGGCCGAACATGATGGTCGTCACGCTGATCGGCTGGCATGTCGCGGGCTGGCCGGGCGTGCTGGTCACGTCGATCGCGAAGTTCGGGCCGTCATCGCTCGTGACGATTGCCGCGCTGCACGCGTGGGAGCGGTTCAAGGACCGACCGTGGCGGCGCTATGTGCAACTCGGTCTCGTGCCGATCACGGCGGGCCTCGTGGCGGCGAGCGCGCTGCTGATCGCCGAGGCATCCGATCAGACGTGGATGCTGGTCGCGATCACCGCTGTCGTGGCGGTCGTGTCGTACAAGACGAAACTGCATCCGCTGTGGTTGCTGGCGGGCGGAGCGCTGATCGGGCTGACGGGGATCGGGCAGTGAACGGGCAGTAAGCGCGGTCCGCAAAGGCCGGCTCAAGCATGCGGGCGCACTTTCTGCTGAAATCGAACCGGACAAGACAGCCAGGACGAAGCCATGACCATGACCACCGAATACGCGAAAACCGCGCCGGAACGCGCTGAACTCGATGCATCGACGGCGCCCGTCGTCATCGAATTCGGCACCGACTGGTGCGGCTTCTGCCGCGCCGCGCAGCCGCTGATCGCGCAGGCGTTCCAGGATCATCGCGATATCCGTCACATGAAGATCGAGGACGGCAGCGGCCGACCGCTCGGCCGCTCGTTTCGCGTCAAGCTTTGGCCGACGCTCATTTTCATGACAGGCGGCAAGGAAGTCGCGCGGCTCGTTCGTCCCGGCGACGCGTCCGAAATACGCGATGCGCTGGCGCTGATCGACGATCCTTTGGAGCAGTAGCCGCTTCCCGGCTAGGGGTTAAAGCTGATACGATCTCGGCGATGCAAACTTGTATGATGACCCGATGACCGTACAAGAGCCGTCCATCCGTATGTTCGAAAAGATCCCGTCCCGCGCCCTGAGCGATACGGTCGCGCAGCAATTGCAAAAGCTGATCGAGAAGGGCAGTTTCACCGCCACCGGCAAGCTGCCGACCGAAGCCGTGCTCGCGCAGGAGTTCGGCGTGAGCCGCACGGTGATTCGCGAGGCCATTTCGCGGCTGAAAAACGAAGGCATGGTCGAACCTCGGCAAGGCAGTGGCGTCTTCATCGTCGAGCGCGCGGGCATTCGGCCGTTGCGGATCGACTACGCGCAGGCCGTCGAGCCGGGCTCCGTGCTGCATATCCTCGCGCTGCGCCGGGCGATCGAAGCCGAAGTCGCGTCCGAAGCCGCGATGCGCCGCACCGACGAGCAAATGGCCGCTATCGACGCCGCGCTCGTTCGTATCGATGAAGCCGTGCGCGCCGGCCAGAACGGCGTGGCGGAAGACGTGGCGTTCCATCGCGAGATCGCGACCGCCACGGGCAATCCCTATTTCCTCAAGACGCTCGCTTTTCTGAGCCAGTACCTCGAAGCCGGAACCATCGTCACGCGCGGCAACGAAGCGCTGCGCGAAGACTTCTCGCGCCAAGTGCGCGAGGAACACGCCGCCATCGCCGAAGCCATTCGCGCCGGCGACCCCATGGCCGCGCGCAACGCCGCTCAGACACATCTCTACAACGCCGCGCGCCGACTGGCGGAAGCGGGCCTTTGCTAACCGCTTCATCGAAAATCAAGAGAACGCTATGTCAAGAAACGTGGGAGTCATCGGGCTGGGCGCAATGGGTCTGGGCGTCGCGCGCTCGCTATTGCGCGCGGGCTTCGCCGTGCATGCATGCGATGTCCGCCAGCAAGCGCTCGATTCGTTCACGGCCGAAGGCGGCAATGCATGCGCGTCGCCGGCCGAAATGGGCGGCAAGTGTGAGGTCGTCGTCACGCTGGTCGTGAACGCCGCGCAAACCGAAGCGGTTCTATTCGGCGATAACGGCGCGGTCCCGGCGATGAAACCGGGCAGCGTCGTGCTCGCCTGCGCGACGGTCGCGCCGGGTTTCGCGGTGGAGCTCGGCAAGCGCGTCGCGGCAACCGGCGTGCTGATGCTGGACTCGCCGGTATCGGGCGGCGCCGCCAAGGCGGCATCCGGCGAAATGACGATGATGACCTCCGGCCCCGCCGATGCCTACGCCGCCTGCGAAGACGTGCTCGATGCCATCGCGGGCAAGGTGTATCGGCTGTCGGAGGAGCACGGCGCGGGCTCGAAGGTAAAAATCATCAACCAATTGCTGGCGGGCGTGCATATCGCCGCCGCCGCCGAAGCCATGGCGCTCGGCCTGCGCGAAGGCGTGGACCCGGACGCCCTCTACGACGTCATCACGCACAGCGCGGGCAATTCGTGGATGTTCGAGAACCGCGTGCCGCACATTCTCTCGGGCGACTACACGCCGCTATCCGCCGTCGATATCTTCGTGAAGGACTTGGGCCTCGTGCTCGATACGGCCCGCACGTCGAAGTTTCCGCTGCCGCTTTCGGCGGCCGCGCATCAGATGTTCATGATGGCCTCGACTGCCGGACACGGCGGCGAGGACGATTCCGCAGTCATCAAAATTTTTCCGGGCATCGAAGTCCCGAAGGGAGCGAAATAATGGCGCAGGCCTTGCTTGGCTGCATCGCAGACGATTTCACCGGCGCGACCGATCTCGCCAACATGCTCGTGCGCGGCGGCATGCGCACGGTGCAAAGCATCGGCGTTCCGGCAGCCGGGACGAAGATCGAAGCCGACGCGTTGATCGTCGCGCTGAAATCGCGCACGATTCCCGCCGAGGACGCCGTGCGTCAGTCGCTCGAAGCGCTCGAATGGCTGCGCGCGCAAGGCTGCCGCCAGTTCATCTTCAAGTATTGCTCGACCTTCGATTCCACCGACAAGGGCAATATCGGCCCGGTCGCGGACGCCTTGCTCGAAGCGCTGAACGACGACTTCACCATTGCCTGCCCCGCGTTTCCCGAGAACGGCCGCACGATCTTTCGCGGCAACCTCTTCGTCGGCGACGTGCTGCTGAATGAATCGGGCATGGAGAACCATCCGCTCACGCCAATGACCGATCCCAACCTCGTGCGCGTGCTGCAACGGCAAACGAAGTCGAAGGTCGGCCTGATTCGCTACGACACGGTCATGAAGGGCACGGATGCGGTACGCGCGCGCATCGCCGAACTGAAGAAGGATGGCGTGCGCCTGGCTATCGCGGATGCCATTTCCGACGCCGATCTCTTCGTACTCGGCGACGCCCTCGGCGACCTCAAGCTCATCACGGGCGGCTCGGGTATCGCGCTTGGACTGCCGGAAAATTATCGCGCGGCGAATCTGCTTGCTCATGCGGAAGATGCGGGCGAGCTGCCGAAGATCGAAGGCAGGTCGGTGGTGCTCGCGGGCAGCGCGTCGAAGGCCACGAATGCGCAGGTCGCGGAGTGGCGCGCGTCGAAGCCGAGTTTTCGCGTCGATCCGCTGGCGCTGTCGCGCGGCGAAGCGGTCGTCGATCAGGCGCTGGAATTCGCGCGCAGTCATGGCGATGAAACCGTGCTCATCTACGCAACGTCTTCGCCGGATGACGTAAAGGCCGTGCAGAAGGAACTGGGCGTGGAGAAGGCGGGACAGCTGGTTGAAGACGCGCTCGCCGCGATTGCGCGGCAACTGCGCGACGCAGGCGTGCGCAAGTTCGTGGTCGCGGGCGGCGAGACATCGGGCGCGGTCGTGCAGGCGCTCGACGTGCGTTCGTTGCGTATCGGGCCGCAGATCGATCCGGGTGTGCCCGCGACGCAATCCATCGGCGCCAATGCAGACGATGCGCCGCTCGCGCTTGCGCTCAAGTCGGGCAACTTCGGCACGACGGATTTCTTTGCGAAGGCCTTGAAGGCGCTGGACGGGGTGGCGTGATGTCGTCGAACGAAAACCGTATCCGCGAGGAAATCTGCGTGACGGGCGCGAGCTTGTACGAACGTCGCTATACCGTGGGCAGCGCGGGCAATATCAGCGCGCGTCTCGACGATGGCTGGCTCATCACGCCGACCGACGCGTGCCTCGGCCGGCTCGATCCGGCGGATATCGCGAAGGTGGATCTGGAAGGCAAGCATGTGTCGGGCGGACGGCCATCCAAGACGCTGGCGCTGCATCGGCGCATCTACGAGAACAATGCGGATGCGCACGGCGTCGTGCATACGCATTCGACGCATCTCGTCGCGCTGACGCTCGCGGGCGTCTGGAAAAACGAGGACGTGTTGCCGCCGATCACGCCGTACTACGTCATGAAAGT
The DNA here is from genome assembly GCF_031450995.1 of Caballeronia sp. LP006. Classification (NCBI taxonomy): domain Bacteria; kingdom Pseudomonadati; phylum Pseudomonadota; class Betaproteobacteria; order Burkholderiales; family Burkholderiaceae; genus Caballeronia; species Caballeronia sp. LP006. The sequence goes on along the minus strand of NZ_JARTVW010000004.1, from coordinate 1,068,156 downwards.
CGGCCATGTGCCGCTGATTCGCTATCGACGTCCGGGCGATCCGGCCGTGGCGGAAGAAGTGGCGGCGCTGGCATCGACGGTGCGCGCGGTCTTGCTTGAGCGGCTCGGACCGGTGGTGTGGGAAAAGTCGGTGGCGCATGCGTCGTATGCGCTGGAGGAACTGGAGGAGACGGCGCAGCTTTACTTATCGACGATGCCGAGGCCTGCGCCGTTGCCCGACAGCGCGCTCGAGGATTTGCGCACGACGTTCGGCGCGCGTTGGTGAGAGCCGTGCGAGGTTGCGAAGGCCGCGCGCGGTAACGACGCCGCAGCGGCACTCGGCGACCGCAACCAAGAGCAAGTAACGCGCTGACTTTAGTGGTCAAGACCCGGAATCGAACGCATTGAAAAGGAGACAACCGCAATGCCCCGCTTTGCAGCCAACCTCACGATGATGTACCCGGAACACGAGTTCCTCGACCGCTTCGGCGCAGCCGCGAAAGACGGCTTCAAGGCGGTCGAATTCCTGTTTCCCTATGACTTTTCGGCATCGGACATCAAAGCCCGATTGCAGGACAACAACCTCACGCAAGCGCTTTTCAACGCGCCGCCGGGCGACTGGGCCGCGGGCGAACGCGGCATCGCGTCCTTGCCGGGCCGCGAGGACGAATTTAAGAAGAGCGTGGACCAGGCGCTCGAATACACCGCCGCGCTCGGCAATAAGAAACTGCACTTCATGGCGGGACTCATCAAGCCCGGCGAGTCGCGCGAGGAGCGCAAGGCGATCTACCTGAAAAATCTCGCGTATGCGGCGAAGCAGGCGGAATCGGCGAACGTGGATGTCGTGATCGAGCCGATCAACACGCGCGACATTCCCGGCTTCTTCCTCAATCGTCAGGACGAAGCACAGGCTATCTGCGATGAAATCGGCGCGCCGAATCTGCAAGTGCAATTCGACATCTATCACTGTCAGATCGTGGAAGGCGATGTCGCGGTCAAACTCAAGCGCGACATGAAACGCGGGAACGCGGGCATCGGCCATATTCAGATTGCGGGCGTGCCGGATCGACACGAGCCGGATCTGGGCGAACTCAACTACCCGTATCTGTTCGATCTCATCGATTCGCTGGGCTACGAAGGCTACATTGGCTGCGAGTATCGCCCGAAAGCGGGTACGTCCGCGGGCCTCGGCTGGCTCAAGCCTTACCTATAAAAAAGGAGACGACATGAAGGTTCTCATCACGGGAGGCGCAGGCTTCCTCGGGCAAAAGCTCGCCAAACGTCTGCTGGAAAAAGGCGAACTCGACGGCAAGCCGGTCACCGAACTCGTACTGCTCGATGTCGCGCGCCCGAGCGATGCCGCGCTTCTCGACGACAAGCGCGTCAAAGCCGAAACCGGCGACATCTCGGACAAGGCCACGCTCGAGCGCTACATCGATACGAAGACGGAAGCCATCTTTCATCTCGCGGCCATCGTGAGCGGCCAGGCGGAAGCCGACTTCGACCTCGGCATGAAGATCAATCTCGATGCCTCGCGCGCGCTGCTCGAAGTGTGCCGCGCGCGGGGCCACGTGCCGCGCGTCGTGTTCACGAGTTCGGTCGCGGTGTATGGCGGAACGCTGCCGGAAGTCGTGCAGGACGACACCGCGCTCAACCCGCAATCGTCGTATGGAACGCAGAAGGCCATCGCGGAATTGCTGCTGTCCGATTTCTCACGGCGCGGTTTCGTCGATGGCCGCGTGCTGCGCCTACCGACCATCAGCGTGCGGCCGGGCAAACCGAACGCGGCGGCGTCGTCGTTTGCGAGCGGCATCATCCGCGAGCCGCTCAATGGCGAGCGCTCGGTATGTCCCGTCGATGGCGACACGCGCGTCTGGCTGCTCTCGCCGAAAAGCGCGGTGGACGCGCTCATCGCCGGATGCGAGATCGAGCGCGCGAAGCTGGGTCTTCGGCCGGTGATCAATCTGCCGGGGCTTTCGGTGAGCGTGAACGAGATGGTCGCGGCGCTGCGTGAAGTCGCGGGCGATGAAGTCGTGGCGCGCATCGACTTCGAGCCGGAGCCGCGCATCGAAAAGATCGTGGGAAGCTGGCCGGGCGCGTGGAATCCAGCGCGCGCTGAAGAACTCGGGCTCACGGGCGACAAGTCTTTCGCCGATGTGATTCGCGCGTATATCGCCGATCAGCGCGGTTAAATGAGGCAGGACGCCGTGTTTACGGCGTCCGCGCGAGCCAACCCGCAGCGCACCCGGCAACCGCCTCAAAGGTTGCACGATGCAAGCTTGTATCCCCTTTCCGCGCTACACTCCTCCCTTAAATGTGACGAACGCCGGTCCGGCGCCGCGTGCACCGCAGTGAACCACGAGCGGTAGCCTGCTCGTTTCTCATTCCAGCGCCGATCCGCGCTGCCGCCACGCGCAAAACCCGTCGTCTCGTCAGGCTGCCCCTTGCGCGGAGAATCCCATGTTGCTCCACCAGCTCGTCGATCGATTCGGCCCGTTGATCGTATTCGTCAATGTGATGGGCGCGGCGCTCGGGCTGCCCGTGCCCGCCATGCCAACGATGATCGTCGTCGGCGCGTCCTTCGCGCTAATGGCGGTGAATGGCGCGGCGTTCTGGCCACCGCTTATCGGTGTTCTGTGCGTGGCGGTCGCGGGCGGAGTGATCGGCGATCTCGTCTGGTTCCAAGGCGGCCGCAAATACGGCGACCGCACGCTCAAGACCATCTGCAAGCTCTCGCTGTCGCGCGATACCTGCGTCAAGAAAACCGAGCGCTTCTTCGGCCGGTGGGGCGTGCGCATTCTGCTCGTGGCGAAGTTCATTCCCGGTTTGTCGCTCGTGTCCGTGCCGCTCGCGGGCGCCATGGGCGTGAAGCTGCGCAGCTTCATTACCTGGGACGGTCTTGGCATTGCGCTGTGGGGCACGGTTGGCCTTACGGTCGGCGTGCTGTTCGCGGCCGAACTGGAAATGGTCTTCGCCATGATTTCGCAGCTCGGCCGGCAGGCCATCATGGTCGTCGCGGTGCTGCTCGCGGTGTATGTGGCGTATCGCTGGTGGCGTCGCCGCGCGCTCATGGCGACGCTGGAAAAAGCGCGCATCAGCGTGGACACGCTTTACACGATGATGCGCGACGAACCCGTGCCGGTGATCTTCGATATCCGCTCGCCGGAAAAGCGCATGCTCGATCCGTTCACGATTCCCGGCTCCGTGTTCGCCGATGAACGCGAGTTGGCGAAGATCATTGAAAACTACGACAAGTCGCGCAAGATCGTCATCTACTGTTCGTGCCCGAATGAAGTGTCCGCTGCGTGGATGGCGAAGACCATGCGCAACGCGGGCTTCAACGATGTCGTGCCGCTCACGGGCGGGCTCGATGCCTGGCGTCTCGCCGGCTTCGATGTCGCGAAGCTGACCGAGTTCGGCCAGATCGTCGCGGCCACGCCGGAAGAAGTCGCCGAGATGGCGGCAATGTGCCCGTGGCCCGTGAAACAGGCGCCGGGCGCATCGGCTGCCGCGTCTTCCGCGACGGCGGCATCCACGGGCTCCGCATCCTTGCATGAAGCTGGTTTTCCACACGGAGATCGCGCATGAGTACAACCCCGAACAACGAGCACGGCGCGGACATGCCCAATGTCGTGGCATGGAGCGCGCGTGTGCCGTCGTCGGAAGATCCGAACGTCGTTCCGTCGACGACCGTCGTCGAGCCTGCGGCAGCGGATGAAAACGCGCCATATTCGCCGCTGAATTCGCGTATGCATCAGATGTTCCCTATCCTCACGGCGAACGAGATCGAACGCATGATCCGCTTCGGCAGCGCGGCGCGCTGGCGCAAGGGCGAGTGGCTCTTTCGCACGGGCGATCTCGGGCGCGGCATGGTGATCGTGCTGAGCGGTTCGGTGCGCGTGACGCGGCGCGATGCGCTCGACCGCGTGCATCTGGTTGTCGAGCATGGTCCGGGCAATTTTCTGGCGGAAGTGGCGCAGCTTTCGGGCAAGCCGTGTCTCGTCGATGGCATGGCCGCCGAGGATGTCGAAGGCGTGGTGATCCCGCCCGAGCGTCTGCGCGCGCTGCTCGTCGCGGAAGCGGAACTGGGCGAGCGCATCATGCGGGCGCTGATTCTGCGGCGCGTCGGCTTGATCGAAAAAGGCAGCGGACCGGTGCTGCTCGGCCAGTCCGACGATGGGCGTCTGGTTTCGCTGCAAGGTTTCTTGCGGCGCAACGGCCATCCGCACACGGTAATCGACGCGTGTACCGATCCCGATGCCATCGCGCTGCTCGAACGCATCTCGGCTTCTAAAGCCGACTTTCCGCTGGTGATCTGCCCGGACGGCACCGTATTGCGCGCGCCGACCGAGAACCAGGTGGCGACGCAACTCGGCTGGCTGCCGGAATTCGATCCGAGCCATGTCTACGATGTCGCGATCGTCGGCGCGGGACCGGCCGGGCTCGCCACGGCGGTGTATGCGGCGTCGGAGGGATTGTCGGTTGCCGTGTTCGACTGTCGCGCGCCGGGCGGACAAGCGGGCGCGAGTTCGCGTATCGAAAACTATCTCGGTTTTCCGACCGGTATTTCAGGGCAAGCGCTTGCCGGACGCGCGTTCGTGCAGGCGCAGAAGTTCGGCGCGCATATCGCCATTCCCACGCGCATCAAGGCGCTGCATTGCGGTGCGACGCCCATTCGGATCGAACTCGAGAACGGCACGTGCGTGGCGACGCAGACGGTGGTGATTGCATCGGGCGCGGCATATCGGCGGCCGGCCATCGCCGGGCTCGAAAAGTACGAAGGGCATGGCACGTATTACTGGGCGTCGCCGGTCGAGGCCAAGTTGTGCAAGAACTCGGAAGTGGTGCTGGTCGGCGGCGGTAACTCGGCGGGACAGGCGGCCGTGTATCTCGCTTCGCACGCAAAGCACGTGGATGTGCTGATTCGCGGCGCGGGGCTCGCGGCCAGCATGTCGCATTATCTGATCGAGCGCATTGCGTCCTTGCCGAACGTGACGGTGCGCACGCATACGGAGATTACCTCGCTCGAAGGCGACGATCGCATGTTGAGCGCCGTCGTCTGCAAGACGCCGGAGGGGCCGTTGCGGCTCGAATCGCGGCATCTGTTTCTCTTCACGGGCGCGGACCCGAACACGGACTGGCTGACCAATTGCAACGTCAACACGGACGAAAAGGGTTTCGTGCTGACCGGGCCGGAAGCGCACGAGGGCCGCACGCAAGGCGTGATGATGCTGGAGACGAGCGTGCAGGGCGTGTTCGCCATCGGCGATGTCCGCTCGAGTTCGACCAAGCGCGTGGCGGCCGCGGTCGGCGAGGGTGCGGCGGTCGTCGCGCAGATACACGGCTTGCTCGCACGGCGACAGGCGGTGCCTGCACCGGTTGCTTGATGAAAAAGCCCCGCATTCGCGGGGCTTTTCGTTTGAGGCAGGCTCGAAAGCCGGTCAGAACCGATGCCGCAAGCCGACGCGCGTGACGAACTGCGTGTTCGCTCCGGCACTCTGGCCGATAAAGGCCGTCGACGAGCCAATTTCCGCTTGCACCGGCACATTGCGGCCGGCAACCGTGTTGCTGCCCGACGCCTTCTGATAGATGCCGAGCAAATACACATCGGTGCGCTTGGACAACGCGTAATCCACCGCGCCGTTGATCTGATGCCATTTGCCTTCGAAGTTGTCGTCGAGCTTTGAGAACGTATAGCCGAGACCCGCGCTGAACGCCGGCGTGATGTTGTACTTGCCGCCGATTTCGTAGTTGTTCAACTTCGACGATGCCGCGACCAGCGGTTCGAACGTCGTATGCGTCCAGTTCGCCCAGACCGTGGCCGCGGAGAACGTGTAGCGCGCGCCGACGCCATAGGTTTCGAGATCGCGCAGGCCGCCCGTGGCGATGTTCGCGATGTTCGTGCTGAATGCAGGCGTCGCGCCATTCGGGAAGCGGATGTTGGTGTACGCCGCGCCGATGCCGAACGGTCCCTGGTTGTAGTTCAAACCGAAGCTGTACGTGCTCGACGAACCTTGCGTCGCGCCCGCGCCCGTGGTAGTCGGCGTGCCTGCGAATTGCGTTGAATTGGAGAAGCCGTACATGGCGCCGAAGGTTACGCCATAGAAGCTCGCGCTGTTGAACTTCACCGAGTTGTTGATACGGCTCGAAGTCAACTGATCCAGATCGTTGATGTGGTACGCATAGTTGCCGGCGGGCGTTTGGCTACCCATCGTGTAATTGCCGCCGATGACATCGGTGGAGAACGAATACTGGCGACCGAAGGTCAGCGCGCCGACATCGTTCTTCGACAGACCGACGAAGGCTTGCCGGCCGAATTCCGCGCCGCCTTGGCCGAGCGTGCCATCGCCGCTATTGAAGCCGCTTTCCAGGACGAAGATGGCCTTGAGCCCGCCGCCCAGGTCTTCCTGTCCGCGCAAACCCCAGCGGCTGCCTGATGCAACGCCGTCGCCGTATTTCACGAGGCTGTCGTGGCTGTTCGGTCCGGTCGAAACCTTGTTCGCATAGGTGATACCGGCGTCGATCAGGCCGTAAAGCGTGACGCTGCTTTGCGCATGCGCGGCCATGCCGAAGGTCCCGAGGATGGCGAGCGCCAGGATTTTCTGCTTCATCGATCTTTCCTTGTTATTTGCTGTTCGCGAGTGACGATTTGCCACGCGAAGCGGCGCCGCTTGTGCGGCTGTTGTGTTCACGCCGAAGGGTTTCGTCGGACATACCGTTGCGCGATGAACACCATCGTTATGTCGCGTGGAATATAGCGAAATGTCAGCTAGCGGTAAACGCTTCGAGGGGAAGCTGTAGCCTTTCTTCCACAATACTTGCTATAAGAATTTTTATAGCTTGAGCAAGGATGAGGCAGGAAAGCGCAGTTCGAATTCGATCCAGCCGTTCTGCGTGCAACGCGCCGACGCGCTGCCGCCATGCATGCGCATGATTGCCTGGACGATGGAAAGGCCGAGCCCGCTGGACTCCGTGAACTCGCTACGAGCCGCATCGCCACGATAGAAGCGGTCGAAGAGACGCGCCAGTTCGGCGTCTTCTATACGCGCGCCGCGATTGCCCACGACGATGCATGCGCCGTCCGCATCCGCGTGACCTGACAGGCGCACGACCGTGCCTGCGCTCGCGTAACGCACCGCATTGACGACCACATTGCCGATCGCGCGGCGGCACATGATTGCGTTTGCAACTATCTGGCCGCTTGCCTCGATATCGAAGCTGATGTGCCGTTCTTCCGCGATGCCTTCGAAGTAAGCGGCGAGGTTGTCGAGTTCGTCGCGGATATCGAGCTTCTCGCATTCGATGCGTTGCGTCTCGTGATCCGCTTGCGCCAGAAACAGAATGTTCTGCGCAATGCGCGCGATTCGCTCCAGTTCCTCCAGATGCGATTCGAGCACGGCGCGATACTCCGCCACGCTGCGTTCATGCGCGAGCGTTACCTGCGTCTCGCCGATCAACACGCCAATCGGCGTACGCAGTTCGTGCGCGAGATCGGCGGAAAACTGCACGAGGCGCGCATAGCCGTGTTCGAGTCGGTCGAGCATGGCGTTGAACGAAGCCGCGAGGCTTTGGAGTTCCTGCGGCGCGTGCGCGACGTCGAGTCTCGCCGACATGCTGTCCGGCGCGATCTCGGCGGCTTTGTCCGCCATGAGCCTGAGCGGCATCAGGCCGCGGCTCGTGACCCAGTAAGCGAGCAGCATCGTAACGAGCACGGCGGCGATCATGGTGATCCACACGCGCACGAGATACGCCGACAACACGTGCGCTTCCTGCGTCATCACGTGCGCGGCCATGATCTCAACCACTTCACCGCTTTCGCCGATACGCGCCTGCGCACCGAGCCAGCGCATGCGCACGCCATCGGCGCGCGTGCCTTCGAAGAGATCGTCGAGCGCGACTGCGCGTGTCACGGGCACGGTCTGCAGCGGCGGCAGCGGCATGTTCTCGGGATTGACGGCGATGAACGGCGCCGCGCCCGCACGCCGGAAGATGATCACGTCCTGCCGGTCGCCGAGCATGGTTTCGAAAAGCCGCGGCCGCGCTTCGATTTCCTTGATCGTGTAGAGGTCGTGCAGCAGCGCGCGATAGTGTTCGACACGGGCGATCAACTGATAATCCGCACGCGTGGAGAGGGCGGAGTTGGTCGCGTGATAGAGCGATGCGCCGACCATGCCGACCACCACGCACACGATCAGCACGAACGACACGGCAATACGCACGGCAAGCGAGCGCGACGGCTGCGGCGGCAGCCAGCGCAAGACGGCGTCGTTCAAGGCTCTTCCCCAAACGAATAGCCAATACTGCGCACCGTATGAATCAGCTTCGGCTCGAACGGATTGTCGATCTTCGCGCGCAGACGCTTGATGGCGACATCGACCACGTTGGTGTCGCTATCGAAATTCATGTCCCACACTTCCGAGGCAATCTGCGTGCGCGACAACGCCTCGCCCTGATGCTTGCAAAAGAGATGCAGCAGCGCGAATTCCTTGTTCGTCAACGCGATATCCATGCCCTTGCGCGTCACCTTGCGGCGCAGCACATCGACGTGGAGATCGGCAATCTGGAACATGTCCGATTCGCGCATCACGCCGCGACGCAAGAGCGTGCGAATGCGCAGCACGAGTTCGGTGAAGGAAAAGGGCTTGACGAGATAGTCGTCCGCGCCGAGTTCGAGACCGTGGATACGGTCCGTGACGTGGTCGCGGGCCGTGAGAAAGATGACAGGCAAGTCACGTTTCGCGCGCAACGCCGACATGACCTGCCACCCGTCGATGCCGGGCAGCATCACGTCGAGCACGATCAGCTCGTAAGAGTTCGCCAGCGCCTGATGCAGACCGTCGGTGCCGTTGCGCACGAGATCGACCTGATACCCGGACTCGATAAGCCCTTTTTTCAGGTAGTCTCCGGTCTTGCGATCGTCTTCTATAACGAGGATGGTCATGCGCGGCATTCTTGCTTTGTATTGCCGTCATTTTGCCAGTGCGCTCGAACGGTCCGTCGAAAATGACAAAAAAGTCATCGATGCGTCATGGATCGATCAGAGCGGGCTGGCTACCATCGGTCCTGTGTTTGCTCCGTGAGAAAGACGTGCAGAACAATTCGCGACATTCCGTGCAGCCGCTTTGGCTTCGCATCACACATTGGGTCAATGCCTTCGCCATACTCATCATGGTGACGAGCGGCTGGCAAATCTACAACGCATCGCCGATCTTCAAAGCGTTCACGTTTTATCCGGCCATCACGCTCGGCGGCTGGCTCGGCGGTGCGCTGCAATGGCATTTCGCGGCCATGTGGCTGCTCGTGGCGAACTTCATCGTCTATGTCGGGATGAACGTTGCGACGGGCCGTCTGCGCGAGCGCATGTTTCCGCTCAGCATCAAAAGCATCATTGCCGATGGCATTGCCGCCGTGCGCGGCAAGCTCGGTCACGACGATCTCACGCGCTACAACGCCGTGCAAAAATTCGCGTATCTGGCGGTCACGGTGGATATCGTCGTCATCATTCTGTCGGGCCTCGTCGTGTGGAAGTCGGTGCAGTTCCCGCTTTTACGCGCGCTAATGGGCGGCTACGACAACGCACGCGTCGTGCATTTCCTCGGCATGAGCTTCCTGGTGGCGTTCTTCGTCGTGCATGTCGCCATGGTCGCGCTCGTGCCGCGTTCGCTCGTGTTGATGATCAAGGGACGTTGATTCATGTCGCTCAAGCTTTTTAAAACACGAACGGACGCCGAACTCATCGTTAAAGATGCGGCGAAGGAATTAAAAGCCCCCGCGCGCCGTTTATTCGGCAAGCGCATTCTTTCGCTCGGCGGCCTTGCGATGCTGTCCGGCTGCAACATCACCGACGACAAATCCGTCAACGCGATGCTGCGCAAGATCTCGTCCTTCAACGACGACATGCAGGCGTTGCTCTTCGATCCCAAGCAACTCGCGCCGACTTATCCCGATTCGATGATTACGCGTCCGTTTCCCTTCAACGCGTTCTACGACATCGACGAAGTGCCCGAAGTGGACGCTTCGAGCTACAAGCTGCAGGTCGGCGGCCTGGTCAAAGGCAAGCGGGTCTGGACGCTCGACGAGCTTCATGCCATGCCGCAAGAGAGCCAGGTGACACGGCACATTTGCATTGAAGGATGGAGCGCCATAGGCAAGTGGGGCGGCGTGCGCTTCGCGAATTTTCTGCTGCATGCAGGCGTGGATATGACCGCGAAATACGTGGCCTTTCACTGTGCGGACAATTACTCGACCAGCATCGACATGCCGACCGCACTGCATGCACAAACCTTGCTCACGCTCAGCTACGACGGTCAGACCTTGCCGCCCAAATACGGTTTTCCGATGAAGCTGCGCATGCCGACCAAGCTCGGCTACAAGAATCCGAAGCATATCGTCGCGATCACCGTGACCAACGATTACCCCGGCGGCTACTGGGAGAACCAGGGCTATAACTGGTTCGGCGGTTCCTGAAGAAGTCTCTTCGCTTGACCCTTATCGATACCAAAGGAGAATCCATGTCGATTCGCATGAAACTCGGCGTCAGCATCGCGGCGCTCGCACTCACGAGCGCGGCCTTCGCGCAGACGCCCGCTGCCAAACCCACGCGTATTCGCGGCGATATCGTGTCCCTGTCCGGCGACACGATGACGGTGCATCGGCGTAGCGGCGACACGGTCAAGGTCGCGGTGAAGGCCGACACGCCAGTCACGGCGCTCAAGAACATCAAGCTCGAAGACATCAAGCCGGGGCAGTTCGTCGGCACGGCCGCGACCACGGGCACCGACGGCAAGATGACCGCAACCGAGGTGCTGGTGTTTCCGGAAGCGGCACGCGGCACGGGTGAAGGCCACTACGCGTGGGACCTCGGCCCGCAAAGCTCGATGACCAACGCGAACGTCGATCAGGTCGTGCAAGGCACGAGCGGACGCGATCTCAAGCTGTCGTACAAGGGCGGCTCGAACGCTGTCACCGTGCCGCCGAACGTGCCGGTCGTGACCTTCGCGCCCGCTTCGCATGACGACCTGAAGCCTGGCAAGAAGGTGTTCGTCGTGGCGAGTCCGGCAGGTGGCGACTTTGCCGCGCAGCGTATCGTCGTGGAAAAGGACGGCGTCGCTCCGCCGATGTAAGCTTCGATGTAACGTAAGACCCGCGCCCGCTTCAAAGCGGGCGTTTTCATTCCAGACTCGCGCGCACGTCTCTCACGTTCGACACCGTCTCGTCGAAGTGCGCAGACCCGAGTTTGCGCCTCATGCGCTTCGTGACCTCCGAGCTCATCGAGCCAATGCGCTTCATCAGCGCAGGCGCCGCGGCTGTCGGATGAATCGATGCCTCGCGTCCATCCCTGTCGGTCGACCAGCGTTCGACCAAGCCGAGCTTTTGTAAGCCGTCCAGCGTGCGCGTGGCCGTGGGTCGCGAAATGGCGAGCGCATCGGCAAGCTCGCCCTGCAGCAAGCCGGGATGCTCGACGATCGCGCGCAGCATGAAGCCTTGTGACGGCGTAAGGCCGAACGGCTTGAACGCTTTCGTCCACTCGCGCTCCAATGTGCGTGCAAGCGCCGTGGTGTTGAAGTAAAGGCATTGGTCGAACATGCGGCTTTCCTTTGAATCGAATTGATTTGCTCTGCAACTATCCGCGTGTCGTCGACGAACGGGTCAGCAGATTTTACGGGCTCGGGTTAACATCGTCGTTTGCCGCGAACCACTCGTCAGGAGAACATGCATGAGCAATACGCGTTCCGACCTTCCGTCATATCCGAACACACAACTTTTTATCGATGGCGAATGGCGCGCCGGCTCGCGCGACACCGCCGTGATCAATCCCGCGAGCGAAGCGGAAATCGGCCGTCTGGCGCTCGCGGGCATCGACGAACTCTCGCTTGCCGCCGATGCCGCCGCGCGTGGCTTCAAGGAATGGCGCAAGGTTTCGCCGTACGAGCGCAGCAAGCTGATGCGTCGCGCCGCGCAGAACATCCGCGACCGCGCGGAGCAGATCGCCGCCATCATGTCGATGGAGCAGGGCAAGCCGCTCGGGGAAGCTCGCATCGAGACGCTGTCGGCTGCGGACATCATCGAATGGTTTGCCGAAGAAGGGCGCCGCACGTATGGCCGCGTGATTCCGTCCCGTTCGGACGCGGTGCGCCAGATCGTGACGCGCGAGCCCGTCGGTCCCGTGGCCGCTTTCACACCGTGGAACTTCCCGATCAATCAGGCGGTGCGCAAGGTGTCGGCGGCGCTGGCCTCGGGCTGCTCGGTCGTGTTGAAGGGACCGGAGGAAACGCCCGCGAGTTGCGCGGCGCTCGTGCAGGCTTATGCCGATGCGGGTTTGCCCAAGGGCGTGCTGAATCTCGTGTTCGGCGTGCCGGCGGATGTATCGAAATATTTGATCGCGCATCCGGCCATCCGCAAGATTTCGTTCACGGGTTCCACACCGGTGGGCAAGCTGCTCGCATCGCTGGCGGGCGAGCATATGAAGCGCGTGACCATGGAGCTCGGCGGACATGCGCCCGCTATCGTCTTCAAGGACGCGGACGTGCCGCGCGCGGCGAAGATGCTGGCATCGGCCAAGTTCCGCAACGCCGGTCAGGTGTGTATCTCGCCTACGCGCTTTCTCGTCGAAGAAGCGGCGTATGAAGAGTTCGTGCATCACTTCGTCGCGACGGCGAGCGCGGTGAAGGTCGGCAACGGTCTCGACGACGGCGTGCAAATGGGCCCGCTCGCCAACGGCCGCCGTCTCGAAGCCATGGAACGCCTCGTCGCCGATGCCCGCGAGCACGGCGCAAAGGTGCTGACGGGTGGCGAACGCGTGGGCCGCGAAGGTTACTTCTTCGCGCCGACCGTGCTGGTGGACGTGCCCATGAGCGCGCGCATCATGACCGAAGAGCCGTTCGGCCCGATTGCGCCTATCGCCTCGTTCAAGTCGTACGACGAAGTCATCGCCGAAGCGAATCGCTTGCCTTACGGTCTCGCCGCTTATGCGTACACGAGTTCGGCGGCGACCGCGGCGGCGGTATCGGACGATATCGAAAGCGGCATGCTGTCGATCAACCATCACGGGCTTGCCTTGCCTGAAACGCCGTTCGGCGGTGTGAAGGATTCGGGCTACGGTTCGGAAGGCGGCAGCGAGGCGATGGAAGCGTATCTCGTCACCAAGTTCGTGACCGAGCATCGTTGATGGAAACGCGCGGGCGTTATCACGACGCTTGCGCATCGACAGGAGAAGCAGGTGACGCGAACGGTCGTGGGTTTGCTCGGCACGGGCAGCATGGGCGCGGCTGTCGGCCACAGGCTGACGCAGAAGGGCGCGCGTGTCTTGACGACGCTCGAAGGGCGCAGCGAGGCCAGCATCGCTCGCGCGCGCGAGGCGGGGATCGAAGACGCAAGTCCCGACCGCTTCGCCGAGTGCGATTTCATTCTATCGATCGTGCCGCCCGCGGTGGCGGTCGAATCGGCGCACCGTCTGGCGCCCGTGCTTGCGCGGGCCGCCCGTAAGCCTCTCTACGTCGATTGCAACGCGGTCAGTCCGGCGACGGTCAAGCGCGTGGCAGAAGCGCTCGACGTTCCGTTCGTCGATGGCGCGATCATCGGTTTGCCATCCGCGCCAAAGTTCTATGTGTCGGGACCGCAAGCGCACCGTACGCTCGCACTCGCCGATGCGGGCCTCGACGTACACGTGCTCGATGGTCCTGTCGGCGCGGCATCGGCGCTCAAGATGTCGTATGCGGGAATCACGAAGGGATTGACCGCGATCGGCGCGGCCATGTCGCTCGCCGCGCTTCGCAATGGCGCGGGCGATGCGCTCTTCGAAGAGTTATCGGCGAGTCAGCCCGAGCTGGCCAAATGGCTTGCGAATAGCGTGCCGCGCATGCCGCCCAAGGCGTATCGATGGGTCGCGGAGATGGAAGAGATCGCGGGCTTTATCGGCGACGAACATGCCGAGCATCGCATCTATGAAGGCGCGGCCGGTCTCTACGAACGCCTGGCCCAGGACAAGGACGCCACCGACGCGCTCAAGCAGTTCTTCGAGCGTTAAGCCCTGGCCGTCTGCGTCATGTGTTCGAAAAAGCGTGCGGCGCGCCGGTCGCCTGCGTATGCCGAATTGATGCGCACCCACGCGCACGCCTCGCCGTTTGGCCGATAGTAATTCCCCGGCGCCAGCGTAACGCCGAACTTCAGCGCTTCACTCACGAGCTTCGTCGAGTCTTCGATACCCGGTACCTTCGCCCAGACGAAATTGCCGCCGCTCGGTTGATCGAATACGTCCCAGCCGTAGCTCTCCAACTGCTGCACCGCGCTAGAAAGCGAATCGCGCACGCGCTTGCGCAGCCTTTCGAGATACTTCCTGTACGTGCCGCGTTCCAGCAGACTTGCCGCAACGCTCTCGGCGAAGCGCGTGCCGCCGAGGCTCGTCAGCACTTTCACATCGACGAGATTCTTCACGAGCTCGCGATTGGCCGCAAGATAGCCGATTCTCAGCGACGACGACAGCGTCTTCGACAAGCCGCCCACATAAATCACGCGGTCGAACTGATCGAGCGATGCGAGCCGTTGCGTCGGCACGGTCTGAAAATCCGCATAAATGTCGTCTTCCACGATAGTGAAACCGTGCTGCGTCGCAAGTTGCAGCAGCCTGAAAGCGACTTGCGGCGCGATGTTGGTCGCCGTCGGGTTCTGGAACACGGTGTTCACGAAGAACAGTTTGGGCGTGTGCTGCTTCAGAAGCGCTTCGGCCATCTCGACATCCGGCCCGTTGGCCAGACGCGGCACGCCGACGAGCCGCACGCCTTGCAGCTTCAGCAAGCCAAACAGATTGTAGTAGCCGGGATCTTCGACGAATACCGTATCACCGGGCTTGAGCATGTAGCGCACGACGAGATCGAGCGCCTGACTCGCGCCGCTCGTGATCATCACATTGGGCAAATCCGCGTTGATGCCGAGCGTGTTGAGGCGCATTTGGATCTGCTGGCGCAGGTTCGTGTCGCCGTGCGGAATGGCGTAGTCGATCACGCTTGCGATGTCCGCGCGCGACGCCTGCCGCACCGCCTGCGTGAGGCCATCGACATCGCGCCATGCCTCGGGAATGAAGCCGCTCGACAGCTTGAGCGTCTCGCCGGGATAGTTGAACTGCGCGAGGATCTGGCTCGACTCCTCTTCCGCGAGACGCGGGTCGCAATTGCCAGCGTCGCGCGCGTGTTCGTCCACATGATTCGCCACGTAAAAGCCCGAACCGTGACGCGGCTGGATCAGCCCGCGCGACGCAAGACGGTCGTACGCTTCGATCACCGGAAAGCGGCTGATGCTCTGTTCGGTCGCAAGTTGCCGGATCGACGGCAGTTTCGCGCCCGCCAGCACGCGGCGCGAGCGGATCATGGTTTCGATTTGGCTGACGATCTGCTCGGTCAGCGGCACGCCCGTGGCGCCATCGATATTTAGCGGAAGTGCGTTCATCGTTTTAAGTGTTCGGTCGAACAGAGTGAACAGTTGCGATCAAGTGTTTGCGGAGTAATTTGAAGTATTCGAACGCATCCGAAAATCGCCGTCAACTAGGCCAAACGGCCATCCACACTGTTCTGAGCGAATACCGACAAAATTACTCACTTAGAAGTGTTCGGTATTTCTGGCTATACAGTTCCTGTGTAACTGTACGCAAGTGTTCATTCTAGATGTTCGGCACTGGCCGAATAATACGCTTAACGGCTGCGACACGCTTTTACATTCGCAGCATCCATCAAGCGATCAGGCGATCGAGCGACAGGGAGCGGCATCATGCGTGAAATCAGGACTTTTGAACTCGACGGGCGCGATGCGCCGACTAGCTGGTTTATCGACCGGCCGCAAACGCTGCGCGCTACGCGTGGCCAGATCTGGCTGACCATCGAAGGCGACGCCGGCGATTTCTGGCTCGATGCGGGCGAGTGCGTCGAACTTCAGCCGTTCTCGACGATCTGGGTAAGCGGCGCGCGGGACGAAAGCGCTTTTTCGTTGGCGTCGGTTTCCACGCCGACGACCACATCGAGGCGCTTGATCGACGCAGCCCGCGCGTGGCTCGCGCGCCGCACGGCGCCTTCCGGTGCGGCGATCTCGAAGGCATAGGCGAAAAAAAACCCGGCCGAGGCCGGGTCCAATGTTCCCGCGCTCTTTCGAGCGCGGTCACCTGCAAAGCTACAGACTACTCGCTTACGCCGCCAGCAGCGAGCGCAACACGAACGGCAAAATGCCGCCGTGCTTGTAGTAGTCGACTTCGATCGGCGTGTCGATACGCAGCAGCACCTGCACGCGATCTTCCTTGCCGTCCTTCCGATGGATCACGAGCGTCACTTCTTGCTGCGGCTTGAAGTCGTCGCCCAGACCTTCGATATCGTACGTCTCTTCGCCCGTGATGCCGAGCGTCTGCACGCTGTCCGTACCCTTGAACTGCAGCGGCAACACGCCCATGCCGACCAGGTTCGAACGATGGATACGCTCGAAGCTGCGCGCCACCACGGCTTTCACGCCGAGCAGTTGCGTGCCTTTCGCCGCCCAGTCGCGCGACGAACCCGTGCCGTATTCCTCGCCCGCGAAGATCACGGTCTGCGTGTTGTCGCCGATGTACTTCATCGCGGCGTCGTAGATGGACAACTGTTCGCCGCTCGGTTGATGGATCGTCAGGCCACCTTCCACGCGCGTGCCATCTTCCTTCAGCGGAATCATCAGGTTCTTGATACGCACGTTGGCGAAAGTGCCGCGCATCATCACGTCGTGGTTGCCGCGACGCGAGCCGTAGCTGTTGAAGTCGGCCTTCTGCACGCCGTTCGCCTTCAGCCACACGCCCGCCGGCGACGTTTCCTTGATTGAACCTGCCGGGCTGATGTGGTCGGTCGTGACCGAGTCGCCGAAGATGCCGAGCGCGCGTGCGCCCTTCACGGCGGGAATCGAGTCGGCCGGGGTCATCGAGAAGTCGTGGCCGAAGAACGGCGGCTCCGCGATATACGTCGACTTCGGCCAGTCATAGACCTGACCGGTTTCGCCCGCGATCTTGCTCCACAGGTCGCCATCCTTCGTAAGCTGCGAGTAGTTCTCGCGGAAGGCTTCGGCGTTGAGCGCGTACTTGAGCAGCGAATGCACTTCCTCGCTCGTCGGCCAGATGTCGCCGAGATACACGTCATGCCCGTCCTTGCCCTTGCCGACCGGCTCGGTCATGAGGTCGCGCGTGATGTTGCCCGCGATGGCATAAGCAACTACCAGCGGCGGCGAAGCCAGGAAGTTGGCGCGGATGTTCGGGTGAATACGCGCTTCGAAGTTGCGGTTGCCCGACAGGACGGCGGCCGCGACGATATCGTTCTTCACGATGGCGTCGTTCAGTTCCGGCGTCAGGTCGCCCGCATTGCCGATACACGTCGTGCAACCGTAAGCGGCGAGCGTAAAGCCGAGCTTGTCCAGATACTGCAGGAGATCGGTCTTCGTCAGATATTCGGTGACGATACGCGATCCCGGTGCCAGAGACGTCTTGATATGCGGCGCCACCGTCAGACCGGCCTCGACCGCTTTCTTGGCCAGCAGACCGGCGGCCAGCAGCACGCTCGGGTTCGACGTGTTCGTGCACGACGTGATCGCGGCGATCAGCACGTCGCCGTTCTTCACGTCGACGCCATCGGCGGTCTTGTAGTCGGCGGTCAGATCGGCGGGCTTCTTGGCAAAGCCGTTTTCGCCGACCGGCTTCGAGAAGAGGTCGGTAAACGTGGTCTTCACATTGCCGATTTCGATACGGTCTTGCGGGCGCTTCGGACCCGCGAGCGACGGCGCGACGGTGGACAGATCTAGCGTCAGCGTCTTCGTGAAGTCGATGTCGCCGGCCTTCGGCACGCCCCACAGCTTCTGCGCCCTGAAGTAGTTCTCGAAGGCGGAGATTTCGGCGTCGGTACGGCCCGTGCCCTTGAAGTAGTCGATGGTTTTTTCATCGACCGGGAAGAAGCCCATGGTGGCGCCGTATTCCGGCGCCATGTTGCCGATGGTCGCGCGGTCCGGCACCGCGATGGAAGCCGTGCCTTCGCCGAAGAACTCGACGAACTTGCCGACGACCTTCTCCTTGCGCAGCATTTCCGTGATGGTCAAGACGAGGTCGGTTGCCGTGCAGCCTTCGCGCAGCTTGCCCTTCAACTCGACGCCGACGACATCCGGCGTGAGGAAATACACCGGCTGGCCGAGCATGCCCGCTTCCGCTTCGATGCCGCCCACGCCCCAGCCCACCACGCCGATGCCGTTGATCATCGTCGTGTGGCTGTCGGTGCCGACGAGCGTGTCCGGGTAGTAGACCGTGTCGTTGCCTTCGGTCTTCTTGTGCACGCCGCGTGCGAGATACTCCAGATTCACCTGGTGGACGATACCCACGCCCGGCGGCACGACCTTGAACGTGTCGAACGCCTGCATGCCCCACTTCATGAACTGGTAGCGCTCGTTATTGCGCTGAAACTCCAGCTTCATGTTCAGGTCGAGCGCGTTCGGCTCGCGGAAGTGATCGATCTGCACCGAGTGATCGACGACGAGATCCACCGGCACGAGCGGCTCGATCGCCTTCGGGTCCTTGCCCGCGCGTTCGGCCACACCGCGCATGGCGGCGATGTCGGCGAGCAGGGGCACGCCGGTGAAATCCTGCAGCACGACGCGCGCGACGACGAACGGGATTTCATCGACGCGGGCTGCAGTCGGTTTCCAGTTCACGAGTTGTTCGATGTGCTCTTCGGAAATCTTCTTGCCGTCGTAATTGCGCAGCACGGATTCGAGCACCAGCCGGATAGACACCGGCAGACGTTCGATCTTGACCTTCAGGGCTTCGCCGAGTTGCGGCAGCGAGTAGAACTTGCCTTTGCCGGAACCACTGTCGAATTCCTTGAGCGTATTGTGAAGATTGTGGGCCATGGTTATTTTCCTTGGGCTGATCTGGGTTTGATGCAACGTTTCCTGAATCTGAAACCGGGTCGTGCCTGGTTTGACGCGCCGGCACGCGCGCACCGGCTCCAGGCGCTAGATCACATACAAATCGACGTATTCATTGACCGGCATGGCTTCGAGCTTTGCCTGATCGAGCGATACCGCGAGGATCGCCTGTTGCTGTTTTTGCGGGAACCGGCGCGCGAGATTGGTCTTGAACTTCTCGACGAGCAGCGGAATGCCGTCCTCGCGGCGGCGCTTGTGACCGATCGGATATTCCACCGCGATTTCATCGAGCTTCGAACCGTCCGTGAACTCGACGGTGAGCGCGTTCGCAATCGAGCGCTTCTCAGGGTCGTGGTAATCGGTCGTGTATTGCGGGTCTTCCACGCATTCCATCTTCGCGCGCAAGGTGTCGATGCGCGGGTCCTGCGCGATCGAATCTTCGTAATCGGCGGCGGTGAGACGGCCGTGGATGAGCGGCACGGCGATCATGTACTGAATGCAGTGATCGCGGTCGGCCGGATTGTTGAGCGGTCCCTTCTTGTCGATGATGCGGATAGCCGCTTCGTGCGTGCGAATGGTGATCTTCGCGATATCTTCGACACTCTTGCCCGCTTCCTTCAGCTTGCCGTGCAGCGTCATGGCGGCTTCGACGGCGGTTTGCGAATGGAATTCGGCCGGGAACGAAATCTTAAAGAGCACGTTCTCCATGACATACGAGCCGTACGGGCGCTGGAACTTGAAGTCGTTGCCCTTGAAGAGCACGTCGTAGAAGCCCCAGGTCTTCGTGGTCAAGACCGACGGATAGCCCATTTCGCCGGTCTTCGCGATCAGCGCGAGACGCACGGCACGCGAGGTCGCGTCGCCCGCGGCCCACGACTTGCGCGAACCCGTGTTCGGCGCATGGCGATATGTACGCAGCGAATGACCATCGACGAAAGCGAGCGACACCGCGTTGATGAGTTCGTCGCGCGAGAGGCCGATCAACTGACCGACGACCGCTGTGGACGCGAGCTTGACCAGCAGCACGTGATCGAGCCCGACCTTGTTGAACGAGTTTTCCAGCGCGATACAGCCTTGAATTTCGTGCGCCTTGACCATGGCGATCAGCACGTCTTTCATGGCGACCGGCTTCTTGCCGGTGGCGATTGCGTTACGTGACAGCCAGTCGGCGGTGGCGAGAATGCCGCCCAGGTTGTCCGACGGATGGCCCCATTCGGCGGCGAGCCATGTGTCGTTGAAGTCGAGCCAGCGGATCATGGCGCCGATGTTGAAGGCGGCCTGAACCGGGTCGAGCTGAAACTGGGTGCCAGGCACCTTCGCGCCGTTGGGGACGATCGTGCCGGGCACGATCGGTCCCATCAGCTTGGTGCAGGCAGGGTACGAGAGGGCTTCGAGTCCGCAGCCGAGGGTGTCGATCAGGCAGTTGCGCGCGGTTTCCAGCGCAAGCGTGCTCTCGACGCGATAGTTGAGAACGTAGTCGACTATGTCGACGAGTACCTGATCCGGCTCTGGCCGGACGTTCGAGATCGGTGCGGACATCGAGGATTCCTGTTTGATTGCAGACTTTGTTATTCGGCCTTCTTGAACAACGCTTCCGACTGCGTGGGAGCGGTTGCGCCCGCAGCCATTTCGGCGGTCATGCACTCGTCGGCCAGGCGCGACGAATCTTTGTCGGAGAACAGCATTGCCTTCGACGGGATCACGACGAGATCCATGCCCGTTGCCGCATCGTGGAAACGATCGGCGCCGGTCGTGGTGTCCTGACGGGGCAGCTTGTAGTCCTTCTTGGCCCAATTCACGGTGACGATGGTGTCACGCTTCATGTCGCCTTTCAGATAGAAAGACGCGCCTTCCTTACAGGTCCACTTGACGGCGCCTTCGGGAATCGGGTCGGTCTTCGCTGCCGCGGCCGCTTCGGCCTTGGGTGAGCGCTTGATGAGTCGACGTGCCGGAGCCGGGCGTTTGGCCTTTGCCGCCTTCGAGTCCGTGGTGGTCGTCGCGGCGAAGGCGTCGGCACTGACGAACACGCTGGTGGTAGCCAGTGTGCCGACGATTGCAGCGATCAGGAGTTTATTCATCGAAAAACCTTTCAAAACATGGAGGTTGGTAACGGTTGCCGCGCGGAGTGAATTTCGTCCTCGCGAAATTCGATCGCGCAGTCCGCTATTTTCGCTTATTTAGTGGCGTGAACTTCAAATTATCGGGGCCCGTGTAGTTCGCACTCGGCCGGATGATTTTGTTGTCGATGCGTTGCTCGATGATGTGCGCGCTCCATCCCGCCGTGCGCGAGATGACGAAGAGCGGCGTGAACATGGCCGTGGGCACGCCCATCATGTGATACGAAACCGCGCTGAACCAGTCGAGGTTGGGGAACATTTTCTTCGCGTCGGCCATCACGGATTCGAGCCGTTCGGCGATGCTGAAGAGCTTGTTGTCGCCCGCTTCCTTCGAGAGCTTCTTCGCGACCTCCTTGATGACCTTGTTACGCGGATCGGAGATGGTATAGACCGGATGACCGAAGCCGATCACCACTTCCTTCTTCTCGACGCGTGCGCGAATATCGGACTCGGCTTCGTCGGGCGTCTGATAGCGCGATTGAATTTCGAACGCGACTTCATTGGCGCCGCCATGTTTCGGGCCGCGCAATGCGCCAATGCCACCCACGATCGCCGAATACATGTCCGATCCCGTGCCCGCGATCACGCGAGTGGTGAACGTGGATGCGTTGAACTCATGTTCAGCGTAAAGATTGAGCGATACGTGCATGGCTTCGACCCACGATTTCGAGGGCTCCACGCCATGCAGCAAATGCAGAAAGTGTCCGCCGATGGAGTCGTCGTCAGTTTCGACTTCGATGCGCTTGCCGTTGTGCGAGTAGTGATACCAGTAGAGCAGCATCGAACCGAGCGAGGCCATCAGTTTGTCGGCGATATCCTTCGCGCCGGGAACGTTGTGATCGTCTTTTTCGGGCAGGATGGTGCCGAGCATGGATACGCCGGTGCGCATGACGTCCATGGGGTGCGCGGACGCCGGAATCCATTCGAGCGCGGCCTTGAGGTTTGCGGGCAAGCCGCGCAAAGCCTTGAGTTTTGTCTTGTACGCCTTCAACTCGGCGACGTTCGGCAGCTTGCCATGCACGAGCAGATAAGCGATCTCCTCGAACTCGCTGGTGGTCGCGACATCGAGAATGTCGTAACCGCGATAGTGCAGGTCGTTGCCGGTCTTGCCGACTGTGCACAACGCGGTATTGCCCGCGGTCACGCCCGAAAGCGCGACGGATTTTTTTGGCTTGAATGCGCCCGCTGCGGCGGGTGCGTCGGTCGATACGGTATCGCTCATTGCTTCAAGTCTCCTTTCAACGCTCAGGGCGTGCGTTACTTCTTCTTGAAACGCGCGCTGCGTAACCGCTCGCGCGCGTGCTGCAAATGCTCTGTCATGCGTTGCCGCCTTGCGCCGGCGTGGCGAAGAGCGACGCGTAATCGCTTGGCATTGCCTGGCCGGTGGCCTCGGCGCGCCGCAGCACCGACCAGTAATAGCGATAGCTCGCGCGATCGTGCAAGGTATCGCCGTGACGCGTTGGGCCCCACTGCGCGCGTTGTGCGCCAAGCAGTATCTCGGCGGCGAGCGCGATTTCATCGGCACGTGGCGAGAAGGCTTCGACGACAGGCCGTATCTGCTCCGGATGAATGCTCCACATGCGCGTATAGCCGAACTCGTTGCGCGCGCGCCCGGCGTCGTTCGCCACGATGCCCATGTCGCGCACTTCCGTCGATACGTTGTGGGAAGGCACCTTGCCGTGTGCATGACACGCCGCCGCGATTTCCAGCTTCGCGCGCCGCACGAGCGGATGTTCGAACTGGCCGGGCGAGCGCATGGCGGTATCTGGAATGGCGCCGTTGTGCGCCGAAACAAAGTCCATCAGACCGAAGCTCAGCGATTCGACGCCGGGCAGCGCCGCGAGCTCGAAGGCTTCGCGAAGCGCGCCATGCGTTTCGATCAGCAAATGACAAGGCACCGGTTTCTCGATGCCGAACTCGCAACGCGATGCCTCGACGAAAGCCACCATCTCGGCGGCGTCGAAGACGCTGCGGATTTTCGGCAGCATGACGAAGGCAGGCGCTTTCCTCGCGTGACGCAGGATGATGCGCACGTCGTCGCGCCACGCGCGGTGATTGAAGTCGTGAATGCGCACGCCCACGCGCCCGAAGCGGTCTTCCTCGCCGCCGACGAACGACGCGACGAGTTCCGCATGCTCCGCCTCGCGGCCTACTTCCGCACCGTCCTCGCAATCGAGCGTGATGTCGAAGACCGGCCCGAGTTGCGCCTGCAACGCGAGCGACTTCTTCATCAGCTTTTCGCTGCCCGCGTAGTGATCGCAGGGCGGCAGGACAGCAGGCTGCGGGTCGCCGTCAAACAGCACTTCGGCGGGGGTGAGAGCGCGCATCGTCGGCGTCGGGTCCAATTGGGGGAAAAGGATGTCGATCTTGCTCAATGCTTCTGATTCGGCCGCGCTCGGGCTGCTTCCGTGAAAGCACGGCAAGCTCCAAACGCGTTCGAATCAGGCGCGATGCATCGGATGCATTCGCGCCAGCGGGAAGCCTCCCGGCTTCCCCGCAATACTTAAAATTACTTGCCCAGCAAATGCGCCACGCCGTCGCGCTCTTCTAGCAGTTCGTTCAGCGTGCCGTCCATTTTTTCGCGCGAGAACGCGTCGATTTCCAGACCTTCGACGCGTTTGTACTCGCCGTTTTCGCACGTGACCGGCACGCCGTAGATGATGTCTTCCGGAATGCCGTACGAGCCGTCCGACGGAATGCCCATGGTGACCCACTTGCCATTGGTGCCGAGCACCCAGTCGCGCACGTGGTCGATTGCAGCGTTAGCCGCCGATGCCGCCGACGACAGACCGCGCGCTTCGATGATCGCCGCACCGCGCTTGCCGACCGTCGGGATGAACGTGTTGCGGTTCCATTCATCGTCGTTGATGAGCTTCGTCAGGTCGTCGCCGGCGGCCGTGGCGAAGCGGAAGTCGGGGTACATGGTCGGCGAGTGGTTGCCCCACACAGCCAGTTTTTCGATCGATGCGACCGGCTTGCCCGACTTGGCCGCCAGTTGCGACAGCGCGCGGTTGTGGTCCAGGCGCAGCATGGCGGTGAAGTTCTTCTTCGGCAGATCCGGCGCCGACTTCATCGCGATATAGGCGTTCGTGTTGGCCGGGTTGCCGACCACGAGAACCTTGACGTCGCGGCTTGCGACTTCGTTGAGCGCCTTGCCCTGAACCGTGAAGATTTCGGCGTTGGCCGACAAGAGGTCCTTTCGCTCCATGCCTTTCGAGCGCGGACGCGCACCGACCAGCAGCGCGACGTCGGCGTCCTTGAACGCGACTTTGGGGTCGTCCGTGACGACCACGCCTGCGAGCAGCGGGAACGCGCAGTCTTCCAGTTCCATCACGACGCCCTTGACTGCGCCTTGCGCTTGCGGCAAATCGAGCAACTGAAGAATCACGGGCTGGTCTTTGCCGAGCAGATCGCCATTGGCGATACGGAACAGCAGCGAGTAGCCGATTTGACCTGCGGCGCCGGTGACGGCAACGCGCTTTGCGGACTTAGCCATTGATAACTCTCCTGGACGGTGCGTGGAACGCTAGGGAAAGCGCCATTTTATGCGCGTTACGCAAAGCGTTGATGAAAGACATGCCTGCCATGCCGCCCGCGAAGCGTGGGAACGCCCGGCCGATGTCCTGCCGATGCGGCTTCGCGCCTGTGTTGGCGCCAAGGCGAGCGGCGCACCGACGGGCGCGGCGTGACTGTCATGCCATGAATCTCTCGTTCGAGCGAGTTGCTTGCGGGAGGTTTCTTAAAGGACGCGAAATTCGCTTGGGTCCTACGGCAACGCGCCCATACGAGACGGCGCTTGACGTTGCGAGGCGATAGGCAGGCAGCGGCGCGCGAATCGAGTGGTCGATCGGCGTAAGGCGAAAGCGAAAGGGCGTGCCTGGCGGTATGTCGCGCGGCCGAAGAACTGACGGCATCTGGCGAAAACCGCCAGGACAAACGCGCCGGTCAGCTCGGTTTCCGGTGTTACGACAACCCGCAAACCCTTGCTCGACAAGGAGTGTAGGGTTCGTCACAAGCAAAGTCAACACTATCTTATGTCTTATATAAGACATAGGATTCTCAGGGAAAGCTCTGGACGCACGGCGCGGCTTTGTGTTGAAATGCGCGGCATGAATTCGAACCCGGCGAGCACGACGAACCCGAACGGCAGCGCGAGCGCGGCTGAGGCTGCCGCGAGTACGTCGTCGCCTACGTTCAGTCCGCTATATCAGCAAATCAAATCGCTCATCACGCAGGGGCTCGAAACGGGTGAATGGAAGCCCGGCGAAATCATCCCGAGCGAGGTCGAACTCGCCGCGCGCTATAAAGTCAGCCAGGGCACCGTCCGCAAGGCCATCGACGAACTCGCCGCCGACAATCTGCTCGTGCGCCGTCAAGGCAAGGGCACGTTTGTTGCGACGCACAATGAAGACCGCGTCCAGTTCCGCTTCCTGCGCTTGTTGCCCGACGACGGCGACGCTCATCCCCACGTCAGCCGCCTGCTCGAATGCAAGCGGCTGCGCGCGCCCGCCGAGATCGCGCGTCAACTCGATCTGAAACCGGCCGACCCCGTTGTTCTTATCAAGCGCCTGTTGCAGTTTGATGGCGTGACGACCGTTTTCGACGAAATCTGGCTGCCCGGCGCGGTCTTTCGCGGCCTGACCGCCGAGCGTCTCGCCGATTACAAGGGTCCGCTCTACGCAATGTTCGAGACGGAGTTCGGTACGCGCATGATTCGTGCGACAGAGAAGATCCGCGCCGTCGCCGCTGACCCAGCGGTCGCGCGCCTGCTCGATGTGAAACCGGACTTTCCGCTGCTGTCAGTCGAACGCGTCTCCTATACGTATGGCGACCGGCCGGTCGAAGTGCGGCGCGGCTGGTACGTTACGACCGGGTATTACTATCAGAACGACTTGAGTTGAGCGCCGAAAGCAGGCGGGAAATGCAGGGTGGCAAGCAGTGCGTAAGTTTCGCGCAAGCACGTAAGGGATACTCTTTTCTTACACGCCTTAGAAGAGTGTTTTAGGCCGGTTTTCGCTGCAGCGCGGAATAAAAAGGCGCTAAAATCGCGGATTGGTGTAATAACAAGTTGGGGTCTAGCATGGCTGAAGCCGTAAAAAAACCAAGGCCCGAGTTCCGGAACATCGGGCTTGGTCAACTCGCGAAGTATCGCTTGCCGCTCGCGGGGAAGGTGTCCATCCTGCATCGCATCAGCGGCTTGCTGCTTTTCGTGTCGCTGCCGTTCATTCTCTATCTGCTCGATCAGAGCCTGACCTCGGAACTCAGTTTCGACGCGTTCAAGGGCTTTCTGGCCAACCCCATCGTCAAGATCATCACGCTCGTGCTGTCGTGGGCGTATCTGCATCACTTCTGCGCGGGCATTCGCTTTCTGCTGCTCGACACGCACGTTGGCGTGAACAAGGAAGGCGGCAAGCAAAGCGCGTTGATCGTGCTCGTCGTCTCGCTGCTTCTCACGGCTGTGATGGCCCTTAAAATTTTCGGAGCCTTCTAAGATCATGGCAACCCAAAACAGAGTTGGCCCGAAGCGCCTGGTCGTGGGCGCGCACTACGGCCTGCGCGACTGGCTCGCGCAACGCATTACCGCCGTCGTGATGGCGGCATACACCGTCGTTTTGCTGTTCTGGTTCTTCGCCGCACACAGCTTCTCCTATGAAGGCTGGGCGTCCATCTTCGCCATGCAGTGGATGAAGCTTGCCACGTTCGTGACTCTGCTTTGCCTGTTCTATCACGCGTGGGTCGGCATTCGCGATATCTGGATGGATTACGTGAAGCCCATGGCCGTGCGCCTGTTTCTTCAGGTGCTGACCATCCTCTGGCTCGTCGGATGCGCCGGCTACGCTGCACAGATTCTCTGGAGAGTTTAAAGAACATGGCTGCAATCAAGACTTCCCTGCCGCGTCGCCGTTTCGACGTGGTCATCGTGGGCGCGGGCGGCTCGGGCATGCGCGCATCGCTGCAGCTCGCGCGTGCGGGCCTGTCGGTCGCTGTTTTGTCGAAGGTGTTTCCCACGCGCTCGCATACGGTCGCCGCGCAAGGCGGCATTGGCGCCTCGCTTGGCAACATGAGCGAGGACAACTGGCACTATCACTTCTACGACACCATCAAGGGCTCCGACTGGCTCGGCGACCAGGATGCAATCGAATTCATGTGCCGTGAAGCGCCCAACGCCGTGTATGAGCTCGAACACATGGGCATGCCGTTCGACCGCAATCCGGATGGCACGATCTATCAGCGTCCGTTCGGCGGACACACGGCCAACTACGGCGAAAAGCCCGTGCAACGCGCCTGCGCCGCGGCCGACCGTACCGGCCACGCGTTGTTGCACACGCTGTATCAGCAGAACGTCGCGGCCAAAACGCACTTCTTCGTCGAATGGATGGCGCTGGACCTGATCCGCGACGCCGAAGGCGATGTGCTCGGCGTCACCGCGCTGGAGATGGAAACGGGCGACGTGTATATCCTCGAAGGCAAGACCACGCTGTTCGCCACGGGCGGCGCGGGACGTATCTTCGCGGCATCGACGAATGCGTTCATCAACACGGGCGATGGCTTGGGCATGGCCGCGCGCTCGGGCATCGCGTTGCAGGACATGGAGTTCTGGCAATTCCACCCGACCGGTGTCGCGGGCGCGGGCGTGCTGATTACCGAAGGCGTGCGCGGCGAAGGCGGCATCTTGCGCAATTCGAACGGCGACCGCTTCATGGAGCGCTACGCGCCGACGCTCAAGGACCTCGCGCCGCGCGACTTCGTTTCGCGTTCGATGGATCAGGAAATCAAGGAAGGCCGCGGCGTGGGTCCGAACAAGGACCACGTATTGCTGGATCTGTCGCACATCGGCGCCGAGACGATCATGAAGCGCTTGCCGTCGATTCGCGAGATCGCGCTCAAGTTCGCCAATGTCGATTGCATCAAGGAGCCCATTCCCGTGGTGCCGACCATCCACTATCAAATGGGTGGCATACCGACGAACATGCACGGGCAGGTCGTGGGTACGTCCAATGGTTATAACGAGCCAGTCAACGGGTTCTACGCGGTGGG
Source organism: Caballeronia sp. LP006 (assembly GCF_031450995.1). Taxonomy (NCBI): domain Bacteria; kingdom Pseudomonadati; phylum Pseudomonadota; class Betaproteobacteria; order Burkholderiales; family Burkholderiaceae; genus Caballeronia; species Caballeronia sp. LP006. The sequence continues at coordinate 1,040,116 of NZ_JARTVW010000004.1, read as the reverse complement.
CGAATGCTCGTGCGTCTCGGTGCATGGCGCGAACCGTCTGGGCACGAACTCGCTGCTCGACCTGGTGGTGTTCGGCCGCGCGGCGGGCAATCACATCATCAAGCACGCGAAGGAGTTGAAAGAGCACAAGCCGCTGCCGGCCGATGCCGCCGACTTCGCGCTCGAACGCCTCGCGGTGCTGGAGAAGTCGACGTCGGGCGAATACACGCAGAACATCGCCAACGACATTCGTTCGACCATGCAGGCGCATGCGGGCGTGTTCCGCACATCGAAGCTGCTCGAAGAGGGCGTGAGCAAGATCGACGAACTCACCGCGCGCGTGAAGCACGTGCATCTGAAGGACAAATCGAAGGTGTTCAACACGGCGAAGGTCGAGGCGCTGGAGTTGGCGAACCTGATCGAAGTCGCGCGCGCGACCATGGTGTCGGCCGAAGCGCGCAAGGAAAGCCGTGGCGCGCACGCGCACAGCGACTTCGAGCATCGCGACGATGAGAACTGGATGCGCCATACGCTGTGGTTCAGCGAAGGCGATCGCCTCGACTACAAGCCGGTGCAGATGAAGCCGCTGACGGTCGAATCGGTGCCGCCGAAGGCACGGACCTTCTAAGGCACAAGGGAAAATCGAAATGGCAAAGAGAATCTTCGAAGTCTATCGCTACGATCCGGACAAGGACGCAGCCCCGCGCATGCAGACCTACGAGCTGGAGATCGACTCGCACGAACGCATGCTGCTCGATGCACTGCTCAAGCTGAAGTCGGTCGACGAGACGCTGTCGTTTCGCCGTTCGTGCCGCGAAGGCGTGTGCGGCTCGGACGCGATGAACATCAACGGCAAGAACGGTCTCGCGTGTTTGCAGAACATGAACGATCTGCCGCAGCGCATTGTGCTGCGTCCGCTGCCGGGCTTACCGGTGGTGCGCGATCTGATTTGCGACTTCACGCAATTTTTTAATCAGTATCATTCGATCAAGCCGTATCTGATCAACGACACGCCGCCGCCGGAAAAAGAGCGTCTGCAGTCGCCGGTCGAACGCGACGAGCTCGACGGGCTGTACGAGTGCATTCTGTGCGCGAGTTGCTCGACGTCGTGCCCGAGCTTCTGGTGGAATCCGGACAAGTTCGTCGGACCGGCGGGCTTGCTGCAGGCGTATCGCTTCATTGCGGATAGCCGGGATGAAGCGACCGGCGAGCGTCTGGACAACCTGGAAGATCCGTATCGTCTGTTCCGTTGCCACACGATCATGAATTGCGTCGACGTGTGCCCGAAGGGGCTCAACCCGACCAAGGCGATCGGCAAGATCAAGGAATTGATGGTGCGCCGCGCTGTCTGAGATGGGCTAAGAGATGGTCGACAATTCAAGCAATACCGCGGACGACGGTCCGCATCAGTCCGACCCCCTTCGTCGCGCGCGTCTTCGCTGGCGTGCGCGGCGCGGCCTGCTGGAAAACGATCTGATCTTCGAGCGTTTTTTCAGCCGATATGAGCATGACCTCAGTGACGCCGACGTGTTCGCGTTGACCCGTGTGCTGGAGCTGAGCGACAACGAACTGATGGATTTGTTGCTGGCGCGCACCGAGCCCGAAGGCGAGCTTGCGACGCCCGATGTAATCCGTCTGCTAGGTATGCTGCGTACCGTGTGATTTCAGCAGGAATCCACGGAGTTCTGCACAATAAGCCGAAATAAACGAATTAAGGCCGCAAGAGGCCCACAGTACAGTTTGTGCCGCGCAGCTTCCGTCGTGCAAATTATCGAGAACCTGTATCCATACTTCGATTGAGGATGTGCTATGACCCCGTCAGATGTTAAAGCCACGCTATCGTTCAGCGACAACTCGCCGAGCGTCGAAATGCCGATCTACAAGGGCACCATGGGCCCGGACGTGATCGACATTCGCAAGTTGTACGGTCAGACCGGCAAGTTCACGTATGACCCGGGCTTCATGTCGACGGCAGCGTGCAATTCCGCGATCACGTATATCGACGGCGACAAGGGCGAACTGCTCTATCGCGGATATCCGATCGAAGAACTGGCGGTGAACGCCGACTTCCTCGAAACCTGCTATCTGCTGCTGAAGGGCGAACTGCCGACCGCCGCGCAGAACCAGGAATTCGTGGATACGGTCACGCGCCACACGATGGTGCATGAGCAAATGCACTTCTTCTTCCGCGGTTTCCGTCGCGACGCGCATCCCATGGCCGTCCTCGTCGCCGCAGTCGGCGCGCTGTCGGCGTTCTACCATGACTCGCTGAATATCAACGACCCGCGTCATCGCGAAGTGTCGGCCATCCGCATGATCGCCAAGCTGCCGACGCTGGTGGCCATGGCTTATAAGTTCAGCATCGGTCAACCGTTCGTTTATCCGAAGAACGATCTGTCGTATAGCGCGAACTTCATGTACATGATGTTTTCGAACCCTTGCGAAGAGTACAAAGTCAACGACGTGCTGGTGCGCGCGCTCGACCGTATCCTCATCCTGCACGCGGACCACGAGCAAAACGCGTCGACCTCGACGGTGCGTCTCGCGGGTTCGTCGGGCGCCAATCCGTTTGCGTGTATTGCAGCGGGTATCGCGTGTCTGTGGGGCCCGGCGCACGGCGGCGCGAACGAAGCCGCGCTGAACATGCTGGAAGAAATCGGCTCGGTCGACAACATCGCCGAGTTCATCAAGCAGGTGAAGGACAAGAACTCGGGCGTGAAGCTGATGGGCTTCGGCCACCGCGTCTACAAGAATTACGATCCCCGCGCGAAGCTCATGCGCGAAACCTGCCACGAAGTGCTGAACGAGCTCGGTCTGCATGACGACCCGCTCTTCAAGCTCGCGATGGAACTGGAAAAGATCGCGCTGGAAGACGAATACTTCGTGTCGCGCAAGCTGTACCCGAACGTAGACTTTTACTCGGGTATCGTGCAGCGCGCGCTGGGCATTCCGACGTCCATGTTCACGTGTATCTTTGCAATGGCCCGTACGGTTGGCTGGATCGCGCAATGGAACGAGATGATCGCCGATCCGGAACAAAAGATTGGCCGTCCGCGTCAGTTGTTCATTGGTCAAACGCCGCGTGATGCAAAGGCGCTGGACAAGCGTTAAGCGCATGCAGGTTAGGTTGGATGAAAGCCCCGGCAAGTGATTGCCGGGGCTTTTTGCTTTTGGCTTCTTCCTCGTCCGTCTTTCTATCCGGGTATCGCTGATCCAGGTACCGAACCCACCACCCAACCCACTGTTTTTAATGGATTTTTCCGTAGCCTAGTACTATCCACGCGCTCCTTGAGAGTGGCATAATCGACTCACAAGTCGTCAAACTGAAAACCCCGCAGTCACACTCCAAAGCGCTCACATGGCACAGACTCTCTACGACAAACTGTGGAACACACACGTGATCCACACGGAAGAGGACGGCACGTCGATCCTCTATATCGACCGTCACCTGCTGCACGAAGTGACGAGCCCGCAGGCCTTCGAAGGCCTTAAGCTGGCCGAGCGCCCGGTGTGGCGCATCAGCGCGAACCTGGCCGTGTCCGACCACAACGTGCCGACCACCGACCGTTCCCACGGCATTGCTGATCCCGTGTCGAAGCTGCAAGTCGATACGCTCGACTCCAATTGCGATAGCTTCGGCATCACTCAGTTCAAGATGAACGATCTGCGTCAGGGCATCGTGCACATCATCGGGCCGGAACAGGGCGCGACGCTGCCGGGCATGACCATCGTCTGCGGCGACTCGCACACCTCCACGCACGGCGCGTTCGGCGCGCTCGCGCACGGCATCGGCACCTCGGAAGTGGAGCACGTGCTCGCCACGCAAACGCTCTTGCAGAAGAAGAGCAAGAACCTGCTCATCAAGGTCGAAGGCCAATTGCCGCGCGGCTGCACCGCGAAGGACATCGTGCTCGCGATCATCGGCAAGATCGGCACGGCGGGCGGCACCGGTTACGCCATGGAATTCGGCGGCTCGACCATCCGCGCGCTCACCATGGAAGGCCGCATGACGGTCTGCAACATGGCGATCGAAGCGGGCGCGCGCGCCGGCATGGTGGCCGTCGACGACACCACGATCAACTATCTCAAGGATCGTCCGTACTCGCCGCAGGGCGTCGAGTGGAATCAGGCGGTCGAGTACTGGCGTCAGTTCAAGTCGGACCCAGACGCGCAGTTCGACCGCGTGGTCGAACTCAATGCGGCCGAAATCGTGCCGCAAGTCACGTGGGGCACGTCGCCGGAAATGGTCACGTCGGTCGATGGCCGCGTGCCCGATCCCGAGCGCGAAAAAGATCCGGTCAAGCGCGACGCCATGGAACGCGCGCTGCACTACATGGCGCTGCAACCGAACACGCCAATCGAGGCCATCAAGCCGGACAAAATCTTCATCGGCTCGTGCACGAATGCGCGTATTGAAGACCTGCGCGCCGCCGCGTATGTGGTGAAGACGCTCGGCCGCCGCGTGGCATCGAACATTCGTCTGGCGATGGTCGTGCCGGGCTCCGGTCTCGTGAAAGCGCAGGCCGAGCGGGAAGGGCTCGACAAGATTTTCACCAACGCGGGCTTCGAATGGCGCGAGCCGGGATGCTCCATGTGCCTCGCCATGAACGCGGACCGGCTCGATCCGGGCGAGCGCTGCGCATCGACGTCGAACCGCAATTTCGAAGGGCGTCAAGGCGCGGGCGGACGCACGCATCTGGTGAGCCCGGCAATGGCGGCCGCCGCTGCAATCGAAGGTCACTTCGTCGACGTTCGCAAGCTCGCCTGACTCGGTGCGATGAAGCGAAATCTACTCTCGCTCGTGGTTGCCGCCGGTTGTCTGCTCATACTGACACTCGCGGGCTGCAACACGATGCACGGTTTCGGCGAAGATTTGCAGCATCTGGGCAATTCGATCAGCAACGCGGCTAAGTAGGCGAGCCGCATTCATCCGGCAAGGCGCGCCAAGCATTGCCGGATCTGCAACAGACAAAGGGCTCAAGCGTCATGGAAAAATTCATTGTGCATAGCGGCCTCGTGGCGCCGCTGGATCGCGAAAACGTCGACACCGACGCGATCATTCCGAAGCAGTTCCTGAAGTCGATCAAGCGCACCGGCTTCGGTCCCAACGCGTTCGACGAATGGCGTTATCTCGATGTCGGCCAGCCGGGACAGGACAACAGCAAGCGCCCGCTGAACCCGGATTTCGTGCTGAATCAGCAGCGTTACCAGGGCGCGTCGATTCTGCTCACGCGCAAGAACTTCGGCTGCGGCAGCTCGCGGGAACACGCGCCGTGGGCGCTGGATCAATACGGCTTTCGCGCGATCATTGCGCCGAGCTTCGCGGACATTTTCTATAACAACTGCTTCAAGAACGGGCTGCTGCCGGTGGCGCTGACGGAGCAGCAAGTGGACAAGCTGTTCAACGAGACCAACGCGTTCGTGGGTTCTACGCTGACCGTCGATCTCGAAGCGCAAGTCGTGCGTACGGGCGACGGCACCGAGTATTCTTTCGAAGTCCCGGGCTTTCGCAAGTACTGTCTGCTGAACGGCTTCGACGATATCGCGCTGACTCTGCGCCACGCGGACAAGATTCGTCAGTACGAGACGGAACGGCTGACGAAACAGCCGTGGCTGAACAATCGGCTGGTTGGATAAGAGCCTGTATTCGGCCTGCGCTTAGATGCAGGCGCGCTTTTAGTGACGTTGTTCGTGTCCGAGAAACCCGACACGACGGCGCGAACCAAACCGGGAAGCTCCGCAAGCGCGGAGCGCGTCCTGTGAATAAGGAATCGAGACATGAAGATTGCAGTCCTCCCCGGCGACGGGATCGGTCCGGAAATCACCGCCGAGGCGGTCAAGGTGCTGAACGCGCTTGGTGAGAAGTTCGAACTCGAAGAAGCGCCCGTTGGCGGCGCGGGTTACGAGGCGAAGGGCCATCCGCTGCCGGATGCGACGCTGCAACTCGCCAAGGACGCCGACGCGATCCTTTTCGGCGCCGTCGGCGACTGGAAGTATGACAAGCTCGAACGCGCGTTGCGCCCGGAGCAAGCCATTCTCGGTCTGCGCAAGCATCTGCAACTGTTCGCGAACTTCCGTCCGGCCATTTGCTATGCGCAATTGACGGGTGCTTCGTCGCTGAAGGCCGAGATCGTGTCGGGGCTTAATATCCTGATCGTGCGTGAACTGAACGGTGACATCTACTTTGGTCAGCCACGCGGCGTGCGTGCTGCGCCGGACGGCTTGTTCGAAGGCGCGCAGGAAGGCTTCGACACCATGCGTTACGCGGAACCGGAAGTGCGGCGCATTGCGCATGTCGCGTTTCAAGCTGCGCAAAAGCGTCAGAAGAAGTTGACGAGCGTGGACAAGGCGAACGTGCTCGAAACATCGCAATTCTGGCGCGACATCATGATCGACGTGTCCAAGGAATATCCGGACGTCGAGCTGTCGCACATGTATGTCGATAACGCGGCGATGCAGCTGGTCAAGGCGCCCAAGGCTTTCGACGTGGTCGTGACGGGCAACATGTTTGGCGACATTCTCTCCGACGAAGCCGCGATGCTCACCGGTTCCATCGGCATGTTGCCTTCGGCGTCGCTCGACAAGAACAACAAGGGCTTGTACGAGCCGTCGCATGGTTCGGCGCCGGATATCGCGGGCAAGGGCGTGGCCAATCCGCTTGCGACCATTCTCTCGGCCGCGATGATGCTGCGCTACTCGCTCGGCAAGACGGAGCAAGCCGACCGTATCGAAAGCGCGGTGAAGAAGGTCCTGGAGCAGGGCTATCGCACCGGCGATATCGCGACGCCCGACGGCAAAGTCGTCGGCACGAAGGAAATGGGCGACGCGGTGCTCAAGGCGCTATAAAAAAACTCGCGATCGGCTGTTGCGACAAATGCAGCCGATCGTGACGTTTATCCTATTTTTACCCGTTTTACGGCACGATTCGCGGCGATTCGGTTCGTGATTCACGAAATAGCCCGGTTATCGTGTAGACTGTTTTGCTATGGCGAAGAACTCTCAATTCTCTTTGGAATCCATCGGACGCGGCTCAAAAGTCAGCGCGACGGGTCTCGCCATCAGCACGCGCGGTCACGCCATTGTTGGCGTCGCCAAAACGCGCATTACGAAAACCTCCATCAAAGCGATCACGATTCGCTGATCGTCCCTCGTGTCCGAGCGTCTTCCCCGCGCGGCCACGCCGGGTAAGGATGCGGGGAAGCTACCACTGGAAGGGTGAGTCATGAACGTAGGTCTCGTTGGTTGGCGCGGCATGGTCGGCAGCGTCCTGATGCAGCGCATGCAGCAGGAAGGCGACTTCGACCTGATCGAACCGGTGTTTTTCAGCACCAGCAATGCGGGCGGCAACGCGCCGTCGTTCGCCAAGAACGAGACTAAGCTCAAAGACGCGACGAGCATCGACGACCTGAAGAAATGCGACGCCATCATCACGTGTCAGGGCGGCGACTACACCAACGAGGTGTATCCGAAGCTGCGCGCGGCGGGCTGGAAAGGTTATTGGATCGACGCGGCCTCGGCGCTGCGCATGAAGGACGACGCGGTCATCATTCTCGATCCGGTCAACCTGAACGTCATCAAGGACTCGCTCGTCAAGGGCGGGCGCGATTTCATCGGCGGCAATTGCACGGTCAGCCTCATGCTGATGGCGCTCGGCGGCCTGTTCCGCGAAAACCTCGTCGAATGGACGACGGCCATGACGTATCAGGCCGCATCCGGCGCGGGTGCGCAGAACATGCGCGAACTGCTGCAGCAAATGGGTGTGCTTTACGGCGCGGCCAAGGAAGACCTGGCCGACCCGTCTTCCGCCATCCTCGATATCGACCGTCGCGTGCTGGCTGCAATGAAGGGCGAACGCATGCCCGTCGATAATTTCGGCGTGCCGCTCGCAGGCTCGCTGATCCCGTGGATCGACAAGGATCTCGGCGACGGCATGTCGAAGGAAGAGTGGAAGGGCGGCGCGGAAACCAACAAGATTCTCGGCAAGCCCGCAATGGGTCAGCCGGGCTCGGTTCCCGTGGATGGGCTTTGCGTGCGGATCGGCGCCATGCGCTGCCATTCGCAAGCGCTGACCATCAAGCTCGCGAAGGACGTGCCGCTCGACGAAGTGCACGGCATCCTGGCATCGGCGAACGACTGGGTGAAGGTCGTGCCGAACGAGCGCGAAGCATCCATCCGCGATCTGTCGCCTGCAGTCGTTACGGGCACGCTTACGGTGCCGGTTGGCCGTCTGCGCAAGCTCGCCATGGGCGGTGAATATCTGTCCGCGTTCACGGTCGGCGACCAGCTCTTGTGGGGTGCTGCCGAGCCGCTGCGCCGCATGCTGCGCATTCTGTTGGACAAGTAAAGTAAACTACGCGCTTATGAGCGCGGCTTGACGAGAAGCGTCGCGTTTATCGCGGCGCTTTTTCGTTTGTGCAGCCGGTTTTGTCATGGAACGTGTCCGCGTGACCGTTCGACGAAAAATCCACCCGCGCGCGTTTGTCATGGCAGTGTTTCGATTCAACCTTCGCCGTTCCCTGGAGTTTCAATGATTCATCGACCTGGCCGGTCTTTCAACACGCCATCGCGCGCGGCGTTCGCTGCGGCTGGCATTGTCGCGTCCGCGGTGCTCGCCGCGCATCCGGGCGCGGCTTTCGCGCAGGCGAGCGAGGTTGCAGCAGGCGCTACGCAGCAGTACGCGGTGAAGCCCGGTCAGTCGCTGAGCGATATCGCCGGCGAACTCACCGGTTCCAAGGAACGCGCCGTCAAGGAAAAGATGGCGCGCGCCCTGTTCGAAGCCAATCCGAACGCGTTCGCCGGGCACGACATCAATCGGTTGAAGCTCGGTTCGGTGTTGAACGTGCCGGCAACGGATGCGGGCGGAGCGTCCGCGCCGGTCTCGGCGTCCGCATCGACGCCAGCGCCGGTCCCGCAGGAAAACGCAACGGCGGGCGCATCTGCGACTGGCGTTGCACCGGCGTCAGCGACTCAAGGCGCCGCGAGCGAGCCCGCGCCGCCCGAGGCAGCCTCGAATCCCGCGCTTGTTGCGAGCGCGCCAAATGCCGTTGCGCCGGCGTCCGAGGCAAGTACCACGACGGCGCCAGCGAAGCCCGAGGTCGCCACTTCCGCTGCGGCGCCCGCGACCGGGTCGCCGCTTTCGGACCCCAGGATTTTCCTCGGCGGGCTGGTCGGGCTGAGTGTCATATTCGGCCAGTGGTATATCAGAAGGCGTAATCGCGCCAAACTCGAAGCGGCGAGAGCGGCAGCGGACCCGCGCGCGCCGCGAACCTTTTCCTCGATGGAAGAAGCGGAAGCAGACGCCGCCGCGCGTAACGAAAAGCTGCGTCAGCAACGCGAGCGCGAGCGTTTGGCTGCTATCGCCGTGGCGAGCGTCGACGGCAAGGCGGTTCAGCGCGACGATCAGTCGGAACTGAACGCGGTGGCGGCGAGCATCGAGGATTACGATGCGGCGCAAGTTTTCCCCACGCCGTCCGATGACGACGCGGTCGCGCGCATGACGCCGTCGGCCAGGAATCCGGCGTCGCAAGCCGAGCCGTTCGTTCCCGCGACGCCCGCCGCTTTGCACGCGGAATTCGTGCCATCCGCGCGCGAAGAATCATCGAACGACGCCGACGCGCACGAAACGCATGCCCGTGAAATCGCTGCACGCCAGGCTGCCGCGCTCGAAGCGCGCAAATGGGAAGAACAGGAGCGCGAAGCCGCCGCGCGACAGGCTGCGCATCAGGAAGCCGAGGAACGGGAGACGCGCGCACGTGAGCTCGCGGCCCGCGAGGCGCTCGCCCGCGATCTGTCCGCCCGCGAGACGCAATTGCGCGAAGCCGAAGCGCGCGATGCCGCCGAGCACGCGGAACAGGCCCGCGAGGCGGCGGCGCGCGAAATCATCGCTCGCGAAGCCGAACTGCGCGAAGCTCAGGCGCGTGCGGCCGCCGAGGAAGCCGCCGAGCAGCGCGCGGCAGAACAGCGCGAGATCGAGCACGCAGCGCTCGACGTGCCGCCCGAGCCGGAACTCGACGACGATCCATCGCCCGGTCATCGTTTCCCGATGCCCAAGTTTCCAAAAGAAGCAATCCAGGCGCTCGACTCGCTCGAACTCGGTCTGCCGCCGCGTCTCGAACTGACGCTGAACGCGCCTCATGATTTGGCGAGTTCGCCGCCGCAGGCGCTTGAAGCCGCGCCCCGTGAGTCCGCTGACGCGGCGCCGTTGCCGTTCATCCCGCAGCCGGTGGCCCACGCGCAGACGGCTCACGAGGACTTGCCGCCCGTGCCGCGAGGGGAATCCGTCGTCGCTCAGATCGAAGCCGGCACTGCAGGCGCCGCGGCGGTGGCCGGCCTCGGAGCCACCCAGTACGGCCCGCTGAGCCTCGACTTCGACCTGAATCTGCCGGCGAGCCAGACTGCACCGTTGCCGGCGCTGACGCCTTCGCAACTGGCGACAATCGCGCGAAACAAGCTCGAACTAGCGACCGAATACATCGAACTGGGCGACTTGTCGGGCGCGCGCACGTTGCTTCAGGAAGTGCTCGCCTCGAACGATTCAGCCACGCGTCCGCAAGCCGCCGCGTTGCTTTCGACGCTCGCGCCGCATTCCTGAAATGCGCATTGCATTAGGCGTTCAGTACGACGGCTCGGCGTTTTCCGGCTGGCAATCTCAGCCGCATGGCAACACGGTGCAGGACGAACTCGAGCGCGCGCTCGGGGAGTTCGCGCAGACTCGTTTGCAGACGGTCGTCGCCGGACGGACAGATACCGGGGTTCACGGCCTGGGCCAAGTCGTGCACTTCGACACGGAGCTCGACCGTACCGAGTTTTCCTGGGTGCGCGGCACGAATGCGTTTTTGCCGGAAACGATCGCGGTGCAATGGGCGAAGCCGATGCCCGACGACTTCCACGCCCGCTTCAGCGCATTCGAACGCACTTACTATTACGTGCTGTACATCAATGCGGTCCGTTCACCCATGCTCGCGAAACGCGCTGGCTGGGTGCACACGCCGCTGGATGTCGGCGCGATGCGGGAATCGGTGGCGTGTCTTATCGGCGAGCACGACTTTTCGTCGTTCCGCGCGGCGGATTGCCAGTCGAAAACGCCGGTCAAGCATGTGTATCGGATCGATGTACGCGAGCAGGGCAACTTCGTGCACTTCCGGTTTCGCGCCAACGCGTTTTTGCATCACATGGTACGCAATCTAATGGGATGCTTCGTTGCCATTGGCCGGGGAAAACATCCGGTTTCGTGGATGACCGACGTACTCGCCGCGCGCGACCGTCGTATCGCCGCGCCGACCTTCATGCCGGACGGCCTATATCTGGCGGAAGTCGGTTATCCGGCGCAATTCGCGGTGCCGCCTGCGCATATCGAAAGCATGCCGTGGAGCGCCGTCTGGGCGAACGAGAAATGAGCGAACGGGATCTTCATCGAACAAGAATCAAGCTGTGCGGACTTTCCCGCGCCGAAGACGTGCGCCACGCCGTGGCGCTTGGCGCGGACGCCGTGGGCTTCGTGTTCTATCCACCGAGTCCGCGTTCGGTGAGCGTCGCGCAAGCCGTCGAACTGGCTCGGCATGTGCCGCCCCTTGTGTCGGCAGTCGGTTTGTTCGTCAACGCGACGCCGGAATGGGTGAGAGAAGTCACGTCGAACGTTCCTCTTTCTATTTTGCAGTTTCACGGCGACGAGACACCCGAACAATGCCTCGAGTTGGCCGCAATTGCGGGTTTGCCCTATTGGCGCGCATTGCGAATCGGGCCTGATGCTGCAACGAGCGATTTGATAGAATCGTCTCTTAAATTTGCAGATGCTGGCGGCATTCTTCTCGACGCACTCGTCGAGGGCTTTGGCGGCGGCGGGAAGATATTCGATTGGTCACTTATCCCAACAGATCTAGGGCATCGGGCCGTTTTGAGTGGTGGGTTGAACACGCAAAACGTCAGTGAAGCCATCCGGCGCGTGCGCCCGTTCGCGGTCGATGTCTCAAGCGGCATCGAAACGCCGGGCGCCAAGGGCGTGAAAGATCCCGCCCGGATGGCGGCATTCGTGCGCGCGGTGCGCGAAGCGGATGCCAGCTGAATAAAAACGTGAATTCGCCGCAATGGCACTTCACCACCGAAGAGTGACGTAATGTACAACTTACCAGACGAAAGAGGCCATTTCGGCCATTATGGCGGCATTTTCGTGTCTGAAACGCTCATCCACGCGCTCGATGAATTGCGCGTCGCGTATGAAGCCGCTCAGCAAGATCTCAAGTTCCAGGCGGAGTATCACTACGAACTGAAGCATTATGTGGGTCGCCCTTCCCCGATTTATCACGCAAAGCGCTGGAGCGAAATGCTTGGCGGCGCGCAGCTTTATTTGAAGCGCGAGGACTTGAATCACACCGGCGCGCACAAGGTCAACAATGTGATCGGCCAGGCGCTGCTTGCGCGCCAGATGGGCAAGAAGCGTGTGATCGCCGAGACGGGCGCAGGTCAGCACGGTGTTGCAACCGCCACCATTGCCGCCCGCTTCGGCATGGAATGCGTGGTGTACATGGGCGTCGAGGACGTGCGGCGTCAGGCTGCGAACGTGTATCGGATGAAGCTGCTGGGCGCGACGGTCGTACCGGTCGAATCGGGCTCGAAGACGCTGAAAGACGCGCTCAACGAAGCCATGCGCGACTGGGTGACGAACGTCGAGAGCACGTTCTACATTATCGGCACGGTGGCGGGCCCGCATCCTTATCCAATGATGGTGCGCGACTTCCAGCGTGTGATCGGCGACGAATGCAAGGTGCAAATGCCCGAAATGGCCGGTCGTCAGCCGGACGCGGTGATAGCGTGCGTAGGCGGTGGATCAAACGCGATGGGCATCTTTTATCCCTATATCGACGACAAGGGCGTGCGTCTGATTGGCGTCGAGGCAGCTGGCGACGGAATGGACACCGGCCGTCACGCAGCCTCGCTCATGGGCGGTAGTCCCGGCGTTTTGCACGGCAATCGCACCTATCTTCTGCAGGACGACAACGGCCAGATCATCGAGACGCATTCGGTTTCGGCGGGTCTCGACTATCCAGGCGTCGGTCCCGAGCACGCATGGCTGAAGGACGCGGGACGGGCCGAGTATGTCGGCATCACGGATGAGGAAGCGCTCAAGGCCTTCCACGACTGCTGCCGCATCGAAGGCATCATCCCGGCGCTCGAGTCGAGTCACGCGCTGGCGTATGGCGCGAAGCTCGCGAAGACGCTGCCGCGCGACAAGGTGCTGCTCGTCAACCTGTCGGGCCGGGGCGACAAGGACATGCACACGGTCGCCGAGCGATCGGGCATTCAGTTCTGAGCGGCCGGATGCGCACTGTCATCGACGAACCGTTGTCCGTCGGCGCGCTCACGGGCGCCGACATCGATATCCGCAATCGCGATTTCCTGGCCGATGCCGCAACCATTCCCGACGCGTCGATCGACTTGATCGTCGCGGACCCGCCCTATGGTTTGGGCAAGGACTACGGGAACGACTCGGACATGCGGTCCGGCGACGCCTTCCTTGAATGGACGTACGGCTGGCTTGAACTGGCCTTGCCAAAGCTCAAGCGAAGCGGTTCGATGTATATCTTTTGCACCTGGCAGTATTCGCCAGAGCTGTTCGTGTTTCTCAAGCGCCGCCTGATGATGGTCAACGAGATCGTCTGGGACCGGCGTGTACCGAGCATGGGCGGAACGACGCGAAAATTCTCGTCGGTGCATGACAACATCGGCTATTTCGCGGTATCGAAGGACTATTACTTCGATCTCGATCCAGTGCGCATTCCTTACGACGCAGTGACGAAAAAGGCGCGTTCGCGCAAGATTTTCGAAGGCAGCAAGTGGCTGGAGATGGGCTACAACCCGAAAGACGTGTGGTCGGTGTCGCGTTTGCACCGGCAGCATGCGGAACGGGTCGATCATCCGACACAAAAGCCGCTGGAGATCATCGAACGGATGGTGCTTGCCAGTTGCCCGCCGGGCGGCCGCGTGCTTGATCCATTCATGGGCAGCGGCACCACGGGTGTTGCCTGCGCGCGTCACGGACGGCTCTTCACCGGATACGAGATAAACGCGAACTACTGTGCGATCGCTGAACAGCGCACGGCGCAGGGACGCGAGGATCGATTGCAGGTTTTGCGCGCACCTAGCGTCAGTCTCGTACCGGAAGCTGCCCGATAGCGCCATTTTCGTCGCTGAAACGCGTCAGATGCCGAGACAACGACGTCTGACGCCCACGAATACGACTGCGAGAAATTTCTCATGTCACGCATCAAAACTACATTTGCGGCACTCGCCGCCGAAGGCAAGAAGGGGCTGATTCCGTTCATCACGGCGGGCGACCCGAACCCTGAACAGACCGTCGAGTTCATGCACGCGCTGGCGAAAGGCGGCGCGGACGTCATCGAACTGGGCGTGCCGTTTTCGGACCCGATGGCCGACGGTCCCGTCATTCAGCGCTCGTCGGAACGCGCACTGGCGCGCGGCGTGACGCTCAAACGCGTGCTTGCCGATGTCGCGCGTTTTCGCCAGACCAACGACAAAACGCCGGTCGTCCTGATGGGCTACGCCAATCCAATCGAACGCATGGGCGCGGACGCTTTCGCGGCGGCAGCGAATGAAGCGGGCGTCGACGGCGTGCTGGTGGTCGATTACCCGCCCGAGGAAGCCGAGGAATTCGGCACGAAAATGCGCGCGGCCGGCATCGATCCCATCTTCCTGCTGGCGCCGACTTCGACCGACGAACGTATCGCGGCGGTCGGGAAGATTGCGAGCGGCTATGTCTATTACGTCTCGCTGAAAGGCGTGACCGGCGCGGCAAATCTGGACGTTTCCAGCATCGCGAGTAAAATCCCGGCCATCAAGTCGCATGTGCCGCTGCCGGTGGGCGTGGGTTTCGGCATCCGCGACGCGCAAACTGCCCGCGCGGTGGCTGAGATCGCGGATGCCGTGGTCATCGGCAGCCGGCTCGTGCAGTTGCTCGAAGAGGCGCCGCCGGATACTGCCGCGGCGTCGCTTACGACATTCATCGCGGAAATCAGAGCGGCGCTCGACGCCGCCAAGTAAAAACGCAGTCGCGGCCGCGCCGGATTCCCTCGGCGCGGCGCCGCGACCGTCTGAACACTGAAGGAAATTCGATGAGCTGGCTCGACAAATTGTTGCCGCCCAAGATCAAACAGACCGATCCCAAAAGCCGCAAGGGCATTCCCGAAGGCCTGTGGGTGAAGTGTCCGGCGTGCGAGGCGGTGCTGTACCGCAACGACGTGGAGGCGAATCTGCATGTGTGCCCGAAGTGCAGCCACCACATGCGAATCGGCGCGCGCGAGCGGCTCGATCGTCTGCTCGATCCGGAAGGCCGCTATGAAATCGGCCAGGAAGTCTTGCCGGTCGACGCCCTCAAGTTCAAGGACAGCCGCAAGTATCCGGACCGCCTGAAAGAGGCGATGGAAGACACCGACGAAACCGACGCCATGGTCGTCATGGGCGGCGCAATCCACACCATACCGTGCGTCGTGGCGTGCTTCGAGTTCTCGTTCATGGGCGGCTCGATGGGTTCGGTGGTCGGCGAACGTTTCGTGCGCGGCGCGCGCAATGCGCTCGAACAGAACGTACCGTTCATCTGCTTTACGGCTTCGGGCGGCGCGCGCATGCAGGAAAGCCTGCTTTCGCTCATGCAAATGGCCAAAACCACTGCGCTCCTCACCAAGCTGGCCGAGGCAAAGCTGCCGTTCATCTCGGTGCTCACTGACCCGACCATGGGTGGCGTGTCCGCGAGCTTCGCGTTTCTGGGCGATGTGGTGATTGCCGAGCCGAAAGCGCTCATCGGCTTCGCGGGTCCGCGCGTGATCGAGCAGACGGTGCGTGAAAAGCTGCCGGAAGGCTTCCAGCGCGCCGAGTTCCTGATGACGAAGGGCGCCGTCGACATGATCGTGGATCGCCGCAAGATGCGCGAGGAAATTGCCCAGTTGATGGCATTGATGACCCGACAGCCCGCCGACGCCGTCGCCTGACGGCTTCGAATGCAGCGCCGCGCCGCGCGTGAACCCGCGAGGTTCCGCGCGGCGCTTTTGTTTCCCGATCTCGAAAATGAACACTTTCCCCACCCTCGACGCCTGGCTCGCTCATCTCGAAGCGGCGCATCCGGTCGGTATCGACATGGGTCTCGCGCGCATCGGTCGCGTGAAGGAAGCGCTCGGGCTTTCCTTCGCCTGCCCGGTCATCACCGTCGGCGGCACGAATGGCAAGGGCTCGACGTGCGCGATCATCGAAACCATTTTGCTGCGCGCGGGTTATCGCGTGGGCTGTCACACGTCGCCGCATCTGCTTTCGTTCAACGAGCGGGCGCGCGTCGATGGCGTCGAGGCAAGTGACGCCGAGTTGCTGCAGCATTTCGAGGCCGTGGAAAAAGCGCGCGCGAGTCTCGCCGAGCCGGTCTCGCTGACTTATTTCGAATTCACGACGCTCGCGATCCTGCATCTCTTCGCCTCGCGCACACTAGACGCCGTGGTGCTCGAAGTCGGGCTCGGCGGGCGGCTGGACGCGGTCAATATCGTCGATACGGACTGCGCGGTGATCACGAGTATCGACATCGATCACACGGATTACCTCGGCGATACGCGCGAGAAAATCGGCTTCGAGAAGGCGGGCATTTTCCGCTCGGGCAAGCCCGCGATTTGCGGCGACCCGACGCCGCCGCAAAGCTTGATCGATCACGCCGAGGCGATCGGCGCGGATTTGTGGCTTGTGGGCCGCGATTTTCGCTACGAAGCGCAGCCGGGCAACGAGCGCCAGCAGTGGAGCTACATCGGACGCGCACAACGGCGTTCCGCGCTGGCTTACCCGGCGTTGAGGGGCGCGAATCAGCTCATCAATACGTCGGCCGCGCTGGCGGCGCTCGAAGCGCTGCGCGACCGTCTGGCCGTGTCTGCGCAGGATATCCGGCTGGGCTTGGCGAACGTCGAGTTGCCGGGACGCTTTCAGGTGCTGCCGGGCAAACCGCAGATCATTTTGGATGTCGCGCACAATCCGCACGCCGCCGCCGTGCTCGGTCAGAATCTCGGCAACATGGGCTACTTTCCGTACACCTACGCGGTGTTCGGCGCAATGGGCGACAAGGACATCGAAGGCATCGTCAATCAGCTCAAGGGCGAGGTCGATCACTGGAACGTGAGCGCGTTGCCTACTCCGCGCGCCGCGTCGACCGGCCGCCTGGCCAAGGTTTTGCGCGATGCCGGTGTCAACGAAGGCCCCGACAGCAGCGTTTCACAATTCGACACACCGGCCGAAGCATTTCGAGATGCGTTAAGTCGTGCGTCCGAAAATGATAGAATTTTGGTTTTCGGCAGTTTCTACACGGTTGCCGGCGTCATGGCATACCGGAAATCGCAGCATCACTGAGACGGTTGGCGGTCAGCCGCAAGGCAAACCCCCGCACCAAGCTTCTCGCACCAAGCCATACATGGGACTTTTCTCGTTCGGCAAGAAAGACGACTCCGGTCGCGACGCATATTCCGACTCACCGCGCGGCACGCGTCATACCGTCCGCACGGAACGCCGCACGCGCCGCCCCGAGCGCACCGACGCCGACGCGATGATGCTCGACCCCACGCTGCCCGAAAAGCAGCGTGCCCGGCGCAGGCTGGTCGGCGCAATCGCGCTCGTGCTGGCCGCGGTCATCGTTCTGCCCATGGTGTTGGACTCACGCCCGAAGCCCGTCACCGACGATATCTCCATCGATATTCCAAGCCGCCCCGCGCCTGCCGTGAAGCAATCGCGCGAAGCCACCGATGCCGACACGCAAGCCGGCGTCGCGCATGACGGCCCTGCGGCGACATCGAACGGCGTGGCGGCGGGCGTAGCGCAGCCCGACGCGCAAGCGCCGGCGCCAGTTCAGCAACAGGCGCAGGTCAAACCGGAAGCAAAGTCCCCGGCACCCGCGAGCCAACCCGCAAAAACTCAGGCGGCCAAGCCGCAGCCGGTCGCGCCCGCTGAAGAAGCCAATACCGCCGCCAACGCACCGAGCTCGCCTTCGTCACCGGCCGGTAGCCGCTTCGTGCTGCAAATCGGCACCTTCGACGACGAAACCGCCGCGCAAAACTGGGTCAACAAGTTGAAAGCGGCCGGTGTGCCCGCATATCTCGAACATCGCAAGCAAACGGACGGCTCCACGCGCGCTCTGTTGCGCGCAGGACCGTTTGCGGATCGCACGGCGGCATCGGCGGCGCTTCAGAAGGTGCGGCAAGCCGGACTTGCCGGTGGCAAGCGGCCAGCGAACTGAGGCGAACCAGAAGCTCGATGTTCACCAGTTTCGACTATGCCGTGCTCGTCGTGATCGGTCTGTCAGCCTTGCGCGGCATGTGGCGCGGCTTTCTGGCCGAAGCGTTCGGTCTCGTCGGCTGGGTGGCGGCTATCTTGATTGCAGGGCGCTTCGTCAGCGTCGTCGTGCCGTACATACCGTCCACGTGGCCGGGCGGTGCATTGACGCAATGGCTCGTGGCGTTCCTGCTGGTGGTGGCGGCCGTGCTGCTTCTGTCGAGCGTGCTGTCCGCGCTCCTGACGCGCATCACCGAAGTCACCGGCCTGCGCGGTGTCGACCGCTCGCTGGGTTTGCTGTTCGGCCTCGCCAGAGGGGCGATATTGGTAGTCATCCTGGTCGCCCTGGCGGGCTTGACCGAACTGCCGCAGAAAGATTTTTGGCGCAATGCGCTGCTCGCGCCCATGGCCGAGCAAGGCGTGCGTGAACTGAAACCGCTGCTCCCCGCTACGCTTGCCGCGTATGTGCGTGTCGCCCCGGCCCCCGATGCCGGCGACGCGGCGCGAAACGTCGCACAATAGACGAACGGCTGGCTACATGAGGGACGCGATACGGCGCCCGCCTGCGAACAGGCGGTGCGGACCGGCACCGCCTATCGACCCCGTCGACCCCGTTTCGACTCTTTGAAGGACCATGCCATGTGCGGCATCGTAGGTGTAGTTTCCCAAAGTCCCGTCAATCAGCTGATCTATGACAGCTTGCTGCTTCTGCAGCATCGCGGCCAGGACGCAGCGGGCATCGCCACGGCGAACGGCAACAACTTCCACATGCACAAAGCCAATGGCATGGTGCGCGACGTGTTCCGCACGCGCAACATGCGCAGCCTGCCGGGTACGGTCGGCATCGGGCAAGTGCGTTATCCGACGGCGGGTTCCGCATCGAGCGAGGAAGAAGCGCAACCGTTCTACGTGAACGCGCCGTTCGGGATCATCCTCGCGCACAACGGCAATCTGACCAACTGGACGCAGTTGAAGGACGAGATGTTCCGCATCGATCGCCGGCACATCAACACGGCGTCGGACACGGAAGTCCTTCTCAACGTCTTCGCGCATGAACTGCAGCTCGCGAGTTCGGGCTTGCAACTCGACGCCGCCGCGCTCTGGAAGGCGGTTGCGGGCGTGCATCGGCGGGTGAAGGGTTCTTACGCGATCGTCTCGCTGATCGCGGGTTACGGGCTCGTCGCGTTCCGCGATCCGTTCGGCATCCGTCCGCTCGTGCTCGGCAAGCTGGAAACCGCGACGGGCGTGGAATGGATGGTGGCGTCGGAATCGGTGGCGGTGGAAGGCGTGGGCTTCGAGTTCGTGCGCGATGTCGAGCCGGGCGAAGCCATTTTCATCGACGCGGAAGGCAACCTCCACAGTCATCAATGCGCCGAAAAGCCGACACTCAACCCCTGCATCTTCGAACTCGTGTATCTCGCGCGTCCGGATTCGTGCCTCGATGGCGTGCCCGTCTACAACGCGCGTCTGCGTATGGGCGACTATCTTGCCGAGAAGATCAAGCGCGTGCTGCCGGACGTGCCTATCGACGTGGTCATGCCCATTCCCGATTCCTCGCGTCCCGCCGCCATGCAAGTGGCCGCGAAGCTCGGCGTGGAGTATCGCGAAGGCTTCTTCAAGAATCGCTACGTGGGCCGCACCTTCATCATGCCGGGCCAGGCGGTGCGTAAGAAGTCGGTGCGCCAGAAACTCAATGCCATGGCCATCGAGTTCAAAGGCAAGAACGTGCTGATCGTCGACGACTCAATCGTGCGCGGCACGACCTCGCATGAAATCGTGCAGATGGCGCGTGACGCCGGCGCAAACAAGGTGATCTTCGCGTCCGCCGCGCCGCCGGTTAAATTCCCTAACGTGTATGGCATCGACATGCCCACGCGCGGTGAACTCGTGGCGCACGGCCGCAGCGACGAAGAAGTCGCGCGCATGATCGGCGCGGATTATCTCGTCTATCAGGACGTGGCCGACCTTAAAAGCGCGATCCGTGACATCAACCCTGAGTTGCAGGAGTTCGAGGCTTCGTGCTTCGACGGCAACTACATCACCGGCGACATCACGACCGAGTATCTCGACCGGATCGAATCGGCGCGTCTTGCGCCGCAATCGCAGTCGGATCGCGACAATGCGAGCGACGTGCAAGAGGGCGACGTCGCGCGCTCGCAATTGCATCTGCAACTGTCGGTGGAATGATCCGATAGCTGGTTGAGGCATGAAGAAAGCCCGCCTGGTCGATGACCGGCGGGCTTTTTTACGTCTTCAATGCTGACGCGGATCAGGCGCTCTCAGGCCATTGCGCCAGAGACCAGGCGCTATGCCGAAGCGCTTCGAGAACGCATGCGTGAACGCGCTTTGATCGGCGAAACCGACATCGAGCGCAATGTCCGACAACGCGGCGCGCGGATCGGCAAGCAACGCAAGCGCGGTATCGAGCCGCAAGCGATGCAGATAGCGATGCGGCGTCTCGCCAAACGCCTCGCTGAATAGCTGATGAAAGCGCCGCATGCCGAAGCCGCAGTGTGCGGCGAGATCGGCAATGCGCAGCGGCTCCGACAAATGCAGCCGCAGCCATCGGTCGATGTGCGCGAAGTCGAGGCCACGCGCTTCGGCCACGACGGATGCGCCCGCGTCGGCCATCAACGCGCCGCACAGATGCGCGGCGGCTTGCCAGGCGAAGCGGCCATCGTGAATGCCTGCATTCAGCGCGATATCGGCGACGAGCTGCGTCATCGCGGAATCGAGATCGACAGTGCGAGCGCGTTCGAAAAAGCGCTCGGGCACCGCCACCGACGTTGCCGGAAGATCGAGCACGAGTTGGCGATTCACGCCCTCGGCCCAGTATTCATGCCGCGCGTGAGCCGGAATGATCCACGCTCGATGCCGGTCGATATGCGACTCGCGCCCGTCCACCGCCATGCCCATTGCGCCGTCGAAGCCGAGCACGATCTGATGGAAGTCGTGCTCGTCCGTCGCCTGCACCGATTCATAGCGGCGCAGCGAAATGCCTGGACGATGGACTGGCGCGTTCATGGCGTCGACATTCAGACGTCGAGCAGTTCCACTTCGAACACGAGCGTGGCGTTCGGCGGAATGACGCCGCCCGCGCCACGCGCGCCGTAGCCGAGTTGCGGCGGGATGGTGAGACGGCGCGTGCCGCCCACTTTCATGCCTTGCACGCCTTCGTCCCAGCCCTTGATGACCATGCCGCCGCCCAGCACGAAGGCGAACGGGTCGTTGCGGTCCTTGCTCGAATCGAACTTCTGTCCGTCGGTCAGCCAGCCCGTGTAGTGCACGCTCACCGTCTTGCCCGCGACGGCTTCGGCGCCTTCGCCAACAGCGATGTCTTCGTATTTGAGGCCGGAATCGGTCGTGACTTGCGCCATGTTGTGCTCCCTGGTTGCCCGGCCATGCGCACGTTCGTCATGTCATGGTCCGGTGGTCGAAACCACCATTGTAGAACGTCGCAGGCAAGCGGGAGGGCAGTGCGCGCACTGCCCGAAGGGTCACCGAGGCGCTTTCAGGGATGACGTCCGCGCGGATTCATGCGGCTGCCGATAGCGGGACGCGGTCCCACGGGCGAGCCGACACGCGGACCCGAATGCGGTTTAGCGTTCGTACCGAAGTCGGTGCCGATAGGCGTCTGATCGATGACGACGGCGGCGTCGCGGTCATGCGACTGCTGCCTGGCCTGCTTGAGCGCGCGCACTCGCACGTAAGCCATCGCGACGAAAGTCCACGGTGCGAGATAGGCGAACTCGGGCACGGAGACCATCATCATCAGCCAGGTGCCCACGCAGCATTGACGCAGCGCCATGCCGCGCGCGTCCCAGTCGAGCTTGAACGCGGGATACAGCATGAGCGCGCTGATGCCGACGAGACCGACCACTCCCGTGTTCACGAGCAACGTGGAGAACAAATCGGTCGAGCGTATGTAGCCGAAGCCGATGCCGAACAACTGATTCATCGGCGTCGCGCCAAGCCACATCTGCACGGAATTCAGGACCAGCATCGAACGGTCCGAGCCCGATTCGTTCTTGCCTTCGAGCTTGTCCATCACCATCTGCTGGAACAGATCGGCGATATAGTCCTGCGCGAGATAGGCGATCACGCACACCACCGCGAGCGCGATCAACGCCTTGATCGGGTTGATGCCGAGCTTGCGCATGCGAATCAGCGCATAAACCGCATAGCCGATCAGCACCGTCGACGACGTACTCATGATGAGCGAAATGCCGATGACCCACACCGGCCAGCGTACGCGCGAGGTCGCGTTGAAATACACCCAGAAAGGGAAGATGGACATTGCGTACATGGAAGGCTCGCCGGTCAGCGCCTTCAGCCGCTGAATGGGGAAGCCCTTGATGTCGATCTGCTGGAACGAGCTGCCGTTCACGGTGCCGTCCGAACGCACGATACCCTTGCCGAACTGATCGCCAAATGCACGGTTCGAGATGAAGTCGCCCGGCTGTCCAGTCGCGACGAAGTAGACCACTTCGTACATGCCGTAGAGCGCGAAGAGCGTCACGGCCACGAGAATCCACTGGTCCCATGTCGGCTTGTAGAAGTAGTAGACGTAGGATGCGTAGAGCACCACCGCCGCGACGTAGATCGACTGCGTGAACATGCTCTTGCGCAGGATGAACGTGACGAGGTCGGTGTCGTCGACCATCGCGACCTTGCTGAAGTCGGGATCGAAAGGCGCCATGACGTCCGCAAGCTGCGAGGTGCAGAACATCAAAAGCCATACGACCACGGCCGCGATCAGGAAGTGCATCCAGTTCTTGCGCGCCTTGCCGCCGAAGAGCAGCACGAGCGGCACCGAAAGAAAGCACATCAGATAGCCGATCGTCGTGCCCTGGATGCTCGGCATCACGAGGAACGACGTCACGGGCATCGCGAAGGCCCATATCTGGTAGAAGCGGTCTGTCAGCGCGAGTTTTTCTTTCATCGGTCGGGGGCTCTTCAACGCGCAACGCCGCGTGAGACACGCGGCGTTGCGTAATCGCTCTTTTAGTGGGCCAAGCTTAATTCACCGGCTTGAACGAACTGGTGTATGCCGCGGCATAGCCATAACTGCGACGGTTGCTGCGCCGGCGCGGAATTGCGTTGAAGACCGAACCCACGAGTCTGCCGCCCGCGCGCTGCACCTTCTTCACGGTCTCCTCGATCTCTTCCTCGGTCTGAATGCCCGAGCGCAACACCAGCACCGTGGAGCCCGCGTCGCTTGCGACGATCGCGGCATCCGTGACGGCGAGGAACGGCGGGGTATCGACGAGCACGAGGTCGAACTGGTCGCTCATGCGCGCAAGCATGTCGCGGAAACGCGGCATCATCAGCAATTCGGACGGATTCTGCGGATAGCCGCCGCACGACATGAACGACAGGCCGGGTACGCCGACGTAACGCAGCGCATCCGTGATGCCGATATCGCCCTTCAGCACTTCCGCGAGGCCGCCAGGGTTCGACTGCTTGAAGAACGATGCGATATGGCCACGGCGCATGTCGGCGTCGATCAGCAACACTTTCAGGCCGATTTCCGCGAGCAGCACGGCGAGGTTGGCCGCGACGAAGCTCTTGCCTGCCGACGGAATCGGGCCGGTCAACATGACGATGTTGTTCGGCGCATTGACGAGATCGCGATACAACTCGGTACGCACGGCGCGTAGCGCTTCGACAGCCGGATCGTGCGGGAAGCGCGAGGCAAGCACGCGAGCGTCTTCGTCGCGTTCGTCCACATGCGGCATGGTCATGGCATCGTGTTGCGCCTGGTCGTAGTGCGGCAGGGCCTTGGGCGCGGCGCCGTTTTGTTGCGTGCCCGAGAAGCCGAGCGCGCGTCCGACCGGCGACACCGCGATCTCGTGATCGAGCACGAGTTGCTGGCGGCTGAACAGTACCTCGCCCAGCACCGGCACCGACAGACGGCGTTCGACGAACATCGGGTCGGTCACGCCGATCATGGCGTGACGGCGCAGGAAGATGAAGAACGTGCCGACGAAGAAGCCAAGACCCGTACCCGCGAGAATCACGAGCATCTTGTTCGGCTTCACCGGGCGATGCGGACGCAGCGCGTTGTCGAGAATATGCGCGCCGCCGCTCGTGCTCGCACGACGCACCGACAGCTCCTCGGCCTTGTTCATCATGCCGAGGTAGATGGTTTCGGCCACGCGTGCATCGCGCGTGAGTTCGGCGCTTTGACGTTCCGACGCGGGCATGCTGTCGAAGCGCGACTGGATCTGCTTGTTGGTCGCTTCGAATTGGGCGATCTGCTGATCTAGGTTCTTCACTTGCGGGCTGTCGGGCTGGAAGCGCTGCAAGGCCTGCGTGCGTTGCAGTTGCAGCATGGCGAGCTGTTGCATCGACGTGATACTGCCTTGCAAATACGCTTGCGCCTCATTGACCGGCTGCACCGACTGCGACTTCGAACGGAACGCGCTGAGATTGCCCTCGGCCGTCTTCAGGTCGGCTTCGAGACGCGGCAACTCGCCGCGAATGAACTCGAGCGTCTTGGTGTCGTTGGCCTGACGGCTCGCGACTGCCGCCGACATGTACGCCTGACCGAGCGCGTTCGCGACATTGGCCGTGAGTTCGGGGTCGTCCGCATTGAACGAAATCTGCACGATGCCCGTGTCCTTCGCTGACTCGGTCACCTTCATCGTCTTGAGCATGAGCGCGATGGCGTCGAGCGTGTTGTAGCGGATCACGTCGAAGTGCACGCCGGGATGGCCCACCACACTGTCCACGAGCATCGACACGCCATTCGCAGCTGCCGGACGGCCAACGGTGCCACGCACGAGCACGTCGCCGTCTTCGTCGCGCAGTTCGTACTGGTTCTTGTCGAGCAGCACGAAATCGAGCTTCGAATCTTCGAGCGATGCAGGCACGTCGAGCCGGCCGATGTTCAGTTCCTCGCCGCCCCAGCCATACGAATCGAGGCCGAGCCATGCGGGCGAAAGTTGACCGCGCTTGGCGAACAGGTCGGCGATCTGCCCGAGGACCGGCAGCGTACGCGGCTTCGCTTTGATGTCGAAGTGAAATTGCTTGACGACCGGTTCCAGCACGGAACGGCTTTGCATCACCGAGATCTCGGCGGGCGCGATCTGATTGACGGTCTGCGCCTGCTGCTGCATCTGCTGCTGATTCTGCGGCGTGATGCCGAGCGCGTTTGGATCTGGCGGATCGACGCGGATGATGACGTCGGCGGAGTAGATCGGCTTGGCGAGAAACGCATAAGCCGTGGCGAGCAAGGCCGCGCCCGCGATGAACAGCATCAGCATGCCGATATGGTCGCGAAGCAGTTTGAGCATATCGCTCGCGGTGAATTCACCGTCGTCCTTGCCTGAGCGCGAAGATCCGGAGTTGACATAGAGCGTGTTCAAAGGCGCCATCCTCAATTCGATAGTTAGAACGTAGTTGTCAGGGCGTTGGAAAAAACGAATGCCCCGGCGGCTAAAGCCGCGGTACGTCTCTTTGCTTTATTTAATCCGGCGGTACGGCCGGTGAGTCGCAGCAACATGAATGCTTGGGGCCTGCGGCGTCGGTCAGCGCGGGCCTTGCCAGCCCCGGCGCATCTTGCAAACCCCTACGATACTTGCAGATAAATAGAAAAAAATTATCCTAAGGGGCATCTTCCGGCCGTGAGTTATCTGCGTCTGTTAAGTACCGAACGTTGTAATGCTCGAAAGGTCAGGCATGCCGCTTGCGCGATGGCGGATTTGGGCGATAATGCGCGGTTTGCCTGAGCCCGGGCACGCACTCACGGCATAGGGTTGGCTTTGATGAATTCGCGGACCACGTCGAAGCGTGGTTTTTTCGTTTTACCGTCGTCGTGAATCACGCCGTAGTTGCCGTCGCCACCAAAGCGCTGGTCGTCGTAAAGCTCGTAGAGCGTCACGTTCTGAATGCCATAGGTCTTCGCCATCGAGACGAAACCGCCCAGCGCGTTCTTTCCCACGAGATACCCCGAAGGGTCCGGATGATCCGGACGTACACCGTATTCCGTGATCCAGATCGGCTTGCCGTAACTGTCGCGCAAACGCTCCAGCACGTTGGTCTTTTGCGATCCCGCTGCCGTGATCGAACCCATGTCGGAATACCAATGCCACACGGTAATGTCCCATTGCGGCACGGGATGCCCTTTGGTTCCGTCCGGCTGCGTGCCGGAAAAGAGCATGTCCGGAAAGGCGAAATGCAGCCAGCTGAACGACGTGAGCAGAATCTTGGCGTCGGGGTTGGATTCGCGAACGCCCTTGATGAGACCGAGGATCGAGCCGCGCGCCTTCATGTACATCGCGTTGTCGTAATCCGACGGATGCTCGCCGCTGCGGTCATCGCCGCGTATGGTCCAATTGTCGTACTCGTTGCCCACCTGATAGTAGGTCACCACGCCCTTCAGAATGCGTCCGGAGAGCTTGCCGAGTTCGTAGCCGCGCGCGAAGGCTTCCGCTTCGTTGGCGCGCTTCTGCACTTCGAACGGTGTCACGAGGGCAAGCACGCCGATGCACTGCCTGGACGCCTGACGCGCGAAGTCCGCGACCATGTGCGCGCTTTCTTCGTTCGAGACGTCCTGGGCGTACATGGTGACGCCGAGTTCGCGCAGCTGCGAAATCTGCAAACCATAGTCGCTCGTGCGATACGCACCGCGATGTTCGATATGGCCAGCAATGCCGTAGAACACGCCGGCCGACTCATTGCCGCATTTCATCTTGGGTGCGGCGAATGATGGGGTGTCGGCATTGGCATCGGCCTTGGCGCCGCCGGTGCGGCTTGCGTGATACGCATCGGGACTGCCGCTGCGCGCGAAGAGCAGAACGGAGCCGCAAAACATTGCGCCGAAGAAGGCGACTACGATCAGAATCGTTCGCTTCAATATCTGGACCTCGGGAAGGCGAAACTATTTGGCCAGCATGTCCGAATGCTCGCGCGTGGCGGGATTGGCCGCGCCGCGCGAGCTCGATGCGCTCGTCAGGATGCTTTGCGCTTGCGCGTCGAAAACTTCACGCGAGAAGCGGCGGCGGAAGTCGCGCGTGAGCGCGGCCATCGAGTAGGTGCTCGCCGAGAAGACTCGCTTTACGAAAGACGCGGAATCGTCGACGGGAAACAGCAGCGCATCGGGCAGATAAGATTCGAGACCCGACACCCGTGACACGACAACTGGACGTTCCGCGAGCACCGCTTCGATCATCACGAGCGGCACGCCTTCATACGCTGAAGGCAACACGAGCGTGTCGCTTGCGACGATATACGGCAGCACGTCCTTCTGCGGCCCGACAATACGCACGCATGCGGCAAGCGCGGGACTCTTCTCGACGATTGCTTCGAGACGCTCCGCATCCGGTCCTTCGCCGACGATCAGCACCAGCGTTCGCGCGAACGCTTCCTTGTGACTTTCGATAGCCTGCATCAGAAAGTCCTGACGCTTCTGCTGGAAATTCAATCTGCCGATATGCGCGATGATCGTGGTGCCGTCATCCGGCAGACCCAGCGATGCGCGTGCTTGCGAACGCGTGAGCGTTGAACGGCTGAAGCGGTCATCGACATAGTTTTCGAGGATCGTGGTCCGCGCACGCGGCGCAAGTGCGCGCAATTTGCCACGCAAGTGCTCGTTGAGCGTGACGAATTCATCCGGCATGCGATACAACACGCGCTTGATGAGCCACTTGATCTTCTCGGCGGCGCCCGCGTTTTCCGGCGCTTCATCCACGAGAGGAAGATAGCTCACGGCGGTGACACGCGCCTGGCGCGCGGCGAAAAGACCTGCGAGACCGGAAGCGATGGTGCCTTGCGCGATCAGCAATTTTTCGAGTTCGAGACTACGCAGGATGGCGGCCGTGGAGCGCACCATGCGGACGAGTTCGATCATGTTTCCGCGCAGCGATTCGGCCGTATAGGTAAGACCGATGACCTTCACTTTCTTATGCTTGAGCGATAGTTCGCTTACATAACGAAAAAGCGGTTCATTAGCGGTCGGCACGAGAATGTTAAGCGTCTCGATACCTGTGCTTGCGACGAGCGCAAGCATCAGGCGCTTGAGCATTTCCTCGTGCCCGCCATTGATGCCCGAATCGCAGTAAATACCTAACTTCACCGGCCTTCCCCCAAAAACGCGTTCAACGCGATGGCTTGTCGATGAACTGCATGAGCATGCGCGCGCTTTCCGTCCAGCGATACTTCTCCGCGTGTGCAATGCCGCGCTGCTTGAGATCCTCGCTTAGTGCCGGCGAGTCGAGCAATTCGCGCAGCTTAGCCGAAATATCCTCGACGGAGTACGGATCACAATAGATTGATGCGTCGCCGCACGTCTCCGGCAGCGCCGCTGCGCGTCCGACAAGCGTCGGACAGCCATTGCGCATGGCTTCCAGCGGCGGAATGCCGAATCCTTCGTAAATCGAAGGATAAAGAAAGCAAGCTGCATCCTGATATAAAGCTTTGAGCTTTTCATCGCTCACGTAGCCCGCTTGCTTGATGTTAGGCGCACTCGAGAGATCATGCGCGCGGCCAAAAATAGTGGCGTTCTTCATGCCGACAATAACGAGGTCGATAGACGGATCGTTCAGTCGAATGAAGGCGTCGACAAGACGTTGAAAGTTCTTTGTCGGGTTCATGCTGCTTACTGCAAGCACGTACCGGTTCGGCGTGAGATCGAGATCCTTGATGACGGACCGGTCCGGCACGACGTGATCGAGATGGTCCGCTGCGAGCGGCACGACGCCGATACGTTTGGCATCCACACCGACATGATGCGCGAGGCGGTCGCGCGAGAACTCCGAATTCGTCATCACGCAACTCGACGTGCGCGCGAGAATCCAGAACATCACGCGATACCACATGCGGAACTTCCACGAGAAGTGCGCGGGCGTGTCGAACACCGCGGCATCGTGCATGTAGATGACCTGGTTCGCGCGAAAGATCGAACCCGAGTTACTCAGATTGACAATGCGCGAGCGGCCCGCAAAGAGTGGCAGGACGAATTGTTCCCACAGCACGCCTTTACCGAAGCCGAGCTTCACGGTTTCGACGCCGGCCACGGGTTCGAGCCCGTCTTGCGGCGGCACGGCAAGCGTCACATGCGAGCCTTGCGGCAGCTTGACGAGCGCGGCTACGAGCTCGCGCGCAACGCGTTGTACGCCGGTGGTCTTCTGACTCGTGAACCTGCCGTTGTAGACGAGCTTGTTCGGGGCAATTGATGTGTCCATGTCTCGGGCGGGTCAGTACTGTGATTCGGAAGTGGGTTCGTACGATTCGAATTCGTTCGATTCGACGGGCTCTTTCAAGTACCTGTCCGAACCGAATTCGTATACCGAGAGCCACTTGCGGAAGATGGCTTCCATCGAGAAGCGCCGGCTAGCCGTTCTTTTCGCGGTTTCGCCCATGCGCGCACGCAGGATAGGGTCGTCGCGCAACATGGCGATGTACTTTTGCATGTCTTCGTGCGTCGTGGCGACGAAGCCAGTCTGCCCGTGCAAGACGACATCGCGATTGCCGACCACGTCTGTCACGACAGCGGGAATGCCCGCGACCTGCGCTTCGATCAACGCGATCGGCATGCCTTCCCAGCGCGAGGTCTGCACATAGATGTCGAGGCCGGAGGTCAGGGCGAGCGCGCGTTCACGCGTGACCCAGCCGCTGCATACGACTGAATCGCTGGCAGTCTGACCGGGCAATTCATCGAGGTTTCCGCCGATCCACAAGAATTGCGTCGTGGAGTTGCGCAGATCGGTGGCGAGCTGCACGAAGGCTTCGTGATTCTTCTGGAACGACGCGCGTCCGCTCATGCCGACCACGACTTCACGGCCGTCTTTCTCAAGACGCGAAGGAATCTCCAGCACGTTGACGCCGTTCTCGATCATCTCCGTGTTGCGCGTGCGCATCTGCGTTTCTATCTCGTGCTGTTCGCTCTTGGAGCACGCGACAATGGTGCCGCCCATGCGTGCTGCAATGCGCTCGAAGCTGAGATAAGCAAACTGCTTTGCCGCCGATACATCGCGACGCAGAAACGCAAGGCCATGCGGCGAATAGAACACGCGGGCACGCGGCGCGGCAATGCGCGCGGCGGCCCGTCCCAGCACACCCGCCTTGGACGAATGCAAATGCACGACCGACGGATTGCATTCCTTGAGCTTGCGCACCAACTCCCACATGCTCGTCCAGTCTTTCTTCACACTGACTTCGCGAAACATGCTCACGTAGACGAGCTTCACGGCCGGATGAAAGAGGCTCGCGAAGTTGTTCGGCGTTTCGGGCCGGATGGAGTGGAGGATCGTGACGCCGACGCCTGCAGCCGCAGCACGGTTCGAGAGCTGAGTGAGCATGGAGAGGACTCCCCCTCCAAAGGCTTCGGTTATATGTACGATCTCTTTCATATAGAACTCTGCAATGAGCAAAAGCCGAGCGCCCGCGGCATTCGCAATTGAGAAGGCACGGCGGTCTTGTGTTTATAGGTGGAGTGGTGAGCTCCGCTTGCCAACGCGCCTCGCTGGGTCCGTTATCGGTTCCGTCGAAGGAGGCATCTATGACGGCCTGGAATGCAGTATCACTAATCGACCTGAGTTTTTCTGTTCGATTAATACATATGCAACCTAACCGGTGCGCCTCGATCTCTCAGAACCGGGCGGCAACGCACACGGACTTGCTGATTCCCCTGCTAATCGGCTTTGCAAAGCCCGCGTTAGCGAATCTGGCATAAGGAAAATCAAAACTGCGAACTGGTCTAAAGAATTCTTAGGCCAGCGTCGACAGTTTGTTCACGCAGTTAAAGACGAATGCAAGCGAGCAAGGCAGCGGGCTAATCGACTTCCGATTCGGCCTTGAGCCAAGCGAATTTCTGTTCGAGTGCTTGGTCGCAAAGTTGCACAAGGGCTTTGAGTTCCTTGAGCGGAATCGCGACGGACTGCATACGCAGCCTGTCTGCACGATCAGCGAGTTCTCGCACACGTTCGAGCGTCGGGTCGTTTGAGTTCATTCCGGTCCTCACCCTGCCTACCTGATGTTGTTACTAATACGATATCGGCTCAAACAATTGGCGTCCGTGCGTTTCGACACATACAAAAACGCAACTTTTGCAGTAACGGTGCGTCGTCGAACGGAAATGTGGGAGCGTGAATCGTTTGGACATTAGGTAGAAGTGGCTAACCGTGCACCGCATGACGGGGCCGTTTAAAGCTCGTCATGCCGATGCAAACGTGCCTTGTGCACGATTCAAGCCTGGTCAGGAACCGGCGCTTTCCGGCATGGCGCGCCGGAGCAGGGGTACGCCCTGGAAGTGCAGGGTGCAGAACATTGCGGTGGCAATCGACGTCTCGACGATCAGCACGGTGGCTGCCGCGCCTTGCTCGCCGAAGAGTCTGGCAAGCACGGCGAGAAGACCGAAGTTCAGAACAGCCGAAGCGATGAGTACACGGCTGAATTGCGCCTTCATGCCGAGTGGAAGCATGGTCTGAACGCCGAAGAGATCGGAGAGGCCGGCCATCAACGGGACGAATGCCATCCAGCGCAGCACGTCGACGGTCGGCGCGAACTGGGGGCCATAAAGCAGTTTCACGGCAAGCGGCGCGCCGAAGAAAATGCATACGGAGATGAGCGAGACGATCGACCCTTGCAGCACGAACATCTTGCGCAGAAAGGCGAAGGCGTCATCGCGCGCATGATGCATGAGGAAGCTCACGCGCGGATAAGCGGCCGTCTTGAGCGGCTGAAGCATGTTCAACGCCGCGCGAATCAGCTTGTCGCCGGCCGCGAAGTAGCCGCCCGCCACGTTGCCCGCAATGAAGGTGAGCAAGACGATATTGCTCGATGCATAGATATCGACGAGCGACGTGGCCATGAACACGCTCCATCCTTCCTTGAGGCGCGTGAAGATGGTCGGCAGCGATACCGGCACGAAGTCGAGTTCGCGTCGAAAATACAAATACGTGCAAATTGCGATGCCCGAGCACAACGGCACGAGCGTGTTGACGGCCATGGCGATATCGACATCGCCGCGATGACGCACGAAGAGGTACATCGCCGGAATGCTCAAGGCGCGTCCGATGAATACGAATACGCTGATCATGCCGAGGTCTTCCACGCCCTGGAAATACCACGTGGGAATGAGCATGGAGCCAACCGCCATGCCGAAGCCCAATAGCAGCAAGTCGCGGTTTTCCGCAAGATACGGCACGATGAACGTCACCGCGAGCAGGATGATGAATCCTGCAAGCGCAAGCACGCTTTGCGTGAGGATGGTTTCCCAGAAGACCTGCGAGCGCATGGCGCGGTCATCGCGATTGATCGAGACTCTTGGTGTCGCCGTCAACGAGAAACTGTAATTCGTAAGCGTGATGAAATAAGCGGAGAAGGCGAGTGCGAACGAAAGGCGTCCATATTCGCTGGGGCCGAGTACGCGCGCAAGCCACGGCAGCGTGAGAAGCGGTGCGAGGTATGTGGATACCTGCAACGTCATCAGAATGGTGAAGTTCTTTCGAAAAGATGCCATGTAACGATAGGTTCCGGCTTGAGCGCTGACTGATCGCGGTAACGCAGTTTGCGGCCTTGTCGCATGTTCGCCCGTTTAAAAGGGCATTGCATGACAACGCGTGTAACGAATCGTTTCGTCAGGCGCATGCGCCACTTCGAGCGCAGCAAGACCAATGGGGTTAGACACATCCTCGCCTTGGCCTCAGGGCAAAGGAGCGCAAGTATGAACGACATGAACCGCTCTCGAGCGGTAAGCCCACGCGAAGCGGTTCATGTTGTCGTGCCGAACGTATTTAACAATAAAAAAATTTATTCGTCAGTGGGTTTGCACACGCACACTGCCGGCTACCACTTGACTATTGGGCGAGCATCGCGCTAGCAATCTCGCTCTCGTTGTTCACTATTTGGTCCAAAAGCGTGTCGTGTCGCTCGATCACGAGCGGCGGCAAGCCGATGAACCGGCGCACGACGTTACGCGTGATCTGATCGACGACGACATGGCTCTGCGCGCTCGTGTTCATTAGGACGCGCGCCCAGTCCGTGGTGCCGCCATTGAACACTTCGCCTTGTTCTGGCGAGCCATTCGCATCGGGCTTGAAGACGCCCATTGCGCCCGCGCCGCCGACATCCCAGCCCGTGAGCTTGACGGTATCCGCAAGCGTCACGAAGCCATTCGCGACAGGCGGAACGCCATCCACTTCATAGCCTACGAGACGATCTTCCGCGCCGAACGTCTGACCTTCTCGCAAGCCGGTGCCTGCAAAGACCCAGTGATTCGCCTGACGCACCGTAAATCCGATCGCTTCGCGCTCGCGTCTGATCCATCCGCCGCGCAAGCGTTTCCATTCGCCGTATTTTCCGCCGCCGTAACCATAGCTCAGGCCGATGAGATTCGATTCATCGTGATCGGGCCATTTCTCGGCAAGCCGGTTCATGATCTTGAGATCGCCTTCGATAGGCGCATCGCCGAAATCGACCGGACGGAAGCACGTATTGCCGCTGAAGACCGCGAGGTTGCCGCCTTGCGCGATAAAGCCCGCCACGCGCTCGCGCATCTCCGTGGTCCAGTATTCGTGATGCCCCACGCTCAACATGCAGCGGTAGTTCGCGAGCTTGAGATCCGTGCCGCGATGCAGATCGTGGTCGGTGTAGAAGTCGCAAGCAATTCCTTCCGCCTTGAGCCAGCGAATGAACTTCGCATCCCAATGCGTGAATTGCTGACGCGGCGAGCGCGAATCATAGGGATCGTTCGGCTCGCCGAGTTGCGCGCCAAGACCGCCGCCTGGCCGACGAAGACTCACGCGTGTCGCGGGCTTCGTGCGATGAATCGGGTCGCCGTAGTAACAGCCGCCGCCGATGGAGTTGTATGCGTGATACGTGTTGATCGGCACGATATACGCGATATCGGCGGAAGGCTTGCGCGGCCGCGCGATGACGAGCGCCGTGCTGTCGCTGTCGGGCGGTCCCGCGAAGATCGGCTTGTGCGTGGCGGCGCGTCGACCGAGCTCGGTCAGGGGCTCGCCCTTGCCGCCGACTTCATACGCGATCACCACATACGCGCCCGTTTCGAGCGACGCCGTGTTCGGCTTGATGGTGATGGTCGGCCAGCCCCAGTCTTCGTCGAAGCGCACGGGCGTCATGCGGCCCGGCGACTGGAACACGTACTTGCCGTGCTTGAGTTCCGCCGTAACGGCGCCGCCTGCCTGAACGGCCACGCCGCCCACGCTCGTCAGATTCTCGTCATGCCCTTGCCGATAGATGGCGATGGAAAACCGCGATCCCGGTTGCACGGCGATTTCGAACGGTTCGCCAGCGGTGAAGCCGGGCTTGATCGGATAGATCTGCATCAGTGCGCCTTTATACGCGGAGTCATCGGTTGCCTGCGGGCATCGCGCGCGGCGCGGCGGCGGGCGCGCGAAGTTCCATGCCCAGCACGCGTTTGATCAGGCGCTTGGCGAGAAACAGGCGGCGGTCCGCGGCAATCTTCTTGTGGAAACGCAATTCCTTCGATTCTTCGCCGCGCTGCGTCGCGAACACGCGATATCGCTCCGCCGTGGCTTCGATCGCGCGGATCGCATCGTTATAGGCGCGGGCATCCACGCGCGCGGCCTGGTGGCACGCATAGCCGAAAATCTTGTGGAACATGGCGAGCCAGAAGGCGTCGTATGGACCGCCATCGCAGCGTTGCAGCGTTTCTTCCGCGCAGATCGTGAGGCTCGTGACTGTATAGGTCGTGGCCTTGGTCGTGATGCTGCCCGCGCGGCGGCGATACGAATACAGTTCGTCGGCCAGACGATGCAGCGTGCGGGCACGCGCGTAGACGAGCGGAATGGCGGCGGCGTCTTCGTACACGCGGCCTGCCGGAAACTCGATGCCGTCCCACAATTCGCGCTTGTAGACACGCGCGGCCGGGAACACCTGATACACGTGCGCGAAGTCGAGCAGCGCGTCGAGATCGCACGTGCGCGAGCCGATGGTCGAGCGGTCGATCAGCTTCACGTTGTCGATCACCTTGCCGCCAGAATTGATGATGCCCACGTTGAACTCGATTATGTCCGCGGCTTGCGCGTCGAGGAGCGGCATGATCTTGGCGGTGAAATCCGCGGACCAGACATCATCGGAATCGAGAAAGCCGATATAGGGCGATTTCGCTTCTGCAATCGCGCGATTGCGTGCGGCGGAAACACCACGGTTTTCCTGGTGAATCACGTGAATCTGCTTGCCATGCGCGCGCTTCTGCACTTCGAGAATGCGGGCGAGTGTCTGGTCGGTGGAACCATCGTCGATAACGATAAGTTCGATCTCGTCGGAGCGCGGCTGCGAAAGCGCGGATTCCAACGATGCGGCTATAAAGTGCTCGACGTTATAGGCGGGAATGATCACCGACAGCAAGGTTCTGGGGGTGTCGCTCTCGACGCGTGTCATAGGCTCGTGTCACCGGATTAAGTTTTAGTTGAAGCCACCGTGGCCGCGGCCGGCGTTCGAGGGCCGACAATAAAGGTCGACCAGCCGTCCATACGTAGTCTCCTGACAAATGCTATAGGCAGTTGTAAGCTTGGAATGTTCGCCGACGCACGCATGAAATTTCCGCTTCTTCGCAAACGATTTCCGTATCTTCAAGCGCGATTTCGTGCATCGCTCTGCAAAACCCGCTGAATCCTTGTCAGGCGCGGATAATCAGCTTAGAGCGAGTAAAAGACACGCGTGTTTCAATTGCTTCTCGCAAATGGCGGGTATAGCGGATGAGAGCGTTGGTTATCCGCAGATATCGGCCATTTGAATTGCACTGACTGTATATCGGCGCGGTTTCGCAATGGTTGAATCCGGGACGCATGACGCCCTCGTTTTCTTCGCACGTCCGTGCACGCCAATTGCTGGAATTGCCCCGTAGTTCGTGAGCAAACAGAGCCGTTCGTGCGGCAGGCGCTCACCTATAATGGCCTCTCGGAAGACCCGCAGGCTTGGCCTCGCGCGACGCGCTCCTGGTGACCGGAACGCCGCTCGCGACAGAACCTCAACACCGATCCACGCAAGGACCCAAAACCGTGACCACGTCATTTTCCAGTACGGTCGAGCCCGGAGACACTCAGTCCTTCGATACGGCCGTCGCCGGAAACGATGGCTTGCTGGTGCTCGATGCGGCCCAACGCTGCCTAAGTGCCGACGCCGTCTTCTCCCATCTCTTCGATGTCGATTCCACCGCGCTGCGCGGACGCGCACTCGCCGATCTCCCGCTGCCCGCTCCGTTGATCGCGTCGCTTTCGCTTGCAGCCGATGCCGCGCTCGCGGGCAACGGCGCCCGGCGCGCGCAGGTCAGCATCGAGGAGGACGATTCCACGCGAGTCTTCAACATACTTGCGCTGCCCGTCGCCGAATCCGTGACGCTGATCGTCTCGACCTGCGCGAACGCGACGGGTGCTAGCGACAACGCAGCGCGCATCGCGCATCTGCGAGCCGAAGCCGCGCTGTTCATGCGCGATCACGTGCTCTCGGTCGTATCGCACGACTTGCGCGGTCCGCTCAACGCCATTCATAGCTGGGGCTATGTGCTCGAGCGCAAGGTCGATGCAAACGACCCCGCCGCCCAGCGCGCGCTCACGGGCATTCGCTCGGGCGTCGAACAGCAA
Source organism: Caballeronia sp. LP006 (assembly GCF_031450995.1). Lineage (NCBI taxonomy): Bacteria > Pseudomonadati > Pseudomonadota > Betaproteobacteria > Burkholderiales > Burkholderiaceae > Caballeronia > Caballeronia sp. LP006. Next base: position 1,003,265 of record NZ_JARTVW010000004.1, on the reverse strand, counting down.
GTCAAGCTGATCGAACAGTCGATCGATACGACGCGTGCCGAAACCAAGGCCGTCGCGCTTGCCGTCGCGCCTGCCGCCGCGCGCGCTCTTCTCGAGCGTGGCGTCGCGCTCGCACGCGAGGCTATCGGCGAGCGACGCGGCGTGAGCATCACGCTCGACTCGCCGCTCGTGGAAGAACAAGTGGAAGGCGACGCCGATCGGCTCACCAACGCGCTCTGGCTCATGGCGGCATTCGCCACCGAAGCAAGCGCGCGCGACACGACGGTGCAGGTATCGAGCAACATCGAAGGCAGCACGTGGCGCACCGACGTGCGCTTCACGGTTGCGGCGTCCGCATTGACCGATGCATCGGCCGCGCATGTACTCGAGGCATTCGCGCGCAGACAGGCGCTGGAGCCGCGCGAAGCCGGCCGCATTGCGTGGGGCCTTGCGCTTTGCAAGCGCATTTCAGAGGCGCATGGCGGCGGGTTCGAGCACACGGATATCGTCAATGGTGCAGCCGTCACGGCCACCATGCGTATTCCGGTGGCGGGAATGTAATTGAGGACGTAAATTGACTTTCGTTTGCCTGTCGCCCATATACTGACGCTTTCCACTTTCGAAGAGAGTTGCTTTGGCTCAGGTTGTCGCGCTGGTCGGCGCATTGTTGCTCGTTGCCCTGAATGGTTTTTTCGTCGGGGCGGAATTCGGGCTCGTCAAGTTACGGGCGACGCGCGTGCAGGCCATCGCGCGGACCAACGGCCTGCCGGGGCGTCTGCTCGCGAAGGTGCATAGCCAGCTGGACGCCTATTTGTCCGCGTGTCAGCTGGGCATCACGCTCGCGTCGCTGGGGCTTGGGTGGATAGGCGAACCCGCGTTCGCTTCGCTGCTGCATCCGCTGTTTGCGCTCATCGGCGTTCAGTCGGAAAAGCTCGTCGAGTCCGTGTCGCTCTTCTTCGCGTTCTCGGTCATCTCGTTTCTGCATATCGTGGTTGGCGAACTCGCGCCCAAGTCGTGGGCCATTCGCCGTCCCGAGCAAGTCGGCCTGTGGCTCGCCACGCCGCTCTATGGCTTTTACTGGGCCATGTACCCGTTCATCTGGGTGCTCAACTCGAGCGCGAATCTCGTGTTGCGGCTTTTCGGCATGTCGGCGGAACACGGTCACGACGCCCACTATTCCACCGACGAACTCAAGCTCATTCTGCGCGGGCGTCGTCTTGGCGGGGCGTCTTCGTATAACGCGGACGAGTGGAACACCATCGCGCATTCGCTCGACTTCAGCCGCATGACGGTGTCGGACCTGATGCGTCCCGCGCACGAACTCGTCGGCCTGCGCAACGACTTGCCCATGCGCGATAACTTGGCCGTGATCTCGCGGCATCGCTTCAGCCGTTATCCGTTGTTCGCGGATGCTTCCGGCGAACGCGTGCTCGGCATGATCCATCTGAAGGATTTGTTCCTCGCGGGCGACGGCGAAGCGCGCGGCTTCAACTTCAGCTTTTCGAAGGATGCCGAAAAGATCGATAAGCTCGCGCGCCATGTCCGTCCCGTGCAATACGTCGCGCCCAATCTGTCGGCGCTGGAACTTTTCCGGCGCTTTCGCAAGGGCGCGCCGCATTTCGCCATCGTGGGACGCAAGGGCGCGAAGCCCATCGGTTTTATCACGCTCGACAATCTGCTGGGCGCACTCGTCGGTCAGATTCACGACGAATTCCGTCAGGGCGACGCCGACTGGTCGCGCATGGACGACGGCACTTTGATGGGCAAGGGCAGCTTGCCGGTGGTCTCATTGGAACGCGCGCTTGGCATCGATATCGACGAAGGCCGCGCGGAATCCGTCGGCGGGCTCGTCATCAATGCGCTCGGGGACTTGCCGCAGGAAGGGCAGCGCGTCGAGTTCGACGCCTTCGACATCGTCGTCAAGAAGATGAACGGGCCGCGTATCGTGCTGGTGCGGGTGTATCCGCGCGAGGAAGAGGTCGAGCACGCCGAGTAGTAGCGCAGGCAAGGGCGGGGCGCGTGGTGAGAAACGCGCCCGCCTCATGTCTCACTAACTCATGCTTTGATCATGCGCAAGGCACGCCTTCTTCGACGAGCAAGGCCACGGGCATCGAAGCCAGCGCATCGCGCAGGAACAGCTTTTCGCCGTCCGCCTTCGGCGCATTCGGGCTCAGCCAGTCGAAGAGCGCACGGGAACGCAACGCTTCCGGAAGAATGACCGCCGTATCGCCCCAGCTTTCCGCCTTGACCAGCGGCATATCGCTGCCAGCAGGCAGCAATGGCGCGGCGAACCGCGTGGCGATCACGATTGCGTAAGCGCTACCGGCATGGCGCGCGTAAGCGATCACGCGGTCAGCATGTTCGCCCTCGATGGCGAGCGGCACATACTCACCTTGAGCAAAGAGCGACTCGCAATGCTTGCGCAACGCAAGCGCACGCTGTACCACCGCCAACTTGATGCGCCCATCGCGCCAGTTGGCGAGTTGCTCCGAAGGCGGACCTTTCTGGTCCACTTCCGCAAGCCACTTGCGACGCAATTCGAAATCGACCGGGCGGCGATTGTCAGGGTCCACGAGACTGAAGTCCCAAAGCTCCGTGCCCTGATAAAGGTCCGGCACGCCCGGCGATGTCAGTCGCAACAACGTCTGCTGCAGACTGTCGATCACGCCCAGCGGCCCGAGCCGCGCCACGAACGCCGACAACTCCTGCAAAAAGCCATTGCGCCGCTGCGGCGAGACGATATCGAAAAGGAACTCGCGGCAGGCATTTTCATACGCCTCGTCCGGCGCGAACCAGCTCGTGCGCAACTTGGCTTCGCGCAACGCCTTCAACTGCCATTGCGCGACGCGTTCGGCCAGCTCCTGGACGCCCGCTTCGTCATCCGGCGAGAGCGTGAGCGGCCAGCATCCGACGAGCGTCTGGTACAGCATCGCTTCGGCGCCGGGGCCGGGCGCCCAGTCGTGGCCGGCATCGGCACCACGACGCAACGGCGTGTTCAGCGTCGACCATTGCTTGAGCGTGGACGCCCATTCTTCCGGGATCTCGCTCAATGCCGCGATGCGCGCGCGCACGTCTTCGCCGCGCTTGTGATCGTGCGTCGCGGTGCAAAGCATGGCGTGCGGGAACGCGGCAAAGCGTTCCTTGTTGCCCGCGTGGAAATCCTCGACGGACAAAGAAAACTCGCCGGGGTCCGCGCCCACTTCGTTACGCGAGATGAGCCTTCCATAGCGATAACACGCCGTGTCTTCGACCGCCTTTGCCGCAACCGGCGATGTGAGCTGCGAAAACAGCGTCTGCGCCGCGCGCCGCTGCGATCCGCTCGACGGCTGCGCGTTTTGCCCAGCCGTCGCTTGACTCTGGTTCCGGTCGCGTCCACGTTCGGCGGCGCGCTCACGCGGGCGTTCCGCGCGCTCGGCCGGTGGCGTGCTGACCGGCGCTTCGTCGGGCAACTTGCCGCCAAGCCACTGCGCCACCTGATCGAGCACGACATGATCCGCACTCGAAAGCGATGCGCGCGCGGCATTCAGCGCTTGCGAGAAGTACTTCTCATCCTCGGCGCTGCGCACGCTGCTAACGGGATAGATGCGATACACCGGATACTGAATCACCAGTTCCGCGACCACGCGACGGATCGACGTGAACGTGAAGTCGCGCGTGTTGTGCGAGTCGCGTGCAATGCGATGCAGCGCGCGCGTCACGCGATCCAGTTCCGCCGATAAGTTTTCCGCGAGAATCTTGCGGCGCGCGGCGAGCGCTTCGTCGGCGAAGCTCGCGCTTCGGCCGGTGATATCGGCCCACAACGCGGCGAGCGGCTCGGCGCCTGCCGGGTCGTGCAGCAGCGCGCCGACATCGTTCATGAAGTCGTAGCCCGTGGTGCCATCCACTTGCCAGTCGCGGCGCAGCGGTTCGCCGCGCGCGAGAATCTTTTCGACGACGAAATACGTATGGCCGTTGCCATGCCGTAAAGCCTCGGGCCGTTGCGCGGACAACTCTTCGAGCCGCGCGCGCAGGCGCTGGCAGTACTCGCGCGGTTCGGCAAGACCATCGACGTGATCGATCCGCACGCCGTCGATCAACCCTTCGGTAAAGAGCCTGAAGATGAGCGCGTGCGATGCCTCGAACACTTCAGGCCGCTCGACGCGCACGCCGCCGAGCGTGCTCACGTCGAAGAAACGCCGCCAGTTCACTTCGTCCGCGGCCGTGCGCCACCATGCGAGGCGATAATGCTGCCGTTCGAGCAGACGATGCAGCCGCTCGCGTCCAACCGGCGTGTCCGGCGAATGCGCGGCGAGAATCGCTTCGATCGCGGCCTTGCCGCCTTCCGTTTGAGCAATGGTCGCGAGCGCATTGCGCGCTTCGGCCGCGCGCGGCTGATCGGCAGGCTGCGTCGTCAAGCCGGAGAAACGGTGCGCGAGTTCCGGCGCTTCTTGCAGCACGACCGGGTAATCGACAGGACAGATCGGGAACACATGCGCGTAGTACTCCACCACGAAGCGTCCTTCATCCGGCCGGTACGCGAGCTTGATCTTGCCGCCCTGCAACTCGTCGCCATAGGAAGCGCCAAGAAACGGCGCGAGCACCTTGCCGCGCAATGCAGGATCGGGCGAATGCCAGTCCACGTCGAAGAAGCGTGCATGCGCCGCGTGACGTCCCCATTCGAGGATATCCTGCCACCATGCGTTTTCCGAACCGCCCACGCCCATGTGATTCGGCACGACATCGACGATCAGTCCCATGTCGTGCGCGCGCAGCTTCTCGACGAAGCGCCGCAGGGCTTCCTCGCCGCCCAGCTCCGGATTGACCTTCGTGTAGTCGACGGTGTCGTAGCCGTGCGTGGAGCCGCTCGTCGCGGTCGTGATCGGCGACGCATACGCATGACTGACGCCGAGCGAAGCGAAATAATCCACTTGCGCCGCGGCGTCGTCGAAAGTGAAGTCCTTATGAAGCTGGAGCCTGAGCGTGGAACGCGGAACGGTCATGGTGAGTCGGCTGGTTTGGGTGAATCAACATTGTCGGATTGCGTCGAACGCTTGCGCGCGGCATCCACCGCGAGCAGTCGTTCGGAAAATGCGTCGTCGAGAAACAGTTCCTCGACAGGCGCGGCAAGACGGCGCCGCCAGTTCGGATGCTCGTCGATCGAGCCGGGCAGATTCGGCTGTTCAGCAAGCCCAAGCAGATCTTCGAGCGGATACGTGACGAGCGGCGCGGGCGTCGCGGCCACGAAAGCGAGCGCTTCATCCACGGGCGCTTCCTCGACCGGAGGCGCATCGATATCGGACGGAGCAATACCCGCATCCTGGAAAGCGCGCCATAGTAAGCCACGATCGGCGCCGCGCTCTTCCTGCGCTACTTCCACCGCATCGCGGCCGTCTTCGCGCGCCGCCGTCTGGCCGATCTTCGAGCGCCACACGATATCCTCGCCGCGCCACCATCCGGTGACGGTCGGCAGGTCGTGCGTGGTCGTGGTAGCGGTCACGCCGCTGTCCCACTCGCGCGGCGGCTTGAAGCCGGGGCCATCCACTTCGCGTTCGAACCACAGCACTCGTATGCCAAGCAAGCCGTGCTCCTGCAAGCGTTCGGTGAAGCCCGGCGGCACGGTTCCGAGGTCTTCGCCGACGACAATCGCGCGATGCCGCCACGATTCCAGCGCAATCAGCCGCAAGAGGTCTTCGAGCGGGTAGCGCAGATAGGCGCCGTCTTTCGCGCTTTCGCCTTCGGGCACGAGCCACAGCCGCCGCAGCCCGAGAATGTGATCGATACGAATGCCGCCCGCGCGCGCGAACGCGCAACGCAACATGTCGATGAACGCCGAGAAGCCTTGCGTGCGCATGGCGCGGGGCGAAAAGGTGGTGAGTCCCCACGACTGCCCGGCCTGATTGAAGAGATCGGGCGGCGCGCCGACCGACACGCCTGTCAGCATTTCATCGCGATACGACCATGCATGACTGCCCGCGCTGTCGCATCCGACGGCAAGGTCCGCGACGAGTCCCACGGCCATGCCCGCGTCGCGCGCCGCGTGTTGCGCGTGCAGCAGGCCTTTCGATGCGAGCCATTGCGTGAAGAGAAAGAACTGGACTTCGTGGCGATTGGCTTCGGCGAATGCGGCGACCGCATCGCTGCGCGGATCGCGCAGTTCGTCTGGCCAGTTGCGCCAGTGGCCTTCGCCGTTTTCCGCAAGCTGCGCTGCCTGCAGCGCTTCGAAGCGTGCATGATCTTCGAGCGCACGCCCGCCTTCCTCGACGAACAAAGCGAAGTCTTGCGCCAAAGGCGATGCGCTGTCGGCCGAGAACGTCTCGAAGAGCGCGCGCAGAATGGCCAGGCGCGCTTTCATGGCGCGCGGCCAGTCGATGAGCGGCAGCGCTTCGAGTTCGGCGAATTCATCCGCCACACCGGCATGTTCGATCGCGGCGCGCGCGGCGGCCGCGCCGAACACGGCGGCGGGATCGACGTGCGCGATGTTCAGAAAGAGCCGCGACGAAGGCGAATAAGGACTGAACTTGTTCGGCTCGGCGCTGAACATGGCGTGCATCGGACTAATGGCGAGCGCATGAGCGCCGCGCTTCGCGCTCTGCGTCGCGAGCGTGGCCAGCGCCGTGAAGTCGCCGACGCCGCCATCGCCCAGACGGCGCAAACCATAGACTTGCGCGGCGACGCCCCAAAGCGGCGGCGCGGTTTCAGCGGCGGCTTGGTCGGTTGCGTCGTCGAGCGCGCGCCACGCATCGTCGATGGTGTAGCAGCGCGCGGGCGCTACCGCCAGCGTCGTGCGATGGTCGTTGATGACGAGCGTGTGATAGCCCGGCTCCGATATCGGCGAGAGCAATGCGGTCTCGCCTTTAGGCGCGGTAAAACGCCCGTCGATAACCTCGCCGCTTTCCAGTTCGATGCGATAGCGCACGCCCGACTTCGCCGCCGACACCGGCAGCGCAATGCCGCGATCCACTTCCGCCGTGATGAGCGGCGGCAACTTGCGGCCGCTCATTTCGGCATCGACGGCGGCCATGCTCTGCTTGATCTGCGAGGCGTTGCCACACGGCAGGCCGAGCTTTTCGAGCAGAATGCGCAGCGTCGTTTCCGGCACGCGCTGCATCGCCTTGTGCGCGTTCTGCCATTCGACTTCGAAGCCCGCGCGTGCGGCGAGCGTTTCGATGGGCGACATTTCGCCCGTGGTGCTTGCAGTGGCGCTCACGTGCGGGTTCCTTGTGCATGGGCAAAGCCGTTGACATCGCCGCTGAGCCACGCGATAAAGCTGCGTCCGCCGAGTTCGCCCGCGCTCGCGCCATCCTGCGCGCGTGCCGGCGTCTCGAAGATGACCTTGCCCTTCGGCGCTTCTTCAAGCGTGGCCGGCGCTTGCCCGAGATTGAGCGCGATGGTGAGCGTTTCGCCATCACCGAGCTTCCAGCTTGCGAGCACGGCCTTGTCGCCGAGCACTTGAGCGCCGAGCGACTTCGAGCCCTTCAGACGCGGCGCGATGAGTTTCGCACGCACGGCCAGCGCCGACTTGTAGAAGTGCAGCCAGTCGAGGCGGTCCAGTTCGTCCGCTTTGCCTTCGACGTTCGGCGACGACATCGCGAACGTGCGCTTGTCGTTCGGGTCGGGAATCTGCGCGCGGCGCTTTTCGTCGGTGAATGCGGAGAACTTCGCGAATTCCTTGCGGCGTCCTTCGCGCACGGCATCGGCGAGTTCGTCGTGATAGTCCGTGAAGAAGAGGAACGGCTGCTTCGAGCCGTATTGCTCTTCCATGAACAGAAGGGGAATCTGCGGCGACAGCAGCAAAAGTCCGGTCGCCGCGTAGAGCGAGGCGTCGTCGGTGAGCGAGCGCAGGCGTTCGCCCATCGCGCGGTTGCCGACCTGATCGTGATTCTGCAGGAACATCACGAACGCCGTGGGCGGAAGATGCGAACTCTTCTCGCCGCGTGGCTTGCCGTCGTGAATCGGCGATGGATCGCCCTGATACACGAAGCCTTCGCTCAAGACGCGTGCGAGCTTATCCGTGGGCTTGTCGACATACGCGCCGTAGTAGCTCTCGTCCTCGCCGGTCAGAAGCACGTGCAGCGTGTTGTGCGCGTCGTCGTTCCATTGCGCGTTGAAGTGCGACTCCAGCAGATTGGCCGTATTGTGTTCGTTCTCTAGCACGAGGTGAACATGACGGCCCGTTTCCACGGAACTGCGCACGCGGTCCGCGAATTCGCGCAGCCATTCGTCGTCGTTGATGGCGTGCACGGCGTCCAAACGCAAGCCATCGAAGCGATATTCGTTGAGCCAGTACAGCGCGTTATCGAAGAAGAAGTCGCGCACTTGCGGACGCTCGAAATCGATCGCGGGACCCCAGGGCGTATCCACGCCTTCGCGGAAGAAGGTTTTCGCATATGCATGCAGATAGTTGCCGTCCGGGCCGAAGTGGTTATACACCACGTCGAGGAACACCATGAGGCCGAGACCGTGCGCAATGTCGATGAGCTTCTTCAGTTCATCGGGATGACCGTAGGCCGAATCCGGGGCGTAGGGCAGCACGCCGTCGTAACCCCAGTTGCGCGTGCCGGAGAAGTCGTTCAGCGGCATGAGTTCGATAGCCGTGACGCCGAGCTGCGCCAACTCGTCCAGACGCGCGATAACGCCCGCATAGCCGCCCATCGCGCCGACGTGCACTTCATACAGCACGGTTTCTTCCCACGGCCGGCCATGCCAGTCCGTATTGGTCCAGCGATACGCGCGCGGATCGACCACCGCGCTCGGGCCGTTCACGTCTTCCGGCTGATAGCGCGATGCCGGGTCGGGCACCGCGAGATCGGCATCCAGACGATAGCGATACAGCGTGCCCGCGCCGCCATCGGCTTCGACTTCGAACCAGCCGTCACCGGCCGGCTGCATGTCGATGAGCGCGGGCGCGGCATCGCCTTCGCGCTGCAACTCCAGTTGCACGCGGTCGCGCGACGGCGCCCAGAAACGGTAACGCGTGCGCGGTGCTTCGCGCGCCGCGCCGGTCAGATGCGCGCCGAAGGGAAGGCAATGCGCGTGGTGATGCTTGTGCGGATCAATCGGACGTTCGGACATGATTTCGAGCCTGGTGTACTGCGGGATATGCCACTTTTCTGTGCGCCGCGCGAGCCGTGGTGAATCGCCTCATTGAGCCGAATCGATGCCCGGCGGTCGATTTGCCGGAATGGTGCCCGGATCGGGAGGCAGCGCGGTCAGAAGACGCGGACCCTGATGTGCGCCCGCCATCCAGACCGCCTGCCAGTCGGCGTCGCCGGTCGGTTGCGCGAGCAGCACGACGATACTGTGCGCCGCGACCTCCAGTTCGCTGCCGACGAGCGGCCGCTGGATGGCGTCGGGCTCAGCGCTATCCAGGAGCACGTTCCATTCCAAGTGAGGCGGAGGCGGCGTGAAGACGAGGTTCTGCCCCGAGCCATTGATGAGGAGCAGGATCACGTCGATCTCGCCGTCGAGTCCCGGCCCCGCCCGGCGCAAGGTCAGCGCGCGGCCCTCAGGGTCCTGCCATGCCTCGATGGCGAGCGCGACGCCGCGTTCGTCGAACCAGCTCACATCGTAAAGACCGGGCAGCACTTCGCGGTCGCCGTAGAGAAAGCGCGTTTCCCGCAGAACCGGGTACTTTTTGCGCAGCGCGGCGACGCTTGCGACGAACTCCGTCATCTCGCGGCCTTCGGGACTATGCGCCGCGGCCCAGTCGGTCCAGGAAATGTCGTTGTCCTGGCAATAAGCGTTGTTGTTGCCGTTCTGCGTGCGCAGGAATTCGTCGCCGCCCAGCAGCATCGGCGTGCCGAGCGACAGAAGCGTGGTCGCGATCATCGAGCGCGCGAGGCGATTGCGAACGGTGCGGATCGCGGGATCGTCGCTCGGGCCTTCCACGCCCCAGTTCGCGCTGCAGTTTTCATTGTGCCCGTCGCGGTTTCCCTCCTGATTCATCTCGTTGTGCTTTTCCGAATAAGCGGTGACGTCGGCGAGCGTGAAGCCATCGTGCGATGCCACGAAATTCACCGAAGCCCACGGCTTCCGGAAGCGCCGGTTGAAAAGCTCGGCCGAGCCGGTGAGCCGCGCGGCGAGGTCGGGGCGCATGCCCGAATCGCCGCGCCAGAAGCGCCGCACGCCGTCGCGGTACTTGTCGTTCCACTCCGCGAAACCGGGCGGATGATTGCCGACCTGGTAGCCGTCCGGCCCAATGTCCCACGGCTCGGAAATGAGCTTGCGCGTCGAGAGAATCGGGTCCTGGCGAATGGCGTCGAAGAAGCCCGAGCCGGGATCGAAACCGTGCCCTTCGCGGCCCAGCGTCACGCCGAGATCGAAACGGAAGCCGTCGATATTGAACGCCGTGCACCAGTAGCGCAGCGAGTCCATGACCATTTGCAGGACACGCGGATGCGACAGGTTCACGGTATTGCCGCAACCGGTTTCGTTGATGTAATGCCGCTCGTCGCCGGGAATCAGACGGTAGTAGCTTGCATTGTCGAGCCCGCGCCATGACACCGTGGGCCCCAGTTCGCTGCCTTCGCAGGTGTGGTTGTAGACCACGTCGAGAATCACTTCGATGCCCGCCGCATGCAGTTGCCGCACGGCGATACGCATCTCGTTCAGCCGATGCGTCGAAAGATACGAAGGCTCGGGCGCGAAGAACGCCGCCGTGTTGTAGCCCCAGTAGTTTTTGAGACCGCGTTCGACGAGAAAGCGGTCGTTGAGAAACGCGTGCACGGGTAGGAATTCAACGGCGGTGATGCCGAGCTTTTGCAGATGCTCGATGAACCACGGCGACGAGAGCGCGGCGAATGAACCGCGTTCGTGCTGACGGATATCGTCGCGCAGCATCGAGGCGCCGCGCACGTGCGTTTCATAGATGATGGTTTCGCCCCACGGCGTGTTCGGGCGATTGTCGCGCGACCAGTCGAAGGCGTCGTCGGTGACGATGCATTTGGGCATCGCCGGAGCGGAGTCGCGGCGATCCATCGACATGTCGAGGCGATTGGAATGCACGCGATAGCCGAAGAGCGCGTCGGACCATCGCCACGGGCCAACGAGTTTCTTCGCGTAAGGATCGAGCAGCAGCTTGTGCGGATTGAAGCGATGACCATGTTGCGGCTGATAGGGGCCATGAGCGCGAAAGCCGTACACCGTGCCCGGATGCGCGCCGGGCAGATAGCCGTGCCACACTTCGTCGGTGCATTCGGGCAGATCGAAGCGCATCAGTTCCTTGCGGCCCGTGCTGTCGAAGAGACACACCTCGATGCGGTGCGCATTCGATGAGAACACCGCGAAGTTGACGCCCAAGCCGTCCCAGTTTGCTCCCAGCGGGTAGGATGCGCCGGGGAGAAGTTTTTCGGGGAGTGCGTTTGCCATTTGGTCGGGGTTTTTGCCCTTGCCGGGCTGGTGGGTTCTGGTTCTCTGAAGGGTTGTTTCTTGCCCGTGCTGATGAGTCGTTGAAATTGAGCCGTTAGCTTGCAGCGTTCTCAGTAGCCGCCGGGGAGACGGTTACCGAACAAAAACGCAAGCCAGCGGCTCGACTTTCCCGAACGCTCAAGAAAAAAGAAACCGCCAGCAAGGCCCCATAAACGCCTAGGCGGAAGAAGACACGAACAAACCAGCGCGCCTCCTTCCGCAACGCCCGGAAAGAACCGTCAATCGGCCCGCAAAACAATGGTAGCCAAAGGTGGCAACGTCAACGCGGCTGACTGCTCCTTTCCGTGCGAAGGGTAATCATCCGCATGAATGACCCCGCCATTGCCCATATTGGACCCGCCATAAATCCCGGCGTCGGAATTGAGCACCTCGCTCCATCGCCCGCCACGCGGCAAGCCGATGCGATACCCCTGGCGCGGCACGGGCGTCATATTGCAGACGACCACGAGTTCGCGCCCTTCGGCATCCGTCCGCCGATAGGCAAACACGCTATTGCCGCTGTCGTCGCCGACGATCCACTCGAAGCCGCGCGGATCGCAATCCAGCTTATGCAGCGCCGCTTCGCCGACATACAGCAGGTTCAAATCGCGCACGAGTTTTTGCACGCCGCCGTGATAGGGATCGTCGAGCAAGTGCCAATGCGGCGTCGCGTCGTGGTTGAACTCGGCAAACTGCCCGAACTCGCCGCCCATGAACAGCAGCTTCTTGCCCGGATGCGTCCACATGAAGCCGAAGTAAGCGCGCAAATTCGCGAACTTCTGCCAGAGATCGCCCGGCATCTTGCCGATGAGCGACCCCTTGCCATGCACCACTTCATCGTGCGAAAGAGGCAGCACGAAGCGCTCGGAGTACGCATAGACCATCCCGAACGTATAGAGGTGATGGTGATACTGCCGATACACCGAATCTTCCTCCATGTAGTGCAGGGAGTCGTGCATCCAGCCCATGTTCCACTTGAAGTCGAACCCGAGACCGCCGCTCTCGACGCTTGCCGTCACGCCCGGCCAGGCCGTCGATTCCTCGGCGATCGTGATCGCGCCCGGCGTGTTCGGGATATACCGCACTTCATGGTTCAGACGCTTCAAGAACTGGATCGATTCGAGATTCTCGCGCCCGCCGTACATGTTCGGCACCCATTCGCCTGCCTTGCGCGAATAGTCGCGATACAGCATCGACGCCACGGCATCGACCCGCAAGCCATCGACGTGATAGCGCTTCAACCACGCAAGCCCCGACGCGAGCAGGAACGCGCTCACCTCGTTGCGGCCGAGGTTGTAGATCATCGTGTTCCAGTCTTGGTGAAAGCCCTCGCGCGGATCGGCGTGCTCGTAAAGCGGCGTGCCGTCGAACTGCACGAGGCCGTGCGCGTCGTTCGGAAAATGCGCCGGCACCCAGTCGATGATCACGCCCAGCCCCGCCTCGTGCGCGCGATTCACAAACTCCGCGAACTGCTCCGGCGTGCCGAAGCGCGCGGACGGCGCAAACTGGCCAAGCGGCTGATAACCCCACGATCCGCCGAACGGATGCTCGGCAATCGGCATGAATTCGAGGTGCGTGAAGCCCATGCCCTTCGCGTACGGAATCAGGCGCTCGGCAAGCTCGTGCCAGTTCATGCCGCGATTCGCATCTTCGGGCACGCGCAGCCACGACTCGGCGTGCGCTTCGTAAATGGTGATCGGCGATTGCGCCGTCTGACGGCTCCCGCGAGTCTCCATCCATTCGGCGTCGGTCCATGCGTAATGGTCGATGGCATCCGCGTCCGCCACCACCGATGCCGTCGATGGCGGCTTCTCGCTCTGCATCGCGCACGGGTCAGCTTTCAGCGGCAGCGTATGGCCGTCGCGCGTGACGATCTCGTACTTGTAGCGCGTGCCCGCGCCGATGCCCGGCACGAACAGTTCCCACACACCCGCGTTGTGACGCAGGCGCATTGGATGACGGCGGCCGTCCCACGTGTTGAAGTCGCCGACCACCGAGACACGCCGTGCATTCGGCGCCCAGACCGCGAAGCGCGCGCCCGCCACGCCGCCATGCGTGACCGGACGCGAGCCCATGCATTCGAGCACCGCGTAAGGGTCGGCGGCCGAAAGGCGGTTGAGCCAGTCTTCGGAGAGAACGGGGCCGAAGGAATACGTATCGTGCGTTTCCTGCGGCGTGCCATGCCAGTCGATTTGCAGACGATACGCCGCCGGCCGCTCCACGAAGCCCGCGAACAGACCTGAATCGTGAATGCGCGCGAGATGGCCGAGCACTTCGCCGCTCGCGGCATCGACGACATTTGCGCCCGCCGCGTTCGGCAGGAACACACGCACCACATGCCCGAGGTCGGTCTGATGCATGCCGAGGACCGAGAACGAATCGGGATGGCGCGCCTCGACGATGGCGTCGATGTCGAGCGGACTGAGGCCGTGCGCCGGGTTTCGGGTATCCGCTCCTGGATCGCTACGATTATTCATGGTGGGTTCCATCCGGATTGTCCTTGGTGGCGTTGAACACGGGTCGCGTGCCGGGCGCGGGCGGAACGCCCGTGTCGCCAAGCAGGCGGCTCGCGAGCGACGCGAGGCCCCGCAACGGAAGGCCGATCCAGGTCGGCCGGTTCGCTGCTTCGTAGCGGATTTCGTAGGCGGCCTTTTCGATCAGGAAGAGATCGAGCAGGGCCGGGAAGACGCTTTCGCCGGCGATCGGCTCGGGCGATTCCGCAATTGCTGCCACGTACTCGCGCAAGAAGCTTTCCTCGGCGAACGCGCGCAGTCGCTCGAACAGCGCGCGCTTGCGGTCGGCGGTTTGCGCGGGCGCATTTTCCGTCGTCGGTTGCGCGGCGGCGCTCGCATACGAAAGCGAGCGCAAGAGACCGGCGACATCGCGCAGCGGGCTCGTCTTGTTGCGGCGTTCCTCGAGCGGACGCGCGGGCTCGCCTTCGAAGTCGATGAGATACGCATCGCCCTGAGCCATCAGCACCTGACCCAGATGGAAGTCACCGTGAATGCGGATGCACAACGCATCGGCATTGTCCGAGACGAGCTTCTTCACTGCATCCACCAGCAGGTCACGGCGATCGAGCAGACTCTGCGCGAGGAAGCGGTCGTGCTCGCTGAAATCGCCGATCTTCTGCGCGAGGATATCGAGCGCCGTTTCGAGCAGTTGCAACGTGCCTTTCAGCCAGCCCTGGACGTCTTCCGGCGTGGCGCGGCGCGGTGCGAACGCTTCGTCGTCGGTCGGCGAGGCAAGCGCCACATGCAGTTCGCCGAGCCGCTTGCCGATGATGCCCGCAATGTTGCCGTAGCCGATAAAGCCTTGCTCCTGCGCGTCGCGCTCGGGCGTGTGCTCTTCGGAGTCGAACGTGACTGCGAGTTCATCCACCGTGCGGCGCAGATAGTCGAGCGCATAGTTCCACGCATCGCCCTGATTGTCGATGAAGCCTTGCAGAATGACGAGCGTGTGCGGCACGCCTTGCGGATCGACACGCACCACTTCGCCATACAGCGGGCCGGTGTTCGCGTAGCCGAGCTTGGTCAGATAACGGCTCATCTCCGCTTCCGGGTGAATGCCGCCAACCACGCGCCGCACCAGCTTCAGCACCACCGTGTCGCCGATCACGAGCGAGCTATTGCTCTGCTCGGCGGCGAGCCAGCGGATTTCCGGCGGCTCGACCGGGTTGAAGTCGAGTGCATCGAGCCGTTCGGTCGGAATGAAGCGGATCTCGCTTTTCTGCACCGTCGGCACGACCGCGCGTTCCTTCAGTTTGCGCAATATGCCGTAGGTGAAGTTCGGCACAGCGAAGGCATCGGTGATATGTCCGATCACGCGATTGCGCCGCGCCCGCGCCAGCGCGAGTTGCATATAAAGCGGCGAGGTCGTTTCCGTGCCCCACGCAATGGAAAGCGGCAGCACGTAGCGCTCGGTGTGATCGCCGACATCGGCTTCGATTTCCGTGAACGCAAAGCCCGCGCCTTCGATCGTCGTGAGCGCGGCGAGACGAACCGCATGCAGCTTCTGATCCTTCGACGCAAACCAGCGGCGCTTGCTCAAATACGAAGGCAGCACTTCCGATTCGAGCAGACGCACATTTTCCGGCGTCGGACCGGTTTGACCGGCGCGAATCACCATCGTGACGAATTCGGGCAGTTGCTCCGAAGGCGCTTGCGACCAGGCCGGACGCATGTTGCCCGGGCAAAGCTGGAACCACAGGAAGCCGTAGGGCGGGAAAGTCAGCAGATACGTCAACTGACCGATGGCCGGGAACGGCGAGTCCGCCGTCATTTCCAGCGGCACGGAGCCGGCGAATTCCGACAGATCCAGTTCCACCGCTTGCGGCGCGCGCGACAGATTGGCCACGCAGAGAATCGGCGGCTCGCCTTCGAGCTCGCGCAGATACGCCAGGATCTTGCGATTATTCGGCCGCAAAAAGCGGATCGTGCCGCGGCCGAACGCGTGCTTCGAGCGGCGCACGGCCAGCATCTTGCGCGTCCAGTTCAAAAGCGAATGCGGATCGCGGCTTTGCGATTCCACGTTCACCGCGTCGTAGCCATACAGCGAACCCATCACCGGCGGCAGCACAAGTTGTTCTGGGTCGGCGCGCGAGAACCCGCCGTTGCGGTCGGACGACCATTGCATCGGCGTACGCACGCCATCGCGGTCGCCGAGGTGGATGTTGTCGCCCATGCCGAGTTCGTCGCCGTAATAGATCACGGGTGTGCCCGGCATCGACAACAGCAGCGAATTGATCAGCTCGATACGGCGGCGGTCGCGCTCCATCAGCGGCGCGAGCCGGCGTCGAATGCCGAGGTTCAGACGCGCGCGGCGGTCGCTTGCATACGTGTTCCACAAGTAGTCGCGCTCGGAGTCCGTGACCATTTCGAGCGTGAGTTCGTCGTGGTTGCGCAGAAAGATCGCCCACTGGTTCGTCACGCCCAGGTCCGGCGTCTGCCGCATGATGTCGGTGATCGGGAAGCGGTCTTCGCTCGCAATCGACATATAGATGCGCGGCATCAGCGGGAAGTGGAACGCCATGTGGCATTCGTCTTCATCGCCGAAGTATTCCTTCACGTCTTCCGGCCACTGGTTCGCTTCCGCGAGCAGCATGCGGTTCGGGTACTCCGCGTCGATGGTCGCGCGAATCTTCTTAAGGATCTGGTGCGTCTCGGGCAGATTCTCGTTGTTGGTGCCCTCGCGTTCGACGAGATACGGCACCGCGTCCAGCCGCAACCCGTCGATGCCCATGTCCAGCCAGAAGCGCATCACGCTCAGCACTTCCTTGATGACCGCCGGGTTGTCGAAGTTCAGATCGGGCTGGTGCGAATAGAAGCGGTGCCAGTAGTACTGACCCGCGACTGGATCGTGCGTCCAGTTGGACGGCTCCGAGTCGATGAAGATGATGCGCGTCTCTTCGTACTTCTTGTCCGTATCGGACCAGACGTAGTAGTTGCGATGGTTCGATCCCGGCTTCGCACGACGCGCGCGCTGAAACCAAGGATGCTGGTCCGAAGTGTGATTGATGACGAGTTCGGTGATCACGCGAATGCCGCGCGCGTGCGCTTCCTGAATGAAGCGGCGGACATCGCCAAGCGTGCCGTAGTCCGGATGCACGTTGCGATAGTCGGCGATGTCATAGCCATCGTCGCGGCGTGGCGACGGATAGAACGGCAGCAGCCAGATTGCATCGACGCCAAGTTCCGCGATGTAATCGAGCTTTGCGAGCAGGCCGGGAAAATCGCCGATGCCGTCGTTGTTCGCATCGAAGAACGACTTGATGTGAACCTGATAAATGATCGCGTCCTTGTACCAGAGCGGATCGTCGCTTACTTGCGAAGTCTTGTTGCGCTTCACCCTTGTATCCACGGTTTGCTCCATGCGCTTTGCGGGCTTGCTGCCGCCCTTGTTTTTGGTTCGCGGCGTCTCGTAGGCCGCCGGATGAGTGCATCTTTATTCGTTCGGTTGCGGCTTGGGCAGTCCCCAGGTCGGCGAAATGCGCCAGATCGCGAACGGCAGCGAATGCGGGTTGAGCCGCACATGCTGGCGCCGTCCGCGCCATTCGAACCGATCGCCCGTGACCTGATCCTCCACGGCGATCGCATCCCATTCGTTGACGCCCCAGCGTTCGAGCGTCTGCCACGGCAGTTCGATATCCGCGCCCTGTTCGTTGAACGGATCGAGGTTGATCGCGACGAGCACCACGTTGTCGCGCGACTCGTTCGCCTTTTCGAAGAACAGGATCTTGTCGTTATGCGCGGGCAGAAAGTTCACGCCGAGATGCGTCTGCAACGCTGGATTCGCGCGGCGGATGCGATTAAGCGCCGTCACTTCGGTGACGATATTGCCGGGCCGGTTCCAGTCCCACGCGCGCAGCTGATACTTCTCGGAGTCGAGATATTCCTCGCTGTTCGGCAGCGCGGCTGCCTCGCACAGTTCGAAGCCGCTATACACGCCCCAGAGCCCGGAGAGCGTTGCCGCCAGCGCCGCGCGGATCACGAAGCCCGGACGTCCCGAGCTCTGCAAGAAGCGTGGGTTGATGTCCGGCGTGTTGACGAAGAAATTCGGCCGGAAAAATTCCTTTGCATCGGTCTGCGTGAGATCGTGCATGTACTCGATGAAATCGCGCTTCGACTCGCGCCACGTGAAGTACGTGTACGACTGCGAGAAGCCGAGCTTCGCCAGACGGTTCATCACGCGCGGACGCGTGAAGGCTTCGGCGAGGAAGATCACGTCGGGGTGACGCGCACGCACGTCGCCGATCACCCATTCCCAGAATGGGAACGGCTTGGTATGCGGGTTATCGATCCGGAAAATGCGCACGCCCGCCGCAATCCAGTGCAGGAACACGTCGCGCAGCCCAAGCCAAAGATCGGGCTTGGCGTCCTGCGCATAAAAGTCCGGATTCACGATGTCCTGATACTTCTTAGGCGGATTCTCCGCATAACGCAGCGTGCCGTCCGGACGCCATGCGAACCACGTCGGATGCTCCTTCAGCCACGGGTGATCCGGCGAGCATTGCACGGCGAAGTCGAGCGCGATCTCGAGGCCGTGTTCATGCGCGGCGTCGAGCATGCGCTTGAAGTCGTCGAGATTGCCCAGTTCCGGATGCACCGCCGTGTGTCCGCCTTCCTTGCCGCCGATGGCGTAAGGGCTGCCGACATCGCCCGGCTCGGCGGTCAGCGAATTGTTCTTGCCCTTGCGGTTGGCAATCCCAATAGGATGAATCGGCGGAAAATAGAGCACGTCGAAACCCATCTCGCGGATGCGCGGCATCTTGCCGATCACGTCGATGAACGTGCCGTGACGATTCACGTCGTCGCTCATCGAACGCGGGAAAATCTCGTACCAACTTGCGAAGCGGGCCGCCGCGCGCTCCGAGTCGATGCGATACACCACCGGGTCGCGCGACAGGAACGGCCGGTGGCGCGCCGCCGCGATGGCCTTGGCGGTTGCGGGCGCGAGCGCGAGTTCGAGCTTGCGCGCGGCATCGGCCTTGGCGAACTCCTTGACGATCTTCTCCAGCGGCGCGCTATCCGACTCCTCGACCGTCTTCACTTCGGCGAGGATCAGCGCGAACAGATGCCGCACTTCCTCTAGTTCGAGTTCGACGGTTTGCCCGGCCTTCAGCTTCTTCGACATGTGGTCGGTGAGCGAGGCGAAATCGTCGCGCCATGCCATCACGACGAATTCGTGACGGCCCACGCGTTCGAGCGGAATGCGCGTGGTCCACAAGTCGTTGCCAAGCGGGAGCACGGCGGTCATCGGCGCTTCGTGCCATTCGGTTTCGTCGGCGGCACGCCATTGCACGGCGGCGGCGATCTTGTCGTGACCTTCGGCGAAGATCGCGGCCTGAATCTGCACGGCTTCGCCCACGATACGCTTTGCCGGAAAGCGCCCGTTATCGACCGAAGGCGTGACGCTTTCGATAGACACCCGCGGCGCGGAGATCGCTTCGGCCACCGACTTTTTATCGGCGCTCTTCGCGCCTCGCTTGACCTGCGGCTGCGCGAGCAGGATGAAAGGCTCGGCTTCGGCGCGGAACAAGCGTACATCGCCCGCTTTCAGGGTGAACGGCAAGAGACGTTCGGGCTTCGCCTTGGCGTCGTCGAGCGGCGCGAAACGCGTGTAATTGCCCGGCACCGATTCGAGCAGATGCAGGGTATCGACATGCACCGGCGCGACGAGATCGGGATTGAAGATCGCGAGAATCGCCGAATCGCTGCGGCGCAAGTCCGCGCTGTCGGAGCGAATCAACGCGGCGTAGGGCGTGCCCGCGCCGGTCAGCGCGCGCAATTCGCCGACGCTTTCGAGCGTGCCGGTATCGCGCTGCAATGCGTTCGCGCGCTTGACCTGACTCGACAGGTCGAAGCGCGCTTCGCTTTTCGCGCGCTGATATTCCGCCGCGACGCCGTATTGCGGCGACATCGGCAAGGGCACACCGTATTCGAAGCCCATCGGCACGAGCAGACCGGTGCCGAGCGCGGTAGCGGTGAATAGCGAGCGGTTATAGGCGCGTTCGACGAGCGCGGTATCGCTGGTATCGCTCAATTCGCTGATGAGACGCGCGCCGTACGGCTCTTCCGGAAACGTGATCGGCGATGCAATGCGCGCGAGCGCCGCATGTTCGTCCGTGAGCCACGCGCTGCGATAGTCCCACCAGCGCGTGGAGGCGAAGACCGCGTCGAAGCCGGCGTCGCTCAGTCCATGCAGATCGTGACGCGTGAGGCCGACCGTCCATGCGAGCCAACGGGTTTGCGGATGTTTCTCGCGCACTGCCGCGCCCAGACGCCGCCACACGTGCGCGGGCACCGCATGCGGCGAGTCGAAGCGAAAGCCGCCAACGCCCGCGTCCGCGAGCAGACACAATTCCTTCGCCCACCACTCGGTCAGATGATGCGCCGCCTCGCCATCGCCGAACCTTGCCTGCGCGACATCGCGCTGACTGGGCGCGCGACGCGGATCGAGCCGCGCATCCGCGCTCTCGAACGGCTCGAACCAATGCTTGTTGTCCTGATAAAGACCGCCTTCGGCACTGACGCGGTCGATCACGATATCGACGAGCAAGGTCAGCTTGTGCTTCGTGGCGATATCGGCGAGCTGGCGCAGGCCGTCCGCCGCGCTCGCGTCGGATTCAAAAACAGCGTGAAGTTGATGATGATCGGCAACTGCCTCGCGATGCCCGTTGCTTCCGGGCGCGAACGGCGAGCCGATCAGGACGTGATCGAAGCCCAGCGCCGCTGCGTGCTCGAACTGAGCTGGCCAGTTCGGCAAGGGGCCGACGAGAAGGGGATCGATGAAGTAGATACGAGGCGCATACGCATGATGAGCTTGATGGTTTTCCATCGTTCGTCTTTTCCAGAGTCGTCCTGCGGTGGCGGGGATGCGGGCTTTGAATCGCGATCACGCTCACGGGCCAAACTGGCAACGCGTCGGTCCATATATCACGGGGCGTGTCGTTTGTGCACGCGTCACGGGCCAAGACGTATCGACACATGGATAACACAGTACCGCCGGTATCGACACTGGCCCGCGTCGCGTATCGCGAGGCACCGGCGCGAGAGTGCATCTCGCCGGTGGGCGCCACGGCCCCCCAAGAGTTTCCTTCGGGGCTTCGCATGGGGGGTTGGAGCACGTAGCGTGCCGCGCCCCGAATGCCATTGCGTCTGACGTGACGACGCTGCCGTGCAATAGCTTCGAGGCTTGGGCTCAGGCAGTGCGCGCGACGAGGCGCTCGGCTGTCTCGAGAATGGCCGGATGCGCGGCTTGCGAAGCGGCATCGGCAATACGGCGGGTACGCAAGGCGGTCTTGCTCGGCTTGAGGCCGCTGAGATCGACATAGAGTGCAACCATCTTCGCCACGGCTTCGCGCCAGCCGAAGTCGCACGACATGGCGTTGCGCTGAAGTTCGCGCCAGGTCTGCGGGCGCATGTAGGCGTCGATGGCGCGGCTCGCGGCCTGCACGACATCTTCCGCGGATTCGCCTTCGAAGAGGAAGCCCGTCGGCGCCGCCGACGTTTCCTCGATGGCGATCGGCGTGTCGTATGTGCCGTCGCGCAGATAGACGGTTTCGCGCACGGCGGCTTCGGCGGCGTCGACGATGGTATCCGCCAGACCGCCCACGCGCGACGCGACGGGCAGGGTGCCATAGCGCATCGCGTAGAGTTGCGTGAGGCCGCAAGGCTCGAAGCGGCTGCCATGCAGGAGAATGTCCGCGCCCGCGTGCAGTGCATGCGCGCGCCGCTCGTCATAGCCGATCCGCACACCCACGCGATCGGGAAACTCTTGCGCAAGCCGCCTGAAACCTTTCTCGATGTGCGATTCGCCCTTGCCGATCACCGCGAGTTGCAGACGCGGATGCTTTTCGAGCAGACGCGGCAGTGCATCGAGCACGACATCGGCGAGCTTTTGACCGGTCATGCGGCTGCCGATTGCCATCAGCGGCGCGAACGGATCGACCGGCAGGCCGAACATGCGCTGCAAGGTCCGCTTGCAAGCGTGCTTGCCGCGCATATCGTCGAAGGAATAGTTGCGCTCGATCAGCGGATCGCTAGCCGGATTCCACGTCTCTTCGTCGATGCCGTTCACCACGCCCGACAGCTTGTCCTTACAGCTTTGCAGCACGCCTTCCATCAGATGGCCGAAGCGCGGCGTCAGAATTTCGCGCGCGTAGGTTTCGCTGACGGTCGTCACTTTGTCGCTATGGACGATGCCGGCTTTCATCAAACTGAGCGCGCCATAGAACTCGATGCTTTGCGGATCGGTCAACGCATTTGCCAGCCACTTTTGCGGCACGCCGAGCGACGCACCAAGCGAGAGCGCGTAATTGCCCTGGAATGCCAGATTGTGGATCGTGAATACGCTTTTCGCGTGCACGCCCGCATCTTTCATCAAGAGCGGCGTGAGGCCAGTGTGCCAGTCGTGCGCATGGACGATATCGGGCTTTTTCACACCCTTGATACCTTGCGCGATACGCACGGCGGCGGCCGAAAGCGTCGCGAAGCGTACGGCGTTGTCAGGATAATCGCGGCCTTGCGCGTCCTGATACAGACCCGTGCGGGCATAGAGCGCGTCGCAGCGCAGCATCAGAACCGGCACGCCGGTGTCGGGCATGCGGCCACGTATGAGCGTCGCGTCGCCACCAGGCAAGCCTGTGAGCACCGCGACGCGGACGAGATCGGTCGCCTGGGCGATGGCGTTTGGATAAGCGGGCAGGAGAATGGTGGCATCGACGCCGGCTTCACGCAGCGCGGCGGCGTAAGCGCTGACCATGTCGCCGAGACCGCCGGTTTTGGCGAGTGGCACGGCCTCGGAGGCGACCAGCAGAACGTTCAAGGGCAAAGTAGGCTCCAGTGCGGAAGTCGCGTGGCGATGGCCTCGCGCTCTTCGATGCCAGAGCGGGATACCGGGCCGCGCATTCGCGGTGCTGATCAGGGTTTCTATCTAATTCACTGGCGCAGTGCAGCAATCGCCGTGCCATGCGCGCACGAAACGTGTGCGTATCGCCACGATCATTTCCGCCTTTGTCGCGAATGAGCAGACTTGAAGGCGCCCGAAGCCCTGGATTTCGAGCCGTGTAAAAGTGACAGCGCCGCGCGCCGCGTTTTTACATGCGGCGTGCGGTCAGCTTATTTGGAAGGTGTGACAGTCGCGTTGCGTGGATGCGTCAGCCGCCGACCATGCTCGCCGCGATATTGACCGAGAGGCCGAGCACCGCGAGATTGAAGAAGAACGAAAGCACCGATTGCGCGAGCGCTGTCTTGCGCGCGCTCTTCGAGCAGACGACGACATCGGAAGTCTGCGATGCCACCGCAATGGTGAAGGAGAAGTACAGCAAGTCCCAGTAGTCCGGCTTCAGATGCCGGTCGGGAAATCGGAGCGCGGGTTCGCCTTCGGTCGAGCGATAGTAGTGGCGCGCATAGTGCAGCGTGAACATCGTCGGAATGAGGAACCACGCGCCGAGCATGGTCGCGCCCGTCAGCAAATACTTCGGCAGCCCGTGCGAGCCCATGCTCTTCGCCGCCGATAATTCCACGACGATGGCGACCAGACTCGCCAGCGCCGCGACGCTCACGATCATCAGCACGGCGGCCGCGTTTTCGTCTTCGCGCTCGGCGAGTTGCTGCACGTTGCTCTGGTCCGCGGTCGCCATCTGTATCCAGATGAGCAGCAGGTAAAGCCACACGGCCGTGTCCCAGCCAATCAGGACGCGCACGGTCGGCGTGACGTCGAGGGGAATCAGCGCGCTGACCGATATGCCGACCAGAAGGCCGATCAGGGCGCGCGGGCGGTTGCGCAAAACGGTTGGGAGAATGATCATTGTCTTTTTGCGTTGGCGTGAGCGCGGGCGACGTTCGCAGCGATTATTGCCGATGCGCCTTTCAGCCAGCCTTGAGTGACGCAGATTCCGGGAACCGGTATTCCAACCGTCATTTGCGTGATGAAAGCGACCCACGCCGCACACGCCCCGTTTAACTGACGCTAAGATCGCTCGAATGAATGGTCCTACTTTACCTGCCGTTTGCCGGCACCCAGCCAACGAGACTGGCCGCGATTTCGTGGTCGGCGACCTGCACGGCTGCGTGGACGCGCTGCGCTATCTCCTGCGCGAGATAGGCTTCGACGGCGCCCGCGACCGGCTGTTCTCGGTCGGCGATCTGATCGATCGCGGCACGGATTCGCTCGCCGCCATCGACCTGATCGACAAGCCGTGGTTCTATCCGGTGATGGGCAATCACGAGGAATCGCTGATCGCGGTCGCGACCGGCACCATGCGCCGCGAGGCGTGGTATGCCATTGGCGGGGCGTGGGCGCAGACGCTCGGGCACGATAAGCTCGAAGCGCTCGCGATTCGTTTGGCGAGGCTGCCGCTCGTGCGAATAGTCGGCAGCGGGGCGCGGCGCTTCAACGTGCTGCACGCGGAATTTTTCGGCAGCGACGCCGATCTCGACACCGCCGATTTCTCCGACCAGGCACGTACCGACATGCTTTGGGGCCGCGGCCTGGCGCTCGGCAGCGTGGACCCGGCGCGCCAGCGCGGACTTTCGCCCACGTACTGCGGACACACGCCGCAGCGCGTGGTCAAGCAAGTCGGCGCGCAGATCTTTATCGATACCGGCGCGTTCGCATCGGAAGGGCGGTTGACCATCGTCCAGCCGGGCACCGATGAACGCTGGTCGGTCAAAGAGCGCTGGGCCGCCTCCGAAGGCGCGCGGGAGCTGGCGCTGCCCTGATCGCGCACGTGCCCGAGGCACGCACGTTGCTCGATAGCCTGCCATCGACATGAGCAGACAAGCGAGGCAGACGTGGCGCGGATTGCGAAAAGTAATGAAGCAGGCGGCGGCGCGAGCGTCGCCGAAGTGCTTACGGGCAGCGGCGCGCAAGGCTGTCCCGAAGATCTGCCGCCCGGACTTCGGTATGTGGACGATTCGCGTCGCGGCTACACGCGCGAATGGATCGACGGGAAATTCGCCTTCTTCAACACGCAGGGCAAGCGTATCGACGATGAAGCGGAGATCCGCCGCATCAACGCACTGGCCATTCCGCCCGCTTATATCGATGTCTGGATCTGTCCGGACGCGCACGGCCACTTGCAAGCCACCGGCCGCGATGCGCGCGGTCGCAAGCAATATCGCTATCACCCGCAATGGCGCGAAACGCGCGATGCCACCAAATACGAGCGCATGCTCGCGTTCAGCGCGGTGCTGCCTAAGCTGCGCGCCCGCGTCACGCGCGATCTTGCCCTCGACGGCATGCCGCGCGACAAGGTGCTCGCGACGGTCGTGCGCTTGCTCGATACGACGCTCGTGCGCGTTGGCAGCGAGGAATATGCGCGGGAAAACCAGTCGTATGGACTGACGACGCTGCTCAAGCGCCATTTGAAGGTGTCGTCGGGGACGCTGCGCTTCCGGTTTCGCGGCAAGAGCGGGATCGAGCACGACGTTTCCGTCAGCGATGCGCGCGTGGCCAAGATCGTGAAGCGCTGCATGGATTTGCCGGGGCAAGACCTTTTCCAATATCTCGATGCCGATGGCGAGCGCCACGCGGTGAGTTCATCCGATATCAACGATTATCTGCGCGAGATCACCGGCGCGGATTTCACGGCGAAGGACTATCGCACGTGGGCCGGCAGCGTGTTCGCGCTCGCGGCGCTGCGGCGGCTGCAATGGGAAACGGTGACGGAGGCGCGCAAGCACATCGTCGGGACCATCAAGGAAGTGTCGCAACTGCTGCGCAATACGCCGGCGGTGTGCCGCAAGTGCTATGTGCATCCGGCGGTGATCGAGGCGTTCGAAGCGGGCGAACTGGCGGAATCGATGCCGGCATCGCGTCGCCATGGCCTCAAGACCGACGAAGCTGCGCTTGCCATCTTCCTCGAAAAGGATGCGAAGCGTCGCGCCCGCGAAGCCGCGCGCAAAAACCGCAAAGGTACCGTTCCGAACGATGCGCGGCTGACCAACCTTCTCGCCGAATCGAGCAAAAAGGCGCGTGCGGGCGGCTTGAAGGCGAGCGGCAAGAGCGCGGCGGCGCAAGCGGTATCTACCGTGGCGCGCAAGACTCGGCCGAAAGCGGCGCGGCCGGCCGCGAAGAAGCTCGCGCGTACGCGGTCGCCGGCCGCCGTGGCGATGAGTTGATTCGCTAGCCCACTTGATTCAACTCGAACACATAGTCGACTGTCTCGCCGTTCCAGTTGTATTCCAGGTACGCCGCGTGATGACAGTCGCGCAGCATCGTGGTGTGCAGCGCGGCGAGACATTCGCCCTGCGTATCCCGCACGGACGGATACGCAATGCCCGGCACGCCCGCCGCCCGGATAGCGCGTCCGAGCGCCTTGCCGGGCGCATAGTCGTCGGGATCGAGGATGCGCGCGTCGAGTCCCGCTTCCGCGATGCGATTCCCACGCAGATCGACTACTTCGCCATGCGCGATCACCGTGTACAGGCGCATCTGCTGACGAAGCGGCGCTTCCTTGGTTGCTGCGAGAAATAGCCCCGAGTGATAGCGCGTCTCCGCGATAGCCGTTTGCCGTTCGCGTCCGCAATAGAACACGCCGTAGCTGCCGTCGGAAAAACGGCTGCCATTTGGGTTCAGATGCGTGAACGCGGCCATGATCGGCCCGCAGCCCGGCCCGAAGCAGCGCTCGTCGGGCGGAACGAGATCGAGATCGCCGACTTCGGTACGCAGGCGGTCGTTGGTCATCGCTTCCAGCGCGTAGAGCGCTTCGAAGTCTTCCGGACGCGCGACGCGATCGAACAGATTGACGGCGGGAAACCGCGTGGGTATTACCCGATACGCCGGCGACCAGTCCAGTTGGCCGTGCGGCCAGCGTGTACGCCAGTCCGCGGCTTGAATCACATCCTTGTTTTCGATCACGCCCATCCGCCTCGCATTGCATCCAGATATTGCCGAACCGCCAGAAGGTCGCTGATATTGCCCGCCAGCATGCGAGCAAGCGCAGGTCTGCCGCCGAACGGCGGCGCGGTATTGGGGCGTTTGATCCAGGTATCGGCGGCGGCCGGCTCAGGAAGCAGAATCTGCAGCGCCTTGTAGATGCCGAGAATCAGCGAAAGGCGTTCGAGTGTGTCGCGCGTGAGCCGCGCCGAGTCGGGCGCGTTCTTCCATTTGAAGAAGGTCGAGCGGCCCGGCGAACCGAGCAAAACGATCTGCTCTTCGATGGATAGCGACCAGTCCCGCGCGATGTTCAAAAAAGCGCGCAGACCGGCAGCGGATAGCTCGCCCAAGCCGGGAGCCAGACGCGGCGGCGGAAGCCCACTCTCCGGCGAGGCGATTCGTGCAGCAGATGGCATTATCTTTGAGTCTCTAAAGGAACTTGAGACTCATAATAGTCCATTTCTGGATTAATACAAGGCGTTTTTAGTCTTCGTCCGATGGGCCGTAGCACCGGCCGGGCACGTGCGACCGTAGTGTTTCAGCCAATTCGGAGGCGGTGCAGTCGGCCGGAACCACCCGTCGCTGCACGCGCGGATCGCTTTTCAGCGACCATTCGATCGTCCGATACGCCGTTCCCCACGGCGGTTCGACCGGCTCCGACAGGCGGCATTCCTGAAGCTTGAGCGCGGACTGCTTGCGCATCGTCGATGCAATGTTGGCAAATGACTGACGCGCGGCGGTATTGGCGGGCATGGCACATTCCTCATCTGATCGGCTCGTCGCCTAACGGTTGAAGGCGGCGCTGGGTCGGGCGCGATTGGAGTTTGTGCGTCAAAAATTAAGCGCGGCTTAACGCGAATGCTTGTCGACATGCACGCGGCGAAATGCCGCCTTCAAACGTGAGAAACGGCGGTCGCGCGGCGGTCAAGCGATGTTTGGCATTTTTGCCACGCCGTGTGCGGAGTGTTTTGCATCCCGCCGCGTTACTGTATATTCGTACAGCTTGTCCGCAACAAGGAGTTTGCCGATGAACCCACGCAACGAGTCGCTCGAAGCCGCCGCGCTCGAACGTTTCATGCGCGCGACACGCGCCGTCAACGCGGCTTTCGACGCCACGCGCGTCGAACCGGACGACCAACAAGACGGCCAGTTCGCCGCCCGCGCGCTCGACCGACTGGACGCCGCGCTGCTGGAACTGGACACTTCCGAGCGGTCGCTCGACGCCATCCTCTCGCGCAGAGCGGATCACTAATTCACGGAGCGGACCTCTTGAAGCTCGCATTGCTTACCATCGCTGTCTTGCTCGGTTCATCCACGGCTATTGCTGCCGAGCGTTACACGGAAGTCTGGAATCCGCCTGAGGTCCAGACCACGAAATCCAAGAACAAGGCGCGTGTGCCGACGCAGAACACCGCGCAGAGCACGGCGAAGAAGAAACGCAAAGGCGCCACGGCCGTCAAGCAGGTGGCGGATAAAGGCACGGTCGAATCGGCGGGTGCTGCGGCTGTTCCAAGCAGGCCGTCGGCGTCATCGTCATCGCGCAAGCCGGCAGAACCGGTGATTCCGCGCAAGATCGAACCAAACGGACAGGTCATGCGGGTTTGAACGCGGGTTTTAATCGCGGGTTTAAGTCGCGGGTTTAAATCGATTCGCTACAAAAGCAAAGGGGCGCTCAACATTGGTTGAGCGCCCCTTTTGTTTTGCGGTCTGTCTCGAACGTTGTTTGCAAACCGTTCAGGCGGTTATATGCGACCCATGAGCAACAGCACGATGACCACGATCAGCACGATGCCCAAGATACCGCTCGGCCCGTAACCCCAGCTACGGCTGTGCGGCCACGACGGGATCGCGCCCACCAGCAGCAAGATCAGGATAATCAGCAGTATGGTTCCGATCGTCATTTTGTCTTCTCCTTATCGAAAGATCGCCTTGAACCGGCCCCGCCATGGTCTCCCACGCAGCGACACGTCGAGTGGCGGCTTTCGGCCGCCAGCCGGTCGGGTTGCGATCGACGAGTGGTGAATAGCAATAGCTGTGCCGCAGCGGCTCAGGCTTATGGATAAAGGCTAGACGCGCAATCGAACGGTTGCGCGGTTAAAGCGGATTGTCGAAAAGGGAGTCGATGCAGATGGGGGTGGGCAAAACTTGCACGGCGCGGATCGGACTCTGCGCCGTGCAATTGCGTGGGATGCGGAAGGGATGCGAAACGGATGCGAAAACAAACGCTTAGAAGATACCGCGAAAGGCCCAGAAAAGTCCGCCCGCGAGGATGATCGACACCGGCAAGGTCAGCACCCAAGCCAGCGCGAGACTACGCACGGTGCGCCATTGAAGACCGGAGCCGTTCGCGGCCATCGTGCCCGCGACGCCCGACGACAGCACGTGTGTCGTGCTCACCGGCAAGCCGTAAACGTCGGCGG
Organism: Caballeronia sp. LP006; assembly: GCF_031450995.1. Taxonomy (NCBI): domain Bacteria; kingdom Pseudomonadati; phylum Pseudomonadota; class Betaproteobacteria; order Burkholderiales; family Burkholderiaceae; genus Caballeronia; species Caballeronia sp. LP006. The sequence goes on along the minus strand of NZ_JARTVW010000004.1, from coordinate 974,100 downwards.
CGCCGATGGTCAGCATCGCGACCAGTTCCGCCGAAGCGCCTTGTCCATATGTCAGATGCGTCTTGCCGATACGCTCGCCCACCGTCACCACGATGCGCTTCCAGCCGACCATCGTGCCAAGCCCGAGCGCGACGGCCACCGCAACCTTCACCCAGGTCGGGATGAACTTGGTGGCGTGATCGATCTGCGCCTTGTAGTTGGCGAGCACGGCGGAATCGTCCTTCGTGAAGGCCGGCGCTTTTTGCTTTTCCATCAGACGCAGCGCTTCCGATGCCACGTACATGTCGTTACGCACGTTGCGCACCGTTCCCTGCGGCAAATTGGCGATGGTTTCGCTCGGACGCACTTTCGCATCGATGTAATCGATCAGATTTTTCAGCGACGGAACCGTGTCCGGCGCAAGCGTCTTCGTCTGCACGTAATGCTCGACGGCGCCGCGTGAATCCGTGGCGGCAGGCTTGCCATCGGCGTAACGCTGCAGCACTTCGGATGCGTTGTGGCTAACCGAGAGGAAGGTCTGCGTTTCCTCGGCCGTGACGGCCTTGTTGAGCGCGTAGGCGGTCGGCACCGTGCCGATCAGAATCAGCATGATGAGGCCCATGCCTTTCTGGCCGTCGTTGGAGCCGTGCGCGAACGAAACGCCCGTGCAGGTGAGAATCAGCAGGCAGCGAATCCAGAAGGGCGGCGGCGTGTTCTTTTCCGGTTCCTTGTAGAGCGCGGGCACGCGCACGACCAGTTTCATCACGTAGAGCAAAAAGCCCGCGGCGATAAAGCCGACCAGCGGCGAAAGCAGCAGCGACTTGCCGACCGAGGTCGCTTGCGCCCAATCGACGCCGGACGTTCCGTTCGCGCCGTGCAGCATCTGGTTCATCAGCCCGACGCCGATCACGGAGCCGATCAGCGTATGCGAACTGGACGACGGCAAGCCGAGCGCCCACGTGCCGAGGTTCCAGATGATCGCCGCGATCAGGAGCGCAAAGACCATCGCGAAGCCCTGCGAGCTCCCCACGCCGATGATCAATTCAACCGGCAGCAGTTGCAGGATACCGAAGGCCACCGCGCCGCTCGAGACCAGCACGCCGACGAAGTTCCACGCGCCGGACCAGACGACAGCCAGATTCGGTGTAAGCGAGTGCGTGTAGATGACGGTGGCGACGGCGTTCGCGGTATCGTGAAAGCCATTGACGAACTCGAAGCCGAGCGCGATCAAAAGCGCAATGCCAAGCAGGATGTACGGAAACGCTGACGATTCGCGCACGGGCGAGAGGTCTTCGAAAAGATGCGTGACGCAATAAACGGCGCCTGCCGCGATGGCGATTAGAAAGAGCAGCAGGGCGAGCCGTTGCCCGGTGGTGCGGCCCTGACGGCCTGTAGAAAGAGCAAAGTCGTTCATGTCGCGTCCTTGGCTTGAGCGGGGCTTGCGCGAATCGGTGAAAGCGCAATGCGCCATGTTTCACTCGCCGTGTGTCGATTTCGTGACTGCGAGAATGATTGGCATTCGTATGAATTGAAACGGCTTTCTGACCTATCGTTCGTGGCCGTGTACGCGCGCCGATATAATGCGCAACGCGATGCAGGAGGCAATCGATGAACGAAACAGCACCCTCCGCCACGGCCGATTCATTGGCAGTTGGCGGCGCTGTCTGGCTGCAAAGCGGCGACGCGACTCTTGGCGGCGCGGCGCGTATTGCGCTGCTTGCGGCGATTCGCGATAACGGATCGATCACGGCGGCGGCAAAGGCCGTCGGCATGAGTTACAAGGCGGCCTGGGATGCGGTCGACACCATGAACAATCTCGCTGGCGAGCCACTCGTGATTACCGCGAGCGGTGGGCGGGGCGGAGGCGGAACCACATTGACATCGGCGGCGCGCCGTCTCATCGAGACCTACCAAGCGGTCGAACGCGAACATCGCAAGTTTCTTCAACAAGCGGGCATGGCTATGGAAGGCTTCGCCCGCGACTGGCAACTCATAGGGAGACTAGGAATGAAAACGAGTGCACGCAATCAACTGGCGGGGAAAGTCACCAAAGTCACGCGCGGTGCGGTGAACGACGAAATCGAACTGGGCTTGCCGGGTGGACAGACGATCGTTGCCGTGGTTACGCACGAAAGCACCGAATCGCTCGGTCTCAAGGAAGGCAGCGAAGCGTTCGCGCTCATCAAGGCGTCGTGGGTCATGCTGATGGAAGACGCGCCCGCAAAGATTTCGGCACGCAATCAGTTGCGTGGCACGGTGGCGAGTGTGACGAAGGGCGCGGTGAACGCCGAAGTGACATTGACGCTGGACGACGCAACCACCGTGACTGCGATCATCACGAACCGCAGCGCCGATACACTCGGCCTCGCAGAAGGTCAGAAAGCCGTTGCAGTGATCAAGGCTTCCAGCGTGATCATTGGTGTGAACGACTGAAGCTTGCAGAGAGTGCGGCTGCTCAAGGCGGCCGCTCAAACAACCGCGAACGGTACCGCCAGCGCCTCGGTCCGACGCGCTGGAATTCGATAGTTTTGCACTTTCCAGCGCGCCCGGATATACGGCCGCTCGTGGCCGGACAGTTCCAGCGCGATCTGCGTGATCCACTGCTGAGTAGGCACCGGCACGCCATGCAACGCGATCACGACCGCAGCCAGGCTCGCCGCAACCGGTCCCGGTGATAGCGTTTTCGCCGCTTGCGCCCGCCACGCGATGCACGCGAAAGCAACGGCCACCACTGCGCCAAGCAAACCTCCCGCGACCACTTCCGAGATCGAATGCGCGTTCAGCACGACACGCGACACGCCCACCATTACGCCAATAACAAGTCCCAGCACGATCGCTGTGACGCGCAACGACGCGCGCATCGACAACGCGGCGACGAATAGCGCAACCGGCAGTACAGCCGTCGACATCAACGCATGACCGCTGATGCCGGTGAAATCCAGATCGCGCACGCCGATTCCCCAACCGATAAACGCGATCTTGCTCAACGCCACGAGTCCGCTGGCAACACCGAGCAACCCGAGCCACGCGCACGCGTATTTCCATCGGTAGCCGACGGCGAGCCACGCCGCAATCACGACCGCCAACGGCGCCATGACGCCGACGCTGCCGAAAGCGGTAACGAAAAACCAGGTTGAGGCTGATGGAACAAGGTTCATTGCAGAGCTTGGGAATAGAGGTTGCTGCAGTGCGACATGAAGCGTGCATCTCGCACCGGCTGTCACGACTGCGTGGAGAAGACCTTGGAGTATACCTGCTGGGACAATCCCTAATTATGCGACTCGGCCGAAAAGATGATGTCAGTTACGTCGTGTAACTTCGGTTAAAAATTCTCTTTCGCCTTGATTGCCCTGCAATTCGTCCCGATAAATGAGTTTTCGAGTCGCTCGAAACCGTCTTTTTAATGTTATTGTGCGATGCACAACGGGGCACGTCTTGTCATCATCAAAATAGAGTGCCTTCTGATTCGCTTATTTGTAGAGGACCCAGCCAAATGTCGAAAAGCCTTACCAAGCTCTGGTTGCGTGGCTTGAGACGCCTGGTCGCCAGTCAAGTCGAACCCTTGCGTGTGCCGAAGTCGCGTCCCTCAACAAAGCCAGCCCGACCGAAAAGCGTCAAGACAAAACTCAAGTCGGGTGCTGCTACCAGGGCAGCCACTGTGCGCAGTGGCTCAGGCGTTGGTGCGCAGCCGACGGCGCGGGAGTCGCGAGTTCGTCCGCGCGCGTCCGCTTGGGCTTTGGGAAAGTGGATGCGTTCCTATCATTCCGCGCCGCCGACGGGTGGACGCTTCGTCAACCATGTTTCGTACGCGCTGTACACGCCGCCGCAAGCCGAACTCGACCGAGTGCCGCTCGTTGTCATGTTGCACGGCTGTCAGCAGAATGCCGATGATTTTGCGCAAGGAACGCGCCTCAATCTTCTCGCCGACAAGTTTGGTTTCGCCGTGCTGTATCCCGAACAGTCTAAGCATGATCATGCGCATCGTTGCTGGCGCTGGTACGACGCGTCCGGCAATGGAGGCGGCGGCGAGGCGGCGTCGATCGTATCGCTGGTCAAGGCGGTCGTCGCCGAGCATGGTTTCGACGCCGAGCGCGTCTATCTCGCCGGCATGTCGGCGGGTGCTGGCATGTCCGCCTTGTTAGCGGTGCGATATCCGCAACTGTTCGCCGCTGTCGGCTTGCACTCTGGGGTAGTGTTCGGCGGGGCAAGTTCGGCAATCGGCGCGATGGATGTCATGCGTCGCGGCAGTCGCAACGACCCCGTCACGCTCGTCGATGCTGCCGTCGACACGCGCGAATATCCCGGAATGCCGGCGATCATCGTTCACGGCGAACTGGATTCAGTCGTGTCGCCGTCCAACGCCGAACAATTGACGCAACAATTTTTGCGTCTCAACGGTTTCGTCGATGCCGCCGGTGCTCCGCGCGCAGGCGAATTGCGTGAAGAGAAGCAAGCGGATGGCGTCGTGCGCGACTACTTCAAGAATGGCCGACGCGTCGTCAAGAGCGTGGTCGTTCGCGGGTTGGGCCACGCGTGGGCGGGCGGCGACGATACCGTGGCTTTCCATTCAGCCAAGGGTCCGGACTCGTCAGCCGTGATGTGGGAGTTCTTCAAACATCAACGCCGTTCCAGCGAGTCCGCGCGCGCGGCTTTCGTTGCTTAGAGCAGTCCGCGCGACAATTTCAAGTGTTGCAAATTAGTCTTTAGTATCAGGAATCTAGCCGATAAGACTTGCGTCGGATCAGGGATTACCCTATAGTTACATCCATAGGTAGTTACCCCAGTATCCAAGCGAGGCCCACCATGTTCCTGCTCAGCCGCATTTTCCTGTTTCTGACGAAGTCCGCCGACCAACGTGATCGCGAACGCGACGACGCTTATTTGGCCGAAGCCACCGACATTTACGATCTCGAATATCGCATGAAGCGCCTGGATCAGCGTGCTGGCACGCGTCATCCGACGTGGATGGCGAACTAAGCAGTATGCTTTCAGAGCGTTAATAAAAAAGCCGCAGGAATTGTCCAGCGGCTTTTTTCATTTGCAACGCCCAAGAAAATGCCGGTTTCGCGAGCCGGCATTTTCTTTTTGTCCGATTCGCTCAGACGAGCTTCACGCGCACATCGACGTTATTGCGCGTCGCGTTCGAATACGGGCAGACCTTGTGAGCCGCATCGACGAGCGCTTGTGCTTCCGCTTGGTCAAGTCCCGGCAGCGCGATGCGCAATTCGATATCCAGCGCAAAGCCGCCCGCATCATTCGGGCCGACGCCCACGTCGGCGGTGACGGTCGTATCCGCCGGAACCGTACGCTTTTGCTGGCCGGCGACGAATTTCATCGCGGAAAGAAAGCACGCCGAGTAGCCCGCCGCGAACAATTGTTCCGGATTCGTTCCTTCCGCGCCCGTGCCGCCCAAGGCCTTCGGTGCGCTCAACTTCACGTTCAGTTGTTCGTCGGATGACACCGCGCGTCCGTCGCGTCCACCGGTGCTCGTCGCGGTTGCCTTGTACAGGATGCTCATCGCTTTTCTCCTTGAATTCGTCGCCGTGTTCGGCGCGGAAGGGTTGGACTTGACTGTCGGGTCATCGTTGCGTCGACCACGGATAGAAATATATCGCGATAATTATTAGCGTGCAAATTAAATTTTGGTCAAGATGCGATTAGGGAATGGCTATCAGCGTTCTAGATACTCGTTGAGCGATGCGCGCAGCCTGACCAGATCGCTGCGCAGGCGCACTAATTCGTCGACATCCGATCCAGCCGCGCAAAAGATCTCAGGCGGAATGGCACGCGCGGATTGCCGCAGCGACCGGCCTTGCGCCGTCAAGCGCACATGCACCTGCCGTTCATCCTCGACGCCGCGCATGCGCACAACGTACCCCTGCGCCTCCAGGCGCTTGAGCAGCGGCGTGAGCGTGGCGGAATCGAGCGACAGGCGCGCGGCGATTTCCTTCACGGTGAGATTGTCGCTTTCCCACAGCACCAGCATCGCCAGATACTGCGGATAGGTGAGGCCGAGTTTGTCGAGCATCGGCTTGTAGGTTTTCGTCATCGCGAGCGATGTCGAATAGAGCGCGAAGCAGATTTGCTGATCGAGTTCGAGCGGGAAGTCGTCGGGCGAGGTCATGGCGAGGCGCCGCAAAAGGCCGTATCGGCCAATGACGTTAGTGTACGGAAAACGCTTCGCGCGCGAGGATTCGGGGCATCAGATGCCCGGTGTGTCCGATGCATTCGGCATATCCGGCGTGTCCGGCGACTGCACGCCGAAGCAGCCGCGATAGGTCGCATAGAACGAGCAGTAGAGCGCGGTCGTGACGAGAATCGACGCGGGCATGAGCACCGCCAACGCCATCTCCTGACTCACGCCGAGCGCCTGCATCAGCGCGGTCAGGCCGAACGATACGGCAAGCGCCACGGCAATCCACAACACGCCGTAAAGCACGAAGGCGCCGCGATTGCGCCAGCACGACACGAGGCTGAAGAACAGCGCCTTCGCGGGCGTCACGTCGTGCCATGCAACGAGAATGGGCGCGAACCAGAACAGCATGGCCACTGGGATGTAGCAGGCCATCGCCACCAGCACGGCGAGCGGGCTGAAGCTCGCGGCCACGGTTTCGGGGTCGCCGGCGGGGCCGTCGCCCATCATCAGGCCGAGCAGCGTGCCGCCGTCGACCAGTGCCGATGCCGCGAAGATCACCGCCATCGCCACGACGTAGATCGCGCCGAGCGCGAGCAGACGGCGCGCGACCACGGTGCCGTAGGAGCGGAAGCCATCGACGAGAACGGTCGGCCAAACGGGCTTGCCCGCGATGGTGTCGCGGCAGGCGGCCATGAAACCCACCGCGATGCCCGGAATGAACAGCAACGGCAGCAACGGTCCAATGAGCGGCACGCGCGAAATCAGCGTCATCACGAACAGATAAGCGAAGAACACGGTGAGGAACGCAAACGGATTGCGGCGGAACAGCCAGATGCCCTGGCGGAACCATACATAGCCGGTCTTGGCGGGAACTTCGATCAGTCGCATGAGCAGAGTGGAAGGTTACTGATTGAGGCTGGCAGCGGCTTTGACGCGCTCGCGCAGAATGCGTTCGAAATGGCCGGGATCGTGCGGTTTCAACATCTGCGCCTCGCGCGGACGGTAAAAATCGTACAGGCGCGAGACCCAGAAGCGCATGGCGCCGGCGCGCAGCATGTCGTTCCAGTGGCGTTCCTCGGCGGGCGTGAAGGGGCGCACGGTTTGATAAGCGCGCAGCATCGCGTCGACACGCGCGGGGTCGAGCGCGCCGCTTTCGATATCGACGCACCAGTCGTTCACGGTCACGGCGACGTCGAAGAGCCACTTGTCGACGCCCGCGAAGTAGAAGTCGAAGAACCCGCCGAGCCGTGCGTGATCGCGGCCCGGCGCGAACAGCACATTGTCGCGAAACAGATCGCAGTGGCACGGCCCGTCCGGCAGCGCGGCGTAGTCCGCCGACGTGAAAAACGCGGCCTGATGCACAAGCTCGGATTCGATCAGTTCGCGCTGCGGCGCGCTCAGGAAGTCAACGATGGCCGGCAAGTTCTCCTGCCACCACGCGAGGCTGCGCAAGTTCGGCTGATGCCGCGGAAAATCGCGCCCGGCGAGATGCATGCGCGCGAGCATCTGACCGACTTCGATGCAATGCGCGGGCGTCGGCTTGAGTTCCGGCGCGCCTTCGAGTTTCGTGACGATGGCAGCGGGCTTGCCGTGCAGCATGCCGAAGAGCGAGCCGTCGCTGCGCGGCATGGGATCGGGAACCGGCACGCGATGCGCCGCCAGATGGCGCATCAGATCGAGATAGAACGGCAGTTGCGTCGCCGTGAGATTCTCGAAGATCGTGAGCACGTATTCGCCGCGCGTGGTCGTGAGAAAAAAGTTGCTGTTCTCGATGCCCGACTGGATGCCGCGCAATTCGACGACATCGCCGAGATCGTAGTGTTGCAGCCAGTCGCCGAGTTCGGCGTCAGAGACGGGGGTGAATACGGCCATGCAGAAACTTGGGTCAGGTTGAGAAGCCCGTGGCGGGCCGGTGAACGGCGCAGTCGCGTGAGCACTGCGTGAAGATGCCCGCTCAGACGAGCGGGCGCAAGCGACCCGTGGATCAGTAGCGCACGCTTACCGATGGCAGGCGCGTGCTTGCCTTGCCGTTATCGCGGACTTGCGGCGAGGTGTCGTAAGGCGAACTCATCTGATAGCGCGTGCCGAAGTTGGAATGCACGTTGATCTCGACGGGCTTGCCCTTGTCGCGATACTCGGTGATCTCGGTGCCGTTGGTGCTGAGTTCGTGGAAGCTCGGCATGCGCGGCGGCGAAATTTCGACCTTCGAACTCGCGTTCGCGGGCGGGCGGTTGATGGCCTTCAGATCAGGCAGGCCAGCGGCTTCTTCCTGCGACATTTGTGGCTGTGCGCCCGCCTGCTCGGCCTGGAGGGTTTGCGCCGTGGCGCCTACACTTGCGACGGCAAGGACGGCCGCGGCGGCGGCGAAATAGAGCGGCTTCATGTCAGTTCTCCAGGCGATGGCCGGATTCTAGCAAAACGCGAACCCCATGCCGGCGCAACGCCTTATTTTGCGCTGCTTCGCGGATTTCGGCCGGAACGTTCAAAAAGCTGTTGCGCGCCGTGTTCGCACGCACTTGCGCGGCGCGGGGGCTTCATGGTTCTTGCATGCTTCCGTGTTAATGTCGATGACTACGAGGGCATCAGACACGCATACAAGATCATGACAAACGACCGGACTCAGACCACTCAGGGAACGCCTGCAAACGACTTCCCGACCGAATCATTCGACGACCCCGCAGCCGCCGTCTCGCGGGTCTCCGCCATCTACGAAGCCAACACCGCTTTCCTGCGCGACGCGTTCGCGCGGTATCGGCGCAACGAGCAGTTCACGCATCGCGTGCGCGCGTGCTATCCGTTCGTGCGCGTGCGTACCGAGCTCAACACGCAGATCGACTCGCGGCGCTCGTATGGTTTCGTCGCCGGGCCCGGCATCTTCGAGACTACGCTCACGCGTCCGGATCTCTTCGGCGATTATTATCGCGAGCAGTTGCGGCTCTTGACGAAGAACCATCATGTGGGCATTGAAGTGGGCGTGTCGGCGCAACCCATTCCTATTCACTTCGCGTTCGCCGAAGGCATCCATCTCGAAGGCGATCTCGACCGCGATCGCCTGCTCGCCATGCGCAATGTCTTCGATACCCCGGACCTCGCGCTGCTCGACGACCGCATCGTGAACGGCACGTATGAGCCCGCCGCGGGCGAGCCTCATCCGCTTGCGCTCTTCACGGCGGCGCGGGTGGATTTTTCGCTGCATCGGCTGCGGCACTACACGGCGACTTCCCCCACGCATTTTCAGAACTACGTGCTTTATACGAACTACCAGTTCTATATCGACGAGTTCGTGAAGCTCGGCCGCACGCTGATGTCGCGCGCGGATGACGAGGAAACGCGCGCGTATCGCAGCGAGTATTCGTCGTTCGTCGAACCGGGCGATGTCGTCACCTACAACGCCAATCTCGGCGAACAACCGGAGGAAGGCGCGCCAATCGCGCGTCTGCCGCAGATGCCCGCGTATCACCTGAAGCGCGCGGATGGCAGCGGCATCACGATGGTGAACATCGGCGTGGGGCCGTCGAACGCAAAGACCATCACGGATCACATCGCGGTGCTGCGTCCGCACGCGTGGGTCATGCTCGGGCATTGCGCGGGCTTGCGGAACACACAGCGTCTGGGCGATTACGTGCTGGCGCACGGCTATGTGCGCGAGGATCACGTACTGGATGACGACCTGCCGCTGTGGGTGCCGATTCCCGCGCTGGCGGAAGTGCAGGTCGCGCTCGAGAAGGCCGTGGCGCAGGTGACACAACTCGAAGGCGTGGAACTGAAGCGCGTGATGCGCACGGGCACCGTCGCGAGTGTGGACAACCGGAATTGGGAATTGCGCGATCATCGCGAGCCGGTGCAGCGGCTGTCGCAAAGCCGCGCGATCGCGCTCGATATGGAAAGCGCGACCATCGCCGCGAACGGCTTCCGGTTCCGCGTGCCTTATGGGACGTTGCTATGCGTGTCGGACAAGCCGCTGCATGGCGAACTCAAGCTGCCGGGCATGGCCGATCAGTTTTATCGTGCGCAAGTGGATCAGCACTTGCAGATCGGCGTGAAGGCAATGGAACTACTGCGCATGAATGGCCTGTCGCGGTTGCATAGCCGGAAGTTGCGCAGCTTTGCGGAGGTGGCGTTTCAGTGAGACGTCGAAACGCGAAGAAGCGAAGCGGGCGGTCTTCTTCAAGGCGGCTCGTGCGTGGCTGAAGATTGCGATGCGCCATGCAGCGGCTCGACAGCGAACGCCTATGCGGGCGCCGGCAAACTCCAGTATTCGATTCGGAAGACTACGCTTTATGGGCGTGTGTCAGAGAGATGCTGCTCGTGAATGAGGCGAGAGAGGGGAAAGGGCGAGAGGGAAGATAGCGATTCCGCTCGCCCGACAGCCTTCGAATCACAAATAAAACATCCGGTCCTCATCCGACTTACCTTCCGCCGGTTGCTCTGCCGCGCCTTCGCGATCTTCATAGAAGCGCAGCACTGCATCGAGCACTTGATCGGGGTCGTCGATCACTTGCATGAGTCCAAGATCTTTTTCGCCGATGACGCCATTGGTCAACAGCGTGTTCTTGAACCAGTCGAGCAAGCCGGCCCAAAATTCGGCGCCCACCAGCACGATAGGCACGTGGCGCGACTTCTTGGTCTGAATGAGCGTGAGCACTTCGGCCAGTTCGTCAAGCGTGCCGAAGCCGCCCGGCATCACGACGACCGCATCCGAATTCTTGACGAACGTGACCTTGCGCGTGAAGAAGTGACGGAAGCGCAGCGAGATGTCCTGCCATTGATTGCCCGACTGCTCGTGCGGCAATTCGATGTTGAGACCCACCGACGGCGACTTGCCCGCATGCGCGCCTTTATTGGCTGCTTCCATGATGCCGGGACCGCCGCCGGAGATCACGGCAAAGCCTGCATCGGAGAATTTTTGCGCGATTTCAATGGTCCGCTGATAGTACGGCGACTCGGGTTTGAGACGCGCGGAACCATAGATGCTGATGGCAGGACGGATCTCCGAGAGGTACTCGGTAGCCTCGATAAACTCTGCCATAATCGTGAACATCTGCCACGATGCGCGAGCCTTTTTGGCCGTCGCGCGCTCTTGATCTGCGAGCGATCGCAGACTCGGAATCACTTTTCTCTTGTTCATAATGCCTGAAGAACGAAGTCTTGAAGGTAAGACCCTGCTATTGGTCGACGGTTCTAGCTACTTGTACCGGGCTTACCATGCCATGCCTGACCTGCGCGGCCCCGACGGCGGGCCGACCGGCGCACTGTATGGAATGATCAACATGCTGCGACGCCTTAGGCGTGAAACCAATGCAGAGTATAGCGCGTGCGTCTTCGACGCCAAAGGCAAGACGTTTCGCGACGACTGGTACGCCGACTACAAGGCCAACCGGCCTTCCATGCCCGAAGACCTTTCGAAGCAGATCGAGCCCATTCACGTCGCCGTGCGTGCGCTTGGCTGGCCGCTCGTGATGATCGAAGGCGTCGAAGCCGACGACGTCATCGGCACGCTCGCGGTTCAGGCCGAAAAGCGCGGCATGAAAGTGATCGTCTCGACGGGCGACAAGGATCTGGCTCAACTCGTGACGGATCATGTCACCCTCATCAATACGATGACCAACGAAACGCTCGATCGCGCCGGCGTCATCGCCAAGTTCGGCGTGCCGCCGGAACGTATCGTCGATTATCTTTCGCTCATCGGCGATACGGTCGATAACGTGCCGGGCGTCGAAAAGTGCGGTCCCAAGACTGCGCTCAAGTGGCTCACGCAATACGACTCCCTTGATGGCATCGTAGAACATGCGGGCGAGATCAAAGGTGCGGTAGGAGACAATCTGCGCAAGGCTCTGGACTTCCTGCCCATGGCTCGCAAGCTCGTTACCGTACACACGGAATGCGACCTCGCGTCGCAGATCGCGTCGATCGACGAAACGCTCGAAAGCCGTCCCGAGTCGCGTGACGAGTTGCGCGACGTGTTCCTGCGTCACGGCTTCAAGACTTGGCTGCGCGAAGTCGAAATCGCGGATGCCGTCGAAGGCCCGACCGACACGCCGCCCGCCGAAGTCACGGAGATCGTCCACCACTACGAGACGGTGCAGACGTGGGAACAGTTCGGCGCGTGGCTCGAACGCATCGATGCCGCCGAGATCACTTCGTTCGATACCGAAACCACCGCGCTCGACCCGATGACCGCGCAAATCGTCGGCTTGTCCATCTCGGTCGAACCGGGTCATGCCGCATATGTTCCGCTCGCGCATCGCGGGCCGGACGCACCCGTGCAACTGCCGCGCGATGAAGTGCTCGCGAAGCTCAAGCCGTGGCTCGAAGACGAATCGAAGAAGAAGGTCGGCCAGCATCTGAAATACGATGAGCAGGTGCTCGCCAATTACGGCATCGTCATGCGCGGCGTCGAGCATGACACGTTGTTGCAGTCGTACGTGCTGGAGTCGCATCGGCCGCATGACATGGACAACCTCGCGCTGCGGCACTTGGGCGTGAAGACCATCAAATACGAGGACGTCGCGGGCAAGGGCGCGTCGCAAATCGGTTTCGACGAAGTCGCGCTCGACAAGGCGGCCGAGTATGCCGCCGAAGATGCGGACATCACATTGCGTCTGCATCAGGCGCTTTACCCGCAAGTCGTGCAGGAAGAGGGCTTGTTGAAGGTATATCGCGAGATCGAATTGCCGACTTCGCGCGTGTTGCGCAAGATGGAGCGCAACGGCGTGCTGATCGATCGCGCGAAGCTCGACACGCAGAGCAACGAGATCGCCAAACGGCTGATCGACTTGCAAACGGAAGCCTATGAACTGGCGGGCGGCGAATTCAATCTCGGGTCGCCCAAGCAGATCGGACAGATCTTCTTCGAGAAACTCGAACTGCCGGTGGTGAAGAAGACGCCGAGCGGCGCGCCTTCCACCGACGAAGAAGTGCTGCAAAAACTCGCCGAGGATTATCCGCTGCCGAAGGTGCTGCTCGAACATCGCGGGCTGTCGAAGCTCAAGTCCACTTATACGGACAAGCTCCCGCGCATGGTGAATGCATCGACGGGACGCGTGCATACGAACTATGCGCAGGCTGTCGCGGTGACAGGGCGCTTGTCGTCGAACGAGCCGAACTTGCAGAACATCCCGGTGCGAACGGGCGAAGGCCGGCGCATCCGCGAGGCGTTCATCGCGCCGCCGGGTTGCAAGATCGTATCGGCGGATTACTCGCAGATCGAGCTGCGCATCATGGCGCATATCTCGGGTGACGAATCGTTGTTGCGCGCGTTCAAGGAAGGCGAGGACGTGCACCGCGCGACCGCGTCGGAAGTGTTCGGCGTGACGCCGATCGAAGTGTCGAACGACCAGCGGCGTATCGCCAAGGTGATCAATTTCGGCTTGATCTATGGCATGAGTTCGTTCGGGCTCGCGTCGAATCTCGGCATCACGCGCGACGCGGCGAAGCTTTATATCGACCGCTATTTCGCGCGTTATCCGGGCGTTGCCGACTACATGGAGCGCACACGCGTGACCGCGAAGATGAACGGCTACGTGGAGACCGTGTTCGGCCGGCGTCTGTGGCTGCCGGAGATCAACGGCGGCAGTGGTCCGCGTCGTCAGGCGGCCGAACGCGCGGCCATCAACGCGCCCATGCAGGGAACGGCCGCTGATCTCATCAAGTTGTCGATGATCGCGGTGCAGGACTGGATCGAGGCTACGAATATCCACGCGAAGATGATCATGCAGGTACACGATGAGCTCGTGCTCGAAGTTCCCGAAGAGGAACTGCCCGAAGTCAGGAAGCGCTTACCCGAATTGATGTGTGGCGTCGCCAAGCTGAACGTGCCGCTCGTGGCTGAGGTGGGCGTCGGCAATAACTGGGAAGAAGCACACTGAGCAAAAAGAGCGCGCTGAATGCCAGACATGCGAGGCCGGCCATTGCAAGTGCGCCGCGCGTTCAAGCAGAATGGTTTTTGGAAGGTGAGACATCGGGCCGACATGTCGTCGAACGTACGTGCGGTCCGAGGCTCGGTAAGTTGATTACTCCGCGTGCGGAGAAAAATTCGGGAGAGCTTTATGCATCGATTCATCATCGTCGGCGGAGGGGCCGGCGGTCTCGAATTGGCGACTCGTCTCGGCGACCGTTTCGGTACGACGGACAGTAAAACGGCACCGCGTGCACAAGTCACGCTGGTGGACCGTAATCCCACGCATATCTGGAAGCCGCTTCTGCATGAAGTGGCCGCAGGCAGCATGGACCCGTTCACGCAGGAACTCGAATACGCCGCGCAGGCCATGTGGCACGGCTTCGAGTTTCAGCAGGGCGAGTTGATCGCGCTGAACCGCGCGACAAAACGCATTACCATCAGCGCGTTGCGCGACGACGAAGCGGGCGAGGTCTTGCCGCAGCGCGAGCTGGAATACGACACGCTCGTCATTGCCATCGGCAGCACGACGCATTTCTTCGGCGTCGAAGGCGCGCAGCAACATTCCATCGCGCTCGATACAGTTGGCCAGGCCGAGCTCTTTCGCAAGCGGCTCATCGCGGCATGCATGCGCGCCGAGCACTTTGCGCCGGAAGCGGTGGCGGCGGGCATCGACGATTCCGAAGGGCCGCCCGTGCCGCTCGGTTCGCCGAACGCGCCGCGCATTCAGGTGGCGATCGTCGGCGCGGGTGCGACGGGTGTGGAATTGTCGGCGGAACTGCGCAACACGGCGCACGTGCTTTCCGCGTACGGTTTGCACAAGCTGGATCCGAAGCACGACATCGGTATCGTGCTGATCGAAGCGGGGCCGCGCATTCTGCCCGCGCTGCGCGACACCGTATCGACCGCGACGGCCGAGCTATTGACGAAGCTGGGCGTGTCCTTGATGACGGGCGAAACCGTCGCGGAAGTCTCGCGCGATTCCATTCGCACGGCGAGCGGCAAGACCATTCGCGTGGACCTCACGGTGTGGGCGGCGGGCATCAAGGCGCCGGCCATTCTCTCGCAGCTCGACGGCTTGCCGACCAATCGTCTCGGCCAGCTCATCGTGCGCCGCACGCTGCAAACGGAAGCCGACGACAACATATTCGCCCTGGGCGATTGCGCCGCGTGTCCGTGGCCCGGCAACGAGCGCGGTGTGCCGCCGCGCGCGCAGGCGGCGCATCAGCAGGCGAGCTTTCTCTTTAAGGCTTTCGAGCGCCGCATGAACGGCAAATCGCTGCCGGAATATACGTACCGCGATTTCGGTTCGCTCGTGTCGCTCGGTCGCTATAGCGCGGTCGGCAGCCTGATGGGCGGGCTCATCGGCGGCAACATGATGATCGAAGGCCTCTTCGCGCGCTTCATGTACATGTCGCTGTATCGGCTGCATATCGCCGCGCTCCACGGCTACGCGCGCATGGTGCTCGACACCATCGCGCACTGGCTGCGCCGGTCCACCGCGCCGCGCGTCAAGCTGCACTGAGCTGCATCGACGCTGCAAAGCTGTTTAGAATGAGCGGCGCGCCTTGTAATGTGTCGGGCGCGTTCGCTTGGGAGTCGTACAGCGCCGCGCGTCGTGAAGCCTTGAACACGCTCGCGCGGTTCCAGAATCCATGCCGCCGGCCGCGCGAATCGACGCCTGCCGGCGCTTGCCGCGGGAGCTTTGCATGCTTACCCCTGAAGTCGACAGCCTCATTCCCCACGTTCCGTTCGACCGTCGCAACTTCATCAAGGCAGCTTTCGGCACAGGCTTCGCAGCGTGCGTGCTGCCCGTGTCGGCACAAACCATTCATACCGATGACGCCGGTCTCGAAGCCGGCGCCGTGGGCGTGCGCGGCGCGGATGGCGTGCTCGTGCCGGCGTATCGCGCGCAGCCGAAGGGCAAGACGCATCTGCCGGTCGTCATCGTGATCCACGAGATTTTCGGGGTGCACGAGCATATCGCCGATGTCTGCCGGCGCTTCGCCAAGCAAGGCTATCTCGCCATCGCGCCGGATCTCTACACGCGTCAGGGTGATGCCTCGGCGTACAAGTCCATGCAGCTTCTCAACGAGCAGCTCGTCTCGAAGGTGCCTGACTCGCAAGTGATCTCGGACATCGACGAAACCGTCAAATGGGCGGGCGAGCACGGCGGCGATCTGAAGCGGCTAGGTATCACCGGGTTCTGCTGGGGCGGGCGCATTACGTGGCTTTATGCGGAGCACAATCCGCACGTGAAGGCGGCTGTTGCATGGTACGGGCGCGTCACGGGGAACAAGACGGCGAACACGCCGAGCAACCCGATCGACAACGCGGCCGAGCTCAATGTGCCTGTGCTCGGGCTATACGGCCGGCAGGATCAGAGCATTCCGCAGGACACGCTCGAACAGATGAAGCAGGCCGTGGCGAATGGCCAGCCGAAGGCGCGGGAGTCGCAGATCGTCGTGTATGACGACGCGCCGCACGCGTTCTTCGCGGATTATCGGCCGAGCTATCGCAAGGAAGACGCGGAGGATGGCTGGAAGCGCGCGCTCGCGTGGTTCCGCGAGCACGGCGTCAAGTGACGGTGCTTTACGCGCTTCAAGGCTTCGCGCCGGTCGCAACGGGCCTGCCCGGATCGGCGCTCCATTCGCTCCACGATCCCGGATACAACGCCGCGCCGTGCAGACCGGCAATCTCCATGGCGAGCGCGTTATGACACGCCGTCACGCCCGAGCCGCATTGCAGCACGATGCGGTCGGTGGGCGTGGCGCCGATCAGCGAGCCGAACGCATCGCGTAATTCGTGCGCGGTCTTGAAGCGGCCTTCCGGCGTCAAATTGTCCTTGAAGAAGCGATTCAGCGCGCCGGGAATGTGACCGCCGACGGGATCGAGCGTCTCGTTCTCGCCGCGATACCGGTCCGCGGCGCGCGCATCGATTAGCAGATGGTCGCGCGTGCCGATGCTGCGTTCGATCGCCGGAGCATCGATGGTGACGGCAAGCGGCGCGGCGGCCTTGAACGTGCCGTCTGTCTTTTGCGGCGCGGCGGTATCGAGTGGCTGACCTGCTGCCTCCCACGCGGGCAAACCGCCGTCGATCAGCGCGACGGAATCGTGACCGAGCCAACGCAGGAGCCACCACAAACGCGACGCGTACATGCCGCCTTGCGCGTCGTAGGCGACGACTTGCTGGCCTTCGTTTAGCCCGAAGCTCGCGAGTTTTTCGACGAGCGCGCCGCGTTCGGGCAACGGATGACGTCCGTTCGACCCCGTCTTGACGCCGGACAAGTCGCGGTCGAGATGAAGATAGTGCGCGCCCGGAATATGACCTTGGGCATAAGCCGCTGCGCCGGATTCAGGCGCGGCGAGGTCGAATCGGCAATCGAACACGAGCACGCTGCCGGGCGCGGCGGCGAGCCGTTCGGCAAGATTCGTCGCCGAGATGAGCGTGGTGTAGTGGGTGTGCGGCATGACGGCTCCTGTGTCGGACAGAGTGTGCGCTTCGGCGCGCGACCCCGATCCCTTGCAAAGCGTCCGCGCCCGGTCGTGTCAATCGCCGCGCGCGTGAAGTGGGGATACAGCTAGTCTAAACAAAAAGGCGGACTCGAAAGCCCGCCTTTTCATGATTCCCGCGCGATAGCCGAACGGCGTTCAGATAGCCCCGAGCTGATGCCGCAGAAACTCGTGGAAATGCTGCATGCCGGATTCCATCGGGCTCTGATACGGCCCGACCTGATTCTCGCCACGCGACATGAGCGCGCGCCGGCCGGCGTCCATGCGCTCGGCGATTTCATCGTCCTCACGCGCGGTTTCCATATAGGCCGCACGTTCCGCCTCGATGAACTCGCGCTCGAAAAGCGCAATCTCCTCGGGATAGTAGAACTCGACGATGTTGGTCGTCTTCTGCGTGCCCTGCGGGATCAGCCACGAGACCACCAGCACGTGCGGATACCACTCGATCATGAGACCGGGGTAATACACCATCCAGATGGCGCCGAATTCGGGCGGCGTACCGTTACGGAAGCGCAGGACTTCGTCGTGCCATTTGCGATACGTCGGGCTGCCCGGCTTCTCCAGATTTTTGTGCACGCCGACGGTCTGGACGCTGTACCAGTCGCCGAATTCCCACTCGAGGTTGTCGCACGACACGAAGCTGCCGAGTCCCGGATGGAACGGCGCGACGTGATAGTCCTCCAGATAAACCTCGATGAAGGACTTCCAGTTGTAGTTGCACTCGTGCACTTCGACGTGATCGAACATATAGCCCGAAAAGTCGAAATGACGCGCCGTGCCGAGTTTCGCGAGATCGGCCGCGACATTGCGACCCGCGGCCTCGAAGAGAAGGCCTTGCCAGTTTTGCAGCGGCGTGGCGCCGAGATTCAAGCAGGGCTTGTCGGCGAAATGCGGCGCGCCGAGCAACTGGCCGTTCAGATCGTACGTCCAGCGATGCAGCGGGCAGACGATGTTGTCCGCGCTGCCGCGACCGTTCAGCATGATTGCCTGGCGATGGCGGCACACGTTCGACAGCAATTCGATATTCGACTGCTGATTGCGCACGAGCACGCGCCCTTCGCCCTCGCCAGGAAGCGCGAAATAGTTTCCCGCTTCGGGAACCATGAGTTCATGCCCGACGTAGCGTGGACCAAGCTTGAAAAGTGTTTCGATTTCGCGCGTAAGAAGCGCTTCGTCAAAGTAAGCCGTGACTGGCAACTGACTGTGAATGGCATTCAGTTGCAATGCATTGCTCAGATTGGACATTCCCACTCCCGTTAAGACGTGAAAGCAGTGAACAACCCAACCATCGAAGATTCGATTTAGGGAGCCCGCGATTATACCGAAATCCGCCACACTCGGGCGTATAAGGTCTTGATTTGGGTATAAATTGTTGCAGGAGTTCCGTTCAAAGCCGGCGCGAGGGCGTCGCGTCCCTACGCCGGGCGGCTGTGGCGCAAGCTCAAGGATTAGCCGTCTCCACGCTTTGCGACGGACGTGTTTCGGGTCGAAAAACTGGCTTTTGCCGTAGAATGTGCGACTTGGTTCCAAAATACATTTGCACATCCACGATTCATGGCGAAGACCGCTGTCCCCGATACACGCGAAGAAACCGGTGCAGGCGCGCTTGCCAACGACGCCGCGCCGCTTCCGGAAAACTACGAAACAGCGCTCGCGGAACTCGAATCACTCGTCGGCCGCATGGAAGCGGGCGCGCTGAGTCTCGAGGAGTCGCTCGCGGCATACCGGCGCGGCGCCGCGCTTGTGGGCTTTTGCCAACAACAGCTCGAAAAAGTCGAGCAGCAGGTGCGCGTGCTCGATGGCGAGACGCTCAAGCCGCTGCCCGCCGAGGTACAGCGCGCGACCCAGGGTGCAGGAGCCACCAACGACCGAGGGGACGACGACCTATGAGCTTCAAACAATGGATGCGTGCCACGCTCGATCGCGTCGAGACCGCGCTGGAGCACTATCTGCCGGGCACGGACATCGCGCCGGCGCGTCTGCACGAAGCCATGCGGTACGCGGTGCTGGGCGGCGGCAAGCGTGTGCGGCCGCTTCTCGTGCACGCTGCGGGCGAACTGACCCACGCGAGCGCGCCCGCCGTCGAAGCGGCAAGCGCGGCGCTCGAAATGATTCACGTCTATTCGCTCGTGCATGACGATATGCCCGCAATGGACGACGACGCGTTGCGTCGCGGCAAGCCCACGGTACACGTGCAATATGACGAAGCGACGGCACTGCTCGTCGGCGACGCGTTGCAGTCGCAGGCGTTCGTCGCGCTGACATCCGAGGGCAATGGTCTGAGCGATACCCAGCAGGCCGCGCTCGTGCGCGAACTGGCTCTCGCAAGCGGCTCGCTCGGCATGGCGGGCGGTCAGGCCATCGATCTCGAAAGCGTCGGGCGCAAGCTGTCGCGGCCGGAGCTCGAAACCATGCATCGCAAGAAGACGGGCGCGTTGCTGCGCGCCTCGGTGCGCATGGGTGCGCTCGCGGGCGAACGTCCGGACGCCAAGGCGCTCGCGGCGCTCGATCATTACGCCGCCGCGGTCGGCCTCGCGTTTCAGGTAGTGGACGATATCCTCGATGTCACGGCGGACTCCGCCACGCTTGGCAAGACCGCGGGCAAGGATGCGCAGCACGACAAGCCCACGTATGTTTCGATCATCGGGCTGGACGCGTCGCGCGAACTCGCCGCGCAACTCGGCCGCGATGCGCACGCTGCAATAGAGCCGTTCGGCGCGCGCGGTCAGCGCCTGGCCGAACTTGCCGACCTGGTTGTGAACCGGGTGCACTGAACGTTGAATGCGTGACGAACCCCACGGCGCAATGACCGCGTTGAACGAATCACGCCAGTTTTCCTAAAATGGGACGACGATGTACGACTTGCTGAAAACCATCGACGATCCGGCCGACCTTCGCGCCCTCGATCGACGCCAACTGCAGCCGCTTGCCGACGAACTGCGGGCCTATGTGCTCGACAGCGTGTCGCAGACGGGCGGCCATCTCTCGTCCAATCTCGGCACGGTAGAGCTGACGATCGCGCTGCATTACGTATTCGATACGCCGAATGACCGTATCGTCTGGGACGTCGGCCATCAGACGTATCCGCACAAGATCCTGACAGGCCGGCGCGACCAGATGCACTCGTTGCGTCAGTTGAACGGCATCTCGGGCTTCCCGCGCCGCAGCGAGTCGGAGTACGACACGTTCGGCACGGCGCATTCGAGCACGTCGATATCGGCGGCGCTCGGCATGGCGATCGCCAACAAGCTGCAGGGCGACAACCGCTATTCCATCGCCGTGATCGGCGACGGCGCGATGACCGCGGGCATGGCCTTCGAGGCAATGAACAACGCCGGCGTCGCCGACGACGTGCCCTTGCTCGTGATCCTCAACGACAACGACATGTCGATCTCGCCGCCCGTGGGCGCGTTGAATCGTCATCTCGCCCGTCTGATGTCGGGCCGCTTCTACGCCGCCGCGCGCGCCGGTGTCGAACGCGTGCTGCGCGTCGCGCCGCCCATGCTCGATCTCGCCCGCAAGCTCGAAGAGCACGCGAAGGGCATGATCGTGCCAGCCACGCTCTTCGAAGAGTTCGGCTTCAACTACATTGGGCCAATCGACGGTCACGATCTCGATTCGCTCATTCCGACGCTGCAGAACATCAAGGAACTGCGTGGTCCGCAATTCCTGCACGTCGTGACCAAGAAAGGCCAAGGCTACAAGCTCGCCGAAGCCGATCCGGTGCTCTATCACGGTCCCGGCAAATTCAATCCGGCCGAAGGCATCAAGCCATCGACGGCGCCCTCGAAGAAAACCTACACGCAGGTGTTCGGCGAATGGCTGTGCGACGCTGCCGCGCAAGACTCGCGCGTGGTTGCCATCACGCCTGCCATGCGCGAAGGCTCGGGCATGGTCGAATTTGAAAAGCGCTTCCCGGATCGTTATTACGATGTCGGCATCGCCGAGCAACATGCGGTGACATTTGCGGGCGGCTTGGCTGCAGACGGCATGAAGCCCGTCGTCGCCATCTACTCGACTTTCCTGCAGCGCGCGTACGACCAGCTGATCCACGACGTCGCGCTGCAGAATCTGCCAGTGGTGTTCGCCATCGACCGCGCGGGTCTCGTCGGCGCGGACGGTGCAACGCACGCGGGCAATTACGACCTCGCGTTCCTGCGCTGCATCCCGAACATGACGGTGATGGCCGCATCCGACGAAAACGAATGCCGTCAGATGCTCTACACCGCGCTTCAGCAGCCGAACCCGACAGCCGTGCGGTATCCGCGTGGCGCGGGCACGGGCGTGGCAACCGTCAAGCAAATGACCGCCATTCCGCTTGGCAAGGGCGAGGTGCGCCGCGAGTCGTCGCAGAAACTCGGCTCGGGCAAGCGCATCGCCGTTCTCGCGTTCGGCACCATGGTCGCGCCGTCGCTCGTTGCCGCCGAAGAGTTGGATCTGACGGTGGCCAACATGCGCTTCGTGAAGCCTGTCGACGCCGACTTGCTGCGCGAACTCGCCGCCACTCACGACGCGCTCGTGACGATCGAGGAAGGCGCGATCATGGGCGGTGCGGGTTCGGCATGCGTCGAAGCGCTGCTGGCCAGTTCGGTCGTGAAGCCCGTGCTTCAGCTTGGTTTGCCGGACGTCTTCATCGATCACGGCGATCCCGCGAAGCTGCTTGCAAGCGTCGGTCTGGACGGTGCGGGTATCGCGACGTCTATTCGCGAGCGCTTTCTCAACGCGGTCGTGAGCGCCCAGCCGGGCAAGCTGGAAAAGCGCGTTGCCTGACGTTTCAGCCTGACGCGGCGCGCTCGGGCGCGCCGTGCTTTGCACTTAGTCTCTACACGGCGCGGGCCGCAATCCGCGCCGTTTTCGCTTACGAGTTATGAAGCGCGCTTTCAGGAAAGACCGCGCGAGCCCAAGGACAAGAATCAATGAACCAGATGAATCCCGCCTTCGTGATGCCCGACGTTCAAAGCACGCCTGATACGCGTCAGATCGCCATTGCGCGTGTCGGCGTGAAGGGAGTGCGGCATCCGTTGTCGGTGCGGTCGGCAAACGGCGTGCAGCCGAGCGTTGGCGTATGGAATCTCGACGTGCATCTGCCCGCCGAGCAAAAGGGCACGCATATGTCGCGTTTCGTCGCGCTGCTCGAGGAAAATCGCGAGCCGCTCGATCAAACTTCCCTGCGTGCGCTGCTCGTCTCGATGCTCACGAAACTGGAGGCGCATTCCGGCCGTATCGAAGTGAGTCTGCCTTACTTCGTCATGAAGACCGCGCCGGTGTCCGGCGTGCAGAGTCTCCTGGATTACGACGTAAGCTTTATTGCCGAAACGCGCGACGGCGAAACGCGCATGACCATGAAAGTGCTCGTCCCCGTTACGAGCCTTTGTCCTTGCTCGAAGAAGATTTCGCAGTACGGCGCGCACAATCAGCGCTCGCACGTGACCATCACGGCGGAGTTGGCGGGCGAAGTCGCGGTGGAAGAACTGGTGCGAATCGCCGAGGAAGAGGCGTCGTGTGAATTGTGGGGCTTGCTCAAGCGGCCCGACGAGAAGTTCGTGACCGAGCGTGCGTATGAAAATCCGAAGTTCGTCGAGGACCTCGTGCGCGACGTGGCCACGCGGCTGAATGCCGATACGCGCATCGTCGCTTATGTGCTCGAAGCCGAAAACTTCGAGTCGATCCACAATCACAGCGCGTATGCGGTGATCGAGCGCGACAAGCGTCTCGGTTGAGCGAAGGCTCAAGCCGCCACGGTTTGAGTCGATGCGTGCATCTCGCGCACCGAATCCATCACGAGTGACGCGAGCCGGTCGACCACGGGCGATCCCGCGCCCGATCCGCGATGCAGCGCGAGCGGAATCGACGGCAGCGACGGCAAGCCGCTCTCATCGCATTCGAGGGCGCGCACCGTGGTTGGCACGCCATAGGCCGTGCGCACCGTCACGCCGAGACCTGCGGCGGCGGCCGCCCACAATCCCGACAGACTCGGACTCGTGAACGCGATGCGCCACTTGATGCCCGCGCGATCCAGCGCTGCGGCCGCCGCGCTGTGAAAGAGACACGGACGGTCGAACGCGATCAACGGTAGCGGCTCGTCCGGATCGAACTGCCACGGTACTGTCGATGACACGATCCAGCGCATCGGCGGCGCGGCGATCGGTTGAGGGAGGCTGGTTGCGTTGCCAACGTCGGTTGCGCTGCCTGCGCCCCAGACGAGCGCGAGATCGAGCTGACCCGACTCGATACGCTCCAGCAATTCGGTGTTGCGCGCCACCCGCGCTTCGATCCGCACTTTTGGATGCGCCCGCGCAAAGCGGCCCAGCACTTCCGGCAGCAAAACTTCGCCGAAGTCTTCCTGCAGACCGAGCCGTATCCAGCCTTCGAGATCGACGCCGCGCACCGCGACCGCCGCTTCATCGTTCAATTCGACGAGACGGCGCGCATAGGCGAGCATCACCGCGCCCGCGTCGGTGAGCGCGAGCCCACGTCCCGATTTACGAAAAAGCGGCGTGCCCGCCTGCTCTTCCAGCTTGCGGATCTGCGCGCTGACGGCGGAAGTCGAGCGACCGACGCGGTCCGCGGCCTTGGCGAAACTTCCCAAGTCCATGCCCGCGACGAAGCTGCGAAGAACCGCGAGGTCGAACGTGGTTTGAGTCATGGCAACAATCCTGTTTTATCGAACGATCGATGCAAAACTTTGCTATTTTCAGGATGATCGTATGTCGTCACACTGGGTTCAGTCAAATTGAAAATAGGGCGGCGACATGGCAACTTCTTTAGCTTTGAACACAGCGTCGCGTTCGAGCGCGCATCGATGGAAAGTGCTCGGCGTGGGCGTGGCCGCCAACGCGAGCTTTTCGGCGGCGATCGGCGGCATTCCGACGACGGCCGTCTGGATGCGCAGCGGCTATCACTTCGGCAACGGCGAAGTCGGACTCGTGCTCGGCGCGCTCGGGCTGGGGCTTGCGGTATCGGAACTTCCTTGGGGATTGCTCACCGACCGCTGGGGCGACCGGCCCGTCTTGCTGACGGGACTGTTCGCGACGGCTGCCGTGCTGCTCGGCATGAGCGTCTTCGCGGTGCCGTCGGGCTTCGGCGCGGCGCCCGCGCTCGGCTGGCTCGTTTTCGCGATGTTCCTGCTCGGCACGCTCGGCGGCAGCGTCAACGGATCGAGCGGGCGCGCGGTCATGGCGTGGTTTGGCGAAGGCGAGCGCGGTCTCGCGATGAGCATCCGCCAGACCGCCGTGCCGATGGGTGGCGGTCTGGGCGCGGCGTTGCTGCCGTGGCTCGCTTCATCGCACGGTTTTGGCGCGGTGTTCGGCACGCTCGCCGCAATGTGCGCGATCTCCGGCGCATTCACCTGGCGCTGGCTGCATGAGCCCCCGGAAAGGTCGCATCGCGCGGACGCGGGGGTATCGCAGGCAACGACGGTTGCGCCGTTGAGAGATGCGCGGATCTGGCGCGTGGTGCTCGGTATCGGCGTGCTGTGCGTGCCGCAATTCGCGGTGCTGACCTTCGCGACGGTTTTCATGCACGACGCGGGACACTTCGGCGTCGCGGCGATCAGCGCGACGATGGGCGCGCTGCAACTCGGCGCCATGATCATGCGCGTCTGGAGCGGCCGTCATACGGATCGTCGCGGCAACCGGCGCGCGTATTTGCGCGGGTCGGTGGTGGTCGCGTCGGTGTCGTTCGTGGCGTTGGCGGCGGCAACCGCGCTGGGCGTCGCGCAGCTTCCGTACTTGCTCGCGGCGATGTCGGTCTTTGCGGGCATTTGTGTATCGGCATGGCATGGGGTGGCGTACACCGAACTCGCCACGCTCGCCGGCATGCAGCGCGCCGGCACGGCGCTCGGCATGACCAACACGGCCGTCTACGTGGGCTTGTTCGTGACGCCGCTTGTCATTCCGCATGTGCTGGCGGCCACTTCGTGGCCGGGCGTGTGGCTGCTGGCGGGCGTGTGCGCGTTGCTCGCGTGGCCATTGTTTCCGAAGCCCGCGCGCGCTTAAACTGTTCGACCCGAACTTTGCGGAGTGCGTCGTGATTCTCATCGGCCAATACGATTCCCCGTTTGTCAGACGCGTGGCCATTGCGCTGAATCTTTATGGCATTGGCTACGAGCATTGGCCGTGGTCGACTTTCGGCGATGCCGGCAAGATCGCGCCGTTCAATCCGCTCTCGCGCGTGCCGACACTCGTGCTGGAGTCGGGCGACACGGTGATCGAGAGCGCGACGATCCTCGACTATCTCGATGAATTCGTCGGCGACGACCGCGCGATGATTGCGCAAAGCGGCGCGCAGCGTCGTGCGGCGCTGAAGGTGTGTGCGCTCGCGACGGGTCTCGCGGACAAGGCTGTGGCGCTGGTCTACGAGCGCGTGATGCACGCGGAAAAGTCGCAGGCTTGGGTCGAGCGCTGCACGGGTCAGATCGAACGCGTGCTCGACGTGCTGGAAGCGGATCGCGCGGCGCGTCCGACGCCTTTCTGGTTCGGCGATGCAATCGGTCACGCGGATATCGCCGTTGCGTGCGCGCTGCGGTTCGTGCGCGAAGCGCATGGGGCGTTGGTCAGCGGGAATCGCTGGCCGGCGTTGATCGCGCATGGCGATCGGTGTGAGGCGCTGCCGGCGTTCGGGGCGGTTGTGCAGGCGTTCGATCCGCCGAAATGAACGTTGGAGCCACGCCCTTTTCCTCATTTGGCGATGCATTGGCCGCGCGAATATTGCCGTTGCGTGCGTGCCGCCCGTTCGCGCAAGGCGCATGCGTCGCTAATTCGTGAGCGCGTTGGCCGGCGTTGGTCGCGTGTTGCGATCAGTGTGGGTTTTGACTATGTCGAGGTCGTCGGGCGGTTAATTCAGCAAACCAGACTTCGCACGAAGCCACGCAAAGATCAAACTCGCGCCAGCGAACTCAAATCCCATCTGGGCTTCACCGTAAATGCATAATCCCGCCCGGCCTGCTCCGGCCAGCGGGCAAGCCGCAACGCGCCCGCCAGCGCGATCATCGCGCCGTTATCGGTGCAAAGCGCCAGGTCGGGGTAATGCACGTCGAAGCGCCGCTTCCTTGCCGCAGCCGACAACGCCTCGCGCAACTGCCGGTTCGCACCGACGCCGCCCGCCACGACCAGCCGCTTCAGCCCGGTTTTCTTGAGCGCCGCGAGCGACTTGGCGACGAGCACGTCGACGGCTGCATCGACGAAACCTCGCGCCAGATCCGCCTTTGCCTGCTCGCAGACATTCGCGCCGAGCTTGCGGCTTTGAGTCAGCACGGCGGTCTTCAAGCCGCTGAAGCTGAAGTCGAGATCGCCTGAATGCAGCATCGGACGCGGCAGCGTGACCGCGCCCGGCGTGCCGAATTCCGCCAGCCGCGACACTTCCGGCCCGCCCGGATAACCCAGCCCGAGCAGCTTTGCGGTCTTGTCGAAGGCTTCGCCCGCCGCGTCGTCGAGCGTTTCGCCGAGCGTCTCGTAGACGCCGATATCGGTGACGCGCATCAGTTGCGTATGGCCGCCCGATACGAGCAGCGCGACGAACGGAAACGGCGGCGGGGCATCGACGAGTAGCGGCGACAACAGGTGTCCTTCGAGATGATGGATGCCGACAGTCGGTTTGTCCCATGCCATCGCCAGCGCATTGGCGATGCTCGCGCCCACCAGCAGCGCGCCCGCAAGCCCCGGACCTTGCGTGAACGCGATGGCATCGATGTCGGCGCGCGCAGCGTGGGCCTCGGCCATGACTTGTTCGAGGAGCGGCAGCGCCCGGCGGATGTGATCCCGCGAAGCTAGTTCGGGCACCACGCCGCCGTACTCGCGATGCATCGCGATCTGCGAATGCAGGGCATGCGAGAGGAGGCCGCGCTCCGTGTCGTAGAGGGCGAGGCCGGTTTCGTCGCAGGAGCTTTCTATGCCGAGAACTAGCATGGGTTGAGCGCTTGAAGGGAACAGAAAAGTATAGCAGTGTAACGACGCCCCCCAGTTACAATGCGCGCCATGGAATCCTTCGATATCGCCGTGATCGGCGCGGGCGCGGCCGGCATGATGTGCGCGGCAGTCGCCGCCCAGTCGGGGCGTCGCGTCGTGCTGATCGACCACGCCGAGCGTCTCGCCGAAAAAATCCGTATCTCGGGCGGCGGCCGCTGCAACTTCACCAATCTCAACGCGCAGCCGGCAAACTTCTTGTCGGCGAATCCGCATTTTTGCCGCTCCGCGCTCGCGCGCTACACGCCGCGCGACTTTCTCGCGCTCTTGAAGCAGTACCGCGTGAAATGGCATCAAAAGCACAAAGGCCAGCTTTTTTGCGACGATTCGAGCGAAACCATCATCGACGTGCTCAAAAGCGAATGCGATGCCGGCAGCGTCGCGTGGCGGCGCCCGGTGAGCGTCCACGAGATCCGGCACGACGGCGCGCGCTTCACGCTCGACACCTCGGCGGGCGCAATCGACGCGGCCGCGCTCGTCATCGCGACGGGCGGCTTGTCCATTCCGAAGATCGGAGCGACGGATTTCGGGTATCGCGTGGCGAAACAGTTCGGCCACAAGCTAGTCGAGACGCTTCCCGCGCTCGTGCCGCTCACTTTCACGTCCGCCGACTGGGCGCCGTTCGCTGCGTTGTCGGGGCTGTCGCTGCCGGTTCGCATCGGCACGGGCAAGGGCAAGACGCGCAGTGAATTCGACGAGGACTTGCTGCTGACGCATCGCGGGCTGTCCGGTCCGGGCGTGCTCCAGATTTCGAGTTTCTGGAATACGTCGGAGCCGATCCACGTCGATCTCCTGCCCGACGCCGACGCCACCGAACTCCTGCTCGAAGCCAAGGCGGGATCGAAGAAACAAATAGGCAACTTTCTCGCGGACCACGTTCCCGCACGGCTCGCGCACGCGTGGCTCGAAGCGCAGCATGTTTCCGTCGATGCCCGCCTCGCCGATCTCCCCGACCGCACGCTCAAGGGCCTTGGCGCGTCGTTGTCGGACTGGACGATCACGCCGAGCGGCACCGAAGGTTATCGCAAGGCCGAAGTCACGCGCGGCGGCGTCGATACCCGCGAACTCTCGTCCACGACGATGATGAGCGAGCGCGTCGCGGGCTTGTATTTCATCGGCGAGGCTGTCGATGTGACGGGCTGGCTCGGCGGCTACAACTTTCAATGGGCGTGGGCTTCCGGCGTCGCGGCGGGCAAGGCCGCGGCGGAGTTCGCGCACGGCTGAGACGGGTCGTTCCGGCCGCCGTGGCGCGGTCTCGAAACGCCATCGCGCCTGCTATACTCGAACGGTTATCGGAGGATTCCGTATTTGTTCGAAGGCGCCTCGAAACGCGCGTTCGGGCACGGATTCTTTCGCTCCGGCTGACGTCACGATGGCCTCAAGCTTCGCCGCGGTTTCAACGGCCTCGCTCAAAGTCCCGCTTGAGGAAGCATTCCCAAGCGGGTTTTTGCTTTAGCGGAAAGGGTCGGGAGCCGCACGGGCACGCGTCGCGCCAGCCGGGTTTTCAATATCGCGAATTTCGTAATTGCACCGGGTGAACGATGAGCCTCAAGGATCAGATCAACGACGACATGAAAAATGCCATGCGCGCGCGCGAAACCGAGCGCCTCGGCACCATTCGCCTGCTGCTCGCAGCCATCAAGCAGCGAGAAGTCGATGAGCGCATCACGCTCGACGACACGGCCGTCGTCGCCGTCGTCGACAAGATGATCAAGCAGCGCAAGGACTCCATCAGCCAGTTTCAAGCGGCCAGCCGCGACGATCTCGTGGCGAAGGAAAACGCCGAACTCGCCGTGCTCGCGGCGTACATGCCCGAACAGCTTTCCGCCGATGCCATCGCCGCTGAAGTCGAGGCCGCCATCGCCGCGACGGGCGCAGCCGGCCCGCAAGACATGGGCAAGGTCATGGGCGCGCTGAAACCGAAGCTCGCGGGCAAGGCGGATATGACGGCCGTTTCCGCGCAGGTCAAGTCCGCGCTCGCCAAGTAATCAGCGGCGTTCGCCTACGTTGATACCGCACGCATTCCTGCAGGACCTGCTCAACCGCGTCGATATCGTCGACGTGGTGGGCCGTTACGTCCAATTGAAGAAGGGCGGCGCGAACTTCATGGGTTTGTGTCCGTTTCATAACGAAAAGAGCCCGTCGTTTACGGTCAGTCCGACCAAGCAGTTCTATCACTGCTTCGGCTGCGGCGCGCATGGCACGGCCATCGGTTTTTTGATGGAGCATACGGGGCTGACGTTTCCCGAGGCCGTGAAGGACCTCGCGCAGTCGGCGGGTCTGACCGTGCCGCAGGAGCCGTCGTTTCGCGGCGGCGCGGGTGGCGCGGGCGGTGACGCCTACGCCAACGCGCCGAGCAAGGCCGTCAGCGTCGCGCTCACCGAAGTCATGCAGACCGCCTGCGACTTCTATCGCAAACAGTTGCGCGGCGCGCCTAACGCCATCGGTTATCTAAAAAAACGCGGCTTGACTGGCGAGATCGCGGCGCGCTTTGGCTTGGGCTACGCGCCCGACGGCTGGCAGAATCTCGAAAGCGCGTTTCCCGATTATCGCCATGAAAATCTGGTGGAAGCAGGGCTCGTAATCGTCAGCGAAAAAACCGACGCGCAAGGGCAAGCGCGCCGCTACGACCGCTTCCGCGAACGTGTGATGTTCCCTATTCGAAATGTGAAGGGCAACGTCATTGGCTTTGGCGGACGCGTGCTGGACAGCGGCGAACCGAAGTATCTGAATTCGCCGGAAACGCCTTTATTCAGCAAAGGCAGCGAGCTTTACGGCCTTTTCGAAGCGCGTCTTGCCATTCGTGAACTGGGTTATGCGCTCGTCGTCGAAGGTTATATGGACGTGGTCGCGCTTGCGCAGCTAGGTTTCGCGAACGCCGTCGCCACGCTCGGCACGGCTTGCACGCCGGTCCACGTACAGAAGCTTTTTCGACAGACGGAAACGGTGGTCTTCAGCTTCGACGGCGACTCCGCCGGCCGACGCGCCGCGCGCCGCGCACTCGAAGCCGCGCTGCCGCACGCAGCGGACAACCGCACGATCAAGTTCCTGTTTCTACCGAAAGAGCACGATCCGGACAGCTATGTGCGCGAATTCGGCGCCGACGGTTTTGGTGAGCAAGTCGACCGCGCAATGCCGCTGTCGCAATTCCTGCTCAACGAGGTGCTGAACGACAAGGAACTCGACCAGCCCGAAGGCCGCGCGAAGGCCCTGTTCGACGCGAAGCCGCTGTTGCAGGCGCTGCCCGCCAACGCATTGCGCGTGCAGATTCTGCATATGCTGGCCGACCGCCTCGCTACGCCGTTCACGGAAATCGCCGCGCTTTGCGACATCGACTCGCGTGCCGCCGCTGTCGCCCGCGCGATGGTGCCGAGGAGCGAACGCCGGCGTGTCACGGGTCAGGAACAGCGCGCGCTACGCAATCTGGTGATGTATCCGGGCATCGCGGCATCGCTCGATCGAATCAGCGAACGCACGCTCGTCACCATGACCGAGCATGGCGAACTGTTCAGCGAAGTCATCGCGCATGCGCGCGAACTGGGCGCGAGCGCAGAATTCCAGATGCTTTCAGACATCTTGAGAAACGCAGCAAACGCGCCCACCTACGAGGATATCTTCCAGGAAATTCTCGCCTATGATGAAAACGTGCGGGATTTACTGATGCGCGATCCGTCCGACGAGGACGCCGCGCAGCGTGTGGAAGAGCAGAAACGCCTGCTCGCCGAAGAGTTGCAAGCGACGGTACTGAAATTGCAACACGACAGCTATCGCGCGCGGCTAGATTTGCTGGCGCGGCAGCCGGGACTTTCGCCGGAAGACGTTGCGGAGTTCTCGGAGCTTTCGGCGAAGATCGCGCAGATCAAGGCGGGACGGGCGGCTAGCCCTTAAGCCGGATAGCGAGATGCTATAATAAAATGTTAAAAAGTAGTTGCTTTTTGTCAATTCCTCTCCCGTTTCGAAGGGTGAAATCCCTTCATTGGTGCGTGGAATAGTTAGCGAAGGAAGCAGGGAAGTTGCAGCAAGGCGCTGGTTGAATCGGCTGTCGGAGTCATGTAAAAGCGGTGCGCAGCACGCGTTTGAGCATTGCTCCGACACGAAACGGACAGGAAAGCACGCCGACGTACAGACGGGCGCAAGGGAAGCGGCTGCTATCGTGGTGAAGGGCGTTTGGCGAATTCGCCGTGATGAACCGCGACGGATTCAACCGCGATGGCGCCCCGGGCAGGGCACGCAGGACGATGCAGCGTGCGCATTTGGTATTTACGGTTCCATCGGCTGTTGTCCAGCAGCCGCGAGTCGAGACTAAAGCCTGTATGGCGAACTCCATGACGAAAAAGCTGAACGATGTACCCGTCGAAGACGACGCAACGCAAACTGCGGAGCCCACCGCCGCGCCTGCGGCGAAGGTCGAAAAGGCCAAGGCTCGCGACCGCCGTGCGAAGGAAAAGGCGCTTCTGAAGGACGCGTTCGCGTCGAGCGCGCCCGGCACTGTCGAGGAGATCGAGGAGCGTCGCTCGAAGCTTCGTGCGCTCATCAAACTCGGCAAGGAGCGCGGTTTCCTCACGTATGCCGAAATCAACGATCACCTGCCCGATAACTTTACGGAAACCGAGGCGATCGAAGGCATCATCAGCACGTTCAATGACATGGGCGTGGCGGTGTACGAGCAGGCGCCGGATGCCGAAACGCTCCTTCTGAACGACAACGCGCCGAACGCTTCTTCCGACGATGAAGTCGAGGAAGAAGCCGAAGTCGCGCTCTCCACCGTCGACTCCGAATTCGGCCGAACGACCGACCCGGTGCGCATGTACATGCGCGAAATGGGCACGGTCGAGTTGCTGACGCGCGAGGGCGAAATCGAGATCGCGAAGCGTATCGAAGACGGCCTCAAGCACATGGTCATGGCGATCTCCGCATGCCCGACGACCATTGCCGACATTCTCGCGATGGCCGAGCGTGTGCAGAACGAGGAGACGCGCGTCGACGAACTGGTGGATGGCCTCATCGACCCGAACGCGGAAGACACTGACGGTTTTTCCGAACAGGAAGCCGAAGCGATAGAGACCGAGGACGTAGAGCAGCAATCGGACGAGGAAAGCGACGAGGAAGAGGACGACGACGATGGCGCGGCGCAAGCCAGCGCGAACGCCGCCCAACTCGAAGCGCTCAAGCGTCAGTCACTCGAAAAGTTCTCGCTCATCAGCGAATGGTTCGACAAGATGCGGCGCGCCTACGAGAAGGAAGGCTACAAGTCGAAGGCCTATCTGAAGGCGCAGGAAGCCATTCAGACCGAACTCATGAGCATCCGCTTCACCGCGCGTACCGTCGA
Source organism: Caballeronia sp. LP006 (assembly GCF_031450995.1). Classification (NCBI taxonomy): domain Bacteria; kingdom Pseudomonadati; phylum Pseudomonadota; class Betaproteobacteria; order Burkholderiales; family Burkholderiaceae; genus Caballeronia; species Caballeronia sp. LP006. The sequence continues at coordinate 941,284 of NZ_JARTVW010000004.1, read as the reverse complement.
GCGCTTGTGCGACACGCTGCGCGCGCAAGTGGACGAAGTGCGCCAGGTCGAGCGGCAGATTCTGCACACGGTCGTCGACAAGTGCGGCATGCCGCGCGCGGAGTTCATCACGCGCTTTCCGGGCAGCGAGACGGATCTGGAGTGGGGCGACAAAGTAGTGGCCGAAGGGCACGACTATAGCGCCGTGCTCGAGCGCAATATCCCCGCGATTCGCGAGCAGCAGCAGCGTCTTTTGGACCTTCAGGCGCGCGTCGTGTTACCGCTCAAGGACCTGAAGGAAACCAACCGTCAGATGGCGGCGGGCGAACTGAAGGCGCGTCAGGCGAAGCGCGAGATGACCGAGGCGAATCTGCGTCTCGTGATTTCGATTGCGAAGAAGTACACGAACCGCGGCTTGCAGTTCCTCGACCTAATTCAGGAAGGCAATATCGGACTGATGAAGGCGGTGGACAAGTTCGAATATCGGCGCGGCTACAAGTTTTCGACATACGCGACATGGTGGATTCGTCAGGCCATCACGCGCTCGATTGCGGACCAGGCGCGCACCATCCGCATTCCGGTTCATATGATCGAAACGATCAACAAGATGAACCGCATCTCGCGGCAGATTCTGCAGGAAACCGGGCTGGAACCGGACCCGGCGACGCTGGCCGAGAAGATGGAGATGCCGGAGGACAAGATCCGCAAGATCATGAAGATCGCGAAGGAGCCGATCTCCATGGAAACGCCGATCGGCGACGACGACGATTCGCATCTTGGCGACTTCATCGAAGATACGAACACGGTGGCTCCCTCCGATGCCGCGCTGCATGCCAGCATGCGCGATGTCGTGAAGGACGTGCTCGATTCGTTGACGCCGCGCGAGGCGAAAGTGTTGCGGATGCGCTTTGGCATAGAGATGAGCACGGACCACACGCTGGAAGAAGTCGGCAAGCAATTCGACGTCACGCGTGAGCGGATTCGGCAAATCGAGGCGAAGGCGTTGCGCAAGCTGCGGCATCCTAGCCGTTCGGACAAGCTCAAGTCCTTCCTGGAAGGGAACTGATCGGATCAATGGGCTTGTAATGGAAGGCGTTGTGAGGCAAACTCGCAAACCTTCAGTTGTCGCGCAACGTTTGTATTAGAGAAAGCGCCGCCATGGCGCTTTCTTTTTGCCCTCTGCTTTCAAAAGGGCCGGAAGCTTAACTGGTATAAGCTGTCGACTCATAATCGACCGATAGTGGGTTCGAGCCCCACCCGGCCCACCAGCTTTTTCAACTCAAGTCATCAAACCGTTGGCGGTTTTGCGTCCCTGGTGAGGGGCTTTCAAGAACGACGCTACTCATTCAGCGTGCTGGCTGTCTGCCTTGCTCAGCTTGCCTGCGCCGCTTCGGCGCTCATTCCCTTTCTTGCTCATCCGACGCCTTGTAGGTAAGCAATCAATATCCCGAAATGAAAGTAGCCGGCGATGAGTACACGTACCGGCGAGCTTTGCGCTTTATCGAACGGCAAGGGGACGGCGGTCGCTGCCCACGTCGCCTCGACGACGAGGGTTGTCTTCGCGGGTAGTGGGTCAGCGCTCTGTGGAAAATCAGGCGGTGGCCACGTGTCGCGTTTTACCTCAGTCGCGAACGGGCTAGTTCGACGTGCGTGGCAATCGGTCTTTGGAATGCCAAAAATGGCAATCCGGACGAGACCGCTTGCGATCCGCTGTCGTCACTCGAGTCTTCACAAAGACGCCGTCGGCTGTCAGCGTCTAGCCGCCGTTCGTTCGGGGCGGGGCGCTTGCTACTTATCTTTCCCATTGCGGTTTTTCGACGTGCCCTGCATTCGAACCATCATCGCGGACGCACATCCGATCATCTTCTTCTGCGTGGCGCAGCCGCTAAGACAGCATACGAAATTGGCTTGGTTGGCCAGGCTACGTCCTTCGTTGAGCTCGTCCATGTGCTGAAGCAGCACGCGTGCGATGTGCTCGCCATAAATTTAAGCATGTCCGACGGCGCCCAAACGCGGCGCTGTTCGAGAACATTTGCCGTGTTTTTCCTGCCATCGAGTTTGCCGTTCTGACGACGCAAGATAATCCACGAGCGTCGCGCTCTATACGCGAGCACGGCGTCAAGCAATCGACCATAAGAAAGACAGCGCGGCGAAGATCATCGACGCCATTTTGCAGATCACCTCCGAATGACCTGCATGTAACGCGTGGCGAGGAGCGCTTCACGTCGTTCGCGACGGTGATCCGTGACCACCACGACGATTGCACGGGTTGACTTGAAACGCCAAGAAGCCGTCTTGCGGGCCGTGCTTACTCTGCCTCGACGCGTCGGACAAAAACGACTCCTTGTTATCGATCGACCAGCGCTTCGCAGGGCAGAACTTTTGTTGAATGTCAAGGCGCTCGCTCAAAGTCAGAGAATTCCGATTGTTACCAACGGTTAGTTTGCGCGTAAATAGCGGCCTTCCGCCTTGGGCGTGAGCTGCATCGTCGAAAGATCTAAAACAATAAGCAAATGAATAAGCATTACTACAGGTTAGTTTTCAATCGCGTACGACACATGCTGGTTGCGGTGGCTGAGTTTGCATCGGCGCACGGCAGCGGAGCCGCGCAGGGAGAAGGCGTTGCGCGGCGCGCACGAGCGGCCTCGGTGTTTCAGTCAGCTTTTAGCGCGATGGCCTGGGCGGCCATGCTGCTGCTCGGTTCGGCTTCCGGGCTGACGTTTGCACAGATCGTCGCAGCGCCCGGTTCTGGCGCGCAGGTCATTCAAACTCAGAATGGTTTGAATCAGGTGAATATCGCGCGACCGAGCGGGAGCGGTGTTTCCACCAATAATTTTTCACAGTTTGACGTGCCTGCGAAAGGCGCGATTCTCAATAATTCGCCCGTCAGTATTCAGACGCAACAGGCCGGTTATATCAGTGGTAACGGCAATCTGACGCCCGGCAATTCAGCAAAGATCATCGTCAATCAGGTGATGAGCAATGCGCCTTCGCAACTGCATGGGTATTTGGAAGTTGCGGGGCCTAAAGCAGAGGTGGTCGTCGCCAATCCGAATGGCCTGGTCATCGATGGCGCTGGCTTCATCAATACCTCGCGCGCCATTCTCACCACCGGCACGCCGAATTATGGCCCGAACGGCAGTCTCGCGGGCTTCAATGTCACGGGCGGGACGATCACCGTGCAAGGCGCGGGGTTGAATGCCACCAACGTCGATCAGGTTGATTTGCTATCCCGAGCAATTCAAATCAATGCGGCGGTGTACGCCAACAATCTGAACGCGATTGCAGGTTCAAATCAGATCGACTACAACACGCTCGCCGCGACGCCTATCGCTGGCAACGGTCCGGCGCCGTCGGTTGCGATTGACGTGAGTGCATTGGGCGGCATGTATGCCAACCGCATATTTTTAGTCAGCAACGAATACGGCGTGGGCGTGTCGACTAAAGGCGTGCTCGCGGCGCAAGCCGGTGACTTGACGCTGCAATCCAACGGCAAATTGGTTCTAGCGGGCACGACGAACGCGAGCGGCAACATCAATGCGAGCGCGGCGCAAGGCATCGACAACAATGGCACGACCTACGCGCAAGGCAACGTCAATGCGAGCACATCGGGCGCATTGATCAACAGCGGCACGCTCGCCGCGCAACAGAACGCCACGCTCAACGCGGGCGGCGTTTCGTCGACCGGCACGCTTGGCGCGGGCGTGAACGTCGATGGTTCGATCGCTCAGTCGGGCGATCTGACGGTGAGTTCGACCGGTGCAATCGCCGCCAACGGGCGCAATGCCGCGGGCGGCAATGCAACGATTCAGGGCGCAGCGGTGAATCTGGCGGGCAGTTCGAGCACGGCCAACGGCGATCTAGGGCTCGAGGCAACGGCGGGCGACATCAACCTGACGGGCGCGACGACGACCGCCGGCGGCAGCCTATCGGCGAAGGCCGCCGGCACGCTGACCAACGACAATGGCGCATTGAAATCGGGCCGCGCACAGACGATCACCGCAGGCGCGCTTTCCAATCGCAACGGCCAAATGATTACCGGCGATGCGCTGACGGAGAACATCGCCGGCGCGGTGCAGAATCAAGGCGGCACGATGCAAGCCGCAGGCGCGTTTTCCATGCGCGCCGATAGCCTCGATAACAGCGCGGGCCATCTCACGTCGCTCAACGCGGATGGCTTGAGCATCCATGTCGCGGGGCTGCTGAATAACGCGCAGAACGGCGTGATCGGCGGCAACGGCAACGTGATCGCGCAAGCGGGTCAACTTGCGAACGCCGGATCGATCACCGCGGTGCAAGACCTTACGGCGAGCGCCACGCAAGCGCTCGTCAACTTTGGCACACTCGCGGCGAACGGCGACGCGAGCGCATCGGCCGGCACGACGCTGACAAACGCCGGCAGTCTCTCAGCCGGTCAAACGGTAAGGGCGAGCGCCGCGACGCTCGATAACAGCGGTGGCACGATCACCGGCGAGCAGGTCGCGCTCACCGCGGCGAACCTCGCCAATCGCAACGGCAGCATTACACAGACCGGCGCGGGCGCGACCACGCTTGCGGTCTCGAACACGCTGGATAACACCAACGGGACGATTGAGACCAACGCGCCCGGCCTGACGCTCGCGCCCGCCGCGATCCTGAACGACAACGGCAAGATCACGAGCGCGGGCGCAGGCGCGCTGTCGATCACGACAAGCAGTCTGTCAAATAACGGCGGCACGATTGCGACCAACGGCGCGCTCGTCGAGAACGTCAGTGGCGCGATATCGAATCAAGGCGGCGCGATGCAGGCGGGCGGTGCGCTTTCGTTGCGCGCGGGCAGTCTGGACAATACGAGTGGAAGTATCGCGTCCCTCGGCACGGGCGGCGTGGCGCTGGACGTCGCGGGCTTGTTGAACAACGCACGGAATGGCGCGATTGGCGGCAACGGGAGTGTCATCGCGCAGGCGGGGCAGCTCGTGAATGCGGGCTCGATCACCGCAGTGCAGAGCCTGATCGCCAGCGCCGTGCAGACGGTGTTCAACAGCGGCACGCTCGCGGCGAACGGCAAGATCACGGTATCGGCTGGCACGACGCTCACGAATTCAGGCGCCATCGCGGGCAATCAGCTCGCGCTGTCGGCATTCGATCTCGTGAACCGGGGCGGCAGCATCACGCAGACCGGGATCGGCGCGACTGCGTTCATCGTGTCGGGCACGCTGGACAACACCTCGGGCTCGATTCAAACCAATGCCGCGGATCTGACGCTCGCGCCGGCCGCGCTCGTCAACGACAATGGCACGATCGCCAGTTCGGGCAATGGCACGCTGTCCGTGAGCACGAGTTCGCTTTCGAACACCGGCGGCACGATTGCGACTAATGGCGCGCTTGCCGTGACGAGCGGTGTGCTGTCGAACCTGGGCGGCACGCTTGCCGCGCAAACGTCGGCGACGCTCGATGTCGCGTCGCTCGACAACCGCGCGGGCGGTTATGTGGGCGCGCAAAACGTATCGATCAACGACACGGGCGCGCTCGACAACACGAACGGCACGCTGCAAGCGAACAATAGTTTAGCCGTGACGGCGCAATCGATCTCCAACGACAACGGTTCGATCGCCAATGGCGGCGCGAGCGCGACCACGGTCACGGCCAGCGCTGCGCTGACGAACACGAACAACGGCTTCATTGGCGGCAATGGCGACGTATCGGTCTCGGGTGCGAGCGTCGATAGAACCGGGGCGGCAGCATCACGCAGACCGGGATCGGCGCGACTGCGTTCATCGTGTCGGGCACGCTGGACAACACCTCGGGCTCGATTCAAACCAATGCCGCGGATCTGACGCTCGCGCCGGCCGCGCTCGTCAACGACAATGGCACGATCGCCAGTTCGGGCAATGGCACGCTGTCCGTGAGCACGAGTTCGCTTTCGAACACCGGCGGCACGATTGCGACTAATGGCGCGCTTGCCGTGACGAGCGGTGTGCTGTCGAACCTGGGCGGCACGCTTGCCGCGCAAACGTCGGCGACGCTCGATGTCGCGTCGCTCGACAACCGCGCGGGCGGTTATGTGGGCGCGCAAAACGTATCGATCAACGACACGGGCGCGCTCGACAACACGAACGGCACGCTGCAAGCGAACAATAGTTTGGGCGTGACGGCGCAATCGATCACCAACGACAACGGTTCGATCGCCAATGGCGGCGCGGGCGCGACCACGGTCACGGCCAGCGCTGCGCTGACGAACACGAACAACGGCTTCATTGGCGGCAATGGCGACGTATCGGTCTCGGGTGCGAGCGTCGATAATTCAGGCGGCACGCTGGTTGCGGGCGGCGCGCTTGCGGCGCAATCGATGAGCGGCTTCACGAATCGCGCGGGGTTGATTCAGGGCAACACGGGCGTGTCGCTAGGCGCTCTGGGCGCGATCGATAACACCGGCGGCCAGATCGAAGCCGATGGCGATAGCGCGGCCTTGAGCGTCGCGGGCGCATCGATCGACAACACGAACGGACGCATCGCGAATACCGGCAGCGGCGCGAGCACCCTGAACGCGGCGTCGATCACCAATAGCAATACGGACGGCGTGGCGGGCGCGGGCATGCTAACCGACACCAACGGCGAACACGTTGCGCTGGATGGCCATCTCACAGCGTGCGGCAGTCGAATAATTGCCTTGGGCGATCATGGCTCGATTGATTGATCGTCTTCAATCACAGGCGGCGTGTCACCTCAAGGCTGCGTCGTCTGTTCTATGCTCTCGACTTCCTCGCCTTCGTCGAGCTCGCGTAGCGCGACGATGCCCTCTGTATCGGTCTGCGAGCGCGACCCGATGGGGCGGCTCACGACCGCCACGGCCGCTGGCAGCACGACCCGCCTGCACTACGACGATGCGAACAACCTGATCGCCGAAGAGCAGCACGTTCGCCCGTATTACCGGGGCCAGTATTCGACCGTCACGCGCCACCAATACGATGTGCTCGGCAATCGCACGAAGACCATCCTGCCGAACACACGCTCCATCGACTGGCTGCGTTATGGCTCGGGCCACGTCCACGGCGTCATGCTCGACGGCAAGCCGCTGATGGACTTCGAGCGCGACAAGCTGCATCGGGAAATCAAGCGCACGCACCGCAGCTTCACGCAGGCGCGCCAGTACGATCCGGTGGGACGGCTCGCACAGATGTCGGTGCGTCATGTGAGTTCGGTGAATTTGCTCGATGTGCTGGCCGAGCGCACCTATGGGTACAGCACGGCGGGCAACCTGACGCGCATCGAGGACCATGCGCGCGGGGTGACCGATTACACCTACGATCCGGTAGGCCGGCTGCTCAAGTCGGCGACGCCCGACCTGACCGAAATCTTTGCGTTCGATCCGGCGGGCAATCCGGTCGATGCCGACAAGGTTCCACCGCGCCCGGCGATCGAGACGGCCGAAGCGCGTGCCGCGCGCCATGCCCGGGAGGATGAAGAAGACGCGGCATTGACACGCGCCGGCCGAAGCGCGCCAATGCGCTGGCGCGGCTCGGAGGACACGAGCAACTTCGGGGCGTGGTGGAGGTCGCTGCCCAAGTGCATCGGCAACGTACTGAGGGAATTGGACTCGACGAGCTACGACTACGACGAGCGCGGCAATCTGATCACGAAATCGGGCGGCGCTCAGCTGAGAAAACCTACGGCCGGTCACGAACATTGAGCCCTGCTATTTGCTGCCGCATAGGCAGCCGAGAAACAACAGCTCCCGTCGCTCGACAACTCCCATTCCCAAAACACACCCCCTTCCAGCGCAATGCAATCCGCCAGCGTTGATCGCCAGGTTTCCGAGATGACGCAAACCTTAAAATAAACACACCACGTCCACAAAAAGCATTCGACCTCAAGCCTCCCCAGAAGCAAAGAAGCGAATAAAAAAAATCAAAGAAATGGATCACATAAAAGCCACCGATCTAAAAACCATCCTCCATTCCAAACGCGCCAACCTCTACTACCTCGAACACTGCCGCGTCCTGGTAAATGGCGGCCGCGTCGAGTACGTCACCGATGCCGGCAAAAGAAACCTCTACTGGAACATCCCTATCGCGAACACGACCAGCATCCTGCTCGGCACCGGCACGTCCATCACGCAAGCCGCGATGCGCGAACTCGCCAAAGCAGGCGTGCTCGTGGGCTTCTGCGGCGGTGGTGGCACACCGCTCTTCAGCGCCAGCGAAATCGATATCGAAATCGCCTGGATGTCGCCGCAAAGCGAATATCGGCCGACGGAATATCTGCAAGCTTGGGTGCGCTTCTGGTTCGACGACGGCGCCCGCTCTCACGCCGCCCGACACTTGCAAACGAGCCGTCTCGCGCGACTTCGGCACGCGTGGACCGCGCGCGCGTTACGCGAGGCCGGATTCGCAGTCGACATCGAGCGTTTTGAAGCGCTGGTGCAGCAGTTCGGCAAACAGATTGCCGATGCCGCCGATTCCGCCGCGTTACTGCTCATCGAAGCACGTCTCACCAAGGCCCTGTTCAAGCTCGCGGTCGATGCAGTCGGCTACGGCGATTTCACACGTGGTAAGCGCGGCAGCGGCACCGATCCCGCTAACCGGTTCCTCGATCACGGTAGCTATCTGGCCTATGGTCTCGGCGCGACAGCCACCTGGGTGTTGGGCCTGCCTCACGGTCTGGCCATCCTCCATGGCAAGACACGGCGCGGCGGTCTGGTGTTCGATGCAGCCGATCTCGTGAAAGACGCCGTCATCCTCCCGCAAGCGTTCCTGTCTGCCATGCGCGGCGACGACGAGCAAGCGTTTCGCCGCAACTGCATCGAGGCGCTGACGCGCGACGAGTCGCTGGACTTCATCATCGACACGCTCAAGGCCATTGCGCTCGAAACTCCACATGGCACGCAGACATCGGATGCACGCTCATGAACGTCCTGTTCGTCTCGCAATGCTCGAAGCGCGCGCTTACCGAAACCCGGCGCATTCTCGATCAATTCGCCGAACGCCGCGGCGACCGCACCTGGCAGACGCCCATCACCCAGGCGGGTCTCGATACGGTACGCAAACTGCTGCGGCAAAGCGCCAGAAAAAACACGGCCATCGCATGTCACTGGATACGCGGGCGCGATCACAGTGAACTGATGTGGATAGTCGGCGACGCGCGGCAGTTCAATACGGAAGGCGCCGTGCCGACCAACACGACCACAAGCGACATCCTCCGCGCCGACGATGAAACAACGTGGCACCGGCTTCCCCTGATCTCGGCGCTGAGCGCGTTGGCCGCGCTGCTGCATGATCTCGGCAAGGCCATACAAGCATTTCAAGACAAGTTGCGTAAGCCCGGCGTGCACGAGACTAACCATTATCGTCACGAATGGGTATCCCACACGTAGCCTCTCTAAATGAAGGGCTACTCGTTTCCCTTCATCGAAAGTTGTCGAGATAATGGCGAGTACCATGTCGCCCGTGGTAGTCCTATCGGCGTGTCGTACGGCAAATTTCGTCATAGCTGTACGTCGAGCTGGATTGAGCCGGGTTTGCTTGTCTTGATGCGTTGAGTTCGCCCAACTGTGTCCGTGGTTCCCTCAAAGAAGGCTTTGGAACTGGTACGCACGCGATAGCGTACATTCGCGAGGGGTTCGCCTGTCGCATGGTCGCGCAACGTGAATGTTTCGTCATAGTTTAAGGCGACGGACGACTTCGCGAAGCCGCTTGACACAGCGACCTCGGCCGACGCGGGGCGCGCTTCGCTATCGTCAACAATCCTGTGCCGACGGCCGTAGACCGAAAAGATAGTAGGCATGGTCGCACATTTACACGCTACATGATCGCCGTCTTCAGCCTGAAGTCTGCCGAGAATGTTCGTGCGTCGATGCCGCCTAAGCCGTGCGCCTTCGACAATCGTTCCCTCCGTGCCGCATGCGGCACAGAAAGCAAAGTCGCCGATACGTGCCGCAGTTCGGAGTCGGCCGCTTTGATCCGCGATCCTGAAAGGGGCGGCCCCTCGAATGACATAACTGTCTTTGTGACTGCTAAGTGGATCGCCTTCTACCGCAGCACAATAAATAGTCATGCCGTGCTCTCAGGTCGTTAGCGCGCACAGATACTTAGTTTTGCCGTCTTGTGTGCTCACGTTTTATCTCCGTCCAAGGTTAAATGTCCTATGACGGTATCGCGAAATAGTTCGATGGAGCATTGAAATTTGTAAAATCAATCTTGCAATGAGAGCGTTGCTAAGAGGCAGCGAGTGCGCAGCGCGACCGAGAAAACTTAAGTCGCCGACGCTTAGGCTTAGAAGTCGACCGGGAGCTGCAGCCTAGTGCAGAAGTTGTCTGCCGCCGCGTAACCAACCGCCAAAACCCCGACTGAAAAGCCATCACCCAAACCCCTCCGCCCGCTCGCCCAAGCCGCCAAAGAAACCCGAAACCACCCACCCATACACCCCACCCTATACAAACGATAAGAATGTTTTTCTATCGACAACGCCGTAAGTGCCCCACCATGACACGATTCGATAAAAGCGGAGACGATCATGGCAAGCACCACGGATTTGAAGCGCTACGAACTGCTGATCGGCGGCGAGTTCGTCCGGCCCGGCGGCGCGGAATACTCGACGAATCTCGATCCCGCCACTGAAGAGCCGATCGCCTACGTCGCGCAAGGCACCGCCGCCGATGTCGATCGCGCCGTGATCGCCGCCCGCGCAGCGCTCAAGCCATGGAACGCCATTCGCGCGGCGGATCGCGGGCGCATTCTGATGAAGCTCGCCGACCTCCTGCGCCAAAATCAGGACGAACTCGCCGCGCTCGAAAGTCTCGACGGCGGCAAACCGATCGCGGCCGTGCATCGGCAAGACGTGCCCGCCGCCATCGACACGCTGACCTACTACGCCGGCTGGTGCGACAAAATCAACGGCCAGGTCGTCCCCGCGCGACCCGACGCGCTCACCTACACCGTGCGCGTGCCGGTCGGCGTCGTCGCGGCCATCGTGCCGTGGAATTTTCCGCTGATGATCGGCATGTGGAAGATCGCGCCCGCGCTTGCCTGCGGCTGCACGCTGATCGTCAAGCCCGCCGAAATCACGCCGCTCTCCGCGCTGATGATCGGCCGGCTCGCGCTCGAAGCCGGCGTGCCGCCCGGCGTGCTCAATATCGTGACGGGCAAGGGTTCGGTCGTCGGCGATGCGCTCGTCGCGCATCCAGGCATCGACAAAGTGACGTTCACGGGATCGCCATCGGTGGGACGCGGCATCCTGCAAGGCGCGGCAGGCAACTTCAAACGCGTCACGCTAGAGCTGGGCGGCAAATCCGCCAACGTTATTTTCGGGGATGCCAACATCGACGGCGCCGTGCGCGCGGCCGCCTCGGGCATCTTCTTCAACGCGGGGCAGGTGTGTTCGGCGGGCTCGCGCATCCTGGCGCAACGCACGGTCTACGACGAAGTGATCGAGCGCCTCGCCGAGCGCGCGCGCACCATCAAGCTCGGCGATCCGTCGAAGCGGGAAACCAACATGGGCCCCGTGATCTCCGCCAAGCAGATGCAGAGCGTGCTGAATTACGTGGACATCGGCAAGGAGGAGGGCGCGTCGCTCGTGACGGGCGGACGGCGCGTCGGCGAGCGCGGTTACTTCGTCGAGCCGACCGTATTCGCGAACGTCGAACACGAGATGCGCATCTCGCAGGAAGAAATCTTCGGACCGGTCGCAAGCGTGATTCCCTTCGATGACGAAGCCGACGCGCTACGCATCGCGAACGGCACGCTGTATAGCCTCGCGGCGGGCGTGTGGAGCGCGGATATCGGACGCGTGCATCGCATGGCGGCGGGGCTCAAGGCGGGCACGGTGTGGATCAACACTTACGGCTATACGGATGTGCGCTTGCCCTGGGGCGGCTCCGGCGATTCCGGCTTCGGCCGTGAACACGGCGATGTCGCCATCGAAAACTTTACGGAGCCCAAGGCGGTTTGGGTTTCATTGACGCCTTGATAGGGGCTTTTTAAACAGCGGCAGCTTTGAATGAAGACTGCTGCTTGTTTCTGTAGGGAGCGCGTTCGTCGGCGTTCGGATTGCCTCACCTGCACAACCCAATGCCGAAAGGCGGCCCGCACTAATGCCGGTCCGCCTTTCGAAAATCATGAAAGCGCGTTCAACGTCTCATACGAATACCGAAGCCGAGAATCAAGCTCGCACCTCTTTTCCTTCGTCATCCCGCGCACGCCAAAGCCGCGCGCGCTGCGTGCTGTCTTCATACTGCACGGTGTTTTGGCGGCACGCTTCGATTGTCGAATTCTTCCGCTCGACAATCGCGCCGCAAAGAAACTCCGCGCTGTAAGCCTTCAAAAGATGCGGCGAATGCGTCGCGATATATTGGGCGATCTTTCCGTAATCGCTTTCGGTCGAAGCGAGCGCGCGGTAGGTATCGGCATCCCAACGGAACATAAGGTCGAGCTCTTCGAATGCAGTATTGAAAGCGCACACTTGCGCCTGAACTTCGCGGTCGTCGCTTAAGGTCGCATGACTCATTTTCGTCTCCTGTATGGCCGTGGGGCTTCCATGCAGGATAGGGAACTCGATCCATTTACGAAAATTAAACTTTCTTCGCGTTTATATTTTGGATGACTTATACATCGGGTTTACCGGTACTCGCGACAATATGCGTAATCGCTTCGATTTGAGCCGCGCCTTCATCGACAAGAAATTGCTTGAATGCCAATGCAACCGGAGGCAAACGCTTGTTGTTGCGATGAACGACGAACCAGTTGAGCATGACGGGGAAACCCTTGATATCCAGCACCGCGAGTTTGCCAACTTGCAGTTCCATGCTGATGGTGTGAGCAGACAAAAAGCTCACGCCCATGCCCGCAATGACAGCCTGCTTGATGGTTTCCGTGCTGGTTATCTCCATCGCCACGTTCAGATTGGCGAGCCGGCCGGCAAAGCCTTCTTCCATCGAATTCCATGTGTCGGAACCGCGCTCGCGAACGATAAACGGTTCATCCGCAAGCGCTTCTAGCGGCACGTCCTTGAGCCCGACCAGCGGATGATCCGGCGGCGCAACGATCACATACGGGTGCGGCGCGAAAGAGATATTCACCGTGTCCATATCGCGTGGCGGCCGAACCATGACGGCCAGGTCGGTGAGATTATCAGTCAGTTGATGCAGCAGTTCCTCGCGATTATGAACCGCAAGATTGAGGCGGACATCCGTATTACGTTTGGTGAATGCCGCAAGCAAGCGCGGAAAGAAGTAGTCGCCCGCGCTAATGACCGCCACGTTGAGCGTACCGCCCGAAACCCCTTTGAGCCGCGCCATGGCGTCATCGGCTTCGCGGAATTGTTCGAGGATCGCGCGGCTGTGATGAAGCATCTCGTTGCCCGCGGTCGTCAGATAAATCTTTTTGCCGAGTTGCTCGAAAAGCGGCATGCCCGCATGTTCTTCGAGCTGTTTGACCTGAGTGGAAACAGCCGGCTGAGTGAGATAAAGCTCTTCGGCCGCGCGGGAAAAGCTCAACCGGCGTGCAACCGTTTCGAAGATTTTGAGTTGACGCAGGGTAGCATTACGCAGCACGGCGGGCCCTCATCCATTCACGAAACTGAATTTATACAATAATTTTTTCTAACTTTCCTTAATCGTTTATATCCCCCACGATGCTTTCACGTCCTGCCAGTCTGTAAGACTTTCAAGGGCGAAGCGCACGGCCCCCACGGCTCGGCATCTTTAGTACCCAGCCAAAAAACGAAGCCTGCAAAGGCCGCATCAACCATCCAGCTCTATTGGGAATCGCTCGAAATGATTCTTCGATCGCCTGACGCGGATGCTTGCCGGATGTTCTCATCCATCGCCTTGTTCGATACGCGTTGCCACGCCCACGCCCGCGTCGCGTTACCCGAGCACTTTCCCTGACCGACCGCCACGCCGCCGACGCGCATATCGATGCACTCGCGCCGGCATCTCGCTGTAAATCAAGCGCCGCACGAGCGCGAATGAATAACGGAGACAGACATGGCAAGCGCAGACACGGTTGTGTCCGGGCAACCGCACGGGCGTCATCACAACAGGTGGGTTCAGTTGACGATCGGTATCCTGTGCATGGGACTCGTCGCCAACCTTCAATATGCATGGACGCTGTTCGTCGTACCGATGGATGCCAAGCACCATTGGGGCCAAGCGGCGATCCAGACCGCCTTCACCATCTTCATCGTCACCGAAACCTGGCTCGTGCCCGTCGAAGGCTGGCTCGTCGATAAGTTCGGGCCCCGGCCCGTCGTCATAGGCGGCTCGATCTGCGCGGCCATCGGCTGGTGCATCGATGCGCATGCGACCAGCCTCATGCATCTCTACATCGCGGCCGTGGTGGCGGGCGTGGGCGCGGGCTGCGTGTACGGCACGTGCGTGGGCACGGCGCTCAAGTGGTTCCCGGACAAGCGCGGCCTTGCGGCGGGTTTGACGGCCGCTGGTTTCGGCGCGGGCGCGGCGGTCACGGTCATCCCCATCTCCAACATGATTCAGAGTGCGGGCTACGAGCACGCGTTCATGTTCTTCGGCATCTTCCAGGGCGTGTGCATCTTCCTGCTCGCGCTCATGCTGATTCGTCCGAAGCCGCCCTTGAACGTGGTTCCGGCCAAGCGCGTGGTGTCCACGAAAATCGACTACACCACCGGGCAGATGGTGCGTGCGCCGCTCTTCTGGGTGCTGTACCTGATGTTCGTGTTCGTCGCGGCGGGCGGCGTGATCGCCACGGCGCAGTTCGGCCCCATCGCCAAGGAATACGGCTTCGCGAAGATGCCCGTGAATATCCTCGGCGTGACCTTGCCGCTGCTTGCGATGACGCTGTCCATCGACAACCTGTGCAACGGTTTCACACGGCCTTTGTGCGGCTTCATTTCGGACAAGATCGGCCGCGAGAACACCATGTTCATCATCTTTCTGGGCGAAGGCGTGGCGCTGCTCGGGTTGATGCAGTTCGGCCACAACCCGTACATGTTCATGCTGTTCGCCGCGCTCACGTTCCTGTGCTGGGGCGAGATATTCTCGATTTTTCCCGCCACTTGCGCGGATACTTTCGGCAGCAAGTACGCGGCGGCCAACGCGGGCACGCTTTACACGGCAAAAGGCACGGCGTCGATGCTGGTGCCGCTTGCCTCGGTGCTCGCGTCGATCGGTTCGTGGAACGCGGTCTTCATCACGGCGGCGATCACGTCGATTGCAGCGGGCCTGTGCGCTAAGTTCGTGCTCGCGCCGATGCGCAAACGCTGGATCGAAAACACGGTCGCCGAAACGGCCGCGGATTCGTCGATCAACGCGTCGTTTCAGGCGGGCTGGAGCGACGCGCCGCGCAAACCGTCGGTGCAGTGAGCGAGCGGCATGCGCGATCGTCGAGGTGAAATCGCGCCGCCGCTTTGCGTATCGCTGCATCAGTTGCGGTTGTTCGTCACGCTCGCGCGGCATCGCAGTTTCACCCGCGCGGGCGATGAATTCGGTATCACGCAGTCGGCGGTCAGCCGCAGCATCCGCGAACTCGAGGATGAACTCGCGCTGCGGCTTTTCGACCGCACGACGCGTCAGGTCGCGCTCACCGATACCGGGCGTACGCTGCTCGGGCGCATCGCGCCGCTCGTCGAGGAACTCGAAGCGACGCTGCGGCCGCGCACCGCGAACGAAGCCGAACCGGGCGTCGTCAATCTTGCCAGCAGTTGCAGTCTGACCGCGAGCGTGTTGCCTGCGTTGCTCGGCTCGTGTCATGAGCGGCATCCGGGAATCGCGGTCGAGGTGATGGACCGGCCGCAGAACGCCGTGCTGCAACTGGTGCGTTCGGGCGAAGCGGACATGGGGCTCGTGATCGCGCCCGGGAGTCTCGACGAACTCGTTGCGGAACCGCTTTTCGACGACGACCTCGCTGCTGTCGTCAACGTGTCGAGCCCGCTTGGCGATGCGGACTATATCGACTGGACGCAACTGCGCGCTTCGCCACTTCTCCTCCTCGATGACGACACCGGCAGCCTCGATGCCATCGAAGGTGCGCTTGCGCGTCACGCGGTGACGGGCGCCTTGCGTCAGCGTCTCGCGCAGCCGATTGCCGTCGCGCGAATGGCGCAGGCGGGACTTGGCATCGGCGTCTTGCCGATGCATGCGCGGATGGCTTGCGAGACCATCGGCGTGCGGTTCGTGCCGCTTGCGCCGCGGGCCGTGCGAACGGTGATGCTCGTGCGGCGGCGCGGGCATGCGTTGCGGGCGAATGCGGCGCATGTGTGGTCGCATGTTGCGGCGTCTTCGTCGCGGAGTTCGATGGCGTTTCAGGCTGCGTGAATCCGCGCGGACGCCGCGCAGGCGTAGTCATACGTCGAGTGCTATGCATCGTCACCCGGCGGTGCGCAGAACCTTAGTCGTCGCTATCGAACTGTTCCTGTTTGACGCTCACGCGGCGCGCGCGCTTAATTCCCTAGCAGGCTCTCCCAAACGACACGACACGAACGCGCTCCTTGTGCGGGTTTCCGCTCGCCCGAAACCGCGCGATTCGCCTTGTCGCTCCCCATCATGGAATGTAGTATCTTGTATATCAGAAGGTGAGCCGCATACAACCTCAGGAGACGAAATCATGAAAATCTGCGTGTATGGCGCCGGTGCGATTGGTGCATATATGGGCGCGCAACTCGCGCGGGCTGGAGCGGACGTCAGCTTCGTGGCGCGCGGGCCGCATCTCGCGGCGATGCAAGCGAACGGTGTGAAGCTTCAGATCGATGGCGAGGAACACGTCGTCAAAGTCCGCTGCACGAACAATCCCGCCGAACTCGGCCCGCAAGATTTCGTGATCATCGCGCTGAAGGCGCATTCGGTGCCGGGCGTCGTCGATCTCATTCCGCCGCTCCTTGGACCCGATACGGCGATCATCACCGCCGTCAATGGCCTGCCTTACTGGTACTTCTACGAGCATGGCGGCGAACTCGCTGGAACGACGCTGCAAAGCATCGACCCAGGCGGGCGGCAGTGGAGCGTGTTCGGACCTGAGCGCGCAATCGGCTGCGTGCTGCTGCCGGCGGCGGAGATCGCGGAGCCGGGCGTCATCAAGCATGTGTACGGCAAGAAGTTTCCCATCGGCGAACCGAGCGGCGAGATCACCCCGCGCCTGCAGGCGCTGCACGACATCATGGCCGCCGCCGACATGGAAGCGCCGATGCGCGACAACATCCGCGATGAAATCTGGCTCAAGCTCTGGGGCAACCTGTGTTTCAACCCGATCAGCGCGCTCACGCATGCGACGCTCGACGTGCTGACGAGCGACCCCGGCACGCGCGCGCTTTCCAAAGCGATGATGCTGGAAGCAAAAGCAATCGGCGACAGGATCGGCGTTAACTTCCGCGTCGATGTAGAGCGGCGCATCAATGGCGCGGGCGCGGTGGGCGCGCACAAGACATCGATGCTCATGGACTGCGAAGCCGGCCGCCCGATGGAGATCGATCCGCTCATCACCGTCGTGCAGGAAATCGGGCGCCTCGTGAAAGTCGAGACACCGATGATCGATGCCGTTCTCGCATTGATCAAGCTGCGCGAAGGCGTAAACCAAGGCACGGCCAAGGCTTTACCGCCCCCGCAAACGCAGAAAGCCGCCTAAACTGCATCCAGGAAGCCGACGTTGTTTCTGATATACAAGATGCAAAATATGTTGAAATGTATTGCAACGCAACATATACTGTGGGCTCTTGAAGATTAACCGGAGCCTGAAATGAGCATCGCCTTGTTGGTTGTCATCGGATTCGCGCTGGTTGCCGTGGGTGTGGGCGTTACGTTTATGATTGCGTCGGCGGTGCCGCAGGACATGCTGCAGCGCGCACAGGATCACGGTCGGTTTGCCGGTCTCGCGGCGGACGACCAGAACGGCGGTTCGGGCAAGCGTGTCGATGCTTCCCGCCCGCATATGGGAACTCAAGTCATCAATGCCATCTGATACTCAATCCGTAGACCGGCCGGACGTTCGCCCAAGCGGCCTTACGCTGTCGCTCGAGCCGATCAATGCCACGGTTTCGCTGCGCGATCAGGCGTACGCGAAGCTGCGGCAGGCAATAGCGGAAGCGGACATCTACCGTTCGCGGGAAGAGATCCGTCTCGACGAAAAAGAACTGACCGAAGCACTGGGCGTAAGCCGCACGCCCATTCGCGAAGCCATGACGCTGCTGGAGCAGGAAGGTTTTCTGCGAACCGTGCCGCGTCGCGGCGTGTATATCTTGCGCAAGACCAAGCGCGAGATCGTCGAGATGATCCACATGTGGGCGGCGCTGGAAAGCATGGCGGCGCGCCTTGCCACGCAGCGCGCGTCGGACGAGGAAATCGCGCAGTTGCGCCACATGTTCGACAACTTCCGCGACGCCACGCCGGCAGAGCACATCGACGAATATTCGGAAGCGAATATCGCGTTTCATCAGGCTATCGTGCGGCTGTCGAAGTCGCAGATCATCTTCGACACGATCAAGAACATCTTCGTGCACGTGCGCGCCATTCGCAAGATGACGATCTCGCAGAGCGACCGCGCGTCGCGCTCGATTGTCGATCACATGCGGATTATCGAGGCGCTCGAGAAGCGCGACACGGAACTGGTCGAGCGGCTGGTGAAGCAGCATTCGCTGGATCTCGCCGCGTTCGTCGAGGCAAATTGCGACTTTCTCGATTGAGTCCGAACTGAAAGCTGGCAGGCAGGTTGAGAAAGGCCGCGTGACGATTGAACGTCACGCGGCTTTTTTTGTCCTGCACAGCCGAGACTGCGGTACCTGGTTTCAGGTGGCTCGCGCGCGTCTGCACGCTGACAAGTTTGACGACGGCTGTCCGACTATCTTGCCGCGCCGGGCAAGCCACTCAATTCCCCATGGCGCCCTTGCTTACCGCATCGCGTGAAGCATCGTTTCGCCGAGCGCGGCGGGGGAATCGGCGACATGAATGCCCGCTGACTTCATTGCGTCGATCTTCGCGCTTGCCGTGCCCGAACCGCCCGAAATAATCGCGCCCGCGTGCCCCATGCGGCGTCCCGGCGGCGCGCTCGTGCCGGCGATAAACCCGACCACCGGCTTCTTTGTGTTCGCGTCCTTCAGAAACTGCGCGGCTTCTTCCTCCGCCGATCCACCGATCTCGCCGATCATGATGATGCCTTCAGTCGCGTCGTCTTCGAGAAAGAGCGCGAGGCAATCGATGAAATTCGTTCCATTCACCGGATCGCCGCCAATGCCGATGCAGGTCGTCTGCCCGAGCCCCGCAGCGGTGGTCTGCGCGACGGCTTCATAAGTAAGCGTGCCCGAGCGCGACACCACGCCTATTTTCCCCGGCCGATGGATATGCCCCGGCATGATGCCGATCTTGCATTGCCCAGGCGTGATGACGCCTGGACAATTCGGCCCGACGAGCCGGCTGCGCGAGCCGGTGAGCGCGCGCTTCACGCGCAACATGTCGAGCACCGGAATGCCTTCGGTGATACAGACGATGAACGGCACCTCCGCGTCGATGGCTTCGAGGATGGCATCGGCGGCGAAGGGCGGCGGTACGTAGATGACGGATGCATCCGCGCCGGTTTTCGCGACCGCGTCGGCGACGGTATCGAATACGGGCAGGTCGAGATGCGTCGTGCCGCCCTTGCCCGGCGTCACGCCGCCAACCATGCGCGTGCCGTACGCAATCGCCTGCTCGGAATGGAACGTGCCCTGCGCGCCGGTGAAGCCCTGGCAGATGACCCTGGTATTGCTATCGATCAGAACGCTCATTGTCGGCTTCCTCGTCAGTGATGGGCAGCGGCGACGGCGCCGACGATCTTGTCGGCGGCATCGGCGAGATTTTCAGCGGGGATGATGGTGAGGCCGGAGTTGCGCAGAATCTCGCGGCCCGCGTCGACATTCGTGCCGGCAAGGCGCACGACGAGCGGCACGCGCAGGTCGATCTCGCGCGCGGCCGCGACCACGCCTTCCGCGATCACGTCGCAGCGCATGATGCCGCCGAAGATGTTGACGAGAATGCCTTGCACTTTGGGGTCGCGCAGAATCAGCTTGAACGCGGTCGCGACGCGTTCCTGGGTCGCGCCGCCGCCCACGTCGAGGAAGTTGGCGGGCTCGCCGCCGTAGAGCTTGATGATGTCCATGGTCGCCATGGCGAGGCCCGCGCCGTTCACCATGCAGCCGATGTTGCCGTCGAGCTTCACGTAATTGAGGCCGTGTTTCGCGGCTTCGATTTCGGCGGCATCTTCCTCGTCTTCGTCGCGCAATGCTTCGATATCGGGATGCCGATACAAAGCGTTGTCGTCGAAATTGAGCTTGGCATCGAGCGCGATGACATCGCCGGAACCGGTGACGACGAGCGGATTCACTTCCACAATGGAGGCATCCAGATCGACGAACGCCTGATAAAGCGCCGCGATGAACTTTGATGCCGCCGCCACTTGCTTGCCGCTCAAGCCTAGCCCGAACGCGACTTCGCGCGTGTGAAACGGCTGGAGACCCGTTGCCGGATCGATCGACACCTTGAGAATTTTCTCCGGCGTGCGATGCGCCACTTCCTCGATCTCCATTCCGCCTTCGGTCGACGCCATGATCGTGATGCGCGACGTGGCGCGATCCACCAGCATGCCGAGGTAGAGCTCGCGTGCGATGTCGCAGCCTTCCTCGATATAAAGCCGTTTCACTTCCTTACCCGCAGCGCCGGTTTGCTTGGTCACGAGCACCGACGCGAGCATCTGCTGCGCGTTTTCTTGCACCTCGTCGACAGATTTGACGACGCGCACGCCGCCTTTGCCGTCGGGATCGTTGGCGAAGCGGCCCGCGCCGCGTCCGCCCGCATGAATCTGCGATTTCACGACCCAGACCGGGCCGCCGAGGGCGCGCGCCGCGTTGGCCGCGTCGATCGCGGAGAAGGCAACCTGGCCTTGCGGTACGGCGACGCCGTACTTCCGCAGCAGCGCCTTCGCCTGATATTCGTGGATATTCATCGTGTCTCCCTAGTCGTCGGTTCTCTGAGCGCAACCGGGCTTCAGCGACTGCGACAGTGCGCTGAAATATGATATATCACATATCACGATAAGATTTCACGCTGTTTTGTTGATGCTCTGCAGCACGAAACACGCGCTTAAGAAGATGCGGAGGCGCTATGAAGGGATGACGCATTGCATCACAGGGTTTTCGCCATCGCTCGACACTTGACTAATACTGTGTGTGGAATATTGTATATCACAGCAACCGGACGGCAGCGCGACGTCACGGAAGCCTTGAACACAACCCCCTTCGAGGAGGAGACAAACAATGTCCGAAGTCGTCAGCAGCCGTCCGGAAGTCGCTCCCGCCACCACCACCGCGGATGACACGCTCAAACAAAAAACACGCGGCGCGGGTGTCGTCTCGGGCGGCCATTTGGTCGCCCGAGCGCTCAAGAACGAAGGCGTCGATACCATCTTCACGCTGTGCGGCGGTCATATCATCGATATCTACGATGGCTGCGTCGATGAAGGCATTCGCATCATCGATGTCCGTCACGAACAGGTCGCCGCCCACGCCGCCGATGGCTACGCGCGTCAGACCGGCAAGCTCGGTTGCGTCGTCACCACGGCCGGCCCCGGCTGTACCAACGCGGTGACGGGTGTCGCCACGGCGTTTCGCTCGGAAAGCCCGATCATCCATATCGGCGGGCAGGGCGCGTTGACGCAGCACAAGATGGGCTCGCTGCAAGACCTGCCGCACGTCGACATGATGGCGCCGATCACCAAGTTCGCCGCCACCGTGCCGAGCACCGAACGCGTCGCCGACATGATCTCGATGGCCGCGCGCGAAGCCTTCAACGGCGCGCCCGGCCCGGCGTACCTGGAGATTCCGCGCGATGTGCTCGACCGCGAAATCGATGTCTCCAAGGCCGTGATTCCGCAGCCGGGACGGTATCGCGCATCGACGAAATCGGTGGGCGATCCGCTCGATATCGAGAGGCTGGCCGATCTGCTGGTCGACGCCGAGCGTCCCGCGATTCTCTACGGCCAGCAAGTGTGGACCGCGCGCGGTCACGAAGAAGCCATCGCGCTGTTGCGCGGCCTCGACGTTCCCGGCTACTTCAACGGGGCGAGCCGCGGCCTCTTGCCGCCGGGCGACCCGCATCACTTCGACCGCACGCGTTCGCAAGCCTTCGCGAAGGCCGATGTGATCGTGATCGTCGGCACGCCATTCGACTTCCGCATGGGTTACGGCAAGCGCATCAGCCGCGACCTGAAGCTCGTGCAGATCGACATGGATTACCGCACGGTCGGCAAGAACCGCGATATCGATCTCGGGCTCGTAGGCGACCCGGGCGCGATCCTCGGTGCGGTGCTGCAAGCGGCGAGCGGACGCATCAAGAACGACAAGCGCCAGAGCCGTCAGGCGTGGATGCGCGAACTCGCAGCGGCGGAAGAAACCGCGACGGCCAAGCTGATGCCGCTCTTCACGTCGGACGCGAGCCCGATTCATCCGTACCGCGTCGCGCACGAGATCAACCAGTTTCTATCGGACGACACGATCTATATCGGCGATGGCGGCGACGTCGTGACCATTTCCGCGCAGGCCGTGCGTCCGCGCCGTCCGGGTCAGTGGATGGACCCCGGCGCGCTTGGTTCGCTCGGCGTCGGCACGGGCTTCGCCATCGCGGCGGGTCTTGCGAACCCCGAAAAGGAAGTACTCTGCTATTACGGCGACGGCGCTTTCTCCATGACTTCGTTCGACATGGAAACCGCGAATCGCTTCGGCGTGCCGTATCTCGCCGTCATCGGCAATAACTCGGCGATGAACCAGATCCGCTACGGCCAGCTCGCCAAGTACGGTCAGGAGCGCGGCAACGTCGGCAATCTGCTCTCGGACGTGCCGTATGGCCGCTTCGCCGAAATGCTCGGCGGCTATGGCGAGGAAGTGTACGAGGCCTCGAAGATCGCGGGCGCGTTGCAGCGTGCGCGGGAATCGATCGCCAAGACGGGCAAGAGCGCGGTCGTCAACATCTGGGTCGATCCGACCGTGTACGCCCCCGGCACGATGGCTCAAACGATGTACAAATAAAGCCACTGACAAGCCACTGAAGACATTGGGAGACAGCCATGAATAATTCGGGCAAGGCACTGGATGGCGTGCGCATCCTAGATTTCACGCACGTTCAGTCGGGGCCGACCTGCACGCAGTTGCTCGCGTGGTTCGGCGCGGACGTCATCAAGGTGGAGCGCGCGGGCGCCGGAGACATCACGCGCGAGCAGTTGCGCGATATTCCCGACGCCGACAGCCTCTACTTCACGATGCTCAACCACAACAAGCGTTCGATCACCATCGATACGAAGAATCCCGAAGGCAAGAAGGTGCTCGAAACGCTCGTCAAGAAGTGCGACGTGCTGGTCGAGAACTTCGCGCCGGGCGCGCTCGATCGCATGGGCTTTACGTGGGAGCGCATTCAGGAGCTGAACCCGAAGATGATCGTGGCGTCGGTCAAGGGCTTTGGGCCCGGACCGTACGAAGACTGCAAGGTGTACGAGAATGTGGCGCAATGCGCGGGCGGCGCGGCATCGACGACGGGTTTCGACGATGGCCCGCCGGTCGTCACCGGCGCGCAGATTGGCGACTCGGGCACGGGCTTGCACCTCGCGCTCGGGATCGTCACGGCGCTGTATCAGCGCAATGCAACCGGGCGCGGCCAGCGCGTGCTCGCGGCGATGCAGGACGGCGTGCTGAACCTGTGCCGTGTGAAACTGCGCGATCAACAACGGCTCGAACGCACCGGCACGATGAAGGAATATCCGCAGTATCCGAACGGCACATTCGGTGAGGCGGTGCCGCGCGCGGGCAACGCCTCGGGCGGCGGTCAGCCGGGCTGGATTCTCAAGTGCAAGGGTTGGGAGACGGACCCAAACGCGTATATCTACTTCATCACGCAGGCGCCGGTCTGGGGCGAAATCTGCAAGGTGATCGGCAAGGAAGAGTGGATCGACCATCCGGACTACAAGACGGCCAACGCGCGCCTGCCGCATCTGAAGGACATCTTCGCGGAGATCGAGCGCTGGACCATGTCGAAGACCAAGTTCCAGGCCATGGAGATTCTCAACAAACACGACATTCCGTGCGGCCCGATTCTCTCGATGAAGGAAATCGCCGAAGAGCCGTCGCTCAGAAAAACCGGCACCGTCGTCGAAGTGGATCATCCGGTGCGCGGCAAGTATCTGACGGTCGGCAATCCGATCAAACTGTCGGATAGTCCGACCGAAGTCGTGCGCTCGCCGCTGCTTGGCGAACACACCGACGAAGTCATGGCCGAACTCGGCTACTCGCCCGATCAGATCGCGACGCTGAGAAGCCTCGGCGCAATCTAAACGCCTCATTCGATGCCTGTCGCGCCGCCTCCTCGTGATGCGGCGTGGAGTGGCACGTCCATACGAACGGAGACAAGTCAGATGAACAGCACCGTTGTGCAGGAACGCAATGACTCTTCGACGCAAGTCGCGAACGCTATCCCGCTGCATGCAGCCGATGCGAAACGCCGCGTGGCGGAAGTGTTCGATCGCGTGAAGGCGGAAGGGCGCACGTCGCTCACGGCGCCGGAAGGCAAGCTCGTCTGCGATGCATACGGCATCGCCGTGCCGCGGGAAGGCGTCGCGACGAGCGCGGACGATGCGGCGAAACTCGCGTCGTTCATCGGCTTTCCGGTGGTGCTGAAAATCGTCTCGCCGGAGATTCTGCACAAGACGGAAGCGGGCGGCGTGCTCGTCGGCGTGAAGAACGAAGCCGATGTCAAAGCCGGCTTCGCGACGATCATCGAGAACGCGAAGAACTACGACGCGAACGCGACGGTCCTCGGCGTGCAAGTTCAGCAGATGGTCGGCGCGGGACAGGAGGTGATCATCGGCGCGGTGACCGATCCTTCGTTCGGCAAGCTGATCGCGTTCGGGCTAGGCGGCGTGCTCGTCGAAGTGCTGAAGGACGTGACCTTCCGGCTCGCGCCCGTCACGCGCGACGAAGCCGCCTCCATGCTCGACGGCATTCAGGCGGCTGAAGTGCTGCGCGGCGTGCGGGGCGCGGAGCCGGTGCATCGCGAGAGTCTCGTCACGCTGATCGAGCGCGTGTCGCGCCTCATCGACGACTTCCCGCAAATCTCGGAGATGGACCTGAACCCGGTTTTCGCGAGCCCGAGCGGCGCCGTGGCGGCGGACGTGCGCATCGTGATGGACTTCGAGCCTGCCGCGCCGCGTTACCGGCCGACGCAGGAGCAGATCGTCGCGCAGATGAACCGCATCATGAAGCCAGACGCACTCGCCGTGATTGGCGCGTCGAACGAGGACGGCAAGATCGGCAACTCGGTGATGAAGAACCTCATCAACGGCGGCTACCAGGGCGCGATCTATCCGATCCATCCGAAAACCGACGAGATCATGGGCCACAAGGCGTACAAGAGCGTGAAGGACGTGCCCGGCGTGATCGATGTCGCGGTGTTCGCCATTCCCGCGAAGTTCGTCGCGCAGGCGCTCGTCGAAGTCGGCGAGAAGCAGATTCCCGGCGCGGTGCTGATTCCTTCGGGCTTCGCGGAGACGGGCAATCACGAAGGCCAGGAAGAACTCGTGCGGATTGCGCGTCAATACGACATTCGCATGATGGGCCCGAACATCTACGGCTTTTACTACACGCCCAAGAATCTCTGCGCGACCTTCTGCACGCCGTATGACGTGAAGGGCAAGGCGGCGCTGTCGTCGCAATCCGGCGGCATTGGCATGGCGATCATCGGCTTTTCGCGTTCGGCAAAGATGGGCGTCTCGGCAATCGTCGGGCTCGGCAACAAGTCGGACATCGATGAAGACGACCTGCTCACGTTCTTCGAGCAGGACGACAACACCGAGATCATCGCGCAACACTGCGAGGACTTGAAAGATGGCCGCGCGTTTGCCGAAGCCGCGAAGCGCGTATCGAAGAAAAAGCCGGTCGTGGTGCTAAAGGCCGGACGCACGAGTCTCGGCGCGCGTGCGGCCAGTTCGCACACCGGCGCGCTCGCGGGCAACGACAAGATCTACGAAGACGTGTTTCAGCAATGCGGCGTGATCCGTGCGCGGTCGCTGCGCGATTTGCTGGAGTTCGCGCGCGGCATTCCCAAATTGCCGACGCCCAAGGGCGAGAACACGGTCATCATCACGGGCGCGGGCGGCTCGGGCGTGTTGCTCTCGGACGCGTGCGTGGACAACGGCCTGTCGCTCATGACCATGCCCGAGGATCTCGACGCCGCATTCCGCAAGTTCATTCCGCCGTTCGGCGCGGCGGGCAATCCGGTGGACATCACGGGCGGCGAGCCGCCGACGACCTATAAGAACACGATCAAGCTTGGCCTCGAAGACGAACGCGTCCATTCGATCATCCTCGGCTACTGGCATACCATCATCACGCCGCCGATGGTCTTCGCGAAGCTCGTGATCGAAGTGAAGGAGGAGATGAAGGCGCGCGGTATCGAAAAGCCGATCGTGGCGTCGCTCGCGGGCGACGTGCAAGTGGAGGAGGCGGCGGAGTATCTATACGCGCATGGCGTGCCGGCCTATGCGTATTCGACCGAATTGCCAGTGGCGGTGCTCGGGGCGAAATATAAGTGGGCGCGCGGCGCGGGATTGATCTGAGCAAAGCGGGGCGCTTAGGCGCCCCGCGGCGCCCCTTCCTAATCACACGGACCTTCATAGTGACCACTTGGATTCGTTTTCGCGATGCCGACGGCCGTATTGGCTTCGGCACGCTCGATCCGCACTCCGGCCGCGTCGTGCAGCACGACGGCGCATTGTTCGGGCAAGCACGTCCGACCGACATCTCCTTCGCCGCCGACGACCTCACCCTGCTCGCGCCTTGCGAACCGAGCAAGGTCATCGCGTTGTGGAACAACTACTACGCGCTGTCGCAGAAGCTCGACAAGGCGCCTCCTGCGCATCCGCTCTTTCTGATCAAGCCGCCAATGTCCGTGATCGGGCCGAACGAGTCGATCAAGCGGCCGAAAAGTTATCACGGCAAGATTGCGTACGAGGGTGAACTGGGAATCGTGATCGGCAAGACGGTTTCGGGCGCGTCGGTGGAAGAGGCCGAGGCCGCCATTTTCGGCTATACGTGCGTGAACGATGTCACCGCCATCGAACTCTTGCAGGAAGATCCCAACTTCGCGCAATGGAGCCGCTCGAAGGGCTTCGATACCTTCACGTGTCTCGGGCCCGCCATCGTTACGCCAGGCAACGGCTTCGACTGGCGCGCGGCCCACGTGGTCACGACGCTGGACGGCGTCGAGCGTCAAAATTATCCGCTCGACGACATGATCTTTTCGCCCGCCGAGCAGGTCAGCCTGCTGTCGCACGACATGACGCTCGTTCCCGGCGATGTCATCGCGTGCGGTACGTCGATCGGCGTGGGATCGATCAAGGACGGCGCGCGCGTGGAAGTGACGATTCGCGGAATCGGTACTCTGGCGAACACGCTCGCGGCTTGAAGCGGTGTGAGCGGTGTGAGCATCGTGCAATAAAAAACGGCAAAGCCGACTTGCGGACTTTGCCGTTTTTTCACGCCTGGCGC
The DNA here is from genome assembly GCF_031450995.1 of Caballeronia sp. LP006. NCBI lineage: Bacteria > Pseudomonadati > Pseudomonadota > Betaproteobacteria > Burkholderiales > Burkholderiaceae > Caballeronia > Caballeronia sp. LP006. Next base: position 913,810 of record NZ_JARTVW010000004.1, on the reverse strand, counting down.
CATGCGAGATGGCGCCGCGCGTCGATGTCTCAACGATCGCGATTCCACAGCGCGCCGAGCACGAAGCCCACGGTCGCCGCGATCAGCAAACCGTTGATCGGCTGACTCGCCACCGCCACGCGCAATTGATCCACGGTCTCGCCGTAGCTCTGCTGCAGCGAGCCGAGCGCCTGCCGCGTCTTGCCGGCCACTTGCGTTTCCGAGTCGCCCGTAAGCGCGCCAACCGCATCCTGCACCTTGCCCACGACCTGTTGCGCCGCGCCTTCCACTTGATCCTGCACCATGGTGCCTCCCTTCTCGTCTGTAGCGGTTATGGTCAATGTTGCAGCGGGCTGATCTTGCGGCATCCCGGCAACGTCCGAGTGAAACAAGCAGCACGCTTCGTGCCCAAGGTCAGGCTTCGCCGAGTTTATGTTTAACCAGATCGAGCAAATCGTCGATGGAAAGCGGTTTGCGGCGAAACTGCGCGTTGGCGTGTTCCAGCGTGGGCGCATGCGCCGCCGCGCTCATGAGAATCACGGGAACCTGTGCGAGCGAGTCGTTCGCCGCCAGTTCGCGGATGAAGGCAACGCCGTCCATGTGCGGCATCATCCAGTCGGTGATGACGAGGTCGGGCGGATTCGCGCGCGCGGATTCGAGCGCCACGCGCCCGTTCGACGCGGTCGTCACTTCGTAGCCTTCCATTTCGAGAATGAGGCGCCAGGTTGTGAGGATGTCGAATTCGTCGTCGACGACGAGGATTTTTTTCATGCTCGCTGGCCGGGGTCCGACACAGAAAGCGCAGGCGCCAACGACGGATGTCCGGACAGCAGACCCGTCGAGCCGATGAACCCTTCGCTGATATGCAATCCGCGCGAATCGATCGTGAGACGGCGGATCGCCGTATCGTGCGAACCTTCGCGCTGTTTGACCACCGACACCATGCGATACAGCGACGAGTTTGCCTCGACATAGCGCAGGAGCACGATGTTTTCGGTCATCGCGGACGCCCGCAAGGTGGTGGGCGTCGTCGAATCGCCGTAGAGCGGCAACTCTTCCGTCACGAGCGTGGTGACGCCGGCTTCGCGCAGACGGTGCGTGAGCGCGTTCAAGAATAGCCCGAGGCGCTCGGTGCGGTTGGCCGACTGAAAGAAGCCGTCGACGCCATCCACGACGAGCCGCGACGCCTTCGAGCGCTGGATCGACGCAATCAGTTCCGAGGCAAGTTCGTCGATGGCGAGTTCCACGGCGGGATGCCATTCCAGTAGCAAATGGCCGCTATCGACAGCGTCTTTCAGGTCGATGCCGACCGACGCCGCCTTCGCGATCAGCCGCTCCGGCGACTCGTAAAGCCCGAAGTAGACGCACTGCTCGCCGCGCGCCACGCCCGCCTGCAAAAACTTGAGCGCGAGCAGCGTCTTGCCGACGCCCGAGGGCCCGATAAAGGTGGTGGTCGAACCGCGCACCACGCCGCCGCCGAGCATCTGATCGAAATCGGGGAAACCGAAGGCAAGACGGCTTTCGAAGTCCGGCACGTCCTGCGCATTCGCCGACGACGCTTCGAGTCGCGGGTAGGTCACGAGTCCGTCCGCCGTGATCTTGAAGAAATGCTTGCCGAGCAGATGATCGCGCGCGCGCAGCTTATGCACTTCGATCTCCCGTGCGCGGCGCATTCCGGTGTTGTAGCGGTTCAGCTCGATCAAGCCATCGACCAATGTGTGCTCGGGATGCGGCTCGTTGCCGGACAGCGGCGCGAGGATGAGCGTCGTGCAACGCGCGGCGCTCACGAAGGCCGACAACTCGTGGATGAATTGCGAGAGTTCGAGTTCGGTCGAACTGAATTCGCGGGCGCTGCGAAAGCCGTCGATGACCATGAAACGCGGGCGGCTCGTGCGGATGGTCGCCGCGATGAGCGAGAGAAAGCCGGACAGGCCGTCGCGTATCAGTTCGTGGTAACCGCTCACGAACAGCATGCGTTCGGAGATGGCGTCGGCGTCGTAGAACGACATTGCCCGGAGGTGCGACAGCAGCTTCGTGTGCGATTCGGCGATCAGCGTGATGTATAGCACCATGTCGCCCTGGCCCACGCGATGAAAACCGATCTGCGACGAAAGGATCGTCTTTCCCGCGCCAGCCATGCCTTCGATCATGTACAAACCACCTTCGGCGAGACCGCCGCCCAGAATCTCGTCCAGACCTGCCACGCCAGTCGTGACGTTGCCGTCGTTGGGTATGGGCTGTCGGGGCGAAACGGTGGGGAGCTTGTCGTCTTGGGTCATGGAGTGTTCGTTTTACTTGGCGATCCGTTTGAGCGAACGCGAATTATGGCTGACTCCGAGCAACAATGGGATCTTCCGTCTGTCGTGAAAGCCCGTCCGCCTTGGCGCTGGATGGCAACCCATCGATGGGCAGAGGCGCGCGTTGGATTCCCGTTCCTGCAAAAAGGGTGGCGCTAAAGGTGTGAACTCTACTCGTCCGCATTTTTCACGCCCGCTCGTCTTCTCGGGAGTGCATCCCAAAAATAGGACGAAATTGAGAACCTTCTCATGGGCTATGACGCTTGGCCCTGTTGAAATGGCATCCATGCATTAACGAGGGCCGAAGATGGATCGAGGCCTTTTCCGTTCCAGGCGTTACGCGCCGTTTCATTTCAGGTCAGCCATGTCCCGTCCGAACTCGCTTTCAAGCATCGTCACGCTCGCGCTTTGTCTCGTTTCTTCGTTTCCGATTTCAGTTTCATGCGCGAATGCCGGCGAACGGCTGCCCGATTCGCGCATTCTTTCGGCGGCGCCGTTCAATTTTCACGCGGACAAGGAAATCTTCTCGCGCCTACCGGCAAAACCCGTGGATTCGCGCATCTTTTCGCCCAATAACCCCGAACGCTACAACGGCGATTCGCGAGTGGCACAAACGCGCTTCGATCACGCGCAAATGATTTGATTTGGAAGAGTAGAGCGCAGGTTGTTCTGGAATTAATCGGATTCTCTGACCATAATCAGATACGCATTAAGCTGGATGCGTAATCCGAATTGAGCAACTTGCCGGCGAAATGTCGCCGAATTGCATGACGTCGATGGTCGCAACAGTCGTTCAGATGGCGCACGCTTCGGTGATTAATGAGATGCGAAGCGGGATGTCGATTTTTGGGAATTGTCCCTGCGGTAAGTTCTTAAGCCGTTGCTAGAATCGCGGCGGCTTTCGGTCGTTTCAAGATCGCGATACCGAACTTCATCTATTTCTCAAAACGGGCTTATTCGCGCTTTCGCAATTCAGGCGCTGAAATAAGCGGAAATCCCGTCAATTGCCAACAGGCGCTCTGCTTACTCATTCAATATGTTCAACAAGACCATTGCCACTATTCTCGCGAGCGTCGCCGTTCTTGCCGCTTGCTCGTCCACGTCCAGTCCTGCGACCAGTCTTGCGTCCAGTCCCACGTTCAATCTCAGCGAAATTCAGACGTCGAACGGCCAAAAGGCTTTCCGCGCCGAATGCTACGGCTTGTTCGAAGGCGGCAGCCAATGCATGGCCGCCGCGCAGAAGGCATGCGGCAATCAGCCAGTGCACCCGCTCCAGAACGTCGCGGGAACGAAAACACCGGACAATGTCTCCGAGCTGATTTTTGTCTGCGGTGCACCGGCACAGCCCGTGCAGCCGGCGGCTGCGGAACCCGCGCCGCCAGCGGTGGTGGATACGGCGACCGTCGCGCCGGCCGCGCCGGCCGCACGCAAGATTTCCCTCGACGAAAAGACGAACTTCGACTTCAACAGCGCCCATTTGACGCCGAAGGCCAAAGCCTCGCTCGATCAGATTATCTCGGAAGGACGCGGCACGACGTTTTCGTCTGTCAGCATCGAAGGACATACGGACTCTGTTGGCTCCGCGCCGTATAACCTGGCGTTGTCCCAGCGTCGCGCGGAGTCGGTGCTCGAATACCTCAAGAGCCACGGTCTGAAGGCGAACGAGTTCTCCATGAAGGGCTTCGGCAAGTCTGTTCCAGTGGCATCGAACGCGACGAGTCAGGGTCGCGCCGAGAATCGCCGTGTGGAAGTGACGCTCAATCCGTAAGCTGGACGCTGTCGAAGAAAAAGCTCGCGAGCCGAAAGGATCGCGAGCTTTTTTACGTCGATACGCGCCGAAAGGATTAGAACAACAGCAGTTGCTCGCGCCCGCGTCCGCCTTCCAGCGTCAGCAGGTGACGCTTGCGCGCAACGCCGCCCGCGTAACCTGTGAGTTCGCCATCGCCGCCGATCACGCGATGACACGGCACGATGATCGACACCGGATTGCGCCCGTTCGCGCCGCCGACCGCGCGCGATGCGCCTGCGGGCAAGCCAAGACGGCGCGCGAGATCGCCGTAAGTCCAGGCTTCGCCGAAAGGAATCTGACGCAGCGTGTCCCAGACTTGTTTTTGGAACGCGGTGCCGTCGAGCCGCAGCGCCACCGAAAACACCTCGCGCGCGCCCCCGAAATATTCGTCGACTTGCTCGCGCGCCTCGGCGATCACGCGCGGCACGCGCGCCGATGCGCGTGGCTCGTGCGATAAACCGTCCGGGCAATACTTCTGCCCGACAAAGAAAAGCCCGGTCAGGCAATCGCCTTCCGCGCGAAACAAAATAGGCCCGAGCGGGCTCGGGCTAACGTGGCTTTCGATCACGTCGCGTCTTCTCGCGTCCCGTTTCAGATGAACGGATTATCCGCCGTGCCGCCGGGCGCGGTCGGCTCGTCGGCAAGCTTCGCGGGCAGCGCCTTGTCTTTTTGAAGAACATCGACGATAGCCCCGAGCGCCTTGTACAACGCCTGCGCGGCGGCGAGCCCCGCCTGATCGCGTGCGATGGTGAGGTCGCCGCTCACCGACACACGCGTCGTGCCGTTCTGGATGTTGATCGCGTCGCCCGCGATGTTCATCACGTCGGTATCGTTGGCAAATGGTTTAAACACCGCTCAGTCCTCCAATTCGTTTGTCTTTCAGTGCATCGGGGATGCCGGGAAACGCAAGACCGCTCATGGCTTCCAGTTCGCGCACGGTTTTCATCGTATAGGTATTGGTCGGCACATTATCGACGACGACCACGAACGCGATTTGCCGCTTCGGCAAATAGACCACCTTGTACAACTGCGTCGGCACGAACACGCGCGACTCGCCGATGGTCTGCAACTGCCGCCCTGAAAAGAGCGGGCCGGTCACGACATAGGCATCGCCGGATTCTTCGGTCAGCCTGCGTACTGCTTGCTCGATGCGCGACCAGATGCGCCGGTTGTTCGATGGATCCTGCGGCACGATGTTCGCAAGCGAGAACGATTCGGCCATGCCTTGCTTGCTGGCTCGATCGCCCGCCGGGCTCATGTGGCCGCGATCGTAGCCGCTCCTTTTGTAGTCGTCGAGTTGCGCGCTGTCGCCGGCCGGCAGCCGCTTGTCGACGAAAAAGCGATTGGTGCGCGTGTTGTTCTTCGCGTCATCGACGCTCTGCGCGGTCAAATGCTCCGCCGACCAGAGCGGCCCGTGCGTGACGCCGGAATGCAGCAGAGCGAAATCGGTATAGCAGATTTCCTGCGTGGACGCGCGCATCTTCTGATTGACGACGACGGGCGCGCGGCCGCCCGGACTGAACTGCGGACAGTCGCTCGCGACCGCCGCGACCGACGCGGCGCCTAGAAGCGCGACGACGAATGCCTTGATGCGTACTTGCATGCTGAGTATGAAGATCCGTGCTGATGCGTGAGAACTTGCCGCCTGATGGTCAGCCGTTCGGCTTAAGCCGGGCGAATCGAGGCCGCAGAGTATAAGGCAGTGCAGTGCACATGGAACGGAAGAAATTCATCCACGCTAGAATGCGTCGGCTCGGGCCGCGCCGTAGGCGAAGGCCGCATCGAAACGAATGGAAGGAAGCCAATGAACGCCAAGCGCCGCAAGCTTGATATCGCGCGAAACCTGCTGCTGTCGCTCGTCTCGTGTTGCACGATGTTCACCGCGAGCCAGGCTCACGCGCAAGACGCGCCCGCCAACGATGGCCCAGCATACGGACCTGAACTGCAAGGCTTCGACTATCCTTATCCGGTCGCGCGGTTCTCCATTTCGTCGCAACGGCAGGTCGTCCAGATGGCCTATATGGATGTGCATCCCGCGCATCCCAATGGCCGCACGGCCGTGCTTCTGCATGGCAAGAACTTCTGCGCGGCGACGTGGAAAAAGACCATCGATACCTTGAGCGAAGCCGGGTATCGCGTGGTCGCGCCGGACCAGATCGGCTTTTGCAAGTCCACCAAACCGGCGCGTTATCAGTACAGCTTCCAGCAGCTCGCGCGCAATACGCATGCGCTGCTTGCGGCGCTTGGCGTCACGCATCCCACGTTGATCGCGCATTCGACGGGCGGCATGATCGCGGTGCGTTATGCGCTGATGTACCCGCGCGAGACCGAGCAACTCGTGCTCGTGAATCCCATTGGTCTGGAAGACTGGAAGGCGAAGGGCGTGCCGTCCATTTCCATCGACGACTGGTATGCGCGCGAGCTCAAGACCACGGCCGACGGCATCCGCAGCTACGAGACCAGCACGTATTACGCGGGGCATTGGAGCGCGGACTACGAACCGTGGGTGCAGATGCTTGCGGGAATGTATCGCGGACCGGGGAAAGATGCGGTCGCGTGGAACTCGGCGTTGCTGTACGACATGATCTATACGCAGCCTGTCGTCTATGAGTTCGATCAGTTACGAACCCCGACGCTGCTGATGATCGGCGATAAGGACACGACGGCCATCGGCAAGGATCTGGCGCCGCCGGAGATTCGCCCGACGCTGGGCCGTTATCCTGAGCTGGCGAAGCTTGCACAGCAGCGGATCGAGGGCGCGAAGCTCGTCGAGTTTGCCGAGCTCGGTCATGCGCCGCAGATGCAGGACCCGGTGGCGTTTCACAAGGCGTTGTTGGAAGGTATGGCGGCGTTGAAGGCGAAGGCGGATTGAGTCAGGCCATCCACTCCGCATCAATCCACGCACGATCTCCGCTCGATCGCGGGCAACTGCACCAGCAACGTAACGGCGCGCGCGATCATCAAGATGGCGAGCGCGAGCCACAATCCGTGGTTGCCGAACCAGCCGTTCAGCAACCACGCGGCAAATAGAAAGATGCCAAGCGATACAGCCGTCGACACCATCAGCTCCCGCGTGCGCGTCGCGCCGATAAACACGCCATCGAGCTGAAAGCTGATGACCGATGCAAGCGGCATCACCACGGCCCAAGGCAAGAAGCGCAGCGCGGCGGCACGCACGTCCCGCTGATCCGTGAGCTGGCCGATGATCCACTCGCCCGCGAGCCAATAAACGAGCGAAAAGCCCGCCGCGCCGATCGCCGACCACAGCATCGTCACCTTCACGGCTTGGCGAAACGCGTGGCGGTCGCGCGCGCCCGTGGCCGCGCCGACCAGCGCTTCGGCGGCGTGCGCGAAGCCATCGAGTCCGAAGGCCATGAAGGTCTGGAAGTTGAGCAGGACGGCGTTGGCCGCGAGGATCGCATCGCCCTGACGCGCGCCCATGTGGGCGAACCATCCATACGATCCGAGCAGGCACAGCGTGCGAATGAAGATGTCGCGATTGAGCGCGACGAGGCGCTTCATCGCGCGCGCGTCCAGCAGCGTGCGCAGCGCGAGCGCCGGAAGTCCATGTGGACGCAAACGCCAGAGAATCGCAAGACCGAGCGCGAAGCCGCAAAAATCCGCAGCCGCCGTGGCCGCGCCGATGCCCGAAATACCCCAGCCGAAGCGATACACGAATAGCAGGACCGCCACGATATTGACCACGTTGATGAACACTTGTGTGACGAGCGCGAGCCGCACGCGCTGGCAGCCGAGCAACATCCCGAGCACGACGTAGTTGCCAAGCGCGAAGGGCGCGGCCCAGATGCGCGCATGGCAGTAGGCGCTGGCCGTGCTCTGGACAGCCGCGCTACCGCCGAGCGCGGCGAGCGCATAACGGATGATCGGCACCTGTAACGCCAGTACCGCCATGCCGATGAAGAGCGCGAGCAGCATCGCCCGCAATACGCTTGCGCGCAGGGCAAGCGCATCGTTCGCACCGAACGCCTGCGCGACGAGGCCCGTCGTGCCCATGCGCAAAAAGCCGAAGCTCCAGAACACGAAGCTGAACACGAGCCCGCCGAGCGCGACGCCGCCGATATATTGCGGTCCGTCGAGATGACCGGCGACGGCGGTATCGACCGCGCCTAGAATCGGCTGCGTAAGATTTGCGAGGACGATGGGAAACGCGAGCGTCAGCACGCGCTTGTGCCAGTGCACCGGCACGGCGGCCGGATGCTCGATATTGTTGGGAGCGTTCAATTGCAGGGCGAGGTGAGCAAGAGGCGTCATTGTGCCGTGTCAGGGCGACGCTTGCTGCCGAAGCAGCCGATAATGCGCGTCGAACCCGCTGCCCGACTGTCCATGAAAACTCTTCTGCTTTATGTCGTGACGGCCATCGCGGAGATCGCCGGTTGCTACTTTCCGTATCGATGGCTGAAGCTCGATGGCTCGCCCTGGCTAATCGTGCCCGGCGCGCTTTCGCTTGCGTTGTTCGCGTGGCTCCTCACGCTGCACGGTGCGGCGGCAGGGCGCGTCTATGCGGCGTATGGCGGCGTGTATATCGGTGTGGCGATCGCATGGCTGTGGGCCGTGGATCGCATCCGGCCGACGATGTGGGACGTGACGGGCGCGGTCATTGCGCTCGCGGGAATGGCGGTCATCGCGTTCCAGCCGCGCGTCTGATTCAGCGTGGCGCTCGGCGCGTCACGCTTCCAGCGCCAGCAACGCAAACGTGGCGAGCCAATGTTCGCCCATGTAGTCGCCCGCCACGTGCGCGATGCCCGCCGCCAGATGCTCGTCGGCGCTCGCGTCGAGCACGCCGATGCGCGCATCGCCCGCAGGCAGCGCCCGCGCGATGGTCCGCTGGCACCACGCGCGGCTCAGGTTCAGGCCGTCGAGATGCGCGAGCTTGCCGTCGCTGCGATCGGTGACGGTGGCCGGCACGAAGAGCGTCGCGGGTTCGCGCACGGCAAGACGCGGCAAGAAGCGTTCGAACCAGCCGTTGAACGATGCATCGGGCAACACGTGGCGCATCAGCACGGCTTCCATCAGCGACGGCGAGAGGAATTCGTCGCCGGCCGGTTCCCACGCCTGACAGGCTTCGTCATTGGCGAACCAGCGCGTGGCCGTATCGACGAGAAGGCGCTCGAAATCGCCATCACGAACCACACGTGCATAACCGAGCGCCAGCGTCAGCGCGAACGCCATGTTGAAATGCGTGCCGACGCGCAGCGGATACGTCGACTTCGGCAGGAATTCGACGAAGCGCGCGACGAAGGCATCCGCGAGCGGTTGCAGCGTACGGGCCCAGCGCGCGCCTTCCTCGGTGTGCATCGAACGCAATTGGGCCGCGAGCGCGAGCAGCCACGCCCAGCCGTAGGGCCGCTCGAAACCGCGCGCCGCCGGGCGTTCGAGGTAGGCGACTTCGGCGGCGACGTTGGCATCGGTGAAATGTTCGTCGATGACCGAGCGAATGCGCGCGGCTTCGGGCAGCGCGGGAAAGCGGTCGACGAGACGCGCAAGCAGCCAATAGCCATGCACGCACGAATGCCAGTCGAAGCTGCCATAGAAGACGGGATGCAGCGCGCGCGGGCTTTGCACGTCCGCTGCGCTCGCCATGACGTGATCGAGCTTGTTGGGATACTCGCGCGTGAGGTGACCTAGCGCGACTTGCGCGAATTTCGACGCCAACGCGTCGTTCAGCACGATAAGGCGCGGCATGTTCATACGAAACTCCAATGATGGACGAGCGAGACTTTATCGATAAATCCGCGGCGCCGTGTTCGATAAGGGAAATTCCCTAATCCGTGGCCACGCCGGGAAACATGCAAATGGCGTAAGCCGCGCGAAGGCTTTGGCGACAAGCCGCGTCGGCTCGAATCATAAAGATGGATGCCGCCTTTGTCGCGCGCCGCATTGGGGAAATCACAATCATCTTTGCGCGCTTTTCCGCGAATCGTCGTATAAACTTGCGCCCGAACGCCGCAGAGCGATTCGCCCCGGCAATGTCGTGCCGGCCGATCAAACGCCGAGACCAGGAACAGACTACCCATGAACGACATTCCCGCCTACACCGCTGAAGATACCCGTCGCCGCGTATTCGCGATCGTCGGGGCATCGTCGGGCAATCTCGTCGAATGGTTCGACTTCTATATCTATTCGTTCCTTGCGCTGTATTTCTCGGCGGCCTTCTTCCCGAGCGGCAATCCGACCACGCAATTGTTGAATACCGCGGGCGTGTTCGCGGCGGGCTTTCTCATGCGCCCGATCGGCGGGTGGCTCTTCGGCCGTATCGCCGACAAACACGGCCGCCGCAACGCAATGATGATTTCCGTGCTAATGATGTGCGGCGGCTCGCTCGTCATCACCTTTCTGCCGACGTATTCGAGCATCGGCGCGTGGGCGCCGTTCTTTCTGCTGATCGCGCGGCTCTTCCAGGGCTTGTCAGTCGGCGGCGAGTACGGCACGAGCGCAACCTATATGAGCGAGGTGGCGCTGCGCGGCCGTCGCGGTTTCTTCGCATCGTTTCAATATGTGACGCTGATCGGCGGGCAGCTGGCCGCGCTGCTCGTGCTGGTCATCCTTCAGATGTTTCTCTCGACCGAAGAGCTCAAGGCGTGGGGCTGGCGCGTGCCGTTTTTCGTCGGCGCTTGCGCGGCGCTGATCTCGCTTTTTCTGCGTCGTTCGCTCGAAGAAACCACGACCGCCGAATCGCGGCAACGCAAGGAAGCGGGCACTTTGCGCGGCCTGATGCAGCACAAGGGCGCGTTCATGACCGTGGTCGGCTTCACGGCGGGCGGATCGCTGATCTTTTATACGTTCACCACGTACATGCAGAAATATCTGGTCAATACGGCGGGCATGCACGCCAAGACGGCCAGTAACGTGATGACGGGCGCATTGTTCGTCTACATGATCATGCAGCCGCTTTTCGGCGCGCTGTCGGACCGCATCGGGCGTCGTCAGTCGATGCTTTGGTTCGGCGCGCTCGCCACGCTCTGCACGGTGCCGCTGCTGCACGCGTTGCGCGACGTGACGAGCCCGTTCATGGCGTTCGTTCTGGTGGTGGCCGCGCTTGCCATCGTCAGCTTTTATACGTCGATCAGCGGTCTCATCAAGGCGGAGATGTTTCCGCCCGAAGTGCGCGCGCTGGGCGTCGGGCTGTCGTACGCCGTCGCTAATGCGGTGTTCGGCGGATCGGCGGAATATGTGGCGTTGTGGCTGAAGTCGGCGGGCAGCGAATCGGCGTTCTATTGGTATGTCACCGCCATGTGCGCCATCTCGCTTGTCGTGACCTGGCGCATGCTCGATCCGAGCAAGGTGGGCTATTTGCGCAACGAGCCTTAATATAGTGGCCGCGACGGGTTGGCAAGCGCTCTTTGCGCGGCCTGTCGTGTTCCAGTCGTAATCACCGGCGCCATTAGCGCGGACCCTTATGTCCGCCGGGCTTGCCGATCAAGGTAGTATGGTGTTTGATGCGGTATGAATCTGCAGGTGAAGCGCGCCCCACGGCGCACGGACGCAAGAAGCGCAAGCCGGAAGCGCTGGCGCGCGACTCGAACGCGCGCATTGTCGACATGCGCCTTTGGGTGCATCGGTCAGCCGGGAGCCCTTTCATGGAAGATTTCGATGAAACGCTATTCGTCGTCTGGCGAGCCAACCTGAATGTTCTGGTGGGTTCGCCGGGCGGCGCTGCGCGACTCGCGCGGATGATGAGCTTCTCGCCTTCGCTGATGAAGCTCATCGTCGCGGGTCAGCGCGACTTCAACGAGGAATTCGTGCGCGGTATCGAGCTCGTGACGGGCTTGCCGCCGCACTGGATGGACGAGCGCCGCAACCCCGCCGAAGTGCCTTCCGGCGTGCAACGCGCGCTCGACGAAGAAGCGCCCGTCGCGGTGTTTCGCGGCACGGCGCATCCCGCGCCCAAGCGTTCCGTGTTGCGCGGTCCCGATCCGCTGCTGTCGCAAACGGAAGCAACGCGCCGCGTGGCCGATCTCGCACAGCAGCAGGCGGAAGCCAATCGTCGCGATCTTTTGTTTCGCAAAAATCGCGAACTGCTGTCGCAGGATTTGCGTCGGCTGGAACGCCAGCTAGGTTTGCTGCAAGTCGAGCCAATGCTGCCCAAGGCCGATGAACTCATCGCCTCCGACCGCATGAGCGAAGCGGCGAAGGCGGACCTTTCCGGCCGTCTCGAACAGATCGACAAGCATGTGAAGTTGCTGCATCAGCACGTCGACAAACTGGTGACGCTCCTTTCGACTCCGGATGAACCGGGTCCGAACGATCCCCTCTGAGTCTTACTTAGCCCGCTTGCGTTCCTCGTTGTCTTCCGGCTCGGCGTCCACGGCAATCGGATCGCTCGCCGGGAAGGTCTCATCCAGCGCTTCGTCGAGCAACTCCTCTTCGTGGGTGGGCGTCGCGGGTTCGTCGGGCCGTGCTTTCGTCATGATGCGCTCCGTGGGCAATTCTTCGACGCCTCAATATAGCAGCGTCGATATCCGCGCGCTCTCAGCGTGCGCGGCGATAATCCGCCGGCCGCACGCCCGTCCATTTTCTGAAGGCGCGCCGGAAAGCGCTCGGTTCCGCAAAGCCGAGCGCGTTCGCAATCTGAGCGATGGTTTCGTCGGTATCCGCAAGACGCGAGAGCGCCAGATCGCGGCGTAGCGCGTCCCTGATGGTTCGATACGTCAGCCCTTCCTGCGCGAGACGCCGACGCAAGGTGGCCTGCGCGATATTCAATTCCGCCGCCATGCGGTCCGCCTCGGGCCAGTCGGCCGGCGCGGTCTGCCGCAAGCGCCGCCGAATGCGCGCCGCGAGCGATTCCGAATTCCGATACTTGACGATGAAGTTCGCGGGCGCGTCGCGCAGAAAGCGCCTGATCGTGGCGGTTGTCTGCACGACGGGCAGCGCGGCGCATTCGGGCGATAAATCGACGAATGAACGCGGCGCGTCGAAACGAAGGGTGTCGCAGAACATCAGCCGGTATTCGTCGCTATCCGCTGGTTCCTCGCAACGAAAATCGGCCGCAAGCACCGGAATGCGTCGCCCGACGAGCCAGCACAACAATCCATAGACGAGGATGAAGCCGGTCGCGCAGGCGAACATGCTCTTGGGCTCGCGTTCGCCGTGGCCGTCGTTCATCCAGAGGCGCACGCGCGTCGCGCCGATATCCGGCTCAAACGATAAGTCGTCCAGCACGAGCCGCATGAATCCGGCGATGCGCCCGAGCGCCTGTGCGCCGTCGCGCGCGCTCAACGCGGCGTGCGACATCAGCACGAAGCTGCCGCGCCGCATCGGGTGTGCGTCCTGGCCGAGGAACTCGTCGTCGAGCGCGTCGGCGATGGCGTGCCACAGGCGGCCGTACTGCGCGGGCGTGACGCGCGCATGCGGCGTGTCGAGCAGCGCGGGCGCGATCTGCGCGGCGTCGAGCAGCATCGCGCGATCGACGCCGCGTGCTTGTGCGCAGCGCAAGGCTGCGTCGACGAGACTCGCGGCGATCGAATCCCGTTCGATGTCCTTCGTGGATGTTGGGGTCTTCACTAGGTGGCCAAAGCGCTCAGTTAGCGTGATCGTTTCAGGCATCGGCTAATGTCCGGCGATTGCCTAGACTCGTGCACACGCCACGCGCGCCGCGCATGATCGAGGCATGACTTGCAACGCGCCGCAGCGCCGTTTCCGAAAGACGCGGCGAGCAAGTTTATCCGATCGCTTCAGGCACCTTCTACGAGCTCCAACCATGATCGACAGTTTTCTTACCGAAGAGCAGCGCATGATTCGCGACGCCGCGCGTCAGTTCGCGACCGAAGTGCTTGCGCCGAACGCGGGTCAGTGGGACCGGGACGGCGCGTTGCCCGACGCCGTCGTGCGGCAACTCGGCGAACTGGGTTTGCTCGGCATGATCGTGCCTGCGGAACTCGGCGGCACGTTCAGCGACTACACCGCCTATGCGCTCGCGATGGAAGAAATCGCGGCGGGCTGCGCGTCCTGCGCCACGTTGATGAGTGTGCACAACTCGGTCGGCTGCGGCCCGATCCTCGCTTTCGGCACCGACGCGCAGAAGACCGAATGGCTGCCGAAGCTCGCGAGCGGCGAAGTGATCGGCGCGTTCTGCCTCACCGAACCGCAGGCGGGCTCGGAAGCGAACAATCTGCGCGTGCGCGCAACCGAGCGCGACGGCAAATGGGTGCTTTCGGGCAGCAAGCAGTTCGTGACCAATGGCAAGCGCGCGGGCGTGGCTATCGTCTTCGCCGTGACCGATCCCGAACTCGGCAAGCGCGGCATCTCGGCGTTCATCGTGCCGACCGGCACGCCTGGCTTCAATGTCGGGCCGCCCGAGCACAAGCTCGGCATTCGCGCATCGGATACCTGCGCCATCACCTTCGACGATTGCGCGATTCCCGCTGCGAACCTGCTCGGCAAGCGCGGCGAAGGGCTCAAGATCGCGTTGTCGAATCTGGAAGGCGGGCGCATTGGCATTGCGGCGCAGGCGCTCGGCATCGCGCGCGCGGCCTTCGACGCGGCGCGCGCCTACGCCCACGATCGCAGCCAGTTCGGCAAGCCGATTCTCGAGCATCAGTCGGTCGCGAACATGCTCGCCGACATGCACACGCAACTGAACGCCGCGCGCCTGCTCGTGCTGCACGCGGCGCGCATGCGCACCGAGGGCATTGCGTGTTTGTCGGAGGCTTCGCAGGCGAAGCTGTACGCGTCCGAGATGGCGGAGCGCGTCTGTTCGCATGCCATCCAGATTCACGGCGGCTATGGCTATCTGCAGGACTATCCGGTGGAGCGGCATTATCGCGATGCACGCATCACGCAGATTTACGAAGGAACCAGCGAAGTGCAGCGCATGGTGATCGCGCGTCAGCTCTGAAACCGGCTTTCAAGCGCGCGCCGCCGCACGGGGCAATCAAAACAATCACGGAGACGAAATGAACCCGGCAGAGCCTTTCATCGAAGCACGCGACTTTTTGCTGCGACATCGCACCGATTACGACACCGCGTATCGCGAGTTTCAGTGGCCGGCGCTTAGTCGTTTCAACTGGGCGCTCGATTATTTCGATCCGATGGCGCGCGGCAACCATGCGGCCGCGTTGCATATCGTCAACGAAGGTGGCGGCGAGACGCGTCTTTCATTCGCGCAGATGAGCGAGCGTTCGGCGCGCGTCGCCAACCATTTGCGCGCGCTGAACGTCACGCGCGGCGAGCGTATCTTGTTGATGCTGCCGAACCGAGTCGAGTTGTGGGAGACCATGCTCGGCGCGATGAAGCTCGGCGCTATCGTGTTGCCCGCGACCACGCAACTCGCGCCTGCCGACTTGCGCGAGCGCATCGCGCTTGGACGCGTGCAACACGTGATCGTCGATGCGGGCGAGACGCACAAGTTCGAAGGCATCGACGTGACGGGACTGCGTATCGCCGTGGGCGAGCCGCGCGATGGCTGGCTTGCCTACGACGCGGCCTACGAAGCGTCGCCGGACTTTGCCGCAGATGGCGAAACGAACGCCAGCGATCCCTATTTACTGTACTTCACTTCGGGCACGACGTCGAAGCCCAAGCTCGTCGCGCATACGCACGAGAGCTATCCGGTCGGGCATCTTTCGACGATGTACTGGATCGGCCTGCAACCCGGCGACGTGCACTGGAACATCAGCTCGCCGGGCTGGGCAAAGCACGCGTGGAGCTGCTTTTTCGCGCCGTGGAATGCACAGGCTTGCGTCTTCATCTACAACTTCAGCCGCTTCGATGCGGCGCGCACGCTCGATGCGCTCGTGCAATACGACATCACCACGTTATGCGCGCCGCCGACCGTGTGGCGCATGCTGGTGCAAGAGCCGCTGGCGTCCTACGCGGTGAAGCTGCGGGAGATCGTCGGGGCGGGCGAGCCGCTCAATCCCGAAGTCGTCGAGCGCGTGCACACGGCGTGGGGCGTGCCTATCCGCGATGGCTACGGCCAGACTGAAACCACCGCGCAGATCGCCAATACGCCGGGTCAGCGGGTTGCGCCGGGGTCGATGGGACGTCCGCTGCCCGGTTATCGCGTGGCGCTGCTCGATCCAGATGGCGCGCTCGCCGACGAAGGCGAGATCGCGCTGGTGCTGAATCCGCCGCCGCTCGGCCTGATGACCGGTTACGCCGATAACCCGACCGCCACCGAAAACGCGATGCGCGGCGGCTTCTATCGCACCTCGGACGTCGCCTCGCGCGGCGCGGATGGCTACTTCGTCTACGTTGGCCGCGCGGACGACGTGTTCAAATCTTCGGACTATCGGCTGAGTCCGTTCGAGCTGGAGAGCGTGTTGATCGAACACGAGGCGATCGCGGAAGCTGCTGTCGTGCCGAGTCCGGACCCGTTACGGCTCTCCGTGCCGAAGGCGTTCGTTACCCTGCGACACGGCTTCGCAGTCGGACCGGAACTGGCGCGAAGCGTGTTCGCGTTTTCGCGCGAGCGGCTCTCGCCATATAAACGCATTCGAAGAATCGAATTCGCCGAGTTGCCGAAAACCATCTCGGGCAAGATTCGGCGCGTCGATCTTCGTCGACAGGAAGCCGCTCGCACCAACACTGCGGTGCGCGGTGAGTTCGAATTCTGGGAAGAGGATTTTCCGGAGCTTCGCCAGACAAAATGATTTCGCCGAACATTTCTCCTGACGTAATCGCAAGCAAATGTAAACAGCGCGAACCGTCAATTTGTCTGAAGGGCGAACCGAGCCTGTTCGATCATCGGACAAGTCAAATGGAGGAACGCAACATGGTGAAGCGCTCGTTGAGGTTTGCGCTACTGGCGGCTGGTTTGACGGGAGCGCTTGTCGCGCCGGTCGCATCCAACGCGCAAATCAACCTGCAGCAGTTCGGATTCGGCAGCGGCAAGTCGGATGTGTCGGGCAGCGCGGGCACGCAGTCGTCGGGATTGGGTTCGCTAGTGCAAAGCTATCTCGGCGCGAATCAACAGGTGTTGAGCGGACAATCGAATCTTGCTTCGGCCATGGGAATGTCCGGCGTCGCGAGTCAGGCACAGTCGGCGGCGGGACTGCTGTCGAGCGCGTCGGGAAGCGGCGGTGTGCCGAGCAGCAGTGCGCTGTCGCAGCTTGGCGGTACGCAGCAAAGCGTGTCGCAATCGCTGATTCAGGCTTTTTCCAGTGGATCGACCACGCCGCCGACGGCCGCGAGCAAGCAAACTTTCACGGATGGGCTAGCTTCGCTGGGTCAGGGCGTCAAGCAATACGCGGGGCTGCAATCGAATCTGAGTTCGGTCAAGAATTCGATGAACATGTCCTCGCTCATGCAGGCCGGCTCGAATCCTGGCACGGCGCAGGCGGCAACGTATATCGCGCAATCGGCGCCGGGGCAGTTGCAATCGCTGATGCAGACGCTTACGCAGGCTGTGCAGTACGCGAAGACCAATAATATTGCCGTGCCGTCCATCGCGACGTCGGCGTTGAGTCTGGTGCAGTAACTTCGGAAGTGCCCACGAAAAAGCGGCGAGGCTTTCAGGCCTCGCCGCTTTATTTGCTTCCCGAATTGGCTCACCGGTGTATCCCGTGAGAGCTCACCCGTGTTTCCGAAGCGCGCTCGTCGCGCACCGAACGGCTCCGAGTACAACGAAATTCAGTTCATTGCCGCGCGCCGCAACGACAGGCGGGTAAGAACCGCCGGGAGAGTCTGCGCCTGTTGCGCCCTGGAAGGCATCAACGGCGGCAGATAAGAGATGTCGGTCACGTCGGCGAGGCGACTGCGCGGGTCCGCATCGAGCACTTCGATAGCTGCGGGTTCGACCAGCTCGGCTTCAACCTTGGCGACGTCGTCGACCTTGATGCCGAGCGAGCGCCGAACATCCACGGCGCGCACACGTACATCGAAACCCGCCGCGTGGATGACGCGCTCACGCGTTTTCCAATACTGCAGCGCGCTGGGCGTCATTTTGTGCATCGACACGTATTCAAATACGATCTGATATCCGCGAACGTGCGGATAATTCATAAGTAACTGACCCGAGCGAATATAACGGTTATAGCCGTCTATTTTCCGCGTCAGCAAATCCTCATGCATTTTTTCATCGTGCCAGTCGCATTCATCGAATATCCCGACATACACGCGCTTGAGCAAGGAATTCACTCCGATGTAGTCGATGACGTCCACGTCGCGCAGAGACATGGTCATTCCCCTACGCCCTGAGAGGGCAAGTATCAAAGAAGTGCATTGTAGCGGAATATGTCTCTTTAAATCACAGCGAAACATTGTGTGTTTGCTTGCGATT
The DNA here is from genome assembly GCF_031450995.1 of Caballeronia sp. LP006. NCBI lineage: Bacteria > Pseudomonadati > Pseudomonadota > Betaproteobacteria > Burkholderiales > Burkholderiaceae > Caballeronia > Caballeronia sp. LP006. The sequence goes on along the minus strand of NZ_JARTVW010000004.1, from coordinate 895,506 downwards.
TCTCAAATTAATCAGAGTCCTAAGCCATTGCTTAAGCGATTTCTTATTTTGGGATGATTCAAAATATAAAGCTGGATTTGTATCGCGTTAGATACGCTTTAGGTGTTTTCCTAATTTTGCGCCCAGTGCCGGTTCAGCAGATATAAGCGTAATGCTTTGCGCCGTCCGCTCATACGTCGCTTATGCCTCGCGCGGCCGTCGATCCGGTCAGCTCTTCCTTACTCATGGCGTCTACTTGCGGCAATGAAGGCTGTTCGTTGATCCACGCGTTCAATATTGCCGAGGTGACCGCGAGAATGACCGGGCCAATAAACAATCCGACAATTCCGAATGCGAACATGCCGCCAAGCACGCCGGAAAGAATCAGCAGCATCGACAAATTGATACCGCGGCGGATGAGTATGGGACGTAAAAAATTGTCGAGCATGGCAATCATGATCGACCAGATCAGCAACAGAATCGCGGCGACGTGCGACCCGTGCCAGAAAAGCCAGGCGACGCCCCCAAGCAGTGGCAAGAGCGGCCCGATCTGCGCGAGGCACAACATCAGCATGACGGCGGTGATGATGCCCGCGGCCGGCACGCCCGCGATCCACAAGCCGATTCCTCCGAGCGCCGATTGCGTCACGGCCGTCACGACAATGCCGAGCGCCACCGCGCGAATGGCGAGGCCGGCGAGCTTGATGGCTTCGGCGCCACGCTGCGCGGCAACCCGCGTTGCGAACCGCACGATGAAGCGGCCCGCTGCCTCGCCCTGCATGTAAAGGATGCCGGAGATGATGATCGTGATCACCATGTGCATCACGAACACCCCGACGACGGCCGCGTGCGAGAGCATCCAGCGCGCTGCGATCGTCACATACGGTTCGATGCGGGCGAGCAGGCCGCCGGGGCCGGCGTCGGAAAGCGTCTGCCATTCGGCCGAGACGCGCTGACCGGCGAGCGGCACGTCGTGTACCCAACTCGGCGGCGGGGGAAGTGCATACGTGGGCAGGCTCTTGATGGCCGACATGATCTCGGCGCCGTGCAATGCGAGCGTGGAGATAGCCTGATACAACGGCAGCACGATGACGATCAGCAGCACGAGCAGCATGACTGTCGTCGCGGCCCAGCGGCGATTGCCGCAGCGGCGTTGCACCGCGACCATCAACGGCCAGGTGGCGACGACGATCGTCGTGGCCCAGATCAGCCCGGGCAGAAACGGCCGCAGGATATAAAGGCTGCCAACAGTCAGCGCAGTCAGAATGGCAATGACGAGCAGAATGCGCGCGATATCGACTGGCTGGCGCGGGTTCAAATTCGGCGGCCCGTTCGGAGTGGTGGACATGGTGCCTTGAATGAAAAGAGATCAGTGAGACGGGGCGTTTTAGCGCCGGCATCATAGCGGTAAGTTCGGCGGCATCCAATCCATACTACTAAAAATTGCCGATGGCGCACGGTATTCGGGCGCGCTGGCAATGTTCGGTGGCTTCGCATACGCTTGACGAAACGATTACTCGACGAGATGGCAATCATGCTCATGCAAGCACGTGAAGACGACGGCCGGCGGCGCAGGCGGCTGCGAGGCCTCTTCGTATATTCGCTGTGGCTTTTATGCTGTCTGGTCTTTTCGTTGCCTTCGGTAGTCAAGCTGCCGTAATTTCAGGCGAACGCGTCGATGCCATCGACCAGACGCCTGGCCAAACGCGCCTGACGGAACTGCTCGATCCACCATTGCAACGCGCGGCCTTCGTGATCGCCGCGCCATGCCACGTATAGAACGTTAGGCTCGCGCGGATCGGCGGTTTGCTTTGCGATCAGTTCGCCACGCGCCAGCAATGAAGCCACTCGATGCTTCGGCACCCAACCGCAGCCAAGTCCTTGCCGTTGAGCAAGAATCTTCGCGCGCATGCCCGGCACGGCGAGTGCCGCTTGTCCGCCGAGCACGCCGTAAGCGCGTCCCGCCGATCCATGCGATGAATCCGCGACCGCCACCGCGCGATGCGCCGCGATCTGCTCGCGCCCGAGCGGTTCTGCCGCCTTCGCCAGCGGATGGCGCGGCGCCACGGCGAACACCCATTCCATCACGCCGAGTTCGAACCAGCGCAGGCCGGGAATCGCGGGCGGTTCGTTCGTCGCCCCGACGATGAGATCGGCGCGGCCATCGCGCAGTGCTTCCCACGTGCCGCCCAGCACTTCATGCGTCATGCGCAGGGTCACGCCGGACGCGAGCGCGTCGAACGCCTGCACGACCGGCAGCAAGGTCTCGAACTCGAGTATCTCGTCGCAGACGATCCACAACCGGTCTTCCCAGCCGCTCGCGATCTGCTTCACGCGCTGCGTCAGACGCGACACGTCGATCATCAGACGCGCGGCTTCATCGGCGAGAAGATGGCCCGCTGGCGTCAATTGCAGGCGGTAACGACGGCGGTCGAACAGCAGCGCGTCGAAGCGCGTTTCCAGTTGCCGCGCGGCATGCGAGATCGTCGAGGGCGCGCGGCCGAGTCGCGCCGCCGCGCGGGAAAGGCTGCCGGTCGAGCGGATTGCATCGAGCAGGGCGAGTTCTTCCTCGGATAACATGTTCGACTCCATCGAACGTTCATCGGCGCGATGGTACGGCAAGAGCGGCGGCGCGGTCCACCACGTGCTTGTGATGACGCAAACAACGATCAGGGAGCATGCAGATGGGACTTCTCGTCGACGGGCAATGGCAGGACAAGTGGTACGACACGAAATCGACTGGCGGGCGCTTCGTGCGCAAGGACGCGGCGTTTCGCAACTGGGTCACGGCCGATGGCGCGCCCGGTCCGAGTGGCGAGGGCGGCTTCAAGGCGGAAGCGGGCCGTTATCACTTGTACGTGAGCCTGGCGTGTCCGTGGGCACATCGCACGCTTATCGTGCGCGCGCTCAAGGGGCTGCAAGAAATGATCGGCATCTCGGTCGTTCACTGGCTCATGCTCGAAAACGGCTGGACCTTCGCGGATGGTCCGGGCGTCGTGCCCGACGCCATCAACGGCGCGCGCTTTCTGCATCAGGTCTACACGGCGGCGGACGCGAGCTACACCGGCCGCGTGACCGTGCCGATTCTCTGGGACAAGGCGCGCGGCACGATAGTCAGCAACGAGTCGTCCGAAATTATTCGCATGCTGAATGCCGCGTTCGACGGCCTGGGCGCCAAAGCGGGCAATTACTATCCGCCCGAGTTGCGCGCGGAGATCGACACGCTCAACGCGCGCATCTACGACACCGTGAACAACGGCGTCTACAAAGCGGGCTTCGCCACCACCCAGGCCGCGTACGAGGAAGCCGTGCAGCCGCTCTTCGATACCCTCGACTTCCTCGATGCGCGCCTTGCCTCGCACCGTTATCTCGCGGGCGAGCGCTTCACCGAAGCCGACATCCGACTGTTCACGACGCTCGTGCGCTTCGACGCCGTGTACGCCGGCCACTTCAAATGCAATCTGCGGCGCATAGCGGATTATCCGAATCTCTCCAACTACACGCGCGAGATTTACCGGATGCCGGGAGTCGCGGACACGGTGAACTTCGAGCACATCAAGCGGCATTACTACGAGAGTCATCGCTCGATCAACCCGACCGGGATCGTGCCGGCCGGTCCCGTGCTTGACTTCGCCGCGCCGCACGACCGAGAGCGTCTGCCGAAAAGCGCGTAAGCGTGAGCTCAGTCGTACCAATAAACGCCGCGCTTTGTCTTGCGGCCGAGATAACCTGCGGACACAAGTTCGCGCAACAGCGGGCACGCTCGATATTTCGAATCGCCGAAATCCTTCAGGAACACGTCCATGACCGAGAGACAGACATCGAGGCCGATGAGATCCGCAAGCGCGAGCGGACCGATAGGATGATTTGCGCCGAGCTTCATGCCCGCGTCGATTTCCTCGGCGCTCGCCACGCCTTCATAGAGCACGAAGAAGGCTTCGTTGATCATGGGCACGAGAATGCGGTTGACCACGAAACCAGGCGAGTTCTTCACGCCGATGGGCGACTTGTCCAGCTTCTCGGTGAGCGCGCGCACGGCGTTCGCGGTGTCGTCGCTCGTCTGCACGCCGCGAATCACTTCGACGAGTTGCAGCAGCGGCACCGGATTGAAGAAGTGCATGCCGATGAACCGCTCGGGCCGCGCAAGCGTTGCGCCAAGCGCGGTGATCGAAATGGACGATGTGTTCGACGCGATGATCGCCTCGGGCCGCGCCGCTGCTTCGATCTGCTTCAGAATGCGGTGTTTGAGCTCGACGTTCTCCGTGGCCGCCTCGATGACGATATCCGCGTCCTTGAGCCGCCCGTAATCCGTGGATGTCTGGATGCGCGCAATCGCGGCATCGCGCACCGACGCCTGCAGCTTGTCTTTCGACACCAGCCGTTCCAGGCTGTTCGTCAGCGTGGCCACGCCCTTGGCGAGCGCGGCGTCCGTCACGTCGATCAGCACGATGTCGAATCCCGCCACGGCCGCGACCTGCGCGATGCCGTTGCCCATGGTTCCCGCTCCGACGATACCCACCGTCTGTATGCTCATGCGCGCTTCCTCCAATCGATGTTTGTGCGATGCACGATTCTAACCACGCCTTCAGCCGAACGCCGTCAAGTCGCGTGCTTTTAATCCATGCGCGCGGCAATAGGCAGCGTAGCGCTCCCAGCCGCTGCGCTAGTCTTCGGCGGCAAGTATTTGCCCGTTTTCGTTTACGAAGAGCAGCTCGCCCTGAATGATGTTGAGCGTGACGATCTCATCGCTGCCGTCCACCACGGGAACGGCTTCCGGCGTGTGACTGGAACCTGCGGTCTCGTACACGATGCTGCCTTTCTCCGCAATCCACGCATGTTCGCGATACTTCCAGCGCCCTTCGACCGTGTAGACGATTACCGTGCCCGTATGCCGATGCTGCGGCATTTGTCCGCGCGCCGGCGCCTTCAAAAGGGCGATGGTTTCGCCGCGAACCGGATCGAGCTTGAAGTATTTGACGAGCACGTGCTCGCTGTATGGCGTGAAGGGCACCCACGGCACGTCCGCGTCGTTGATGCAAGCGGTTTGAATCTGTTCGAACAGCATGTCGGCTCCCTTGATCAGACGCCCATTGTATGCAGCGCGGCACGCGCCGTGCATCGGCCAAACGGACGACCCCTGAAAGCCCCGTTCGATCCAGCCGGATCGCGCCTTATCTGCTATCGTCCGTGCCATGCCAACCATCATTACCATTTCAAACCTCTCCAAGACCTACGAGTCGGGGTTCAGCGCGCTCCGGGACGTGAATCTGGAAATCCGGCGCGGCGAGATTTTCGCGTTGCTCGGTCCGAACGGGGCGGGCAAGACCACGCTCATCAGCACGGTTTGCGGCATCGTGAATCCCAGCTCGGGCACGGTCACCGTGAACGGACACGACATCGTCACGGACTATCGCGCCGCGCGCGCGATGATCGGGCTCGTGCCGCAGGAACTCACCACCGACGCCTTCGAAACCGTGTGGGCGACCGTATCGTTCAGCCGGGGCTTGTTCGGCCGGCCGAAAAACCCGGCGCATGTCGAGAAGGTGCTGAAGTCGCTGTCGCTCTGGAGCAAAAAGGACAACAAGATCATGACGCTTTCGGGCGGCATGAAGCGGCGCGTCCTGATCGCCAAGGCGCTCGCGCACGAGCCGCAGATTCTCTTTCTGGACGAGCCGACGGCCGGCGTCGATGTCGAACTGCGCCGCGACATGTGGAACCTCGTGCGCGAACTGCAAGCGAACGGCGTGACCATCATCCTCACGACGCATTACATCGAGGAAGCGGAAGAGATGGCGGATCGCGTAGGCGTGATCAATCGCGGCGAGATCGTGCTGGTCGAAGAGAAGGCCGAACTCATGCGCAAGCTCGGGCAGAAGAAGCTCGCGCTGCAATTGGATCACGCGCTGGCTGCCGTGCCCGCGTCGCTCGCGCCCTACGGCCTGCAATTGTCCGCCGACGGCAACGAACTGACTTACACCTACGACGCCCATGACGAGCCGGGTCGAATCATCGCGCTATTGCGCCATGTCGATGAAGCCGGCGTGCGCTTCAAGGATCTGCAAACGACGCAGAGCTCGCTCGAAGACATCTTCGTGAGCCTCGTGCGCAACTAGTCGTATCGGACCGGGAGCATCGATTCCGGTCGACAGGGAGACCACATGAATCTTCACGCAGTACGCGCGATCTATCGCTTCGAAATGGCGCGCGCCGGACGCACGCTCATGCAGAGCATCGTGTCGCCCGTCATTTCCACTTCGCTCTATTTCGTGGTGTTCGGCGCGGCCATCGGCTCGCGCATTCCGCAAGTGGACGGCATCAGCTACGGCGCGTTCATTGTGCCGGGACTCGTCATGCTGTCGCTGCTCACGCAGAGCATCGCGAACGCTTCGTTCGGCATTTACTTTCCGAAGTTCACGGGCACCATCTACGAGCTCTTGTCCGCGCCCGTGTCGTATTTCGAGCTCGTTCTGAGTTACGTCGGCGCGGCGGCGACCAAGTCGATCATTCTCGGGTTGATCATTCTCGCGACTGCGCGGCTCTTCGTGCCGCTGCGGATCGACCATCCATTTTGGATGATCGTGTTTTTGCTGCTGACATCGCTGACGTTCAGCCTGCTCGGATTCATTATTGGCATTTGGGCAGACGGTTTCGAGAAACTTCAGATCATTCCGCTTTTGATTGTCACGCCGCTCACGTTCCTCGGCGGCAGCTTTTATTCGATCAACATCCTGCCGCCGTTTTGGAAAACGGTCGCGCTTTTTAATCCGGTCGTGTATCTCATCAGCGGCTTTCGCTGGAGTTTTTACGGTCTCGCGGATGTTTCCGTAGGCGTAAGCCTTTCGATGACGTTAGTATTTCTGGGCGTGTTCATCGCTATTACGGCGTGGATCTTCAAGACCGGCTATCGCATCAAATCGTAGCGGTTGGCGCCGGCGGGCGTCGTCACCATCAAGAGGCGTTCATCGAATGAAAATCATGAAACGCACTAAACGCACTTTCTTCGGCGCGGTCACGGCCACTTTCACGGGCGGCTCCATTGCCTCGCGCGGCGCGGACACGGCGCTTGCCGACCCGTACGAGATGAACCTGAGCGATGCCGGATGGCGCCGCCGCCTTTCCACTGAACAATATCGCGTGCTCAGGCGCGGCGCAACCGAGCCGCCGAACGCCAGCCCGCTGATCAACGAGCGTCGCAACGGCTCGTTTTTTTGCGCGGGATGCGGATCGCCGCTCTTTGCCTCGTCGGCGAAGTTCGATAGCGGCACCGGATGGCCGAGTTTCTCCATGCCAATCGACGGCGCCGTCGCCACCCGCGCCGATGCAACGCCCGGCTCCCTTCGTCACGAAGTGCTTTGCCGGCGTTGCGGCGGCCATCTCGGGCATGTCTTCGACGACGGCCCGAATCCCACTGGTCTGCGTTACTGCCTGAACGGCGCTGCGCTGCTTTTTCGCCAGACCGAAAGCTGACCTGGCCAAAGCGCGTAGAACGGATACGGTCGCCGGCGCACGCGCCGAACGCTTTGAATTCGCCTTGAAGCAAGGCAAGCCTTTCGCGCATCAAAACGATCGGTGACAAAATTTCGCACTCCGTCTCAATCATCTCGGAGGGTTGACAGGGCAGAATCGAAACAACATCCTCGTCAGGATGTATGCGAGAGAAAGCCTGGCTGGCCTCGCTGACATTGAGAGACTGAGCCATGAAAATCAAAATAATCGACTTCTGCACAGCGTTGCTGATCGGCTCGCTGACTGGCCTATTGAATGGCGGCAATGCGTTTGCTCAACGTCAACCAAGCGCAAAGGTTGCTGCGCTGTCCATCGAAGGCAAGATGCTCGTGCAGATCATCGGCGAGGTAAAAGCTGTCGATCCGGACGCGCATCGCGTCACCGTGGTCAATGCGCAAGGGCAGGAGACGCAATTGAACGTCGGGCAGGAGATGCAGGATCTGAACAAGTTGCCTATTGGCACACGAGTGAATAGCACGGCCCTTCGCGCGGTTACGCTCACGCCCGTCAAAGCGCAGCCTTTGCAGGAAATGCTGCCGGGGCAAACGCAGTTCGTCGGGCAGGTTACGGGCGCCGACAGTGCAACCGGCGTCGTCATGCTGAAGGACGCCAACAGCTTGCCAATCGAGATACGTACAACCCATCCCGGCGACGCTGCCGCGCTCGCATTCGGCGCGACCGTGAAAGTGGTCTGGAAAAGCGTTCCGAAGCGTTGACTCCATGCAGGCCAAGCTCGGTTCAAGCTGCAGGCGCCGCGACCAGCCTCACGCGCGTGATTTCGGAAGGCGCGCCGAGGCGCTTGGGCGGTCCCCAATAGCCCGTTCCTCGACTCGTGTACACCCACAGTCCGTTAAATTTCACGAGACCCGACACGAACGGCTGCTGCAGCTTGACGAAGAAGTTCCACGGAAAAAACTGTCCGCCATGTGTATGCCCCGACAGTTGCAGCGTGAAACCCGCATCGGCGGCGGCGGTCGCGCTGCGTGGCTGATGGGCAAGGAGCACGCGCACGGTGGCATCGGCGGGAGCGCCTTCCATCGCTTTAGCCGGGTCGCTCCGGTGCGCGGGATCGAAGCTGCCCGCGCCGTAATCGGTGACACCGGCGATCACGGCTTGCGCGCCGTCGTGGTTCAGCACCACATGCTGATTGAGCAGCACATTCATGCCAAGCCGCCGGAATTCGACGATCCACTTGTCCGCGCCCGAGTAATACTCGTGATTACCCGTGACGAGGAACGCGCCGTGCCGCGCGCTCAATTCCGCGAGCGGGCGTGTATGAGCAGCGAGGTGCGGCACACTGCCATCGACCACGTCGCCCGTCACCGCGATCAGATCCGGCTGCAACGCATTGACGGCCGCGACGATTCGCTCGACATAGTGCCGCTTGATAGTCGGGCCGACGTGGATATCGCTAATCTGCACGATAGTGAAGCCTTCGAGCGCCGCCGGCAAATTGTCGATGGGCACGTCCACGCTCTTTACCGGCGCGCGCTTTCGCGCGTTGTAAAAGCCGGCGACGGACGAGAGCAACGCGAGCAACGGCACGGCCAGCGCACTCTCGGCAACGAAGCGGGGCGAGCCTATGGGCGTGCCGCGCAGCCAGTCGAACACATGCACGGACAGCAGCACGAGATCGCGCGCGAAGGTCAGCAGCAGGAGCGACGAGAAGAAGCCGAGCGCGGTCAGTCCGAACCAGGCGAGCCGATCCGCAAGCGGTTGCTTTTCGATCGATCGCGCGGACATGCCGAGCGGAATCAAAATCAGCGAGGCGACGAGCAGTGCGCTGGCAAGCGCCTTGAGCGCCGGGCCGACGGGCGCATCGGGAATGAGCCGCACGCCAACGTAGATATGAAAGAGAACACCAATGCCAATGAAGCGGATAAAAAATGCCGAACGTCGCATAACGCCCCTAAAAGGTCAAAAATGCGGCGGGCAAGAATACGCGTGACGCGTCGGCGCGTCGAATATACGCGTCGTTGCCCTTAGCCGGTCCTGTCGATCGATTCTACCGGTTCGGGGCCATATCCGCCGTGGGCGTGCGTCTGGGCGTAGTCGTCTGCATGATATCGTCGAGCGAATTTGTTTGGACTACCGATGTGCAACGAGGAGTGATCAAATGAAATCAGGCTTTCGCGCGCTTTCTCTCTTTCCAATGACGGCAATCGTCGTGGCGTCCGGCACCGCTTTCGCTCAGACCAACGACGCATTGACGAACCAGGCGCGGCAGGTCATCGGCGCGGCGCAGCCTATCCACGTTCAAGCCGTCATCACGGGCATCGACCCGTCGACGCGAACGCTCATCGTGCATGGTCCGCGTGGCGATTCGACAGTGCTCGTCAACAAGGAAGTGACGGGTTTCGATCAGCTTCATATCGGCGACCAGGTCGATGTCCAGTACAAGAACGCTTTGCTTTCGAACGTGGAAAAGGTAACGGGCAAGGATCAGGGCCTGCGCAAGCGCGTGGACACGCAAACCTATTCGCCCGCTTCGGGCGCGAACGGCGCAAGCGGCTTCGATTCATCGCGTCAGGTCGAGATTCTCGCCACGGTCGTGAGGGTCGACAAGAAGCATCACACCGTCACGCTGCGCGGACCGTGGCGCACCGAGACCATGGACCTTCCGCCCGATCTCGCAGCCGACAACCTCAAGAAGGGCGACACCGTGCATGCGGTGTTTGTTTCCGCGGCCGCAGTGAAAGTGACGCCCGTCGCGGCATCGAAATGAGCGAAGGCCCCGGCGTTAAACACGCGCGGGGCCTCCGCTCGGTGCATCGGCTAAATCAGACCTGCAGGCACAGATACTTGATGACGACGTAATCGTCGATACCATAGTGCGAGCCTTCACGGCCCAGTCCCGATTGCTTGACGCCGCCGAACGGCGCGACTTCGTTCGAGATCAGGCCGGTGTTGATTCCGACCATGCCGTATTCGAGCGCTTCCGCCACGCGCCACACGCGTGCAATGTCGCGGCTGTAGAAGTATGCGGCGAGTCCGAATTCGGTGTCGTTGGCCAGGCGAATGGCTTCGTCGTCGGAAGAGAATTTGAAAATCGGCGCGAGCGGGCCGAACGTCTCTTCTTTCGCCACTTGCATGGCCGGCGTGACGCCGGTAAGCACGGTCGGCTGGAAAAAACCGTGGCCGAGCGCATGCCGCTTGCCGCCGGCCGTCAGCGTCGCGCCTTTGGCCAGCGCATCCTCGATATGCGCTTCCACTTTCTTCACCGCCGCTTCGTTGATGAGCGGGCCGAGCAACACGCCGTCGTCCGTGCCGCGTCCAACCTTCAGGTCGCCTACAGCCGTCGCCAGTTTCGCGGCGAACTCGTCGTAGACGCGCTCGTGCACATAGAAGCGATTCGTGCACACGCACGTCTGACCGCTATTGCGATACTTCGATGCAATCGCGCCTTGCACCGCCGCGTCGACATCGGCGTCTTCGAACACGAGGAAGGGCGCGTTGCCACCGAGTTCCAGCGTGACTTTCTTGACCGTGGGCGCGCTTTGCGCCATTAGGAGACGGCCTACCGCCGTCGAGCCTGTGAACGAGAGCTTGCGCACGGTCGGGTTGCCCGTCATTTCGCCACCGATGGCTTTCGGGTCGCCGGTCAGCACGCTCAACACGCCCTTCGGCACGCCCGCGCGCTCCGCTAGCACGGCCAGCGCGAACGCGGAGAAGGGCGTGGCTTCGGCCGGCTTCACGACGATAGGACAGCCCGCCGCCAGCGCCGGACCGACCTTGCGCGTGATCATCGCTGCCGGGAAGTTCCACGGCGTGATCGCCGCGCACACGCCGATTGGTTCCTTCGTCACGACAATGCGCTTGTCCGCGGCGGGCGTGGCGAGCGTGTCGCCCGCCACGCGCTTGCCTTCTTCGGCGAACCATTCGATGAACGAAGCCGCGTAGACGATCTCGCCCTTCGCTTCGGCGAGCGGTTTGCCTTGTTCGGTCGTGAGGATGAGCGCAAGGTCGTCGGCGTTGGCGATCATCAGGTCGTACCAGCGGCGCATGATGACCGCGCGTTCCTTCGCGGTTTTCTTGCGCCACTCGGGCCACGCGGCGTTGGCGGCCGCGATAGCGCGGCGTGTTTCGCTCGCGCCCATTTGCGGAACGGCGCCGAGCGATTCGCCGTTCGATGGATCGAGTACGTCGAAGGTGGCGCCGTCATCGGCTTGCTGCCATTCACCAGCGATATACGACGCGTGACGAAGCAGTGCCGGGTCCTTGAGTTGGTCTTTGAGGCTCATTTGCTTGCGATTCCTTCTTGAGATTTCTGCATTCAGCATACGACGAAGGGGCGAACCGTGCTCAAGCCGCGGCGGCGATGGTTTCGCTCAACACTTCGTCGAGAATGCCGAGGGCTTCGTCGAACACAGGCTCCTGGATAGTGAGGGGAAACAGGAAGCGCACGACGTTGCCATACACGCCGCACACGAGCAGTAACAAACCGCGTTCCAGCGCGCGCGCCTGCACGCGCCTGGCGAAATCGGCATCGGGTTCGTGCGTGCCGGGCTTGCAGAACTCGGCGGCGATCATGGCGCCCGGACCGCGCACATCGGCGATCTGCGGCACGTCCCGACGAATCGCTTCGAGCTTGGCTTTCAGCTTGTCGCCGAGCATGTTGGCGCGTTCGCAGAGTTGCTCTTCGTCGATGATATCGAGCACCGCGTGCGCCGCCGCCACCGCGAGCGGATTGCCCGCGTAAGTGCCGCCGAGACCGCCTGGCGCCGCGCTATCCATGATGTCCGCGCGGCCCACGACGCCCGATAGCGGCATGCCGCCAGCAAGACTCTTCGCGATCGTCATGAGATCGGGAACCACGTCGTAATGCTCCATCGCGAAGAGTTTGCCGGTGCGCGCGAATCCCGTCTGCACCTCGTCGGCGATCAGCAGAATGCCGTGCTCGTCGCAGATCCGGCGCACGCCGCGCACGAAGTCCGCGGGCGCCGGATTGAAGCCGCCTTCGCCTTGCACGGGTTCGAAGATGATCGCCGCGACGCGCTTGGCTTCGATATCCGCCTTGAACAGATGCTCGATGGCGCGCAGCGAGTCCGCCACCGATACGCCGTGCAGCGCGTTGGGAAACGGCGCGTGATAGACGTCGGCGGGGAACGGCCCGAAACCGATCTTGTACGGCGCGACCTTGCCGGTGAGCGCCATGCCCATCATCGTGCGGCCGTGAAAGCCGCCCGTGAAGGCGATCACGCCGGGCCGCCCGGTTGCCGCGCGCGCGATTTTCACGGCGTTTTCGACGGCCTCCGCGCCGGTCGTGAAGAACGCGGTCTTCTTCGGCGCTTGACCGGGCGCACGGGCGCTAATTTTTTCCGCGAGGGAAACGTAAGATTCATAAGGCACGATCTGATAGGCCGTATGTGTGAAGCAGTCGAGTTGCGCGCGCATGGCCTCGACGATCTTAGGATGCCGATGCCCCGTGTTGCACACCGCGATGCCCGTCGCGAAGTCGATGAAGCGGCGGCCTTCGACGTCCCAGAGTTCCGCGTTCTCGGCGCGCGCCGCGTAGAAGTCGCACATCACGCCGACGCCGCGCGGCGTGGCGGCATTCTTGCGGGCCTGAAGGTCCGCGTTGGTGGCCCGAGTGACGTTGGCGGGCGAGGTTTGAGGAAGTTTGGACACGGCGAAGTTCTCCTTGGGGCGCGGCGCGCGGTTGCATCAGTCGGATTCAGAGCCGACTATAGTTAAACTTGGCTCTCCTGGTCAGAGCCATTCCGATGCATCCAATGGAGCCAATTCCACTTGGTTCGCCGCGATCCTAGCGATCGAAATTGGCAAAAAATCGCGCGGAACTGGCACGCGACGCGCGACTGGAGGATCATGTGCGCCGTTCGTGTTTCCGTTTTCCGTTTCGATTCAGCCAAGGTTCCTGCAAATGACCCGACTCTTCACCGAACTCGCCGATCTTTCCGACGATGCGCCCGCGTTGCGCGAGATCCGTCACGACATCCACCGTCATCCCGAACTCTCGTTCGAGGAGACGCGCACCTCGGCGCTCGTCGCGCAGAAGCTCGAAGAGTGGGGCTGGGAAGTGAGCCGGGGCATCGCCGGAACGGGTGTCGTCGGCACGCTGACGGCGGGCGATGGCACGAAGCGCATCGGCCTGCGCGCCGACATGGACGCGCTGCCGATTCACGAGCAGACCGGCAAGCCGTACGCGAGCGAGTCGCCGGGCAAGATGCACGCGTGCGGCCACGACGGCCATACGACCATGCTGCTCGGTGCGGCACGGCATCTAGCGCGCACGCGGCGTTTCAATGGCACGGTGCATCTGTATTTTCAACCGGCGGAAGAGCACGGTTTGCCGAGCGGCGCGCAACGCATGATCGCGGAGGGGCTCTTCGAGCGCTTTCCTTGCGATGCCGTATTCGGCGTGCACAACCATCCTGGCGTCGCGCCCGGCACATTCCTGTTTCGCAAGGGGCCGTTCATGGCGGCGTGTGATCAGGTGTCGATCGAGATCGAAGGCGTGGGCGGGCATGCGGCGCGTCCGCATTTGAGCGTCGATCCGGTGGTGGTGACGGCGAGCATCGTGATGGCTTTGCAGACTATCGTCGCGCGCAATGTCGATCCCGCGCAACCGGCCGTCGTCACGGTCGGCTCGATGCACGCGGGCACGGTCAACAACGTGATTCCGAATCGCGCGACGCTCGAACTGTCGGTGCGCTCGTTCAGCAAGCCGGTGCGTGAGTTGCTCAAGCGCCGTATCTGCGAACTCGTGGATGCGCAGGCGGCGAGCTACGGCGCAAAGGCGACGATCAAGTATCTGGAAGGCTATCCGGTGGTCGTCAATTCGGATGCCGAAACGGAATTCGCGGCGCAGGTGGCGCGCGAGTTGGTGGGTGCCGAGCACGTGGTCGACCACACGGATTTGCTCATGGGCAGCGAGGACTTCGCGTTCATGCTGCAGGCGCGGCCGGGGACGTTTTTGCGCATCGGCAACGGCGCGGGCGAGGACGGTTGCATGGTTCACAACCCGCACTACGATTTCAACGACAGGAATCTGCCGGTCGGGGCGGCTTATTGGGCGCGATTGGTGGAGCGGTTTTTGGAGCAATGAGCAGCCGACGATCCAAAACCGCACCACGATTTCGGTGACGAGAATCTGCTGGTCGGAACGGCTTATCGAGCGTGGTTCGTGGAGCAGTTTAAGAAGAGTAAGCGGCCGATAATTCAGCCTTGGAAGCGATCGCCGTCACTATGCAAGCGACGGCGATACTCGCTTCGGCCATTCAAGAAGCAGCGCAACCATACCTCGACCATCCGCGCCGATCCAGTCCTCAAGCCGGCAAATGAAAACTGCCGATTGCCTCCCGCAACCCATCCACCTGATCCTTCAACGAATGCGCCGCAGCCGCTGCTTCTTCCACTAGCGCCGCGTTCTGCTGCGTGACCTGATCCATCTCGACGACTGCGCGATTCACCTGCTCGATGCCCGCGCTTTGCTCGCGCGATGCATTGCTGATCTCATCGAGAATCTCGTTCACACGACGCACCGACGACACGATCTCGCCCATCGTCGAACCGGCGTTCGTCACGAGCGACGCGCCTTCCTGCACCGTATGCGTCGACGTCTCGATCAGCGCCTTGATCTCCTTGGCCGCCGTCGCCGAACGTTGCGCGAGGCTGCGCACTTCCGCCGCCACGACCGCAAAGCCGCGTCCTTGTTCGCCCGCGCGCGCCGCTTCGACCGCCGCGTTCAACGCCAGGATGTTGGTCTGGAACGCAATGCCATCGATCACGCCGATAATGTCGCCAATCTGTTGCGAGCTTGCCGTGATACGCGTCATCGTGTTGATGACTTCGTCCACCACGCCGCTGCCGCGCGTCGCGACATCGGCGGCCTGACCCGCAAGGCGCGCGGCCTGCGCGGCGCTCTCGGCGTTGTTCTTCACGTTGGCCGTCATCTGGTCCATGCTTGATGCGGTCTCGACCAGCGCGGCCGCTTGCTCCTCGGTGCGCTGCGACAGATCGGTGTTGCCCGCCGCGATTTCCGACGCGCCCACGTTGATGTTTTCCGTGCCGTTACGCACACGCGACACCGTCTCGACAAGGCCGAGCTGCATCACCGAAAGCGCGTGCAGGAGGCTCGATGTATCGCCGGCACGCACCGGCACGGCGGCCGTCAGATCGCCACGCGCAATGCGATGCGCTGCATCCACCGCGAGTTCCAGTTCGCCGCCCAGATTGCGCTTGATGCTGCGCAGAACGACGAGCATCGCGGCCGTCGCGATGGCGCCGAGCAGCATCGTGATGGCAAGCCAGCGCAGTGCGCTTGCATAGAACGCGCTCTGCACGTCGTCCATATACATGCCGGTGACGACATACCAGTCCCACTGGCCGAAACGCTGCGCATACGAGAGCTTCGCCACGGGCTTGTCGCTGCCTGGCTTCGACCACAGATAGCTGATGAAACCGCCGTCCGGCTGATCGCCCGCCTTGACGATATCGACGAACAAGTGATTGCCCGCCGGGTCGGTGTACCCCGAAAGATCCTGCCCGTTCATGGCGGGCTTGATCGGGTGCATGACCATTTTCGGCTTCGAATCGTTGATGGAAAGATAGCCATCCTTGCCGTAGCGGATCGCGCCGATGACATCCAGCGCGCGCTTCTTGGCTTCTTCTTCGGTGAGGGTCTTGTTGGCGGCGAGCGCCGCGAAGTGCGTGACGACGGCATGTGCCTCGCCGACCAGCGTCTTCAACTGTTCCTTGCGATCCTCGATCATCGATGTGCGGTTCTGCCACGCTCCGATAATGCCGATCGCAATCAAACCTATCCACAGCACGGCGATCATCGAGCCGAGCTTTTTGTTCAACGTCATTCCATTCATTTGTGCGCCCCGCAGTCTTTTTACGTTGTCCTAGACGGTGCGGCGACGCGCGCGCCGCCGCATGCCCCTCTTACGGCATACGGCGCGGCAAATGTAGGGTGGGGGTTTCCCCGGTGTCAGAAACGCCGGATCGGGTCCTTGTCCGGCGGGGCATCGGGATGCTGCGGCTCGTCCGGGCGATGCCCCGGCGACGGCGGCGTGAGCGGATCGGCTTCCGGATCGCGGTTCGGATCGGCGATCGGATCGGGAACGGGACTGGTTTGCAGATCGAATTTCATGGGAATTCCCGAATGGCGTCAGGCCGCGTCGTGTTCGACCGGCATGTGCAGTGTGAAGGGCGTGCCAGGGTGCGCGCGCCGCGTATCCGACAGTTCGGCGCGTGCCCGTTCGATGATGGCCTCGCTGTCCGTGCCGCGCGGATGCTCGTCGAGCACGATATGCGGCGTGCCGAGCGCACGTGCGGCGGCGGCGGGCGAAGGCGCGATGGCATCGTCGGAAAGGAGCAGGCGGGCGTCGGCGATCAGGCGCGGCAACGTGCGCGGCGCCACGGCGCCGGCCAGAAAAAGCGCGGCGGTTTGCATCGCGCCCAGGACGCCGGCCGTGCGCTCCGGATCGGGCGCGTCGCCGATGATCGCGATCTGCCAGCCGTCGGCGGTCAACTGATCGGCAACGTCGGCGTATTGCTGCGCGGACCACGCGGGCGTCGTCTTGTGGCTGCCGGGATGAATCAGCACCAGACGCTCGCGCTCGATGCCATGAAACGCCACGAGTTCGTCATATTGGGCGTCGGACAACGGCGAAGCGGCAGGCGAGTCCGCAATCAGCGAAGGCGCCAGGTCGTCGATCAGGGGAGAAAACGGGTTGGCTCGCATCTGCGCTCCTGCAAGGCCGTGGCCTCGATGGAAAAATCGTGAAGTCGGCCAAGCGCGAGCACGGGACATGCCCGGCCGCCCCTCACGCCGGGATTTACGTCGCGCGCACGCGCACCGGAACTGCCTTCGCCGCAGGCACCTTGCTGCGTTTCGCGTGGTGCGCAAGCGGAATCAGCGGATTGCATTCCGGGTAATAGCCCATCGCGCAGCCGGCCGGGATATCGAATGCATGGGCCCGCAATCCGTCGATACTGCGCGTCACGTCATCGCTGGATACCGTTGTCACGGTGATCGTCTGATCTTCCGCGATGTTCAGCCGCGCCATGTCGTCACGGTTCATCAACAGCACGTCTCGGGTATTGAAGACGCCGCGAAAGCGATCGTCAAGCCCGTACACGGTCGTATTGAACTGGCTGTCGCCGCGCGTGGTCATGAGCCGCAAGGTGCGCTCGCCTTCGAAAGACATGTCCGGATCTTCGCCCATGCCCTCCGGCGTGATGAAATTCGCCTTGCCGTTCTTCGTCTTCCACTCGCGTTTGGCCGCTGGAATCGGCCGATGAAAGCCGCCCGGCTGCGACATGCGTGCGTTGAATTCCTTGAACTGATCGGGGTAAGTCTTCTCGATCGCCTCGCGCACCAGCGAATAATCGGCCGTCCAGGCGTCCCAGTCGACCTTGCCGCGACGTCCTTGCAGCGTGGCCTTGGCCAGTCCCGCGACGATCGCGGGCTCCGACAGCAACGTCTTGCTCGCGGGTTCCGCGAAGCCCTTCGACGCATGGACGCACGCGGTGCTGTCCTCGACCGTGACGATCTGCGGGCCGCTCGCCTGCTGATCCACCTCGATACGCCCGATGCAAGGCAGCAGATATGCCGCACGCCCGTGCAGCAGATGGCTGCGGTTCAGGTGCGTGGCAATTTGCACCGTCAGCGGCACGTTTTGCCACGCCGGTTCCAGTACGTGATGATCGGGCGTCGCGCGCGCGAAATTGCCGCCGAGGCTGATGAACGCATCGAGTTCGCCGTCGCGCAGCGCCGCGCAGGCATCGACGGTGGACATGCCCTCGTCGCGCGGCGGCTCGAACGCGTACATTTCCGCGAGCTTGTCGAGCGGCACGAGCGCCGGCTTCTCCGTGATCCCGACCGTGCGCTGACCCTGCACGTTGGAATGGCCGCGAATCGGGCAGATACCCGCGCCCGGCTTGCCGATGTTCCCGCCGAGCAGCATCAGATTCGTCAGCATCTGCACGGCGAGCACGCCTTCGCGATGCTGCGTGATGCCCATGCCGTAGAGAATCATCACGGCTTTGGCCCGCGCATATTCGGCGGCGGCTGCTTCGAGCGCGGCGCGCTTCAGGCCCGATTGCGTTTCGATGTCGCTCCAGTCGGCGGCGCGCATCGCGGCGGCGAAGGTATCGAAGCCGTGCGTGTGTTCGGCGATAAAGGCGGCGTCCAGCACGCGCGGCGTCTGGTTTTCTTGCGCCAGGTCGTCCGCTTCGATCAGCGCCTTGCACAAGCCCGTGACCGCGGCAATGTCGCCGCCGATCTTCAGTTGCAGATATTGCGTGCTGATGGCGGTCTGGATCGGCGACAGCATTTCCACCGGCGACTGCGGATTCGCGAAGCTCACGAGCCCGCGTTCCTTGATCGGGTTGAAGGTGATGATGCGCGCGCCGCGCTTTCTCGCTTCCTGCAAGGGATGCAGCATGCGCGGCGCATTCGTGCCCGTGTTGTGCCCGAAGAAGAAAAAGCAGTCGGTGTGCTCGAAGTCGTCGAGCGTCACGGTGCCGACCGGCGCGCCGATGGTCTCCGGCAGCGCCACCGACGTGCTCTCGTGGCACATGTTCGAACTGTCCGGCAGATTGTTCGTGCCGTAAAGCCGCGCGAACAACTGGAACATGTACGACGTTTCGAGCGATGCGCGCCCCGACGTGTAGAAGACGCTGCGCTTCGGCCTGGCGTCGCGCAGCATCGCGCCGATTTCGTCGAAAGCCTGTTGCCACGGAACCGGCACGTAACGGTCGGTGGCGGCGTCGTAACGCATTGGCTCGGTCAGGCGGCCTTGCGATTCGAGCTCGAAATCGGTCCACGCCGTCAATCCCGCGAGCGTGTGATGCGCAAAAAAATCCTGATCGATCCGCTTCTTCGTCAATTCCCACGCGGTTGCCCGCGCGCCGTTCTCGCAAAATTCAAAGAGATGCGGATCGGCCGGCTTCGCCCACGAACAGCTCACGCACGCAAAGCCGTCCGGCTTGTTCTGATGCAGAAGAATGCGCGCGCCGTTGAGCGCGACGTGTTCGTTGACGAGTGCCGAGGTAACTGCCTTGACCGATCCCCAGCCGCCCGCCGGGTGATCGTACTTTTCGATATGCGGCAGTTTGCTCATGCTTGGCCTCTCCCGTGAATGGTCCGTTCGCTTCACATTCAGCAAGAAACAGGCACAGCGGCGCGCTTTCAATGAAAAGAAAGCCGCCGCCCTGCATGGGCAAGGCGGCGGCTTTTCGGTTCACTTTTTGTCCTGGCGCGGGTGCCGGGACTTATCTTCCGGTCAGGTTTCCGGATTACCGTCTTCTGCCGGTAGCGTCTTCGGAATGAAGGCTTCGGCGCGGCGGCGAATGTCGTCCACCTCGCCGGTCACGAAAGTGCGGTTGTCGGCGGCGAGCGCTTGCTGATACTGCGCGCCTTCCGGCACGCGATGCAAAAGCGCGCGCAATTCGCCCTGCGTGGTTTGTTCGACCGGCTCGAAGCTGTAAAGCCCGAGCATGAGTTCGGCGCGCTCGTGCAGCAGAAAGAGGCACGAGGCAAAAACGCCGACCGCGATCACTTCCTGCACGCCAAAGCGGAATTCCTGCTGCACCGACGAAAACGGCAGCCACGCGACGACCAACAAGCCCAGAAGCGCCAGCACGATGGTCGCGTTCAGGAACATGCCGGCGCGGGCAATGACGCGCTCGCGCTCGGTTTGCAACTGCCCGGCCGATTTCGGCACGAGCGCGGTGATGGATTGTTGTTGGCGGAGTGCTTCGAGGGGAAGAGCGGCCATGGATGTGTCGTCGGAACGATTCGTGAGTGAGCGCCAACAGGCAAAGAGCGGCGCGACACGGGTATAACGCATGGCTTACAGGAAGGTTGACGGCGCTTTCGTCTTGTTGCGTCCTGTTTCTTCTCGTTGCAATTGGGGTTTGTGATACGCGGCTTGCACCGATGCTAGCGCGTCCGATCCTTCACCGGCGTGCGGATGGTCGCGGTACCTTCGGCGATCTGCCGCGCGAACACGAGCGCCTCGACGATGGTGCCGAACACTTCGCCGCGAATCTTTTCGTCGGTCAGCCGCAGCAAATACGACGGATGATAGGTCGGCACCACGATGCGCCCCTTGTGCTCGATGGTCTTGCCGAGATACTCGGACAGCGCCGTGCGATGCCCCGTCAGCGCCTTGAGCGCGGTGGCGCCAAGCGCCACGACCACTTTCGGCGCGATCCGCGTCAGTTCCTCCTCCAGCCAGAACCGGCAGGCCTCGCGTTCGCGCTGTCCGGGCGCAACGTGCTGCCGCTCATCGCCATGCGGGTCGAATTTGAAGTGCTTCACCGCGTTGGTCAGATAAAGCGTTTCGCGCGCGAGTTGCGCCTCGCCGATGGCCTCGTCCAGCAGCTTGCCCGCCGGACCGACGAACGGCTTGCCTTCGCGGTCTTCGTTATCGCCAGGCTGCTCGCCGACCAGCATGACGCGCGCGTTCGCCGGACCGATTCCGGGCACGGCCTGCGTCGCGTTGCGCCAGAGCGAACAGCGCTTGCACGCGTCGAGCGAGGGCGGCTCCTTCAGCGACGTGCCCTGAAGCGGCTCCAGATCCGTGTTGAGGGCCACTTCCATGTCCGCGGGAACGTTGCGCGGATGCCGGTCGCGCCGCGAATAAGGATCGGCGCGCGAGATCAGCGTGGGATCGGCGCGCTGGTTTTCCGGGCTCTTCCAGTAGCGCACCGGCATGTGCGATGCCACTTCGGCGGCATTTTCCACCGCCGACGTAAAGGTGCTTTCGTAATAAGCGAGCCACAGCGCTTCGATGGCGTCTCCGCTCACGGCCTCGCCGCTCATCGCGGTATCGCCGAAATCCATTGGTTTTTCTTCCGGGTCGCTCGTGCGATCCACCCGCAGCAGCGCGCCGTCCCAGAAGGCCGCGCCGTGCGGCGTCGCGATCATCCACGTGGCGCTGCCCATGCGTGTGGCGAAGTGCATGGCGGCGTGCTCCAACAGGTCATGCACGGGCTCGCACCAGCTGATGAACTCGGGCGGTCCGAGCGACGAATCGCGATGCCTGAAGCGCAGCACGCGACGCATCTCGTTTTCCTCGGCCTCCACGGCTTCGATCATGTGTCGCAGGCGCTGCCCGTCGGGATCGTCCGGCGATACGACCGCGCGATCGCCCTGGGTCCAGCGCCACAGCACCTTGTAGAGAAACATCCAGCGGGCCGGCGTGCGATAGCAGGCGGCCGTTGCCAGCATCGCGAGGAATTCGCGGGCGATCTTCACGGGCTTGGGCGCGTCGGGGTTCTCGGGGCCGGGCGGCGGTCCGTCGATGCTGCCGAACACGGTTGCCGAGGAATCCGATTCCAGCCATACGACGTCTTCCGGCCGCGCGCCTTCCATGAGGAGCGTGCGCGCGGCGGAGCGCCAGGCGGCGAAGGACGGATCGAAGACGACGCTTTTCATCGCAGAGAGGAAGCCGGAAGGAACGAAAAGTACTGTATATCCATACAGTGAATTCTATCGGCGCTTCGGCTTTTGGGGCAACTTTTTTGGGATGGTCGTGCCCTTAAGAGCGGTTGCGACCCTTGCCGCGTGCGCATGGGTACACCCATTGCTGTACCTCGAAACAATCGCGGCTTTGACTGCCGATGAACCACAAAATCAAAACGGAGTCGACATGCTTGCCATAGTCATCCCTGCTCATAACGAAGCTGCGCATATCGGCGCGTGCGTGACTGCCGCCCGGCGCGCGGCGGACCATCATCAATTGCTGGGAGAAGAAGTGCGCGTGATCGTCGTGCTCGACAGTTGCAGCGACGAGACGGGCGAAATCGCCTCCGCACTCGGCGCGCACGTCACGAGTATCGACGCGCGCAATGTCGGCATCGCGCGGGCGCATGGCGCGGAGCGGGCGCTTGCGCTCGGCGCGCGCTGGCTCGCCTTCACCGACGCCGACACGACCGTCGCCGACGACTGGCTCTCGCGCCAGCTCGACTGCTGCGCGGATGCGGTGTGCGGCGTGATCGGCGTGCATGACTGGTCGCCACATCTTGGCGCGGTGCAGGAGCATTTCGGCCGTACTTATACGGATGCGGACGGGCATCGCCATATCCACGGCGCGAATCTCGGCGTCTCGGCACGGGCTTATTTGCAGGCAGGCGGTTTTCCGCCGCTCGAATCCAGCGAGGATGTCGCGCTCGTCGAAGCGTTGATCGAAACGGGCGCGCACATCGAGTGGAGCGCGGCGCCGCGCGTGGTGACGAGCGCGCGTACCGATTTCAAGGCGAAGAAGGGCTTCGGCGCGACGCTGGTGGAAGTGAGCCGGCGTTATCTGAGCGCGAACGTCAATGCCAACGCGGACGTGGCAGGCCCGGCGGATGTAACGGCGATCGCCGCGTAGGCGTTATTGCGAGGTCGACGGCGCGGGCAAGCGCCGTCGTTCGGATGCGGTGCATTGGAGAGCATGACGGCGATTGCCGCAGAAATATCGACGACGGCCGAGGCATGTCCATGCCCGCGCTCGTTGTGCATGACTCCACGTAACAAAGCGACTGCGTCAACCGTCCGATAAATCGCCAGGCAAGTCCACGTCACGCAGCACGTTCCGGTCATTCACTTCGATGACCGTCGGCTTTTCCATGGCGAAGATGCCGCGCGCGCCTGCGTCGCCATCGAGCGTGGCGAGCGCCGCGCCGTACTCGATGCCAAACCCCACCGGATGTCCCCGCGTGCCGCGATAAAACGGCGCGACGAGCCGCGCGCCTGCGTCGAGCGGACGCGCGACGGCTTCGATGGTCGCGGGCTCGATCCACGGCATGTCGCCGAGCGCGACAAGCCAGCCTTCCGCGTCAGCGGTGGCGCGTACGGCCACGGCGAGCGTCGCGCCCATGCCGCGCTCGGCATCGATGCTGAAAATGACCTTGCAGCCGGCTTCGTTCAGCACTTCCGCCAACTTTTCCGCGCCCGGCCGAACCACCGCGATCACGCTCGAAGCAACCGAAAGCAGCCTGCGCGCCGACTGAAACACGACCGGCGTGCCGTTCGGCAAGGGCGCCAGCAGCTTGTTGTGAAGGCCGGAAGGATCGAAGCGGGTGCCGAGCCCTGCTGCCAGCAGGATGCCGGTCGCGCTTGACGAGTAGGTCATCGGTGCGGCTCGCGTGGGGAAGAGGATCGATTGTGCAGCGCGTCGATAGTCGCCGCAAGCGTCAAAAAAATCCGCGCGGCGCAATGTGCATTCGTGCCATTGAGCGCCGCGCGGACCTTTTCTTCCGCACTACACCATCGTCTTCGGCATGACTTTATCGAGCGTGATCGGCAAGTCGCGCACGCGCACGCCGGTCGCGTGATACACCGCGCTGCCGAGCGCGCCCGCCACGCCCGTAATGCCGATTTCCCCGATGCCGCGCGCGCCGTCCGGATTGATATGCGGATCGGGCTGACCGACAAAGGAAATATCCAGCAAGCCGATATCCGCGTTCACCGGCACGTGATACTCCGCGAGATTGGCGTTGGTATAGCGGCCGTAGCGGCCGTCGAGTTCGCCTTTCTCGAAGAGCGCCGAGCCCACGCCCCAAACGATGCCGCCCATCAACTGACTGTGCGCCGTCTTCTCGTTGAGCAAGGTGCCGACGTCATAGACCCCGACGACACGCGGCACGCGGATGATGCCCAGGTCCGCATCGACATGCACTTCCACGAATACCGCGCCGAACGAGTGAAACGAGTACTGCTTTTTCTCGTCGCCGGGGCGCACCGTGGCCGTCGCTTCGATAGCCTTGCCGCCGTTTCGCGCGATGATCGCCGCCGCGGGATCGCGCTTGTCCGGCGTCGAAACGCTCACGACCCAGCCATTGCTCACCGTGACGTCCTCGCGCGACAAGCCGGCGACGGGCGATCCGCGATCCGCGAGCGCCATCGCGATCAACTGATCGCGCGCCTGCGCAGCCGCCGCACGCACCGCTGGCGACACGCTCGCCGCCGACTGCGAGCCGCCCGATACCGGCGCCTTCGGCAAGGATGAATCGCCGAGCGCGAAACGCACGAAGTCGGGCGGAAAACCGAGCGCGTCGGCGGCGACCTGCGTCATCACGGTGTAGGTGCCGGTGCCGAGATCCTGCGTGCCGGAAGCGACCATCGCCGTGCCGTCGGGCAGAATGCGCGCGATCGCCGACGCCTCGCTGCGGTTCGCCGGATACGTCGCCGTCGCCATGCCCCAGCCGATCAGCGTGTTGCCGTCGCGCATCGAACGCGGCGCCGGGTTGCGGCGCGCCCAGCCGAACTTGTCCGCGCCGCGCTGATAGCACTCCATCAGCGACTTGCTGGACCACGGCTTTTTCTCTTGCGGCTCCATGTTCGCGTGGTTTTTCATGCGCAGCGCGAGCGGGTCCATGTGCAACTGATACGCGAGTTCGTCCATCGCGGTTTCGAGCGCGAACGAACCGCTCGTCTCGCCGGGCGCACGCATGAATGTCGGCGTGCCGATGTCGAGCTTCACGAGCTTGTGCGAGGTCGATTGATTCGGCACCGCGTACAACATGCGCGTGAGAATGGCCGAACTCTCGGTCCAGTCCTCGAAGGTCGAGGTGGTCGAGATGACGTCGTGCTTCATGCCGGTCATCGTGCCGTCGCCGTGCGCGCTCACCTGAATGCGTTGTTCGGTGAACGGCCGGTTGCCGACCATGCCGAACATCTGCGGACGTTCGAGCACGAGCTTCACGGGACGTCCGGTCTGTTTCGATGCCATTGCCGCCAGCACGACATGCGACCACACCGAGCCCTTGCACCCGAAGCCGCCGCCGACAAACGGGCAGATCACGCGCACATTCGTTTCCGGAATGCCGAAAAATTTCGACACCGCGCCGCGCGCGCCGGAAACACCTTGCGTCGCATCGTAGAGCGTGAGATTGGGGCCGTCCCAGCGCGCGAGCGTCGCGTGCGGCTCCATCGGATTGTGATGCTCGTAGGGCGTCGTATAGACGGCGTCGAGGCGCGTCTGACCTTGGCGCATACCGGCATCGACATCGCCGCGGCTCGTGGTGATCGGGCGGCCCATCATCTTTTCGGGTTGATACGCCGTGCCGCGCGCATGCACGTATTCCGCGTTTGGCATGGCGCCCTCGTAGCGGACGATCACGTGGCGCGCCGCGCCTTGCGCATGTTCCAGCGTGTCCGCGACGACCACCGCCACCGGCTCGTTGCTGTAGCGCACTTCGTCGGTTTGCAGGAGCGTGAGCTTGCGCACGGCGGGCGGTTGCGCGTCGGGCACGCCGCCGTTGGGTAGACGCATTGCGTTCTTGTGCGTCAGGACGAGCAGCACGCCGGGCATGGTGTCGGCGCCGCTGGTATCGATAGAGGCGATGCGGCCCTTGGCGATCGTGCTCGTGATCAGCACCGCATGCGCGAGCTTGGCGTCGGTGTTGTCGGCCGAATAGCGCGCCTGGCCCGTGACCTTGAGCACGCCGTCGGTGCGATCGAATGGTTTGCCAATGATGCTCATGCCGTGCCTCCCGCTTGTTCCACTGCCCGAACGATCGCCCGCTGGGCGAGCGCCACCTTAAAGCCGTTCTCGCGCAGCGGCCTGGCATCGCGCACGGCAAGCGCGGCCGCGTTTTGCAGCGACGCGCGATCGAGTGGTTTGCCGATGAGCGCGCTTTCCGTCGCGTTCGCGCGCCACGGTTTGTGCGCGACGCCGCCCAAAGCGATGCGCGCGGCCTTCACGGTGTTGCCGTCCATCTGCAAGGCGGCGGCAACGGAGACGAGCGCGAACGCATAGCTCGCGCGGTCGCGCACTTTCAGATACTTCGAATGTCCCGCGAAAAGCGGCGGCGGCAGATCGACCGCCGTGATGAGTTCGCCGGGCTTGAGCGTGGTATCGAGATCGGGCCGGTCACCCGGCAGCCGATGGAACTCCGCGAACGGAATGGTCCGCTCGCCTTGCGGGCCGGTCACGCGCACGACGGCGTCGAGTGCGGCGAGCGCGACGCTCATATCGGAGGGATTGGTCGCGACACATTGACTGCTCGCGCCGAGGATCGCGTGAATGCGGTTGTTGCCTTCGAGCGCGGCGCAACCGCTGCCGGGCGCGCGCTTGTTGCATTGAGGAAAGCCCGTGTCGTAGAAGTAATAGCAGCGCGTGCGCTGCATCAGGTTGCCGCCGACGGTCGCCATGTTGCGCAATTGCGCCGATGCGCCCGCAAGCAATGCCTGCGACAAGAGCGGATAGCGCTCGCGCACCCACGCGTGATTCGCGGCGTCGCTATTCCGCACCAGCGCGCCGATGCGCAGCCCGCCATCGGACAAGGTCGTGACGCCGTTCAGGGCGTCGATGTGGGTGATATCGACGAGACGAGTGGGCCGCGCCACGCCGCCTTTCATGAGATCGAGCAGATTCGTGCCGCCGCCGATGAACATCGTGCCGGGCTGGCTGGCCGCCTGCAGCGCCGCACCGATATCGGCGGCGCGCTGATAAGAGATCGCGTCCATGTGCTCTCCCTTAACCTTGCGACGAAGCGACGAACTTCACCGCCGCCACGATATTCGGATACGCGCCGCAGCGACAGATATTGCCGCTCATACGCTCGCGGATTTCATCGTCGGAGAGTTGCGCGGGTCGGAAGCGCACGTCGGCGGTGGCGGCGCTGGCATCGCCTGCACGGTATTCGTCGATGAGCGCGGTCGCCGAGCATAACTGCCCGGGCGTACAGTAGCCGCACTGAAACGCATCCTTTTCGATGAACGCGCGCTGCAATGGACTGAGCGCATCGCCGCCGGGAGCCAAGCCTTCGACGGTCGTGATGCTCTCGCCTTCGTGCATCACGGCAAGCGTCAAACACGAGTTGATGCGTCGCCCGCCCGCGATTACCGTGCACGCGCCGCACTGGCCACGGTCGCAGCCTTTTTTCGTGCCGGTGAGGTCGGCGTATTCGCGCAGGGCGTCGAGCAAGGTCGTGCGCGCTTCGACCTGAAGCTCGTACGGATGACCGTTGATAGTCAGCTTGACCGGCATCGTCGGCGCGGAGGTGGCGGGTGGCGCGACGGCGGGCGTTGCAGCTTGCTGTTGCGCGCGCGCGGTCGACGCAAGCGGCGCGGCGGCTACGGCCGCGCTCGCTGCCGCCGATTGCAGGAAGCGCCGACGCGACGGTTTCTGGGCCGCGTCGTCGGTATCGCGTGTATCGGGTGAAAGGGGTGAAGGCGTTTTTACTGGGGACATGGCGATTGAATGCTCCTCGCTCGTTCGGTTGGGCGCGCCACGCCGTGCAGGTCTCGATGAACCACGTCCCTGAGGTCTTGAGGATGGCGCGTGATACGCGAGCCGCCTTCGTTCGATCGCTGTAAGACGACCGAACGTTCGACCATTCGCGCAAGCCAAGAGTGACAGCAAGTCCAATGCCATCGCCGGCAGACGCTGGTGCGCCCGACTACTCGCTCGTCTGAACACGGACCATGCAAGTAAATACTGCATGGCTGCGTAAATAAGCTGCGAAAACGTGTCGGCAAAGATGACGCGAACATGGCTGTTTCGCCCGGCGAGCGCCATATGGCGCACTTTGTGACGCTTCGATCATCGAGCGCGCCTCAAAATATTCGCTCGACGTCAGCCGCCATTCGCCGTGGCTCGACATGTTTGAAACACCTAACCAACCCATGTCATCCGATACGAATTGCTATCACGAAGCGGCTGCGTTCTATTCGAACGGACGCTACGCCGAAGCGCTGGAGACGCTCGCGCCCTTGGTCCTCGACGCCGACGCGCTCAATCTCGCCGCTGTCTGCGCCTATCGACTCGAACGTCACGACGAAGCGGAGCGCTACTGGCTGCGCGCAATCGATGCGCGTCCCGACGACGCCGGGATGCGCAACAACCTGGCGAATCTGTTCAACGAGTTGCAGCGTTATCGTGAAGCGGAAACGCTTTATCGGAACGCGCTCGCACTTCTTCCGGACTATCCGGTCGCGCATTACAACCTCGCGAACGTGCTTGATCGGCAAGGGCGCGCGGATGAAGCCGAGGAGGGTTATCGTCGCGCGCTCGCGCTCAAACCCGATTTCGCCGAGGCTCATGCGAATCTTGCCGCGTTGCTCGCGCGCACGAACCGGTTGCCGGAGGCCGAGGCTGAGTATCGCCACGCGATCGATGCACAGCCTGCCTTTGCCGAAGCACGAAATAACCTTGGCAACGTGCTTCGGACCTTGGGTAAGCTCGGCGAGGCGCGCGCGCAGTTCGAGCACGTGCTTGCCGCACGGCCCGACTGGGCGGACGCGCATCTGAACTTGGGCAACGTCTTGAAAGATGCCGGGCTCGTTGTCGATGCCGAGCATGCGTATCGGCGGGCTGTCGGCTTGCGGCCGGACTACGCGGCGGCGTACACCAATTTGGCCATCGTGCTTGGGGAACAAGGGCGGCTCGCCGAGGCGGAAGTCGCGTATCGCCATGTCGTCCACCTTGCGCCGCGAGACGCCGATGCGCATTTCAATCTCGCCGATGCGATCTACGACATAAGCGCTCACGGCCGTTTCGACCGCCTGCACGAAGCGCAAGCCGCGTATGAAAAAGCCTTGGCCATACGGCCGGATTTCATCGCGGCGCATTTGCATCTGGGCAACGTGTATCGTGAGGACGAAACACGTCTCGCCGAAGCGGAAGCAACCTTCCGGCACGTGCTGTCGATCGATCCGGAGTGCGTCGATGCGCAGATGAATCTGGCCACCTTGCTGCTCGGCACGGGCCGTTATGAACAAGGATGGCCGCTCTTCGAGGCTCGCTGCGACGAGCGCTTCGCGCAGCGCGGCGCGCTTCCGCCAGCGTTGCTGGGTCCGCGCTGGCAGGGCGAAGCGTTGACGGGCAAGACACTCATCGTGATGGCCGAGCAAGGTTTCGGCGACACCATTCAGTTCAGCCGTTACCTTCCTGAACTCAAGGTGCGTGGGCTAGATCGTCTGACGGTGGTCTGCCCGCCGGCCTTGGTCGCGTTGATCGGCGCGATGGATTGCGTGGACGCATGCATCGCGCCGGCCGATCTGCACGCGCTACCGGCCCACGACTACAGTTGCTTCCTGATGAGCCTGCCTTTCCTCATGGGGACGACGCTCGCGACTATTCCATCGACCGTTCCTTATCTGCGAGCACCGCGCGAAAAGGTCGAGTTCTGGCGCGCCCGGTTGCCCGCGGGCACGTTGAAAGCAGGCATTGCCTGGACAGGCGAGCCGCGTCCGGGACTGCGCGACGCCTTTGCCGCTTTTAGCCGCCGCTGGCTCGCCGCGCGCCAATGCGAGCGCTTGCTGACCTTGCCCGGCGTGCACTTCGTCAGTCTTCAGAAGGGCGCGACGGCGCGCGCGGAATGTGCCGCGCTGCCCGACGCCTGGCGTTTGTTCGACCCGATGAACGAAGTCGCCGATTTCGCCGATACCGCCGCGCTCATCGAATCGCTGGATCTCGTCATCAGCGTGGATACATCCGTGGCGCATCTCGCGGGCGCGCTTGGCAAGCCGCTGTGGATGCCGCTGTGCTCGAACGCTTGCTGGCGCTGGCTCGCCGGACGCGACGACTCCCCGTGGTATCCGACCGCGCGGCTTTTCAGACAGCAAGCGCCCGGAGATTGGGACGATGTGATCGAGCGCGTCGCCGATGCGCTGACCGTCTGGCAACGCGACACTCAGCTACGCGGATAACTGCCCGGTGCGCCGCGCGCCGAACGCGCCGGCCCGTATGGATCGGGATTGCCGTAGCGCGGGATGGTGCCATCGGCGCGAGCGCGTGCAAGGTCCGCGCGGACTTCGGCGCGCGAAAGCGGCGTGTTGGCGGCCATCGTCATGGGCGTAGGCATCGGCATGGCTTGCGGTGCGGCGGCCGGGTCCATCGTCTGCGCCGATGCCGCAGCGCTCATGGCGAATGCTGCAAGGGCGGCCAAGCGGATCGCTGGTTTCATCGTCGTTCTCCTGAGCGGTGCGAAGCGGTGAGCGAATGCCTATCTATACGCGCTTCGGCGACAAACGGATGAATATGGATGAATAAGCGCGACGGCAACTAACCGTCTTTCGTGCTAGCGCCTGCAAAAACGGGCTTTGCGTTGCAAGGGCGCAAAAGAAAAAGCCGGCAGCGCCGGCTTCCCATGCAAGCCATGCCGTTGGCAAATGCTCAAAGATCCGCCGGATATGGCGCCTTCAGCCACTTCGTCGAAAGCGTGTTGAGCGTGCCGTCTTTTTTCGCCTGAACGATCGCCGCATCGACTTCCTTCAGAAGTCGGGGCTCGTCCTTGTTCAATCCGACATGATCCGGCGAACTGAACAACTGAAACTTCTGCTCGGGCTGTACGGGCGGATTACGCGCGATGATCGTTGCGCCAACATCGTTGCCGACTACAAGCAATTGCGCTTGTCCGGCCAGAAACGCGGAGATCGCGCCGTTCGGGTCTTCGAAACGCTTGATATCGGCCGTGGGCGGCGCCACCTTGCTCACGCTCAAGTCTTCGAGCGTGCCGCGCGCCACCGCTACCGACTTGCCCGCGAGATCGGCGGTCGTCTTCACCGCCAGCGACTTCGGTCCGAACACCGCCAGATAGTACGGCGCATAAGGCCGCGAGAAATCGATCACCTTTTCGCGCTCGGGCGTCTGACCGACCGAGAGCAGCAAGTCGGCCTTGTGCGTGGCGAGATAAGCCATGCGGTTTTCGCCGGTGATCGGCACGAACTCGACTTTCGCCTTGAGCGCGCGCGCCAGGTATTCGCCCATCTCGATGTCGTAGCCTTGCGGCTTCATGTCCGGGCCGATAGAGCCGAACGGCGGATAGTCCATGAATACGCCGATGCGCACCACGCCGTTTTTCTGGATGGTGTCGAGCGTGTCCGCATGGGCGAACGAGACGGCGAGGGCGAACGAAGCGGCGAGCAGGCCGCGCAGAAACCGCGAGAGGCGAAGCGTCATGGTGGGGGATCGAAAGGTGAGGGGATCGACGCACTCTAGGCACGCCAAAATCCCCTCACAATCGAAATCTGCGCATGCCAGCCATGTCGCGTGCGCATGGCTGGCTTGTAGAGCGACTTCCTCAAGCTTCGCTTTCCATGATCCGGTCGATGAGCCGCGCGTTCTCTCCCGCCGAACCGATGCCCGCGTGCCGCGCCATTGGCACGAAGAAATGCGTGGCGATAGGCAGCTTCGAGCGCGACAGCCAGTTGCTCAGATGAGTCGCGAGCCTGCGCGCCGGCGTCTTCAGTTCCTCGCGCAGCACGGCGGGCAGCTTGTCGAAGTGACGCATGTCGGTCTGATACGGCTCGGGCGCGACGCATAACGCGTTCGGGCGGCCATCGACATCGGCGGGCAGGCGTTCCAGCGCCTCGTGCAACAGCGCGACGCCGAGACCCTCGCCGCGCCACGGCTTGCGCACTTCCCACAGGCTGATATAGATCACGCGATGCGCATTGAACACTTCGCACAGCCGTTCGGGACCGAGCGCCTCGGTGGCCGCGAGCGCGAGCGACAGCATTTCGCCGGAATAGGTGTCGAGCGTATAGACGAGATCGGCGCTGCTGTGAAGCGGCGGCACCTTGACGAGTTGAAGCTTGACCGCGGCCGCGACGATATCGCTGCCCGCCTCGTGGAACACGGCAAAGGCGGTGCCAAGCCGTTCGTCGTCGACTTGCGGATACTCGTGGCGATACGTCATCGTGAAGAGAAACGGCCCGATCTTCTCGCGATACGCGAGCGGCCGGTCGACATCGTAATCGGCGGCGCCTTCGAGGCCGTAGGGATCGTAATCGCGCTTTTCACGCCGTTCCGCCGAGGCGAGCACGGCGAGCGGTCGGCGCGATTCCGGCACGAGATCTTCTGGCAAGCCTTCCCAGTTGAGCCGCAAAAATTCGCGGCTGCCGCGATAGTGCGTCTCGAAGAGAGAGAGAATCTGTTCGCTCGCCACCGGGTCGAGAATGCGTTGCGCGCATTCCACCGCGCGGTCGAGGAGTTGATCGGCCTCGGCGGGATCGGGCGCGAGGGCCGGTTCGTGCGCCTGCGGCATGGCCGGCAAGCCGCGCGCGATGCGGTCCCGATGCGCCAGTTCTAGCCATTCGTCGGCGGCGCGTTCGGCGATATGACCCGCCGCGATACGATAGCCTGTCAGCACGATCGACTGACCGGTCTGGCCGAGCGGGAAGACGTACTCGTCGGACATCGCTTCCTCGACTGTCACGTCGCGAAAGGTTTCGCGCAGGGCGGGCGCGTTGGCTGCCGAGTTGAAGCGATCGTGCGAGAGCACATGCGCGACGAGATCGGACGCGGCTGGGCCGGATTCGGATGCCACGCCGGGCAGTAGCTTAAGGAGTGACAAGGTGGGAGTCGTGCTCGATGTGCTCATGGGTGCCGCCCGTGCCTGATGGTTGCTGTGGGTTGCTGTCGGTCGCTGTCGATTGCCGCAGGTCGCAGGGCGCAGTCGCGAAGGGCTATCGTAACAAACACGGGGGCGGATCGGTGCCGGCGGTGCAGTGCGGCAAGACGGAACATTCAAGGAGTCGCTCGATGAATCAGCAAACTGAAGCAATCGATGAAACCGTCACGCACGAAGGCGGCTGCGCGTGCGGCGCATTCCGGTTCCGCGCGATAGGCCGGCCGTTGCGCGTCGGCATGTGCCATTGCATGACGTGCCGGCGCGTGCACGGCTCGGCGTTCGGCTCCTACGTCATCTATCACCGCGGCAACGTGGAGTTTTCCGGCCGCACATCGACGTGGCGCAGTTCCGACGAAGGCAGGCGTCATTTCTGTCCCGAATGCGGCTCCGTGGCGTACATGGAGTACGTGACGCGCGACGAAGTCGATGTGCCGCTCGGCGCGTTCGATCTGACCGGCGTTTTCGAGCCGGCCTACGAACTCTGGTGCGAGCATCGCGAGCCCTGGCTGCCTCAAGGCGTGCGCAAGGAGTACGCGCAAGAGCGAACGGGTTAGCCGTTGCCGCGACCCATTCTTGCGGGTCGGCGCGCGCGGCATCATCGTTGCCGACCGAGACAAAAAGCAGCCCGAAGGCAAATAACTAACTTCGATATCGAGACACGCTTTGTCCTGCCGGAACTGCATCCTTCAATCAACGGTCCGAGCAATTGCAATCGATTGCGGAAAATAAGACGATATGCGGCGCGCACGTTTTTCAGAGCGAAAGCATCGAAAGAAACGACATGCGCCGGATGCGCCAAGCAGCAGGATCGGGCCTAAAACGAATTGCCAACGAGGAGCATCGACACCATGGCAAAGCAACCGGTAAGCGGCAGCGGCAAGAGCAACCCCGAAGACGCAAAGTGCGTCGGCGCGTGCGATCCTGGCGAGCAGATAGAAGTCATCGTCATGCTGCGCCGCAAGGACGAAGCAGCGTTTGATCAGATGATGAAGCACATCGAAGCCGGCGACGCCCCGGCGCAGTCCGTGACCCGCGCGGACTTCGGAAAGCGCTTCGGCGCGTCGCAGGAAGACGTCGACAAGGTGAAGAAGTTCGCCGAGCAATACGGCCTCACGGTGGTGCGCGCCGAAGCGGAAACGCGCAGTGTCGTGCTCAAGGGCACCATCGAGCAGTTTCAGAAGGCGTTCGACGTGAAGCTCGAACGTTTCCAGCATCACAACATGGGCGAGTATCGCGGCCAGGCGGGACCCGTTCATGTTCCCGACGAAGTGCACGACGCCGTCACGGCCGTGCTCGGCCTCGACAGCAAGCCGCAAGCGCGTCCGCATTTCCGTTTCCGGCCGCCGTTCAAACCGGCGCGCGGCCTTACGGCATCGTCGTTTTCGCCGCTCGATCTCGCGCAACTCTATGACTTCCCGGAAGGCGACGGCGCGGGGCAATGCATCGCGATCATCGAGCTCGGCGGCGGTTACAAGACCAGCGACCTGACGGCGTACTTCTCGAAGCTCGGCGTGAAACCGCCGAAAGTGGTGTCCGTCGGCGTGGACGACGCGAAGAACGCGCCCACGGGCAATCCGAATGGTCCGGACGGCGAAGTGACGCTCGACATCGAAATCGCCGGAGCGGTCGCGCCGGGCGCGCGCATCGCGGTGTATTTCGCGCCGAATAGCGACGCAGGCTTCGTCGATGCCGTCAATCGCGCCATTCACGACGACACCAACCAGCCGTCCGTGGTGTCCATCAGTTGGGGCGGACCGGAATCGAACTGGTCGGCGCAATCCATCGGCGCGTTCAACGACGTGCTGCAAAGCGCGGCGGCGCTCGGCGTCACGGTATGCGTGGCATCGGGCGACAGCGGTTCGACCGACGGCGTCGGCGACGGCGCGGATCACGTCGATTTCCCGGCGTCCAGTCCCTACGTGCTCGGCTGCGGCGGCACGAGCGTCGCGGCATCCGCGCAGAAGATCACGAAGGAAGTCGTGTGGAACGACGGCAATCAGGGCGGATCGGGTGGCGGCGGTGTGAGCGGCGTGTTCGCGCTGCCTTCGTGGCAGAAAGGGCTGAGCGTCGCGCATGCCGGCGGCAAGACGACGGCGCTCGCCAAGCGCGGCGTGCCGGATGTATCGGGCGACGCGTCGCCGCAAAGCGGCTACGAAGTGCTGATCGACGGCGAGCAGACGGTCGTCGGCGGCACGAGCGCGGTCGCGCCTTTGTGGGCCGCGCTGATCGCTCGCATCAACGCGATCAACGGTTCCCCCGCGGGCTTCATCAATCCGAAGCTGTACAAGGCGAAGGGTGCGTTCCACGACATTACGCAAGGCGATAACGGCAGTTTCGCGGCAGCGGCGGGATGGGATGCCTGCACGGGGCTTGGCAGCCCGGACGGCGCGAAGATCGCGGCGGCGCTCAAACCCGCGAAGAGCACGAGTTGAGACGGGCAGTGACAGTGAACAACAACCACGATGACGATTCTGGAGCGTTCAAGATGAACTCCGATCCACTGGCAGCAGCAGGCGCAGACAAACCCGAAGAACCGGCGCACGGCAACGCGCACGCAGCGGCGAAGAAAACGCCGAAGAGCAAGGATCAGCCGTACTTCGATCCCGTCGCCTACGGCAACGGTCCCGACGATTCCGTCGAGGCGACCGAAGCCGACGAAAACGCCGCGATCACGCACCATAGCGTGACCGTGGGCGGCGAGAAGATCGCTTACACGGCC
The DNA here is from genome assembly GCF_031450995.1 of Caballeronia sp. LP006. Classification (NCBI taxonomy): domain Bacteria; kingdom Pseudomonadati; phylum Pseudomonadota; class Betaproteobacteria; order Burkholderiales; family Burkholderiaceae; genus Caballeronia; species Caballeronia sp. LP006. The sequence continues at coordinate 859,979 of NZ_JARTVW010000004.1, read as the reverse complement.
ACGGTCGGCCACCTCGTGACGGTGGACCCGAGCAGCAGCAAGCCGGATGCGAAGATGTTCTATGTCGCCTTCACGAAGGACGGCGCAAAGGAAGAACAACGGCCGCTCACGTTCTTTTATAACGGCGGGCCGGGCTCGTCCTCGGTGTTCGTGCTGCTCGGTTCGTTCGCGCCGCGCCGCATCAAGACCGCCATGCCGAGCTTCACGCCGCCCGCGCCCTACGAGATGGAGGACAACGCGGACAGTCTTATCGACAAGAGCGATCTGATTTTCATCAATCCCGTGGGAACGGGCTATTCCGCCGCCATCGCGCCGAACAAGAACCGCGACTTCTGGGGTGTGGATCAGGATGCGGATTCGATCAAGCAGTTCATCAAGCGCTATCTGACGAAGAACAACCGCTGGAACTCGCCCAAGTTCTTGTTTGGCGAATCGTATGGCACGGCGCGCAGCTGCGTCCTGGCGTACCGGCTGCATGAAGATGGCGTCGATCTGAACGGCATCACCCTGCAATCGTCGATTCTCGATTATCGCCAGGCGGGCAACCCCGTCGGCGCGCTGCCTACCGCCGCGGCGGATGCGTGGTATCACAAGAAGCTCGGCGTGCATCCCACGCCGACCAACCTCTTGAACTTTGCCGAGGAAGTCGCGGAGTTTTCGCGCTCGGACTATCTCAACGCGTTGCGCAAGTTTCCGCAGACCGACGATGAAGTGGTCGAGAAGCTCTCCGAATACACGGGCATCGACAAGGTGACGCTGCTTGCGTGGAGTCTGGATATCGCGGCTTACGACAGCCGTGGCAATTCGCTCTTTCTGACGACGCTCCTGAAGTCGAAGGGCGAATCGCTCGGCTCGTACGACGGGCGCGTGACGGCTATTTCGACGGGCATCGCGGGCAAGATCGATCCGAACTCGGGCGGCAACGATCCGACCATGACAGCGGTGAGCGGCGTCTACACGACCATGTGGAACAGCTATCTCAACGAGCAGTTGAAATTCACGTCCACTTCGTCATTCACGGACCTTAACGACCAGGCTTTCCTCAACTGGGACTTCAAGCATACGGACCCGACCGGCGAACAGAAGGGACTGGATTCGAAAGGCAACGTCGTGCTCTATACAGCGGGCGATCTGGCCGCCGTGATGGCGCTCAACGTGGATCTCAAGGTCTTGTCCGCGAACGGCCTATATGACTTCGTGACGCCGTTTTATCAGACCATCATCGACCTTCAGCAGATGCCGTTGATCAACAGCGTCGTCAGGCAGAATCTTTCCGCGGCGTTTTATCCATCGGGACATATGGTTTATCTCGACGGAGCATCGCGCACGCAACTGAAGGCGGATCTCGCGAAGATGTACAACGAGGCCACGTCGAACCATGCGGCCATGACGCGCATCATCTCCTTGCAGAAGGTAACGGCGGAGAAGGCATTGTCGCCAGCGAGTACCGGTGTCTGATGGTCACAAGCGGGCGAGGCTTCGGCTTCGCCCGTCGCGCCCCGCCGGGCGTCCCGCTGCAAGCGGAAACCCTATCTCCTTCGGGAACAAGGCTTGCGAATGGCCCGAAAGGCTAAAAGCAATCTTCCCCAAGGAGTCCCCTCAAATGGCAACAAAGAAGCAACCCACGAATAGCACCGCGCGTCCGCCTTCGCAGAGTCCGAACGCCGCGACCAACAAGAAGATCGAATCGCTCGAAGCCTTCCGCAGCGATGCAACGAATCAAGCCCTGACCACGAACCAGGGTGTAAAAGTCTCCGATAACCAGAACACGCTGCGCGTTGGAGCGCGCGGTCCGTCGCTGCTCGAAGACTTCATCATGCGTGAAAAAATCACGCACTTCGACCACGAGCGTATTCCGGAGCGCATTGTTCATGCGCGCGGTTCGGCGGCGCATGGCGTGTTCAAGGTGTACGAGTCGCAAGCCGAATTGACCAAGGCCGGTTTCCTGCAAGACCCGTCGAAAGAGACGCCGGTCTACGTGCGCTTCTCCACCGTGCAAGGCTCGCGCGGTTCCGCCGATACCGTGCGCGACGTGCGCGGCTTCGCGGTCAAGTTCTACACCGACGAAGGCAACTTCGATATGGTCGGCAACAACATGCCCGTGTTCTTCATCCAGGACGCGATCAAGTTTCCCGACTTCGTGCACGCCGTCAAACCGGAGCCGCATAACGAGATTCCGCAAGGCGCGTCGGCGCATGACACCTTCTGGGATTTCGTCTCGCTCGTGCCCGAGTCGGCGCATATGGTGATGTGGGCGATGTCCGACCGCGCCATTCCCAAGAGTCTGCGCACCATGGAAGGCTTCGGCATTCACACGTTCCGTTTCGTGAACGCGGAAGGCAAGGGGCGCTTCGTCAAGTTCCACTGGCGGCCGACCATCGGTTCGGCTTCGCTCTTGTGGGACGAAGCGCAGAAGATCGCGGGTAAGGATGCCGATTACCATCGTCGCGATTTGTGGGAAGCCATCGACAAGGGCAACTATCCCGAGTGGGAACTGGGCGTGCAGATTGTCGAGGAAGAGGACGAGCACAAGTTCGACTTCGATCTGCTCGATCCGACCAAGATCATTCCCGAGGAACTCGTGCCGCTCAAGATGATCGGCAAGATGACGCTCAACCGCAATCCCGACAACTTCTTCGCGGAAACCGAGCAGGTCGCGTTCTGTCCGGGACATATCGTGCCGGGCATCGACTTCACGAACGACCCGCTCCTGCAAGGACGTCTTTTCTCCTATACCGATACGCAGATCAGCCGTCTGGGCGGCCCGAACTTCCACGAGTTGCCGATCAACCGCCCGATCGCGCCGCTGCATAACGGTCAACGCGACGCGATGCATCGCCAGACCATCGACAAGGGTCAGGCTTCCTACGAGCCGAATTCGATCGATGGCGGCTGGCCGAAGGAAACGGCGCCGGCAGCATCGGGCGGCGGCTTCGAAACCTACACGGAACGCGTGGACGGCGAGAAGATTCGCGTGCGCAGCCCGTCGTTTGCCGACCATTTCTCGCAAGCAACGCTCTTCTGGAACAGCCAGACGCAGCCAGAGAAGGATCACATCGTCGGCGCGTATTCGTTCGAGTTGAGCAAGGTAGAGCGCAAGTTCATCCGCGAACGCGAACTTGCTCTGCTCGCAAACATCGACGAGGTATTGGCCGCGCGCGTCGCGGAAAATCTCGGCATGCCCGCGCCCAAGAAAAACGCGAGCCCGGAGCAACTCGGCAAGTCGTCGGTGACGGAATCGCCGGCGCTGTCGATCATCGCCAAGGCCGTGCCGTCGATCAAGACGCGCAAGGTCGCGATTCTCGCCGCGAAGGGCGCGGATGCCGCGAGCATCAAGGCCGTCAAGGAAGCACTCGCGGCGGGCGGCGCGCAAGCGCTCGTCATCTCGCCGACGCTCGGGTTCCCTGCCGAAGGTATTGAAGCGGACGCCACCATCCTCGGCATGCCGTCCATCATGTTCGACGGAATGATCATCGCGGACGGCAAGGCAAGCGCCAAGACGCTGTCCGAATCCGGCGACGCGCGCCACTTCGTGCTCGAATCGTTCAAGCATCTGAAAGCGATCGGCGCGATTGGCGACGGCGAGGATGTGCTTGCCGCATCGCATCTGCCTGGCGGCGATGAAGGCGTGGTCGTCGGCAGCGACGCGAAGACCGTGCTCAAGACGTTCATCGAAGCGCTGGGCAAGCATCGCGTGTGGTCGCGCGCGCAGAAGGCGGAGTCGGTGCCCGCGTAATCGCCCGGCAGCACGCGTTTCGCGCCGTGCAACGCAGGGCGTGTGCGTGGGCGCGCCGGCGATAGGCGCGCCGGCGCGTTTTTGAGACACTGGCCGCATCGCTCGATTTCGGGGGTGCGGCTTGTTTCATTCTGCGATTCGTCGAGCTGACGGAACACGGCGACAGCGTTCGCGCCGTTTGCTGTGGACGCTTTGTGTGCTGCTCGGTTGGTGGCTCGGCGATGCCTTCGCGGCACCGCCGCTGATCGTCGGCGCGGTGCCGGGCATGGTGCCGCCGCTCGAACTGGCCGTGTCCGGCGCGCCATCCGATTCTTCGGCGTTGCGCGGCATTTCGGTCGATGTTCTGAACGCCATTTCCGAGCCGCTCGGCATGACGCCGCAATGGCGCCTGTATCCGGATCGTCCCGCGATGCTGGCCGCGCTCGAACGCGGCGAGATCGACATGGCGACGAGTTCGGCGGGCTTCGATGCCGGTGCGCCGCTCGAACTGAGCCATTCGTATTTTCCGGTGAAGCCGGTGTATTTCGCGCCGCTCGCGGCACATACGCCGACGCATCGGCTCGCTTATGTCGACACGCAGATGGACCCCGCGCGGTTGCATGCGGCGTATCCGTCCTTGCAGCCGGAGGCGTATCCGGATGTGCTCGCCGCCGCGCTGGCCGTCTCGCTCGGCCGTGCCGACGGCTTCGTCGGCGACGTGACGACCGCCGTGTATGTCATCAGTCATCTGGACTTGCCGAACATCGGCGCGCGCGGCTTTACACCGTTCGATGCGGACGGCTATCGCTTTGCTTTCGCAGCCAACCGGCCGGCCGCGCGCGCATTGCGTGAGCGTGTCGATGCCGCGCTGGCGCAGTTGCCGCCGAATTTCCTGCTGACGATGAACGCGCGCTGGTACGTTTCGATGACCGCGGTGACGCTGGATCGTCCGCTCGACTTGACACCCGAGCAGCGCGCGTGGATCAAGGCGCATCCAGTCGTGCATTACTCGATGCTTTCGCAAATTCCGCCGCTCATGTTCCGCAATTCGCACGGCGAACCTGCGGGTCTCGCCGCCGACCTGCTCGATGTGATCTCGCGGGGAACGGGCTTGCGCTTCGAAGCGCGAATGCGTGGTTCTTTGTCTCAGATTGCCGCCGACCTGACGAGCGGCAAGTCCATGTTCACGCCCTACGGCGTTTCCCCCGCATGGCAACCGGTGCCGCTCACGGCGTCCGTGCCGTTCGGCGAGAGTCTGGTCGGCATCGTCACGCGTGCGGGTCAGGCGCCCCTGCGCGATGAGACCGCGCTCGCGAACAAGCGGGTGGCGCTCCCGGCCGGGATTTCGGCCCTAGCGTTGAAGCGCGAATTCGTGCGGCATCTGCGCATCGTCGAGATGCCGTCATTCGACGAGCAGTTCAGCGCGGTCGTGAACGGCGATGCCGACGCGGCTCTGGTCGATCTGACGCTCGCGAATTACGCGGTCGCCAATCCTTACCGCGGCAAGCTCGTGGTGAGCGGCGTGCTTTCCGGCAAACCGCTCGAGCAAGGCTTTTTCGTCTTGCGCAATGAGCCGATCTTGCTCGGCATCATCAACGACGCGATTGGCCATCTTCGCGCTTATCAACTCGAAGCGCTGCGCGGGCGCTGGCGGCTTGGCGATCATCCTGAGACGTTATGGGAGCGCCGCCGTCCGCAAGTCGAGGTAGGCGCGCTGCTTGGCGGTGCGCTTGTTTTCGCGCTGATCGGCTGGGCGGTGTCACTACGAACACAGATCGTGCGCCGGATTGCCGCCGAGCAGGCAATGCGCGCGGCGAAGGAGGAAGCCGAAACGGCGAGCCGCGCCAAGTCGACGTTCCTCGCCACCATGAGCCACGAAATCCGCACGCCGATGAACGCGGTACTCGGCCTCATCGAACTGGAACTGCGCGCGCCCGGCGAGCGCGCCGCGACCGAACGCGCGCTCGGCACGGCGCATCGCGCGGCGGCGGATTTGCTCGGCATGATCGACGATCTGCTCGACGTCGCGAAAATCGAAGCCGAGCGGCTGGTCCTCACGCCCGCGCCGCTCGAACTCGAAACGTGGATGACGAGCGTGGCCGCGATATACGAGCCCGCCGCGCGCGCCAAGGGCATCGCGTTGATCGTGCGCCGCGCGGATTCGGGCGAAGTCTGGTTGCTTGCCGACGGGCAGCGTTTGCGGCAAGTCGTCGGCAATCTGCTATCGAACGCGATCAAGTTCACGGATATCGGGGCGGTGACGCTCGACTACCGTGTAGACGCGCCACAGGGCGGCACGCGGGCGCTGACATTCGCGGTCGCGGACACGGGCGTGGGCATCGCGCCCGAGCGGCAAGGCGCGCTTTTCACGCCGTTCGTGCAGGCACACGATGGCGGCGCGCGCCGCTATTCGGGCACGGGCCTTGGCCTCACCATCTGCAAGCGGCTCGTCACGATGATGGGCGGCGAGATCACGCTCGAAAGCGAGCCGGGACGCGGCACACGCTTTACGGTCTGCGTGAGCTTGCCGGAGGCATCGGCGTCCGAAGCGGGACGCGCGCCGGAGCACGCATCGGTGGCTCCGACCGGTGCGACGCTCGCGGGCTTGCGGGTACTCGTCGTCGACGATCATCCGGCGAACCGGATCGTGCTCGAAGGGCAGATCAGGCTGCTCGGCGGCGCGCCGCAACTGGCCGTCGATGGCCGCAGCGCGCTCGTCCGCTATCGCGGCGATCCATCCGCGTTCGATGTGATCCTCACCGATTGCTCGATGCCCGAAATGAGCGGCGAGGAACTCGCGCAGGCGATCCGCGGGGACGAAAGCGCGCGCGTGCAAAAGGCGCGGCCGTTGCCTGTCGTCGGCCTCACGGCGAACGCGCAACCGGAGGCGGCGCAACGCGCGGTCGCGGCAGGCATGACGATGTGTCTCGTGAAGCCCATCTCGCTCGACGGCCTGCGCGATGCGCTCGTCGCGGCGACCGAAGGTGTAGCGCGGCGAAGCGGGCCGGTGCGGGAGAAAGCGGCAGAGGTCTTCGACAGCGCGCTTGTCGCGAGTTACGGCGATCAGGCCGCGACGCTCGCCGGCACCCTCAAATCCGCGCATGCGCAAGACCTGATCGACGCCGAGACCGCGTTCGATGCTTGCGACCACGCGCTCTTGCGCGACATCGCGCATCGCATGAAAGGGGCGGCGTCGCTGGTCGGCGCCGTGCGCTTCACCGATGCATGCGTCGCCTTGCAGCACGTATGCGATCGCGCCATCGACGAAGACCGCAACGGCGAGGACGACGCCAGCATCGCGGTCGCTTACGGCTCCTTTCATGCCGAGGCGCTTGCGCTCAGCCGCGCGCTCGACGCCGCGCTTGCGTCTTCGAGTGCGGCGAGTGCGGCGCAGACCTTGCCGCACGCATCCACGGATCGGCTCGCGGACTTTTGAGCCACAGCGCGATGCACGCCTTTGGTGTGTTCTAATGCGATTGTTCAATATCTCAAAAATAAGCGGCGTCGCATTGGCCGCATGATGAATTGCACTTCCGAGGCATGGATCGAAGGGATATACCCATCTTCAAGCGACGCTTCGCGCGTCACGCTTATGCGACCGCTGCCGCTCGTCCCGCGCGCGCGGCGTTTGGCGCGCTCCTGATCACGCTCAATGGCGCGCTCATGGTGTGGCCTGCAAGCTCGCGGGCGCAGCGTCCCGATTGGCTCGATCCGCATGTCACGCAGTCGACCATCGTCGAGACGATCTGCGTGCCGGGTTATGTCGATCGCGTGCTGCCGTCGTTCGAGACGCAGATGCGCCAGAAAGAAAAACTGCTCAAGCAACGTGGCATCGATGCTTCGTTCGCATCCGAATATGCGCTGGATCATCGCATGCCCGTATTGCTCGGCGGCTTGCCCAATGCGCCCGCGAATCTCGATCTGCGGCGCTGGGAAGGCCGTGCCGGACAGCGCCGCAAGGAGCGGCTCGCGGTCTATCTCAAACGCTGTGTCTGCACCGGCGACATGACGCTGAAGGATGCGCAATCGACCATGTCCGGCGACTGGCCGAACCGCTATCCGAATTTGTCCAGCATGACGTGCGGCGCGTTCTCGGGCCCATCGACGGAATGAACTTTGCTGCGCCAGATGCAACGAACGAAGCCGGTGCGCGTCTTTGCGTGCATCGGTTCTTGAATGTTCGGGGCTGGGCGATCGATATGGATCGCCAGGCTTGAGTCTGGTCAGGCAAGGCGGATTAATCAATGCATCTGGCAGGGAAAAGAGAAACAGCATTTGGCGCGAGAGCAATCGTCGTTGGAGTGGCTGCCGCGCTTGTGGCGTATGCGGGGGCGGTCGGTGCGCAGCAGGCGCGCCTTGCGTCAGAGTCCGCTTCGGCATCTTCTTCGAATGGAAGTGCGCCGTCGGGTTCGCAGCGAAGCACATCGCCTGCGAACGTGCTCCAGGGGCACGTTACGTCGACGCCCGCATCGCCGCCGTTGATTCCAGGCGCAAGCGTGCCATTGAGTACAAGCGCGCCCGAACGCGCATTGCCCGGCATGCCGGTGCCGATGAAGCCGCAAGTTGCTTCGGGAGCTTCGGAGGCGTCGACGGCCTCTGCTGCATCGGCTGCATCGACCGTGGAACCGGCATCGGCCGCGAGTGCTGCATCGGAGGCCGAGGCGCCCGAAGTCCCGCTGCCGCCCGAACCGCCCGAGCCCAACTTCGCGCAACGCCATGACCTGCCGCCCGCCGGAGCCTTCGCCATGCGGCAGACTTTCGCGAAAGAGGTGGACCGGCGTCTCAGCGTTTCCCAAGCGGATCAGCAGGCCTACGGTCGCGTGTTGCAGCATGCGCTCGATGAAAGCGGACATGGCGATCTCGCCAATGAGTTCGTCGTGCTGGTCGATCGCAGCGCGAACGTGCAGGCGCTCATGCTTTTCTTCCGCGCGAAGCCGGCCGATGCCTGGTCGCTGATCGGCGCATCGCCGGTATCGACAGGACGGCCGGGCACTTACGATCACTTCGTCACGCCGCTCGGCGTGTTTCAGCACGTGCCGGGCAACATGGATTTTCGCGCGGAAGGCACGCTCAACGAGTTCAAGATTCGAGGATACGGCGCGCGCGACATGCGCATCTACGACTTCGGCTGGGCCGATGGCGAGCGCGGCTGGGGCAAGGGCGGCATCTCGCCGATGCGCTTCCAGATGCACGCCACCGATCCGCAGAAACTCGAACCGCTTCTCGGCATGCGCCATTCGAAAGGCTGCGTGCGCATACCGTCGACGCTCAATACTTTCTTCGATCATCGCGGCATCCTCGACGCGCAATACGAAGCCCGTGCCGCCGAAGGTCAGTCGATGTGGATACTCAAGTCCACGCGTAACGCGACGTCCTGGGCGGGTCACTTTCTGGTCGTCGTCGATACGGCGAGAAAGGCGCGTCCGGCATGGTCGCCGGGTCCGGGGAAGGCGGTGCGTGCGAATATCCCGGCGGGCGCCGATACGGCCGATTGACGGTTATCTCGCCCGCGCCAGCAACACGCCCACGAGCGCCACCCCGAACCCCGCGATCTGCGCCGGCCCGAGCGTTTCGCCAAACGCCAGACAGCCTTCGATCGCGGCAAGCGGCGGCGCGAGAAACAGCAGCGCGGTGGCACGCGAGGCATCGCCACGGCGGACCATCCACACGAAAAGCGTGGTCGCGGCACCCGAGAGCATCACGATGCCCCATCCAAGCGAAACCCAAGTCGTCGCCGAAGCAATGAAGCGATGTTCCCCAAGCGCGAAAATCAGCAGTAACGCGACGAGCGCGGCGCCCGCATTCTGCAGCGCGCTCGCGCTGCGGATATCGGCGCGTGCCAGCGAGCTCTTCTGATACAGCGTGCCCGCGGTAATCGCCAGGACGGCGAGCAGCGCCGCCATGACGACGAGCCACGAAGGCGCGGCTCCGTGTGTCGGTGACGCATGACCCGTCATCACCTTCGGCGCAAGCACGAGCGCCACGCCAGTGAGCCCCAGCACGAGGCCGTTCCATGCGCGCGGCGACAGACGTTCGCCGAAGAAGCGCGCGGCAAACGCAGCGGTCAGAAGCGGTTGCAACGCGCCGAGCAGCGCCATGATGCCCGCAGTCAGCCCCTGTGCGACGGCCCAATAACCCGCGCCCAGATAAACGCCTTGCAGCAGCGCGCCTGCAAGCAGATGCCGTAGAACATCGGCGCCTTTCGGCCAGCTTGCCCGGCTTGCGAGCGCCACGACGACAAACAGCAACGCCGTGCCGCAGAAGCGCGCGAACAGGTACACGTTCGGATCGACGTATGGGGTAATCGCGCGCGCGACGATAAAGCCTGTCGACCAGAGTAGGACGAAGACCGGCGCGGCCAGCAAGGAGAGCATCGTCAATCAGGCGTTTGGCGGAAAGGCCGAAGTATGCGGATGTGCATGCACCGAGTCTTGTCCAATCCTGCACCGCTTACGGCATTCACGTGTCTGTCACACGGCTCTGCAATGCTTCGACACCAGCGCAGCACCCGAGCCGCGTCACCTTATCTCACCGGATCGATCACGAAATGACTCGCGACCTTCGCCTCGCACGCACGATGCTGCCGGCCATCGCCGCCTTGATGGCGTTTGCAACCTCGCCGGCACACGCAGCCGATGCCGTCGTCCTCTACACGGCGGACGGCCTCGAAAATCTCTACAAGGACGTGCTCCCGGCTTTCGAGAAGAAGGAAGGCGTCAAGGTCAATATCGTCACGGCGGGCAGTGGCGAAGTGGTGAACCGCGCGAGCGTCGAGAAAGATTCGCCCAAGGCGGACGTGCTCGTGACCTTGCCGCCGTTCATCCAGCAAGCATCGCAGAGCGGCTTGCTGCAGCCATATCAAAGTGTGAACTACAAGAACGTGCCGGCTATCGCCAAGGCGAACGACGGCGCGTGGGCCACCTTCGTCAACAACTACTTTTCTTTCGCCATCAATCCGGAAGTCACGAAGAGCGCGCCGAAGACCTTCGCCGATCTCTTGCATCCGAACTACTCGGGCAAGATCGCATATTCGAATCCGGCGACGGCGGGCGACGGCATGGCGGTCATCATCCTGACGTCGGCCCTGATGGGCGAAGACAAAGCGTTCGATTATCTGAAGTCGCTCGAACGAAGCGCGAAGTTCCATACCAAGGGCACGGGTTATCTCGATGTGCTGCTCTCGCGTAACGAGATCGCCTTCGCCAATGGCGACCTGCAAATGGATCTCGACGATGCCGCGAACGGCGGTCTGTCCATCAAGCCGCTTTTCCTGTCGCATCAAAACGGCGACGCGCCCACCACGTTCCAGTTGCCCTACGCAATCGGTCTTATCAAGAGCGGGCCGAATCAGGCAGCGGGCAAGAAGCTGATCGACTATCTGATGTCCGCGGAAGTGCAGTCGAAAGTGCCGGACATCTACGGCATTCCGGCGCGCACCGATGTCGCGCTCGGCGGCAAGAACGGCGAAGCGGTGAAGCAGGCAATTGCCGGCGTGAAGCTGATTCCGGTGGACTGGAACGAAGTCATGCAGAAGAAGGCTGGCTGGACCGAGCGCTGGAAGAACGAAGTGATCGGCCAGTCGGGCAAGGAGACCGAGGTCGTGAAGCCGAAGTCCTGACGTGAATACGTTTGCTCTGAGCTCGTCCGGAAATGCGCTCGCTCATGAACACGAAGCGCGATCCGGCGTGCATATCGAAGGACTCACGGTGCGCTTCGGCGCGCGCACCGTGCTCGATCAACTATCGCTGCACATCGAACGTGGCGAGTTCCTGACGGTACTCGGCAGAAGCGGCTGCGGCAAGACCACGCTGTTGCGCTTCATCGCCGGATTCATTCAGCCCGATGCCTTCGCGGGCGCGCTTTTTATCGCGGGCCGCGAACTCACGCATGTGCCGCCGCATCAACGTAATCTCGGCTTGCTGTTCCAGAGCTATGCGCTCTTTCCGCATCTTTCCGTATTCGATAACGTCGCCTTCGGCCTGCGCGCGCGCAAGCTGAAGACGGGCGAGATCGCGCGCCGCGTCGCCGATGCGCTCAAACTCGTGCAACTCGCCGATGCCGGCCACGTCATGCCCGCGCAGCTCTCGGGCGGTATGCAGCAGCGTGTGGCGCTTGCCCGCGCGCTCGTCGTCGAGCCGGATGTGCTCTTGCTCGACGAACCGCTTTCGGCGCTCGATGCCAACCTCCGCGCGTCCGTGCGCAGCGAGCTGAAGGCGTTGCACGAGCGCTTGCCGAATCTGACTATCGTTTGTGTGACGCACGATCAGGACGATGCGCTCGTGCTGTCCGACCGCACGCTTCTTATGCGCGATGGCCGTATCGCGCAACTCGGTTCGCCGCGCGAGTTGTACGACGCGCCGAACGACGGCTTCGTCGCGCGCTATCTCGGTGCCGCGAATCTGCTGCCGCCGCGCGTGGTGTATCCCGTCGGCGACGCGCGCCACGACGAACGCGAGCGGCTTGCGTGCATTCGGCCGGAGCGCTTCTCCATCGTGCCGCTCGGCGATGGGCCGTTGCACGGCACGATTGCATCGGTCGAATGGTATGGCGCGTCGCTCTCGATTTCCGTCGCGCTCGATGCGTGGCCCAACGAGCCCGTACTCGTTTCGACGCAGCGCGGCCACACGCGCATGCCGGAAAAGGGCGCGCGCGTTTCCCTGACCCTCGAGGCTGACGATGTCGTCCTTGTCCATCCCTGAAGAGGCCGCCGGGCGAGCGCAGGACGGCCAGGCGACAATCGCCGCGCGGCACGGCAAGAAGGGGCAATGGCAGTTGTGGTTGATCCTCGTGTTCGTGCTGGGGCCGCTCGTCGTCTATCCGCTCTCGCGCCTTGCCATGTTGAGCGTGACCGGGCCGCACGGCTTCACGCTGCACGCCTACACCGCGTTCTTCGGCAATCCGGAGACGCGCGGCGTGATCGGCACGACGCTCGGCATCCTCTTCGCAAGCGCAAGTCTCGCGTCATTGCTTGGCGTCGCGCTCGCGTCGATGCTTTTTTTTCGGCCGTTTCCCGGCGCGAAGCTCGTCACGCGTTTCCTCGAGTTGTTCGTGGCGTTCCCTTCGTTCCTCGTGGCATTCACGCTGATTTTTCTTTATGGCTCGCAGGGTTCGGTGAGCATCGGCTTGCAACGGCTTTTTTCGCTCGATACCCCGCCGCTCGATTTCCTCTTCGGCATCGGCGGCGTGATTCTCGCGGAGGTCGTGTTCTATGCGCCGTTCGTGGTGCGCCCGACGCTCGCTTCATACGCCATGCTCGACATGCGTCTCGTCGAGGCCGCGAAAAGTCTCGGCGCGGGCGGCTGGATGGTCGCAACCAAGGTCGTGTTGCCGCTTGCGTGGCCGGGAATCGCGGCGGGCACCATTTTGTGCTTCCTCCTGACGCTCAACGAGTTCGGCATTCTGCTCGTCTTGGGCAGCGCACATCTCATCACCTTGCCAATTGCCATTTACAGCGCGGCGACCGTCGATCTCGACTTGCCGACCGCAGCGGCGGGATCGGTCGTGATGTTGCTGATGTCGCTCTCGCTCTATGCGCTTTATCGACGCTTGCAAAGACGCTGACATGCAGCTTTCGACCTCGTTCAAACCTAGAAAGCCAGTCTCGCTGATGCGCGCGCTCGTTGCGTTCCTGGCTGCACTCGTGTGCTTCTGGCTCTTCGTGCTGCCGGTGGTCGTGGTGGCGTTGTCGAGCGTTGCGTCGCACTGGTCGGGCACGATCTTCCCCGATGGCTTCAGCACGCGCTGGTTCGGGCGCCTCGGCTCCAGCGATTTCGACGCGCTGACGACAAGCCTTTGTGTCGGCTTCGGCGTCGCGATCCTCGGCACCGCGCTGGGATTGTGGCTTGCGTTGGCGCTGGAGGGCCGTGACCGGCGCGGCCTGGGCGCATTCGTCGATGCCATTGCAATGATGCCGAACGGCGTACCGAGCGTGGTGTTGGGCCTTGCGGTACTGATTGCGTATCACAAGCGTCCGCTGGACCTGTCCGGCTCGGCGGCGATCGTCGTCATGGTGCAACTCGCGCTGGTCTTGCCATTCTGTTACCGCTGCGCGGCGGCTGCATTGCGACCGGAATTGAGGACCTTGCGCGAGGCCGCCGCGAGCCTTGGCGCGCCGCCGCGCATGGTGTTGTGGCGCGTGGTGTTACCGCAACTCGTCCCGGCGATAAGAGCGAGCCTGGCGTTGGGATTCGCGCTATCGCTCGGCGAATTGGGCGCGACATTGACGGTGTATCCGCCGGGCTTCGCGACCGTGCCGATAGTCGTGGTGGGACAGGTTAATCGAGGGTATTACTTGCCCGCATCGGCGCTATCGCTGATATTGCTGGCGGCGTCGCTGGCGGCGCTGTTGTTGATAGCGGTCCGCGCACCAAGACGAATCGATAGATGAAAACGCTACGGAAGCCGAAGCAAAGCCCAATGAAGAACTTGCCGGGCGCATCCAACGGCCGCGCTTCGCACTGGGCCGAAAGCACCAAGCGTTACACCAGTCAGACAATCTGCGAGACCAGCGAGTCCCATGAGCGCCAGGAACGGCGATTGAGCAAGGCCGACACTTAGGCGCGTGCCGGCGTAGAACTCAGTCCTGACCACGCGCCCGATCAGCGGGCAAGACGAAGGCTGCTTTCTTCGGCGACTTTTATTGCAGCAACAAAAGAAGTTACTCGCGCCGGGGAGGCGGCTAGTGAACAAGACTGCAAGAGGAGATAGCAAATTACCCGTCGCAGGGGCGGCGACTGATTGAAACCGCAGGCCAAGAAAGCAAATTCCTCGAACCGGCAAGATCAACCGCCCACGGAAAATCAGGCGTCAGCGACCCACCGCATGTCATACCAAAAAAAATAAAACTGGCGTAACCTGCACCTTCAGGCCACGACCGCAACCCGCGCGAACAGGGAGCCAGCCAAGCCGCAGGCCAAAAAAGCACTGAACTCCCACCACGCTTTCGCTGTCGTTGCATATGTTGCAAATACCGGAGGTTTCGATGACATCCGTCGATCTGGAATTCGACCAGCTCAACAGCAGTGTCGATGCGCTACGGCGCTCCATCTCGAATCGCCTGATGTACGGCGTCGGCAAGGACGCGGTTACCGCGCAGCCGCGCGACTGGCTCAATGCCGTGGAGCTCGCCGTGCGCGACCGCCTCGTCGCACGCTGGATGCGCACCACACGGCAACAATACGAACAGGACGTGAAGCGCGTCTATTACTTGTCGATGGAATTTCTCATCGGCAGAACCTTCACCAACGCGCTGCTTGCCCTCGGCATTCATGACGAAGTCCGCGAAGCATTATCGGGCCTCGGCATCGATCTCGCCTCGCTCGAAGACCTCGAACCGGATGCCGCGCTCGGCAACGGCGGCCTTGGCCGGCTCGCAGCCTGTTTCCTCGATTCGATGGCGACGGTCGGCGTGCCCGGTTTCGGCTACGGCATTCGCTACGAGTACGGGATGTTCCGGCAGACCATCGTCGATGGCAATCAGGTCGAAATGCCCGATTACTGGCTGCGCGCGGGCAACCCGTGGGAGTTTCCGCGCCCCGAGGTGACGTACACGGTGCACTTCGGCGGGCGCACGGTGCAGCACGACGATCGTACCGACTGGATCGATACCGAGCACGTCAACGCGATGGCCTACGACACGGTCATTCCCGGCTACGCCACCACCGCGACGAATACGCTGCGCCTGTGGTCGGCGCGCGCCACCGACGAGTTCGATCTCTCCGCGTTCAATCAGGGCGACTATCGGCGCGCGGTCGAAGCGAAGAACACGTCGGAGCACGTCTCGCGCTTGCTGTATCCGGATGACTCGACGCAAGCCGGCCGCGAATTGCGTCTGCGTCAGGAATACTTTTTCGTCTCCGCGACGATGCAGGATCTGATCCGCCGCTATCAGCGCACGCATACGCATTTCGGGCGTCTCGCGGAAAAGGTCGCGGTGCATCTGAACGACACGCACCCCGTGCTCGCCATCCCCGAACTCATGCGCCTGCTCGTGGACCGTCACGGCGTGCCGTGGGACAAGGCGTGGAAACTGATTCAGCAGATGTTCTCCTACACGAATCACACGTTGATGCCCGAAGCGCTCGAAACGTGGGATGTCGAAATGTTGTCGCGTCTGTTGCCGCGGCATCTGGAGATCATCTTCGAGATCAACGCGCAGTTTCTGAAGCAAGTGACCGAGAAGTTCGGCCGCGACGTGGAACTGATCCGCCGCATTTCGCTCGTCGATGAATACGGCCAGCGGCGCGTGCGGATGGCGCATCTGGCGATCGTCGCGAGTCACAAGGTGAATGGCGTCTCGAAGCTGCATTCGCAACTGATGACGCAGAACATTTTCGCCGACTTCGCGCGCATGTACCCGGAGCGCTTCACCAATGTGACGAACGGCATTACGCCGCGTCGCTGGCTCGCGCAAGCGAGTCCGTCGCTGTCATCGCTCATCGACAAGCGGCTTGGACCGCGCTGGCGCAGCGACTTGTTCGAACTCGGCCGGCTGCGCGAATGGCGCGACGACCCCGAGTTCCAGAAGGCGTTTCAGGACGCGAAGTTCGCCAACAAGCTGCGCCTCGTCGAGCGCGCCAAACGCGAAGCCAACGCGATCATCAATCCCGAAGCGCTGTTCGACTTGCAGGTGAAGCGCATCCACGAATACAAGCGGCAGTTGCTCAACATCTTGTATACGATCGTGCGCTACAACCGTATTCGCGAGAATCCCGAGCAGGACTGGACGCCGCGTGTGGTCATGTTCGCGGGCAAGGCGGCTTCGGCCTACAAGATGGCGAAGAGCATCATCAAGCTCATCAACGATGTCGCGAAGAAAATCAACGCGGACCCGCTCGTCGGCGACAGGCTCAAGGTAGGCTTCGTCCCGAACTACGGCGTGAGCGTGGCGGAGCTCATCATTCCCGCCGCGAACTTATCGCAGCAGATTTCGATGGCCGGCACCGAGGCATCGGGCACCGGCAACATGAAGCTTGCGTTGAACGGCGCGCTGACCATCGGCACGCTGGATGGCGCGAACATCGAAATTTGCGACGCGGTGGGCCGCGAAAACATCTTCATCTTCGGCAACACGACCGACGAGATCGAAACGCTGCGGGCGGCGGGCTACAGGCCACGGCAAATCTACGAGGACAATCCGGAGCTCAAGGTGGCGCTGGACCAGATTCGCCTCGGACACTTCTCGCCGGAAGAGCCGCACCGTTTCTACGACATCTTTCATACGCTCGTGGATTGGGGCGATCACTACATGGTGCTCGCGGACTTCGACAGCTTCGACAAGACGCAAACCGAGGTCGATCTCAAGTACCGAGACAAGGAAGCGTGGACGAAGAGCGCGATCGAGAACGTCGCCGGAATGGGGATATTCTCATCAGACCGGACCATCGCGGAATATGCCCGCGATATCTGGCACGTCGAGCCGCTGAATCTGACTTGACGATGGCTTGAACTGAAGTAAGTGCCGCGCGCGGGTACGTCCCGCGCGTGTTCTTTAGTAGCGGCGTCAGGCTTGCGGCTTTGCGGCCGCTGTCTGCGCATGTTTCGCGACCGCGTCGCCGACCAGCGCGGCCACGCGATCCGCAAATTCCTCGTCTTTCGTGATGATGACTTCGCGCTCGCCTTCGGGCGTTGCGACCATCAATTGATAGATCACGTCCTGCGTGATCCACGACAGATAGCCGACCACGGCCACCATGATGCCGAGTACGAGCGCCGGCCCCGAACCCGTTGCGATGCCCACGCCGATTCCCGCGAGCCCGATCAGCGCAAGGATGATCGGCAGCGGCTTCTTGCGCGATATCTTCACGACCCGCGCGGCGCGCAGATCGCGCAGCGGAATCAACTGGCCCGAGGCCGACAGGCCGACGCGCGAGAGCGTGACGCCGCGTTCGTTGAACGGTGTATCCATATGCAATTGAGATCGAAAATTGACGGCAGCTAAACCGGGCAGATTACCAGACCGCGCGCCGCGATGACACGCATCGCATTGACGAAACGCATGTGGACGCTTGCGTATCGGATATTTCCGATATATGATTCGTTTTAAGACGATGCGGCGAAGCTTCCGCCGTCGGACGAACGAGCAACGAAATGGACATCGACGCAATTCACAAGGCCCTTGCCAACCCGCTTCGCCGCGAGATTCTCGAGTGGCTGAAGACGCCGGAGCTGCACTTTCCCGAACAGGAATTGCCGCACCTGCATGGCGTGTGCGCGGGGCAAATCGATGGGCGCTGCGGCATGTCGCAGTCCACCGTTTCGGCGCATCTCTCGACCTTGCAAAAAGCCGGGCTCGTCACCACGAAGCGCGTGGGGCAATGGGTGTTCTTCAAGCGCGACGAAACGGTCATACAGGCGTTTCGCGATTCCATCGGGAATCTCTGAGCGCGGCAGCCCTTTCCACGGCGAACCTTCTTTACATTTCTTCAGGATACCTTACATCTATGCCGACTCTTTTCGATCCGCTCAAAGTAGGCGCGTTGGCGCTCAAGAACCGCATCATCATGGCGCCGCTCACGCGGCAACGTGCAGGCGTGGAACGCGTGCCTAACGCGTTGATGGCGCAGTATTACGCCGACCGCGCATCGGCTGGTCTCATCTTGAGCGAAGCCACCTCGGTCACGCCGCAAGGCTTGGGCTACGCGGATACCCCCGGCATCTGGTCGGACGAACAAGTCGAAGGCTGGAAGCTCGTGACGCACGCCGTGCACGAAGCGGGCGGCAAGATCTTCCTGCAACTGTGGCACGTCGGCCGTATTTCGGACCCCATCTTCCTGAACGGCGAACTGCCGGTTGCGCCGAGCGCGATTGCAGCAAGCGGACACGTGAGCCTCGTGCGCCCGCAGCGTCCGTTCGTGACGCCGCGCGCACTGGAACTCGATGAAATCGAAGGCGTGGTCGCGGCTTATCGCAAGGGCGCGGAAAACGCGAAGCGCGCGGGCTTCGACGGCGTGGAAGTGCATGGCGCGAACGGCTACCTGCTCGACCAGTTCCTGCAGGACAGCACCAACAAGCGTACCGACGAATACGGCGGCGCAATCGAAAACCGCGCGCGTCTCATGCTCGAAGTGGTCGATCAATGTATCGACGTATGGGGCGCGGATCGCGTGGGCGTGCATCTGGCGCCGCGCGCCGATTCGCACAGCATGGGCGACAGCGACCGCGCCGCGACTTTCGGTTACGTCGCGCGCGAACTCGGCAAGCGCAACGTGGCGTTCATCGCCGCGCGCGAGTCGGAAGGCGCCGACAGTCTCGGGCCGCAACTGAAGAAGGCGTTTGGCGGCGTGTACATCGCCAACGAAGGCTTCACCAAGCAAAGCGCGGAAGCGGCAATCGAGCGCGGCGACGCCGACGCGGTCGCGTGGGGCAAGCCGTTCATCGCGAATGCGGATCTCGTGCGACGCTTCGAACTCGACGCGCCGCTCAACGCGCCGGACACCTCGACGTTCTATTCGGCAGGCGCGACGGGCTATACGGATTATCCGTTGCTCGAAACCACCGAGTAAGTTGCAACGCGTCGGACAGAACGCAGCAAGCATTTCGGTTCCATGGAAACAGCGGCTTCGGCCGCTGTTTTTTTTTTCGTCCGCACGATCGGCCGGGGACGGTTCGAATCGACTCGTGCAACGCCCGCAACGAGCAGGAGGGGCCTCCGAAACTATCGTTTTTTAGTTCAACTGCGTGGCAAAAATAGTGTATTGCTAGGCATCAGACAGCCGTGTTGAAGCCTCTTTTTTCGCCGTGACGCATGCGCCAATTCTCTGTGCGTCATCCGTTTGCAGATCGCGATTCGTGCCCATGAACCGTTCGATGCAACTCGATTTTCTCTCGCAAGCACTCGCCCGTATTGCGGCAACGGGGAGCGCATCGTTGCAAATCATTCGTTTTCCTTCATTCCTTCCTTGCCCAAGAAGCATGTAACGGTCGCGGGGCTGATCCCCGAGAGGAGTGCACATGTCCTGGTTCACAGCAACGCTGCACAGCTATCCCGAGATAGCCATCTTTCTTTCGCTGGGTATCGGTTATTGGTTCGGCGGCAAGAGCTTCAAGGGCTTCAGCCTCGGCGCGGTAACGTCTACCTTGCTGGCCGCCATCGCGATCGGGCAGCTCGGCATCACCATTTCGCCGAACGTCAAATCCGTCTTCTTCCTGATGTTCCTGTTCGCGGTCGGTTACGGCGTGGGTCCGCAGTTCGTGCGCGGCATCGCCAAGGACGGCTTGCCGCAGGCCATCTTCTCCGTCATTCAGTCCGTGCTGTGCCTCGCCTTTCCTTATCTCGCGGCGAAACTTGCTGGGTACGACGTCGGTTCGGCGGCGGGACTTTTCGCGGGATCGCAGACCATCTCCGCTTCGATGGGCCTCGCCACCGACGCCATCAACCGGCTCGGCCTGGCGCCGAACGACGCCAAGGTATTGCTCGACGCGATGCCGACCGCCTACGCCGTCACGTACATCTACGGCACGATCGGTTCGGCGATGATCCTTGCGCTGCTCGGGCCGAAGCTGCTCAACATCGACCTCGTGGCAGCCTGCCAGCAGTACGAGAAAGAGATGGGCGGCAGCGGCGAACTGGGCGGCGCGGGCAGCGGCTGGCATCAGTTCGCGCTTCGCGCGTATCGCATTGGCGAAGAGGGGCGTGTGGTCGGCATGAAGGTCGGGGAAGCGGAGGCGCTCGAACCCGCAGGCGTGCGGCTTTTCATCGAACGAATCCGGCGTGGCGGGACGATTCAAGAAGCCAAGGTCGACGACGTCCTGCTAGCGGGCGATGTCGTCGCCGTCGTCGGACGACGCGAGCATCTCGTGAATCTGCTGGGCGGCGTGGCGACCGAAGTGGACGATGCCGAACTGCTCGCCGTGCCGGTGGAAGGCGTCGATGTCTACGTGACGAGCAAGGCCGTCGACGGCAAGACGCTGGAGGAACTCTCGCAGTTGCCCGGCGCGCGCGGCGTGTTCCTGCGCAAGATCAAGCGCGGCGCGACCGAAACGGCCATCCCCGTGTTGCCGAGCACCAAGCTGCATCGCGGTGACACCATCACGCTCGTCGGCCGCACGCAGGACACGTCGGCCGTGGCGAAAGCGGTCGGCGTGATCGACCGTCCGACCGATGCCGCCGACATGGCCTTCGTCGGCCTCGCGATCACGCTGGGTGCGCTGATCGGCGCAGTCGTGATCCGCTTCGGCGCGATTCCCATCACCTTGTCCACGGCGGGCGGCGCGCTGATCGCGGGCATCGTGTTCGGCTGGCTGCGCGCGATCCATCCGACCTTCGGCCGCATTCCGGGGCCCACCATCTGGTTCATGAATTCGGTCGGGCTGAACGTGTTCATCGCGGTGGTCGGCATCTCGGCGGGACCGGGCTTCGTCGCGGGTCTGCAGAAGCTCGGCGTGAGCCTCTTTCTGTGGGGCATCTTCGCGTCGTCGGTGCCGCTCATCATCGGCATGTATATCGCCAAGTACGTGTTCAAGTTTCACCCGGCGCTGTTGCTCGGCATCTGCGCGGGCGCGCGCACGACCACGGCGGCGCTCGGCATGCTTTGCGATGCCGCGAAGAGCCAGGTGCCGGGTCTTGGTTATACGGTGACTTATGCCGTCGGCAATACGCTGCTCACGATCTGGGGCATGGTGATCGTGATGTTGCTGACATGATGCTCGAGCCTTTCGTGCTTCCGTTGTTCAACTCTACGTATCTTTTGCCAGTGGGGGTGTCGGATGTCCAAATCCTCTAAGTCGGGTTCCGACGATCAGGCCGCAATGGCGGCGCTCAGTCCGTTCGAACTAAAGGACGAACTCATCAAGGCGGCCGGCGGCGGCGCGGTCGAGCGTCCCGCCAATTTGTCGATGCTCAACGCGGGTCGCGGCAATCCGAACTTTCTCGCGACGATTCCGCGTCACGGTTTCTGGCAGCTGGGCCTCTTCGCCATGCGCGAATCCGAGCGCTCGTTCGCATATATGCCCGAAGGCGTGGGTGGCTTTCCGAAGCACGAAGGCCTTGAAGAACGCTTCGAGATCTTCGCGCGCGACCACAAGGGAACGCCCGGCATCAGCTTTCTGGTGGGCGCGGTGTCTTACGTGCGCGACCAGCTCGGACTGAACGCAGCCGACTTTCTCTACGAGATGTGCGAAGGCATTCTCGCTTCGAACTATCCCGTGCCCGACCGCATGCTGAAACTGTCGGAGGTCATCGTCGGGCAGTATCTGCGGCGCGAGATGATCGGCAAGCACCCGTTCGTCGGCGACTTCGACATCTTCGCGGTCGAAGGCGGCACGGCGGCGATGACGTATATCTTCAACACGATGCGCGAGAACTTCCTGATCAAGGAAGGCGACACGATCGCGCTCGGCACGCCGATCTTCACGCCGTACATCGAGATCCCGCGCCTGAACGATTACAAGCTCAACGTCGTGAATCTCGAGGCCACGGTTGAAAACGGCTGGCAATACTCGAAGCAGGAACTCGACAAGCTGCGCGACCCGAAGGTGAAGGCGTTCTTCCTCGTCAACCCGAGCAATCCGCCATCGGTAAAGATGGATGCCGAGAGTCTCGAATATATCGCGGAGATCGTTAAGGAACGGCCAGACCTGATTCTCCTGACCGACGATGTCTACGGCACCTTTGCGGACGACTTCGTCTCGCTCTTTGCGCTGTGTCCGAAAAACACGATCCTCGTATATTCCTATTCGAAATATTTTGGCGCGACGGGTTGGCGGCTCGGGACCATCGCGACGCATCGGCATAATATTTTCGACGATCAGCTCGCCGCGCTGCCGAAAGACCAGCGAGCCATCCTGCATGAACGCTACGAATCCATCACGACGGAGCCGGACAAGCTGAAGTTCATCGACCGGCTGGTGGCCGACAGCCGCACGGTCGCGCTGAATCACACGGCGGGGCTATCCACGCCGCAGCAAGTGCAGATGGTGCTGTTCTCGCTCTTCTCGCTGATGGACACGCCCGACGCCTACAAGAGCGCGCTCAAACGGTTGATTCGCAATCGCAAACGCGCGTTGTATCGGGAAATCGGCATCGCGCTCGAAGACGAGGACGAAAATCAGGTCGATTACTACGCGATCCTCGACCTCGAATACATGGGCGAGAAGTCGCACGGCCGCGAGTTCGTCGATTGGGTGCTCAAGAACACCAAGCCTTCGGACTTGCTCTTCCAGCTGGCGAGGGAAGCGCGCGTCGTGTTGCTGCCAGGACGCGGCTTCGGCACGCAGCATCCTTCGGGACGCGTGTCGCTTGCGAATCTCAACGAGAGCGACTACATGCAGATTGGCCGCGCCATCCGCAAGCTGATGGACTCGTATGTCGAGCGCTTCAACAAGGAGACGGGCAAGAAGAGCAAATAGGCGCACGCATGATGCGACAAGGGCCGCTCGTTCGACCGAGCGGCCCTTTTTTGCGCCTTGTTTTACCGTAACGGGCAGCGCTTAGAACTTGTGACGCACGCCCAGACGGAACGCGAGCTGGTTGTTCGAACCCGTGCCCGACGTACCGAAGTAGCTCGTCGACGAACCGATCTGCGCCTGATTCTCGACGCCGCGATTCGAACCCGAAGCACGCTGATAGATGCCGAGCGCGTACACGTCCGTGCGCTTGCTCAATGCGTAGTCGAAGCTTGCATCGATCTGATGCCAGTGACCTTCCACGCCATCGGTCACGTCCATGTAGGTGTAGCCGAGCGCCGCCGTGATCGCGGACGTGAAGGCGTACTTGCCGCCGATGTCGAACGCATTGAGCTTCGAACTCGCGCCGGTGATCGGTTCGAAGCGCGTGTTGGTCCAGAGGCCGAACACGGTCGCGGCGCCGAATGCATAGTTCGCGCCGATGCCGAACGTGCGCAGGTCCTTCGTGCCGCCAGTCGCGAGGTTCGCGAGCGCCGTGCTGAACGCGGGCGTCGCCGCGCCCGGATAGTGGATGTCGGTATAAGCCGCGCCCACGCCGACCGGACCGGCCTTGTAGTTCACACCGAAGCTGTAGGCACGCGACGAACCGGCGGTGGTCACGCCGCCCGCGGTCGTCGTCGGTGTGCCCGCAAAGGCGCCTGCCTGATTCGAGAAGCCGTACATCGCGCCGAACGTCACGCCATAAAAGCTCGCGCTGCTGAACTTGACCGAGTTGTTGATGCGGCTCGACGTGAGTTGATCGACGTCGTTGATGTGATAGCCATAGTTGCCCGCGACCGTCTGGCCGCCGATGGAGTAGGCGGAGCCGAGGTAATCGGTCGAGAACGTGTACTGACGGCCGAGCGTGACCGAGCCAATGTCGTTCTTCGCAAGACCGACATACGCCTGGCGGCCGAATTCCGCGCCGCCCTGGCCGAGCGCGCCGGTGCCGCTGTTGAAGCCGTTTTCCAACGTGAAGATCGCCTTGAGGCCGCCGCCGAGGTCTTCGGCGCCTTTCAGGCCCCATCGGCTGCCCTGGGCCACGCCGTCGTCGTACTTGAAGTTGTGATCGCTGCCGCCAGTGACGGCGCTGTGGTTCACGTAGCTGACGCCTGCATCGATGATGCCGTACAGCGTGACGCTGCTCTGCGCATGAGCGGAAGTGGCGAAGGCGAAGGCGGCGAGGGCGGCGGTTGCCAGAAGGTTCTTCTTCAAAACGTGCTCCGGGATGAGTTCGCGGGTGTGGTGTGTGATCGTGCGTGTTCGTCGATGTCGCGCTGCGTTCTGCTGACGCTCGGTGCAACGGGCGCAAATGTAGCGGCCGCTGACTAAAGAAATGTGACAGCGCTTTCGGATGGC
Organism: Caballeronia sp. LP006; assembly: GCF_031450995.1. NCBI lineage: Bacteria > Pseudomonadati > Pseudomonadota > Betaproteobacteria > Burkholderiales > Burkholderiaceae > Caballeronia > Caballeronia sp. LP006. The sequence goes on along the minus strand of NZ_JARTVW010000004.1, from coordinate 835,522 downwards.
TTGCGGTGTGTCGCGGCTGCAACAGCGCTAGCGCGGCGACGGCGTTTCATGCGTGCGTCCGCTTGCGCGAGACGCGCGGTATCCTCGCGACTCCGCCCCATGACGGCCAAGCGAGAAACAAAATGGACGAACACGGAATCCGCGAACTGGAAGAACGCCTGAAGCAGGCGATGATGGCGTCGGACGTGACTGCGCTTGACGCGCTCCTGGCCGACGACCTGACTTTCGTCGATGCCACCGGAAAGATTTGGAGCAAGGCCGATGACCTGAACGGGCATCGGCATGGCATGCAGCGCATCGACAAGCTGGAGGTGGTGGAGCAGAGCGTGCGCGTGTACGGCGCGTTTGCCGTGACCGTCACGCGCGTCGCGCTTGCCGGGACATTCGGCGGCGCGCCGTTCGCGGGCAGCTTGCGCTACACGCGAACGTGGGGCGAGACCGCGAACGGCTGGCGCATCGTCGCGGCGCAGTGCGGTCTCATTCCGTTCTGACGTTCAAGGCTCAGGCGGACAAAAGCGACCCCGTGCGATAAGCCTTCGCTCCCGCGATGCGTGCCACTTCCAGCCCGGCGGTCGCAAAGCGCGTGATATGCCGCGCGTACAAAACGCCGGAGGTCGTGCACTTGAGCGTGGTGATGGTATCGGCGAGCGGGTCGATCACATCGGCGATGGCCGAGCCCGCCTCGATGAACGCGCCCACTTGCGCACGGAACACGAGAATGCCGCTCGCAGGCGCGACGATCGGCTCCGCGCCCGCGAGCGGCGTGGCCGGATACGCGAGCGGCGGCAGCGGCACTTGCGGCGCATCGATCACGCCGCGATGAATCAGATAATTGACGATGCCCTGCGCGTCCTTATCGCCGAGTTCATGCGAGACGTCGTGCTGGCTGCGCAACTCGACCGTCACCGAGATGCCGCCGTTCGGAATAGGGAAACGCTCGCCGAAACGCGTACGCAAGTCGGACCAGCAGAAGCTGTGGATTTCGTCGAACGGGTTGCCGACCGAATTCAGCGCGAGCAGGGACGCCTTTGCATCGAGATAGCGCGCGAGCGGTTCGACATCGGCCCAGATATCCGGGTTCGTGTAGAGATGCAGCGCGGCGTCGAGATCGCAGTGCAGGTCGAGCACGACATCGGCGTCGTACGAGAGCTTTTGCAGCGCTAGACGTTGCGATTCGAGTTCGGTGTGCGCCGTTTGCTCGTCGAGCGCTTCCTTCATCGCGGCGCGCACGGCGAGCAGGTTCGCCTGACTGTCGCCGGAAAGGCGCGCTTCGATGCGCGGCGCGATCAACGCGGCCAAATCGTGAAAATTGCGGTTGAAGTTGTGGCCGCTATTGGCTTCGAAACGGCCGAGCAGTTGGCCGTGCAAGATCTGATTCAGCCCGATGGGATTCGGCACCGGCACGATCACCACTTCGCCTCTGAGCTTGCCGTCGGCTTCGAAAGCGGCGAGCAGGCGGCGCAATTTCCACGCGGCGAGCATGCCGGGCAATTCGTCCGCGTGCAGCGAGGACTGAATGTAGATTTTCTGACCGCCGCCCGAGCCGTAGTGATAACTCGTGATGGTGCGGGAAGTGCCGAGCGTCGGCGAAATGAGTTGATGAGTCTTGGTTTGCATGATGTGCGCGCGCATGCGAGTGCGCGGTCTTGTCTCGAATGATGTTTATGGCGGGCCAGCGTGCACGGGCGAGATTGCCGCGTGCCATGGCGATGGCGTCTCCTGTCGACCGGAATGAGCGCTGATGGTGCTTGCCGCGCCCGATTCCGGTTCCATGCGAGATTGCTGCCGTCGGCTTTGCCTCGGACGTTCGATCTTAGCCGAAATCCGCGCGGCGGCGCGTCGGGACGTTTGCGGAGTTGCGCGGAAGGCCAAAGCGGGCACGGAAGAGCGCACCGTTGCTGCGACAAAAGCAGACTCAGCAAAAGCGACCTGCCAGGCGCCAAAAACAAAGCGGGCTCCGCAAAAAAACGCGGAGCCCGCTTCGTAGCCCACTCGAGCGAAGGCCGGTGTGACCGGCGCTTCGCCCGAAGGCATGACTTAGCTGCCGTACACGTCGAAGTCGAAGTACTTCTTCTCGATCTTCTTGTACGTGCCGTCCTTGATGATGTCGGCAATTGCCTTGTCGACTTGCGTCTTGAGGTCGGTGTCTTCCTTGCGCATGCCGATGCCCGCGCCTTCGCCCAGCACCTTCTTGTCGACGATATCCTTGCCCGCGAAGTCATAGCCAGCACCGCGGGGCGTCTTCAGGAAGCCGATTTCAGCCTGCACGGCGTCTTGCAGGGCGGCGTCCAGACGGCCCGAAGTCAGATCTGCGTAAACCTGATCCTGGTTCTGGTACGGCGTAACCGTCACGCCCTTCGGCGCCCAGTAGGTCTTGGCGTAGGTTTCCTGGATCGTGCCTTGTTCCACACCCACGGTCTTGCCCTTCAGGCTTTCGGCCGTCGGCAGGATGTTGCTGCCCTTCTTCGCGACGAGACGCGTCGGCGTGTTGAACAACTTGCTCGAAAAAGCGATCTGCTCGGCGCGTTGCGGCGTCATGGACATCGACGAGAGCACGCCGTCGAACTTCTTCGCCTTGAGGGCGGGGATCATGCCGTCGAAATCGTTCTCCACCCATACGCACTTGGCCTTCAGGCGCGCGCAGATCTCGTTGCCGAGATCGATATCGAAACCGGTCAGCTTGCCATCCGAACCCTTCGATTCGAACGGGGGATAGCTTGCGTCGACGCCAAAGCGAATCGTCGAATAGTCCTTGGCGTGCGCGGTGACGGCGGTGAGCGACGTGGCGGCAAGGAGGGACATCGTCAGGGCCGCGATCAGTTTCTTCACTGTTATTACTCCAGATGGTGGTCGGTTCATCCCGGCAGGTCTCGTATCCGGGCATCCGGCGCCGTAATTGGCGACGCCGGACCTTTGGGTCTTCCGCGGATCGTGTCCGGGCAGAATCGGCAGAAGGGTACCAAGCCAAAATTGTCAGGCATCTAGTGAAAGCACCGATAGCGGCGATTTAGAACTTTCCTTCACATGATTTAGCAAGTGGTTTTGTCTGAATTCTACCGACTTCCTTGCTGATTACTTTCTCAATGCTTGCGAAGCGGATGGTCCTTGAGAAACCACGACAGCGCAAAAGCGATGCACGCGATGCAAGCCGCGACCAAATAAACCGTGTGCATGGAGCCGGCGAACGCGCTCAGATAATCGTCATGCAACGCGGCCGGCAGATTCGCCACCGCGAGCGGCCCGAGCGAACGCGGCATCTCCGTGCCGGCCGGAATCAGCGTTTCGAGCCGGCCGCGCAGGCTTCCCGAGAAAATCGCGCCGAACGCCGCCACGCCGACCGAGCCGCCGATCGAGCGAAAGAGCGTCGCGCTGGAGGTCGCCACGCCGATCATCCGGAATTCGACCACGTTCTGCACCGCCAGCACGAGCACCTGCATCACCATGCCGAGCCCGAGGCCGAGCAGCAGCATGTAGCCGTACATGACCGGCAGCGGCGTGTCGAGGCGCAGCGTGGACAGCAGCACCATGGCGAGCGTGACGAACCCCGTGCCCGCGATCGGGAAAAACCGGTACTTCCCGATCTTGCTGATGACCCGGCCGCTCACGATGGAGGAAAGCAGCACGCCGGCCATCATCGGCGTGATCTGCAGACCGGCCTGCGACGGCGTGGAGCCCTTTACCACTTGCAAATAGAGCGGCAGGAACGTGACCGCGCCGAACAGCGCGCAGCCGACAATGAAACCGATCAGCCCGGCCAGCACGAAGGTGGGTTCCTTGAAGAGCGAGAGCGGCATGATGGGCTCGGCGGCGAGCCGTTCCTCGTAGACGAATCCGCCGATGCAGATCAGCCCGAGCGCGAGCGTGCACCACAGTTGCGGTGAACTCCACGGCAAGAGCGCGCCGCCTTCGCTGGTGAACAGGATGATGCAAGTGAGCGCGGCGGCTAGAAAGCCCGCGCCCATATAGTCCACGCGATGGTTCACGTGCGCCGTATGCGGCTTGAATACGGTCTGGATGACGGCGAGCGCGATCACGCCGAGCGGCACGTTGATGTAGAAAATCCAGCGCCACGACAGATGCTCGACCAGAAAGCCGCCAAGCAGCGGCCCGACGACCGTGGCAAGGCCATACACACCGCCGAAAAGCCCCTGAAAGCGACCGCGTTCGGCGGGTGGGATGACATCGGCGATGGCGGCCATGGTGACCACCATCAGCCCGCCGCCGCCGAGCCCCTGCAACGCGCGCAGCGCGATCAATTGCGTCATGTTCTGCGCGACGCCGCAGAGGATAGACCCGGCAAGGAATATCAGGATGGATGCCTGAAGCATGACCTTGCGTCCGAACTGATCGCCGAATTTGCCGTAAAGCGGCACGACGATGGTCGAACTGAGCAGATAGGACGTGACGACCCACGACAAGCGTTCGAGTCCGCCGAGTTCGCCGACGATGGTCGGGAGCGCTGTCGACACGATGGTTTGATCGAGCGCACCGAGCAGCATGACGAGCAAAAGCGCCGTGAAGAGCAGGCCGAGCGGCGGTTTTGCGGCTTCGTCGACGCCTGCAGGAGCGGTTCGGTGTAAAGATGTCATATCGACCTGTACTTGCGTAGGGACGCCTTTGGCGTCGTGAAAAGCGCTTCAATCCGGTTCTCAGCGCTGCCCGCCGAAAACGGATTGAATTTAATTAACATGAAAGTTAATATAAACGATCATCGAAGGCCCGTCAAACCATCTCTATGTCAAACGATGTAATCGGAGCCGAGTTGCCCGGCGAATCAGGCGAGGTTCAACTGAAGAAAGCGGGGCGGCGGCCGGGCCGTCCGAGCGGCGGTCACAGCGCCGAGGCGCGGGCGCACTTGCTGGATACGGCGCTGATGTTGTTTGCGCGGCAGGGCATCGGCGAAACGACGCTCGGGGCGATTGCCCGCGAGGCCGGCGTAACGCCCGCAATGGTCCATTACTATTTCAAGACGCGCGAGCAGCTACTCGATGTGTTGATCGACGAACGCTTCGCGCCGTTGCGCTCGGAACTGGGACGCGTATTCAACGATCCCTCGGCCGAGCCCGCCGACACCTTGCGCGCCTTCGTGGAGGCGCTGGTCGCGACGGTGGACAAGCATCCGTGGTTCGCGGCGCTGTGGGTACGCGAAGTCATCAGCGAAGGTGGCGTGCTGCGTCAGCGCATGGCAGAACGCTTCGGCGACGAGCGCAAGGATTTGGCCATCGAGCGCATCGCCGGATGGCAGAAAGCGGGCAAGGTAAATCCGGCGCTGGAGCCATCGCTCGTGTTCGTATCGTTGTTCGGACTCGCGGTGTTTCCGCTTGCGACATCACGCTGGCGCGGCCAGGGCGCAGGCGCGATCAGCAAGGAGCAGATCGCGCGGCATGCGGTGGCGTTGTTGATGGATGGGATTCGGGCTGACTGATACGCCCCTCGCAGCTAAAATGCGGCCCTCGTCCCGCGCGCCGAAGACCACCCCTTCGCGCGGGACGCCACATCCGCAAAAGAACCGTCCGGTCGACAGGAGACATATCAATGGCAACTTCCCCCGCGGCGGGCGCACAGCGCACATCGGCCGCTGCGTCCGCGTCCGCGCCACCCGAAATCACCGCCGGGCTCATTTCCGCGCGTCTCGACCGGCTGCCGGCCACGCGCACCATCTGGACTTTCATCGCGCTCCTGAGTCTCGGCTTCTTCTTCGAGCTCTACGACTTGCTGTACTCCGGTTACGTCGCGCCAGGGCTGGTAAAGAGCGGCATCCTCACGCCAACGACAGCGAGTTTCTTCGGTTTCACAGGCGTGGCGAGCTTTATTGCGTCGCTGTTCGCGGGGCTGTTCATCGGCACGGTGGCGTGCGGTTTTCTCGCCGACCGTTTCGGCCGCCGCGCGATCTTCACGTATTCGCTGCTCTGGTACACCGTCGCGAATCTCATCATGGCGTTTCAGGACACCGCGACCGGCCTCAACTTCTGGCGCTTCATCGCCGGCGTGGGAATCGGCGTGGAACTGGTGACGATCGGCACGTATATCTCCGAACTCGCGCCGAAGTACATCCGTGGACGCGCTTTTGCCTGCGAGCAGGCAGTCGGTTTCATGGCGGTGCCGGTGGTCGCGTTCCTCGCTTATCTGCTGGTGCCGCGCGCGCCGTTCGGCTTCGACGGATGGCGCTGGGTCGTCGTGATCGGTGCGCATGGCGCGCTCTTCGTCTGGTGGATTCGCCGCACGCTGCCCGAAAGTCCGCGTTGGCTCGCGCAAAAGGGCCGCCTCGCCGAAGCGGATCGCGTAATGTCGGCGCTCGAAGCCAAAGTGGAACGCGAATACGGCCGGCCGTTGCCGCCGCCCGCCGCGCCCGAGCCGGTGCTCGACGCCGCGCAGGGCGCAGGCTCGTTCGCCGATATGTGGAAGCCGCCCTACGGCCGCCGCGCCACGATGATGATCATCTTCAACGTGTTCCAGACAGTCGGTTTCTACGGCTTCGCCAACTGGGTGCCGGCCTTGCTCGTGAAGCAGGGCGTCACGGTCACGTCGAGCCTCATGTATTCGAGCATCATCGCGATCGCGGCGCCCATCGGGCCGATCATCGGGCTTTTGATTGCCGACCGCATCGAGCGCAAGACGGCCATCGTCGCCATGGCGGGCGCGAATATCGTCTGCGGGCTGCTGTTCAGCCAGTCGTCGGACGCCATCTTCCTGATCGCGATGGGCGTCGGGCTCACGCTGTCGTCGAACATCATGTCGTACAGCTTCCACGCGTATCAGACCGAGTTGTTCCCGACCAGCATCCGCGCGCGCGCCGTCGGCTTCGTCTATTCGTGGAGCCGGTTTTCGGCGATTTTCACGTCATTCATCATCGCGGCCGTGCTCAAGGGCTTCGGGACGACCGGCGTGTTCGTGTTCATCGCGGGCGCCATGCTCGTCGTGATGGCGGCGATCGGCCTCATGGGACCGCGTACGCGCGACATGGCGCTCGAAAAAATCTCGCATTGACGTGAATTGAGCAGCGATTGCTGCGGATTGTCGGCCGGTATGCCAAAATCCGCAGAACGTACCCGATCGTCGCTCAATTTTCGAATATGTCCGACACGCTCACTCCGGTAGAAGCAGATCATGCGATGCGTAATTGGACGTATCGATCGTCAGGAAAGATTCGGATTGGCTCGGATCAGCATCTGCGGATGTTCTGCGAGATGTTGCTGACGACGCACAATCCGTACAAACCGGCCGTGATCGAATGGCCGAAGCTGGCCCCGGCGGCGCTCAAGCGCGTGACGTCGCTGCCCATCTGGGACATCGCGGTGCAGACGGAAGGGCGCGCCTCCATTCGCGTGGCGACTTACGCGGCGGCGGTTCACGATCCGCATTTGCGCGAAGCCTTGCGCGTGAACGGCGGGGAAGAAGCGCGCCACAAGCTCGTACTCTCGAAACTCGTCGAAGCCTATGGCATCGAGCTCGCGCCCGAGCCGCCGTATCCCGCACCGGACGACGCATTGCGCGCGTGGATGCTCACGGGCTACAGCGAGTGCATCGACAGTTTCTTTGCGTTCGGCTTGTTCGAGGCGGCGCGCCAGTCAGGCTATTTTCCCGAAGCGCTCGTCGAAACCTTCGAGCCGGTGATTCAGGAAGAAGCGCGTCACATTCTGTTTTTTGCCAACTGGGTGGCGTGGTATCGGCGCAGTCTGCCGTGGTATCGCAAGCCTGGTTTCCTGCTCAAAACCGCGAGCGTCTGGATTTCGCTGATTCGCGACCGCATTTCGCTCGCACGAGGTTTCGACACGAGCGGCGCGGCGCAAGATGCCAACTTCCCGGCCAACGTCGGCGATTCCGTGGCGGGCAATGTCTCCGTCGCTTCGTTGATCGACCTGTGTCTCGCGGAAAACGCGCGTCGCATGAGCGGTTACGACGCGCGGCTCTTGCGCCCGACCACCGTGCCGATGCTCGCGCGTCTCGCGCGCCGCTTCGTCAAGTAAGCGGCTTCTCTTCGCTCGATGCCGCTTTGTAGCGGCGCGATGCGTCTTCGACATCCTGTCGAAACTGCGCTAGCGCCGCCGTTTTCGCATCGGCGGGTTGCAGCGCGGCCCACAGCACTTCCACCAGTTCATTCGCCGTCGTCTCGATCTGAGTCTGACTCAGGCGGCGTTTTGCAAGCGTGGCGTCCCACAACACGTGTTCCATCGGCCCGAAAACGAGCGAGCGCAAAAGACGCAGCGGAACGTCGCCGCGGACGTGGCCGAGCGTCTGTCCGCGCGCGAGCACGTCCATGAGCGGCGCGGTGTAGCGGCGCTGCAATTCGGTGAGCGTGTCCGACAGATCGTGCTGGCGCGTGCGGCCTTCCGAGAGCACGAGCGCGCACAGACCGGTGCCGTTCATCAGCATTAACCGCAAATGCGTTCTCACGATGAACGCGAACTGCTGGCGCACCGAGCCGTCGCGCGGCATGCCGGTCTCGAAGGCATCGATGATTTCGTCGTACCAGTCCGCGATCACGCGGGCGCACAATTCCCGCTTGCCGCTGAAATAGCTGAACACCGTGGCTTCCGAAATGCCGGCGCGCTGCGCGATTTCCGCGCTGGTGGCGCCGTCGTAGCCTTTCTCGGCGAAGACCTCGCGGCCGGCCTGGAGGATCTCGCGCACGCGTTGTTGCGATTTGACGCCCGACGGCGTACGGCGGTTGGAAGCGGTGCTTTGCGTGGACATGGCGGTAGCGGAAGAGCGTGCGCAAGAAATGTGAGCGTAGCTCAAAAACCTATTGACGGAAAGACGAATAGAGGATGAAATTGGCCCATTCTGCGGCGCTCCATCTGCTGTGAGTGAAACTCAAACGCGACGCGCCGAAACATTGCATCTGGAGGAGACACCCCATGAGCACCGTGCCGGGCCTGAACTTCGCGCTGGGCGAAGACATCGATATGTTGCGCGACACGCTTCAGCATTTCGCGTCGAAGGAAATCGCGCCGCGCGCCGCCGAAATCGACCGCACCGACCAGTTCCCAATGGACCTCTGGAAGAAATTCGGCGACATGGGCGTGCTCGGCATGACGGTATCCGAGGAATACGGCGGCGCGAATCTCGGCTACACCGCGCACATGGTCGCGATGGAAGAAATCTCGCGGGCGTCGGCATCGGTCGGGCTGTCGTACGGCGCGCATTCGAACCTGTGCGTGAACCAAATTCATCGCAACGGCACGGAAGAACAGAAGCGCAAGTATCTGCCAAAGCTCGTTTCCGGCGAACACGTCGGCGCGCTTGCCATGAGCGAGCCGAACGCCGGATCGGATGTCGTCAGCATGAAGCTGCGCGCGGACGAGAAGGGCGACCATTACGTGCTCAACGGCACCAAGATGTGGATCACCAACGGCCCGGATTGCGACACGCTCGTCGTCTACGCGAAGACGGATATCGAAGCGGGCGCGCGGGGCATCACGGCTTTTATCGTCGAGAAGGGCATGAAGGGCTTCTCGGTCGCTCAGAAACTGGACAAGCTCGGCATGCGCGGCTCGCATACGGGCGAACTCGTGTTCGAGAACGTGGAAGTGCCGAAGGAAAACATTCTCGGCGCATTGAACGGCGGCACGAAGGTGCTGATGAGCGGTCTCGACTACGAGCGCGCCGTGCTTGCGGGCGGGCCGACCGGCATCATGCTCGCCTGCATGGATGCGGTCGTGCCGTATATCCATGACCGCAAGCAGTTCGGGCAAGCCATCGGCGAATTCCAGCTGATTCAAGGCAAGGTCGCGGATCTCTATACCACGCTGCAAGCGTGCCGCGCATATCTCTTCGCGGTGGGCCGCCAGCTCGATACGCTCGGCTCGGGCCACGTGCGCCAGGTGCGCAAGGACTGCGCGGGCGTGATTCTCTACACGGCCGAGAAAGCCACGTGGATGGCCGGCGAAGCCATCCAGATTCTTGGCGGCAACGGCTACATCAACGAGTATCCGGTGGGACGCCTGTGGCGCGATGCCAAGCTCTATGAAATCGGTGCGGGCACGAGCGAGATTCGCCGCATGCTGATCGGTCGCGAACTGTTCGCCGAGACGGCTTGAGGCGCGTCATGGCGATCATCGAATCGAAACTGAACCCGCGCAGCGAAGATTTTCGGACCAACGCCGCCGCGCTCGAAGCGCTCGTCGCGGATCTCAAGGCAAAAGTCGCGAAGCTCGCGGAAGGCGGCGGTCAAGCCGCGCGTGACCGGCACGTGTCGCGCAACAAGCTCTTGCCGCGCGACCGCATTGCGCAACTGCTCGATCCGGGCACGCCGTTTCTCGAACTCTCGCAGCTCGCGGCCTACGGCATGTACAACGACGACGCGCCGGGCGCGGGCATCATCACGGGCATCGGGCGCATTGCGGGACAGGAGTGCGTGATCGTCTGCAACGACGCGACCGTGAAAGGCGGCACGTATTATCCGGTGACGGTGAAGAAGCATCTGCGCGCGCAGGAAATTGCCGAACAGAACCGCCTGCCGTGCGTCTATCTCGTCGATTCGGGCGGCGCGAACCTGCCGAATCAGGACGACGTGTTCCCCGACCGCGATCACTTCGGCCGCATCTTCTACAACCAGGCGAACATGTCGGCGGCGGGCATCGCGCAAATCGCGGTGGTCATGGGCTCGTGCACGGCGGGCGGCGCTTATGTTCCGGCGATGAGCGACGAGTCGATCATCGTGAAGGATCAGGGCACGATTTTTCTGGGCGGCCCGCCGCTCGTCAAGGCCGCGACCGGCGAGGAAGTCAGCGCCGAGGATCTCGGCGGCGGCGACGTGCACACGCGTCTTTCCGGCGTCGTCGACCATCTCGCGCAGAACGACGCGCATGCGCTCGGCATCGCGCGCAGTATCGTCGGCAATCTCAATCGCGTGAAGACGCCGCCGCTCGCGCTCAAGGAACCGCTGCCGCCGCGCCATGAAGCGGAGAGCCTTTACGGCGTGATTCCGGTCGATACCCGCAAGCCTTTCGACGTGCGCGAAGTGATCGCGCGCATCGTCGACGATTCCGCTTTCGACGAATTCAAGGCGCGCTACGGCACGACGCTCGTCACCGGCTTCGCGCATATCTGGGGGCATCCGGTCGGCATCGTCGCGAACAACGGCATTCTGTTTTCCGAGTCGGCGTTGAAGGGCGCGCACTTCATCGAACTATGCTGCCAGCGCAAGATTCCACTCGTGTTCCTGCAGAACATCACGGGCTTCATGGTCGGGCGCAAGTACGAAAACGAAGGCATCGCGCGTAACGGCGCGAAGATGGTGACGGCCGTGGCCACGGCAAAGGTGCCGAAGTTCACGGTGATCATCGGCGGTTCGTTCGGCGCGGGCAATTACGGCATGTGCGGCCGCGCCTACTCGCCGCGTTTTCTGTGGATGTGGCCGAACGCGCGCATCTCGGTCATGGGCGGCGAACAGGCCGCGTCCGTGCTCGCAACCGTCAAGCGCGACGGCATCGAGAAGAAGGGCGGCGCGTGGTCGAAGGACGAAGAGGAAGCGTTCAAGGCGCCGATTCGCGATCAATACGAGGCGCAGGGTCATCCGTACTATGCAAGCGCGCGTCTTTGGGATGACGGCGTGATCGATCCGGCGCAAACGCGCGACGTGCTGGGCTTGGGCCTTGCCGCGACGATGAACGCGCCGATCGAAGACACGCGCTTCGGCGTATTCCGCATGTGACGCCAGACGTCGGGACCCAGGCGCCCGACTCGCGTCTCGCACCTCAAGCTGATCCACGGATGTAAAGCCATGTTCAACAAGATTCTGATTGCAAATCGCGGCGAGATCGCCTGCCGTGTCGCGGCGACGGCGAAGCGCATGAATATCGGCAGCGTCGCCGTTTATTCGGACGCGGATGCCCAAGCGAAACACGTCGATGTCTGCGATCAAGCCGTGCACGTGGGCGGCGCGGCGGCATCCGAAAGCTATCTGCGGATGGAGCGAATTGTCGAGGCAGCGCTTTCGAGCGGCGCGCAAGCCGTGCATCCAGGCTACGGCTTTCTTTCCGAGAACGAAGACTTCGCCAATGCATGCGAGAAAGCGGGCATCGTCTTCATCGGGCCGCCGGTCGAAGCCATCCGCGCGATGGGTTCCAAGGCCGCGGCCAAGGCGCTCATGCAATCCGCGTCGGTGCCGCTCGTGCCCGGCTATCACGGCGACGATCAGGACGCCGCGCTCCTGCAACGCGAGGCGGATCGCATCGGCTATCCGGTGCTGCTGAAGGCAAGCGCGGGCGGCGGCGGCAAGGGCATGCGAGTCGTCGAAAAGAGCGAGGACTTCGCGGCCGCGCTCGCCTCATGCAAGCGCGAAGCGGCGTCGAGCTTCGGCAACGATCGCGTGCTGATCGAAAAATATTTGCTGCGCCCGCGTCACGTCGAAGTGCAAGTATTCGCCGATACGCACGGCAACGCGGTCTATCTGTTCGATCGCGATTGCTCGGTGCAGCGTCGGCATCAGAAAGTGCTCGAAGAAGCGCCCGCGCCCGGTCTTTCCGATGCCACCCGACGCGCAATGGGCGAAGCCGCCGTGGCGGCGGCACGCGCGGTGAATTACGTCGGCGCGGGCACGGTCGAGTTCATCATGACGCAGGACGGCCAGTTCTACTTCATGGAGATGAATACGCGCTTGCAGGTCGAGCATCCGGTGACCGAGATGGTAACCGGGCTCGATCTGGTCGAATGGCAGCTGCGCGTGGCGGCGGGCGAGCCTTTGCCCCTGTTGCAAGACGCGCTGAAGGTGCACGGTCATGCCATCGAAGCGCGCATCTATGCGGAGAACCCGGCGCGCGGCTTTTTGCCATCGACGGGCACGCTCAAGCATCTCGCATTGCCGCAGGCGGTGAGTTTTTCGATCGACGGCGACGTGCGTATCGACAGCGGCGTGCGCGAAGGCGACGCCATCACGCCGTTTTACGACCCGATGATCGCGAAGCTGATCGTGCATGGCCGCGACCGTCGAGATGCGCTCGCCCGCATGGCACGGGCGCTGGCCGAATGCGAGATCGTCGGGCTGCATACGAACGTCGAATTCCTGCAACGTATCGTGAAAAGCGAGCCGTTTTCGCAAGGCGAGCTCGACACCGGTTTGATCGAGCGTCATCGCGACACCTTGTTCGCGCCGCCAACCGTACCGCGCAACAAGGCGCTCGCGCTTGCCTGCGCCGCGCTGCTTACGCGCGAAGGCGGCGAGGCGCACGGTCACTCGCCGTGGGACGCGCTCTCGCACTGGCGCATGGCGGGCGGTTATAGCCAGGACCTGAACTGGCGCGAGGTCGATCACGACGACATGTTCAAGGTCGTCTACACGAAAGACGGCGAGAAGCGGCTCGCGCTCGATGGCAAGAGCGCGCGCTTCGACTGGACGCATGGCGGCGCGACCGATTACACCGTGCAATTGGACGATAACCTGCTAAAAGGCACCGTCTTCACCGAAGGCGACATCTTCCACGTCTTTCTCGAAGGCGCGGAATTCCAGTTCGAATGGCAAAACCTGATGGCTCATGCGGGCGACGCCGAACACGAAGGCCGTCTCACCGCGCCGATGCCCGGCAAGGTCATCGCGGTATTGGTGGAGGCAGGCGCGATGGTGGCGAAGGGCGCGCCGCTCATCGTCATGGAAGCCATGAAGATGGAGCATACGATCGTTGCGCCCACGGCGGGAAAAATCGGCGAGATTCTCTTCGACGTCGGCGATCAGGTTGCCGACGGTTCGCAGTTGCTGGTGCTCGAAGCGAGTTGAAGGAAGCTGGAAGCGCGTTACTTCCTGGGCCTGCCGAGCAACGTGTCCTGGCTCTCGGTGCGCACCAGAATCTCGACGCGCCGGTTTAGCGCGCGGCCCTGCGGCGTGTCGTTATTAGCGATGGGCCGCAGGTAAGCCATGCCCTTGGTCGTAATGCGCTCGGCCGGCACGCCGCGCGCGATCAACGCATTCGCAACGGCATTCGCGCGCGCCAGCGACAGTTCGCGGTTGTAGGCGAGCGAGCCTTCGTCGTCGGTATGGCCTTCGATCAGAACAGGCCGCATGCTGCGTTTGAGCACATCCGCGACGCGGTCCAGCACGGCGATGTTCTGCGCGCGGATGCGCGCTTCGTCCCTATCGAAGAGCGGCGCGTCGGGCAGGCGCATCTCCACGCCGCCTTTGACCTGCAGCATGGTGATGCCGTACTGCGCGTTCAGCTTGTCTTCCTTCGTGCGGCTGAGGCCGCTCGAACAGCCTGAGAATAAACTCGCCAGCATCGCAAGCGACGCGCATGTTCCAACGGCCGACTGTAATGCTCTACCTGCCATCCCGTGCTTTCCCTTCTCTTAAGAGAGGCTTTGATTATACGGAGCCCGAATCTTGCCGTTGTAAATAACATTTGCTGCTTGCCCGCAACTATGCGGAACGCTTTGTGCGGATCGAGCGCCAACCTAGTGCCAACTGGGCGTCAACCGGGCGCCAACTTCGTCCGAACGTTCGACGCGCTTACAATGCGTGCGACCATTCAGGTTATCGATTCGAATCTCCGTCTTTCTTCCTGCGAGCTTTCACCGTCATGTCTACACCGCGATATCCGCGTAATCCAGAGCGCAGCAACGAGCATGATACGGACCCGGGCGCACGCATCAACAAGGTACAGCGGGCGGCGTCGGCGGCGCTTTACACGGTGCTCGTGCTGATTGCGCTCTACACGGCGCGCACGTTCATACCGGCGGTGGTGTGGGCTATCGTGATCGCCATTTCATTATGGCCGGCGCTGCACTGGCTGGAGCAGCGTCCGCTGTTCAGGCGGCACAATATCTTGCTCGCGGCGTTTCTTGCCACAGCGGTCGGGCTGCTCTTCGTGGTGCCGTTCGCCATCGTTGCCGCGCAGACCGCCAACGAAGCGAGCGACATGCTCCGCTGGTTCCACGACGTCTTGCGCACCGGTATTCCGATGCCCGCTTTCGTCGAGCATCTACCAATGGGTTCACAGCAGGTTTCGCACTGGTGGCAAGAGAATCTGGCGACACCGCTCGAATCGTCGCCTGCCGTGAAGCGTCTGCATAGCGCGACGGTCGTCGCGATGACGCGCCATTTCGGCGGACGCGTAGTGCATGGGCTCGTCATTTTCGGCTTCATGCTGATGACGCTGTTCTTCATGTTCCAGGCGGGCGCGCGGCTTGGCGAGCAACTGATCGCGGGATCGCGGCGCGCGTTTGGCGCGGACGGTGCGGCGCTCATCCGGCGCATGGCGGACTCGGTGCGCAGCACGGTGATCGGTCTCGTGGTGGTCGGCCTGGGCGAGGGCGCTTTGCTCGGTATCGCCTATGGCATCACGGGCGTGCCGCACGCCACCTTGCTCGGCATGCTGACCGCGGTCGCCGCTATGCTGCCGTTCTGCGCGCCGATCGTCTTCCTCGGCTCGGCGCTATGGCTGCTCGCACAAGGCTCCGTGATTTCGGCTGCCAGCGTGGCGATCTTCGGGCTGATCGTGGTCTTCATCTCCGAGCATTTCGTGCGGCCAGTGCTGATTGGCGGCTCCACGCGCCTGCCGTTTCTGCTCGTCTTGTTCGGCATTCTGGGCGGCGCGGAAACGTTCGGGCTGATCGGGCTTTTCATCGGCCCGGCATTGATGACGATTCTCGTCGTGCTATGGACGGACTGGGTGCGCGATTGAAGACGAAGTCGATGAAGCGCCGCGCGTGACGTAATTCAAATGCCCGCGCCGCGTTCCTGCACGCAGACCCAGGGCGATACCACCACGGCCCACAACTCGGGATCGCGCGCGGCGATATCGACGGCGGTCTGCGCCTGCAAGCGCTCGATGAGTCCGGCCGAGAGCCATTGCGTGACCTGCTGCGTGTCGTCGTTGGCGACAGCCTCGGCGACGCTCACTAGATCCAGGTCGCCCTTCACCCAAATCAGCGCGCCCTTTGCGAAGAAGCGTTCGAGTTCGGACCAGCCGATCTGCGCCGTTTCGGCAAGCAGCTTGGTGTAGAGCGGGCTGGGGCTTTGGTTGGAAGCGTCGGTCATAACGGAAGCAATGGAAACGAAAAGGCGTCCGACACTATAGCGCAGTGCCGGACGCCTTCGTTTCGCCTTGAAGCGGACGTTTAGAGGTCGAAGAACACGGTCTCGTTCGGGCCGCGAAGATGAATGTCGAAGCGATAGATCGTGCCCGACACACCCGGCTTGCCCGTCGGTCCCGCTTCGCGCTTGGCGATCAGCGTATGGCGGCGCTCGGCCGGCACGGCGGCGAGCACGGCGTCGTTCGCGTTGGCTTCGGTTTCATCGTCGAAATAGATGCGCGTGTAGCTGTGCAGCAGCATGCCGCGCATCAGCACGATGACATCGAGATGCGGCGCGGCATCGTCGGCGGTCTTGCCGGGCTTCACCGTATCGACGATAAAACGCAGCTTCGGGTCCGTGCCCGTGCCGACGCGCGCGAATCCGCGAAAGCCCGACTCGCGCGCGGCTTCGGCGCTTTCCACGTAACGGCCGTTCGCGTCAGCCTGCGCGATTTCGATGAGCGCGTCGCCAATTGGCTTGCCTTCCGCGTCGTACACGTTGCCGACCACGGCGATATGCTCGCCCGGCACTTCACGATCCGCGGCCGATGCCGTGAACAGGCTCTTCAGATCGAAGTTGTATTGCTCGGGAACGAGGCCGTAGGCGAAGTACGGTCCGACGGTCTGCGATGGGGTTTGTTTGAGCGTGGTCATGTCGTTCACTCCGTCGGCGTCTGGTCCGGGCCGCGCAGCACGATATCGAATTCGTAGCCGAGCGCGTAGTTTTCCTGAGTCGTGTCGATCGAGAAGCGCGACACGAGGCGCTTTCTCGCCTGCTCGGGAATGCCTTGATAGATCGGATCGAGGTCGAGCAGCGGGTCGCCCGGGAAATACATCTGCGTGACGAGACGCGAGCCGAAGTAGTCGCCGAAGAGCGAGAAGTGAATGTGATTGGGGCGCCACGCGTTGGTGTGATTGCCCCACGGATACGCGCCCGGCTTGATCGTCATGAAGCGGTAGCGGCCTTCGTCGTCGGTCAGGCAGCGGCCCGCGCCGAGGAAGTTCGGGTCGAGCGGCGCGTCATGCTGATCGGCCTTGTGGACATAGCGTCCGGCGGCATTGGCCTGCCACACTTCCACGAGCGTGTTGCGCACCGGGCGGCCGTTGTCGTCCAGCACGCGGCCCGTCACGATGATGCGCTCGCCGAGCGGCTCGCCGTTCTTGGCGGCATTGCGCGTGAGGTCGTTATCGAGCGTGCCCAGGTCGTCCGCGCCATAGACGGGAACGCGGCGGTTGCGCAGATTTTCCTTCAGCGGGATGAGCGGCAGCGAAGGGCTGCGCAGCACGGATGACCGGTAGCCCGGCGACAGATACGGCGGGTGGGAATCCCAGTCGCGAGGCGTGAGAATAGGCGAGGTCATGACGACGTGTCTCCTGTTTTGTAGGGTGTCCGGGTTTTTTCAATCGGATATTTCTGGCAACTACTTTATCGAATGCAGCGAGTTATGGAAAATGATGTTTCGTGCCTGCTTGCATAACGACTCGTCATGGATACCGACTTCACCAACACTCGCGTCAAGTTCCGCCACCTTCAGTGTTTCCTTGCCGTCACGCAGCTCGGCAGCGTGCAGCGCGCGGCCGACAGCCTGTCGATTACGCAGCCGGCCGTGTCGAAGACCATAGGGGAACTCGAATCCATTCTAGGCGTGCGCTTGTTCGAGCGTGGCAGGCGCGGCGCGGTTCCCACGCGCGAGGGCCGGCTCTTCGCGCCGCATGCGAGCGCGTGCGTGGCGTCGCTGCGCGAAGGCGTGGACATGCTGCTGCGCGAACGTGGCGATGTGCCGGGGACCATTTCCATCGGCGTATTGCCGACTGTCGCCACGGCCTTGCTGCCGCCCGCGCTCGCTGCTTTCCGGCAGCAATGGCCGGCGATTTCGCTTGCCGTTCGCACGGATTCGAACGCGCAACTGCTCGAACGGCTGAAGGCGGGCGACGTCGATCTGGTCGTCGGCCGGCTCTCCGAGCCGGAAGCCATGCACGAGCTTTCCTTCGAGCAGATTTATCGTGAACCGCTAGCGGTGATTGTCCGGCGCGAGCATCCGCTGACGTTCGAGGCGCCGCTCACGCCCGCGTTGCTTGCGCGTTTCGCGATCGTCGTGCCGCCATTCGGGACGTTGATTCGTCAGTCGGCTGAAAGCGTTCTGACAGCGTTCGGCGCGCATGCGCTGACCGCGTTGATCGAAACGCTGTCGGTTTCGCTTGGCCGCGCGCTCGCGTTGCACAATGACGCCGTGTGGTTCGTTCCGGCGGGCGCGGTCGCGCAGGACATCGCGCTCGGCTTGCTCGTTGCCTTGCCCATGCCCTTCGCCGGCACCGATGAGCCCATCGGCTTGATACGTCGCAACGACTCCGCGCGCACGCCCGTGGAAGAAAGTCTGGTCGATGCCTTGCGCGAAGCGGGCCGTGCGCGCGCCGGGAACAAGTGACCGGTCGTGCGCCGCGGCGCGCACCTTGCTAGAGCAGCATTTACCGCGCAGATTTCGCGCGAAACAAATACTATGACGTAAGCCCGCCGGGACAGCGAATCGGTTGCAACGAACGCTCGTGGCGCCGGTCTTATCGACGCGTGCCGCTTCGGCGCATCGACGTCATTTCCCGCACTTGGTGCCGCATTGCTGTCAACTCGTTCGCTCCATGAAGACCGTTCTGCTCGTCGATGACGACCCCGCCACCATCGAAGCCTGGACCCTCTGCATGCAAGGGGAGGATTGCCGCGTGCTCTACGCCGTCGACGGCAACGGCGCTCTGTCGATACTCGGCGCGCAGACGGTCGACATCGTCGTGTCCGACTGGATGATGCCGGGACTCGGCGGCGCGCTTCTCTGTCAAACGATGAAGAACGACGCCGCGCTCGCGCACATCCCTTTCCTGATGATTTCAGGGCATCCGAATCCGCCGGCTTTCGTGAGCTACGACGGGTATCTGCGCAAGCCGGTCGAGATGGAGACGCTGGTTGCGGCCGTAAACCGTCTGTGTGCCGCAAAGAAGCGGCCGCTTTATTGAACGGCTGCTGCTTGCGCTTCGACGAGAATCTCGGAACGCGACGACCAAGGCCTCAAGTCGGCATCCACGAGGCAAAGGCTTGCGGCTTAACCAATCAGCGCAACTCCGCCAGCGCCGCATCCATCTGCGCTTGAGCGAGCCGGTTCAACTCCTGCGGGATTTCGCATTCGAGCGGCAAGGCGGGCGTGACGATCACGCGGATATGTCCACCATGATCCGGCCAACCCTTCGCCGGCCAGACCTTGCCCGCGTCGTGGACAACAGGCACGACCGGAACCTTGGTCGCGCACGCGAGCCGCACGCCGCCCGAAGCGAGCTTGAGCGGCGCATCGTGCGCCACGCGCGTGCCTTCCGGAAAGATCACCACGACGTCGCCTTTCTTCAGCCGCGCGGCGCATTCACGCGTGACAGCCTGGTGCGCCTGACGGATCGAGCCGCGGTCGAGGCTCACCATGTCCAGACCGCGCAGCACCCAGCCGAAGAAAGGAATCTGCATGAGTTCGTGCTTGAACACGAAGCTGATGCGGCGCGGAAAGAGCGCCATGAACGCGAGCGTCTCCCAGGTCGATTCATGGCGGCTCAATACGATGCACGGCCCGTGCGGCAAGTGTTCGAGTCCTTCGACCGAGACGCCCACACCGGCGATGACGCGCATCATCGTGACCATCGCGCGGCACCATTGCCTGGCTAACCAATAGCGTCCGTTTCTGCCGACGAACGGGAAAAGCGGCAGGATCAGGATCGACCAGATCGTGCCGCTGCCGAGCAGATAGGTGGCGAAGAGCCACTTGACGAGGGTGCTGCGCATTGAAATCGTGCGATCGACGGAGGAAAGCCCAGAAGCATAACGGTATCGAGCCGTGAACGCACGAGGCAAAAACCGCCGCTTCGCTCATGCGTCTTCGGGCGCGCGATGCAACAATGGCGCGTGCAGGTCATCGACCGCTTATATCAACATCGCAAGGGAACACATGGATCAGGAGCCGGTGAGTTTCGACGAAGGCATGCTCGACGTGGGCGACGGCCATTCCATCTACTGGCGCGCGCAAGGGCCGCGCGAGGCGCCCGTCATGCTCGTCGTGCACGGCGGCCCCGGCGGTGCCATGAATCTCAAATGGGCCGAGGTGCTGGAAGCGGACAAGTGGCGCGTCGTGTTCTTCGACCAGCGTGGCTGCGGCAAGTCGAAGCCTTTCGGCAAGCTGGAGGCGAACGGCATCGATGCGCTCGTCGGCGACATGGAGAAACTGCGAGTCGCGTTGAACATCGAGCGCTGGGCGCTGTTCGGCGGCTCGTGGGGCACGACGCTCGGGCTTGCCTACGGCGTCACGCATCCCGAACGCTGCACGGGCTTCTTGCTGCGCGGCGTGTTTCTCGCGCGGCGCGCGGACATCGACTGGTTCCTGTGGGACGTGCGGCGCGTGTTTCCGGAGGCGCATCGCGCGTTTCTGGATGCCATCGAAGCCGCGAGCGGGAAGCGTCCGACGAGCGGCGAGGAAATCCTGCAACTGACAGAAGCGCCGCTCGCGCGTTTCGATGAAGCCGGCACGCGGCTCGCGCGCGCGTGGACGCTGTATGAGACCACCTTGTCGGTGGTCAACAAGCCGCCGAAGGAGGCGAAGGAAGCGGACGAGGCGAAAGTATCGGGTGAAGCGCAAGCATCGAGCGAAGCGAAGGACTCGAGCGACCCGAAGCAGGACGACAAGCGCCCGAGCGCCGAGGCCAACTCCGCCGCCGTTTCCATGGCGCTGCTCGAACGTCACTACATGGCGCACGAACTGCCGCCCGAACCGCTGCTGCAGCGCGTCGCGCGCATTGCGCATCTGCCGTGCAGTATCGTCCACGGACGTTTCGACATGGTGTGTCCCGCGGATCAGGCGTTCGACCTTGCCGCGCTTTGGCCGGGCGCGCAACTCGCCATCGTGGATGTCGCCGGGCACTGGACCTTCGAGCCCAACAACGTGACGGCATTGCGCAAAGGCGCGGTGGCCCTGGCTCAAGCCATCGCGGCAAGCTGACGCTTACAGGATCGACGGCGCCGCTTCGGTCAGGCGTCGCCAGTCGAGATCCGCGCCCGCGACGATCAGCCGTCCGTTGCGCTGCGTCGCGATGGTGAGCGTGACGCACAGCGACGTCCCCGTTACCGACAGATACGGCGCGCTCGTGATGACCTGCTGCGGCCGCGTGTGGGCATCGACGAAGTAGGGGCGCGTGTCCCAGCGGCCGGTCGAGGCGTCCGCAATGGGCGCGAAGCGGTCGGCCGAGCGCCGCTCACACGCGCCGGCGAGCGTCGGCAGGCATTCGCGACCCGCGTGGTCGAGAAAGAAGCAACTGATCGTACAAGGCAGCGCGAGCAACGCGGCGCAAGCATGCTCGGCGGATGCGCCGCCCGCGAGGCGCGTCGCGGCCTGCGCCAGATTCGAGCGATACGGCATCAGCAGCAAGTCGCTCGCGAGGCGCTCGGTGCGGCGCGTCTGCGCGAGCGAATCGAATACGTTTTCGAAGAGCGGCGTGGCCGCGCCGCGTTCGGCGAGTTGTGCGGCCGGTTGACCGAACAGATAACCCTGCACGAAGTCCACGTTGGAGCGCGCCGCGAGCATCAGGTCGTCGCTGGTTTCGATTCCCTCGGCCACCACGAACATACCGGATTCATGCAGCAGATCGACGAGCTTCGGCATCAGCGCATCGCGCATCGGCGTGCGTCGCTTGCCGCTCTGCGCGCGCACCAGGCTGCGGTCGAGCTTGACGATATCCGGCCGCATCGTGAGCAGACGATCGATATTGGAATGCCCGGCGCCGAAGTCGTCGACGGCGACGAGAAAGCCCTGCGCGCGAAACGAGCGCGTCGCGCGCGCGATCTCCGCGACATCCGAACCGCCCGATTCGAGCACTTCGATCACGATCCGCTCCGGCGCGAGCCCGGCCGCGTGCGTGAGCGCGGCGAACTGTTTCGCATAGCCAGGGTCCGTGAAAGTCGCAGGGTTCATGTTGACGAACAGCCAGTGCGCGCTCGGCAGCACCGGCGCGGCATGACGGAGGTGCGCCAGATGACTCATGCGGT
Source organism: Caballeronia sp. LP006 (assembly GCF_031450995.1). Classification (NCBI taxonomy): domain Bacteria; kingdom Pseudomonadati; phylum Pseudomonadota; class Betaproteobacteria; order Burkholderiales; family Burkholderiaceae; genus Caballeronia; species Caballeronia sp. LP006. Next base: position 813,456 of record NZ_JARTVW010000004.1, on the reverse strand, counting down.
CGAGCGCGGTGAGCTCGCCCGAGACGATCGCGCGGCCAAACAGATCGAACGGGCCGATCAGCGCGCCATCGCCCGCATCGCCGCGCAACAGCGCCTCGTATCCGACTTCGCGCTGATGCGGGAGGCTGTAGATCGGCTGCAGATGCGTGCGAAGCGTGATGCCGTCGACGACTCCGGTGTGCGCCGTCAACACGTCGGACCACGCCGGCCGAGGCCTGACGGCTGCGTGCGGACACAGCGTCGGGGAGAATGCACATACGAGTCGATGAACGGCACGGCAATGGCACGCGGCGAGATGGGGATACAAGGCAGTATCGGCCGAGCGTGCGAAAACTTGAGTGGCGGCGTCGTGTTTGCCCGCGCCCGCGCCGCGACCTATCTTTGAAGAGGCGGTGATACGATCCCGCTGCAACTTAAGCGGCGCAAGGCTCGTCGAAGCTTGCACCAAAACCTTTGAGAGACATCGATGGCGCAACAGAAAACCAATCCAAAACTCGAGCAGGCGCTCACGCGCGGCGATCTCGCCATCCGTCAGGCTAATTCGGCTCGCGCCACGGCGGTGTTGCGCGCACTCGGCAAGATGATCGTGGAGGCGTCGGCGACCATCGGCGTCGAAGCGCACGTGGTCGTTCACGACGGCGACAAGATCTACGATCCCGCCGACGGCGCGTGGCCGCAGCAGTTGCTCGTTTCGCTCGACGGCCCTGTCGAAGAAAACGATCCGGACGAAATTCGCACGATCACCTTGCTCGCCGACACGCCGGCCACCATCTTCCGCTGCGAATGGCAGCGTGCCGACGGCAATCTCGGCCGTCAGGAGGGACGCCCGCTTGCCATGGTTGCCTTCATTACCGACGTCGACATTCCTTGGCTCGACGAAGAAGACTGATTACCCGGTCTTTGATTTGTTCAACAAGTTGTGAGATTCGCGGATGCCAAAAGTCCAGGCATCCGCGTTTTTGTGTCCGCTCATTTCCCCAACAATCCATTTGTTGCCGTTTTCTGTTTTCGAGTGTTGCGTGAAGCGCAAACGTTACCGTGTCCCCTTTTTTTAGTCTTTTGACGTGATTACGCGATATTTCGTATTGCTTGACAGACGGCTATTCTCCTGAATACCTCTCACGGCATTTGGTGGCTGTTGGCCCTCGTTTCTTTTCACTCTTCTTGTGCATGCATATTCGAATACCGGCTATGCATATTTATTTTTGCAGCAGTTGCCCGGCGATTAGTTCGGCAATTAGAATAAAAGTTCTAATTGTTTAGCCTGAATTTTGCTGAGAAACAGTGGCAAGCGCGCACCCCGTTATTTGACTTCGTGAGAGGCTCGATTCGCCGTGTGAGGGCACAACCTTAAAACGCCCATATCACGCGGCAATTTCCTAATCGCCAAGAAAAATGGGGTTTACAAAATGGAACGTCTGAACCTTGCCACGAATGCCGCCGCTAACCAATCTGAAACGGCGCTTCGTCCGACACTCACGGTAGTGCCCGCACTTCAGAAAACGGAACGCATGCCGTTTACTATCCGTATCGTCCAGGACGACGACGGGCTCCAGAAAGCCGTAAGCATCAGGCGTTCTGCGTATGGTCGGCATTTGCCCGAATTCGCCGAGAAAATGACGATCGAGCATTCCGATCGCGATAGCGGCACCGCGGTTTTGCTCGCGGAATCGAAACTCGATGGCGCGCCGTTGGGCACCATGCGCATTCAGACCAATGCGTATGCGCCGCTCGCGGTCGAGCAGTCGATCACGCTGCCGGGTCATCTCGCCGAAAGCCGACTCGCGGAAGCGACGCGCCTCGGCGTGGCGGGCGGCATGGTGGGACGAGTCGTGAAGGTGGCGTTGTGCAAGGCGTTGTGGATGTTCTGCGAACTGCATGAGATCGACTGGATGGTGATTACCGCGCGTGCGCCGCTCGACCGGGAATACGAAGCCATGCTGTTCAAGGACGTGTTCGGCGTAAACGAGTATCTGCCGATGGCGCACGTGGGCGGCATGCCGCATCGCGTGCTGGCCAAGGAAGTGGCGGTCGCGCGGCAGCGTTGGGAAGAGGCGCGTCACCCATTGTTCAACTACATGGTGAATACGCATCATCCGGACATCGATTTGCAATCTGTAGATTTATCTTTTGACTGGGAACCGGTACGATGCCCTGAGGCTCCGCTGATGGCTTACGGCCGGTAGAAGAAGGGCTGCGGTAACGAAAGCAAGAGCAAAAAAGCCGGGCCCGAAGTGGTCCGGTTGGCCAAAGAGTGCGGTGGCGGGGGCAAGCTCGGCTCCGCCGCGCCTCTCGCCGGCAAGATCGGCGCAAACGGGGGGCTTATTCAGGTATGGCGTCGGTTATTCCAGCTTCCTTATCGAGATTCAGACGCTCGGGCTCGTGGATCGACGGCGCGTTGTACGCGGTCGCCGTCTACGCGGTCCCGTTTCTGATCGCACTCGGTACGCTAGCGACGCTCTTCTTTTTACCCCGCCAGTACGAAACGCGGGGCGCGGTCCCGCTTGAACTCCACGTTCTCGCCGATCATGGCGACTCGCTCGGTCCAGAAGCCGCGCGCGAAGCCCTGCGCGCCGCACCGGCCACCACGCGCTACAACACGCATCTCTCCGAAAAACCCGTCTGGTTTTCCATCACGGCGCCCGTCATGAGCACGGAGTCGTCGACTGCAATCGAACTGCCTTCGCGCCACGCGCAGTCGCTTTCATGCTGGAACGCCAGTAACCTCCAGCCGCTCGGCACCGCCGATCGCGAAAGCGTGAGCGGCGAGATGCATCCGGTCAAGGCCGGTTTTTTCGTGCAGGTGGGGCGCATCAAGGCACCGTTGTCCGTCATTTGCCGCGGCGTTTATTCGGGCCCGGCGCAGATCAACGCGTTTGCGTGGGAATGGCAAGGTCTCCGAAGCTCGGCGCTCGACTTCCAGGAAAGCTCCGGGCTGATCGCGGGCGGTTTGCTCACGCTCGCGGTATTCGTTTTCGTCACCGCGTTGATCAATCACGAATGGACGTACGTGATTTTCGCGGTGTGGCTCGTCGGCAATCTGCGTTTGTGCGCCAACGCCATGGGCTGGGACATGCAGTGGCTCGGCCGCGTACTGCCAGCCGACTTCATGACGCCGCTCAGGCAAATCACGTTCGCCGCGTACTACTTGCTGACCGCCGCGCTATTCCAGCAGCTGTTCCGCCGCGAACTGCGCGTGGTCGGTTACCGGTGGCTTTTGCGCGTCATTCAGTACGTCGGCATCGTGCTCCTTGGGGCAGCCGTTGCGTTGCCGTATTCGCTGTTCATTCCGACGCTGTGGGTCATTGCCGGCTTCGGTATCTGCGTGCTGCTGTTCTTCCTCGTGCGGCTCGTGTGGATGGCCCGTTCGCGCACGGTCATGTGGTATGTGGCGTCGCTCGCCATCGTGCTGTTTTCCACGTTCTCCGAAGTACTTGGCGCGGCGTTCGGCCTCAAGGTGCTGGTCGGCGGCGTGAACACGGTAATGGCCGCGCTGTCGTCGAGCATGATGGCGGCGTTTGCCATCGCCGAGCAGATGCGCGCCGAGCGCGACTTCCGCCGTCAGGCGCAGATGGAATTACGCAACACTTACGAAGTCACGCCAATCGGTCTCTTCACGCTCGATACCGACGGCCGCTTCGTGCGCGCCAATCCGGCGCTGCGCTCGATGCTCGACCTGCAGAAAGCGGAATACAAAGTCCGCCACTGGAACGATTACTTCGAGCCCGGCGCGTGGGGAGCGCTGCAGGCGCTGGCATCGAAAGGCAGTGACGGTGAGCTCGAGATGGGCGGTTCCGCCGCGCGCGGCACGGGCGAGCGGCGCTATCTGTTGAAGGCTATCCGCTCGAACGGTTGGATCGAAGGCTCGCTGCAGGACACGACCGAACGTTCGCGCGCCGTCGAGCGTCTGCGCTTTCTCGCGGAGCATGATCCGCTGACGGGCTCGCTGAACCGGCGCGGTATCGAGAAAGCTATTTCCGCCCAAAGCGATGAAATGTTGCCGTGGGCGCTTGCCTATGTCGACCTCGACCGCTTCAAACTCGTGAACGACCTCTTCGGCCACCGCAGTGGCGACGAAGTCTTGCGACAGGTCGCGGCACGCACGCGGGCGCACTTCGCGCGCAATTATGCAGTGGGGCGAATCGGTGGCGACGAGTTCGTCTGCGTCATGCACGACACGTCGATTGAAGACGCCATCGCGGAATGCCGCGAACTCATTTCCATTCTTTCTGACGCGCCCTATCAGGTCGGCAATCGCGCGTTTCAGGTGAAGGCTTCGATCGGTCTCGTCGAATGCTCGCAGGGCGTGCGCGTGCAGGACGCGCTGTCGCATGCGGATCGCGCGTGCCGCGAAGCGAAGAAGGTCGCGCATACTCACCTCGTCACGTACCGCAAGGGCGCGGCGGCGTTCGAGGAGCGCGCGGAAGAATTGAAACTCGTCGAGACGCTCGGCCGAAATCGTCTGCCGCCGGGCCTTTTTCTCGTGATGCAGCCGATCATGTCGTTATCGGCGCCAACGGAATCGCTTAATTTCGAAGTACTTCTGCGCATGCGCGCGCCGGACGGCACAACGCTGCCCGCGGGCAAGGTGATCGTCGCGGCGGAAGAGTCCGGCAATATTGCTGCAATCGACCGCTGGGTCATTACCACGTTGCTCGAATGGATCGAGGCGCATCGCCATGAATTGAAGAACACGCAATTCATTTGCGTCAACCTTTCAGGCGGTTCGCTCAACGACGAGCAATTCATGGAGGATATCTTCGCGTTGTTCGCGCGGCATCAATCAGTGGTGCATTACCTTTGCCTTGAAATCACTGAAAGCGTGGCGCTGCACGATTTGGAGAACACGCAGCGCTTCATCGCGCGCGTCCATGACATGGGCGGCAAAATCGCGCTCGACGACTTTGGCGCGGGTTATTCCTCGTTCAAATATTTGAAGGCACTTTCCGCCGATGCGCTGAAAATCGACGGCGAATTCGTGCGCTCCATGTGTGCGCATCCGGCGGATATCGCCATTGTCGAAGCCATCGTCGCGCTTGCGCGCAATCTCGGCATGCGCAGCGTGGCGGAATGGGTCGAAGACATCGATACCCTGCGCGCATTGCAGGAAATCGGCGTCGATTATGTGCAGGGTTTTTTAGTCGCGAAACCGCAAGACAGCGTCGCCATTCTTTCGGCGACTTCCGCTGCGAGTTTCGTAAAAGATCCGGAAGTGGTGAGTTTTGTCGAGTGCCTGTCCGCGCCGGCGCAGGCGCTCGCATTCGACTATGAATGGCGCGCCCGCGCCGCGGGCACCCATTAACTTTTATTCTCGAACCCGTTTTCAGGCGGGTTTCGATTCACTCAAAATCTTGTTCGCCGCGATGGGAATGCGCGTGTCGTCCCATTGCGCGAGCCATTGAATCTCCTTTTGCGTGAAATAGCCGGGATGATTGCGCAGCGCGAACTGCAGGGAATCGACGATGTGATCGCGAATGATCTGCGGGGCGTTGTCGTCGTTGACAATCGCGTGAAGGGCTTCGAGTGTGCTCATGTTGCGTGGCCTGGCCGGTGAATAGGGAACGTCGGCGTCACCATAACCCGATAAAAATCGCGAAACATATTGCAGCGCAAAACTTTCCACGCGGCCGTTTCCTTACAGGAGCTTGCTAGAATCGGCGCGAATGCCTCAAATCGATCAACGCGCCGGACTTGAAGCGGGAGCCGCTTATGAACGACCTGGAGCGCGCTTCGCCTGGCGCGTGTTTGCGCTGCGAAGAGGGCGCGCATGCCTGATCGATCCTCGCGCCAAGCGTCTATTCATTCGGTCGGCTCGAATCAGCTCGGCATGCGTCAATTCAACGAGCGCATCGTGCTGCAGGCCATTCGTCTGCACGGCGCGCTGCCGAAGGCGGACATCGCGCGCCTCACGCGCCTTTCCATGCAAACGGCGTCGATGATCGTCGATCACCTTATCGACGACGGTCTGCCCGTGAAGGAAGCGCGAACGCGTGTGCCGGGGCGCCTCGGGCAGCCATCGGTGCCGATTGCGCTGCGAGCGGACGGCGCGTTTTCCATCGGCGTGAAAGTGGGGTGACGCAGCCTCGACGTGCTGTCGATGGACTTCACCGGCGCCATTCGCACGCGCGACACGCTCGACTATCCCTATCCCGATCCCGCCACGCTTTTCACGGAACTTGCCGCACGGCTCACGCGCGCCATCGACGCGCTCGGCGACGACGCGCGCAAGATCGCGGGCATCGGCGTGGCGGCGCCGTTGTGGCTCGGCGGCTGGCGCGATTTCTTCGATACGCCGCCCGACGTGCTCGCCGCATGGAACGAGATCGATATCCGCGGGCGCATTCAGGCGCTCACGGCCTTGCCCGTCGAGTTTGCAAAGGACACCACGGCCGCCTGCGCCGCCGAACTCGTGATGGGGCAGGGGCGCGGGTTGCGCAACTTCCTGTACGTGTTCATCGGGACGTTCATCGGCGGCGGGCTGGTCATCGACGGCCGCTTGCACGCGGGGCCGGGCGGCAACGCGGGCGCAATCGGCTCGCTGCCGCTGCAGAAGCGCGACGGTGCGGCGCAGTTGCTCAACACCGCGTCGGTCTATGTGCTCGAAAAGGCGTTCGCAGCGGCCGGCACGCCCGCCGCCGCCGCTCACGACGAACGCGCATGGTCGGCTTCGCTGCGGCCGCTGTCCGAGGCGTGGCTCGACGACGCGTGCCCGGCGATCGCGTTGAGCATCGCGTCGTCGGCGGCTTTGCTGGATCTCGAGGCGGTCGTGATCGACGGCGAAATCGATCGCGGCTTGTTGCGCGAGATCATCCGGCGTACGGATGAAGCGCTCGGCCATTTCGACTGGCAAGGCATGACGCGTCCACGTTTGGTGGAAGGACAGATCGGCGCCGATGCACGCGCGATGGGCGGCGCCATTCTGCCGCTTTACGCGCACTTCGCGCCGAAGCATGAATTGTTTTTGAAGCCGCTGGAGACTTGACACGGGCGGTTTGTATTGTCTATACAACGCGCTGGCAAACACGACAAATCGGCGTCGGGAAATCCCTAATACAATGAAAGTTGTATATACAAGAACATGAACTCGAATTCGGGCCTGCGAGAAATCCGCGTCCGTTCGCTCAATCTTCCGACGCGCAGGAGCCTGCCTCGTGACCTCATCTTTCCGTTATCGCGACACTGAAATTCGCGCCCCGCGCGGCACACGACTCAATGCCAAAAGCTGGCTGACCGAGGCACCGCTGCGCATGCTGATGAACAATCTCGACCCGGAAGTCGCCGAGAATCCGCGCGAACTGGTGGTCTATGGCGGAATTGGCCGCGCGGCGCGTGACTGGCCGAGCTTCGACAAGATCGTCGAAACGCTCAAGCGGCTCGAAGCGGATGAAACCCTGCTGATTCAATCGGGCAAGAGTTGGCGTCTTCAAGACGCATGAGAACGCGCCGCGCGTGCTCATCGCCAATTCGAATCTCGTGCCGCACTGGGCGAACTGGGAGCATTTCAACGAACTCGACGCCAAAGGTCTCGCCATGTACGGGCAGATGACAGCGGGAAGCTGGATCTACATTGGCAGCCAGGGAATCGTGCAGGGCACGTATGAAACCTTCGTCGAAGCCGGTCGGCAGCATTACGGCGGCGATCTCAAGGGACGTTGGGTGCTGACCGCCGGACTTGGCGGCATGGGTGGCGCGCAGCCGCTCGCCGCGACGCTCGCGGGCGCGTGTTCGCTCAATATCGAATGCCAGCAGAGCCGGATCGATTTCCGTCTGAAGACACGTTATGTCGATGAACAAGCCACCGATCTCGACGATGCCCTTGCCCGCATGCAGCAATACACGTCCGAAGGACGCGCCGTGTCAGTCGCACTCTGCGGGAACGCCGCCGATGTTCTGCCCGAACTCGTGCGCCGTGGCGTGCGCCCGGACCTCGTGACCGATCAGACGAGCGCGCACGATCCGCTCAACGGCTATCTGCCGAACGGCTGGACGTGGGCGCAGTATCGCGACCGCGCGCAAAGCGATCCGCAGGGCACGGTGAAGGCGGCGAAGCAATCGATGGCCGAACACGTGCGGGCAATGCTCGCCTTCCGCGAACAAGGCGTGCCGGTGTTCGATTACGGCAACAACATCCGCCAGATGGCCAAGGACGAAGGCGTCACGAATGCGTTCGATTTCCCCGGCTTCGTGCCCGCTTATATCCGGCCGCTGTTTTGCCGGGGCGTCGGACCGTTCCGTTGGGCCGCGCTTTCTGGCGATCCGCAGGACATCTACAAGACCGACGCGAAGGTGAAGGAGCTGATCGCGGACGACGCGCATCTGCATCGCTGGCTCGACATGGCGCGCGAACGCATCAGCTTCCAGGGCTTGCCGGCGCGCATCTGCTGGGTCGGCCTCGGGCAACGCGCGAAGCTCGGCCTCGCGTTCAACGAGATGGTGCGCAACGGCGAGCTGTCCGCGCCGGTGGTGATCGGCCGCGATCATCTCGATTCCGGTTCGGTCGCGAGCCCCAACCGCGAGACCGAGTCGATGCGGGACGGCTCGGACGCCGTCTCCGACTGGCCGCTTCTCAACGCGCTGCTCAACACGGCGAGCGGCGCAACGTGGGTGTCGATCCATCACGGCGGCGGCGTCGGCATGGGCTTTTCGCAGCACGCGGGCGTCGTGATCGTCTGCGATGGCAGCGTCGAAGCCGACGCGCGTATCGCCCGCGTGCTGCATAACGATCCGGCCACCGGCGTCATGCGTCATGCCGATGCGGGCTACGACATCGCCGTCGACTGCGCGCGCGAGCAAGGCCTCGACTTGCCGATGATCGACGGAGCGAACGGCAAGCGATGAACAAGCTCTGGCAGCATTGCCACGTCGCAACCATGACGGGCGGCAAGTATTCGATCATCGAAGATGCCGCGATCCTGACGCATGGCGGGCGTATCGAATGGATCGGGCCGCGCGTCGCCGCGCCGGAGCGCGATTGCGAGCGTATCGATCTCGAAGGCGCGTGGGTTACGCCGGGTCTAATCGATTGCCATACGCATCTCGTCTTCGGCGGCGACCGCAGCGGCGAATTCGAGGCCCGTCTGGAAGGCGCGAGCTACGCGGAGATCGCGGCGCGCGGCGGCGGTATTGCAAGCACGGTACGCGCGACGCGTGAAGCCAGCGAGGACGCGCTGTTCGAAAGCGCCCGCGCGCGCGCCGTCGGCCTGCTGTGCGATGGCGTGACCGTGCTTGAAGTCAAATCCGGCTACGGGCTCGATCTCGCGAACGAACGCAAGATGCTGAGAGTCGCGCGGCGCCTTGGCGAAACGCTGCCCTTGACCGTGCGCGCGACCTGTCTCGCAGCTCACGCACTGCCGCCCGAGTATGCGAATCGCGCGGACGATTACATCGCATTCGTCTGCGATGAAATGTTGCCGGCGCTCATCGATGAAGGCCTGGTCGATGCCGTCGATGCCTTTTGCGAGCATCTCGCGTTTTCGCCGCAACAAGTCGAGCGAGTGTTTCTCGCCGCGCAAAAACACGGCGTGCCGGTGAAGCTGCACGCCGAACAGTTGTCATCGCTGCATGGTTCGACGCTCGCGGCGCGCTATCAGGCGCTTTCCGCCGATCATCTCGAATACATGACGGACGAGGATGCCGCGGCGATGGCAAGCGCGGGCACCGTCGCCGTGCTGCTGCCTGGCGCGTTCTACATGCTGCGCGAAACGCAGCTACCGCCCGTCGATGCCTTGCGGCGCCACGGCGTTCCAGTTGCACTCGCCAGCGATCTGAATCCCGGCACATCGCCCGCGCTTTCGTTGCGGATGATGCTCAACCTCGGCTGCACGCTCTTTCGTCTGACGCCGGAAGAAGCGCTCGCTGGCGTCACCCTTCATGCGGCGCGCGCACTTGGCCTGCACGGCTCGCATGGATCGCTGGAAGCGGGAAAGGCGGCGGACTTCGTCGCGTGGAAAATCGGTCGGCCGGCCGAGCTGGCTTATTGGTTGGCCGGTTCATTGCCCAATTGCGTGGTGCGAAACGGCGAAGTAGTGACGACTTCTGTCTGGCAATACGGCCTTACGGCGTTAAGGTAATAAAAAAACGCCTCGTCCAAAAGCACGAGGCGTTTTTCGACAACCGATAAGAATCACACGCTGCGCTTGCGGATCATGCCCCACACGACGAGCAAGATGATTGCGCCGATAACGGAGGCGATCCATCCGGCGGGCTGCCCGGGCTGATACCAGCCGAGTGCGCGTCCCACATAGCCCGCCACCAGCGAACCGACGACCCCCAGCACGATGGTCATGATCCAGCCCATGCTGTCATCGCCTGGTTTGACGGCGCGCGCAATGAGCCCGATAACCAGTCCGACGATCAAAGTCCCGATGAATGCAAACATGCGGTAGCTCCTTCTGAATTGCTGCTCGTTGGCTGAGATTGCTCCGGACGCATTCCGGCACGTCCAAAGTAGCACGCGACAATGCGTTTGGATATGACACGCCGCGCGACTTGGCCGGGATTGGCCATTCGGCCAGTCTCCTTAGCACGTGGGATGCCACGTCATCTCACGCGGTAAAATCCGTGTTCTGCATCACTTTGCCTGCACGGCGCCGCCATGACCGATTCCGATTTCCCCGCAACCGACGACCCGATTCACGAAGACCGCCTCTGGCGCGACGACGGCTGGACCGCTCGCGTCATGAAGAACGAAGACGACGATGGCTGGGCCGTCGCGATGATCCAGGCGGGCGAGGCCGAGCCCGCGCTCGTCGGCCCGTGGACCATGGGCCGCGACAAGAAGAACCCGAAGCCGCTGGACGCGAACGCTTTTCGCACGCTGGTCAAGACGGCGTCGGAGGTATTGCGCCGTCACGAGCAGCAGCGGCATGCCATGCTGCACAAGAACGTTTCCATCGACGTACGTGGCGAAGACGTTACCGTCACGCTTGAAATCGTCCCCGACGATGACGACCCCTACGCCAACCTGAAGGCCTTCGATGCATTTGGCACGCAGCTCGCGCACGTGCGCGTGTCGCCTGCGTTCAAGCTGAGCAAGACAAGCGCCGAACGCTGGGCCGAGAACGACTACGCGGCGCCGCATTGAGCGGCGCTCGAAAAGCGTCAGCGCAATAAAAAAGCCGTCGCATTTGCGACGGCTTGCAGACAACGAGCAGCGAGTCACCGACCCGCAGCTTATTTCACGACGAACTCGATACGACGGTTGGCGAAACGACCGCTTGCGGTGGCGTTATCGGCGATAGGGTTTGCGTCGCCGTAGCCGTTCGACGTGAGGGAATTCGAAGGCACGCCGGCTTTCATCAAATAGCCGCGCACGGCTTGAGCGCGTTCCCTCGACATTTCCAGTTTGGCTGACGGAACACCTGTTGCGTCCGAGTATCCCGCGACTTCGAGTTTGACCATCGAACCCTTGGCCGCGCAGTCTTTCAGCAACGCGGCAGTCTGATCCAGCGTGGCATACGCGTCTTGCGGCACGGTTGCGCTGGAGCGTCCGAAGTTGACCACCTGCAGATCGAGCACCTTCGAGAGCTTGTCGCCGGAACAGGAATCTTCCGCGGCGAGCAGTGTCTTCATGGCGCTGCGGAACGATTGCGTGGCATTGGCGACCGCGCTGTCCACGTTGAACGAGGTGACCTGAAACATGTCGCCGAAGGTGGTTTTCAAGCGATCCATCCAGCCGAATTTCGCTTCGGCGGCCGTGCCGCTCAGTTCAACCTTCGAACCCGCGATTTTCGCTTCCGCGCCCGGCACGGCCATTAGCGGCAAGAGATCCGTCACGTGCGAAAGCCACGTGGCGGGACGCGCTTGTGCATCGACGGAAACATTGGCGCTGTAGTTCTTGCCAAAGTGCTGTTCGAGTGCATCGATCAGACGTTGCTTCTCGGCGTCCGTGGCAACGGTTGCCTCGATCGAAGGAACGCCGGCAGAACTCACGTGGAACAGCAAGCTGGCGTCTTTAGACTTCGCCGGTGCTGCATCGGGTACGGAAGCCGCCGCGATGCCGCTTGCGGCATCGACCGAGGAAGCTATCGTCGTTGCGGATGCCGTGTCCGTGCGCAGCGCGTCTGAACCATTGACTTGTGTCTCGACCGAAGATGCAGCCGGTGTGACCTGCGTGACGGGTGATGCAGCGGTCGACGCTCTCAGGTCGAACTTGTCGCCGTTCGTAAAGCCACGGTAGTACACCGCCGCGAGAATCGCGGCGAGCATGGCAAACAGGAGCCAAATCCATTTGTGCGACTTTTTCGGCGCGGGCTTGCGCACGGGTGCTCGCATTTGGGTCGTTGCGGCCGCGAAAGCGGGGGCGGGAGTGGAAGCAGGCGCAGGCGTGGGCGTGGGTGCGGGCGCGGGTGCGGGTGCGATAGGCGCAATGGCTCGCGGCGCCGGTGGCGTTGCCGTCGCAATGGCCGCCGTTGCTGGAATGGTTGCAATAGCGGGCTCAAGTGCCGGTTCCAGCGTCGCACCGACGGCATCCAGACGGCCCGCGATATTGCTGGCAAAACCTTCCGTGTTGCCAAGACCAATGGCGGCCGCGATTCCGTTCGAAAGCGTTGCGCGGATTTCGGCTACCTGATCGCGCAACAGCGCGGGCAACGCATGCACCGAAACCTGCGAGAGCAGGAAGTAATGCTTCAGCACACCGAACAACACGGCGGACAGCATGCCCGAGAGGGCCGATGTCGCTTGTGCCGGCACGCCGGTCTCAATGGAAGCCGCATCTGTCAGAGCGTCGATGCGTTGTCCCGTCGCGCGCGCGGCCATCAAATGTCCGCTTGCTTCGAGGTGTTTGAGGCCGCTCGTCGTGGTTATCACGTTGCTCAACTGATCCGCGATAAAAGCGTTCGCGTCCGGCGACATGACGACCGTGTACAGCGCGTTCGCGCCATCAGCAAAAGCCGAACGTTCCATGAGAGATGCAACGAGACCAGGCACTGCGCGTGCGGCCAGCTGCTGAACGATTTGCGCAGGGATACCGAATTTCTGCGATAGCTGTTCCGCGATTTGGTCCGTAATCGCGGACCTGACTGCCTGGACCAGATTGATGCTCATCGACTGTCTATCCTATATGCTGTAGCGCCAGATGAAGGCGCATTGACGCGACGCATTTTATATGCGCAGCTATCCTAAAATATTTTCGAGATAACTTATTTACAGAAACCGTTACGTTCGTGTCACGGTTGAGCGGGCATGAGCTCGAATCAGCGTGCCCGAAGGGAAGAATCCGAGAAAAAGCGGGCCACGCGTTTGGCGGCGATTCCGAGCCATGATGCTTCGGATGGCATGGGTTCGTGCTGATGCACGTTCGATGCGAGGATGGCGTAGACCGGGTTCGAATGGACGAACGCGCGATACGACGCATCGAGAGGTGAGGTCCACACGCAAGCACGGCATTCGTGCTTCGAGCAGCTACTGCAGGGAGGTTGATCGCGCTTCATGACGGGTCCTTGACTTAACCTGTCGATGATGTTTGATCCTTGCGGGGAACGCGATCGGACGCTTCTGATTGGAGTCTTAAAATAACTCCGAAAGCATGCAAAATAGGATACTTCGCACGTTCGCAATCACATCGAGGAGACAGACGATGCATTACCTGATGATCTACGAACTCAGCGCCGACTATCTCGAGCGGCGCGCGGAATTTCGCGATGCGCATCTGAAGCTCGCCTGGCAGGCAGCCGAGCGCGGCGAGATCGTGCTGGCCGGTGCGCTCGATGCGCCCGCCGATCGCGCCATATTGCTGTTTCAGGGCGACTCGCCCGCGGCCGCCGAGGCGTTCGCACGTAACGATCCTTACGTGGTGAACGGTCTCGTCGAACGCTGGCAAGTGCGCAAGTGGAACACCGTGGTGGGCGAGGACGCGGCCACGCCCGTTCGTTAGACGTCGGCGGTTTCTTCCGAAGGCCGGTCGCGGCGTGCGGGCGCGTTGCGGCGCGCGGCGCGATAAAGGCTCGTGAGCGTATCGTCCATTTGCTGCGTGCGCTCGAAGAGGTCCGCGAGCCAGTCGACGAATACCGAGACGCGCGGCGTCGCCTGCCGGCTCTTCAAGAACGCCACCGAGACCCGCAGCGGCGGCGACTTCCATTGCGGCAGCACTTCCACCAGTTGCCCCGAGCGCAGATACGGCTGCGCGGCGATCCGCAACGGCTGTATCAGTCCGAGCCCTTCTATGCCGCACGCGAGATACGCGTGTTCATCGGCGACCTGGACGAAGCCGCGCATCTTCATGGTGACGGCTTCACCGTCCACGTCGAAATCGAAATCGGCGGGGCGGCCATTCTTGCTCGACACGCAGTTCACCGCGACGTGCTGCGCGAGTGAATCGACCGATGCGGGCATGCCGTGCTTTTCCAGATACGCGGGACTCGCGCAAGTCACTTGTTCGAGCACGCCAAGCCGCCGCGCGATGAGCCCCGAGTCAGGCAATTCGCCAAGCTGCACGCTGCAATCGACGCCTTCGCCGACCAGATCGACATTACGCATGCCGATGCCGATCGACAGTTCGATCTGCGGATAACGCGCATGGAACTCCGGCAACGCGGGCACGACGATGGACGTCGCGACGGTGTCCGGCATCTCCACGCGCAACCGTCCGCGCAGACGTTCCTCGCCCGCGCCGAAGCCGGATTCGAGTTCGTCGATATCCGCGAGAATCTGCGCGCAACGTTCGTAATAAGCGGCGCCGTCGACCGTGAGGTTCAGGCGGCGCGTGGTGCGGGCGAGCAATTGCACGCCGATCAATGCTTCGAGTTGTTGCACAGTCGTCGAGACGCTTGCACGCGGCATGCCGAGCGATTCGGCAGCGCGCGTGAAGCTGTTCGTATCGACGACACGCGTAAAGACACGCATGGCATGGACGCGATCGATCACGTTGAGTTTTCCTTATTCCGACGATGGAAAGGCGATGCGCGCCACTACACACCGCCGCTTGACCGGGCAGGCGAAGCGGCGGGAAACAAGGCACATCGGCGATGATCACATCGTAAGGATTCGAAACCCTTGCGTGAATACACAAAACTGGACGATTCTTGCCCGATTCTTCCCGCGCCCGTGTGAAGGCGTAATCAAAGCGTCGGCATTTCGCCGCGCAGACGGCCCGAGAGTCCCGACATATCCGCGCCCGACGGCGCTTGGTAGAGCCGCAATCCCATCTCCGGAAGAATGGACAGCAGATGGTCGAAGACATCGCCCTGAATGCGCTCGTACTGCGTCCAGGCGGTCGTCGCGGTGAAGCAGTAGACCTCCACCGGAATGCCCTGCGATTCGGGCTCCATCATGCGCACCATGATCGTCATGTCCTGCCGGATCTCGGGGTGCCGCTGCAAGTAAGCCAGCGCGTAGGCGCGAAACGTGCCGATGTTCGTGAGCCTGCGCCGGTTCGCGGGTTCGTTGGCGAGTTCGCCGAGATTGCGGTTGGCCTGTTCGACTTCCGTTTGTTTTTGCTGCAGATAATCGTGCAGCAGGCGAAAGCGCATGAGACGGTCGGTTTCGTCGTCGCTTAAAAAGCGCACGCATTGCGCGTCGATACGCATGGTCCGCTTGATGCGCCGCCCGCCCGATTCGAACATGTGCCGATAATTGCGATAGCTCTCCGAAAAGAGCTTGTAGGTCGGCACCGTGGTGACCGTGTTGTCCCAGTTCTGCACCTTGACCGTATGCAACGCGATGTCCTTCACGAAGCCATCGGCGGATGCTTGCGGCATCTCGATCCAGTCGCCTATGCGCAGCATGTCGTTCGACGTGAGCTGCGTGCTCGCGACGAGCGACAGCAGCGTGTCCTTGAACACGAGCAGCAGCACCGCGGACAACGCGCCGAGACCCGAGAGCATCCAGAGCGGCGAACGGTCGATGAGAATGGACAGCACGAGCACGCTGCACACCAGCGCGAGCGCGAGCTTGCCGATCTGGACATAGCCCTTGATGGAGCGCGTCTGCGCTTCCTTGCTCGACGCATAAACGTCTTGCCACGCCGATAACGCGCTGCCCGTCGCGAGGAACACGCACACCCACGCGCCGCTGTGCGCCACGCGCTCGATGACCGTCGCCCAGCGGCCGATATGCGGCACGTCGTCGATACCGAGCGCAATGGTCGCAAACGGCACCGCGTACCACAACCGGTGATAGGCGCGCCGGCGGATGAACGCCTGATCCCACGCGGTGTGTCCGGCCAGCACGAGCAGCCGGTGCGCGATCACGAGCACGATGCGCGCGACCACCCACTGCACGAAGAGCGCGACGAGCGCCAGCATGACGATGCCGAAGACCAGCTGCGCCCACGGATGCGTGGGCAAATGCTGTTGCAACTGGTCGGGCAGAAAATCGAGATTCATGGCTTCCACGAAAGGGCGAATGCAAGGCGCCCCGTATTGTGCATGAACGCGCACCATTTCCGCGCGCACGGTTTGCTCGTTGACCGTCTTATCGAAAACCCGCGTTCGATGAAAATGAATTTTTTTCGGCGATTGTTTTGGGTAAATATACTTTCATTGCATTTGCTTACAGCGGGAATTGTTCCAACGCCCATGTCACGCTTACCAGCGGTCCATCCGTCGACGGATGCCGACGATCTGATCTCCGCGCGCATCGCGGCGGCCATGCCGGGCCTGACGCCGATCCATCAGCGCATGGGCGCGTTCGTGCTCGCCAACCTGTTTCGCTCGGCCACCATGCGGATCGACGAACTGGCGGAAGCGGTCGGGGCATCGGTTGCCACGGCGAACCGCTTTGCGCGCGCGCTCGGTTTTTCCGGCTATCCCGCGTTTCGCGAGGCGCTGGTACGCGGCTTCGAGGCCACCATCGCGCCGGTCGAACGATTGCGCTCCGCGCTGGAATCGCCCGCGAGCGGCGCGGACGTCTTCGATGCCTCGCTCGCGCAGGCCTCGGCGAATCTGCGTCTTGCCCAGACTTCCGTCGATGCCGCGAAGGCCGTCGCCGTCGTCGAAGCCATTCTCGCGGCGCGCCAGGTCTTCGTGCTCGGTTACGGCGCGAGCGCGTTCCTTGCCGGTCTCATGGAGCATGGCCTCACGCCTTATTGCGCGAACGTGCAGTCGCTCGCGCTGACGGGCGGGCCATCGCATGCGGCGCGGCGTCTGTTCACGGCATCGCGCGAGGATTTGCTCGTTGCCATCGCCTTCCCGCGCTATGTCGACGACACCATCACGCTTGCGCGGCAAGCGCGCGACCATGGCGTGCGCTTGGTTGCGCTCACCGACAGCATCGCGTCGCCGCTCGCGCGTATCGCGGATCTCGTGCTGACCATCGGCGCGGAACGGCGGCTCGCCGCGAATTGCGACACCGCCGTGCTTGCCGTCATCGAAGCCTTGTGCGACGCCGTTGCGCATCGCGCGAAGCGTTCGGTCGAGGCGGCATCCGGATTGACCGAATTCGTGCTGCCGTGGCTCGTCGCACCTTCTATCCTCAAGAGTGCGTCCGGCGTGCAAACACCGCGCCGCCGGCAGACTCGACATCCCCACACGGAGCCGCGCGAATCATGAACGCCATTCCGGTCATTGCCATTCACGGCGGCGCCGGCACGATCGTACGCGCCGCGCTCAAGAGCGACGCCGAAGCGCGCTATCACACGGCGCTCGCGGAGATTCTGCGCGCGGTTGAACGCCTGCTCGCCGATGGCGGCAGCGCACTCGACGCCGTTACCGAAGCCGTGCGTCTGCTCGAAAATTGTCCGCTCTTCAATGCAGGTCACGGTGCGGTCTTCACGTCCGCGGGCACGCACGAACTCGATGCATCCATCATGGACGGCGCGACGCTCGAAGCGGGCGCCGTCTCGTGCGTGACGCGCTTGAAGAACCCGGTGCTCGCCGCGCGCCGCGTGCTCGACGTGAGCGAACACGTGATGTTTACGGCGGCCGGCGCGGAAGCGTTCGCGGCGGCGCAAGGCCTCGAATTCGTCGAGCCGTCGTACTTTCATACCGATGCGCGCTACGAGCAATGGCAGAAGGCGCGTGGCGCATCCGGCACAATGCTCGATCACGACGCGGCGACGCTCGCCGCGGGCGAAGACGATCCGCTCGATCCTGCGACGAAGTTCGGCACGGTCGGCGCGGTGGCGCTCGACGCGCACGGTCATCTCGCGGCCGCGACATCGACGGGCGGCATGACCAACAAGCAGATCGGCCGCGTCGGCGATGCTCCGTTGATCGGCGCGGGCTGCTACGCGAACGATGCGACCTGTGCGGTCTCGACCACGGGCACGGGCGAGATGTTCATGCGCATGCTGGCTGCCTACGACGTGGCGGCGCAGATGGAATATCGCGGGCTGCCGCTCGAAGTCGCCGCGCGCGATGTCGTGATGAACAAGCTGCCGCGTATCGATGGACGCGGCGGACTCATCGCCGTCGATGCAAAGGGCAATGTCACGCTGCCGTTCAATACCGAAGGGATGTATCGCGGATTCGCGCGCGTGGGCGAGCAACCCTTCACGGCGATCTACCGCACATGACGACGTTACCCGACGCACGCGTCATCGACGTACGCGATCTCTCCGTCACTTTTCGCTCGCGCTCGCGCACGGTCGAAGCGGTGCGCAACATGTCTTTTGCCGTCGATCGTGGCGAGACGCTCGCCATTGTCGGCGAATCGGGATCGGGCAAGTCGGTGACGTCGCTTGCGCTCATGCGTCTCGTCGAACACGGCGGCGGCGCGGTGACGGCAGGCAGCATGGCGTTCCGGCGACGCAGCGGGCAAGTGCTCGATCTGGCGCAAGCCTCGTCCGCCACGATGCGCGGCGTGCGCGGCGCCGATATCGCGATGATCTTCCAGGAGCCGATGACCTCGCTCAATCCGGTGTTCACGGTGGGCGATCAAATCGCGGAAGCCATCGCGCTGCATCAGGGCAAGAACCGCGCGGAGGCGAAGAACGAAGTGCTGCGTCTGCTCGATCTCGTGCGCATTCCCGAGGCGCGCCGCGTGTTCGGGCGCTATCCGCATCAGTTGTCGGGCGGTATGCGGCAGCGCGTGATGATCGCCATGGCGCTTTCGTGCCGGCCCGCGCTGCTCATTGCCGACGAACCGACCACCGCGCTCGACGTGACCATTCAGGCGCAGATCCTGCAACTCGTGCGCGGCCTGCAGGACGAGATGAACATGGCCGTGATCTTCATCACGCACGACATGGGCGTGGTCGCGGAAGTGGCGGATCGCGTGCTGGTGATGTATCGCGGCGAGAAGGTGGAGGAAGCCGAATCCGACGCGCTGTTCGCGCGTCCGCGGCATCCGTACACGAAGGCGCTGCTCGCCGCCGTGCCGACGCTCGGCGCGATGCAGGGCACCGATCGCCCCGCCAAGTTTCCGATTCTCGAAGTGGAGCCTGCCGAACTCGCCCCCGACGATGCCAGCGCGCTGCGGCCATCCGCGGCGGTCGAAAGAGAGACGCAGCCCGCCATCGACGAAACCGCGCGGCCAATTTTGCGCGTGCGCGATCTGGTCACGCGCTTTCCGGTGAAGACCGGTATCTTCGGACGCACGACGGCGGCGGTGCATGCGGTCGAGCGCGTGAGTTTCGATCTGCGTCCGGGCGAGACGCTTGCGCTCGTCGGCGAATCGGGCTGCGGCAAGTCGACCACGGGGCGCTCGCTCTTGCGGCTCGTCGAAAGCCAGAGCGGTTCCATCGAATTCGACGGACGCGACATCAGCGCGCTGAAAGGCCCCGAACTTCAGGCGCTGCGCCGCAATATCCAGTTCATCTTTCAGGACCCGTTCGCCTCGCTGAATCCACGTTTGACCGTGGGCTTTTCCGTGATGGAACCGCTCCTCGTCCACAACGTCGCAAGCGGACGGGAAGCGCAACAACGCGTGGATTGGCTGCTCGAAAAAGTCGGCTTGCCGCCCGAAGCCGCGCAGCGTTATCCGCATGAATTCTCGGGCGGGCAACGTCAACGGATCGCCATTGCGCGTGCGCTTGCATTGAACCCGAAAGTCGTGATCGCCGATGAATCCGTCTCCGCGCTCGATGTCTCCGTGCGCGCGCAGATCGTCAATCTCATGCTCGATCTGCAGCGCGAACTCGGCGTCGCGTATCTCTTCATCTCGCACGACATGGCGGTGGTCGAGCGCGTGAGTCATCGCGTGGCGGTGATGTATCTCGGGCAGATCGTCGAGATCGGGCCGCGCGCGGCGGTGTTCGAAGCGCCGCGTCATCCGTACACGAGAAAGCTGATGAGCGCGGTGCCGGTGGCCGATCCCGCGCGCCGTCACGCCAAACGCATGCTCGCCGCCGACGAAATACCGAGCCCGATTCGCAAACTCGGCGACGAACCGGTGGTGGCGAAACTCGTTGCGGTCGGCCCGGACCATTATGTCGCCGAGCATCATGTCGGCGGCGCTTATTAAGCGCTAGTCAAGATCAGTCAAGTCAAAGGAGTCTAACGATGCCGTCAACGAAATCCAGCTCCATGCGCGCGCTTTTAGCCGCGAGCGCATGCGTATTCAGCGCGCTTGCCGCCGCGCCCGCGTTTGCCCAGAGCACCGCCGTGATGGCGGTGGCCTCGACCTTCACGACGATGAACCCCTACGATGCCAACGACACGCTCTCGCAAGCGGTCGCCAAGTCGTTCTATCAAGGGCTCTTCGGCTTCGACAAGGACATGAAGATTCAGCCCGTGCTCGCGACGAGCTACGAAGCGAGTCCGGACGCGAAGGTCTACACGGTCAAGCTGCGGCAGGGCGTGAAGTTTCAGGACGGCACCGACTTCAACGCCGAAGCCGTGAAGACAACCTTCGACTGGGTCACGGACCCGAACAACAAGCTCAAGCGCTACGGTCTTTTCAACAAGATAGAGAAGACCGAAGTGATCGATCCGTACACGGTGAAGATCACGCTCAAGATGCCGTTTTCCGCGTTCATCAACGTGCTCGCGCATCCGGCGGGCGTGATGATTTCGCCCACCGCGTTGAAGCAATACGGCAAGGACATCGCGTTTCATCCGGTCGGCACGGGACCGTTCGAGTTCGTCGAATGGAAGCAGACCGACGACCTGAAGGTGAAGAAGTTCGCGGGCTACTGGAAGAAGGGCTATCCGAAGATCGACATGATCGACTGGAAGCCGGTGGTCGATAACAACACGCGCGCCGCGCTCATGCAAACGGGCGAAGCGGACTTCGCGTTTTCGATTCCGTTCGAGCAGGCCGCGACGCTCAAGGCGAGCCCGAAGGTCGATCTGATCGCGGCGCCTTCCATCATTCAGCGCTACGTGAGCATGAACACGTCGCAGAAGCCTTTCGATAATCCGAAGGTGCGTCAAGCGCTCAACTATGCGATCAACAAGGACGCGCTCGTGAAGGTCGCGTTTGCCGGTTACGCGGTGCCGTCCGAAGGCGTGGCGCCGCCGGGCGTGGACTTCTCGACCAAGCTCGGGCCGTGGAAATACGATCCGGCCAAGGCGCGTGAGCTGTTGAAGGAAGCGGGTTACCCGAACGGTTTCGAAACCGTGTTGTGGTCGGGCTATAACCACACGACGGCGCAGAAGATCATCCAGTTCGTGCAGCAGCAGCTGGCGCAAGTGGGCGTGAAGACCACGATCGAAGCGCTCGAAGCCGGCCAGCGCGTGCAGCGCGTGGAAAGCGCGCCGGAGCCGGCCACCGCGCCGGTGCGCATGTACTACGTCGGCTGGTCGTCGTCGACGGGCGAAGCGGACTGGGCCATCTCGCCCTTGCTCGCGAGTTCGTCGTTTCCGCCGAAGCTCTTCAACACGGCCTACTACAAGAACGATACCGTCGATTCCGATCTGCAAAAGGCGCTCACCACGACCGACCGCAAGGAGAAGACGCAGCTTTACGCCGACGCGCAAAAGCGCATCTGGGACGACGCCCCGTGGATCTTCCTCGTCACGGAGAAAGTGGTGTATGCGCGCAGCAAGCGTCTGACGGGCGCTTACGTCATGCCCGACGGCTCGTTCAATTTCGACGACATCGCGATCAAGTAAAGCGCCTCGACGATGCTTACCTTCCTCGCCAAACGCCTCTTCGGGCTCTTGCCGACGCTCTTCATCGTCGCGGTGCTGGTGTTTCTGTTCGTGCACATGTTGCCGGGCGATCCCGCGCGTTTGGCCGCCGGACCCGAAGCGGATCAGGCGACGGTTGCGCTCGTGCGGGCCGATCTCGGTCTCGACAAGCCCTTGCCGCAGCAATTCGCGAGCTTCTTCGGCAAGATCGTGCATTTCGACTTCGGCATGTCCACGCGCAGCAAGCGGCCGGTGAGCACGGAGATCGGCGAGCGCTTCATGCCGACGCTCTGGCTCACGCTCGCGAGCATGGCGTGGGCCGTGGCGTTCGGCATGGCGATAGGCATCGTCTCGGCGGTCTGGCGCAACCAGTGGCCGGACCGGCTCGGCATGACCATCGCGGTATCGGGCATCTCGTTTCCCGCCTTCGCGCTCGGCATGTTGCTGATGGAAATCTTCTCGGTGAAGCTCGGCTGGCTGCCTATCGTCGGCGATGGTTCGTGGCAGAGCTACGTGCTGCCGTCGCTCACGCTCGGCGCGGCCGTGGCCGCCGTGATGGCGCGCTTCACGCGCGCGTCGTTCGTCGAAGTGCTCGGCGAGGACTTCGTGCGCACCGCGCGCGCGAAGGGCGTGCACGAGCCGATGGTTATCGTCAAACACTGCCTGCGTAACGCGATGATCCCCGTCGTCACCATGATGGGCCTGCAGTTCGGCTTCCTGCTGGGCGGCTCGATCGTGGTCGAGAAAGTGTTCAACTGGCCGGGGCTCGGGCGCCTGCTCGTCGATGCCGTCGAGATGCGCGACTATCCCGTGATCCAGGCCGAAGTGCTGCTGTTTTCGCTGGAGTTCATCGTCATCAATCTGGTGGTCGATGTCCTCTACGCGGTCATCAACCCGACCATTCGTTTCAAGTGAGGACCGCATGAGTGTGACAGCCACAGAGGCGAAGGTCGCGGTCGCGCCGCAACAGGAGATCCGCACGCCGTGGACGGAGTTCTGGCGCAAGCTCAAGCGTCAGCCCGTGGCGCTCGCGGCGGCCGTGTTCGTCGTGCTTCTGATCCTGATCGCGGTGATCGCGCCGTATATCGCGCCTTACGACGCGGAAAATTATTTCGATTACGACGCGCTCAACGCGGGGCCTTCGGCAGCGCACTGGTTCGGTGTCGACTCGCTCGGCCGCGACATTTTGAGCCGCATTCTCGTCGGCAGCCGCATTTCGCTCTCGGCGGGCTTGCTGTCGGTCGTGATCGGCGCGGTGATCGGCACGTTCTTCGGGCTGCTCGCGGGCTACTACGAAGGCTGGTGGGACCGCATCGTCATGCGAATTTCGGACGTGCTGTTCGCGTTCCCCGGCATTCTGCTCGCCATCGGCGTGGTGGCCATTCTCGGTAACGGCATGATCAACGTGATCTGCGCGGTGGCTATCTTCAGCATTCCCGCGTTCGCGCGGCTCGTGCGCGGCAACACGCTCGCGCTCAAGCACCTGACGTATATCGAGGCGGCGCGCAGCATAGGCGCGTCGGACTGGACCATCATCATGCGGCACATTCTGCCGGGGACCATTTCCTCGGTCGTCGTGTATTTCACCATGCGTATCGGCACGTCGATCATCACGGCGGCGAGTCTCTCGTTTCTCGGCCTTGGCGCGCAGCCGCCGACGCCCGAGTGGGGTGCGATGCTCAACGAAGCCCGCGCCGACATGGCGATGGCACCGCATGTCGCCATCTTCCCGAGCCTCGCCATCTTTCTGACGGTGCTTGCGTTCAATTTGCTCGGCGACGGTCTGCGCGACGCGCTCGATCCCAAGCTCGACCGGCCGTGAAGCCGCCGCATATCGGCGTGCTCGACGCGGGCGCGCGCAACAGCATCGCGGACGTGCGGGGCGTGAGCGTTGGCCATTACACCCTCGCCGATGGCGCGATTCAAACCGGCGTGACGGTGGTGCGCGCGCATGACGGCGATGCGTATCGCAACAAGACGCCAGCGGCGGCATGCGTCATCAACGGCTTCGGCAAGAGCGTCGGGCTCGTGCAGATCGATGAACTCGGCGTGATCGAAACGCCTGTCGCGCTCACCAACACCTTCGCGGCGGGCACGGTGGCGAACGCGCAGATCCGCGCGGCGCTCGAAGGCAATCCGCGCATTGGCCGCGACTGGCCGAGCGTCAATCCGCTAGTGCTCGAATGCAACGACGGCTTTCTGAACGACATGCAGGCGTTCGCCGTCGAAGAAGCGCATTACCGGCATGCGCTCGCTTCGTGTTCGCCGGACTTCGTGCGCGGCGCCGTGGGCGCGGGACGCGGCATGTCGTGCTTCGACTTGAAGGGCGGGATTGGCACGGCCTCGCGTGTCGTCGATATCGGCGATGAACGCTACACCACGGGCGCGCTCGTGCTCGCCAACTTCGGACGCTTGCCGCAACTCACGATTGCCGGCGATGCCATTGGACGCACGCTGCAAGCGCAGGCGCCACAACGCGAGCAAGGTTCGATCATCATGCTGATCGCCACCGATGCACCGCTCGATGCGCGGCAGCTTCGCCGTCTCGCCATGCGCGCCGCAGCCGGGCTCGCGCGCACCGGTTCGGTCTTCGGTCACGGTAGCGGCGACATTGCGCTGGCGTTTTCGACGGCGTACACCGTGCCTCATGACGCCGAGTTCATCGACTTGCCGCGCTTGCTGCCGGACGCGCGTCTCGACCCGCTCTTTCAATGCGTGGCAGACGCCACCGAACAGGCCATTCTCGACGCGCTCTTCAGCGCCGAAAGCGTCACGGGCCGCGACGGGCATCGTCGCGCGTCGCTCAACGAAGTGTGGAAAAGCCAATGAAAGTGTTGATTTCGGTGGATATCGAAGGCGTCGCGGGCGTGTTCCATCCGGAGCAAACGCGCGCGGGCAACGGCGAATACGAACAGGCGCGCCGCTTCATGACGAACGAAGCGAACGCCGCCGTGCTCGGTGCCTTCGATGGCGGCGCGACCGAAGTCTGGGTCAACGATTCTCACGGCGGCTTTCGTAATCTATTGCCGAACGCGTTCGATCCGCGCGCGCGTCTCGTGCTCGGCAAGCCGCGCACGCTCGGCATGATGGCGGGACTGGAGGCATCGCCGGAACTGGTGTTCATGGTCGGCTATCACGCGCGGGCGCAGAGTCGCGGAATTCTCGCGCATACCATCAACAGCGCTGCATTTGCGCGCGTGATGCTCGACGGAGAAGAGGTTGGCGAGGCCGCGCTCTATGGGCAGCTTGCCGAGGCGCGCGGCGCACGCGTCGCGCTCATCACGGGCGATGACGTGTTCGGCGCGGAGACCTTGCCCGTGTTCCCGGACGCGAACTTCGTTTGCGTGAAGACGGCGCACGGCTATTCGAGCGGCGTTACGGATACGCCAGAAGCCGCGTGCGCATCGATCAGGCGCGCGGCGAAGGAGACTGTCGAGGCCTCGCGTCATTCAAGTTCACGCGCACACCATGCACCGGACTCACGCCGTTGCGAACTGCGCACGCAAAGCTCCGCTTATGCCGATCTCTTCTGTCAGTGGCCGACGCTCGAACGGCTCGATGCCGTCACGCTCGCCTTCGATGCGCCCGGCATCGAACAGGTCGTACGCACACTCAATTGCCTTTCGGCAATGTCCTTCATGTTACGGTGAACGGAGGAACTATCGTTAGAATGGAGGTCTTGGCTGATCGGTCATCGGCACGGTACTTTCTTCAACGATTTTTTGCAGGCGCTTTCATGCACGACGTGAAGCTCGAACACAATGACGATGCGACGCTCGATCCCGCCGCTCCGCAACTCGTCATGCGCGGCTCGCTTTTCATCGACGGCCACGAAGCCGGTTGCTGGGAAGAGCGGCGCAATGGCACATGGGCGGCGCGGCTGCCGCACGCCGAGCAGTGGATCGTCGAGACGAGCCGCGCGGCGCTGATCGAGCGGCTTGCCACTGACGCCTGAGCGCATCCCGAGTGCGGACAACCTTTCAATCACATCGATTTTATTTATGTATTTGTCGATCATCGCGGTGGGAATCGGCGGCGGGCTGGGATCGCTGCTTCGTTGGGCGCTCGGTTTGCGCCTCAATGGAATCTTTCCAAACCTGCCGCTCGGCACCTTTGCATCGAATGTGATTGCCGGATACATCATCGGCGTGGCGGTCGCGACCTTTGCGCGCTTGCCGGACATCTCCGTTGAATGGCGTCTCTTCGTCACGACCGGTCTGATGGGCGGCTTGTCCACGTTCTCCACATTCTCGGCCGAAGTGGTCGCGCATCTTCAGCAAGGGCGGCCCGGCTGGGCGCTCGCGGAGATCGCGCTGCACGTCGGCGCGTCGCTCGCAATGACCGCGCTCGGTATCGCGACGGTGGCCTGGGTCAGCTGATCCACGCACGTTGCCGCAGCGCCGCATTCCGCATGAATCCCGACTTTTTTCCCGCGTGTCTTCACGCTCTTTCGCCGCTGCTTCGCGCACGCGGCTTGTTTCTTTTGACTGCAATACGAAGGTGATGAGATGGTCGAGTTCGAGTTCGAGTCCCAGTTCCCGAGAGTTGACATCAGACCGTACCAGGCGAGTGACCTCGACGGCGTGATCGCTCTGTTCGTGCGCGCCGTTCGTGAAAGCGCGTCCGAGTACTACAGCCCGGCACAAATCGATGCCTGGGCGCAAACCGACCGCGAGGAGTGGCATGCCGCCCGCCTCAGCCGGCCAACCTGGGTGGCATTCACGGACGACGAGCTCGCCGGTTTCGCCGATGTCCACGAAAACGGGCTCATCGACATGATGTTCGTCGAGCCGAGGCATCAGCGCAAAGGCGTGGCCACCGCGCTGCTCGCGTCCATCGAGGAGCATGCCGAGAAAAACGGCATGCGCGTGCTGCACACGTATGCGAGCTTGGGCTCGCAGCCGTTCTTCGAGTATTGCGGCTTCACCATGCTGCTTGCGCGGGCTGTCGAGGTGCGGGGGCAGCGCTTTGCGCAACTCGTGATGGAGAAAGTGCTATAGCTGTATAGACAAGTGGAGCGATAAGTCCGGGATCACCTCGGTGTAATCCCGGATATCCCCTTGTTTCGTCCTTTCTGCCCGTTTAGACTTGTGCCTAACTTGTATAGACAGGAAGAGACATGATTACGCTCACGCCTGGCAAGCTCACGCTGCCGCAATTGCGCCGCATCGCGCGCGGATCGGATTCGCTGAGTCTCGATCCCGCGAGCTTCGCCGCCATCGACGCGAGCGCGCGCGCCGTTGCCGCGATCGCCGCCAAGGGTGATCCGGCCTACGGCATCAATACGGGCTTTGGGCGGCTCGCCAACACTCACATTCCCGCCGATCAGCTAGAACTTCTGCAGCGCAACCTGGTGCTGTCGCACGCGGTCGGCGTCGGCGAACCGATGTCGCGACCGGTCGTGCGTCTTTTGATGGCCCTCAAGCTGTCGAGTCTCGGGCGCGGCCATTCGGGCATTCGCCGCGAAGTGATCGACGCCCTCGTCACGCTTTTCAATGCCGATGTATTGCCCGTCATCCCCGTGAAAGGCTCGGTCGGCGCGTCGGGCGATCTCGCGCCGCTCGCGCATATGTCGACGGTGCTGCTCGGTATAGGCGAAGTCATGGTGCGCGGCGAACGCGCAAGCGCGCTCGATGGCCTCAAGCTCGCCGGGCTCGAACCGCTCACGCTGCAGGCGAAGGAAGGGCTCGCGCTGTTGAACGGCACGCAGGCATCGGCGGCGCTCGCGCTTTACAACCTCTTTGCCATCGAGGACCTGTTCCGCACCGGCCTCGTTGCGGGCGCGCTGTCCGTCGACGCGGCCGCGGGCTCCGTCGTGCCGTTCGATGCACGTATCCATGAGTTGCGCGGACATCGCGGGCAGATCGATTCGGCGGCGGCGTATCGCACGTTGCTGGCGGGCTCGGGCGTCAACCTGTCACACGCCGATTGCGAGAAGGTTCAGGATCCGTACAGCCTGCGCTGTCAGCCGCAAGTGATGGGCGCGTGTCTCGATCAGATGCGTCATGCGGCCGACGTGCTCTTGATCGAATCGAATGCGGTTTCCGACAATCCGCTGATTTTCCCGGACACGGGCGAAGTGCTCTCAGGCGGCAACTTTCACGCGGAACCCGTTGCCTTCGCCGCCGATAACCTCGCGCTCGCCGCCGCCGAAATCGGCGCGCTGGCCGAGCGCCGCATCGCGCTTCTGATCGACTCGACGCTTTCCGGCTTGCCGCCGTTTCTCGTACGCGATGGCGGCGTGAACTCCGGCTTCATGATCGCGCATGTGACGGCGGCGGCGCTCGCGTCCGAGAACAAGACGCTCGCGCATCCTGCTTCCGTCGATTCCTTGCCGACCTCGGCGAATCAGGAAGATCACGTGTCCATGGCGACCTTTGCCGCGCGCAAGCTCGGCGATATCGCGAGCAACACGGCCAATATTCTCGCCATCGAACTGCTTGCGGCAGCGCAAGGCGTCGATCTGCGCGCGCCGCATCGCACGAGCGCGCCGCTTATCGACGTGATGCAGACCATCCGCGCGCAAGTCGCGCATTACGACCTCGATCATTACTTCGCGCCCGATATCGCCGCCATTGCGACGCTCGTGCAGGCGGGCGAGATTGCAAAGCACAGTCCGTTTTCCTTTGCCTCGGAACAGAGCGCGGATCGAAGCGCATGAGCACGCCCGCGTATCAGGAGATCAAGGACTACATCCTCGAGCGCATTCACGGCGGCGAATGGAAGGAGGGCGATCAGGTGCCCTCCGAGAACGAGCTCGCGCGCGAGTTCAAAGTGGCGCGCATGACGGTGAATCGCGCGGTGCGTGAACTGACGGCCGAACAGGTGCTCACGCGTGTGCAGGGCGCGGGCACGTTCGTGGCGCAGCCGAAATACGCTTCGACACTGGTCGAGATTCGCAGTATCTCCGATGAAATCGTCGCGCGCGGGCATGCGTATCGCGCGGCGGTGCTGCATCTGGGTGCCTCTATCGTCGATGAAGCGCTAGCCGCCGAAATGCAGCTTGCGCTCGGTAGTCCCGTGTTTCATTCGCGCGTGCTGCACTTCGAGAACGACGAGCCCGTGCAACTCGAAGAGCGCTACGTGAACCCGGCCATTGCGCCGGAGTACGCGCGTCAGGACTTCACGAAGATCACGCCGAATCAATATCTGATGGTGGCCGCGCCCTTGCAGCGGGTCGAATATCGGATCGAGGCGTCGTTGCCATCGCCGGAGATTCGCCATGCGCTGGCGATGAAAGATCACGAACCGTGTCTGCTGCTGCATCGGCGAACATGGTCGCGCGACACGGTGGCGTCGGTCGCGAATCTGTGGCATCCCGGCGACCGCTATCAGTTCACCGGCCACTTTTGATCATGGCAACCGTTCTGCGCGCATCATCGCTCGCAGCCGTGCCGTGGAAGAACGGCGGCGGCTATACGCGCGAACTCGCGGCGGGACCGGAAGGCGCGTCGATGGATACGTTCGCGTGGCGGCTTTCCATCGCGGATGTGTCGGCGGATGGCGCGTTTTCGAGCTTCGCGGGCGTAGATCGCGTGCTGATCCTGCTCGATGGCGCGGGCATGATGCTCGCCGAACCCGACTATGTACATACGTTGAACGAGCCGCTCGCGATGGCGCGCTTTGCCGGCGAAACGCCCATCCACGCGGCGCTCGTGCAAGGTCCGACGCGCGACTTCAACGTGATGACGCGTCGCGGTCGCGCGCATGCTTCGGTGACGAGCCGCTTCGAGTCGCATGAATGGACGCCGGACCACGACGTCACGTTTCTGCATTGCGCGCGCGGCATGTTGAACGTCATGCTGGCCCATGGAGAACGCATCGCGCTCGCAGCGAGCGACAGCTTGCGTATCGAAAGGGCGGACGGACGCGTCGCGTGCGAAGCATCGCAAGATGCGTCGTGGTTGCAGATAGGCATCCATACGCCGTGAACGCGTGGATCGCGCCAGATGCCCGATGGCTGGCAACGCAACATAATGCTCGAATGGATGGAAGACGGCCAACGCGTGCGGCATCGCGCCAACTGTCTTTTCGATGCCGCGCTCGACGGAGGAACGCGGCTCCAAAAGCTGGCTTTCCGATACGGTTTTCTGCGAGCATGGTGAATCGCCGAAACGCGACGTCTTCGTCGGCGGATGCAAGATCATCGACGCAAGTTGTCAGGCGGACGAAGACGCAGTGCGTTCACTCATCGACTAATAAAACGCGAGGCATCACATGGACGATTGTGCGATCTACACGCTCGAGCGCGGCACGGCGCCGTTGCTCATCTCGATCCCGCACCGCGGCACGCGTATACCCGACGGGCTCGCGCAAGAAATGACGCCGGTCGCGCGGAAAGTGGATGACTGCGATTGGCATCTCGACCGGCTTTATGACTTTGCGCGCGAGATGGGCGCGTCGATTCTGCTGCCGCAATTTGCGCGCTATGTCATCGATTTGAATCGTCCGCCCGATGACGCCAATCTTTATCCGGGCCGCGATACGACTGGCCTCTGTCCCGTCGATACGTTCGAGAAAGAGCCGCTTTATCTCGAAGGTCATGAGCCTTCACGCGATCAGATCGAGGCGCGCCGCGCGCTCTACTGGCAGCCTTATCACGATGCGCTCGCTTCCGAACTCGCCGCCTTGCGCGAGGAACATGGGCATGCGTTGCTATGGGAGGCGCACTCCATTCGCTCAGTCGTGCCGCGCTTCTTCAATGGCCGGCTCACGGATTTCAACTTCGGCACGGCGGATGGAGCATCGGCGGCGCCTGAACTGGCCGAGCGGCTCGCGCAGGTCGTGGAGTCGGACGGACGTTACACAACGGTGGCTAACGGGCGCTTCAAGGGCGGTTACATAACGCGTCGCTACGGCCAGCCGGCCAACGGGATTCACGCGGTGCAACTGGAGCTCACGCAGGCCACTTACATGAACGAGGCACCGCCTTATTCCTACGATGAGGCGCGCGCGAGCGACGTTCAGCCCATGTTGCGGGAGTTGGTCGTCGCGGCGTTGGAGCATGTTAAAGCGCCCTGAATTTAGCTGGCGTCAGTATGACCATTGTCTGACGCCGCTGTAATGATGTTTTTGAGCAGCACTGGTTGTAGTGCCCTCATCTGGCGTGGAAATATAATTAAAAACAATAACTTAACGTCTGTCGAACTGCCGAGAGCACGCAGTTGCGCATCCGCCATTGTTGCGACTTCGACAAATATGTTTCCTGCAAATTGGGGTTTCCCCTAAGTCGCGTCCCTCCTACACTGTTTTCAAGCGAAACGAAATCAGAAACTGTTTAAAAGCTTCCGACTTCGTCTTCGATTTCAAAACAAAATTCCAGGAGGTTCATCATGATCAAGTCTTTCGTTCCGGCTCTCGTTATTGCTTCGGCTCTGGCCGCTCCGACTTTCGCCTTTGCACAAAGCAACGGCCCTGTGACCCGCGCAGAAGTTCGCGCCGAGCTGGTCCAGTTGGAAAAGGCTGGCTATAACCCGTCGACGGACCACGCGTTCTACCCGCAAAACATTCAGGCAGCCGAAGCGCGCGTGGATGCACAGCAAGGTACGTCGTCGTACGGCGCATCGACTGCGGGTTCGTCGCAAGCGGGCGCACGTCCGTCAGCGTCGATGTCGGATCGTAACTCGGTCTACTTCGGTCATTAATAGATCGAATAACGGCAAGTTGCAGTGGTGGTGGCAGTAGCAGTGGCAGTTGAAGGTGAGGTAGATGGCAGAAAGCGTAGTAACTTGCGAGAAGTGTAGTAGAGCAGTTCTGCAGTAAGCAGCACCAGGAACGCCGACCGCGATTTTGCGGCCGGCGTTTTTTATTTCGACGCCTTGTTTAATGCGGCGATCGCTCGATTTAATCGGCGCGAAAAAAGAAACGCTGATCGGCTTTGTTCACTTTCGAAATGAGTCGGCTTATGTGCACGAGTTAAATATCGCGCGTACTTGCAAAGGAGCGTCAATAAAATAATAAAACGAGGCTCTCTCGATGTCCCAGTATCCTAGAATTCATGTGGCAGAACGACGGCCAATAAATTCAACGGTCGATATTCAACGTGAATCAATGC
This sequence comes from Caballeronia sp. LP006, assembly GCF_031450995.1. Lineage (NCBI taxonomy): Bacteria > Pseudomonadati > Pseudomonadota > Betaproteobacteria > Burkholderiales > Burkholderiaceae > Caballeronia > Caballeronia sp. LP006. The sequence goes on along the minus strand of NZ_JARTVW010000004.1, from coordinate 781,449 downwards.
TTGCGGCGAGCATTTCACTTTATCGAGAGAGCTTAGAATAGTCATGAAAAAAGCCACTTCCTTGCTGCGACTTCTATTGCTAATCGTCCTAGCAGCTACGACAACCGGCGTTTATGCCGGTCAGTTCAGCGTACAGTGCGCGTATTCTCACACGAAGCCCGACGATTCCATTGTTCGTTACGGATTACCCGGACTCGCCATGCAGCACGATTTTTTCGGCAACCGATCGACCGATGCCTTTAGCGACCTCGCAAAGCTGAATGTGAATAAGGCCACGACGTGCAACATTACGGCCGATGCGTCCGCTTATTGGGTGCCGCAATTGAAGCGCGCCGCCGGAATAGTGGTCCCCGACTTCCAGAAGACCTACTACCAAAAGAACACTGAGCTCCCGGTCGTCACCGCTATCCCGCAAGGTCTGGAGATGCTCGCCGGCGACCACCACGGAACCGCGGCAAATCCGGCTATTGCATATTTTTGCCAGAATGTGGGCTACATGGCGAATCCGCCGACGAGTTGTCCCGTTGTAAACGACAACGCGCAGTTTGACATCGTGATCTATTTTCCGGACTGTTGGGACGGCGAGCACATTAAACCGGATTTCTCCTCGGGCGTTCAGAACATGGCTTACCACAATAACAAAGATGGTTCATGTCCCGAAGCGTATCCGATCAAGATTCAGCAACTGCAATTAAACTTGCAATACACGCTTGGCAATAACGGCGATCTGAACGGTGCGCAGTTGTCGATGGACCCGATCATGGTAAATGGCGTGCTGACGCCGCAATGGGGCAGTTTATATACCGCTCACGCCGACTTTATCAATGCATGGAAACCGGATAGTCTTCAATACGCAACCGACAATTGTTCCAATAATGGAAACACCGCGTGCAGCAGCGATATTCCGACCTACTACGTAAAGTCCGGTTCGGATACGTGGCTTGACTCCGGCGGCACTCCGCACAATGCAGACGAGAAACTGCGCGTAGGTCCGGGCGACATTATTTCATGAAGTTTCCGACGCCTGTAATCACGGACTACACCTATCAAACCGCGTTCATACAGACTCAGGGTGGCGACGTCACCGACTCCACGGCGGTCTACTTGTACCTATTTGCCGCCGCAACCAATTGGGACGATCAAAACAAGCCACCTACCGGAAGTGCCTGCACGCCGCAGTCCGTTGGCGCTATCTATCTCGACAACGTTAATAAACTCCGGATAAATTCCATCGACGCATACGTCAAGCAGCAAATTGCCGCGAAGGCGCCTGAAATTGCGATCTGCATTAAAAACAACACGAGCAAGGTCGTCGAATTCAACTCGCGCGAAGTGAAAAACGGCGTGCCTGCACTGTTTTTGAAATAACGCTGGCCGCCACCTAGGCGGCTATCGGATTTCGTTGCCCGGCGAACGCGCGCCACACGCGCGAAGCACCAGCCGCACGACTTCCTCGGTCTCCTCGTCGAACGCCTTTCGAGTCAGCGCGCGCTTGCCCTTCAGCGCGCGAATTTGCGCGTCGAAATCGGCGTAATGCTGAGTGATCGCCCATATCAGAAACATGAAGGTCTGCGGCTCGACAGGCGCAAGCAGTCCACGCGCGATCCATCCTTCGATTACCGTGACGCGCGTATCGAGCCACGGTTTTACGCGTTCGTTCAACACGTCTTGCATGTGATGCGCGCCGTGAATGATCTCGCTTGCCCAGACTTTCGATCCGAGCGGCCGGCGCCGCGACAACTCCATCTTTGCGCGCACATAACCGCCGATTGCTTCGGCAGGATCGTCGCTGCATTCGAACGTATCCGCCGCGCGATGCCAGTCTTCAAAGAGGTCTTCGAGCACGCGTCGATAGAGCGCGAGCTTGGTCGGGAAGTAGTAATGCAGATTGGCTTTCGGCAGGCCGGCGCGCTCGGCGATCATCGCGGTGCTCGCGCCTTCGAGTCCTTTCTCGGCGAAAACGGCTTCGGCGCAAGCCAAAAGGTGAGCCTCGTTGGTCTCGCGAATTTGTGCCTTGCGCCGCCGCAAAGGCGGAACGGCGTTACTGCTTTCTTCGATGCCGGGCGACGCTTCGTCGTGTCTCATTGTTCCTTCCGTAGGCCTCGTGTGCCGCATCGTGCCTGATTTGCGGCGTTCGTGCATGCCGCGCTGTTCTCAATTCTGCATGCCTCAGCAAGTTCGACCAAGTGATGCTGCAGCGCAATGGCACGCTTCTCGCTCTGTTCGCTTCAACACGAAAGACGTTGATTTGCTTATTTTAATCGGCTACAACCTGTCCAGTCGGACAGGATTTGAAGCGAAACCGAATGGCTCGAATGCAGCATCGATCGTACAAGTAAAAGCATGCACCGCGCGCGTGCAAGTCTGCACCCGCCGCGCGCCGGATGCACGAAAAGCAGTCCCCGACATACGAAGTTCATCGTAAGGAGCGAGGCGCATGAACGCGGTTACGGATGCAATGAGAGAGGCTGGTCTCGACACGTCCATCAAGGTCAACGGTCAACGTCTGTGGGACAGCCTGATGTCGATGGCGAAGATCGGCGCAACGCCCAAAGGCGGTGTCTGCCGGCTCGCGCTGACCGATCTGGACAAGGAAGGGCGCGATCTCATCGTGAGTTGGGCGAAAGAAGCGGGCTGCACGGTGAGCGTCGACCAGATGGGCAACGTGTTCATGCGCCGCGCGGGCCGTCATCCCGACGCGCTGCCCGTCATGACGGGCTCTCACGCCGATTCTCAGCCGACGGGCGGCCGCTTCGACGGCATCTACGGCGTGCTCGGCGGCCTCGAAGTAATCCGCACGCTCAACGATCACGCGATCGAGACGGAGCATCCCGTCGAGGTCGTCATCTGGACCAACGAAGAAGGCTCCCGCTTCGCGCCGGCGATGGTCGCATCGGGCGTATTCGCAGGCGTGTTCTCGCTCGATTACGGGTTGTCGCGCAAGGACGTCGATGGCAAGACCATCGGCGAAGAACTCGAACGTATCGGTTATGCAGGCGATGTTCCGTGCGGCGGCCGCAAGCTGCACGCGGCGTTCGAATTGCATATCGAGCAGGGCCCGATTCTCGAAGCCGAGGACAAGACCATCGGCGTCGTCACCGATGCGCAGGGCCAGCGCTGGTACGAGATCACACTGACGGGTCAGGAAGCGCATGCGGGCCCGACGCCCATGCCGCGCCGCAAAGACGCGTTGCTCGGCGCATCGCGCGTGGTGGATCTCGTCAACCGCATCGGACTGGATCACGCGCCGCTCGCCTGCGCCACGGTCGGCATGATGCAGGTCTATCCGAACTCTCGCAACGTGATTCCGGGCCGCGTGTTCTTCACCGTGGACTTCCGTCATCCCGACGACGCCGTGCTCGCGAAAATGGACGCCGCGCTGCGCGAAGGCGTCGAGCACATTGCGGGCGGCATCGGCCTCACAACCGAACTCGAGCAGATCTTCTACTACGAACCCGTCAAGTTCGATGCCGCGTGCGTCGACTCCGTGCGCGCGGCAGCCAAACGCTTCGGCTATTCGCATCGCGACATGGTGTCGGGCGCGGGCCACGACGCGTGCTACCTCTCGCAAGTTGCGCCGACATCGATGGTATTCGTGCCTTGCGTCGACGGCATCAGCCATAACGAAGTAGAAGACGCCTCGCAGGAATGGATCGAAGCGGGCGCGAACGTGCTTTTGCACGCCATGCTCGAGCGCGCGTCGGAACCCGTCTCTTAACGGCTATTCGTCGATATTTTCCAAAGCACCGTTCGCGTCGTCCCGCGCGAACGGCGGGAATCGCTACGTCCTCATATCGAAGAAGGAACGCGTATGACCATGAAGATTGCGGGCCACAGGCTCACGCAGGAACAACTCGCATGCGAGTTTTCGGATGTCGCGCCCTTGCTCGATGCGACTGCCGCCGCCGCCGCGGCAAGCCGCTGTCATTACTGTTATGACGCGCCATGCGTACAGGCTTGTCCGACGCAGATCGATATTCCGAGCTTCATCCGCAAGATCAGTCACGGCAATCTCAAAGGCGCGGCCGTCGATATTCTCTCGGCCAATCCGCTCGGCGGCATGTGCTCGCGGGTGTGTCCGACCGAGATACTGTGCGAAGGTAGTTGCGTACGCAACCATCCGGGTGACGAGCCGGTGCGAATCGGCGCGCTGCAGCGCCATGCAACCGATTCGGCGATGGCGCGCGCCGAACCCTTATTCAAGCGCGCGCCGGAAACGGGACGACGAATCGCGATCGTCGGTGCGGGACCGGCAGGACTTGCGTGTGCGTATCGGCTCGCGCTGGCCGGCCATCAGGCGATCATTTTCGATGCGCGCGCCAAACCCGGCGGTCTCAACGAATACGGCATCGCGGCGTACAAGACGGTGGAAGACTTCGCGCAACGCGAGATCGAATGGCTGCATTCGATCGGCGGTATCGAAATCAAAACGGGCGTGACGCTCGGCCGCGATGTGACGCTCGACGAACTGCGCAAGCAATACGACGCGGTGTTCATCGGCTTCGGTCTGGCGGGTGTGCGTGAGCTGGCGCTGGAAGGCGAGTCGCTCGAAGGCGTGATGAACGCGGTGGATTTCATCGAGCAAGTGCGTCAGGCCGATGACCTCGCGAGTGTGCCGGTCGGGCGGCGTGTGGTGGTGATCGGCGGCGGCAATACGGCTGTCGATGCCGCCGTGCAAAGCCGCAAGCTCGGCGCGACCTCGGTGACCATGGCGTACCGGCGCGGCGTCGAGAACATGGGCGCGACCTGGGCGGAACAGGAGTTCGCGCAGAACAACAACGTGACCATCGTGACGCATGCGAACCCCGTGCGTCTGATCGGCGCGGACGGACACGTCACGGGCGTGGAGTTCGACCGCGCGGGCGAGCGCTTGATCATCGAAGCGGACATGGTGCTGAAGGCCATCGGGCAGACGCTCGTGCCGGTGGGTATCGACCGGGAATTGTTGAGCCTCGATGGCGGGCGCATCGTCACCGACGAGAACCGTCAGACGACGCTCGCGAAAGTCTGGGCCGGCGGCGACTGCGCGACGCACGAAGGACTCGATCTCACCGTGCAGGCCGTGCAGGACGGCAAGCTCGCGGCGGCGTCCATTGGCGCGTTTTTCGAACTCACGGCGATCAAGGCCGCGTAAAAACCCCGCAACGCATTCGATACGGAGCCGATAAAAACATGGCCGATCTTCGCTGCACTATCGCAGGCATTACATCGCCGAATCCGTTCTGGCTTGCATCGGCGCCGCCGACCGACAAAGCGTATAACGTCAACCGCGCGTTCGAAGCGGGCTGGGGCGGCGTCGTATGGAAGACGCTCGGACTCGACCCGCATGTGGTCAACGTCAGTTCGCGTTATGGCGCCGTGCAATGGAACGGGCAACGCATGGCGGGGCTGAACAACATCGAGCTGATCACCGACCGCCCGCTCGACATCAACCTGAAAGAGATCGCGCAAGTGAAGCGCGACTGGCCGGACCGCGCGCTGATCGTCTCGTTGATGGTGCCGTGCAACGAGAAAGACTGGAAGTGGATTCTCACGCAGGTGGAAGACACCGGCGCGGATGCGGTCGAACTCAACTTCGGCTGTCCGCATGGCATGAGCGAGCGCGGCATGGGCGCGGCGGTCGGGCAAGTGCCGGAGTATGTCGAGATGGTCACGCGCTGGGTGAAGGAAGGCACGCAGTTGCCGTGTCTCGTGAAGCTCACGCCGAATATCAGCGACATTCGCATGGGGTCGCGCGCGGCGTTCAAGGGCGGCGCGGATGGCGTGTCGCTCATCAACACCATCAATTCGATCGTCTCCGTCGACCTCGACCAGATGGCGCCGATGCCCACCGTCGATGGCAAAGGCACGCACGGCGGCTACTGCGGCCCGGCCGTGAAGCCGATTGCGCTCAACATGGTCGCCGAGATCGCGCGCGACCCCGAAACGCCCGATTTGCCGATCTCGGGCATCGGCGGAATCTCCACCTGGCGCGACGCCGCCGAATTCATGGTGCTCGGCTCGGGCAGCGTGCAGGTGTGCACGGCGGCGATGCACTACGGGTTTCGCATCGTCTCCGATCTTGCTGACGGCCTCTCGAACTGGATGGACGAAAAAGGCTACGCCACGCTCGACGACATTCGCGGGCGCGCGGTGCAGAACGTGACGGACTGGAAGTACCTCAATCTCAAGTACGACATCAAGGCGCGCATCGATCAGGACAAGTGCATCAAGTGCGGGCTGTGCCATATTGCGTGCGAGGACACGTCTCATCAGGCCATTCTCAAGGAGAAAGACGGCAAGCGTCACTTCGAAGTCGTCGATGCCGAGTGCGTCGGATGCAATCTGTGCATGCACGTATGCCCGGTCGAGCAATGCATCACGATGGAACGCGTCGATGCCGGCGAGTACGCGAACTGGACCACGCATCCGAACAATCCGGCGCGTGTCGATGCGGAAGAAGCCGCCAAAGCCGCCTGAAGTCATTGCAACGATCAACAGGAGTTCGTCCGATGAAGCAGACAGCGCAATCTGTCGATCCGAATTTCGCGGCCAACTTGCAGGCGAGCAGCCTGTATAACGACGACCTCGCGCCAACGGGTCCCGCGCAGCGCACGTGGAAGTGGTATCACTTCGCGGCGCTGTGGGTCGGCATGGTGATGAACATCGCGTCCTACATGCTCGCGGCGGGGCTCACCGAGCAGGGCATGTCGCCGTGGCAGGCGGTGGTGACGGTGTTGCTCGGCAACCTGATCGTGCTCGTGCCGATGCTCCTGATAGGTCACGCGGGGGCGAAGCACGGCATTCCTTACGCGGTGCTGGTGCGCTCGTCGTTCGGCACGCAGGGCGCGAAGTTACCGGCGCTGTTGCGGGCCGTCGTCGCATGCGGCTGGTATGGCATTCAGACGTGGCTCGGCGGCAGCGCGATCTACACGCTGCTCAACATTCTCACGGGCAACGCGCTGCACGGCGCGGCGCTGCCGCTTCTCGACATCTCCGCCGGACAGCTTGCGTGCTTCCTCGTGTTCTGGGCGCTGCAGATTTACTTCATCGTGCATGGTACCGATTCGATCCGCTGGCTCGAAAGCTGGTCCGCGCCGATCAAGGTGCTGATGTGCATCGCGCTCGTCTGGTGGGCGACGAGCAAGGCGGGCGGCATCGGCAACATGTTGTCGGCGCCGTCGCAGTTCGTCGCGGGTGGCAAGAAGGAAGGACTCTTCTGGGCGACGTTCTGGCCGGGTCTCACCGCGATGGTCGGCTTCTGGGCGACGCTCGCGCTGAACATTCCCGACTTCACGCGCTTCGCCCGCTCGCAGCGCGATCAGGTGATCGGGCAGTCCATCGGTCTGCCTGCGCCGATGGCCTTGTTGTCCGTGATTTCGGTGGTGGTGACATCGGCGACCGTCGTGATCTACGGCAAGGCGATCTGGGACCCGATCGACCTGACGAGCCGCATGACGGGCATCGGCGTGGGCGTTGCGCTCGTCATCCTGACACTCGATACCATGTGCTGCAATCTCGCGGCCAATCTCGTCGGTCCGGCTTACGATTTTTCGAGTCTCTGGCCAAAGGGCATTTCGTATCGCGCGGGCGGCATGATCACGGCGACGATCGCCATCGTCATGATGCCGTGGAAAATTCTCGCCACCACGCAGGGTTATATCTTTACCTGGCTCGTCGGTTACTCGGCGTTGCTCGGGCCCGTCGCGGGCATTTTGATGGTCGATTACTTTCTGATTCGCGGCACCCGGCTCGATCACCGCGAACTCTTCGATGAACACGGCGAATATTCGTATAGCGGCGGCTGGAATATCGCGGCGGTCGTGGCGCTGCTCGTCGGCGTGCTGCCCAATTTGCCGGGCTTCCTGCATACGGCGTTCCCCGCGTCGTTCCCGAACGTGCCGGCGTTCTTCAACATGCTTTATACGTATGCCTGGTTCGTCGGGCTCGTGCTGGCCGCGCTCGTGTATGGTTCGTGGATGAAGCTGCGTGGCAGCCCGCAGGCCGGGGTTCTGAGCGCATGAGCGTCCGAAGGAATTTTCGAAGCCCAAGATTCGCAAGGAGAAGACAATGCCAACCCTGATTCGCGGCGGCACCATCATCGATCCGGAACGCAGCTATCGCGCAGATGTCTTGTGCGCCGACGCCGCGTCCGGCGGCACGATCCTGGCGATCGGGCCGGATCTCGAAGCACCGGCGGGCACGAAGATCGTCGACGCGGGCGGACAGTACGTGATGCCCGGCGGGATCGATCCGCACACGCACATGGAACTGCCTTTCATGGGCACGACCGCCAGCGACGACTTCTATACCGGCACGGCGGCGGGCTTGTCGGGCGGCACGACGAGCATCATCGATTTCGTGATTCCGAGCCCGAAGCAACCGCTCATGGCAGCGTTCAAGGAGTGGCGCGGCTGGGCCGAGAAGGCATCGGCGGATTATGGCTTTCACGTCGCGGTGACGTGGTGGGACGAATCGGTGCATCGCGACATGGGCCTGCTCGTGCATGAGCACGGCGTCTCCAGCTTCAAGCATTTCATGGCCTACAAGAACGCGATCATGGCCGATGACGAAGTGCTCGTGAACAGCTTCACGCGCTCGCTCGAACTCGGCGCGCTGCCGACCGTGCATGCGGAAAACGGCGAGCTCGTGTTCCAGTTGCAGAAGCAACTGCTTGCGAAGGGCTTCACGGGACCGGAGGCGCATCCGCTTTCGCGGCCGCCTGAAGTGGAGGGCGAGGCGGCCAATCGCGCGATTCGCATCGCGCAGGTGCTCGGCGTGCCTATCTACATCGTGCATGTATCGGCGAAAGATGCCGTCGATGTCATCGCGCGTGCTCGCAGCGATGGCCTGCGTGTGTTCGGCGAAGTGCTGCCGGGGCATCTCGTGATCGATGAATCGGTGTATCGCGATCCCGACTGGACGCGTGCCGCCGCGCACGTGATGAGCCCGCCGTTTCGCACGAGCGAGCATCGCGAGGCGCTGTGGCGCGGGCTGCAGTCCGGGCAGCTTCACACGACGGCGACGGATCATTGCGTGTTCTGTGCATCGCAAAAGGCCATGGGGCGAGAGGACTTCACGAAGATTCCAAACGGCTGCGGCGGCGTGGAAGACCGGATGTCGGTGTTGTGGCATCACGGCGTGAACATGGGGCGTCTCACGCCGAACGAGTTCGTGCGCGTGACATCGACCAACGCGGCGCAGATCTTCAATCTGTATCCGAGGAAGGGCGCGGTGCAGGTGGGTTCGGATGCGGACCTCGTCGTGTGGGACCCGGCGGCGACGCGGACCATCTCCGTGAAGACGCATCATCAGAAGGTGGACTTCAATGTGTTCGAAGGCATGACGGTGCAAGGCGTGGCCACGCATACGCTCACGCGCGGCGAACTCGCCTGGACCGATGGCGATTTGCGCGCGGTACGCGGCGCGGGTCAATACCTGAAGCGTCCGCCAAATTCGTCGTACTTCGAGGCGGCGCGCGTGCAGAACAAGCTGAAGGAGCAGCATCCGGTGGAGCGCGCGGGGGATAAGGCGATGAAGGCCGCCTGAGTGGTTCGAACCGGCCTCGTGTGGCTCGACGCTGCACGGGGCTTGGTCACATCCGAAGCATGTTCACACGCTTGCAAGCATAATCCGGCACGCTGTCCTCTTATCCAGCGCTGCCCGAATCATGCCCATGCGAAACCTCCACAAGCTTTGCCTTCTCGCTGTCACGACGGCCTTCTGCACGACGCTTTCCACTGCGCGCGCGGCGAATCCGAACGCGCTGTGGGAAATCGTCCACGACTATTGCGAGCCCGCCGCCGAGGGCGCGCCGGTCAGGCAGAAATGCGCCGACGTCAATCTCGCGGGCGGCTACGCGGTGTTGAAGGATATCGTGGGCGTCGCGCAATATCTGTTGATTCCGACGGCGCGTGTGAGCGGCATCGAAAGTCCCTTGATACTGGAGCCGCAGACGCCGAATTATTGGCGCGACGCATGGCAAGCGCGCCGTTATGTCGATGACAAGCTTCGCCGCTCCTTGCCACGCGATCAAGTGTCGCTTGCAATCAACTCGGCAAGCGGGCGCACGCAGAACCAGTTGCATATTCATATCGACTGCCTCGCGTCCGACGTCGCGCAGACGTTGCGCGAAGTCGGGCCGGGCATCGGCCGCGAATGGGCGCCGTTGCCGGTGCGCTTGCGCGGGCATCGGTACGACGCCATGCGGATCGACGACGCGGATCTTACGCATACCGATCCTTTTGCGCTGCTCGCGCCTTACGCGGCGCGTCGCGGACAAACGATGGGCGACCAGACGCTGTTGCTGGCCGGCGCATGGTTGCCCGATGGCAAGCCCGGATTCTTTCTTCTCAACGATCATGTGCAACCGGGCGACTGGGCTTCGTCGGAAGAACTGCAGGATCACACGTGCGCGTTAGCCGATCGGTCTATAGAGAAACCGTGACGAGAGAGCAAGAATGACGGCAGGCTGTTTCATTCGGATCACGAAGAAAAATTTTGTGACGCCGCTTGAACGCCTCTTGTCAAACTTCTTTCATGTAGTCACGATAATGCACATCGACATCTTGTTCGATCCGCAGAAGGACGCGGCGAACGTCAATCGTCATGGCATGTCGCTGGAACGTACGCGGGAAATCGCGTGGCGAGAGGTGATGTGTCACGCAGACGCTCGTCGCGACTACGGCGAGGTACGCGAGGTCGGCTTCGTGCCGATAGAAGGGAAAGTACATTGCGTGGTGTTCACGCAGCAAGGCGGCGCATTGCGAATCATCAGCTTGCGTCGCGCCAATAACCGGGAGAATGAGAGATATGAGCGAAGCATCGTACAGGTTTTACCGCAATACGCCGGAAGAGGAGGCGGAGATCGAACGGGGCATTCAGATGGACCCCGACACCTTCGTCCCTTCAGACGAGTGGTTCGCACAGATGAAACCGTGGGCGGATCGTCTGCCGAGTGAGTCACCCGCCGAGCAGATTGCGCCGCCGCGTTGACGTCCTGCATGTGCGACTGACTTCCCCAGTCAGTCGCGCGGCAACGGGTCAATGCGCTTCACGGCTTATCACTCGATGCGCGAACACTCGCGGACCGACGCCTTCGACCCGCGCTTCCGGCATGACCCGTCGCAAAGTGCGTAATGTAAACGCAAGGTCTTCGCTCGCTACATCGAATTCGAGCCTTAGGGCGCATCCTTCACGCTGCGCCTGACTGACATATACGCCGAGAGGCGAGTGAAACAACTGGCGGATGCGCTCGCAAGATGCATCGTCGTTCGCCATGCGGGCGCGCGCCATGATCCGCAACCGCTGACAAGCGCCGCCGTGATGGCCGGCAAACTGCGCAAGTGTCATATCCATGATCGGGCTCCATCGCGTCTTTTCTTGATATAAGCATACGCGGGGCCTTGTCAACGCCGTATCAGGAAACAGATGCGGCGCGTAAAAATCTCATCAATCGAAGCCCGGAAAAACCGCGTCGTCCGGGCCGATGGAAGCCGGCGATTTCCACGTCGCGTCGCGCATGGAATGCCGCACCTGATGCTCAACGCCTAGCAGAACGGCAAAGATCGCCATGCGGACTGCAATGCCGTTGTCGGTTTGCCGGAAGATGGCAAGACGCGGATCGTGATTCAGGTCGGTGGCGAGATCGTTCGCGCCGGGACGGCTGTCGCGCGGCAGCGGATGCATGATGAGCGTGTCGCGTCCGCAGGCTTCGTTCACGAGCGCCTGGTTGATCTGGAAGTCCGGCGTATAGCCTTCGATGGACTCGTCCGCGAAACGCTCTTTCTGAATGCGCGTGGCATAGACGACATCCGCGCCCGCAAGACCCGCGCGCAGATCGCTCGTCTGTTCGATGACATGATCGCCTCGCGCGATTCGCTCGATGATATGCGCCGGCATTTCCAGCGAACCCGGCGAAATCAGCGTGAACTTGAGGCCCTTGTAAAGCGAGAGCAGCTTGGCAAGCGAATGGACGGTGCGGCCATATTTGAGGTCGCCGACCATCGCGATATGCGCGCCATCGACTATCTTCCCGAGCCGCGAAAACTCGCGCTGGATCGTGTAGAGGTCGAGCAGCGCCTGGCTCGGATGCTCGCCGGGGCCGTCGCCAGCGTTGATCACGGGAATGTTGGTCGCACGCGCGAACTCCGCGACGGAGCCTTGCTCGGGATGCCGCACGACGATAGCGTCCGCATAGCCGCTGATCACGCGGCTCGTGTCGTAGATGGATTCGCCCTTCGCCATCGACGAGAACGTGAAGCCGGTCGTGTCGACCACCGAGCCACCAAGCCGACAGAACGCCGAGCCGAAACTCACACGGGTACGTGTGCTCGCCTCGAAGAACAGGTTCGCCAGCACCGCGCCCTCCAGCACGCGCGTGATTTTGCGGCGCCGCGCGATGGGCTGCATCATGTCCGCTGTGCGAAAGAGCGCTTCGGCCGATTCACGCGAGAACTGATCGATGGAGACGAGCTGCGGGCGGCCTTCGTATGCAATCGACGGATATACGCTTTGCGTAGATGTTCCACCCTCGGGCATGCCGTCCAGAATCTCGCCGACATAGCGCGCGGCGATCTCCGGCATGGCGCGCGATTCCGGCGACTCGTCCGGCAGAAGCCATGTGTCCAGCGCACGCCGCGACACGCCGATGCGGGCCGCGAAGGCATCGCGGGTCATGTTCAGACGCCGCATGGCGTCGCGAAGCACGGTCTGTTGCTGGCTCACGGTCGTCGCTCCTTGAATGTACGCGGAGCGTATATTAGGTCACTCGCCGATCAGATGCAACACCAGTTCGCGATCATGCGATGCCGTGCGGTGCTCGAATACGTATATGCCTTGCCACGTGCCGAGCACCATGCGGCCTGCTTCGACCGGAATCGAGAGCTGGACGGTGGTGAGCGCGGTGCGCAGATGCGCGGGCATGTCGTCGGGACCTTCGGCGTCGTGGACATAGCGGCCCGGCGCTTCGGGGGCGACGGTTTCGAAATAGCGTTCGAGGTCCGTGCGCACGTCGGGATCAGCGTTCTCCTGAATCAAGAGCGACGCGGACGTGTGTCTGCAGAAGATGGTCAGCAAGCCGGTGCGGATATCCTGATGATCGACCCAGCGGTCGATGGCGCGCGTGACTTCGTGCAAACCGCGCGAGCCGGTTGCAACCGTCAGATGTTGAAGTGCCTGTTTCATGTCGGTCCCGTTCGAAAAGATGCGAAAGATGCGGGAAGATGCTTCTGTCAGTCTACCGGCTATGCTTTGGCAAGGGAGCAAAGAGCGATGACATCGAAAGTCCCGCCCGGATGGCGCTATCTGACCGCGTTGGCGTGCCTGCTGCCCATCACGCTTGCGGCACTCGCCGATGAAGCACGCGTCAATCGCGGTGACGACCCGTTCATGCAAGTATCGAAAGCAATCGCGAATTGCCCGACCCCGCGCGGTCCCGTCGAAACCGAACAGGAATGGCGCGACGAAGCGCATTACCGCATCGAGCGCGGCAATAGCTGCTGGATCGCGGGACGCTGCCGCCTCTCGAACAGCTACGCGTACGACCGGGAAATCGCCGAGAGCACGACGCGCCGCCTCAACGCGCTCAACGCGTCGCTGCAGTGGCGCGAGCACACCAGCCTGTGGCTTACGATGCAGCGCCGCTTCATCTATCTCGACGGCTGCGTCACGCGCGATTTCGACAAAGCGCGCTTCGTATCGGAATTAGGCGAGACCGCCGATGTCGAAAAGATCATCGACCGGACGACAACGCAGCCCTGAGCGCGCATTTCGCGCGTAAGCTGAAAGCAGCATCGTCCCCAGCGGTCGTCGCCCATGAAAACCCATCTTTCCGAGTGGCTCAGTCATATGTCGCTGATGGCCACGTTCTTGCCACTCGACTCCGCCGGTCTGGGTCTCGTCGTGCTGGGGCTCGGCTTACTCGTCGCGGAAATGTTCCTGCCGACCTTCGGCGCGCTCGGCATCGGCGGAATCATTGTGTTTTCGACCGGCGCGCTCATGCTCGTCAATAGCGGAGTGCCTGCCTTCGGCATGCCCTTGAGCCTCTGACGGGGTTCGCTATCGTGGCCGCGCTCTTCGTGTTCGGCGTGTCGAGCGTCGCCTTGAAGGCGCGCAAGCGGCCCGTGGTGAGCGGCAGCGAAGCGATGCCAGGCAGTATCGGCGTGATGCTCGATGCAACCGGCGCCGCGCCCGCAAGTGGCTGGGCGCGTGTGCACGGTGAACGCTGGCGCGTGCAGACGGCTTCATCGCGAGAACTTCCAGGCGAGGGCGCGCTCGTGCGTGTGCTGTCGCGGCACGGACTGACGCTCATGGTCGAAGCGCTGGAGCGCGACCGGCAATCGCATCAACACTAACGAGGCATTAAAAATGGGGCTTACTTTTGGGTTTGGCGGCATTGTCATTGCGCTCGTCATCATTCTCGTGCTTTCGTCGGTGCGCATTTTTCGCGAGTACGAACGCGGCGTCGTGTTCACGCTCGGCCGCTTCTGGAAAGTGAAGGGGCCGGGGCTCGTGCTGATCATTCCGGCGGTGCAGCAAGTAGTGCGGATGGACCTGCGGACCGTCGTCTTCGACGTGCCGCCGCAGGATGTCATCACGCGCGACAACATCTCGGTGAAGGTGAATGCGGTGGTGTACTTTCGCGTCGTCGATCCGGAGAAAGCGGTGATTCAGGTCGCGCGTTTTCTGGAAGCCACGAGTCAGCTCGCGCAGACCACCTTGCGCGCGATACTCGGCAAGCATGAACTCGACGATCTGCTCTCGGAACGCGAGCGCCTGAACAGCGACATTCAGCGCGTGCTCGATGCCCAGACCGATGCCTGGGGCATCAAGGTATCGAATGTCGAGATCAAGGACGTGGATATCGCCGAGACGATGATCCGCGCCATCGCGCGCCAGGCCGAAGCCGAGCGCGAGCGCCGCGCGAAGATCATTCATGCGGAAGGGGAGTTGCAGGCATCCGAGAAACTTCTGCAAGCGGCTCAGATGCTGGCGCAGGCGCCGCAAGCCATGCAACTGCGCTACTTGCAGACGTTGACGACGATCGCCAGTGACAAGAGCACGACGATCGTCTTCCCCATACCGATCGATATCGTGAGCGCGGTGCTCGACAAGATCGGCAAGGGTGGCCGCGAGAGTTAAACCAGCGCTGGGAAGTCCAGCGTGGTGTCGTTCACGCGATTGAAGAGATTCGTGAAGTTGATGACGCTCGCGGCGAAGAGCGCGTCGATCACTTGCGCGTCGCTGTAACCTGCCGCGCGCACGGCATCGAGCACTTCGGCTTTCACCGTGCCGCGTGAACCGGTGGCTTCGCGCACGAAGCGCACGAGCGCATCGCGTTTATCGTTGCCAGTGGCGATACCCGCGCGAATCTGCTTCGTTTCTTCCTGCGTGAGACCGGCCAGCTTGCCGACGACCGTGTGCGCGGCTTCACAATAATCACAACCTGCCTGTCCGCTAACGGCGAGCTTCACGGCTTCGATATCGGCTTTGCTCAAACTGCTTTTAGCGAGCGTCGCGTCATTGGCGAGCGATGCCGCGAGCGCGCCGGGACTATGCGTGCCGACGGTTGCATACGCATTGGGTACGCGGCCTGCGGCCTTCTTGATCTTGGCGAAGAGTTCGGCGGTGTCACCCGTGGCTTCGTTCACATCGACTTTGGAAATGCGGGACATGGTGTGCTCCTTTTGGTTGATTGCCATGTGTCGTGGCATGGATGCACTGTATGTCTTTGCCGGAATCGCGTGAATGCTCTCCAGGCTCGGAAAGATGCTCGCGCGTCTCAATCGAGTGGATGATGTTTCAAGAAGAGGATGGAAAGGGTTTGCTCACGAACCTCGACCCGGCGAGGCCGAAGCGCCAGGGCACGTCCATTGCCTTGGAAATGCCGATGCGCGGCCCGCTCACGATATCGACTGCATCGTCCGGTGCTTCGACGCAGAACGGCGCTTCGAGCAGCGACATGCCGTTCTGCTTATGCGTGATGCCCAGGGCTTGCGCTAGGCGGCCCGGACCGGAACAAAGCAGCTTGATGGGTTCGAGCCCGCGTCGTTCGCGCATGAGATCGAGTCCGACGAGCGGCTCGATGGCGCGAATCAGCACGCCGGCGCCATGACCTTCTTCGCGGCAAACGAAGTTCAGACACCAGTGGATGCCATAGGATCGATAGACATAAGCATGAGCGGACGGTCCGAACATGACCGCGTTGCGCGGCGTGAGACCCGAGAAAGTATGCGAAGCGGGATCTTCGCGGTCGTATGCTTCGGTTTCGACGATACGTCCACCGACGCCATCGAAAGTGACGATGGCGCCGATCAGCCGCCGCGCCACGATGTCCGACGCGGCATTGAAGTCGATAGCAGAATGGAGTGTGGGCTTGGCTTTCACAGAAGGTATTCTAACCGCGCACAAGATAACGACCGAGAGATGCTCACATGAAGTCTTCCTGGTTCCTCAAATTCTCGAATGGTCTCTCGCGCGTGGCGGGACATGCGTCGACGTTCATCATTGCGGTCGTGCTGGTGATCGTGTGGGCCGTCTCCGGGCCGATCTTTCACTTCAGCGACACATGGCAGCTTGTCATCAACACGTCGACGACCATCGTCACGTTTCTCATGGTGTTCCTCATCCAGAACACCCAGAACCGCGATACGGCCGCCATGCAGATCAAGCTCGATGAATTGATCCGTGCAGTGGACAACGCGCATAACGCTTTACTCGACCTCGAAGAACTCGACGAGAAAGACCTGGCCATTTTTCGTAAGCGCTATGCAAAACTGGCGGAGGAAGCGCGTGACGACTTGCGCTCGGCGAGCAAGGATATCGACATGCCGATTTTCCCGAACGATGCCAGACGCAAGGAAAAGAAATAGTGGGATATTGCGCACGATGACAGTCGCGCTCAAGGTTAAACAAAAAGTTTGCAGAACGTGCTAAAGCGCGTGACAAGCAGGTATTAATGGTTGTAGCATTAACCTTACAGCGCGATATCCGGTTTTAGCGATGCTTGAATATTAAGCAGCATCGGTCGGAGTGACGGCCTCGAACGCCGTCGAAGCCCTGCATGTAAAGGCGGAGCCCGTACGCTTGGCAAACGTTTTCTGAAAAAAATACAAAGACACGAAGAGTCGCGCGCTCGCTGTCAAGACACGCTTCAAACCCGCTAAAAGAAAAATTTCTCTCTATAAAGTTTTAGCGTTGTTTGCCGACAGCGGTCTAGTTCATTCATTTTAAAACGTCGAATTAAGGCCATTTCCGGCCTCTAAATGGCGAAGTAATTCCTTGTGGCTCTAGCTAGGATTGCTGTACCCGGTACCCCTAATGCCGGGCCGCACCTACCTACTCAATGCAAAAACAAGGAATGACCAAAATGACCAAGTTTTTCAAGAAATTCATCCGCGACGAACGTGGCGTCAGCGCGATGGAATACGCGATTCTGGCTGGGATCGTCGGCGTGGCGCTCGTCGCCGTGGCAGGCACGTTCAGCACCAGCGTTTCGGGCTGGTTCACGTACCTCAACACCAAAGTCACCGCCGCCCAGAAGTAACGACGTATTCGAGATCCGCGTCTCGCGGATCTCCCCCTTTCTTTCACTCGGTATCCGGTCCATCGTGCTGCTCGCATCCCTTGCCATCCGTCTCATCGTGCTGTGCGCGCTCTTGGTGCTCGCCGTCATCGATGTCCGTGCGCGTCGCCTGCCGACCGGGATCGTGCTTGCGATCGGTTCGCTCTTCTTTGTCGATGCGTTGCTGCGAAAGCTGTCGCTCGACGAGATCATCGCGCATCTGATACTCGCGTGTGTCGTGTTCGCGGTCTGCGCCGCGCTTTTCGCCGCAAAGATGCTCGGCGGAGGCGATGCGAAACTCGCGGCCGTCATCTTTCTCTGGGCTGGCGTCAGTCTGTCGCTGCCGGCTCTCACGCTCATCTCGCTGATCGGGACCGTGGTGTCCCTCGTCAGTCTCGCCACCCGCAACATGAAGGCCGATCAGACATCGTCGCCCATGCGCGCGCTGGCGATGTTCTCCGGCGCGCGCGGCGTGCCTTACGGCGTGGCGCTGGCGCTCGGCGGCGGTCTTGTGATCGTGCTGCCGGCCGCGCTTCCCTTGTTAATGACGCATTAGGCCGGCACTCACATGTCCAACTTCATCAAGTTCGCCGTTCTTCTCGTCGGCGCCCTGCTCATCGCTCTGGTCGTGCGTGTGGTGGTGGCAAGCGCGAGCAAGCCGTCCGCGCCCACCGTCAACACGGAGAAGGTGCTGGTCAGTGCAGCCGCCTTGCCGCAGGGCTTGCTTCTGCGTGACGAGGACATCACCTGGAAACCGATGCCGGCCAACGAAGTGCCGGTCAATGCCGTCGTGTCGGGCGCGCAGAATGCGCCGGAACTCAAGGGTGCGCTGTTGCGCCATCCGGTCGAAAGCGGCGCGGTACTCGTCGCCGACGACGTGATTCTGCCGAACGCGCCGGGCTTTCTCGCCGCGACGCTCAAGCCCGAGATGCGCGCCGTCTCCGTAGCCGTCGACGATGTCTCCGGCAATGCCGGCCTGATCCAGCCGGGCGACTACATCGACCTGATCCTCACGCAGCAGATGGACCGCCGCACCGATTCGCCGGACCTCGCGGTGTCGAGCGAAACGGTGGTCGAACATGTGCGCGTACTGGCCGTCGGTTCAGAAATCAAGCGCCCGAAAGCCAGCAGCGATGTACCCGATATGAGCGCGCGCGCGCGCACCGTCACGCTCGAAGTGACGCCGCGCATGGGCGAAGTCGTGGCGGTTGCCGCGCGCCTCGGCAGTCTCTCGCTCGCCTTGCGCTCGTTTGCTACTGCAAGTCGCGATCCGGCCGCCGCCGCCGCGGCAGCCAGCGCGACGTCGACCGAACGTCCGCCAATCTGGGCCGGCGACATCTCGCGCGCCGTTCGCTCGTTGCCGCACGCAAGCCGCGCGCCGCAGAGCGCGCCTGGCGTGGCCGCCGCGCCGCCCATGCCGCGCACCGTGATGGTTTATCGGGGCTCGGAAAAGTCGGATGGTCAGAACGTCGCCCAGGCGGCAGGCGGGGCGCCCGAAAACGCGCCACCGTTGCCCGGCGTTCCGTCGCTTCCCGTCCAGCGCTAATGCCCCAAGCCGGCGGTGATCCGGCGACCAAGGAAAAGATAGTCATGAAAACGCAGTTCAGTTGGAGATCGACGCCGATGCTGCCCACCGCGGCGAGCCTGCTCGCGCTCGTGTGCGCGGCATTCGGCCTGACGCCGCTCGCGCATGCCGCCGGCGCTCAGGTGATCAACGTCGCGGCTCGTCCGGGCGCAGGTGCCGTGCCGTCTAAAGGTGCCGTTACCGCGGAGGCAAGCCAGGGCGTACTCGCACTCGATGCAGGCAAAGGCTCGATGCTTCATCTGCCCGAGGACGCCGTTTCGGTGTTCGTGGCCGACCCGAGCATCGCGGATGTGCAGGTGCCGTCGCCGCGCGCGGTCTTCGTGCTCGGCAAGAAGGCCGGTTCCACCACGGTCTACGCGCTCGGCGCGAACAACAAGCCGATCTTTCAAAAGACCGTTGTCGTGACGCGCGACATGGTCGCGTTGCGCGCCATGCTGAAGGCGCGCTTTCCCAACACGAATATCGATGTGAACGGCATACAGGGCTCGCTCATTCTGACGGGCCAGGCGCAGAATCCCGCCGAGGCGGATACGGTCGTGCAGGCCATCACGCCGATGCTCGCGGACAAGGAAGTGCTCGTCAATCGCATGACCATCGACAAGCCCTTGCAGATTCAACTGCGTGTGCGGATCACGGAAGTGGACCGCAACGTGACGCAGCAGTGGGGTATCAACTGGCAGGCTATCGGCAGCGCGGCCGGCAACTGGTATAGCGGCATCTTCAGCGGCCGTCAGATCTACAACTACAACCAGCCCATCACGACTTCGTCGGGCTCGGTGACCTATCCGCTCAATCTCGCGACCAACAACGCTTACTCGCTGTTCGGCGGGTTCCGGACGGCCAACACCGATATCCGCGCGCTCGTCGATGCGCTGAATCAGGAAGGCCTGCTCACGGTGCTCGCCGAGCCCAATCTCGTCGCGCTTTCGGGCCAGACGGCGAGCTTCCTCGCGGGCGGCGAGTTTCCGATTCCGGTGTCGCAGATCAACGGCGCGATCACGGTCGAATTCAAGCAGTTCGGCGTCAAGCTCGACTTCACGCCGACCGTGCTCAACGACCGCCGCATCAGCCTGAAAGTGCGGCCGGAAGTCAGCCAGATCGACACGACGGCAAGCGTGACGACCAACGGCGTGACCGTGCCGGGCCTTTCGGTGCGCCGCGCGGATACCACCGTCGAACTGGCGAGCGGTCAGAGCTTCGCCATTGGCGGGCTGCTCCAGAGCAATACGACCGACCTCGTATCGCAAGTACCCGGCATCGGCTCGATCCCGGTGCTCGGCAAGCTGTTTTCCTCGTCGAACTACCAGAACAACAAGACCGAGCTCGTGATCATGGTGACGCCGTATATCGTCGAGCCGACCGATCCGGCCAAGCTGCGCACACCGATCGAGTCGCTGGTGTCGCCGAGCGGCGACATCGAATATGGTTTCGCCCGAATGTTTGGGGGCACCGAATCGGCACCGGGAAACCCTCGTCTCGTCGGCGCGGCCGGCTACGTCTATTGAGCCTGATGCCATGAACCACGCACGTTTCATTTCGCTCTTCACCGCCTGCTCGCTCGCTTTGCCGCTTGCTGGCTGCTTCATCAAGCCGCCCGTGAGCATGCCCGATTCACGCGTCATTGGTTACGACGGCAACGCCGCCGTGCCGCCCGACTGCGAGAAACTCACGCGCGCCTCGCTGTTGTTCGATTCCGGCGTGCGACGCCCGTCGATGCAATGGGGCTGTGCCACCTACACCAACCTCGCGGCGCAGGTCGCGAACCCGCAAGACCTCGTGAATCCGCAGACGCTCGGCCCCGCCGATGCCGCGGTCGCCGCGAGCGCCGTGCATCGCTATGAGACGGGTCAAGTGATTCCGCTCGACACCACGACGACTACGCGCAATGGCAAGTAAGCGCGCCTTCGAGACACCGACGCCATGAGCACCACTGAATTCTCGTTGATCAAAGGCAAGTCCGCCGTGCGGGCCGCAGACTTCATCGCCTTCGTCGCCGACCGCCAGACCGAGCAGGTTCTGAAAGCCTTCGTGCTGGAGCAGGCGATGCCGCACGCGCATATCGCGGTGGGCAGTATCGACGATGCCATCTCGCATGTCACCAAGCTCGAGCGTTCGCCGCAGTTTCTGCTGGTTGATTTGCACGACTCGGCGATGCCTCTGTCCGACCTCGGCCGGCTTGCCGAAGTGTGCGAGCCTTCGGTGCAGGTGATCGGCATTGGCGAGCGCAACGACGTCGGCCTGTTCCGCAGCCTGCTCAAGATCGGCGTGCATGACTATCTCGTCAAGCCGCTGACGGTGGAGTTGCTCAAGCGCACCGTCAACACCGCCGACGGCAAGGTGACGCCGGTGACGCTCACGCGCACGGGCAAGACCATTGCGTTCGCGGGCACGCGCGGCGGCGTCGGCGTGACGACGCTCGCGCTCAATCTTGCGCGACATCTGGCAGACACCACGCATCGGCGGGTCGCGTATGTCGATCTGAACCTCACCGGCGGCGCCGCCAACTGCATGCTCGGCACGCAGAGCAACAATGGTCTTTCGGACGTGCTGGAAAATGCGCATCGTCTCGATCCGCAATACGTCGAGCGCACGCTGATGGCGAACGGCAGCCGTCTGTTCATGCTCACCGCGGATATCGACTACGGCGCCGAGCCGCCGTACAAGCCCGGTGCGCTCGCCCGCGTGATCGAACTGCTGTGCGACAGCTTTCACTATGTGATCATCGATATCGGCAATCCGAGCGCGCCGTTGTCGCAGGAAGCGTTAAACCATGCGTCCCGCGCGTATCTCGTGACCGACCGTTCCGTGCATTCGACGCGCGAGTCGATCCGCCTTTTGCGTTACATCGAGAATCGCGACAACAATCCGCCGACCTCGATCCTGCTCAATAACCCGAGTGCGGTGAGCGCGGGCAAGGTGCAGCCGAACGACTTCATGTCGGCGGTGGGCCGCTCCGTTCTGCATGAGATCCAATTCGAAGCCAAGGCGCTCGCCACCGCCGAAAACCTTGGCGAAGCGCCCAAAGATAAGACGCCGAACGGGTTCAATCAGGCTATTACGCGTATTGCGAGCGATCTCACCGGCCAGCAAGCTGCCGCCGGGCGTTCGTTGCTGCGCAAGTTCAGTCTGAGGAGAGGCTGATGTTCGGGCAGAAGCAGGCATCCCGGGCGACGCATTCTGCATTTGCACCGGCTCAAGAAGGAGCATCCGACCAGGCGAGTATTGCCGAGCCGGCCATTCCGGTGGCGGACGCGCCCGCGCGCTTGCACGTGGCGGAGAGCAGCGAATCGCTGGTGCGCTCGGATCTGTTCAAGGTGATTCGCGCAGGCGTGTTCGGCTCGATGAACGCATCGGTGGTGGTCGGCAAGACGCGCGAGCAGATGAAGCCGGGCATCGAGCAGCTCGTGATGGAGATAGCCGAGCGCGAAGGTTTGAACGTCACGATGTCCGAGCAGCAGCAGATCGTGGGCGAACTGCTCAACGACATGTACGGCCTCGGGCCGATCGAGCCGCTGCTCGCCGACGAGAGCATCACCGACGTGCTGGTGAACGGTCCCGATCAGGTTTATGTGGAACGCCACGGCCGTCTCGAACTCACGAACTGCAAGTTCCGCGACAACGCGCACGTGACCAACGTCGCGCAGCGGATTGCGGCGGGCGTGGGGCGGCGCGTCGACGAAAGCAGCCCGATGGTCGATGCGCGTCTCGCGGACGGCAGCCGGGTCAACGTCGTGCTCCCGCCGCTCGCGATTCATGGCGCGTCGATTTCCATTCGGAAGTTTTCGAAGCGCAACATCACGCTGCACCGCATGGCGCAGCAGGGCAACATGTCCCTCGCGATGGCAACCGTGCTCAAACTCGCGAGCACGTGCCGGCTCAACGTCATCGTGTCGGGCGGTACGGGTTCGGGCAAGACGACGCTGCTCAACGCGTTGTCGCACTTCATCGGTCACGGCGAACGCACGGTGACGATCGAGGACGCGGCGGAACTGCAACTGGTGCAGCCGCACGTCGTGAGCCTGGAAACGCGCCCCGAGAATGCCGAAGGTCTCGGCGCCGTGACGCAGCGCGACCTCGTGCGCAATGCGCTGCGGATGCGCCCGGACCGCATCATTCTCGGCGAAACGCGCGGCTCCGAAGCGTTCGACGTATTGCAGGCCATGAACACCGGCCACGACGGCTCGATGACCACCATCCACGCGAACACGCCGCGCGACGGCATCACGCGTCTGGAGAGTATGGTGATGATGGCAAACGGCAATCTGCCGCTCCTGTCCATTCGCCGCCAGATCGCGAGCGCGGTGCACCTGATCGTGCAAATCGAGCGGATGCGTGACGGCATGCGCCGCGTCACGCGCATCACCGAACTGGTGGGCATGGAAGGCGACGTGATCATCACGCAGGACTTGTTCACGTTCCGCTACGACGCAACCGCCTACAGCGAGGAAGTGAAGGGCGCGTACGAATCGGCGGCGGTGCGCCCGGCGTTCTCTCAGCGCGCTCAGTACTACGGTCTCGAAGATGCATTGCTCGAGGCGATGCAGCCATGAACACGATCAACCTCGTCACGATCTGCGCGTTCGTCATTGCAATTCTCGGCGGCATGATGTTTTTCATCGTGCAGGACATGCGAAATAACCAGCCGCATGCGCGCATTCGCACGCGCATGCGCGAATCGTTCGAGATGCACGGTTCGCCCGAAAAGAACGCCAGCAAGAACGAGATCAATCTGTTCAAGGTCAAGAAGCAGGAGAGCGTGTACTCGCGCTTTCTCGGGCCCAAGGTCTCGCGCCTGAAAACGGTGGCGGGGAAGAACGGCATGCGCATCGTGATCGTCGCGGCGATTCTCGGCGAGCTGCTCGCCATCGGCATGGTGGACATCATGCCGCTGCCGAGTTTCGTCCAGCCGCTCCTGATCGTCTTCCTGCCGGTCTTCACGCTGGTCAAGGCGTACAACTTTCTCGTGGAGCGCTTTCGCCGCCGTTTTCTCAACGGCTTCCCGGAACTGATCGATCTGATCGTGCGCGCGGTGCGTGCGGGCGTGCCGGTCACGCACGTCATCACCACGGCAGCCGACGAATGCGCCGAGCCGCTCAGGAGCGAGTTCAGGATCATGAGCGATTCCCTGCAAGTGGGTCTAGACCTCGAGGAAGTGCTGACGGTGGCGGTCAAGCGGATCGAGATCGCGGACTTCTCTTTTTTCTGCGTGTGTTTGCTCCTGCAGCGGGAAACCGGCGGTCAGCTCGGCGAGACGCTCGAAAACCTGGCGAATATCGTGCGCACGCGCCGCGAGATTCGCGTCAAGACCAAAGCGCTCACAGGCGAGGCGCGCATCACCACCAAGATTCTGGCGGCGGTGCCGGCTTGCATTATCGGCAGCCTGTACTTCCTCAACCGCGACTACATGAAGGTGCTCACCAACACCGACAGCGGCAGCAAGCTCCTGACCTTCGCCGTGATCTCGATCGTCATGGGACTCATGGTCATCAACAAGATTTCGAAGCTGGATACCTCGCGATGAACCCGGAACAGATCCAGACGCTCATCAACCTGCTGATGCTGATTGCGCTCTTTGCCGGGCTCGCGGGTTGGTGGCTGACGCGCCATGGCGGCCAGCGCGGCCGCATTGCGGAGCGCACGCGGCTCGCGGCGCATGCCGAGCGTATCGACCTCGCTACCGGCAACGACGACGAACTCAACTTTCGCGCGCGCGTGATGCGCCGTCTCGCGCGCATTGGCGACAAGCTGCCGCTCTTCGACGCCAAGTATCGCCTGAAGTTGCGCAAGGAGCTGATCAGAAGCGGTTATCGCAGCAATCTCGCCGTCTCGGTTCTGCTGGCGTCGAAATTCTGCGTGGGGCTCATCTGTGCGACGCTCACGGTCATGCTGGGCTCGCATATTCCGATGATCGGCGCGTATCCCGCGGTGCGCGGCGCGGCGATGCTGATGGTGTTCATCGTCGGCATGATCGTTCCGGAATATCTGCTGAATTTCGTGGGCGCCCGCCGCCGCAGGGCGATGGCCGCCTCGCTGCCCGACGCGCTCGACTTGCTCGTGATCTGCACCAACGCGGGCAATAGTCTCGGCGTGTCGATCCGTCGCGTGGCCGACGAACTCGCAAGCATCTGCCCGCCGCTTTCCGACGAATTTTCCCTTACCGCCGACGAACTGAAGCTTTCTGGCGACAGCACGCGCGCGTTGAACGGGCTCGCGGAGCGCATCGATCTGCCTTCGATCCGCGCGCTCATTTCCACCCTCACTCAGTCGATGCGCTACGGCACGCCGATCACGCAGGCGCTGCGCACGTTGTCGCGTACCGAGCGTCTGCAGCACATCGTCTCGCTGGAAGAAAAGGCCGCAAAGCTCGCCCCCAAGATGGTCGTGCCGATGATGCTGTTCATTCTCCCGGCCATTGTCGTGATTGCCGCGGGGCCGGCCGTGCTCCAACTACTGGACGTTATCGCCAAAACCAAATGAAGACCGACTTCTATCTTCGCCGCCTTCCCGTGCTTGCCGGCGCGGTGCTCATCGCGCTCGTCGCGAGCGGCTGCACGACCACTGCCACGACCTCGCATCAGGTGTCCGGCATGCGCTCCGTTTCGCAAGACGGCGCTCCCGGTGCGATGAGCGAATTGCGTATCGCCGAATCCGCGCTCGAATCCGGCAACATGGACATGGCGACCACGATCTACGAAAAGATTCTGCGGGCGAACCCGCGTTCGGTCGAAGCCATGACCGGCCTTGGCAACACGCTCTACTCGGTGGGCGACTTTACGCGCGCCGGCGTCTATTACAGCAAGGCGGCAGCCATCGACGGAAACGCCCCCGCGCCGCTCATCGGCATGGCGCGCGTGGCGATTCATCAGCGCCGTTTCGACGACGCCATCGCGACGTATCGGCATGTGCTCGCCGAAAGCCCGGACGATCCGCTTGCCGCCGCCGGTCTCGGCGCCGCGTACGACATGAAGGGCGACCACGCGACGGCGCAAGCCGTGCTGCGCGATGCGCTCAAGCGCAATCCCGGCGATACCTCGCTTTCCGTGAACCTGGGCACGTCGCTCATCATGGCGGGCAAGCCGCGCGATGGCGCGAACGTGCTGCTCGACGTGACGCGCTTTCCCGCCGCGCCGCCGCAAGCCCGCCAGGATCTCGCGCTTGCTTACGGTCTGCTCGGCAACGATGACGCCGCCGCCGAAATCCTGAGCCGCGATTTGCCGAAGGCGTCGGTGCAGGACAACCTGCGCTTCTACGAACTGCAGCGCCAGCGTATCGGCGCTTCGGGCACTTCGGGCGCGTCGGCCACCAGCGGCTCCAACGCAAGCGTGGCGCCCGTCGCTGCGCCGGCGGTAGCCGCCGTGAGCCTCAGGTGAGCGCCGTGCTTCATGCCCGGGCACACCGCAACGTGTCGCGCTTCTTGCGCGATGACGGCGGCAGCTCGCTGATCGAGTTCGCGATACTCGCGCCGCTCTCGTTCATCCTCATTCTGGCGACGATCGAATTCGGTCTCGACATGATGGTGGACGCCACCGTGCAGATCGCCGCGCAGCAAGCGTCGCGCGCCGGGCTCACGACCAGCGCGCCGGCGAGCGGAACGCGCGATCAGCAGGCGCAGAACCTCATCAACAACATGCTCGGCGGCTGGACCAACATCGGCGCGACGATAACGATCAATACGCTGACCTACGGGACTTACAGCAACGTGGGCACGAGCAACTACCAGAGCAGCATGGGCAATTTCGGCGA
This sequence comes from Caballeronia sp. LP006, assembly GCF_031450995.1. Classification (NCBI taxonomy): domain Bacteria; kingdom Pseudomonadati; phylum Pseudomonadota; class Betaproteobacteria; order Burkholderiales; family Burkholderiaceae; genus Caballeronia; species Caballeronia sp. LP006. The sequence goes on along the minus strand of NZ_JARTVW010000004.1, from coordinate 754,579 downwards.
TGTCGTGTCCTACAACATCACCTTGACCATGCCGCCCATCACCGGCATTCCCCGTATCTTCGGCGTCAACCAGTTGACGTTCCAGCGCAATTACATCGTGCAGAACGAAAAATGACCCACGCTCGCTCATCCGCTTCCGGGGCTGCCAGCGCGTCGCGCCGCCGCGGCTTTCTCTCCCGCCTGTGGCGCTCGAAGCGCGGCAGCGTCACGATCGAGTTCGTGATCATCTTTCCGTTGATGGCGCTGATCCTGACCGGCTTCGTCGAAGCGTACATGTATCTGCGCGCGGTGAGCGTGTTGGAACATGCGACCTTCACACTCGCCGATTCGCTCGGTCAGATGCCGCGCGTCATCAACGACAATTCCACCAGCAACGCCAATAACCTCGGTTCGCTGTGGTCGGCGGCCACGCTGCTCGCCGCACCCAATACGATCAACGGGCAGGGCGCGGTCATCATCACCTCGGTGTGCGACACCAATGCCACGACCTGCGTCTTGCCGCCGGGCAAGCCGGGGACGGATCCCGGCAAGGCCGTCGTTCACTGGCGCGCATCGGCGCCGTGGAACTTGTCGGGCCTGACGACCAAGGTGTCGAGCACCGCGCCGTTGCCGTCGACCTGGCCGTTTCGCGCGGGCGACTCGGCGATCATCGTCGAGATCTACTACCAGTTCAACCCGTTTGCCATGACCTCCGCATTCTGGAAGAACTCGGTCGGCACGCAGACGCTTTATCAACGCATCTACGTGCGCTCGCGAACCGGCCAGCCGCTCGACCTGGCGAGCTCCTGATGAAACGCCGACTCTTTCCGATGCGCCGCGGCGCTTCCTCCTGCGCGACGCCCGCGCTGCGCGCGCCGTTCTTCGCCAACTTCGGTGGTCCCGCCGCACCCCGCACGCTCGCTCAACTCGTGCGTGGCGACGAGGGCGCGCTGACCGTGCTGTTCGCCGTGACCGCGAGCATGATGATCGGCACGCTGTGCACGGCGATCGACACCATCGACTATGCGCAGACGCAGGGCCGCATGCAGATGGCGCTCGACGTGGCGACGCTTTCGGCCGGTGCCGACCTCTCGCACTATGCAATGACAACGAGCGCGGACCTCGCTTCATGGCAGGCCGACGCGCGCGCCTATTACAACGCGAACATGCCGACGGGCTACATGTCGCTCACCATGCCCGACCAGAATTTCGCGGCGTCGGTGAGCGGGACGCCAGCCACCGGGCAGGTCATCAAGCTGTCGGCATCGGGTTCGGTGCCGCTCTACGCGCCGACCTTCCTCAACACCAAGTCGACATCGTCGAGTGGATCGGGTTCGGGCTCCGGAAGTTCGGGCAGCACCTTGCCCAGCACGCAAACTATCTCGGCGAGCAATACGGCGTTGCGCGTGCCCAAGAGCACGCTCGAACTCGCGTTGATTCTCGACAACACGGGCTCGATGGCTTCCGCCGCCGCCAAGGGCGGCAAGACGAGCAAGCTGAGCGGCCTGCAGGATGCCGCCAACTCGCTCGTGGCGAATATCCTTGGCGTGCAGGGCAACGACTCGTATATCGGGCTCGTGCCGTTCACGACGATGGTGAACGTCGGCTCGGCACTCAGTTCGAGCGGAACCTGGATGACGCAGACCACGAGCAAGCAGTTCGCCTACAACCCTACCAACATGTCGATGTCGAAGTGGGGTGGATGCGCGGTCGAGCCACGCGACACGGCCGGCAACGTCTATCCGAAGGCTTACGCGCCGAAGGATTCGCCGGGCTTCACGCCCTGGTATTTCAACGTACCGTCTACCGGCTTCACGGTCCAGACTTACGACAACAACTGTAATCTGCAGAAGAACGGCACGACGGTCGTGAAGGGCGTGCCGCTCAGCTACGCGTATTACTACGCATCGCCGGGGCTTTGCCAGTCGAAGACGCCGACCACGGTGCCGACCAACTTCATGGCGCAGTATCCGTATTCGGGTACGGTCACTTATGACCAGAATGGCAGCGACTACGACAGCCGGCCATGCTCCATCCAGCCTGCCGTGTTCCTGACGCAAGACCAGAACGCGCTGACGACGGCCATCAACAACATGGTGGCCAATGGCTCGACTCTGATTCCGACAGGTCTGCTGTGGGGCTGGCGCATGCTTTCATCGGATTGGTCCAAGTCGGTGGCGGGCAGCAACAACGGCTGGATTTCGAACGACGGCACGCTGCCGCGTCCGGAAACGACGCAAGGGTTGCAGCGTGTCGCTATCGTTCTGACCGACGGCGAGAACGATCCCGGCGATCCGTCGGGGACCATGCCGCAGCCGTTCTTCAATCAGCTCGCGCTCGGCAATCAGACGCTCAAGTCGCCGACGGTGTACGACTCCACGGGTAACGCGCTGAACGGTTTGGTGTCCAGCCCGGACGACGTCAATACGTTCCAGCTCGGTATCTGTCAGGCAATGAAGAACAGCGGCATCATCATCTACGCGATCACTTTCGGCACCTACGGGACGGACTCGGCGAGCGTGGCTGCGCAAAACACGATGCAATCCTGCGCGACGAGCGGCAACTACTATCACGCACCCGACAACGCAACGCTCAATCAGATCTTCCAGCAGATCGCGGGCAACCTGGGTGTATTGCGTCTTACTCAGTAAGGGAAAGCGGCAGGCGGGCACGTGCGTTGCTCGCCTCTCCCGGTGCAAGTCAACTTCCCAAGGAGTACCGACATGCCCGAAAAGAAAACCGTCGAAAGCGCCACCAAGGCGAAGCGCGCAGGCAAGTCCGCCAGCACCCAGGCGGGCAATTTCGTGAAAGAACAGATCGATCACATCCGCGAGGGCAAGCATGGCGCGAAGTCCGCGAAGCAGGCCATCGCCATCGGTCTATCCGAAGCCCGCCGCTCCGGCGTAAAGGTTAAGACGCCGAAGAAGGCCACCACGTCCGAGGCCACGCGCAAGAAAGCCGCACAAGACACGAAAGCCGCGCATCGCACGAGAAAGAGTCCGAGCACGGAGTCGAAGGCAAAGCGTTCCGCGACGTCCACGCGCGTGCTGAAGCGCGAAAGCACGAAGGCGGCATCGCACAAGTCGCTGTCGCGGCAGGCGCATGCAAGCGCAAGCCGGCGCTCGGCGGCGGATCGCTCGGCTGCCGCGAAGAAGGGCTGGGCAACGCGGCGCAAGAACGCCAGCGCTGCATCGAAGGGTTCATCTGCGCGTCACTCGGCACGTTGATCCGCCGCGCGCGGGAGCATTCGCGCGAACGATACGGCCATCATCGCGAGTTCTTGCGCCGCGGGCGTGAGCGGCACGCCCGCTCTTCGAAGCAGGCAGACGGGCGTCGGCGCGGCGCGTTCGGCAATCGGGATCACGGCGATGTGTTCCCGAAAGAACGGATGCGCCGCGAGGCTCGCCGGTTCGAGCGCGAGGTAGTCGCTTGCGGCAATGCAATGAAGCGTGTCGAAGACCGCTTCGGTGGTCACCGCGACGTTGGGCGGGGTGAGCCGGGCCGTGTCGAATAGCGCGGACAGCTTGTTGCCCGCGTGACGCGTGCTCACCCACTCGGCATTGCAGAGACTCGAAAGCTTGCGCGCGCATGCAAGCGGATGCCCCTTCCGCGCGATCACCGCGACATTGGAATCAAACAGCCGTGTCGTCTCCATATCATGGATGTCCGCGTCGGGCGCAATGAGTGCGAGGGCAAAATCGAGCCGTCCCTCGCGCACCCATGACGTCAGCACGCGCGACGTCGCGCTCGTCAAATGCACATCGATACGCGGACAGCGCTCTCTGAAGCTCGCGAGCAGCGCGGGAAATAGCCGCATGGTCGCATCGGCTGCCAGACCAAGCGCAACGCTGCCGGTTAATTCGCCGCGCATCTGACGCATCTCTTCTTCGGTCTTCGCACATTCGCCGAGTATTAGATCGGCGCGCACGCGCAGGCGTTCGCCGGCGCTCGTCAGCCGCACGCCACGTACATCGCGTTCGAAAAGCGGCCCGCCCGCTAGCGCTTCCAGCTTGCGTAACTGCTGAGTGATGCCGCTCTGCGCAATTGTCAGACGCCGCGCGGCCGCGCGCAGGCTGCCCGCCTCTGCAACGGCCACGAAGATTCGCAATTGGGTCAGCGTCAATTCCATCGGCGATCTCGAAAAGTGATCATGATAATTAAAATGCCTCTTTTTTAGGGCGCTTTGTCCACTTAGCATGAGCGCTCCAATCCCGAAAATATCCCGCCGACCCATGTTCAAAACGTTCATGCTCAGCAGCGCTCTTGCCGCCACGCTTGCGATGTTTCCGTTCGTTGCAAGCGCGAAGGACGCCGATACCTTGCGCCTGGGCATCGACCCTGGTTATCCGCCGATGGATGTGAAGACGCCCGACGGCCATGTCGCGGGCTTCGACGTCGATCTCGGCGATGAAATCTGCCGCCGCATCGCGATGCGCTGCCAGTGGGTCGAGCTGGAATTCTCCGGGATGATTCCGGCGCTGCAAGCGCGCAAGATCGACGGGATCATGTCGTCGATGGCGATCACCGACAAGCGCATGAAGCAGATTGCATTTTCGACGAAGCTGTTCCAGTTCCGCTCACGTCTGATCGCAAGGAGCGGAGCGTCGCTCGCGCCGAGCGCGCAGGGTCTCGCCGGCAAGCACGTCGGCGTGCAAAGCGGCAGTCAGTTCGAGACCTACGCCATGAAGAACTGGCAGCCGGGCGGCGTGGAAATCGTTGCGTATCAGAGTCAGGAGGGTGTGTTCAACGATCTCGTCGCGGGCCGGCTCGATGCCGCGTTGCTCGGCTCCGTCGAAGCGGAGCACGGCTTCCTGAAGACCGCGCGCGGCGCGGGCTTCGCGTTCGTCGGCGCGCCGCTTTCCATGGGCGACCACGGCGTGGGCATGGGCATGCGCCAGGACGATGCCGCGCTGAAGACGAAGGTCGACAAGGCCGTGACCGACATGCGCGCGGACGGCACGTATCAGAAGATCGCGCACAAGTACTTCGACTTCGACGTCTACGGCGACTGAGCCTCATCTTTCACGGACTTTTTCATCGATGCAAACACGACACACGCCGCTCGTTTCCACGACGCTCGGTACGGCGCGCGAACTCGTCAGCTTTCATTTCGGTGCGGAACGAAGCGGCGAGAAGGTCTACATCCAGGCCTCGCTGCATGCCGACGAAACCCCCGCGATGCTCACGGCGTGGCAGCTGAAGAAGCGTCTGCTGCAACTCGAAGGGGAAGGGCGCTTGCGTGGCGAGATCGTCCTCGTGCCGGTGGCGAATCCTGTCGGCTTGTCGCAGCATGTGCTCGGGCAATTCCTTGGCCGCTTCGAGGCGAATAGCGGCCACAACTTCAACCGCGGTTTTCCGATGCCGCCCGCGCAGGCGTTGATCGAACGTATCGGCATGGCGTGGTCGAGCAGCGACGCCGCATACAACGCGCGCCTCTTGCGTCGCGCCGTGCGGGACATGCTCGGCGAAATGCGCGCGAAGAACGAGTTCGAGTCGCTGCGGCTGACGCTGCTGACGCTCGCATCCGATGCCGACATCGTGCTCGATCTGCATTGTTCGCTCGAAGCCACGATGCATCTCTACACGAGCCCGGCAAGCTGGCCCGCGCTGGAACCGCTTGCGCATTATCTCGGCGCGAACGGCGTGCTGCTCGCAACGGATTCGGGCGGGCAGTCGTTCGACGAAATCCACGCGCTCTTGTGGAACGAAGTGCGTGCATTGCTCGGCGGTGACGTGCCGCTCGGTGCGCCGAACATCGCGGCGACGGTGGAGCATCGCGGGCAGCGCGACGTGAGCTACGAGACGGCGCAACACGATGCGGATGCCATCGTTGACTTTCTGATCGCGCGCGGCGTGATCGAAGGCGAGGCGCGCGCGTTGCCGCCGCTCGTACTCGGCGCGACGCCGCTTGCGGGCAGCGAGCAATTGATTGCGCCGGTGAGCGGCATCGTCGTGTATCGCGCGTCGGTCGGGGCGAGGTTGAAGGCTGGCGACGCGGTGTTCGATATCGTCGATCCACTGACGGATGCCGTGACCACGGTCGCGACGAAAAACGATGGCGTGTTTTATATGCGGCGTGCGATCCGTTTCGCGCAGGCCGGTGCACCGATGGGGCGGGTGACGGGGCAGACGGGGTTCAGGACGGGGGTGTTGATCGGGGCGTGAGGTAGGTTAGTGCAAGAGCGTGTGGTTGACGTGCCTCGCCCAATCCGGAAATTCGCCGCGATAAAGAAGATGCAGGCCTTCGCTGAATGTCGCGGCTTCGAGACCGTTCACTGATGCCAGTAGCGACAGTGCAGACGCCGTATAAAACGACACATGGCCGTTGCGAGGCATGCAATACCACCACTGTCCGATATCATCGCGCAAAGTGCTTTGAGGAACGAACAGCGTACTGATGAGCATTGCGCCGTTGCCGTCGATAAGGCTTGCCAGTGTATCGACGAGTCGACGCGGCTCGACGTGATGCTCGACTTCGAATGCAAGCACGACGCCGTAATCGGTCGATCAGTGACGTATGGTCGGACGCTTCGCCAAAGGGATCGTACGAGCGTATCCGTTTGAACCCGCGAAGCCGAAGTTGCTGTTCGAGAATCCCTGTCCGGCGCCGTAATCGAGAAGCTTTTCCTGCGCGAGGTTGGGAAAAAACTTGGCGATCATCCGTGCGTTGGCATTTGGCCGCGCGAAGGTGTAGTCAAGATCTTGCCGTTCGTAAGCCGCGTTATAGATGTGTTCGCTGAAGTCGTTCGGCGTCCAGTCGTCGAAGGCGGGCGCGTGGATAAATCCGCATTGCTCGCAACGATAGTAGTAGATCGATGTGCCGAAATACGGATCGACTTTGCATCCAGCCAGATGATCCGCGCCACCGCGCGAGAAGTCGGCGAGTCCACACAGGGCGCTCGGTTTCGCGCAGCCTTTGCATGTTGAATAAGGCGCAGCCTTATTCATGCCGTCGAACAGCATCGTCGTACCAGATGAAAGCGGGCGCGCATTTCAACATGCCGCGAATGGGCACATAACGGCAAGCGGCTGCGGACTCGAAGCCCGCAGCCCAAAGCTTCTTACCGCGCGTCACTCACCGTCTGATTCAACGTCTGCCCCGCGATCACCGTGTTCTTCAACACGATGTCATGCACGTTGTACGCATAGATCGGCCCGGGCGTTGCCGCCGTCGCCGGTCCGGCCGCAACGGGCGTGCCGAAATCGCAATCGGTGATGGTCACCCCGGTGATGGCCGGAAGGGCCGGCACCGGCGCGGGGCCGTTGTAATCGAACGCGACCGGTCCTTGCGCGACGATCGCCTGAAAACACGATCCCGTCGCGCCGTTCGCCGTGACGTTGCTCGCCTTCACGTTGGAAATGTTCACGTTCTGCACGAGGGCGGGACGCGTGCGGATGGCGTCTTTCGACGGCTGATAATCGCAATCGAAGGTGATGATGCCGCCCTGCGCCGCCGATGGATTCGCCGCGCTGGCCGTCGCCACGCCGAGCGGCACGGTCGCGTTGATCGGACTGCCCGCGAGCAGGCTGCTGCCGTAACCGGACGGCGTGAGGCTGACGCCGTTGGGCAAGGTCACGTTATCGACGTAGAAGTCTTTCACGAAGCCGCCGCGATTCATGTTCGTCTTCACGCGAATCGCAATGTTCAGCGAGTTGGTCGCCCAGAACTTGTTGAGCATCTGCAGATTGCGCGCGTAGATTTTCTGCACGCCGCCGCCCATTTCGCTGCCTAGCGTGATGCCGCCGTGGCCGCTGTTCATCGTGCAGTTTTGAATGACGTGGTTTTGCGCCGGGCCGTATTGCGTGTCGAGATCCTTGCCCGACTTGATGGCGATGCAGTCGTCGCCCGTGTTGAACACGACGCTTTCGCACAGGACCATGTCGCAGGCGTCGGGGTCGAAGCCATCGTTGTTCGGACCGATGCTGTCCACCGTCACGCTGCGCATTACCACGTTCTTGCAGTCGGTCGGATGATGCTGCCAGAACGGCGTATTGATGGTGCGGTAGCTCTCCATCAACACGTTCGTGCAACCGATGAATTCCACCATGCAAGGCCGCAGATAATGCCCGAGACCGAAGATGCGCTTCTCGATGGCGACACCCGCCTCGGACAGCGCGGGCAGATAGTTCTGGTCCTGCTGCCACGGCGTGGCGGGGTTGGTGAGTTCGGCATAGAGCGTATCGGAGATGCCGGGCGCGGCGGTTTTGAGATCGACGTTCTTCGAGTTGCTCGACGCTTGTGACGGCGTCGACGAACTGACGCAGCCATACACGCCGTTATTGCCCTTCCACGTCCACCAGCTCGTCGCGGTGTTGCCGCTGCCGGCAAAGGGCGTCATTGCCTGGCCATTGAGCACGGACGTGTCGCCTTCGCCAGTGAGCGCGACGTTGGTCTGATTGCGCGCATAGACGGGCGGGCCGTAGTTGAGGCAATCGTTTGCCTGCCAGCGGCTGTAAAACAACTTGCCGTTCGGGCCGCAGTCGATCGGGCCGTCTTTCGCGTAGTCGGCCGGATTCGGGCTGAAGAAGATTTCGCAGTTCGCGCTCAGGTGAAAGTCGACGTTCGATTGCAGCACGATCGGCCCCGCGCAATACCAGTTGCCCGCCGGCACGACGACGCGTCCGCCGCCCGCCGCGCTGCACGCCGCGATTGCCGCGAAGAAGGCGGGACGCGAATCGAACGAGCCGGGCGCTTGCGTCTGATCGGCGCCGCTGCTCAGGGGCGACTTCGTGGCATCCGTATAAGGATTCACCGCCGCCACGACAGCGCATGGCTTCGCGCCGTAATCGGTGACGAGGAACTGGCGGCTCGGCACCATCGACGTCGATACACCCTTGAGCGCATTGACGATTTGCGTGGCGGAGCCGGACGGGCCCCAGATCGCGTCTTGCACGGTGGCGGGCGCTGAATCGTCATGACCGCCGCAGGCGCCAAGGAGGCTCATTGCGCTGATTCCGCCGAAAAGTGGGGCGCTTGCCGAGACGCCCGCGAGTTTGACGAAAGAACGTCGTGATAGCGAACCTGCTGACGGTTTTGGGGATTTCATTTGTTGTCTCCTGGATCCGGTCGGGGCCGGTTTTGTAGATTCGGTGAAGTCTTCGTACAACGGTTAACCGGATGCTTGAGTTGCAGCAAATGGATCGCGACGAAGCTTCGGGAAATCGTTTTCCTGACTTACGATATCGAAGTTGTCAGGCATTGGTCAAGTAAAGTCAGGCAGCGTCGGGTTGGGACTTTCCCGCATAGGTCGCAGGCCGAACGCAACCGAACAGCGGCCGCTCTCTTCGCCGATCGCCGGGCGAGAACTTTGCGACACTACCCAACACCCCGGCTGACACTTCCGCGACGTTTGGCAGCAAATACTGTATGCGTGTACAGTACTGTTCGCTGCAAGAGGCGCGTTTCGAGCAATCGACGCGCCGCTGCAAGCGGCTCGTGACAGCCGTCCAACTCATTGAACCGGTTGAAAAATTGGCATCGAACAACGCAATCCGCATCCGCGGCGCTCGGCAACACAATCTCAAGAATCTCGATCTCGACCTGCACACCGGCCAGATGACGGTTGTCACCGGCCCTTCCGGTTCGGGTAAATCTAGTCTCGTGTTCGACACGCTTTATGCCGAAGGCCAGCGGCGCTATGTCGAAACCTTCAGCGCCTACGCCCGGCAGTTTCTCGATCGCATGGACCGGCCGCAGGTGGATCGCGTGGATGGAGTGCCGCCCGCCATCGCCATCGACCAGACGAACCCGGTGCGCAGCTCGCGCTCGACCGTCGGCACGATGACCGAACTGAACGATCACCTGAAGCTGTTCTACGCCCGCGCCGCCGAACTGTTCGACAAGAAGTCCGCGCTGCGCGTGCGTCATGACACGCCGGAAACCATTTACGCCGAACTGCTCGAGCGCACGCGCACGGACGACCCGCGTCTCGCGATCACGTTCCCGGTCGAATTGCCGGACAGCGCAAGCGATGACGAAGTTGCTCAATGGCTTTCCGCGAGCGGCTATACGCGCGTTCAGGCGAAACGTCACATCGAAACCGAAAGCGGCAAGCGCCAGTTGCTCGACGTCGTCGCGGACCGTTTTCGCCTGCACAACACCGAACGCTCGCGCGCGCTCGAAGCGATCGAAAGCGCGCTCTTGCGCGGCACCGGTCGCGTGAATGTCTACATGCTGAAGGACGAAGGCGAGCCGGAAATCTGGCGCTTCTCGACCGGTCTGCATAGCCCCGAAAGCGATCTGCGTTACGCGGACCCGCAGCCCGCGCTGTTCTCGTTCAATTCGGCCTACGGCGCGTGCGAAGCGTGCCGTGGTTTCGGCCGCGTGATCGGCGTGGATTTCGGCCTCGTCATTCCCGATGAAAAGAAGACGCTGCGCGAGGGCGCGATCAAGACGCTGCAAACGCCCGCGTGGAAAGAAAATCAGGACGATCTCGTGCGCTACGGCGCGAAGGCGGGCATTCGTCTCGGCGTGCCATGGAACGAACTCACGCAGAAGGAACGCGACTGGGTCATCCACGGATCGCCCGACTGGACCGGCAAGTGGCAGAACCAGTGGTACGGCGTGCAGCGCTTCTTCGACTATCTAGAGTCGAAGGCGTACAAGATGCATATCCGCGTGCTGCTCTCGAAGTACCGCAGCTATACGACGTGCCCGACATGCGACGGCGCGCGTCTGAAGACCGAATCCATGCTGTGGCGTCTCGGCACGAAGGAGCAGGCCGATGCCGTGCTCGCGCCGGCCAGTCGCTTAATGCCGAAGGGCGTCGACTGGACACGCGAGCAACTCGAAGCGCTGCCCGGTCTCACCGTGCACGATCTCATGCTGATGCCGATAGAGCGCATCCGCCGCTTCTTCGATTCGCTCACGCTGCCCTCGACCTTGCTCGATGAAGCACTCAAGCTCTTGCACGCCGAGGTGCGCACGCGTCTGAAGTATCTCTGCGATGTCGGGCTCGGCTATCTCACGCTGGACCGGCAGAGCCGCACGCTGTCGGGCGGCGAAGTGCAGCGTATCAATCTGACGACCGCGCTCGGCACTTCGCTCGTCAATACGCTTTTCGTGCTGGATGAACCGAGCATCGGGCTGCATCCGCGCGATTTGAACCGCATCGTCGAGGCCATGCATCGTCTGCGCGATGCGGGCAATACGCTCGTCGTCGTGGAGCACGATCCGTCGGTGATGCTTGCGGCGGATCGTCTCATCGACATGGGTCCGGGGCCGGGTGAACGCGGCGGGCAGATCGTCTATGACGGCACGCCGGGCGATATCGAGTCGAGCGACACGCTCACCGGCGCCTATCTCGGCGGCCGCAAGCAAGTGGCGCACGCGTCGAACTGGAATCGTCGCGCGACCGACGCGAAGACGCCGCGTCTCGTGCTCGAAGGCGCGAGCGATCACAACCTGCAAGACGTCACGGTCGAGATTCCGTTGCAACGTCTCGTCTGCGTGACAGGCGTATCGGGTTCGGGCAAATCGACCTTGATTCAGGACGTGCTCGCGCCCGCGCTCATGCGTCACTTCGGCAAGGCGACCGAGACGCCGGGCGCGTTTCGCGCGTTGAAGGGCGCGGAGCAACTGAGCGATGTGGTCTTCGTCGATCAATCGCCTATCGGCCGCACGGCGCGCTCGAATCCGGCGAGTTACGTCGGCGCGTTCGACGAGTTGCGCAAGCTCTTTGCGAAAGCGCCGCTTGCCGCACAGCGCGGCTATAGCGCAAGCATGTTCAGTTTCAATTCCGGCGATGGCCGCTGCCCGACTTGCGGCGGCTCGGGCTTCGAACATGTCGAAATGCAGTTTCTGAGCGACGTCTATCTGCGGTGTCCCGATTGCGACGGCAGGCGTTATCGCGCGGAAATCCTCGACGTGAAGATCGAGCGCGGCGGCCGGCATCTGAGCGTGGCGGACGTGCTCGAACTCACGGTGAGCGAAGCCGTCGAGCTGTTTGCGAATGATGCGGAAGTATTGCGCGTGTTGCAGCCTATCGTCGATGTCGGCCTCGAATACGTGAAGCTCGGTCAGCCGGTGCCCACGCTTTCGGGCGGCGAAGCGCAGCGCCTGAAGCTCGCGGGTTTTCTGGCGGAAACCGCGTCGCCCGCGAGCAAGAGCGAAGCGAAGCACGGCCGCCTCTTCATGTTCGACGAGCCCACCACGGGACTGCATTTCGACGACATCGCCAAGCTCATGCGTGCGCTCGGCCGTTTGCTCGAACGCGGGCATTCCTTGATCGTCATCGAACACAATCTCGACGTGATTCGCGCGGCCGACTGGATCATCGATCTCGGTCCGGAAGGTGGCGACGGCGGCGGTCAGGTGGTATGTGTCGGCACGCCGGATGAAGTGGCCGCGTGCGAGCATTCGCACACGGGCCGCGCGCTCGTCGATTATGAAGAAGCGATGGCGCCCGGCGCCGCCGACAAGCGCGCGGGCGTGCCGCTGCAACTAGCCGCGGAAGTGGCGAGCGCGCGCCGTGCTCTGCAGGGCGAGGACGTGGTGCGTATCGTGAATGCGCGCGAACACAACCTGAAGTCGCTCGATGTCGATATCCCGCACAACAAATTTAACGTGGTCACGGGCGTGTCGGGCTCGGGCAAATCGACGCTCGCCTTCGACATTCTTTTCCACGAAGGTCAGCGCCGTTACCTCGAATCGCTCAATGCGTATGCGCGTTCCATCGTGCAGCCCGCTGGCCGGCCGGAAGTCGATGCGGTCTATGGCATTCCGCCGACCGTGGCAATCGAACAGCGTCTCTCGCGCGGCGGCCGCAAGAGCACGGTCGCGACCACGTCGGAAGTCTGGCACTTCCTTCGGCTGCTCTATGTGAAGCTCGGCATACAGCACTGCGTCAACGACGGCACGCCGGTGCAGGCGCAAAGTTCGGAGTCGATAGCCGCGCAGATTTTGGGTGACTACAAGGGTCAGCACGTCGGCCTGCTCGCGCCGCTCGTCGTGAATCGCAAGGGCGTCTACACCGATCTCGCGAAATGGGCAAAGGCGCGCGGCAACTCGCATCTGCGTGTGGATGGCGAATTCCTCTCCGTCGATCCGTGGCCGAAGCTCGATCGTTTCCGCGAACATACGATCGAACTGCCCGTGGCGGACCTCGTGGTATCGGCGGATAACGAAGCGGAACTGCGCCGCCTGCTGGACGATGCGCTCGAACTCGGCAAGGGCGTGATGCATTTGTGCGCGCCGCTCGACGATCTGCACGGCGCGTTGTCCAATGGCAAGAAGCGCGGCAAGGAAGAGACCATCGTGTTCTCGACCAAGCGCGCATGTCCCACTTGCGGCACGAGTTACCCCGAACTCGATCCGCGCATGTTCTCCTACAACAGCAAGCACGGTTGGTGCAACACATGCGTGGGCACGGGCGTGAAACTCACGCGCGAACAGCGCGCCGCATTCGACGATACAGTCTTCGCGCAGGACGATCGCGGCCGCGAACAGAGCATCGGTTCGGTGGATCAGGAACCGGACGATATCGTCGATCAACCGTGTCCCGAGTGCGAAGGCACGCGTCTGAACGACGTGGCGCGCGCCGTCACGTTCGGCAACTATCCGATCACGGAGGTTGGTCGCTGGACCGTGACGGACACGCGCGAATGGATCGCGGCGCTCAAGCTGCAAGGCCGCGATGCGGACATCGCGCGCGATGTCATCAGCGAGATCGAAGGGCGTCTGCAATTTCTCGAGGAAGTGGGCCTCGGTTATCTGAGTTTGGATCGCGCCGCGCCCACGCTGTCGGGCGGCGAAGCGCAGCGCATCCGGCTCGCGGCGCAGCTTGGCAGCAACCTGCAAGGCGTGTGTTACGTGCTCGATGAACCGACCATCGGACTGCATCCGCGTGACAATCTGATCCTGCTGTCCGCGCTCAAGAAGCTCAACGACAAGGGCAATACGCTCGTCGTCGTCGAGCACGACGAGGACACCATTCGCCGCGCGGATCACATCATCGATATCGGGCCGGGCGCGGGCAAGCGCGGCGGCACGGTGGTCGCGCAGGGCACGGTGTCGGACCTCGCCGCGCACAAGGACTCGCTCACGGGTCAGATGCTCGCGAACCCGATCGTGCATCCGTTGCAGCCGCGTCGCGAAGTGCGCGCGGCCGCGGGCAAGCGGCCCGCCGTGCCCGAGCAATGGCTCACGGTCGAAAAGGCGACGCTGCACAATCTGCGCAACGTGACGGCGAGCGTGCCGCTCAATCGTCTGGTCGCCATCACGGGCGTTTCCGGTTCGGGCAAGTCCACGCTCGCACGCGACGTGCTGATGACCAACCTGCTCGATGCCGTCGGCCGCTCGGTGCTTTCGTCGCCCGCCGTGCGGCGCGCGCGCCGCGCCGTGCAGACCGATGCGCCCGCGAAGTCGCGCGCTTCCGTGCTCGCACGCGAAGCGCCGCGCCCCAAGTTCGATGTCGTGCACGCGTGGCAAGGCTGCGCGGGCGTGACCGGCTTCGAGTCGATCGATCGCGTGCTGGAAGTGGACCAGACGCCCATCGGCAAGACGCCGCGTTCGTGTCCGGCTACGTATATCGGCATGTGGGACACCATCCGCAAGCTTTTCGCCGATACGCTCGAAGCCCGCGCGCGCGGCTACACGCCATCGCGTTTCTCGTTCAACACCGGCGACGGACGCTGCCCGGCGTGCGAAGGCCAGGGCGTGCGCACTATCGCCATGAGCTTCTTGCCGGACGTAAAGGTGCCGTGCGATGTTTGCCACGGCCAGCGCTTCAATCCGGAGACGCTTGCGGTGACTTGGCGCGGCAAGAATATCGGCGAAGTGCTGACCATGGAGATCGACGAAGCCGTGGAGTTCTTCGCGTCGATGAACAGCATCGCGCATCCGTTGCAGTTGATGAAGGACGTGGGCCTCGGTTATCTCACGCTCGGCCAGCCGTCGCCGACGCTCTCGGGCGGCGAGGCGCAGCGCATCAAACTCGTCACCGAGTTGTCGAAGGTGCGCGACGACATCACGCGGCGTGGCCAGAAGCCGCCGCACACGCTCTACGTGCTCGACGAACCGACGGTCGGTCTGCATATGGCCGATGTCGCCAAGCTGATTCGCGTGCTGCATCGGCTGGTGGATGGCGGGCATAGCGTGATCGTCATCGAGCACGATCTCGATGTGATCGCCGAAGCGGACTGGGTGCTCGATCTCGGACCCGAAGGCGGCGTGAACGGCGGCACGATCGTCGCGGCGGCGGACCCGGAAACGCTGGCGAGCCATCCGCGCAGTCACACCGGAACGGCGCTGCGTCCCGTGCTCGGTCGAACGCGCGCGACGGAAGACGCGGCCTGAAAATCGCGATCTGGCGCGGGCTTGCAGTCAAGCCCGCGCCGTCGCATTGGGTGGAGCAATCATGTCTCAAGCCATTTCGGATCTGAACACGCTGCTCGCTTCGATGCGTCCCGAGCTTCAGCCCGGCGTCTATGTGTTCGCGTCCCTGCCGCACGATGCGGTGGTGAGCGGCGCGGGCATCGTCGCCACGTTCCGTGAACGCGAAGGCATGACCGTCGTGATGGAGGAAGCGGCGGCGCAAGCGGCGAACATCGCGCCGTTGTTTCGCGCCGCGTGGATCACGCTCACGGTGCATTCGGACCTCGCCGCAGTCGGGCTGACGGCTGCGTTCGCGCGGGCGCTCGGCGACGCGGGCATCAGTTGCAATGTGCTTGCGGCGGCTTATCACGATCACATCTTCGTGCCGGTGGAGCATGCCGGGCGCGCAATCAACACCCTCTTAGCCTTGCAGCGAAGTGCTGATAAGCTTGCGCCCTCGTCAAACCCGCCAACTCGATAGCACAGCATGGATACGCAGGATAAAACCGTCGCGCTCAAGCGCATGAAGTGGTTCGCAGCCGCGCTGCTCGTCGCGGCGGGCGCGCTTTTCGCGCTCGCCAAAAGTCAGCACGATGCCGGCGCGTGGGCGTGGGTCTCGTCGTTCGCGGAAGCCGCGATGGTCGGCGCGCTCGCGGACTGGTTCGCGGTCGTCGCGCTGTTCCGGCATCCGCTCGGCGTACCGATTCCGCATACCGCCATCCTTCCCGCGAACAAGGCGCGGGTGGCGGACAACCTCGCCGCATTCGTGCGCGACCGCTTTCTCGGCACCGATGCGCTCGTCGCGCGCGTCAACGCCTTCGACCCGGCAAGCCGCCTGTCGCTCTGGCTCGCCGAGCCCAAGAACGCCGCGTTGCTCGGCAACAAGGCAGTGACGGCGGTCGGTCAGTTGCTGTCCCTGATCGACGACGAGCGTGTCAAGTCGATGCTTCACGAAGCCATCCGCCGCCGCGCCGAGCAATTCGATCTCGCGGGCGCGGCGGGCGAAGTACTGTCGACGCTGACGGAGGATCGCCGTCATCAGTTGCTGCTCGACGAAGGCCTGAAGCAGATGGCCGCGTGGCTCGACAAGCCCGAAGTGCAGGAGATGCTGGCGGCGCGCATCGTCGGCGTGGCGGGCGAGGAGTATCCGAAGCTCATCGGCATGCTGGGTTTCGTCGGACTGAACGCGGAGGAACTCGGCGCGAAGTTCGCGGCAGGTCTCGTGCGCGGCGCGAATCAATGGCTGCACGATGTCAGCGAGGACCCGGAACACGAGCGTCGCAAGGCTTTCGACGAAGCCGTCGCGCGCTTCATCGAGCGTCTGAGGCGCGATCCGGCGTTCAAGTCGCGTATCGACGACCACAAACGCGAGTGGCTCGCGCGGCCAGAGTTGCGCGGCTACGTGAGCGGCCTTTGGGACGAGTTCATCGGCTGGCTCGACGCCGATCTCAAGCGCCCGGACTCGACGCTGCACGCGCGCGTCGTGGCGGTGGCCGGCAGCTTTGCGCAGGCGCTGGGCGGCGATCCGGCCTTGCGCGATTCGATCAACGAACACATGCGCGACGCGCTGAAAGCGCTTGCGCCGGAGTTGCGCGAGGGGATCGCGAAACACATTGCCGCGACCGTCAAGCAATGGGACGACGCCACGCTCGTGCGCGATGTCGAGCTGAATATCGGCCGCGATCTGCAGTTCATTCGCGTGAACGGCACGCTCGTGGGCGGCGCGGTCGGGCTGCTGATTCATGTGGTAACGGTTCTTACGGCATGACGCTTTATCGCCGCTCCACGCTCAGACGCCCGGCAGAGCGCCTGCCGCCGGCGTCATCGATGGTCACGGACAAGCCGGAAGTGAGCGCTATTTCCAGCAATGCGTTGCGGTTCGCGTCGGCGTTCGCGGCGGTCCGCACGCGCCACTCCATGCCGTCGGGTGTCTGGAGCACGTAGCTCGGCTGGTCGCCGGCGCAGTTGGCATCGATCAAGCGCGTGACATTGCCCGTTTTCGTGCCGGCATGGCGTTCGTCACCACAATGAAAACTGGGACTGCCCGCGCGCGGCAGGCCGACCGCGACGCCTGTTACGACGGAATTGACGTCTGCGGTGATACTGACCGGCAACCCCCACGCCAGCGCGCGGACCAACATGTGGTGGCGGTGAGGGCAGATCTTCGCGTTCATTTGCACGCAATATTGGCGGCCGTCCCACGCGCGCAAAAGGTAATTGACTCGATCGAGCATGTCGTAATCGATTATGCGAGTGAGAAAGCCGGTACGCGTTTCGGTCAGCCTTAGACTGAAACAGATCAGCGGCGGCGTTTCTTCGGCGAGATAAGTGCCGATTGAAAGGCCGGTGACATAATGATATTCATTGCCATATACGGTAAGTGGCAGGCCGGCACCCACTGCCATTATCATTAACCCGAGTTTTTCAGCGTCCGGTCGCCGTTCCAGACGAGCGTGATAACGCGCGCCGTCCACGCTTTTTAGAACGATCCCGAGCGTGTCGCAGGTTTCGGTATCGATTATCTCTTCGATGAAACCTGTGCGCGGAGTATTGCCGAGCGGCTCGGCCGTGCACTCGATATTCGGACCGAAGCGCCGTGAGCCGATCGAAACGCCCGTGACGTAATAATCCGCGCTGGCGCGAATAGTCACCGGCAAGCCCGATCTGAACGCCATGAGCATCAGCATATGGCGATTGCGGTTATCATCCGGCGTCATTTGCGCGCAATAATGCGAACCGTCGGGGCAGCGCAGAATATAGCCAAAGGTTCCGACGCTGTCGGCATCGTCTATCTGCACGATGAGTCCGGTCCTGACGTCGTTCAGCAGGTTCCATTTGAAGAGCGAGGTCTCGGATAACCGCGTGTGTTTCAAGCCTACGGAAACAACGTCAATAAATCGTTGGCAATTAGCATTGATCGATACCGGCAAGCCAAGCGCCATTGAAAGCTGCAGTAATGCGTTTCGGTAGGGGTGATCGAGTTTATTCAATAACGCGCAATAATGTGTGTTCTCGCGGGTTTTAAGCACGTAGGTAACGCAATCAGAATCCGCATTATCGATCGACCGGATAATCGAGCCGCTTCGGGTATCCATGAGAAAGGACTCGGCCTGCCCATTGATCAGCGCATTTCTTGGTTTTCGGAATCGCATGACTGCCTCGAGAGCGGGCGGTTGTGAAATGATCGGCTTTTGGAAGCGCAAACGGGAAACTAAACCAAATAAGCGTGTAGACGCGTCACCGCAATTTCATTGCGATGCCGTATCGGCTAGAACGAAGGTTTCTAAAGAGAGTAGGAAGTGACACGAATTTAGATAAACAATTTTTTGGCGTCAATTATGGTTTCGCCTTTTTTCGGGGGGTGTGCATGGGTGGGTAGTCATTTGCAGATGCATTTGAAGACAAGTTGAATATCACTCGACTGAAATCCTGCTTTTTCGCATCTATCGCGTTTAAAAGACGCCGAACAAAGCACGCAGTCGCGAAGAATTAGCGCTGCAGCATTGCGCGAGCCGGGAGAGAATGCGAACTTGCACGCGCCAGCGGCCCTTCCGGAAGCTCATGCCCAATTCAAACACCGAACTCATCGAGCGGTTCTACCGCGCCTTTCAGGAGCGCGACGCCGAGGGGATGGCCGCGTGTTACGCGCCCGACATCCGCTTTCAGGACCCCGCGTTCGGCCTGCTGCACGGCCGTGAGGTCGGCGACATGTGGCGCATGTTGCTCGGCCGCGCGGCGGATTTCTCGCTGACGGTGGATGAAATCCGCTCGATCGGGCAGACCGCGAGCGCCGTCGTCATCGCGCGTTATACCTATTCGGCCACGGGCCGGCCGGTCGTCAATCGTATCGAGTCGCGCTTTGCTATCCGCGATGGCTTCATCGTCGAGCACATCGACACCTTCGATCTCTGGCGCTGGAGCCGTCAGGCGCTCGGCGCGAGCGGTTTGCTCCTCGGCTGGACACCGCGAATGCGCGCGACGATCCAAAAGAAGGCGCGGCGCGCGCTCAGCGATTATCGGAACAAGGCGGCGACATGACGCGTATCGAAGCGAATCGGGACGCGCCTTTCGACGCCGCGCGCCTGGAAGACGAATGGCTCGAACCGGATGCCTTCGGCGGCTTCGCGTCGGGCACCGTCGGCACGTTGCGCACGCGGCGTTATCAGGCGTTGCTGCTCGCCGCCACCGCGCCGCCCGCCGGGCGCGTCGTGCTGGTGAATGGCGTCGAGGCATGGCTCGATGTAAACGGAAAGCGCCGCGCGCTCACGATGCAACGCTACGCGCCCGACGTGCTGTACCCGGACATCTCCGCGAGCCTCCTCTCGTTCGATACCTCGCCGTGGCCCACGTGGCGCTTTCGCATTGGCGACGAAACGGTGGCGAGCGCGGAAGTGTTCGTCGTGAAGGACAGCGGCGAGACGGTGCTGCGCTGGCGGCTCGAAACGCCCGTGCCGAAAGCCACGCTCGAAGTGCGGCCGCTTCTTTCGGGCCGCGACTATCACGCGCTGCATCACGAGAACGGCGCGTTTTCCTTCGATGCAACCGTCGACGTGGAGCGTGTGCATTGGCGTCCGTACGCAGATCTGCCGGCTATCGGCGCGACGTCGAACGGGGCTTATCGGCACGCGCCGGACTGGTATCGCAACTTCAGCTATGCGCGTGAGCGCGACCGCGGGCTCGATTTCACCGAAGACCTCGCCGCACCCGGCGTCTTCAGCTTCGATCTCGTACGCGGCGATGCGGTGCTGATCTTTCATGCCGACACCGGCCGCGAACAGGCGCACGAGGGCAATGCGGTAGCGCTTGCCACCCGACTCGCCACGCGAGAGAGCCAAAGGCGCGCCGCGTTCGGCTCGCGGCTTGCGCGTTCCGCCGACGCGTATATCGTGGATCGCAACGTCGGCAAGACGGTCATCGCGGGCTATCCGTGGTTCACCGACTGGGGCCGCGACACCTTCATCTCGATGCGCGGTCTTCTGCTCGCGGCGGGCCGTTACGCCGATGCCGAATCGATTCTGCTCGAATGGGCCGATACGCTCTCGGACGGCATGCTGCCCAACCGCTTCCCGGACGGCGGCGGCATGCCCGAATACAACTCGGTCGATGCCTCGCTGTGGTTCGCCGTGGCGGTGCACGATTACCTGGCGACGGGCCACGCCAGCGCCGCGACCGCGAGCCGCCTGCAACACGCGGTCGATTCCATTCTCGAAGGCTATACGCGCGGCACGCGCTTTGGCATCGCGGCGGACGCGGACGGTCTGTTGCGCGCGGGCGTCCCGGGCGTTCAGCTCACGTGGATGGACGCGAAGGCGGGCGACTGGGTGGTGACGCCGCGCATCGGCAAACCGGTGGAAGTCGAGGCGCTGTGGTTCAACGCGCTGTCGATAGCAAGCGCGTGGAATGCGCGCTGGACCGCGCCGCGCGACGCTGCGCGCGCGGCTTTCCTCGCACGCTTCGTCGATCCCGACACACGCGCGCTGTACGATGTCGTCGATGCCGATCACGAAGCCGGCAAGCTCGATCGTTCGATCCGCCCGAATCAGATCTTTGCGCTGGGCGGTCTGCCTTTCGCGCTCGTCGATGGCGACATCGCTCAAGCCGTGCTCGCGCAAGTGGAAACCCAACTGCTGACACCACTCGGCTTGCGCACGCTCGCGCCGGCCGACCCGGCGTATCGTCCGCGTTATGCGGGCGGCGTGCTGGAACGCGACGGCGCCTATCATCAGGGAACCGTGTGGCCCTGGCTCATCGGGCCGTTCATCGAGGCGTGGATTCGTGTGCATGGCGCAGCGGGCGCGCGCGAGCGCTTCATTGCGCCGCTCGAAGCGCATCTGGACAGGTACGGTCTCGATCATCTGTCCGAAGTCGCCGACGGCGATGCACCCCATACGCCTGGCGGCACACCGTTCCAGGCGTGGTCGCTCGGCGAATTGCTGCGCATAGAAAAGCTTCTGACCGAAACACGCTAAATTACGAGTCTTGCCCGCGGCATCGAACGCCGCTCATCAGGAGAAATATCCATGCCGAAATCGCGCGCCGTCAACCAGATCGACACCGTCGAAGGCTCGCGTCTGCATTCGAGCGATTGCCCGCGCTGGCAACGCTGGGGACCGTATCTGAGCGAACGGCAATGGGGCACGGTGCGCGAGGATTACAGCGATAACGGCACCGCGTGGGATTACTTTCCGCACGATCACGCGCGCAGCCGGGCGTATCGCTGGGGCGAGGACGGCATCGCCGGATTCGGCGACGACAAGCTCAACTGGTGCGTCTCGCTCGCCTTGTGGAACGGCGCCGATCCGATCATCAAGGAACGGCTTTTCGGGCTCACCAACGAGCAGGGCAATCATGGCGAGGATGTGAAGGAGCTGTACTTTTACATCGACGGCACGCCGACGCACTCGTACATGCGCATGCTCTACAAGTATCCGCATGCGGCGTTTCCTTATTCCGATCTCATCGAGGAAAACGCGCGGCGCGGCGCGGACAAGCCCGAATACGAAGTGCTCGATACTGGCGTGTTCGACGATGGCCGCTACTTCGACGTGCAGGTGGAATACGCGAAGCACACGGCGGACGATATCGTCATGCGCGTGAAAGTGGAGAATCGCGCGGACTGCGCCGCTACCATCGACGTGATGCCGCAAATGTGGGCGCGCAATACGTGGTCGTGGAAGAAAG
Organism: Caballeronia sp. LP006; assembly: GCF_031450995.1. Classification (NCBI taxonomy): domain Bacteria; kingdom Pseudomonadati; phylum Pseudomonadota; class Betaproteobacteria; order Burkholderiales; family Burkholderiaceae; genus Caballeronia; species Caballeronia sp. LP006. Next base: position 732,606 of record NZ_JARTVW010000004.1, on the reverse strand, counting down.
TGTCCGATAAACCCTCGCTGAAACTTCAGACGGTGAACGGCGTGACCTATGTCGCGGCGGAACACGGCGCACACGAACAGATGGTACTCACGGCATGGTCGCCGGATACGCCCGATGTCGAATGGCTCTTCTGCGAAAACGAGACCAACGTCAAGCGACTTTTCAACATGGAGGGTCCGGGTCCGTTCAAGGATGGCGTGAACGACTACATCGTCCAAAAGGACGAACACGCGATTCGCCGCCACACCGGCACGCGCGCGACGGCTCGCGCGCATCTCGAGATCGCGCCATTCGGGACGGCGACAGTGTTCATGCGCTGGCGTCCCGAATCCGCGCCCGACACCGTGCCGCTCGATGCCGACGCGCTCTTCGCGCGCCGTATCGCGGAAGCCGACGAATTCTACGGCGCGTTGCAGCACGACATCACCGACGCCGATCAGCGGCTCGTGCAGCGTCAGGCGCTCGCCGGCATGCTGTGGTCGAAGCAGTATTACCAATTCGACGTTACGCGCTGGCTCGACGGCGATCCGCTGCAACCTACGCCGCCGCAATCGCGCCGTCGCGGGCGCAATGCGGAGTGGCGGCATCTGTGCAACGCGGACATCGTGTCGATGCCGGACAAGTGGGAATATCCGTGGTACGCGTCGTGGGATCTCGCGTTCCATGCGGCCGCCTTCGCATTGATCGATCCGGAGTTCGCCAAACGCCAGATGCTGCTGCTCGTGAAGGACCGTTATCAGCATCCGAATGGCCAGTTGCCCGCCTACGAATGGGCTTTCGGCGACGCCAATCCGCCCGTGCACGCGTGGGCGACGTGGCGCGTCTACGAGATCGACCGCGCGATCACCGGCAAGGGCGACCGCGACTTCCTGGAACTCGTATTCCACAAGCTGCTGCTCAACTTCTCGTGGTGGGTCAACCGCAAGGACGCCGACGACCGCAACATCTTCCAGGGCGGCTTTCTCGGGCTGGATAACGTCGGCATCTTCGATCGCTCGTCGCCGCTGCCGACAGGCGGTCATATCGATCAGGCCGATGGCACCGCATGGATGGCCGCGTACGCGCTCGACCTCATGCGTATCGCGCTCGAACTGGCCTACGCGAACAAGGTGTTCGTGGATATCGCGGTGAAGTTCTTCGAGCACTTCTTGTATATCGCGGAAGCCGTGAGCTGCGAGGACGACTGCGACACGGGTTTGTGGGACGGCGAGGACGAGTTCTTCTACGACAAGCTGCGTCTGCCGGACGGCTCGAATGTACCGATGCGCGTACGGTCCATCGTCGGGCTCATTCCCATGTTCGCCGTGCACGTGCTCGAACCGAACGTGCACAAGGCGCTGCCGGGACTGCGCGACCGGCTGCACTGGTTCCTCGAACATCGGCCGGATCTCGCGCGGCTCGTGTCGCGCTGGAATATCGCGGGGCAGGGCAATAGCGTGCTGCTGTCGCTGTTGCGCGGGCATCGCATGAAGGCGCTGCTCAGACGCATGCTCGACGAAAGCGAGTTTCTCTCCGACCACGGCGTGCGCGCGCTGTCGCGGGTGCATCGCGACAATCCGTTCGTGTTCTATCACAACGGTGACAGCTTCTCGGTGCAGTATCTGCCGGCCGAGTCGAACTCGCGCGTGTTTGGCGGCAACTCGAACTGGCGCGGGCCGATCTGGATGCCGGTGAACTATCTGCTCATCGCGTCGCTGCACGAATTTCATCGCTATTACGGCGATGATTTCCGCGTGGAATACCCGACCGGCTCGGGACAAAAGTTTTCGCTGAAACAGATCGCCGACGAACTCGCGCGCCGTCTGACCACGCTCTTCTTGCTCGACAAGAACGGCGAACGTCCGGTGATGGCGGCGTATCCGCAACTCCAGGCGGACCCGCGTTCGCGCGATCTCGTGTTGTTCCACGAATACTTTCACGGCGACAACGGACGCGGCGTGGGCGCATCGCATCAGACCGGCTGGAGCGGGCTCGTCGCGTTGCTGTTGCAGCCCTTGGCGATGGGACCGTCAGGCGTCGTGCCGCTCGCCGGCGAAACCGATGCCGAGGTGCAGGAGTTTGCCGGCGCCAAGTAACGGTCCGTCATCGTCGCTAAAAGTCAACCTCTGCCATCCGGCTGATAGTTAGGAAAAGTCGTATATCGCTTGCGTCTCCATCTGCGTAAGTTTGCGAAAACGCAAACTTGAGGACGGTTTGGAGATAAAAATGAAACAAACTACGCAAGGATATTCTGTCAGCGGCTATCAGACCGAATGGGGCGCCGCAACCCGCCAACGGACCGAAAATCAGGACAGTCCGCCCTACAAAATGGTCGTGGTGGTGTTCGCGGCGGCCATGCTGGGCGGCGCTTACGTGTCGGCCACGCTGCAAAGCATCGCGCTCGGCTGGATGGCGGGCGTCGGCATTCTGGGCGCGCTCGGCGCCGTCATTCACCGCTGGTGCACGGGTCCCGATGCACTCGAGCGCCGCCTGAACGCACGCGCTCGCGCGCGTCACAACGCGGTGGCCCGGTGCGGCATCAACTTCGATCTCAAGCAGCAGCGCTCTGGCGGATTTCGTTCGCGGAACTCAGCAACACGGGAATGGACTTCGAAGTCGGCGTCCCGGCACCATCAGCAGTGGACGACAACGGCACTAGCGGGTTGGTCTCAGGATAGTATGCGCCCAGGCATCCACGAGGAATGTCGTACGCAACGAGGGTGAAGCCGTCCACCTGGCGCACGACATCGTCATCCCAGACACTCGTGATATCCACGAGGTCGCCCGGTTCGAAGCCGAGCATGTCGATATCCTCGCGGTTCGCAAAGAGCACACGCCGCTGTCCGTACACGCCACGATAGCGGTCGTCGAGTCCGTAGATCGTCGTGTTGTACTGATCGTGCGAGCGCGTGGTCATGAGCGTCATCAGGCGCGCGCCATGCAGGGCGCGGGCGCGGTGAATCGGCGTATCGACGGCAATGGCGTGCACGATGAACTGCGCCTTGCCGCTCGGCGTCTTCCAGACGCGCTCGCGTGAAGCCACGCCCAGATGAAAGCCGCCGGGTTGCTTCAACCGCTCGTTATAGCGCTCGAAGCCCTCGACCACTTTTTCTATGCCGTCGCGAATCAGCGCGTAGTCATTCGCGTGCGCGAGCCAGTCCACCTTGCCCGAACCGAGCGTCGCATGCGCCATGCGCGCGACGATCGCCACCTCGGAAAGCAGATTCGGCGAAGCGGGCTTGTTCATGCCATACGAGATGTGGACCATGCTCATCGAGTCTTCCACGCTCACGCCTTGCGCCACGCCGTTCTGCATGTCGATCTCGGTACGGCCGAGCGTCGGCAGAATGAGCGCGTCGCGGCCATGCACGAGATGGCTGCGATTCAGCTTGGTCGTGATATGCACGGTGAGGTCGCACGAACGCATTGCTTCCCAGGTGCGCGGCGTGTCGGGCGTGGCGATCGAAAAATTACCGCCCAGCCCGATGAACACCTTCACGCGGCCTTCGAGCATCGCGTGAATGGATTCGACCACGTCGTAACCGTGCTCGCGCGGCGGCTCGAAGTCGTATGCCGCGCCGAGCCTGTCGAGAAACGCCTGCGTCGGCTTTTCCTCGATACCCACCGTGCGATCTCCCTGCACGTTCGAATGGCCGCGCACCGGGCAAAGCCCCGCGCCGCGCCGGCCGATATTGCCGCGCATCATCATCAAGTTGGACAGCAACTGCACGATCGGCACTGAATTCTTGTGCTGCGTGAGGCCCATGCCCCACGTCGAGATGACGGCGCGGCCTTGCGCGTAGATATCGGCGAGCTTCAAGATTTCGTCGATGGCCACGCCCGATTCCGCGACGATCATCTCCCAGTTCTCGGCGCGCAAGTCGGCGGCGAAGCTGTCGAAGCCAACCGTGTGTTGCGCGATGAAATCGACATCGAGCACGCGGGCCTGGCCATTGGCGAGCGCGGCATCGTCGAGTTCGATCACGCGTTTCGCCACGCCCTTGATGAGCGCGAAGTCGCCACCCACTTTCGGGCGGATGAATACGGAGCTGATCTTCACGCCCTTGGGCGAAAGCATGTCGAGTGTGTGCTGCGGGCTCGCGAACCGTTCGAGGCCGCGTTCTTTCAGCGGATTGATCGACACGATGGTCGCGCCGCGTTTCGCGCAGTCGCGCAACTCGCCGAGCATGCGCGGATGATTGGTCGCCGGATTCTGACCGAAGAGCAGCAGCGTGTCGGCGTGTTCGAAGTCGTCGAGCGTCACCGTGCCCTTGCCGACGCCCACGGTATGCGGCAGGCCACGGCTCGTTGCCTCGTGGCACATGTTCGAGCAGTCGGGGAAATTGTTCGTGCCGACCATCCGCACGAAGAGCTGGTAAAGGAAAGCGGCTTCGTTGCTTGCGCGGCCGGACGTATAGAACGCGGCCTTGTCCGGATGGTCCAGCTTGTTGATGTGCGATGCGATCAACTCGAACGCCGCGTCCCATTCTATCGGCACATAACGGTCGCGCTTGGCGTCGTAGACAAGCGGGTCGGTTAGGCGGCCATGCTGTTCGAGTTCGTAGTCCGACTGCGCCATCAGCGAAGTCACCGTGTGCTCCTCGAAGAACGCGGGCGTGACGCGCTTCGCCGTGGCTTCGGCGGCAACCGCCTTGACGCCGTTTTCGCAGAATTCAAATGTCGATGCATGCGCCCGGTCCGGCCACGCGCACCCGGGGCAGTCGAAGCCATCCGGCTGATTCTGCTTGAAGAGCGTCCGGTAATTGCCGCCCGCGACCTTCTCCTTGACGAGATTGATAGCCACCTGTTTGAGCGCGCCCCAGCCTGCGGCGGGGTGCGAGTACGGTTCGATGCGAGCTTCGGGCTTCTTCATGGTGTGGCGTGTCGACGCACAGGACGATTCGGTACGTCGATCCTACTGTTTCCCAAATGGCGCGCGGCGCACAGAAAACGTGAAATAAGAGGGATACAGTTGGTAGACTGAACGCCCTCCTTGTTTCGACACGACCGCCGCCGTGACCCTCTACGAAAAGCTCGCCGATGAGATCGAAGCCGCCGTGCGCCGTGGCGTGTTCGCGCCGGGCGAGCGCATTGCGTCGGTGCGGCAGGCGAGCCAGCAGCACGGCGTGAGCATCAAGACCGTGCTGCATGCCTATGCGTTGCTCGAAGGCCGCGGCGTGCTGGAAACGCGTCCGCAATCCGGCTATTTCGTGCGCGCCAGACCCAAGGCCGAAACGCCGCGTGACGAGACGAAGCGCCGCGCGCGTCCCGTGGCGGTGGCTTCCGAAGTGGACGTGAGCCGGCTCGTGCTTGCCACGCTGCGCAGCATCCGCGCGCACGACGCCGTGCCGTTCGGCTCGCCGTATCCCGATCCCGAGCCGTTCCCCTGGCGGCGCATCAACCAGTACGCGAACGCCATCGCGCGGCGGCACACGAGCTGGAATCTCATCGACGATCTGCCGCCCGGCAACCCCGAGCTCATCCGCCAGATCGCGCGGCGCTACGCGGAGAACGGCGTGAGCGTGGACCCGGCCGAAATCGTGATTACGGTCGGCGCAACGGAAGCGATCAATCTGAGTTTGCAGGCGGTCGCGAAGCCGGGCGATACCGTGGCCGTCGAGTCGCCAACGTATTACGCGATGCTGCACGCCATCGAGCGGCTCGGCATGCGCGCGATCGAGGTGCCGACGCATGCCGTCGATGGCATCGACATCGAGGCGCTCGCGCAGATCATCGGCAAAAGAAAGATTGCTGCTTGCATGGTGATGCCGAATTTCCAGAACCCGCTCGGCTTTCTGATGCCGGATGCGCGCAAGCGGCAACTCGTCGAATTGCTGAGCGAGCACGAGATACCGGTGATCGAAAACGACGTGTATCACGAGCTCTATTTCGGCGATGCGCGGCCTACGACACTCAAAAGTTTCGATACCAAGGGGCTCGTGCTTCACTGCGCGTCGTTTTCGAAGAGTCTCACGGCGTCGTATCGAATCGGCTGGGCGATGCCGGGACGTTTTCGCGCGCAAGTCGAGAAGCTCAAGTTCCTCAACACGCTGACCACGCCTTCGGTGCCGCAAGTCGCCGTCGCCGATTATCTTCGTCAGGACGGTTACGACCGGCATCTGCGCGGCGTGCGCAAGCTCTATCAGCAACAGGCGCGCATCATGCGTGGGATGGTCGAGCGCTTCTTTCCGGCGGGCACGCGCACGTCCGCGCCACAGGGCGGTTATGTGCTTTGGGTCGAATTGCCGGAGCGCGTCGATTCGATGCAGCTTTATCGCGCGGCGCTCGAATGCGGTATTACGGTCGGGCCGGGCTATATGTTCTCGACGCGCAATGCCTTCAGCCACTTCATTCGCTTGAACTACAGCTATCCGTGGACCGCGCAGAGCGAGGCGGCATTGCAGCGTTTGGGCGAACTCGTCGGCGAAATCGATCGGCGCGCGGCACGAGACGACATAGAGAAGGAGACATAGATGAGCGATGACATCGATCCCATACTCGTCGCCGTTCTGGCGCAACTCTGGCGCGCGCGTCGGGAGAGCCCGGAGAAACCGTGGTCGCTTGCGAAGTTGGCGAAGCAGTCCGATTTGCCGATGAGCGCGTTGCGGCGGCAGCTTACCGGGCTCGCGGATGCGGGGCTGATCGAGATGACGATCACGGAAGAGGGCGCGGGAAGTGCGTGGTTGAGCGCCGAAGGGGTGACGTTGTGTGCGGCCGTGTTTGGGGCGGAAGGGTGAGGCGAACGCGGCGCTGGCCTTGTGAATGCATCGAAATCCGTTCATCCTAGGTAGCCACGCTCAATCGGTGCTTCACCTTGGACATCCACATCACCCTGCACGGCCGTCACGACCTCACGGGCCAGATCTACGGCCAGTTGCGCGCGGGCATCATCGAAGGGCGGCTTGCCGCTCATGCGCGCCTGCCGTCCACGCGCGATCTCGCCGCGCAGCTCGGCGTGTCTCGCAAGACGACGCTCGATGTATTCGATCGCCTGATCGCCGAAGGTTTTCTTCGCACTCGCGCCGGCGATGGCACCTTCGTCGCCGATGGCCTCACGCGTCTGCCCGCCGCCCGCGCCGAGCCGACCTCGGCGCGCGCCCGCGCCACCGGCATCTGGCGCAAGATGCCCGAACGCATGTCGATGCCCATGCCGCCCGCCGACATCACGCTCGACTGCGATTTCAAGGGCGGCGTGACCGACAAGACGCTTTTCCCCTTCGATGCCTGGCGCCGCTGCGTCAACCAGGCGCTGCGCACGCAGGCGCGCACGGGCGGCGGCGTGGCGTCGTATCGCGATCCGGCCGGCGAGCAGGAGCTACGGCTCGGCATTGCGCGCTATCTGGCGTTCAGCCGCGCGGTGGTGTGCAACTGGCAGGACGTTCTCGTGACGCAAGGCGCCCAGCAGGCGCTCGATCTGCTCGCGCGCGTGGTGGTCCAGCCGGGCGATGTCGTCGCGATGGAAGAGCCGGGTTATCCGCCTGCGCGCGCCATCTTCTCGGCGCTGCACGCGCGCATTGCGCACGTTCCCGTCGATGAGCACGGGATCGTCGTGGACAAGTTGCCGCGCAATACTCGGCTCGTCTACGTGACGCCGTCGCATCAGTTTCCGCTCGGCATGCCGATGAGTCTCGCGCGCCGGATCGAACTGCTCGAATGGGCGGCCAAACGCGGCGCGGTGATCGTCGAGGATGACTACGACGGCGAGTTTCGCTTCGAAGGGCGGCCGGTCGAGTCGCTGAAGAGCCTGGATCATGCAGGGTTGGTCGCGTATGTCGGCACGTTCTCGAAGACGCTTTTTCCGGATTTAAGGATTGGCTACGTGGTGCCGCCCGCGACGCTTTCCGAGCCGCTCTGGAACGCGCGGCAAGTTTGCGATCTGCACGGCTGCATGCTCACGCAGACAGCGCTCGGCGCCTTCATGCTGGATGGCGAATATGCGAAACATTTGCGCCGCATGCACAAGGCGTATGCGCAACGCCGTGCCGCGTTGATCGCGCATCTGACGGGCGCTCTTGCGCACTGGTTCGAGCCGATGCCATCGACGGCCGGCATCCATCTGGTCGCGCGGCTTTTAGAGCCGTGGCAGGAAGCGCGCGTGGTCGCGGCGGCGCGCGAGGCGCAAGTGGGGTTGTACGGCATCGCGCCGTTTTATGCGGGCAAGCCGCTCTTGCAAGGCGTGTTGCTTGGATATGGCGGGACGAGCGTCCCGGCTATCGAGCGTGGGTTGAAGCGGCTGGCGGGGGTTATGGCGGCGATGGGGGCGTAGGCGCTTGTTTGCGTATCGCGCGACGCGCTGTCGTCATGCAGACAACAGCGCGTGCGTTCACGTCATTGATCGCACAGCAACAACACCTTCTCCTGCGCGGTGCAACTTGCTTTCTTCATTTTTGGCGCGGCGCCATCCGTCGAACGCGCCAATACGGTCTGCGCGCCGCCTTGCGATTGCTGCGCGAGCGCCGCGCGCTTGGCGATGCACGACCGCAAATGCTTTTCAACCGGCGGATAGTATTTCCAGCCCTTCGTCAGCGGCGGCAGTTCGAGATGCACCTGTTTCCACTTCGGATGCCCGCTCGCCTGCAGCGTATCGAAGTTCGTGCAGAGCGAATCGGCGAATTTCGACATCGCGCCGACGGTGCCGCGCAGACCATAGTCATACGTCACGAGGAACGCCTTGACGGTGAGCGTTGGCGTGTCCTCCTGAATCCAGTTCGGATAGCTCGATGTGCGGATCGTCGCCGGGAAATACGTTTGTTTGGCGCGCGCGGTTTCAGGCGCGGCCGGGTCCAGACGCAACAGCTTGATCTGCTGCAGCAGTTCCGGGTTCATGTCCTGAAAGAGCTTGGCAGGCTGTCCCGCGACGATCACCGCGACGTCGATCTTGCGCACGATCAGCTTCGCGAGCGCGTCCTCGTTGCTATAGTGCTGCGCGTTCTGGTCGGCGATAGGTTCACCGAACATCAGCCGATACAGCGTTGCCGACGACTGCGCCGTGCCGCTTCCGAGCAGCCCGACGCTAATGTTCTTGTCCTTGATTTCCTGGATGTACTTGAGCGGCGAATCCGAACGCACGACGAAGTAAATCTCTTCGTCGTAAAGCGGCATGATGAGGCGCAGCGGCTTGATGATATTGCCGGCATCGGCGTTACCGGACGCGGCCATATCGACGTAAGCCTGATACACGTCCGACTGAACGAGTGCGAATTTCACGCCGGGTTCATAGCGCATGCGCTGCACGTTTTCCGCCGATCCTTTGGAAGAAAGCACTTCCAGTTCCATGCCGGCAGGGTCGGCCACGTACTTGGACAGGTCCTGACCGATCTGAATATACGTGCCGCGATCCGGCCCGGTAGTGATTTTGTAGGGCACGGCGTCGGCGGCGAAACTCGTCCCCGTGACGCTTGCGAGACCGATTACGGCAAGGAGGGCAAGCGCACCTCGCGCGGCGTTCCGCATGATTTTCGTGGAGAACATGATTGACCCTCGATTCTTGAGTTGGACGGGTGCTGTGGAACACGCGCGATGCGAGAGCGTCGCATCGTGCGAAATCGGTTATGCGTTTCTGCGCGCGGGCTAGTTTTAGCCGATGCAGTTTGTTCTGGCGACTCTTTCCGTTCGCGAGATGCCGGATTCTTTCCGGGCACGCTGTGCCAAAAAAGCTTTGTCTCCGTGAATGCTTTTTTCCTGATTTGCTTCGTTCTTTGGATGCTTATTTCTTGCTCGCACACCCGCCGATGTGCGTCGTCTCTTCCGTCGAGTCTCGTCTCCCGAGACATCGCCGCTTTAGAAGCGATTTGATATTCGAGACCTCGCTCCTTCAAAGGTGCTTCGTTTCCCGAGTCGGGCTTCTTCAGATTCGCGTCGTTACCCGAGACTTTCCTATTTCTGAAGCGCTCTCTTCGGAGCCGCTTCGATTTCGCAAGACGCCTTGCTTGCGTGGTTGCCTTTCACCCACAGAGCGCCGAATCTTCATTCAATGCGCTCTTCCATGTTTCTATCTCCCCATCTTCACGGCGCCGACTTCGAAGCCCCGCCGCCGCTCGTCCAACCGTATTGCTTGATGGCGCGTTCCAGTTCTTCGGTCTTGTCCGCGTCCATATGCGCCGATACGTTCGATGCGCCAAACGACGCGGCAGCGCGCGGGCTTGCTGCGGGCGGGTTGATCGCGGGCGCGGCGGCGAGTTGAGCTTGCGGCGCGGTATTGCGCACGGCGACAGGCGTCGCGCCAGTCGCCGTCGATGATGTCGATGCATGCGGTGTGGCACCCGACGCCGACGGCGCCACATACATCCCGTTGGACGTGCTGCCGCGATTGGACGTCGCATCGTACATGCCGTTATTCGATGCGCCGCCGCCCGTCGCGGTCGCTCCGCGATTCTGCGGCGCGACGTACATCTCATCGCTTGCGTTGGCGTGATTGGCGGAAGAGGCATCGTACAGGCCGGTCGACGCAGTATTACGCGTCGCGCCGGTTTGAGGCGCGGGCCGCGTGTTGGCTGCCACGGCGGCGGGCGCGGTGCGACTCGTCGCGGGAGGCGGCGCAGCGGTGGCTGGCGCCGTGCGCGTCGCCGTGGTCGTCACGGGCGCGGGCGTCAACACAACAACCGAAGGAGCGGCCGTCGCTGCAACAGTGGAAGGCGCGGGCGTCGTGGAAGGCACGGCAGGCGTTGTCGTCGCTGCCGTTGTCCTTGCGGCAGGCAAGGCGTTGCCGGAAGTCGCGGGTGCCACCGTCGCCGTTGCAGTGGACGGTGCGAACATCTTCGCGGCAGGCAATTCAACGGCCGAAGTCGCAGGCGCATTGGCCGGGGCAACATTAGCCGTAGCAGCAGGCCCAACCGTCGCCGCGGTAATGGCATTCGTAGCCGCCTGAGCCCGCGCGATCTTCTCCGCGCGCGAATCAGTCGATGCATCCCGCGCTTCGTCGATCGCATCCCGCCGTGCCGCCGCTGCCGTTCCGCGCTGCGCGGCGTGCCGCTCAACCACGGTCTTCGGCGCGATGGTCACGGTCTTGACCGGCGGCGTCGCAACTTCCACGTTCGCAGTGGTCGCAGGCTTGCCGACGTTGGTGGCAACCACGCTGGCAGGCGCGGCGGGCGCCGGGGCAGCAGCCGTCACCGCCGATGGCAGCGGCTTCTTCGCGCCCGCAGGCGTCGCGACCATCCAGCCCGCGTGCGAGATGACGCGTTCTAGCATCGCTTGCGACTCGCCGTTGCCGCCATCGATAGCGAGCGCTTCGCCCGCGTTCTGCTGCACACACGACCATGCCGAAGTCCGCTCGCAGGCCCGCGCCAATTGCAGCGCGGCGTCGCGTTGCAACTCGCGCTTCGCGAGTTCGTCTTTCATCGAATCGTAGTCGGGGCGCGTCTGCAATGACGCGGGAACGGTATTGAGGCGCGCGCGCGCCAGCGTCAGGTCGTGCTGATCCAGCGCAAGGCGCACGCTGCGCAGCGTATCGCCGGAAACGGACGCGCGGGCATCGGCCGAGGCATTGCCCGCGCCTGTCGCCACATTGGGGTTCACGTTCGGCGCGGTACCCGGCACGAGCGAGCTGAATCTGGAATCGATCGCGCCGGAGACACTGTGATCGGCGGACGGCGAGGCGTCGTCATCGTTCGAATCGCCGTATTGCAGATAAGCGGCCGCGCCGAGCGCGAGCACGACCGAACAAACGCCCGCGATGACCGTCTTGCGCTTCGACCAGGATTCGGAGCCGGGCAGCGCGTCGGGATCGCGGCCGGTGTTCGCATAAGCGCTGCGCGCGGATTCCTCCAGGCGCTTCGCCCGATGCTCCGCCGCCTTTTGCGCGATACGTTCGCTCGCGCGTTTCGGGTCCCAACCCGCGGGCCAGCCGCGTTCGGTTGCGGGCTCCTCCGGCAGCGCGCCGGAAGGGGAGGCGCCGGCGCCAGCCGATGCGGCGGCGGGAGCCGTTGCCGAGGTCGACATCGACGGAAGCGGTTTGGAAAGCGTCTGCTCGAACATGTTGACGCGCGGCCGTTCTTGCGGTGCGGCGGCCTGGCGCGGTTGAGCGGACGCGGCGTTACGATCCGCGCCGCAGTTTGGACAACTGTCGGCGTTTTTGCGCATCGTGCTGCCGCAACGCTGGCAGACGACGGAGAACATGGATGCAGGAAACGTCAGACGCGTGGTCATGCTTTTAAGCCCTCGAAGGACATGTGCGATAACGTGGCCGCTTGAGTGCCTATACTGGCTTCGGACCGCCCGCAATCGCGCGCGCGAAGTCCTGCGGCAACAATCCTTCGTATCGTTTGTCGGGCGCGAATGTATGTCGAATGAACATCGACTGCGTGCGTCCGAAAAACGAAAGTCCGAATATCGTTGAAGCGAGTTCGGACGTCAATCGCGTTTCGCACCTACCTCGGGCCGCCTGAATTTAAGCGACTACATCATCGCGCCGGCGGCACGCGAAACTCCGTGCTCCCGACGCGCCTCGTAACCGCGCCTTTTGATGGCGCTGGCCCTCGTGTCGATACGAAAACGCGGCCGGGACTGGTGCGCCCGCGTCGCCGTTTCAGGGCTTCGCGGCCAAGCGCCACGCATCGCTCTCTCACAATGTTTTTGCCATTCTGGGCGCGCGGCGGCGGTTTCGTGACGCCAATCCTTAGCCAATAACCGACAAGGGCGAACAACCGCGCGATAACCCACTGATGCAAAAGCGGTTAGGGCGCGAAATGAAACCCGTTCGCGCGTTGCATGGCGGATACGAACTGCCTCGCGCGCCGGCGCGAACGTTTGCGCCGTGCGTGAGCGAAAGTGCGGACAATTTAGCCATCCGAAGCAATTCGCGATAAGCGGAAGGCCGCGACGCGAACCCGGAAGTTCAGCGCCGCGGCCTCGATTTGCAGCTTATGCGACCGACTTATTCAGCCAGTTGCAACTTGCCGTCGATACGGCGATTCAGACCCAGCGGATTCTCGGTCTTCAGCGCGTCGGGCAGAAGCGCATCCGGCAGGTCCTGATAGCTCACCGGACGCAGGAAGCGGTTGATCGCGAGGCTGCCGACCGAGGTCGAACGGCCATCCGCCGTGGACGGATAGGGGCCGCCGTGAACCATCGCGTGGCCCACTTCGACGCCCGTGCCAAAACCGTTCACCAGAATGCGGCCCGTGCGGCGTTCGAGCGCCGGGAGGAAGTCGCGCGCTTCGGCGTAATCGGCTTCGTCGATATGCAACGCCGACGTCAACTGGCCTTCGAGCGATTCGATCAGTTCCAGCATCGTCTTCTGATCCGGGCAGCGCACCACCAGCGACGACGCGCCGAAAATCTCTTCCTGCAGCGAGTGGTTCTTGAGGAAGTTCGCAGCCGTGGTCGAGAACAGCGCCGACTGGCCTTGATTGTCGCTCTTCGCTTCGACGCCGCGCGCGAGCGTCTTCACGTCCGCCTGGCTCGAAGCCTTATCGATCGCGCCTTCGTACGCCTTGTGGATGCCCGGCGTGAGCATGGTCTGCGCAGCCGTCTCCGTCAGCGCCGCCGATGCCGCCGCGATGAACTTGTCCAGGTCAGGACTCTCGACGGCGAGGATCAGGCCGGGGTTCGTGCAGAACTGGCCCGCGCCGAGCACGAGCGATTGCACGAATGCCTTCGCGATGGCTTCGCCACGGTTCTTGAGCGCGGCCGGGAACAACACGACCGGGTTGATGCTGCTCATTTCCGCATAGACGGGAATGGGTTCCTTACGCTCGGCGGCGAGCTTCATCAGCGCCGTGCCGCCTCCGCGCGAGCCCGTGAAGCCTGCTGCCTTGATGCGGTTGTCCTTGACGAGGCCCTGGCCGATGTCACGACCGCTGTCGAACAGCAGCGAGAACGTGCCTTCGGGCATGCCGCAGTCCTTCACGGCCTTTTGTACCGCGCGGCCGACGAGTTCCGCCGTGCCTGGATGCGCCGAGTGCGCCTTGACGATCACCGGGCAGCCCGCGGCGAGCGCGGAAGCCGTATCGCCGCCCGCGACCGAGAACGCCAGCGGGAAGTTGCTCGCGCCGAACACGGCGACCGGGCCGACGCCGATGTGACGCAGACGCAGATCCACGCGCGGCAGCGGCTTGCGTTCGGGTTGCGCCGGGTCGATGCGCACGCCGAGATAGTCGCCGTTACGCACCACTTCCGCGAACATACGCAGTTGACCGACCGTGCGGCCGCGTTCGCCCTCGATCCGTCCGCGCGGCAATCCGCTTTCGATGATGCAGCGCTCGACCAGGTCGTCGCCGATGTCGAGGATATTTTGCGCGATGGTTTCGAGGAATTTCGCGCGCGCTTCGGGCGCGGTTTCGCGATATACGTCGAACGCGGCCCAGGCGAGGGCGGCTGCGCGGTCGAGATCGGCGAGCGTGGCGCCTCCGAATGCCGGTTCGATGGCCGCGCCCGTGGACGCGTTGACGGCCTTGATCGAGCCGTTGCTGCCGAAAATGGATTGCTGGCCGATGAGCAGATTGCCTGTGAGTTGCATGGTGTCTCGTCCTTGACTTGAGTGAGTCGTAGCGACTGCGGCGGATGCGAGCGTCGCGCTGCGCCGACTATACGGCGCGAGAGGCGCCGCTGTATAGTGAATCCTTTCCATCGAGTGATCGCTTTATGGAATCACCCCGCCTTTTTCTTCCGCATCGTTTGTCGCATGAAAAACACTCTGGATGTCCTGATGTCGCGGCTGCGCATGAAGCAATTGCAGTTGCTGATCGCGCTCGACGACCATAAATCGCTGCATAAAGCATCGAGCGCCATGGCGATGACTCAGTCCGCCGCTTCCAAGGCGCTCGCCGAACTCGAATCGATGCTGGAAGCGCCCTTGTTCGAGCGCGCCAAGAGCGGGGTGATTCCCAACCCGTTCGGCCGCGCCGTGGTGCGCTATGCGCGTCTGTTGGCTGCCGATCTGAGCGCGCTCTGCCAGGAAGTCGCGCAGATACGCGCGGGCACGGGCGGGCGGCTGACGGTCGGCACGATCATGGGCGCGGTGCCGGGCGTGGTCGCACCCATCGTCGGCGAGATGCACGCGAAGCATCCGGACCTTGCCATCGAAATTGTCGAGGACACCAGCGCGCGCATGGTCGGCATGCTGGACGACGGCCATGTCGATCTCGTGATCGGCCGCGCAAGCGTGTCGGACCAGCCGACAAAGTACCACTATCAGCCGCTCGCCGACGAACCGCTTGCCATTGTCGTGGGACAGGACCATCCGCGCGCGGCGGGACGCGAAGTCGGGCTCGCGGAACTGGCGGGTCATCGCTGGGTGACGTATCCGAGTTATCTGCCGATGAGCGCGCTGCTCGAACGCGAACTCGACCTCGCCGGCTTGCCGATGCCGGCGAACCCCATCTCCACCGCGTCGCCGCTCGTGACGGTCACGCTTTTGCAGCAGAGCGCGGATATGGTGGCGATATTGCCGTCGAGCGTCGCGAAACTTTTCGAGCGCTACGGCATGTTGCGCATCTTGCCGATCCGCATGAAATCGAAGTCGCAGACGTATGGCATCGTGACGAGAAAGGGAGGCGCGCTGTCGCCGGCCGCGCGCCAGTTCGTGCAGATGCTGCGTGAAAAAGGTCGCCCGCATTGAGGCGTGCGTCGCGCCCGTCCACCTTGTCAATTAGCGAATGCGTTAGCAATTTTGCCCGTTTACGATAGTCGGGTACTCGAACTTTTTGCTTGAAGCTGGGCCTATACTGGCGTGGCATCGCGGCCTTCGAGCTTCGCGCTCCACGGCGGTTTCACCCCAGCACTTCCTTACCAGCACTTCCATACGAGCACCACGCGCCGCACGAGCGGCAACTGGGCGTTGCAATCGAGGAATCGCAGATGGCCGAAACGGCAGCCAACGGCTTAGACGGTCTCGTGGCTTCGTTGCGCGAGCAGCGGACCGCGCTGACTGAAAAATGGATGAAGCTCGTGTTCGGGGATCAGGAAGTCGAACACTCGGATCAGCTCACGTACCGGCAACTGGCGGACCACTTGCCGGAAGTCTTCGAGGAAATCTGCGTCGTGCTCGAATCGCGTAATTTGCGCGATCAGGAAGGCGTCATCGAACAAAACGCGCGGCAGCACGGGCAATGGCGTTGGCAGCAAGGGTATCGCATCGACGAACTGGTGCGCGAGCTCGACCTGTTCCGCCAGATTTTGCTTCAGGCGATTGGCGATTACGCCGCCGCGCACACGGATCTCTCGCGCACGGACGAAGAACACGCGCGGCTCATGACCGATGAAGTGGTGAGCTTCGTCACGCTGGCCTCGATTCGTGAAGCGGTGGGCGAGCGCGATCGCAAGATCGACGAATACACCGGCATGCTGGAGCGCGCGAATTACGAGCTCACGCTGCGTCAGAAGCTAATCAGCGAACTTTACGAAACGCGCATGCAGGTGACGCGCCGCGTCGCGCACGATCTGCGCAATTTCCTCAACGTATTCTCGACGGCGCTGCAACTGCTCGGCCGCTCGCCCGCGAAACGCGAGACGGCGCTTGGGCTCGCCAACCGGCAAGTGTCCGACATGGCGAGTCTAGTCGATGAAATGGTCGAATATTCGAAGGTCCTCGGCGACGATTCGCTGTTGACAGTCGAAGCGTTCGATCTCGTCGGTCTCTTCGACGAACTAATGCAGTTAAACCGCGTCGGCACCGAAGCAAAGGGCCTGAAGCTCGTCGGGCATCTGGAACCGACGCTCGGCACGGTGACATCGAACCGGCTGAAGGTGAAGCAGGTCGCGATCAACTTGCTCTCGAACGCGATTAAATACACGTCGGCGGGCGAAATCGTGTTGACGATCGACGCCGTGGCGGACGACCGCTGGCGCTTGCGCGTGACGGACACAGGTTCGGGCATCGGTACGGCGGATCAGGAGCGCGTGTTCGAGGAATTCGAGCGCGCGGCCGAGGACGATATTCCCGGAACGGGGCTTGGGCTTGCCATCGTGAAGGAACTGTCGCGTGCGCTCGAGGGCGAGTTGCGTTTCCAGTCGGTGAAAGGACATGGAAGCGTGTTCGAAGTGATCTTTCCGCTGGTGCTCGAGCCGAAAGCGAAGTCGGCAAGCTGAGGGTGGGGCGGTGTTTTCGGCGTGAGCGGGTTTTGCTCATCAGCGTCATCGCCAACTTCGCCCACTCATTGCCACAGCCGTCTATTTCGGCAGCGCGCTGGAAAAGCGAGCCGAATGGACGCGCGCTTCAAGCGCCAATTCCACCGCAAGCGCAATACAAAAAAAGGCGAACGAGCAGCGCTCGTTCGCCTTTCCCCTTCGCCGCAAGGCAAGCTTTACGCGGCCACCGTCTCTTCTTCCTCGACCGACGCGCGAATCAGATGATCGAACGCGCCAAGCGATGCCTTCGCACCTTCGCCGACCGCGATCACGATCTGCTTGAACGGCACCGTCGTCACGTCGCCGGCAGCGAATACGCCGGGGATCGACGTCGCGCCCTTCGCATCGACGATGATCTCGCCATGCTTCGACAGCTCGATCGTGCCCTTCAGCCATTCGGTGTTCGGCACGAGACCGATCTGCACGAACACGCCTTCGAGTTCCACGCGGTGCGAGACGCCCGTCGCCCGGTCCGTGTAGTTCAGGCCGTCGACCTTCTTGCCGTCGCCGGTGATTTCCGTGGTCTGCGCGCTCGTGACGATGGTCACGTTCGACAGGCTGCGCAGCTTCTTTTGCAACACGGCATCGGCGCGCAACTCGTTGCCGAATTCGATCAGCGTCACCGCCGCAACGACACCCGCGAGGTCGATGGCCGCTTCGACGCCGGAATTGCCGCCGCCGATGACCGCCACGCGCTTGCCCTTGAAGAGCGGGCCGTCGCAGTGCGGGCAGTAGGCCACGCCGCGTCCGCGATATTCACGCTCGCCCGGCACGTTGATTTCGCGCCAGCGCGCGCCCGTCGCCAGAATGATGGTCTTTGCCTTCAGGACCGCGCCGCTTGCCAGATGCACTTCGTTGATGCGGCCCGGGATCAGCTTGTCGGCGCGCTGCACGTCCATCACGTCGACTTCGTAGCTCTTGACGTGCTGTTCGAGCGCCGTCGCGAACTTCGGTCCTTCCGTTTCCTGCACGGAGATGAAGTTTTCGATAGCCATCGTGTCCAGCACCTGGCCGCCGAAGCGCTCGGCGACCACGCCGGTCGCAATGCCCTTGCGCGCCGCGTAGATCGCCGCTGCCGCGCCTGCAGGACCGCCGCCGACGATCAGCACGTCGAATACCGGCTTCGTTTCCAGTTGCTTCGCGGCACGCGCGGCTGAGCCCGTATCCAGCTTGGCGAGAATTTCCTTCACGCTGCTGCGGCCCTGGCCGAAGCTGTCGCCGTTCAGGAACATCGTCGGCACGGCCATGATCTGGCGGTCTTCGACTTCCTTCTGAAACAGCGCGCCGTCGATCGCCACGTGCTTGATACGCGGATTGATGATCGCCATTACATTCAGCGCCTGCACGACTTCCGGGCAGTTCTGGCACGACAGCGAAAAATACGTTTCGAACCGGTAATCGCCGTCGAGCGCGCGAATCTGCTCGATGGTTTCGTCGTCGAGTTTGATCGGATGGCCGCCGGTTTGCAGCAGCGCCAGCACGAGCGACGTGAATTCGTGACCCATCGGGATGCCGGCGAAGTGAATGCCCGCCGCCTTGCCCGGCTCGCCGATGGTGAACGACGGACGGCGTGCCGCAACGTCCTCTTTCTCGACGACGCTGATCCGCGGGGACAGCGTAGCGATTTCGTCGAGCAGGCCTTTCAGCTCACGCGATTTGTCGCTGTCGTCGAGAAAGGCGACGAGCTCGATGGGCCGCGTGACTTTTTCCAGATAGGCTTTCAACTGAGTCTTGAGATTGGCGTCCAGCATGGCGTGTGTCGTTCCCTGACGAGAGTTTTTGGAATCTTTGGACGCACTCCGTCCAAGCGCCGCCATAAAGCGGCGCCGAAACGGAATGCGTGGGTACAAACTGGGGGTGCAAGGCGCGCAGCGGGCCTGCCGCGCGCCTCGTCAGTCTCTGGAGAACCCGAGACTCAGATCTTGCCGATGAGGTCGAGCGACGGGCTCAGCGTTTCAGCGCCCGGCGTCCACTTGGCGGGGCAGACTTCGCCCGGATGCGATGCGACGTATTGCGCGGCTTGCACCTTGCGCAGCAGTTCGCCGGCGTCACGGCCGATGCCGTTGTCGTGCACTTCGCACAGCTTGATCTCGCCTTCCGGGTTGACCACGAACGTGCCACGCAGCGCCAGGCCTTCTTCTTCGATCAGCACGTCGAAGTTGCGCGAGATGGCGAGCGTCGGATCGGCGATCATCGGATACTTGATCTTTTGGATCGTGTCCGACGTGTCGTGCCATGCCTTGTGCGTGAAGTGCGTGTCGGTCGAAACGCTGTAGATTTCAACGCCCAGCTTCTTGAATTCTTCGTAGCGGTCAGCCAGATCGCCCAGTTCCGTCGGGCACACGAAGGTGAAGTCGGCCGGGTAGAACACAAACACGGACCACTTGCCCTTCAGGCTTTCTTCGGTAACGGTGACGAAATCACCCTTGTGATAGGCGGTTGCTTTGAACGGCTTGACTTGGGTGTTGATGATCGGCATTGATCGTTTCCCTTTAAGTGTGTGTTGAAGAAGTGAACGAAGTATGAACTAAAACTATCAAACCTTGGAAGTGGATTGATTTTATCATTGTAATTGATCTGGACTATGACGTCGATTCGTCGCATTGGGTGCGGGGTTTGCGATGCCGCCAAGATCGATCACGAACCCAGGAGGCACCATGAAAATCGGCATCATTGGAGCGGGAAATATCGGGCAAGTTCTGGCGTTGCGCTTCGGCGAACGCGGCCACGAGGTGCGCATCGCCAATTCGCGCGGGCGGGACACGCTCGGCGAAGTCGAACGCGCGACTGGCGCGCAAGCCGTCGAGGCGCGCGAGGCCGTGCAGGGCGCGGATCTCGTCGTCGTGACCATTCCAGAGTCGAAGGTGCCGCTTCTCCCGAAGGATTTGTTCGCGGGAGCACCGGCGAGTCTCATCGTGATCGATACCGGCAATTACTATCCGCGGCAGCGCGACGGTCGAATCGACGGAATCGAAAACGGTCTGCCGGAAAGCCGCTGGGTGGAAGAGAAGATCGGCCGGCCGGTCATCAAGGCGTTCAACAATATCTACGCGGCGCATCTTCGCAACCACGGCAAGCCGGCGGGAACGGCGGGGCGCATTGCGCTGCCCGTGGCGGGCGACGATCACAAGGCGAAGAAAGTCGTCATGCAACTGGTCGATGAAATCGGCTTCGATCCCGTCGATGCCGGCGAAATCGACGATTCCTGGCGTCAGCAACCCGCCACGCCCGTCTACACGGCGGACCTCGACGCGGCGGGCGTTCGCCACGCGCTGCACGAAGCCAGCCCGCTGCGCAAACCCGAGTGGCGCGCGACAGATGAAAGCCCGGGAGACTTCGACAATCCACGCTAACGGCCGAATACGCGCGCCATGCGACAATCTGCAAACTTTCACGATGCGCTTTAACATGACGTGCCGGGCTCCCGCGCTCGACTCCGACAGCGCGAACGCCCGCATCAAGACTTGCAGATTGCCCTATGAAAACCGCATCTCCCGCGTTTGACCAGTTGAAACCTCGCCCCGGCTTTGGCGAATGCCCCGAATGCGACGACGTCGAATTGGCGGCCACGGCCACCATTCCGACACGCTACGGCACGTTCGCGTCGTATGTGTATCGCGTGAAGGAAACGGATGTCGAGCACATTGCTTTCGTCATGGGCGACGTGAGCAACGGCGAATCCGTGCTCACGCGGCTGCATTCCGAATGCGTGACGGGCGACGTCTTCGGCTCGTACCGGTGCGATTGCGGCGAGCAGCTCGATCTCGCGCTGCGCTATATCGCCGCCGAGAATCGCGGAATTCTGCTGTACTTGCGCGGACACGAGGGACGCGGCATTGGGCTCGCCAACAAGATCCGCGCTTACGCGTTGCAGGAGCAGGGTCTCGACACGGTCGATGCCAACCTGCATCTCGGCTTGCCCGACGACGCCCGCGAGTATGATTCCGCCGCCGCCATCCTGCGCTCGATGGACGTCAAATCGGTGCGCCTGATGAGCAACAATCCGTCGAAGTTCGACACGCTGCTCAGGCACGACATCCCCGTGAAGGAACGCGTCGCGCTCGCCATCCCCATGCGCGAGGAAAACGAACGCTACATCAAGACGAAGCAGGCGCGCTTCGGACATTACTTCGACGAGAACGAATAAGCGCGTCGTCCGCGATCTAGCTTGCGTCGTGGAAGATCACGCCTAGCATGTGGCGCCGCCCGGAGCGTAGGCGGCTCACGCCATGCCGCATGTTCACGCGATACGGCCCGCGCGATCCCTGCACCGGCCGCTGGTGTACAGCGAAGAACGCCGCGTCGCCTTGCGCGAGCGGTACGACTTCGGCGCGCGATTGCATGCGCGGACGCTGTTCCGTCATCACGAATTCGCCGCCGGTGAAGTCTTGTTCGGGCGCAGAAAGTAGAACTGCCATCTGGATCGGAAAAACGTGTTCGCCGTACAGATCCTGATGCAGACAGTTGTAGTCGCCGGGAACGTAGCGCAGGAGAAGCGGCGTCGGCCGCGTCTGTCCGGCGTAATGACAACGCTCGATGAACTCTCCATGCACCGGTGGAAAGCGCGTTTCAATCCCCATTACCTCGTGCCATTTATTCGCAATGGGCGCGAGATGCGGATACACTGCGCCGCGCACCGTTTGCAGCGTCTCGGGCAACGGATACGCGAAGTATTTGTATTCGCCGCGCCCGAACGAATAACGTTCCATCACGATACGGCTGCGAAAGATTGCGTCGTCGTCGTACAACGCGGCGAGCGTCGCGCACTCCTCACGCGAAAAAAGGCCCGGCGCAATGGCCGAGCCTTGGGAATCGAGTTGATGCTCGATATCCGTCCAGTCGAGTGCATCGACGCGCGCGTTGATGTCTCTGTCAAGCACCTTCATCTGCAGTTCTCCGGATTGGCGTGATTGCCGCACAGTGTGCGTCCTGAACCGCGCTCACGCACTCCGGGAATTGCTGCGCAATTCAATGCGCGGTCGCGACTTCGGTGATGCGGTTCTGCAAGGCTTCCTTACGCGCTTCGATCTTCTTGCCGAGCGCGATGAGATCGACACTCTTCGTCTTGCGGATTTCCGGAAACAGCTCGGTTTCTTCTTCTTCCACGTGATGCTTGACGTTTTCCGACAATACCTTGAAGGTCGCGTCAAAACCCTCATCGCCGGCCTTGATCTGCGAAAACTTTTCGATCAGCGTCTTGACCAGAAAGTGTTCGACGTAGGCTTCGTCGACATCGATTTTCTCGTCCGTGCCGAGTGCGGTGCGGGCGGCGGGATAAAGCAACTCTTCCTCGACGATCGAATGGATCGACAACAACTCGCACGCGCGCTGAACCAGTGTGGTCTTGCGTTCGAGATCGTCTTTTTCGGCGCGTTCGAAGGCGTCGAATAGCTGCTCGACAGCGCGATGGTCGGCTTCGAGAATGGCAAGTGCGTCTTGCGGATGCTGTGCTTGCGCGGCGGTCATATCGTTTCTCCTGTGGGGACGGGGCGAAACCTTTGGGGCGTCTGTTGCGCCTTGGGGGGTGCCTTCGGGTCGCTTTTAGTTGCCTCTGGGCAGGTTGTCTGGAGCAAACCCGGTGCCCGCGCTCGGAGCAGGCAAAGATAAGATTGGCATGGCTTTAAGCGGATAGGAGCGCGTCATGCCGGCTCGCGTGTTGCGCGAACAAAACCGGAGCGCGGAGCGACTTGAATGAACGTCCGCCTTAACGCCCCATCAAGCCGACGACGAAAGCGCCGACAGGTCCCGCTCGCGCATGACATTGACCCGCCACCACGCCGGCAACAGACGCCGCACTTCCGAGCGCGCAAAGCGGTCGTCGATAAGGTAAAGCACGCCACGGTCTTGCGGCCCGCGAATTACGCGTCCGGCCGCCTGCACGACCTTTTGCAAGCCCGGAAAAAGATAAGCGTAGTCATAGCCGGCGCCGAAAGCGTCCTGCATCCGCACTTTCATCTGCTCATTGACAGGATTGAGTTGCGGCAGGCCGAGCGTCGCGACGAATGCGCCAATGAGCCGCGTGCCCGGCAGATCGATCGCCTCGCCAAACGCGCCGCCCAGCACCGCAAAACCGACGCCGCGTCCATCCGGAACGAAGCGCGCGAGAAAGTCGTGCTGCGCGGCTTCGCTCATCGCGCGTGACTGCTGCCAACTCGGAATTCCGGGATGACGTACCGCGAATTCCGCCGCGACTTGCGCCAGATATTCGAAGCTGCTGAAAAAGCTCAGATAGTTGCCTTCCGCGCGACCGTACTGCGCCGCGATCATGTCGGCGATGCGCGCAACGGATTGCAGGCGGTCGCGATAGCGCGTCGAGACATCGGCGATGGCGCGTACATCGAGTTGATCCGCTGAGAACGGCGACTCCACGTCGATGAACGCGCTCGTTTCCGGCAAGCCGAGCGTATCGGCGTAGAAGTGCGTGGGCGTGAGCGTCGCGGAAAACAACGCGACGCTGTGGGCGCTCGCGAAACGCCCGGCGAGATGCGGCGCGGGAATCACGTTGCGCAGGCACAGCACGACATTGCGCTTCTTCGCCGACGCGTGGCCAGCAAGGGAGATATCGAAGATCGAATGCGAACCGAAGCGCTCCGCGATGCGCGTGAAGTGCACGGCATCGAAATAAAAGCGCATGGTGTCGGGCGAGAAGAGGTCGGCTTGCTCGCCGAGCATTTCCGTCATCAGCGAAACCGCCTGGCCGAGCGCGGTCAGCAACTGGGCGGGCGGTTCGGCGAGCGGTGCGTAGTCGATGCCCGCGGTTTCCTGTTCGCGGCTCGTGTCGCTGAAGGCTCGGGCGACGCGCGCAAGCGTTTTTTTCAGAAGCGGCGGCGCGGCGCGGCGCATTGCATCGAACGAGGCGCGATCGAGCGATGCGGAATACATGCCGCGCGCCCGATCGATCAGGTTGTGCGCTTCATCGACGAGGACCGACACGCGCCAGCGGTTCGTTTCAGCTAGGGCGAAAAGCATTGCGCTGGTGTCGAAGTAATAGTTGTAGTCACCGACGATGACATCGGCCCAGCGCGAGAGCTCCTGGCTCAGATAGTACGGACAGACTTCGTGGTGTCGCGCGACTTCGGCTGTCGACGCGCGGTCCAGGTGTGCACGCGCGAGGGCATCGGCGCGCGCGGCGGGAAGGCGGTCGTAGAAGCCGCGCGCGAGCGGGCACGAATCGCCGTGACACGCGCGGTCGGGATATTCGCAGGCTTTGTCGCGGGCGACGAGTTCGATTACACGTAAGGGAAAGGGCGTGGCGGTCGCTTTGGCTTTTGCCGTTGCCGCGTCCGCTGGCGCCGCTGTTTTTTCCGCCGCCCCGACAATCGTTCCGAGCGCATCGAGCGCAAGCTGCCGCCCCGCGCTTTTTGCCGTGAGAAAGTAGATCTTGTCCAACTGCTGCTTCGGCCAAGCCTTGAGCAGCGGAAACAACGTGCCGACCGTCTTGCCAATACCCGTCGGCGCCTGTGCAAGCAAACATCGGCTCGATGCGGCCGCGCGATAGACCGCCTCGGCAAGGGCCCGCTGCCCAGGCCGAAACGCCGTGTGCGGAAACACCAGCGCGGTAAGCGACGCCTCGCGCGCCGCACGGTGCCGCATCTCCTGTTCGGCCCACGCGATGAACCGCGTGCATTGATCCTCGAAATGCGCCTGTAGCGCCAGCGCGGTTTGCGTCTCCACGAGCACGCTTTCAGTCTGTTCCACGATATCGAAATAAACGAGCGCGACTTCGATCTCATCGAGACCGAGCTTCTTGCACATGAGATGCGCATACACGCGCGCCTGCGCCCAATGCAGATGCCGATGATTCTGCGGCATCGATTCCAGCTTGCCGCGATACGTTTTGACTTCTTCCAGCCGATTGCGCACCGGATCGAAACCATCCGCGCGGCCGCGCACGCGCAACGGACCGAAGTCTTCGGCGAGCGAGATTTCCTTGAGATAACCAGCTGGCCGCCGGCTTGCGACCGTCACATGTCCGGCAATGCCTTCCTGCGCGCTTGGCGCTGGCGTGAAGCGCAAATCGAGATCGCCCTGTTTCGCCGTGAATTCGCAAAGCGCGCGCACAGCGACGGTGTAAGCAGGATCGCCGCACGCCAGATTGGCGGCCGAGTCGGGGGCTGTATGCATGTACAGTAGTCTAGCATTGCCCTCATTCGCCGCAACACATGCGTTGATGCCTTTAAGGCATGTAATGTCGTGGCGATTGGCGTTTCGCTAGAATGAACGACATCTCAATATTGCCGCGCGCGACCGAAACAATGCATGCAATCAACACATCCGCAATCAAAGGCTGGCACGCGCATATTTATTTCGATGCCGCGAGCCGCGACGCGGCCTGGGCAATCCGGGAGGTCATCTCGACGCACTTTGCGGCGGAACTTGAAACCGGAAAGCTTATCTTGGGACGCTTTCATGAACGTCCGGTTGGACCGCACCCGATGTGGTCGTTTCAACTCGGCTTTGGTCGCGAAGATCTCGTGCCGATTTTCGAATGGCTCACCTTGAATCACGGCGCGCTCGATGTTTTCATGCATCCGAATACCGAGGACGAATTGCGCGATCATCGCGATTCCGCGGTGTGGATTGGCCGATCGCATGAATTGCGGCTGGAAGGCTGGAAATAAATGAAAAAAGGGCGGAGTGGTCCGCCCTTTCTCGTTGCTTGAAAACGCTCAAGCTTTTTTGACGCTCGTTCCCTTCGACGACACAACCCGCACTGCGCCCTGCGTCGCGACGCTCGCATCGGTTTCTGCCGCTTCCACCACCTGACGCGCGGACTTTCTCGCCGCTTCGTAAGCCGAATTTGCAGATTCGGTTGCGGCGTCGATAGCCGACTTCCACGCATTCACCACCGCTTCGCTGCCGGCTGGCGCGCTGCTCGCAAGCGTGCTGACAAGCGCCTGCGCGTTGCGCTGCGACTTCTCCAACTGGTCCTGCGCCGCTTCCACATAAACGCCGCGCACGCCTGCCGCGATTTCGTGGAAGCTCTGCCAGTAAGCCGTGACGCGTTGAGCGCTGGCCTGCGATTGCTGGCTTTGCAAAGCAAAGAACTCTTTCGGATCGCGTACGGAAAACACACGAGCAACGAAGTTCTGATGTTCATCCAGCGCCGTCTTGAACGTGCGCGTGTTCAGGTCGATTAGTTTCTCGAAACCTTCCACGGCTCGTGTAGCGAGACCGAAGCTGGCGTCGAATCCTGCTTTCTGTGACGCGATGAGGTTTTCAGGCGCAAGACTGCTCATGCTGGACTCCATTGGACGTTGCGTTTTGAAAGACGATCGATTTGTGCGGTGCAGCGAACGTTCTATTGTAGGGATAGCGCGAGGCGTGTCAATTGACTTTTTTATTAACCGATGGCGATTTGAATTCGTATCCGAAGAAAGTCAAGTTTCAATCGCGTCTGATTTTCTCGCCGATTTTGAACTAGGCGGATAATACGAACGGACCACTTAATCGCGGGAAACAAGAACGAACGGGCGTGCTGAAGATATCTCCCGTATGCCTGCTCAAGGTAAACCACGAGTAACAACCCGCGCATAACGTTGTTTCCCCTACTTGACGCTCTGACGCTATCTTGAAAAAATCTCGCACTGCAACAAACGGTGTCCGCGCGTGAACATCGAAAGGACTTTTTCTTGTCACCGTCGCGTCACCGTGATTATTTAGCATGCGAACTTGCGCTAAAGAGCCGGCGCTGAACGGCATTAGTTATAAATCGAGAGAACGGATAGAAAATGGGGCGACATTCCCAAACCATCGGACACCTTGAACGTAGTCACGAAGATAACGCTCTGCGCCGCGCCATTGCCGCGCGGCTTGATCGGGCGATGCAGAAAGCCAACGTCAGTTCCGCCAAGGCCGCGGACTGGCTCGACGTAACCGAGCACGACGTGCATTTCTGGCGGCGCGGCATCACGGTGCCGCCGCTGCATGCGTTCAACCGTATTGCCAGGCAACTGGACATCGACGTGCACTGGCTTTGCACAGGCCAGGCGCGGCAAATACAGCAAGCGCAAGTCGCGGGCTAAGCGTTTAGGGCGTCGAATCCGGCAACACTGCCGGTTTGCGCCCATGCATGAGCACGGTTCCAATACCGCTTGCGGCGATCACGCACATGCCGATAGCCATCCATCGGTCAGGCACCTGACCGAATAACACCCAACTGAAAAAGGCCGCGAAAGCAAGTTGGGAATAGGAGAAGGGCGTCAGCACCGACAGTGCCGCGCGCCGGAGCGCCTGCAACATCAAAAGCTGGCCGATGGTCGCCATTGTTGCCATGAGCGCGACGAGCAGCCAGCTTTTCCATTCCACGAGCGCCAGTTCCGGCAGCATTTGCGACTGATCCATCCACATCAACGTGCACAGCACGATGGTTGCGACGAGCGCCGTCAGAAAGTTGGTGGTGACGGCGTCATCGACGCGCGACAGATGGCTCGATACCACCTGAAAGCACGCAAACGTCGTGGCCGCACCGATCGGAAAGACAACCGTCCACGTGAATTGGCTGCCACCCGGCCGCACCACCAGCAACATGCCGATGAACCCGAGCACGACCATCGCCCATTTGCTGCGCGGGACATGGTCCTTGAGCACGAGTGCGGCGAGCAGGGTGGAGATGAGCGGCGCGAGCATCGCAAGGGATGTCGTCACGGGAAGCGGGAGATGCCGCAAGCCAGCGAAAGTACACGCCGAGTTGGTGAGCAGCAGTAAAGCGCGAACGACCTGCAGCTTCAGGCTGTCGGTGCGAAAGAGCTTGAGTGTGCCGAGCCGCGCTTGCCACACGCCGAGCACGACCATCTGAAATAGATAGCGCACCCAAAGAAGCGCCAGTATGGGAACCGCCGTGCCGATGACCTTAACGGTGGAATCGCTTGCGGCGAAGGTAGCGGTCGTCAAGACCATGATCGCGATGCCGGCTACCGTGTTATCGGTATCAATCCGGAAACGCGCTTTGCCCTCAATGGTTGCCATGGGTGTCCGTTGTTCGCCTGATCGCGGCGCACCTCGAAAAAGGCTGCGCTCCGTCGAGCGGTCTCTTATGCATGACGGCGTTTTAAGCCGTTGCTTCCATTTTGCGGACGTCGACCGCTCGTGGCAAGCCGACAGTAATCTTCTTTTCCGTCGTGTTGTGCTCAGGTCACGGCGCGTCGACAAATGAACTAGACGGTTCGAACAAAGCACGCGCGCACTTTTTCGGGACGCGAAGGCGCTCGGTGCGCGTCGCCATCGTTTCTCAAAAGTCTCGCCGATATGTCTCGAAATCGAATCTGGTCCGTCTATAAACCCATCCAGCAAAGTTCAAGAAAGCGAACCGCTGAATTTCGGCAATCTCGAATTGTCCGGTCGCCGCGTCTCTTATTCTGAGGGTGAAGCTTTATTGAGTTAGCTCCGAAAAAAATGGATGGCGTTTTTGAGAATTAGATTAGATCAATCCTAGCTCTGCCTGCTTATTATTCTCTCAACGCCACGCACCTTGAACGACGCAAGCAGCAACTTGTCGATGGCCGCGTCAAGCGTCAGACATTCATTATTCGTTTCCCGGAGTTTCTTCATGCAGAAAGCTATTTCCCTCAGCGCCGCACTCTTCTCGATGATGGTCGCCCTTGCGTCGATGAACGCCAACGCCGCCGACGGCACGATCACCATCAACGGCGCGGTGTCGGATACGACCTGCTCGATCAATGGCACGGCTGCCGGTTCGTCGGCAAACGTGACGGCTACGTTGCCGACCGTTTCCGCAAGCGCGCTTGCGTCGGCTGGCGCCACGGCGGGCGTTTCCAAGCTCGGCGACATCCAGTTGCAATTGACCGGCTGCACGGGCTCGGCCACCAAGGCAGTGGCGCACTTCGAGAACGGTTCCACCGTTGACCAAAGCAGCGGCAATCTGATCAATCAGGCGCTGACGCAGCCGGCGACCAACGTGCAAGTGCGTCTCTTGAACTCGCAAATGCAGCCGATCAATATCCTCACCAACGCCAATAACGATGTCGCGGTCAACGGCGCATCGATCTCGGCCGGCGCGGGCAATCTCAACTACTTCGCGCAGTACTACGCGACGGGTCAGGCTCAGCCGGGCGCGGTCAACACGATGGTCCAGTACTCCATTCAGTATCAGTAAAGCCATCGATGCAGGGTCCGGGCGCGCGCCACGTTTTGATTCGGCAAGCGTCCGGTTGCAGTGAATGACATCAACCGTCGAGTGATGGCCGCAATGAAATCGATGAAACGATCGCTCGCCATGGCAGGTCTCCTTGCCGCGATGGTCGCGGGCTCCGCGCACGCCAGTGTGACAATCGGCGCGACGCGCGTGGTGTATCCGCTTGATCAGCGTGAAGTCACCGTGAAGCTGAACAACGACAGCTCGCACCCGGCGCTCGTGCAGGTCTGGATGGATAGCGGCAACGCCGACACCAAGCCCGCCGACAGCAAGACGCCCTTCGTGATCACGCCACCCATCTTTCGGATGGATGCGGGCAAGTCGCAGACATTGCGCGTCATGTATGGCGGCGAAGCGTTGCCGCAGGATCGCGAGTCGGTGTTCTGGCTCAACGTGCTCGACGTGCCGCCCAAGGCGGAGGTGAAAGCCGATGTCAACACGCTGCAACTGGCGTATCGCACGCGCATCAAGATGTTCGTGCGCCCGGCGAAGCTGTCCGGCAAGCCCGAGGATTCACCGCGCATGCTCAAGTGGAAAGTGGTGCCCGCGCGGCAAGGCGGTGGCGACGCGCTCTCCATTACGAATCCGAGCGCGTATCACGTTTCGTTCAGCGAGATCGGCGTGACGTCGAACGGACGCACCTTCAAGAACGAAACCGGCGGCATGGTTCCGCCGCGTGGCGATGCAGTCATCCCCGTGCCGAAGATGAGCGACGTGCATGGCGGCAAGGTCCATTACATCGCCATCAGCGATTACGGCGGCGCCATCGAAGGCGATGCCGAACTCGCGCCTTGATCGGAAGCCCATTCGGGCAGACCTCCAGCGACCTATCGCAACGTCTCGAAATTAACAGCGCGCATCTTGTTCGATGCGCGCTTTTTTTTTGTTTACATGGTGTTTCGCGTCTCAAAAATAGAACTCGTCCTAGCTACTTTCATCTCGTTAATTCGTAGCATCGGTGGATCGGCAAATGTCTCGCGCCTCATGCACCAGGCTATCTCCATGCAATCGTCGCAATCATGTCAGCAGCGGATTTCCAACGGCTTTACAGCATCTTCGTTCGTGCTGCGACCGGTTGCGGCGATCGTGTTATGCGCCTTTGGCATGGCTGCCTGGATGCATCCGGTGAGCGCGCTCGCGAACGAACCGAAGAAGGCAGCCGAATTCGATACGACCTTCCTGCAAATGGATTCGACAAGCGGCGTCGACGTCGCGCGTTTCTCGCGCGGTAACGTGGTATCGCCGGGCGCGTATGCAGTCGACATCGTGGTCAACGGCAACCGTGTCGCGCGCGAGGACGTGCGCTTCAATGCCTCGCATGTTGGAGAAAACGCGACGCCGTGCCTCACGCGCAAGATGCTCGAAGTCTATGGTCTGGACTTCACGAAGCTCGCAGCCGATCATGCCGCCGACACTGCATCGGCCGATGCGAATGCATGCGTCGATCTGACCTCGCTCGTACCCGATGCCTCCGTCAGCTTCGACTTCGCCGAGCAGACGCTAACGTTGTCGATCCCGCAAAAGTATCTGCGCAATGCGGCTCGCGGCTATGTGTCGCCCGAATTGTGGGACAACGGCGTGAACGCCGGCTTTCTCAGCTACAACGCCAATGCGTACCGCAGCGACAGCGGCGGCATGCACGCCACGCAGGAATACCTCGGCCTCAACGCGGGCGTGAACATCGGCGGATGGCACTTTCGGCATCAATCGTCGATCACGTCCGGCACAGGCCAGGCGACCCAGTTCGACGACATCGCGACCTATGTCCAGCACGACGTGCCGAAGTTCAAGGCGCAAGCGACGCTCGGCGACGCGCAGACCACCGGCGAGGTGTTCGACAGCATTGCGTTTCGCGGCGCGCAGATCGCCACCGACGACCGCATGTTGCCTGAATCGCTGCGCGGCTATGCGCCTGTGGTGCGCGGCACGGCGGAATCGAATGCGCGCGTGACGGTGCGTCAGAACGGCCAGGTGATCTATGAGACGAGCGTGTCGCCGGGACCGTTCGAGATTCGCGATCTGTACGCCACCGGTTACGGCGGCAATCTGGACGTCACCGTTACCGAGGCCGATGGCCGCGCGAAACATTTCGAAGTGCCGTACGCATCGGTGGCACAGTCGCTGCGCGCGGGCACGACGCGCTTCGCCGTCACGGCCGGCCAGTTGCGCGATGAGTCGTTGCACACGAAACCGGGCTTTGCGCAATTCACGTTGCAACGCGGGCTGACCAATCAGGTCACACTGTACGGCGGCGCGATTGCATCGGAAGGCTATGTCGCGGTTAACTTCGGCGCCGCGCTCAACACGAAGTTCGGCGCTTTCGCGACCGACATCACCTCCGCGCGCACGCAAGTCCCGGGCGCTTCCATGCAGAAAGGGCGCAGTCTGCACGTGGGCTACAACAAGGTTATCGATCCGACCGGCACCAACGTCACCTTTGGCGCGTATCGCTACTCGGACGCGGGCTATCTCAATCTGAGCGATGCCGCCCGCGTTCGCGACGAAGCCATGTTCGGCGGCACGCCCACCGATCGGAACCGCGGCCGCCTGCAGGTGAGCATCAATCAGCCGTTGAAGGATCACGGTTCGGTGTTTCTGACGACATCGGCGCAAAGCTACTGGAATCGGCCGGGGCGCGACGTGTTCTATCAGGCGGGTTACTCGAACAGTTTCAAGTACGGCACTTACAGCATTACGGCGGGCCGCTCGACCGACGCGGACGGCACGCCTTCGAACCAGATCATGGTCAGCACGACGATCCCGCTCGGTCATTCGCAACACTCGCCACAACTGACGACGAATCTGAGCGCGAGCAACGGCTCGGCTAGCGTGCAGACGAGTCTAAGCGGCAACGCGGGCGCCGAGAATCAGTATTCATACAACGTCTACGGCTCAGGCGGTCAGAGCGCGAGTTCATCGGCGAACATGAACGCTGGCGCGAGCGGCGCGTATCGCGGCGCGCATGGACAGGTCACGGCATCGGCGAGTGCGGGAGCCAATTCTTCGCAGGTGTCGGCGGGCGTGAGCGGTTCGATCGTCGCGCACCCCGGCGGCGTGACGTTCTCGCAGACGGTCGGCGACACGTTCGGAATCGTCGAGGCAAAGGGCGCGGAAGGCGCGAGCGTGTCGAGCGCGAGTGGCGTGAAGGTCGATTCGCATGGCTACGCGGTCGTGCCGTATCTCACGCCGTACGACATGAACAGCGTCGATATCGATCCGAAGGGCACGTCGACCGATGTCGAGTTTGCATCGACATCCGAGAAGTCGGCGCCGCATCTCGGTTCCATCGTCATGTTGAAATACAAGACGGTGACGGGACGCGCAGCGCTGATTCGCGCGCCGCGTCTGAATGGCGAAGCGTTGCCATTCGGCGCGGAAGTCGTGGATGGCGAAGGCCGCGTGGCGGGCGTCGTCGCGCAGGACAGCCGCATTTTCGCGCGCGGTATTGACGAGAAGGGCACGCTCGTAGTGAAGTGGGGCGATCACGCGGGCGAACAATGCAGCGTCGATTATTCGTTGCCTGCCAAGAGCGGCAAGGCGGACGCGGGGTATGCATCGATCGAAGCGCATTGCTTGCCGCGCACGGTGATGGCGGCAAACGCGTTCTGAAATGAACGTGCAGATTGAAGGAGCTTGCAACTGCGACCGGGCCTCCGAGAGTCCGGCGCGCGTGAAAGCCCGAGCTGTTTGAAGTTGCCAACCCGAACCCGTCTTAATTTCAATTCGCACCTTTGCACGCGAGCATTTACCGCCTAGAGTTAAAGTAGATTCTCAACTCTCTGGGAGGTGGGCATGAGAACCGGACCAAGGCAAATGGTGCGCTTGCTGGCGACGCTCCGGCATGCCGCGCACTGCAGGGCGTTACGCGCGGCGGCCGCGCACGAAGCTCAAGGTCGGGAAGAAGCCGATAAAGAAGCCAAAGAGGCCGAAGACAAAGAGCGCAATGCGGTCGCGCCGGATTCCTCAAAACTCCATCGGCGAATACATTGATTTGATTCAGACGCGCGCCGCGTTTCGATAGGGCGAAAAGCGCCAATGGCCCGCCGGGTCTTTCACCGCGACGGCCCCATGTTCGTGCAGAACTTCGCTGACCGAAGCAGGTTTGATGTCATCCGAGATGCGGATCACAAGTAGCGTGCGCTCGCGCATTTCGGGCAATCGCGGCACATCATCGATCTTTCTCGCCGCAGGCTCGTTCGGCACGAAGCGGTTGTGCGCGCCGACTACACCCTGATGTTCACCGTGCGCGACGTATTCCGCGTCGTCTTCACTGTGGGCAGGAAGCGGGAAGGCACCGATTTCGACGTCGTCGTGACCCGAACGATATAAGTGCGTATCGTCGCGGCTCAGTCCCGCAAGTTGCAAGGCGCGCAGTGCTTCGTGCCCATCGCGATAACAAGCGAACACACCAACTATGACTTGATTCATCGTCGCTTCCTCCAAAGGCATGCGGTTGAGCAAGCCTCAAGCAACTGATTGTTGGACATGCAATGCCGCATTTGATTCGAATTCGATTTGCCGGCATGCGAGAGACTTATTCTTCATATGAAGGCAGCAATGGGTGTTCCCGCATGACAAATCGAAAGCCTCACGGGCGGTCATACTCGGGACCGTCCGGGTTGCGACCCTAAGCGTCATCGCATAAAGTGTGTGGGCTTGGAGAGCGGTACTCATGCGTCACGCGACGCGCCCTTGACGAGGTTTGATGATGGCGAATGCCCGCGTATGCATGCTTTTGCTGTGCGCGATTGCTGCTGGTCCGGTTTGCGCGGCGTCTTGTTATAGCGATGGTGACGTCGTGACACTCGAAGGCACGGCCGCACGCCAGGCGCCACGACAAGCCGAAGCCGACGCCAAGCCAGCATGGGTGCTTACGCTCGCGCGCCCCATATGCGTGCTGAGCCAGGCTTCGGGACAAGCCGCGCCACAACAGTCGAATGTATCGACGGTGCAGGTCATCGACGCCATACCGACTGAGAATGCACGCATCCGTCTAACCGGCAAGCTCGTCACCGGCAATGTGAGCGCCTATTATGCGGTGCCGACCGCCATCTGGGTGCTGAAGGAACGCGTGATAACCAACGGCGAGTAAGGCGCGCCTAAGGCGGCTTTCGCGAGACAGCGCGAATATTCGGCGACGACGAACTGCAACGGCAGGTTGTCGAGCTTGCGTTCTTCGGCGAAGCGCACGATGGCATCGAGTTGCTGGCCGGTGCATCGAAATGCTTGGCGGCGCGGCGCGCAATACGTCTTATTGTTCGTGGTCATGGCAATCCTCTTTCCTGGTTTCTTGAACCTGGACCTTCCCCCGACAGGGGCAGGTCGTCCGACGGTTTAACCGTGGGTGCGCCTGCTCTTTGGTCGCTACGCGTATTTAGCCGCAGCGCCGCCTGGACCACCGCCTGTTGGCGCACATAGTCATCGATGGTCGTTGTGTCTAGCGCAAACGGTGGGCCCGAGCAGTTACGCTGGGTGGGTTTGCGCACAGAGAAAGCGCGCTGAATGGAAGAGAGAGGGTTGCCTTGCCGTAAGCTGCAACATCGCGAGCGGCGCCGGTTCGCCGCCCGCGGACCTTCGTTTAGCCGTGTTGCTCGACGGGCGTCACATCGAGTTCGAGTTTCTGTGTGTTGCGCAGTACCGATACCTTGACCGCTTTGTCGATACGCGAAGCATCGAGCGTGCGCTGAAGTCCATCGACGCTATCGACGCCGAAATCGTCCACCGCGACGATCCGGTCGCCCACCTGCAAACCGCCGAGCGCAGCCGGGCTGCCCTTGACGATCTCCATCACATGCACGCCGCTCGTCACCGTCAGCGCGAAGAAACGTTGCACGCGCCGCGAGATGGGCGTCGTCGTCCCCGCCACGCCGATATAAGCGCGCCGCACGCGGCCATGCGCGAAAATCTGCATGATCGCCCACTTGGCCGTATCGATTGCGGTGGCAAAGGAAATGGCTTGCGCGCCGGAAATGATCGCCGTGTTGACGCCGATCACCTGTCCCGCCGAATTGATGAGTGGTCCGCCCGAATTGCCGGGATTGAGCGCCGCGTCCGTCTGAATGACGTCGTAGATCATGCGGCCTGAAGTGGAGCGCAACGAACGCCCGAGCGCGGATATCACGCCCGTGGTGACGGTCTGCGCAAGCCCAAGCGGATTGCCGACCGCGATGGCGATCTGCCCGACGCGCAGGCTGCCCGAATCGCCGAGTTCGACATGCGGCAGCGGTTCCGGGGAACCGATACGCAGCACCGCGAGATCGCTGCCCGGATCGTCGCCGACGAGATCGGCGTGAAAGCGGCCGCCATCGGCGAGCGTGACGGTGATCCGCGTCGCGCCATGCACGACGTGGCTATTGGTCAGCAAATAGCCATCCGGCGTGAAGATGAAGCCCGAACCGGTGCCGCCGGCCACGCGCCGCGCGCCGTTATGGTCGATATCGCGCTCGACCAAGATAAAAACCACCGCCTGCTGCACGCGTTCGAGCGCGCCGATCACGGTGCGCGAATAGGCATCGAGCAGAGCGGTATCGTCGAGCGTCAGGGCGTTCGGCGAAGGTGTGGCGTCCTGCGCACCGCGCGCAAGATCGTCGATGAATTGAGGTCGGCTTCCCATTGCTGGACTCCAGATGAACGTCTGGAAGCGGACATGCGGGGCAAGCCCGCGCTTTTCAAGATGGCGTTGCTCAGGGCGCGCGCGTGGCTCGTGCAAGCAAGGCCATCGGGCCGAGCGATTCGACGATCAGGCGCTGTGCGTCGTCGCGCACGAATAGCGAGCCCGCGAAGCCGAGCGCGTTCACCGCGACGCCTTCGACGTGCGACACATCGCGCGGCACGACGAGCATCCAGCGCCGCGTGACGAGCAGGTTGTAAGGCGCCGATTGATGCGTGCTGCCGGCGACATCGAGCGCTTTCACGCCGATGGCATCGAGTAGTTCGAGATAGATTTCGTGGATGCGTGCCGGCCCGGTTTGAACACCGAGGTCGAGCCACGCGGCGGCATGCGCAAAACCAAGACCGGGCGCACGAAAGACGCCTTCGCCGCGCGCCGCTTCGATGAGCGCTTCGATTGGCAACGCGTGACCATCGAGCGGCAGCGGCACCATCTGCAGATGCTTATGCGGCTGACTCGATCCCGCGACCGAGCCGCCGTTATAGAAACCCAGGCCATCGAACTGCGCAAGGCATGCAAAGAGCGCGGCGAAGTCGTCGGCGCAAAGCAGCGCTTCCTGAGGTTCGAACGCGCTCGTCACGACGAGCAGATGATGCGCGAGCACGTTGAATTTATTGAGCAAGAGAAAGTGCCGCTCGCCTATATCGCCGACGAAGAGCGCTTCCTCGCACGGCGAAAAGGGATCGCGCCACGGGCTTGCGGCATCGGCGATGGATTTGGCGGCGAGCTTCGACTGTTCTTCCTTCCGGGCGAGATTCGCGACTTGCCGGACGAGAAAACGCACACCGCCGTCTTCAATGACGTGCTGCACGGTATCGAAGGAACGCAACGCGCCGCATGACAGTGCTTGAGCGGTGCGCGCCACGACGGTTTGCCAAGAAGGCGCATTCGAAGGAAAGAGAGTTTTCATTGGCACTTGGAACTCGCTTCGATGATTTTCTAATTGCCTGTTAGCAGTTGAATGGAACGCTTGATGCAAATAGGCAGTTAAACATTCTTGAAGGCAATTAAAATAAAAAAACTCGAATTGTTAGGATTATTCGGCGTGTATTTTTGCTGTTTGACTCTATAAAATTTCCTTACCTTGTTCACCGAAATTCGAACTGAGTTCACAACTCAAGTTGAATGTGAGGGCAAGTAGGGGTTCATCTATTCAGAAGATATCGGATTACTTTGGTGCTCCGTAATTTTCTAGTGGGTGATTAATTTAAATCTTGTGTTTTGAAGAGGTATAAAAATGCAAAAGATCGATCGCGCCATGCTCGTTCAGGCCAACATCGCTGGCGGTACCGCCAAGGGTGGGGCTGATTCGTCGTCGAGCACCTCGGTGACTATCAACATTAGCGCCGGCCAATAAGTACTGAGTCTGGCGAGACCAATGCCGCAAATTGTTGCAACAGCGGGACAATCTGCACATTGATCAAGTCGGCTTCAATCATCTCGTAAGTCAGTTTTATTCATCCTGTATCAAGGAATTATCATGCAAAAGATCGATCGCGCAGCACTCGTGTACTCCAACATCGCCGGCGGCGACGCTAAGGGTTCGACGTCGTCCAGCTCGACCTCGACGGTCAACATCACGATCACGGCATAAGCGTTCACGCTTACTGCTTCTGATTGTGACGCAGCAAGGGCTGCGCTGTGAGCGCGCCCTTGCTGTAATGATTCAACTTCACGGTTACCACCTGCGCGATACTACTCGCGCCACGCCTCACCCTTGCCGAATTCAAATCGTTCAAGCGTAGCCGCGTGCATTTCAATGCTGTACCCCGGCTTTTGAGGCGGCATATATCGGCCGTTTTTGATTACGACAGGATCAAGAAAATGCTCATGCAAATGATCGACATATTCGAGCACCCGGTTAGAAAGCGAAGCCGACACGCAGATGTAATCGAAGATCGAAATATGCTGCACGTATTCGCAGAGGCCGACACCACCTGCATGCGGACAAACCGGCACCCCGGCCTTCGCGGCCATCAGCAGCACCACGAGCACTTCGTTCAGGCCGCCTAGCCGGCAACTGTCGATCTGGCAGAAGTCGATAGCCTGCGCTTGCAACAACTGCTTGAAGATCACGCGGTTCTGACAATGTTCGCCGGTTGCAACGCCAATCGGCGCGACACGGCGACGAATGGCGGCGTGACCGAGCACGTCGTCGGGGCTGGTCGGTTCTTCGATCCACCATGGGTCGAACTCCGCGAGCCGGCGCATGTTCGCAATGGCTTCATCCACTTCCCAGACCTGATTGGCATCCATCATCAGTTTGCGGTGCGGACCAATCTCCTCACGGAGAATTCGCGCGCGTCGAATGTCTTCGTCAATACTGCCACCCACTTTCTGCTTGAAGTGAGTCCAACCTTCGGCAACGCCTTCGCGTGCCAAACGGCGAATCTTGTCGTCGTCGTAACCGAGCCATCCTGCGGACGTGGTGTACGCCGGAAATCCCTGCGCGAGCATTTCCTGTTCGCGTTCGCCCCGCGTTTCCTGATTGCGCTTGAGCAAGGCGAGCGCTTCGGAAGGCGTGATCGCGTCGGTGACATAGCGGAAGTCGAGGCATCGCACGAGTTCTTCCGGGCTCATGTCCGCGAGCAGCTTCCACACCGGCTTCTTTTCCGACTTGGCCCACAAGTCCCAGACGGCATTGACCACCGCCGCGGTCGCGAGATGGATAGCGCCCTTGTCCGGACCGATCCAGCGAAGTTGGCTATCGCCCGTGAAGGTTCGCCAGAAGCCGCCCATGTCCGCGGCGATGTCTTCGAGCCGCTTGCCGACGACGAGCGGCGCCAGCGCATGCACCGCCGCGACGACGATTTCCGTGCCGCGTCCGATGGTGAAGGTGAGGCCATGACCGGCTAAGTCCGGCGTATCGGTTTCGAGGATCACATAGGCGGCCGAATAGTCGGGCGCGGCGTTCATCGCGTCGGAGCCGTCGAGCGAGCGCGAGGTGGGAAAGCGAATGTCTCGTACCGTGAGATTCTTGATCGTGGTCATGCGTGTCTCCTCAAAAGTTGTTGTGACGGCCAACGGAGCGTTCGCGCGGGAAGCTAGGCGTATGCCGAAGCCACCCGGTCCGCTAGCATGTTAGAGGCAAATCGCGCGCGACGTCGGAAGGCCGCGTTACCGCAAAGGACGAATCGGTCTCGGGCGGCGCGTGCGCGAGTTCAAAAATCCCGATGCGCTAAGATCAACGCCTAGGCTTCATCCGCAAACTCCGCCGCCCGGCGAAAGCAAACGACCGTTCACAATCCCGAGGAAAAATCCCTGATGCTGCGCCGTGTCGTCTTCAATCAGAAAGGTGGCGTAGGCAAGTCCACCATCGTCTGCAATCTGGCAGCCATCAGCGCATCGCGCGGTCTGCGCACGCTCGTGATCGACCTCGATCCGCAAGGCAACGCGAGCCAATACTTGCTTGGCGCCGACGCCAAGGATGCCAGCCCGAATCTGGCGACGTTCTTCGAATCCGCGCTCAGTTACAGTTTTCGCGAGCCGACCTTCGACTCGTTCGTCCACTCGACGCCGTTCGAAAATCTCGACATCGTGCCGTCGCATCCGAACCTGGACGCGCTTCAGAGCAAGCTCGAGTCGCGCTACAAGATTTATAAGTTGCGCGATGCGCTCAAAGGGCTCGAAAACTACGACGCCGTTTATATCGACACGCCACCCGCGCTGAACTTCTTCACGCGCTCGGCGCTGATCGCCGTGGACCGCTGCCTCATTCCCTTCGATTGCGACGACTTCTCGCGCCGCGCGCTGTATTCCGTGCTCGAAAACGTGCAGGAGATCAAGCACGACCACAATCCGGAACTGATGGTGGAAGGCATCGTGATCAATCAGTTTCAGCCGCGCGCCAGCCTGCCGCAACAACTCGTGGACGAATTGCGCGGCGAAAATCTGCCGGTGCTGGATTCGCACTTGTCGCTGTCGGTGAAGATTCGCGAGAGCCACCAGCACGCGCGCCCCATGATCTATCTCGAACCGCGTCACAAGCTCGCGCAGGAGTATCTGGCGTTGCATACGGAGTTAAGCGGCTAGGCTCATGTCCACTCGGCTTCGTCGTCGCCGGATTGAGGCAGCGTCAGTCCCGATGCCGGCAACGGTAACGCCGTCTTGTAGCGCACCTGCTTGAGCGCGAAGCTCGAACGGATGTTGGCCACGCCCGGCATCTTCGTCAGGCGTTCGAGAATGAAGCGTTCGAGCGCGGCCACGTCGGGCAAGACGACGCGCAAGAGATAGTCGGCGTCGCCCGTCATCAGATAGCACTCCATCACCTCCGGCCGCTCGCTGATCGCTTGCTCGAAGCGCGCGAGCGCGTCCTTTATCTGCTTTTCAAGACTCACCTGAATGAACACGTTGATGCTGAGGCCGAGCGCTTCCGGGCTCAACAACGTGACGTGCTGGCGAAACAGCCCGGCCTTTTCCAGCGCGCGGACGCGGTTGAAGCACGGCGTGGCCGAAAGATTCACCGCGCGCGCCAGTTCCGCGTTCGTGATGCGCGCGTTTTGCTGCAACTGATTCAATATGCCGATATCGATACGATCCAACCGCTGCCGTGTCTGCGAACTCATGGTCGAAATATTCCGGTATTGAGCGCTTTTGAAGAATATCTACACTACAGGAAAGCGCGAAGCTAGCCAAATGAGACGCACATTTTGCGAAGCACTGGATATGCTGTGTAAAACCTCTCTTTGCGCACGCAACGACCCGGAGTCGCGCCATGACCGATTTATCGAGCGGAACCAACCAGCTTCTTTCTCTTGCCAAGGGCCGTGAAGACACGGACCCCGACGAAACCGCCGAATGGCTGGACGCGCTTGATGCCGTCGTCAAGCACGTGGGAAAGGAGCGGGCGCAGTATCTCTTCGACCGGCTCGCCGAACATGCGCGGTCGGTCGGCGTGGAGTCGGCGCGGGCGCGAGCCACGCCGTATCGCAATACCTTTGCGCTCGCGCAGCAGCCGCAGTATCCCGGGAACCTGGATGTCGAGGAACGCCTTGCCGCCGTGCTGCGCTGGAACGCGCTCGCCATGGTGGTTCGCGCCAACCGCGCTTATGGCGAACTCGGCGGGCATATCGCGAGTTATGCGTCGGCGGCGGATTTGTTCGAAGTCGGCTTCAATCATTTTTTCCGCGCGGCGGATGCGCAAAACGGCGGCGATCTCGTTTATTTTCAGCCGCATTCGTCGCCGGGCGTTTATGCGCGCGCCTATC
This sequence comes from Caballeronia sp. LP006, assembly GCF_031450995.1. Taxonomy (NCBI): domain Bacteria; kingdom Pseudomonadati; phylum Pseudomonadota; class Betaproteobacteria; order Burkholderiales; family Burkholderiaceae; genus Caballeronia; species Caballeronia sp. LP006. Next base: position 691,529 of record NZ_JARTVW010000004.1, on the reverse strand, counting down.
TCGAAGGCTTTCTCAGCGAAGACCATTTGCGCCATTACCGGCAAGAGATCGCGGGGCCGGGCTTGTGCTCGTATCCGCATCCGTGGCTGATGCCCGACTTCTGGCAATTTCCCACGGGCTCCATGGGCATCGGTCCGATCAACTCGATCTACCAAGCCCGTTTCATGCGCTACCTGCAGAACCGGAATCTGCTGCAAACGGAAGGCCGCAAGGTCTGGGGCTTTTTCGGCGATGGCGAAATGGACGAGCCCGAGTCGATCGGCGCGCTGTCGCTCGCGGCGCGCGAGCAGCTCGACAACCTCGTCTTCGTCATCAATTGCAATCTGCAGCGGCTCGATGGACCGGTCCGCAGTAATGGCCGTATCGTCGATGAACTCGAAGCGCAATTCACGGGCGCGGGCTGGAACGTCATCAAGGTGCTGTGGGGATCGGACTGGGACGCGCTCTTCGAACGCGACCGCACCGGCGCCTTGCTGCGCGCCTTCGCCCATACCGTCGACGGCCAGTTCCAGACTTTCTCCGCCAACGACGGCCGTTACAACCGCGAACGCTTCTTCGGGCAGAACCCGGAACTCGCGTCACTCGTCGCGCATATGTCGGACGAGGACATCGACCGCTTGCGGCGCGGCGGTCACGATGTCCGCAAACTCCACGCGGCCTACGCCAAAGCGCTCGCGCACAAAGGTCAGCCGACCGTGATTCTCGCCAAGACGATGAAGGGCTTTGGCATGGGAACGGTCGGTCAGGGCCGCATGACGACGCATCAGCAGAAGAAGCTCGATCTCGAGGAGTTGAAGGCGTTTCGCGACCGCTTTCGGCTGCCTTTGTCCGATGCCGACGTCGAGCACGTCAAGTTCTACAAGCCCGCCGACGATGCGCCGGAAATGCGCTATCTGCACGAACGCCGTAAAGCGCTCGGCGGTTACTTGCCGCGCCGGCGCGCACGCGCGTCGCAGGCGCTCACGCCGCCCGCGTTGAACACCTGGGCGCAGTTCGCGGTCGATGCCAAGGGCAAGGAAATGTCCACGACAATGGCCTTCGTGCGCATGCTCGGAAGCCTCATGAAAGACGCCGCGATCGGCCCGCGCGTGGTTCCGGTGGTCGCCGACGAAGCGCGCACGTTCGGCATGGCGAACCTTTTTAGGCAGGTTGGCATCTATTCGCCGCTCGGGCAGTTGTACGAGCCGGAAGACATGGGCTCGATGCTTTATTACCGCGAAGACACGCGCGGGCAGATTCTCGAGGAAGGTATTTCGGAGGCGGGCGCGATCTCGTCATGGATCGCGGCGGCGACGTCCTACAGCGTGCACGACCTGCCGATGCTGCCGTTCTACATCTACTACTCGATGTTCGGTTTTCAGCGCATTGGCGACATCATCTTCGCCGCGGCGGATCAGCGTTCGCGCGGCTTTCTCATCGGCGCGACGGCGGGGCGCACGACGCTCGGCGGCGAAGGCTTGCAGCATCAGGACGGTACGAGCCATCTCAGCGCATCGACCATTCCGAACTGCCGCGCCTACGATCCCGCGTTCGCCTACGAAGTCGCCGCGATCGTCGATGAAGGCATGCAGGAAATGATGGGCCGGCAAAACGACGTCTTCTACTACGTCACCGTGACGAACGAAAACTGCGCGCAACCGTCCGCGCCCAACGGCGCGCTCGACGACGCGACGCGCGACGGCATCCTGCGCGGCATGTATTGCATCGGCGGTAAAGAAAGCGCGGCGCAGGTCCAGTTGCTGGGCTCAGGCGCGATCCTCAACGAAGCCATCGCCGCGCGCGCCATGCTCAAGGACGACTGGAACATAGAAGCCGCCGTGTGGAGCGTGACGAGCTATACCGAGTTGCACCGCGATGGCGCGTCGGCCGAACGTATTGCACGCCTTTCCGATGTCGAGGACAACGCGCTCGAGCCCTACGTCACGCGCGCGCTCGCGGCATCCAATGGACCCGTGATCGCGGCCACCGATTACGTGCGCGCCGTGCCAGAACTCATCCGTGCTTACGTGCCGCGCCGTTACGTGACGCTCGGCACGGACGGCTTCGGCCGCAGCGATACGCGCCAGGCGTTGCGCGCGTTCTTCGAAGTGGACCGCGTGGCTATCGTGGTCGCGGCGCTCAAGGCGCTTGCCGATGACGGAACCGTCGACCGCTCCGTGCTTGCACAGGCGCGTGCGAAGTACGAACTCAGTGCGGAAGTGAGCGATGCGCCCTGGTTACGTTGAGCGCGCGGCGGCGAGCAGGGCGCGCACTTCGTCGTCGCTGGTTTGATCGAAATCGGCGTAGAACTGGCCGACGCCTAAAAAGTGCGGCGGACGCAGCACACACACGAAGTCGTCGACGGCCTCCTCGAAACGCGCTTCCGATCTCAGTGGCGCGACGGGCAACGCCGCCACGATGCGCGCGGGCCGTGCGGCGCCCGCATGACGTAACGACAGCGCCGCCGCTTTCATGGTCGCGCCGGTGGCAAGGCCGTCATCCACGATGATCGCCACGCGTCCATTCATATCGAGCGGCGGCCGTTCGCCGCGATAAAGCGTCTCGCGCCGCTCGAGTTCGGCGCGCTCCTGGGCGATCACGCCGTCGAGCGCGTCTTCGGTGACGCCGGCGGCGGCGACTATGCGTTCGTCGAGATAGAAGGCATTGCCGGACGCGATGGCGCCCATCGCGAGTTCGGGCTGCACGGGCACGCCGAGCTTGCGCACGACCAGCACGTCGAGTGCGGCGCGCAAGGCATCCGCGACTTCGAAGGCGACCGGCACGCCGCCGCGAGGCAGCGCGAGCACGGTGACATCGTCGCGGTCGGCATAGTCGCGAAGATACGCGGCCAGTACACGGCCTGCGTCGCGACGGCTTTTGAAGACGGAATCCATGGCAATGGGTGCTGCGGGCTGCTTACTTGTCGTTCTAGCATAGTCGTTAAAACTGCTTGCGCAGCCCGTCAAACGCGTGCCGATGTGATAAAACTCAAGGCGGAGCCGGGCGCATGAGCGCGTGTTCCAAAGAGACAGCAGGACAGCAAACTTTCCGGGCCGCGAACATGACCAACGATTCCGATTACGCCGCGCGTCAGCAATCGATCATCGAGGAACTCAAGGTTTCGCCGTCGTTCGATGAAGCCGCCGAAACCGAATTCCGCATCGCGTTTCTCGCCGACTATCTGGAAGCGCAGAAGCTCAAGACCTATGTGCTCGGCATCAGCGGCGGCGTGGATTCGTCGACGGCGGGGCGTCTTGCGCAACTCGCGGTCGAACGCTTGCGCGCGCGCGGCGCCGATGCGCATTTCATCGCCATGCGCCTTCCTTACGGTGAGCAGCGCGACGAAGCCGACGCGCAGCGCGCACTTGCGTTCATCCGGCCCGACGAGACGCTCGTGGTCAACGTAAAGCCCGCAGCCGACGCCATGCTCGCTTCGCTCAACCTCTCGGGCGCGCGCTACATGGACGAGAAGCACGAGGACTTCGTGCTCGGCAACATCAAGGCGCGCCAGCGGATGATCGCGCAATACGCGGTGGCGAGCGCGCGCGTGGGCGTGGTGATCGGCACGGATCACGCGGCGGAGTCCGTGATGGGCTTCTTTACCAAATACGGCGATGGCGGCGCGGATGTCCTGCCGCTTTACGGCCTCGATAAACGCCGCGTGCGCGCGCTTGCCAGATCGCTTGGCGCAAGCGACGAAATCGCCATGAAGGTGCCGACCGCCGATCTCGAAACGCTCACGCCGCAAAAGCCCGACGAAGACAGCTACGGCATCTCTTACGAAGACATCGACGACTTCCTCGAAGGCAAGCGCGTACCCGGCGAAGTCTACAAGACCATCTATCGCTTTCACGACGCGACGCATCACAAACGCGTACTGCCAATAACACCTCAGGACGACTGGCGCAAGGGCGCGCTTCGCCACGCCTGAACCGCGTTCGCTTGGACGGCGGGCGCGCACCGGTTACGATATACCCGTCGATTTCATCGCAGGGCGAAACGCTTGAACTCAACAGAGACCGCGACATTCGATCTGCCGCTACCCACGCGTAACTTCGCCCTGACGCGCCGGGTGCTGATGCTCGTGCTGGCCGGCTCGGTCGTCATTCCGTTAGTCTGCCTCAGTATTTATGGCTACTACGACTACGAGCGCCGCTTTTCGGACGCCGAAGAACTTACCGAGCGCCTCTCGCGCGTTGCGAACGAACATGCCATTAAGGTGGTTGATCTCAACCAGCAACTGGAAACGCGCATCGTCGATTTACTGGGCGACAGCGACGACGCCAACATCCAGGGCCGTCAGGAAGCGCTGCATCGCACGCTCGACAGCATGAGCGGGACGCTCGCCCAAGTGGCCGCCATCTCCGTGTTCGGCGCGAATGGCGTTCTGCTGGCCAGCAGCCGCTTCTATCCCGCGCCCGCCGTATCGATTGCAGATCGTGACGACTTTCTGTCCGCCCGCGAAGTCGCGCCCGTCGCGTATTTCTCGCTGCCGCTGCGCGGCAAGGTCGCGAAGTCCGATGTCTTCACCACGACCATGGGCCGCATCAGTCGCGACGGACGCTTTCTCGGCGTCGTGTCGATCGCCCTGAAACGCGCGTATTTCGTCGACTTCTATCGCGAACTCGCCGCGAGCGACAGCGCGCTCGTCATCGGCTTGTACCGGCGCGATGGCGGCATTCTCGCGCGTTATCCCTTGAGCGACGTCGACGCGCAGCCTGCCAACAACACGCCCTTCACCAACGCCTTTCGCAATAACGAAGTCTATGGACAAGCGCGCATGAGTTCGACGGTCGATAACGTCGAGCGGCTCATTGCCTATCGGCGCGTCGGCGACTTTCCGCTCTACGTGGCGACGGGTTATGCGGCTTCCGCCTTGCAAATGCGCTGGCGTCAGCACCTCGGGCTCGTGGCCGCCATCGCGGCGCTGCCTTGCATCGCCGTGTGGCTCTTGATTGCGTTCTCCATTCGCCGTCTGAACGCCGAACAGGTGGCGTGGGAGCAATGGCAGTCGGAAGTCGCTTCGCGGCTGTCGATAGAGGCGTCGAGCAGGCAATTGCAGCGCATGGGCGCGCTCGGCAATCTCGTCGCCAACGTCGCGCACGACTTCAATAACTTGCTGATGGTCGTCGGCTCGAACATGGAACTCGCGCGGCGCAAGCACTTCAACGGCGTGGAAAGCGAAGTCATTGCGGTGGAGCGTGCGACGGCGGGCGCGGAATCGCTTGCGCGCCGCCTGATGAGCGTGGCGCGTAAGCATCCGCAAAAGCAGGAGCTGCTCGATCCATCCAACTGGCTCAAGACCACGCTCGATCTCGTCAAGAGCGCGGTGCCGCCGTCCGTTTCGGTGAAGGTGGAATTGTCGCCGGACTTGTGGCGGGTAAGGGCCGATCCGGTCGAACTGGAGCTGGCGCTGGTCAACATCGCCGTCAATGCAAGCGAGGCCATGTTGCATAGCGGGCGTCTCGTCATCCGTTGCCAGAACGCGCGCGTGCGCAACGGCGAAAGCGACTTGCCCGAAGGCGAATACGTGCTCATTTCCGTGACCGATAACGGCGAAGGAATGAACGAAGAGGTATTGCGTCGCGCCTTCGAGCCGCTGTTCACGACGAAAGAGCGCGGCGCGGGCACGGGCCTCGGCTTGACACAGGTGCTCGCGGCTTGCGAGCAGGCGGGGGGCACCGCGCGTATCACGAGCGTGCCGGGCTCGGGCACGACCGTGCGGCTTTATTTGCCGCGTCATCATGCAGCGGCATCGGTGGCGGTGCCCGTTCCGGTTCACAATCCGCCTGTGAGCGTGGCGCCCGTGCCGAAGGCCGAAGCGCCGCGCCCGGCGCCATCGTTCAACGACGAAGAGCATCCGCTGCGTGGCTTGACCGTGCTGGTTGTCGAAGACAACGTCGATGTCGCCGCCGGCGTGATGGCCGTGCTCGAAGTGCTGGGCTGTGTCGTTCATCACGAAGAGAGCGCGGATGCCGCCTTTGCGCTGCTCGGCGAAGGCTACAGCTTCGACCTGATTCTCTCCGATGTGCAGATGCCCGGTCGCATGAACGGCGTCGATCTGGCCGAGCAGATCACGCAGCGACTGCCCGCGCAGAAGCTCATTCTCATGACAGGCTATGCGGACGAACTGGACCGTGCGAGGCATCTCAATGTGCCGATTCTCGCGAAACCTTTCGACATGGACGATCTCGTCGATGTGGTCGCACCGGGCGTGCCGCACTGAAGACGCCGGGCTGGCGTCTTAGCCCTTGTCGTGAGTGGAGAACCCGCGCGCGCCGACGAGCGGATTGAAGCCGGCGGACTTGCGTTGGCTTGGTTCATCGCTTGCCTTCGATGAACGCGATGCCGTCCCGCTCGAGCTTTTGCTTTTGCCACCGAGCTGATCGAGCAGCGCTTCGTCGTCTTCGGGCGCTTCGTCGGATGACGCCGCGGCCTTGGCGCTCGCGCCAGCGCCCGCCGCGAGATGCTCCACCACCGACATGAAGTCTTTTTGCGCCGATCGCAGCGGGCGGCCCGGCATCATGGTGAGCACCACGACCTCGTGCACCGAGCGATCGTCGACGGTACGCAGGGAAGCGGCTTCGCTCCAGTCGATCGCGCTGTTCGCGTAAGCCGCGATCACCTGATGCAACACGGCAGGCGAAAGCACGCCGGCGTCGTAAAGGCCGACGATCTGCCGTTCGGCGAGCGCGAACAAGCTCGATGTGACGGCCTTCGCCTTGGGCTTGCGCGCGGCCATTTACTTCGCAGCCGGCGCAACGCGCCATACGCTATTGCCGACATCATCCGCGACGAGCAACGCGCCGCTGTGGTCCACCGCGACGCCGACGGGACGGCCGAGCGCGTGGCCATCGGTGGAGAGAAAGCCTGTCAGTATGTCTTCGGGCGGACCGGACGGCTTGCCGTCATCGAACGGAACGAACACGACCTTATAGCCGCTCCTCGGCTTGCGATTCCACGAGCCATGCTGACCGATGAACGCGCCGCTCCAGTAATGCTGCGGGAACGCTTTGGCATCGTAAAACGTGAGTCCGAGCGATGCCGTATGCGCACCGAGCGCATAGTCGGGAGGGATGGCCGACAGCACGAGCTCGTCGCGCTGCGGCTTCACGCGGTCATCCACATGCTGGCCGTAATAGCTGTACGGCCAGCCGTAGAAGGCGCCGTCTTTGACCGAGGTCATATAGTCGGGCACGAGGTCGTCGCCGAGCTCGTCGCGCTCGTTGACCACGGTCCATAGCGCGCCGCTTTGCGGTTGCCACGACATGCCGTTCGGGTTGCGCAAGCCCGTGGCGAAGAGGCGTGTCTGCTTCGATTCGATATCGACTTCCATGATCGCCGCGCGGCCGCTTTCGGCATCGATACCGTTTTCCGCGGCGTTGCTGTTCGAGCCGACCGTCACGTAAAGCCGCTTGCCGTCCTGACTCGCGATGATGTTCTTGGTCCAGTGATGGTTGATTGGGCCAGCAGGCAAGTCGATGAACTTCTCTCCCGGTGTCGAGATCTGCGTGGCGCCCGGTTCGTACTTATAGCGCATGACGGCGTCCGTGTCGGCGACGTAGAGATCGTCACCGACTAGCGCCATGCCGAACGGAGAATGCAGCTTGTCGATGAACACCGTGCGCGTTTCCGCTATGCCGTCCCCGTCCGAGTCACGCAAGAGGACGATGCGGTCGGGACTCGGCACCGCCGCGCCCGCGCGCTTCATCACCTTCTTCATCACGAGGCCTTTGATGCCCGCGTTTGTATCGTGCTGCGCGGGCGCATTGCTTTCCGCGACGAGCACATCGCCGTTGGGAAGCGTGGCGAGCCAGCGCGGATGATCTAGACCGGTTGCATAAGGAGTAACGTTGAACCCTGCGGCCGCAATGGGCATTTGTCCTTGCTGCCAGGGCTTGGCAGGCGCGATGTTCACGGTTGGCAACATCGACTTATGCGGCGCGGGCAGGGACGGGTCCGGGCCGAAGCCAGGCGCGTAGTCGTCGGCCATTGCAGCAGTATTCGTGGCCGCAAGCGCCACGAGCAGCGCAGCGGTACGCGTGAGAGGGTGCAGGTTCAAGCTGGTCTCCAGGAGATTGGCAGGGACTGCAACGCTGAGAGTCGTCTCAGCCGCCGCCAATACCTTGCGTCACCTTGCCCGTGCCGCCGCATGTGTCGCACTTCTCGCCGTCGAGCTTGCCCGAGCCGTTGCAGGCCGGACACAAGTCTTCGCCGGTTCCGGGCACGCCGGGTTCGGCTTCGTCGCCGGGGCTAAGCGGTGGGTCTTCAGTCATGGTGTCTCCTGTCTTCTTCCGTAGGTAATCCATGAGCGAGCAAGAGTCGTTCCCTCGACAAGACGGCCTCCCGCTCAGGTGTGCCCTGATGCTCAGACGAATACGCAGCACCAGCCGTTGATATAACGGCGGACAAAGTCAGCCTTGATCGATCGTGTTGCAGTGGCTCGCATTGCGCTAGCCCGTGTTTCAAGGCTTGCGTCCGAATGCTTCGCGCAACCGCTTCTTGGCGCGCTCCAGCGTGCTGCGGCGTGACTTCGGCAAATTGCGCCCGGCGCGGTTGATATAAAAATTCAGCATCGCCATGGCCGATTGAAACGGCGAGCCCTTGCGACGCTTGCTTCTGGTGGACGAGCGCTTCAACGAATCCGCGATCTCGTCCGCGTTACCGGTCTTGAAGATACTTCCCTCGATATCCATTGCGTCGCTCGTCTCCATCACATGATGCGACCAGCGTTTGGGCGAGGGTTTCGCTGTCGACTTTTTACCGGTGGTAGCGAGGCCGTGTCGCTGACGCGTGCTGTTCGACTTGCCGCGAGGCTTCGCCTTGCTCGTCCTCGTCTTGGTCTTTCGAGTTGCCATAGCCTATTCCTCTTAAGCCAAATAATTTCTGCGTTGTGTCGAGCAATGGGGCGGCGCGCCATCGACCGTTTAGCTACTCGCAACGCGCCGTGCGGCTTCGAGCGTGATCGGCTCGCGCATGGCTTCGGCAAGCCGGCCTATGGCGGCTTCATGCCCGCATCCGACCACCGCGCGAACCTCGCCATCTTTCAGCAGGTAAGCGATGAACTGCTGCTGATCGAGATCGCCATCTATTTCGACGCGCTCGGGTTCGCTGACGTGGCCGAGATACTCGAAGTTCTTGTCGTAATGAAAGGTCCAGAAAAAAGGCACGCCGGTGTATTCGCGTGCGATGCCCGCCATGTTGTACGCCGCCACGCGCGCGTGTTGCTGGGCGACGCGCCAATGTTCGATGCGACCCATTGCACCGGCACGTGGCAACGGAAAGCGCGCGATGTCGCCCGCTGCGTAGAGACTCGGCGCGGCAAGCATCGACGCATCGACTTCCATGCCTTCGTCGTCGCCCATCGTGACGCCAGTGATGAAGTCCGTAGCCGGCGTCACGCCCGTTCCCGCAATCACGACATTGGCCTGTAGCCGTTCGCCGGATTCGAGCAGCACTTCGCGCACGGCGTCGTCGCCTTCGAACGCGCTGACATGCGTATCCATATGGAACGTTACGCCGTTTTGTTCATGCATGCGCTTGAACATCTCGCCGATGCGCGTACCGAACTGCTTTGCGAATGGCACCTTGCCGGGCGCGACGACAGTGACTTCAATTTTGCGCTTACGAAGACACGAAGCCACTTCCAGACCGATGAAACTCGCCCCGACGATCACGACGCGCACAGGTGATTGCACTGCATCGAGCGATGCAAGAATCTCTTTTGCATGTTCGCGATTGCGCAGCAGATGGATATGCTTCAGATTCGAGCCCGGCGCCTTGAGCGGTTTGGGCGTGCCGCCCGTGCAAACGAGCGCGGCGTCGTAATCGACTGTCTGACCGCTGGCGAATTCGGCTTGCTTGTTGCTCGCGTCGAGTCGCACGGCGCGTGTCAATTCGCGTTCGATCTTATGAGCGTCGAAGAAATCGTCGTCAAGAAGGGGCGGAACATCGTCGGGCGGCATGTCGCCGGACAGCACGAACTTGCTTAGCGAAGTGCGATCGTAAGGCTCGCGTGCATCGTCGCCAGCGAGCACGATACGCCCGCTGAAGCCGGCTTCGCGCAGCGCCGCGCATGCCGCGGCGCCTGCGGCGCCCGCGCCGACGATGAGCATGGTTTTATCCGCGCCATGCTCGTCTTGCATCCTCGGCGCTTCGGCATCAAGCGAGACAAATACATCGCCATTCGAAACGGTGACTGGATAACGCGTCAGACCTTTGAGCGCCGGCGGCTCGACGAGACTGCCATCACTGACTTCAAACGTGCCCTTGTGCCACGGGCAAACGATGCGGCCGTTGCAGATCGCGCCTTCTTCGAGCGGCGCGCCTGCATGCGGACAGTCGGGTGAAAAGGCGTGCACGGCCTGACCGTCGCGCACGAGAAGAATCGGTGTTTCGCTCGCATCGTGCTTGATGCACACACGCGTGCCGTGCCCGGTGGGCAAGTCGTCCACGCGAGCGACCTTATGTTGGGAAGGGGACATTGCACTCTCCGGTGTCTATCCCGGAGCAGGAAGCAATTCCCGGACCGCTTGCCAACTGAATGCTTGGATTAGAGCGCCTCAGTGACCGCGCGCAAAAACTGCTTGGTGCGTTCATGTTGCGGCGCGGTGAAGAACTGTTGCGGCGCGGCCTGCTCGATGATCTTTCCTTCTGAGAAGAAGCAGACGCGATCCGCGAAGTCTTTTGCAAAGCCCATTTGATGCGTGACCATCAACATGGTGAGGTTATGTTCGGAGCCTAAGCGCCGAATGACATTGAGGACCTCACCGCAGAGTTCGGGATCGAGCGCGGAGGTCACTTCGTCGAAGAGCATGATTTTAGGGCGCATGGCAAGCGCCCGCGCGATGGCTACGCGTTGCTGCTGTCCACCCGACAATTGCGATGGATAGTGACCGCATTTTTCCGACAAACCGACCATGGATAGCAACTCGCGTCCACGTTCGATTGCTTCCTTCTTCGAAAGACCTAGCACGCTCGTAGGCGCTTCAATGACGTTCGTGAGCGCGGTCATGTGCGGGAACAGGTTGAAGCTCTGAAACACCATGCCGATCTTGCTGCGCACTTGCCGCACATGTCGTTGCGACGCGGGTACGAGCTTGCCGCCGCGCATCTCATGCGTGAGAGACTCGCCATCGACTTCGATTACGCCGTCGGTCAAGGGATCGAGCGTCATCAACACGCGCAGCAGCGTGGATTTCCCCGAGCCGCTCGGCCCGATGATCGCGACCTTCTCGTTACGCGCGATATCCAGATCGAGTCCATCGAGTACGGTAAGCGCGCCGTATCGCTTCGTCACGTTGCGAAAGCGCACCATCGGCGTATTGGCTTGCGCGTCGGCGGCTTCGCCTAACGACGGGTCGAGGTCTCGTTTCATCGGTTGCTCCTTGATTTCCATTACTGTGCGCCATCCGCCGGGTTAGCCATCGTGTCTCCGCGCGAAATCATGGCAACCTGACCCGCCGTTCGAGGTGGCGCACGCCCGAAGCGAAAGTCACGCTGATGATCAGAAAGAAGACGCCCGTCATGGTGATCGGTTCGAGATAGCGGAAGGTTTCCGAGCCGATGTTCTTCGCCTGCTGCATCAATTCGACCACGGTAATGGCTGACAACACGGGCGTGTCCTTGAACATGGCGACGAGGTAATTGCCGAGCGCGGGAATCACGGGACGAATGGCCTGTGGCAGAATCACGCCGCCATACGTGCGCCAGGGCGACAACGACAGCGCACAGGCCGCTTCCCATTGTCCACGCGCGACGCCGTTGAGTCCTGCGCGATAAACCTCCGACACGTAACACGCATAGTGCACGGCAATGCCGATGGTGCCCGCCATCAACGCCGACATGGTGAGTCCATAAAGCGGCGCAACGTAGAAGAGCACATACACCTGAATCAAAAGCGGCGTGCTGCGAATAAACTCGATGAAGAAAGCCGTCGCCTTCGAGACGAAAACGATCTCGCTGCGTCGCAGTATTGCGAGCACGAGGCCCAGCACCAGCGCGATGGCAAACCCCACTAGCGTGATGCCGATGGTGTATATCGCGGCGTGCAGCAGTTCCGGCAGGATATGCAGCGCGTATGTCACATCGAAGAGTTGACCGAATGTCGTCATGATGCGGCCCTCGGCGCGACGCGACGAACGGCGACGTGACTGCTTACGCGGCGCTCGAAGTGACGCATTACCGTGACGATGATCTGCGCCAGTACGAAGTAGATCAGCAGCGTCAGCCCGAAGATTTCCGCTGTCTTGAAGGTCGCTTCATCGAGTTGTCGCGCGCGGAACGTCAGGTCCGAAAGCGTGATCAGCGACACGAGCGAAGTCCCTTTGAGTAATTCGATCATGAGGTTCGTGGCGGGCGGCAGTGCGTTGATCATGGCTTGAGGCAACACGACGCGGCGTAGCCTGACCCATGCCGGCATGTTGAGTGCCAGTGCTGCTTCGTATTGTCCGCCTGCCACCGAGTGCAATGCGCCGCGCAAAATCTCGGAGCCATAAGCGCCGTAATGCAAACCCAAACCAACGATGGCCACGGTAAAGGGCGTCAACTGAATATTGAAGGGCGGCAAGGGCAGCACGAAGAACAGCCAGAACAATTGCACCAGCAAGGACGTGCCGCGAAAGACTTCGACATAGACATTGCCAAGCCAGCGCAGGGTACGATAAGGCGCTTCGCGCAGCGTCGTTGCGATGCCCGCCATGACGATCGCAAGCATGATGCTGAGCACGGCGATCTGGATCGTGACGAGCGTGCCTTTCCACATCAGCGGCAATAGCTCATTGAGATCACTCATGATGGTTCCTCGCTAAATGAACGACGCGACGCGCGCCTGTACCGAATGTATCTCTGCTCAACCGCCGCAAAGTTCAGGCGCTTTCTTCGTGGTCAGATTCGTCTTGTCAAAGCCGAACGGTCCCACCGTTTTCAGATGATCGTCCGTGCCGAGCCAGGCATGGAGTTCCTTGTTGACCGCATCGCGCAGATCGGTATCTTCGGGGCGAAAGGCGAGTGCGCCATAGCCCGTATGCTTCGGGTCGTCGTTAAACTGGCTCGTTGCTTCGACTAGCGGACCGCCCTTCGTCGCAAGACCCTTCATGGTGAGTGAGGTGCCAACGGCTGCATCGGCGCGGCGTGCGCGCACGGCCTGCAATTGCGCGGTGGTATCGGGCACCTGAAGAATCTGATCGTCCTTGATGCCCGCCTCGCGTGCATAACCGAGTTCCGCCGTGCCGGCCATTACTGCGAGTTTCGTGTCGCCTTGCTTGGCGACATCGGCGTAACTGTGAAGGTTTTTGGGGTTGCCCTTGAGCGTCAGCAACGTGTCGGGAATCTGATATTGCGGATCGGCGAAAGCAACCTGCTTGCAGCGCTCGGGCGTAATGTACATGCCCGCTGCAATCACATCGAAACGGCCTGCCTTGAGGCCCGGAATGAGCGCGCCCCATTCGGTCAGCACCGCATCGACTTTCTTGACGCCCAGTTTGGCGAATACTTTCTTGGCGATTTCCGGCGATTCGCCCGTCACGGTGCCGTCGGCCGTCGTATAGGCGAAGGGCGTTTCGTTCGCATAGCCGATGCGCACCTCGCCGGTGCGTTGAATCCGTTGCAAGGTGGTTTCCGCGGCAGCGCCCGCGCTGAAGGCACTCAAGCTCGCCGCGGCGACGCATGCGGCCACCAGCATTCCAGACAGTCGTTTGGTCTTCATAGCGTTTTCCGTTTATAGCGTTGGTAGCGTTCGTATGGTCTATTGCGCGCGTTCCTTGAAGGCTGCGGCTAGATCGGTCATGGAGAAAACCCTTATAGGAAGCGGTCTTCACAGGCTTTACCGCGCAGCCACCAATGCAGAATACAAAGCCATATATTTGTTCCGATTGCTCTAGGACAATTATTTTTCAAGGAGCTTTTGCGCCACTATTGCGCATGAGTCAAGCGCACGAGGAGTGGAAATTGAATCAGCGATGGCGCGAGGCCGTACGCACCGTGCAAGGCGTACAGTCGAAATACAAGCGGCTCGTCAAGGCGATGGCGCTGGATATCGAGAACGGCACACTGGCTTCAGGCGCACGCTTGCCGCCGCAACGCGAGGTCGCGGCGGATCTGGAAATCAGCGTGCAGACGGTCACCAATGCCTATAAAGAACTCGAGCGCCAGGGGCTGATTCGCTGTGAAGTCGGGCGCGGCAGCTTCGTCGCGGCGCGCGTCACGGAAACCATGTCCAACTACATGCTCGATACGGCCGAGCGCTCCGTGGTCGACTTTTCGATTGCGCGTATCGTCCATACGCCCGAACACGATGCAATGTGGCGCAAGGTCTGCGCGACGCTTGCAACCATCGAGGATCAGCCCTGGATACGCGCGTTTCGTCCGATTGCGGGTTTCGAGCATCATCGGCAAGCGGGTGTTGCTTGGCTCGAATCGCTCAACATGCCTGCGACCGCGGAGACGCTCCTTGTCACGAATGGTGCTGCGCACGGCATCTTTCTGGCGCTTGCTTCGATTGTCGGACCGGGCGATACCGTGCTCTGCGAGAGCCTCACCGATCACGGCGTCATAGGCTCCGCAAACGTGCTCGGCTTTACGCTCAAGGGACTGGAAATCGACGAACATGGCATACGTCCCGAACATTTCGAGGAAATGTGCGATAGCGAGCGTGTAAGCGCACTGGTCTGCACACCGACGCTCAATAATCCCACGGTCGCCATCTTGACCGACTCGCGCCGGCGCGCCATTGCGCGCATTGCAGAGCGATACGGCGTTTATCTCATCGAAGACGATGTCTACGGCGCGTTGCCCGCCAAGGCGCAGACGCCGATAGCAAGCCTGATCCCCGAACTGGCGTTCTATTGCACGAGCATGACCAAGTCAGTGTTAAGCGGCTTGCGCACGGGCTTCATGACCGTGCCACGGCGTCTTGCCTTGCGCGCGGAAAGCGTGTTGCGCGTATCTAGCTGGATGGCGACCTCGCCGATAGCCGAAGTCACCGCACGCTGGATCATGGATGGCACGGCGCAACGTCTCGTGCAGATACAACGCGAGCGGCTTTCGATGCGTCAGAGTGTCGTGCGTGAAGTGCTGGGAGAATATGTGCTCGGCAGCCATCCGAACGCGCTCTCTGCGTGGCTGCGCGTGCCGGATGAATGGGAAGCGGAACGTATCACGCGCGAACTGCGCAACCGCAATATCGCGGTGACATCGCCCGATCCGTTTCTCGTGCGCGGCGCTGAGCGGCCCAATGCGGTGCGTCTGTGCGTGGGTGCCGAAGTGGGCGAGGCGAGCTTTCGCACGGCCATAGAGACCATTCGCGAAGTCTTCGAGCAATTTCCGCACGTGCACGACTTCAACTAATCTCGCATGCGCGGAAATGAACTAGGACAATTCAAAACGATTTTTTAGGACATTAGACTCGGTTGCATCGACACTTGCTCAATGCAATCGCGCCATGTCCGCACTCACGCTCGACGATGTTTATAGCGCACGCCAACGCATCGAAGGGCGTGTGCTCGTCACGCCGCTCGTGCAGTCGGCGACACTCTCGCGCGTTGTAGACGCCCCTGTCTACCTCAAACTCGAAACGCTTCAGCCTACCGGCAGCTTCAAGTTGCGCGGCGCGGCCAACGCATTGACGCAACTCGCGGAAGCAGGGTGCAAGCGTGTCGTGACGGCATCGACGGGTAATCATGGCCGTGCGGTCGCGCATGCGGCGCGCGCGCTGGGAATCGAGGCCGCGGTGTGCATGTCATCGCTTGTGCCAGCGAACAAGGTGGATGCGGTCGCGGCGCTCGGCGCGCGCGTCGTGATTGCAGGCAAGAGCCAGGACGATGCACAAGTCGAAGCGCAACGCCTGGTGCGCGAAGAAGACTATGCGTTCGTACCGCCTTTCGACGATGCGCGCGTCATTGCAGGGCAGGGCACCATCGGTCTGGAGATTATCGAAGCGCTTCCCGATGTATGCGCTATCGCCGTGCCCCTGTCGGGCGGCGGTCTTTTCAGCGGCGTGGCATTCGCGGCAAAAGGCTTGAGGCCAAGCATCGAAATGATCGGCGTATCCATGCAACGCGGCGCCGCCATGCATGCGAGCCTCGAAGCGGGCAAACCCGTTCTTGTCGATGAACTCGAAACGCTGGCGGATTCGCTCGGCGGCGGCATTGGTCTCGACAACCAGCATACGTTCGCGATGACACGTGAACTGATCGATCGCATGGTGCTCCTCGATGAGCGTTCGATTGCTCGCGGCATTGCACATGCGTATAGCGAAGAGCGGCTCGTGGTGGAGGGCGCAGCGGCCGTCGGCATCGCAGCTGTGCTGGATGGTGCCATCAGGCCGCGAGAAGGTGGGCCAGTGGTTATCGTCGTGAGCGGTTGCAACATCGATATCGATACGCACCGCCGCCTGATTGGAGCGCTTTGATGACGTCTTCAATCGATCGTTCCGCCATCTTGCTAGGCGAAGCGGAGCTGCGCGAACTCGTGCCGCTCGACCTCGATGCGATCGCACAAATTGAAGCTGCCTTCCGTTCGCTTGCGACAGAAGCGGTGGCGATGCCGCCGATTCTTCGCCTCGACATTCCCGAACACGCTGGCGAAGTCGACGTAAAAACCGCTTATTTGCCGGGTCTTCTGAGTTTTGCGATCAAGGTCAGTCCTGGCTTCTTCAACAATCCCTCTCTGGGTTTGCCGAGCTTGAACGGTCTCATGCTCGTGCTTTCGGCGCGCACGGGACTGACGCAAGCCGTGCTGCTCGACAACGGCTATCTCACGGCGGTACGCACGGCGGCAGCGGGTGCTGTCGCCGCACGCTGGCTCGCAAGACATGACGCCAAACGCGTGGCGATCATCGGTGCGGGCGAACAGGCGCGCCTTCAACTCAAAGCGTTGCGACTGGTACGCGACATCGATCACGTGACCGTGTGGGCACGCGAAGGCGAGCGCGCGTTGCACTACGCGCGCGATTGTGAAGCGGCGGGCCTTGAATGCGCTGTCGCCGATAGCGTGAGCCACGCGCTCAGGCATGCGGATATCGCCATCACCACGACACCCAGCCGCGAGCCCTTGATTCACGCCCGCGATCTTCATGCGGGCTTGCATGTCACCGCGATGGGTTCGGATGCCGAGCACAAGAACGAGATTGCGCCAGACGTGTTCAAGGCGGCGCGCTACGTGTGCGACCGCTTGCAGCAAACGCGCGTGCTTGGCGAACTGCATCACGCGATAAGCGCAGGGGTTATCGCCGCCGATGCATCGTTCGCCGAATTGGGACAGATCATCGCGCAGCAAGTGCAAGGCCGCATGAGCGATGACGACATCACCGTATGCGATCTCACCGGCACCGGCGCGCAGGACACGGCCATTGCAGCACTTGCGCTTGCAAGAGCACGCGCGACGCTTGCAGGAAGCATCTTTCACAACGACGTGACGCTTTGACAGAGGGGACGATGTCCGAAATCAAGCAAGAGAAGCGAGGCGAAGCGCCGGTCGTGCGCTTGCCGTTCGATCGCGGCGAGTACGACGCGCGCATGGCGAAGACGCGACGCGCAATGGAGAAAGCAGGTATCGACCTGATGATCGTGACGGACCCGACCAACATGGCATGGCTCACCGGTTACGACGGCTGGTCATTCTATGTGCATCAATGCGTGCTGCTTGCCATGGATGGCGAGCCGGTATGGTTCGGTCGCGGGCAAGACGCGAACGGCGCGAAGCGCACGGTGTTCATGGCGCACGAGAATATCGTCGGATATCCGGATCACTACGTGCAGTCTCAGGTTCGTCATCCGATGGACTTTCTCTCGATTGAAGTCATCGTCGCGCGCGGATGGGACAAGAAGCATATCGGTGTGGAGATGGACAATTACTACTTCAGTGCGAAGGCGTATGCGTCGCTCGTTCAGCACTTGCCCAACGCGAAGTTCAAGGACGCGACCGCGCTCGTCAACTGGCAGCGTGCGGTGAAATCGCCGCGCGAGATCGAATACATGCGTGTGGCGGCGCGCATTGTCGAGAAGATGCACGCGCGCATTCTCGACAAGGTCGAGCCTGGCATGAGGAAGTGCGACCTCGTCGCGCAAATCTATGACGCTGGCATCACGGGCGTCGAAGGCTATGGCGGCGACTATCCGGCTATCGTGCCGCTCTTGCCTACTGGCTCGGATGCAGCGGCGCCGCATCTCACATGGGACGACTCCGCGTTCACTGCGAATGCCGGGACGTTTTTCGAAATCGCCGGATGTTTCAAGCGCTATCACTGTCCGCAATCGCGCACGGTTTATCTCGGCAAACCGCCGCAGCATTTCATCAATGCCGAGAAGGCGGTAGTCGAAGGCATTGAAGCAGGACTCGCCGCTGCGAAGCCGGGCAACAAGACCGAGGACATCGCCAATGCGTTCTTCGCGGTGCTGCGCAAGTCGGGTATCGAGAAGGATAGCCGCTGCGGTTATCCCATCGGTGCGAGTTATCCGCCCGACTGGGGCGAGCGCACCATGAGCTTGCGGCCGGGGGACAAGACGGTCCTCGAACCCGGCATGACGTTTCATTTCATGCCGGGACTATGGCTCGATGACTGGGGTCTCGAGATCACGGAAAGCATCCTGATTACCGATACCGGCGTCGAGACTTTCTGCAATACGCCTCGCAAATTGTTCGTGAAGGAGTAGTACGATGCGCGCGTCACCGATCAGTCCGACCGTCGACTTCGAAGCCGACGGCGAACAACACGGCTTCCTGAAGCTGCCGTATTCGCGCAACGATTCGGCGTGGGGTGCGGTAATGATTCCGGTCACGGTCATCAAGCGCGGCGACGGACCGACCGTGTTGCTCACGGGCGGCAATCACGGTGACGAGTATGAAGGGCCGATCGCGTTGTCGAAGCTCGCATCGACGTTGAAGGCCGGCGATATCAATGGCCGCGTGATCGTAGTGCCGTTCATGAACTACCCGGCGTTTCGCGCGGGTACGCGCACGTCGCCCATCGACGCGGGTAATCTCAATCGCAGCTTTCCGGGCCATCCCGATGGCACGGTGACGCAGAAGATAGCCGATTACTTTCAGCGTCATTTGCTGCCCTTGGCGGACTACGTTCTCGACATTCATGCAGGCGGGCGTACGCTCGATTTTCTTCCGTTCGCGGCGACTCACGTGTTGGCGGATGCACGGCAACAGGCTCGCTGCGAAGCCGCCATGCGCGCGTTCGGCGCACCTTATTCAATGCGCATGCTCGAACTCGACAGCGTCGGTTTATACGACAGCGCAGCCGAAGAGGCCGGCAAGGTGTTCGTTTCGACCGAACTTGGTGGCGGCGGTTCATCCACTGCTGCTAGCGTCGCCATCGCGGAGCGCGGCGTGTATGGCTTCCTCGCCCATGCGGGCATCATCGACAAAGAAAGCGTGATTGGCGAAGCGCGCACGACCACGCTGCTCGATATGCCCGATGGCGCGTGCTATACGACGAGCGAACACGCGGGCTTGCTGGAGATGTGCCGCGATCTTGGCGACATGGTGGCCGAGGGCGACGTGCTTGCGCGTGTTCATGACATCACGCGCTCTGGCGCGACGCCGGTCGAATATCGCGCAAAGCGTGCGGGACTGCTTGCGGCAAGGCACTTTCCTGGCCTCGTACAGACAGGTGACACGGTGGCTGTCGTGGCCGACATCATCGAACGCAACATACCGGTGACGATCTGACTTGACCAAACTCGACCGATACGATCTGGCTATCTTGCGCATCCTCGCGGGCGACGGACGCATTACGAAGTCGCGTCTGGCGGAGAAGGTGAACCTGTCGATCTCACCTGCATGGGAGCGCGTGAAGCGGC
The DNA here is from genome assembly GCF_031450995.1 of Caballeronia sp. LP006. Classification (NCBI taxonomy): domain Bacteria; kingdom Pseudomonadati; phylum Pseudomonadota; class Betaproteobacteria; order Burkholderiales; family Burkholderiaceae; genus Caballeronia; species Caballeronia sp. LP006. The sequence continues at coordinate 671,742 of NZ_JARTVW010000004.1, read as the reverse complement.
TCGAAGAAAGCGGGATAGTCAAGGGATATCGGGCGAATATCGACTGGACGTCGGCGTTCAAGGGAAGCCGTATCGTCGTGGAGGTTACGCTCTCGCGGCATACCGCGTCAGACATGAGACGCTTCGAAGACCGCGTGCAACAAGCGTCCGAGATCGTGCAGTGCGTGGCGACAGGTGGTGGTGTCGATTACGTGCTGCATGTAGTCGCGCGGGACATAGACCACTACCAGCGCTTCATCGACTCGATGCTGGTCGAGGAACTCGGCATCGAAAAGTACTTCACGTATATCGTGACCAAGGTCATCAAGGACGATTGCGGTGGTCCGCCCGAGTGGGCGCAAGTTTGAGTCGCGAACATCGAAACAGAAAAAACATCAGGCGTGGCAAGCGATAACGAAAAATTCCGCGGCGGCATGAGCTTAAAGTGACTTCATCGAATCCGAGTCAAGAGCGAATCAACCGATAGGAGCGAACATCATGCTGTTAGGACATCCGGTTCTCTTCAAGTCGCTGTGCTATGTGGATGGCCGTTGGGTACATAGCAACAATGCCGCGTCGATCCCGGTGGTCAATCCCGCCGACCAGCACGTCATCGGGCATGTGCCGATGCTCGAACGCGAACAGGTCGTCAGCGCCGTCGGAGCCGCCGACCGCGCGTTTCAAGCTTGGCGCTGGACACCCCAGCAAAAGCGCAGCGCGTTTCTCATGCGCTGGCATGAACTGATCTTGCGTCATCAGTCTGACCTCGCCGGCATTTTGTCGCTGGAGCAAGGCAAGCCGCTCGCCGAAGCGAAGGGCGAGATCGCATATGCCGCGAGCTTTATCGAATGGTTCGCCGACGAAGCAAAACGCCTTGCAGGACGCACCATTCCAACGCATATCGATGGCGCGCATCTCGGCACGGTCATGGAGCCAGTCGGCGTTGCGGCGCTCATCACGCCATGGAATTTTCCCGTGGCGATGATCACGCGCAAAGCCGCGGCCGCTATCGCGTCGGGCTGCACGGTTGTCATCAAGCCTGCGCATGAAACGCCTTTTTCAGCGATGGCGCTTGCACAACTCGCGGAAGAGGCGGGCTTTCCCGCAGGCGTGTTCAACGTCGTGATCGGCGAGCCGCAGATGACCATGGAAGCGCTCGTGAGCGACACTCGCGTGCGTGCGGTGAGCTTCACCGGTTCGACGCGCGTTGGAGGTCTCGTGGCAAAGGCCGTGGCGCAGGCAGGCATCAAGAAGCTTGCACTCGAGCTTGGCGGCAATGCGCCGTTCATCGTGACCGAGGACGCAGATCTCGAACATTCGGTGCGCGTTGCGATTGGGGCAAAGTTTCAGACATCGGGTCAGGATTGTTGCGCCGCGAATCGCATCTTCGTGGCGCGACCCTTGTACGAAGCGTTCGTGCAACGTTATACCGAAGCGGTCAAGGCACTGAAGGTAGGCAGCGCGTTCGAAGCGAATGTCGATGTCGGTCCGCTCATGAATCAGGCCGCTTTCGATGCGACCGTTGCGCGTATCGAAGACGCAAAGGCGCAAGGCGCGCGCATCACTGTCGGCGGCAACGCGCATGAGCTCGGTGGATGGTTCTATGAGCCGACCGTTGTCGCGGATGCTAGAGCTGGCATGCGTATCTACGATGAAGAGAACTTCGCGCCCATCTCCGCGATCTCTCCGTTCGATACGCTCGACGAAGCCGTGACACGTGCCAACGATACGGAATACGGCCTTGCCGCCTATATCTGCGCCACGCGCATCGACACGATCTTTCAATTGGTGCGACGGCTTGACTTCGCAATGGTCTCGGTGAACGGCGTCAAGTTCACGGGCGCGCCCATTCCCTTTGGCGGCATGAAGGCATCGGGTCTCGGCCGCGAAGGTGGCGCGGAGGGCTTCGAACCGTTCGTCGAAACGAAGTATTTTTGCTTAGGGAATCTGGGTCTGCCGCTTTCGAGCGCAGCCTGATTCAACCCACGTTAAGAACACGCATAGCGCTCCAAGGAGAAGCACATGAGCCAGCAACAGCAATCGCTTGAACACTTGTTCGCGGAAGATCGCGCGCATTTCATGCATCCGTCCACGCACGCGCACGATCATGCAAGCGGCGCGTTGCCGGGCAAGATCGTGACGGGCGCCAAGGGCATTCGTATCGAAGATCATCAGGGCCGGACTTATATCGATGCATTCGCGGGACTGTATTGCGTGAACATCGGCTACGGTCGAACCGAAGTGGCCGAAGCCATCTATGAGCAGGCAAAGAAGCTCGCTTACTATCACACTTATGTCGGTCACTCGACCGATGCGATCATCGAGTTGTCGTCGCGCATCGTCGCGTGGTCACCGGAAGGCATGAAGAAGGTGTACTACGGCATGTCCGGGTCCGATGCCAACGAAACGCAGGTCAAGATCGTCTGGTATTACAACAACGTACTGGGTCGCCCGAACAAGAAGAAGATCATCTCGCGCGAACGGGGCTATCATGGCTCGGGCATCGTCACGGGCAGCCTCACTGGCTTGCCGAGCTTTCATCAGCACTTCGACTTGCCGATCGATCGTGTGAAGCATACGGTTTGTCCGCATTGGTATCGAAAGGCACCGGCTGGTATGAGTGAAGCGCAGTTCACCGCATACTGCGTGGAAGAACTCGAGAAGCTGATCGCGAAGGAAGGCGCGGATACCATCGCTGCGTTCATCGCCGAACCGGTCATGGGCACGGGCGGCATCATCGCGCCGCCGGAAGGTTACTGGGATGCTATCCAGCAAGTGCTCAGGAAGCACGACATCCTCTTGATCTCCGATGAAGTCGTGTGCGGCTTCGGACGTCTCGGCTCGAAGATGGGCGCGCAGCATTACGGCATCAAGCCGGATCTCATCACCGTGGCTAAGGGCCTCACGAGCGCTTATGCGCCGCTGTCGGGCGTGATCGTGGGCGAACGTGTATGGGATGTGATCGACAAGGGCTCACGAGAGCATGGTCCGATGGGACACGGTTGGACCTATTCGGGTCATCCCATTTGCGCGGCTGCTGCACTGGCCAACCTCGACATTCTCGAACGTGAAAACCTCACGCAGAATGCGGCGGAAACGGGTGCTTATCTGCATGCGCAGCTTCACGCGGCATTCGATTCGCATCCGTTAGTAGGCGAAGTACGTGGCGCGGGTATGCTTGCCGCGCTCGAATTCATGGCCGATAAAGACGCGCGCAAACCTTTCGATGCGGCGCTCAAGGTCGGGCCGAAGGTATCGGCAGCGGCTCTGGAGCGCGGTGTGATTGCGCGAGCCATGCCGCACGGCGATATTCTCGGCTTTGCGCCACCGCTCGTCACAACGCGTGCCGAAGTGGATGAGATAGTCGGCATCGTCAAGCAGGCGGTCGACGCGGTGGCTAATGACGTGATCGGATCGACTGTCGCGAGCTGAGGTTCGAAGTGGAATGCGCGTTGCTCGTGTTGTTGGCACCGACAGCCTTTAACGGGAGCAAGCAATGACGATTAACGACAGCGAACATAAGAGCACGGATAAGCCGCTTGGCGATGCTGGCAGCGGAGCAAGCGGTGGCGGTTCTATCGGCAATCTGCCGGGTCCCGGTTCAGCGACAGGAGGCGATCCAAAGCAAGGAGTGCGTCAGCCTAATGCGGGAGAGATCGAGCCTGAAAACAGGCGGCTTGACGAAGATTCGCATCAAACGGCGGAAGTGCCTTTGGGTTCAGGCAGCCGACCTGAACCGGCAGGAAAGGGTGGACTTGGTCCACAAAAAAGCGAAGGTGACGGTGCAACGTAGCACGAGTCGCTCAAGCCTTGAAAAGAAAGCGGCCGCTTTGTGCGGCCGTTTTCTGCTTGGCGATTAACGCGTGGCGATGTACATCGTGATTTCAAAGCCAAAGCGCATATCGGTAAAGCTTGGGGTTTCCCATTTCATAAAGCCTCCTTTTGCTAGAGCGGCCAAGCGGTTGCAAGACCGATGCGCGGTTCTAAGCTTGATTTAGCGCCGTGCGAATCCGCGCCCACAATTCGACGCGTTTTAATCCTAACGCGTCTTAGGCGGCTGCATCATTGGAAATTGCCCGCAAGATCATTTAATTTATTTATAGCGGTCTTGGCCGGTTTCCTGAATCGTCAGGGGATGTACCTACTTTGTCCAGGGTCCGTGACGGGATTCTGTTCTAGCGCTTCTCCGGGCCGAGGGATTACCCTGTCTGCCTCGGACGGCTCGATTTCGTTCAGACGATTGCCGCCGGGTGTACGCGGCTCTTCATGCAGGTCGTTATTCGCTCGCGCGGATGTCATTACGGTTTCCTTAAGTCGCCTTGTCATTCGATGAACCAGGCCGGTAAGCTAGCAACCGTTGTACCTAAGGCCAGCGTGCACCAGGCGCACTTGATGCTAGCCGATTGATATGTCTATCCACTCGAAGGAGCGAGCATGTCAATCGAAGCGGACCGTATTTCCGATCTCGAAGTGAAAGTCGAAGACACGTTGTACATGTTCGACACGAAGGATCGCGCTGACGCGTTCCTGCAGTGCCTTGGCAACGACTCGTTGCAGACGTGCACCACTAATCATGCGCCTGTATCGATGCGCGCTGTGACGACCGACACCGGCGTGCCGGAAGGTGAACCGGGCAGCATCATCTCGCCCTCGCTTGGCGGCATGCCCTGATCCAATGCTCAAGAATCAGAGAATGGCGCTTGAAGTAGTGCGTGGCGCAAGCGCGCTGCGCGTCAGCGACTCTAGTGGCAAAGGCTTGTCGAAGAAGTAGCCTTGCGCCTGCGCTGCACCCATGTCGCGTAGCACTGCAAGCGTGGCCGCGTCCTCGACGCCTTCGGCGACAAGCGTGAGATCGAGCGACTCGGCCATTCGCACGATAGCTCGCACGATCGCGCGACTGCGAGGGCTTTCGGTCAGTTCGAGAATAAACGACTTGTCGATCTTGAGGCCGCTGAACTGATACTGATGCACATAGCTCAGGGACGAAAAGCCCGCGCCGAAGTCATCCAGTACGACGGACATGCCGTTATCCGCGAGTCTTTGCATGGTGCGGCGCGCAAGATCCGGCTCGGCTACGAGCGCGCCTTCCGTCAGTTCGAGACATACACGCGATGGCGACACGCGATAACGCCTGAGCAGCGCAAGGACATCGTCGGCGAACTCGGGGCGCGTCATGCTATAGCTCGAACAATTGACATGCACGGGCGGCCAGTGCGCAAAGCTGGCATTGGAAAGTATCGCGGCGACGCGTTCCAGCATGTATAAGTCGAGCCGACCGATGAGACGCAGCCCTTCCACTGCAGGCAGAAATTCGCCGGGTGCCACGATACGTCCATCGGGTTGGCGCCAGCGAATCAACGCTTCGAGCGCGACCACTTGGCCACTCCCTACATCGACGATAGGCTGAAAATACGGCAGCAACTCGTCGTCGCGCTTGATCGCGTTACGCAATGCGCCCTCGCGTTCGACCTGATCGGAGACCTGTCGGCGAAGCTCCTGATTGAACACGACGAAGCTGTCGCGGCCCGCGTTCTTGACGCGATACATCGCGGTATCGGCATCGCGCAAAAGATCGGCGGGCTCGGTATGAAACTGCGTGTCCGCGCTCACGATGCCAATGCTGCACGAAGAAAACACCACATGTTCTTCGATATGAAACGGCAGATCGAAAGCCGCGAGGATGCGCTTGGCAATCGCCACCGCGTCGCGTACCGGCGCCTTGGGCGACAGCACTGCGAATTCGTCGCCGCCCAAGCGAGCGAGCAGATCGGTGGAGCGCAGACAATCGCGCAGGCGCGCGGCGGCCTGCACCAGCAACATGTCTCCGAAATGATGACCCAGGCTGTCGTTCACCACCTTGAAGCGATCGAGGTCGATGAACATCACCGAGAGCTCATCGCCGCGTGTCTGGTAGTCGTGCCATGCACCACGCAGCCGATGCATCAGATGACTGCGGTTGGGCAGGCCGGTCAATGCATCGTGCGAATTCTCGTACAGCAGACGCGCGTTGACATCGTCGAGTTCACGCGTACGGGCCTGCACACGGGCTTCGAGCTCGAGGTTGGCTGCATGCAATGCTTCGGCATCGCGGCGGCGCGAGAGGGCGGTATCGATATGGCGCGATACGAAGGTCAGCAACTCCTGATCGCGCTGCGAATAGCGCACGAGCGGCGAGTAACTTTGCACCGCGAGCACGCCGCGCACGACATCGCCATCGAATAGCGGAATGCCGAGCCACGAGCGCAGGCGCACGTCGTCGTGATCGGTTTCGAACGCCCCCTCCGCGATGAGACGCAGCGCTTCCTGATGATCGATGAGACGCGCGCGGCGTTCGCGAATCACATACTCGGTGAGCCCACGCTGGCCGCGACGCGGCTCGGGCCGCTCCTGCACGATCTCATCGACGTAATAGGGAAACGAGACTTCGCATGTTTCGGTTTCGAAGAGCGCCACATAGAAATTGCGCGCATAGAGCAGCTCGCCGACGATGCCATGCAGACTGCGAAAGAACTCCATCATGTCGCCGGGCCGGCTCGACAATTCCGCGATTTGATAGAGCGCTGCTTGCAGATGTTCGGAACGCTCGCGCTCGGCAATGCCATGTCGCAAAGCAGCGTTGAGCTTCGACAACTCGGAGGTGCGGCGGGCGACCTGTTCTTCCAGATCCGCGCGATGCAGGATACGGTCGAGCGCCATCGCGACGTGACGCGCCACGACTAAAAACAGCGCGCGGTCCTCGGTGGTGTACATGCGCGAGACGTCATAGACCTGCATGGCCAGCATGCCGAAGACTTCGTCGGACGCATTCTTGAGCGGCGCGCCCATCCAGAACTCGGGGCGATCGCCGATGCAATAGAAACGCTCCGCGCGTTCGGCGGCGCAGATGTCGGCTGCGGTCACGAAGAGCGGCTGCTCGCTCGTGAGCACTTGCCCTGTCATCGAAAGACGCTTGGGATCGAGAATGTCGTAGTTCTCGGCGGCGACCACGTCCGTGTCGATCACATCGACGTAATACGGATAGGTGATCTTGCCGGTCTTGCGGTCGTAGAGCGCGAGGTAGAAGTTCTCGGCGTCGATGAGCGTGCCGAGACGCTCGTGCACGCAACGCAGAAAGTCCGCGCGCTCGGGCACCGAACTGGCGAGATACGCGATCTCATACAACACGCGTTGCGTGAGTTGCGCCCGCGCGAGGACATCGGCCTGCACGCGTTCACCAAGTGCGCGCGCGAGTTCAGCGAGATGTGCATTGTCGCTGTATGCCACCGGCGCGAGCAGCCAGCCGAGCACGCTTTCGCCGCGGCCGGTCGGCCATGCATGCCAGCCGTGCGCGGCGCAGGCTTTCGCGAGGCGGTCCTCAGCGATGTCGCTTGGCCACGCTGGTATGCAAAATTCATTGCCCTGGCGTTCAAGATGCAATTGCTCGCCCGCGCGATACCAAGCCCATGTGTTGGGGCAAGCGGACGCGGCAGTGTCCCGCAGCAAGGCGTCGATGGACGGTGCGATGTTCGCCAACGCGGCATCGTCCGCGCCAGCGTCGGTCACGTCTTCCTGTGCGGCCTGAGCCGCCTGCAGTGGCGCGTTATACGCGGAAAACACACTCATCGGCGCTCCAGGCCCTCAGGCCGCCTCGTCGGACGGTTGGTTAAGCAAAGCGGCTCGCGCACGGTTGCCCGAAGCGCCTCATGCAATCGCTCTTACTCTGGTATCGGCAGCGAGCATACAGCCTTGAGCATGGATGACAAAAAAAGCGGCAGGATTGGCTTTTGCATGCACTTTATGCCGATACCGCCGCGCGGGCGAAGCGCTCGCGGTAAGTCTGAGGCGCAACCCCGAGTGCGCGCACGAAGCCGCGTCGCATGGTTTCTTCCGAACCGAAGCCGCAGCGTGCCGCAATGCGCTTGACTGGCAGGTCCGTGTCGCCCAGCATACGGCGCGCGGCTTCCAGCCGCATTTGTTCGATTGCGCGAGCAGGCGTTGCGCCGGTCTGCGCCCGGTAATGACGCACGAAGCTGCGCTCGCTCATGCCGACGCGCGCCGCCAGCGTTCCGATGGATAGATTGCATGCAAGATTCTCCGCGATCCATGCATGCAATTCGCCGAAGCGTTCGCCCGAGTCCTTCTGCAGCGAAAGCGCGGCGCTGAACTGAGCCTGCCCGCCGGGGCGCTTCAGAAACACGACGAGATGACGCGCGACATCGAGCGCGAGCGCGCGTCCGAGATCATCTTCGACGAGCGCAAGCGCCAGGTCGATTCCCGCTGTCACGCCTGCGGAAGTCCAGAGATCGCCGTCGCGGATGAAGATGGGATCGGATTCGACCCGCACCGCCGGAAAGCGGCTCGCCAGTTCGGCGCAGCGCGTCCAGTGCGTGACGGCGCGGCGTTCGTCCAGCAGGCCGGTCGCCGCAAGCAGAAAGGCGCCGGTACGCACCGATGCCGTGCGGCGTGCATGAGCGGACCGCGCGCGCACCCAGTCGACCAGCGTGCGGTCGCGCAGCGCTTCATGCACGCCCCAGCCGCCCGCGATGACGAGCGTGTCGCACGGCTCGCGCGCATCGGGCAGCGCTTCGCCGATCAGCCCAAGTCCCGCCGAGGCTGTCACCGTGCCGCCCGGCGCGACGACTCTCGCGCGATAAGGGCGTGGCATGCCGGCCTCGCGCGCCAGTTCGTTCGCGGACGCGAACACCTGCAAGGGACCGGCGACATCGAGCAACTGAACGTCGGGAAAGGCGAGTATGTCGATGATGCGTGGCTTCGGCGATGACATGATAGCTAGGGCGCTTGGCGTAAAAGGTGGGGCGATCGACCATCTCGCCATAGCGTAGCGGCGTAGGATGCATTCGTCCACCTTCATTCTTCAACCTGCCACGAGAGAGAAAGCGATGACCCTTCAAATCGGCTTGCTGCTTTTCCCGCGCGTTCAACAACTCGACCTCACCGGTCCGTACGAAGTCTTTACGCATCTGTCGGACGCTAAAGTGCATCTTGTATGCAAAACGCTTGCGCCTGTTCCTTCCAGTACAGGGATGCAACTCGCACCCGACACATCGTTCGCGGAATGCCCCACGCTCGACGTGCTCTGTGTTCCCGGAGGCGAAGGCGTCGGCGCTCTGATGGAAGACGAGGAAACGCTTGCGTTCATCCGCCAGCAGGCGAAGGGCGCTCGCTTCATCACTTCGGTATGCACCGGTTCACTCGTTCTCGGCGCGGCCGGTTTGCTGCGCGGCAAGCGTGCGACGACGCATTGGGCTTTTCACGAACTGCTGGGCGAATTCGATGCGACGCCCGTGCACGCCCGCGTGGTGCGCGACGGCGCCTTGTTCACGGGCGGTGGAATCACGGCGGGCATCGACTTCGCGCTGACGCTCGCGGCTGAACTCGTCGGCGAGCACGAGGCGCAGGCCATTCAACTGCAAATGGAGTACGCGCCCGCGCCGCCGTTCGATGCCGGGGATCCGAATCACGCGCCTGCCGCTGTAGTGGCGGACGTGCGGGAGCGCTCGGCGGCTTCGCTCGCAAAGCGCAGGGAAATCACGAAGCGCGCGGTGCATCGGCTCGGATTGAATGCTTGATGCAAAATGCCGGCATGCCGCATTTTGAATGCCAAATGCCTGTATTCAGAACCGCTTTTGCAAGAAGTACCGCGCACGTCCTGCATGGAAATCCGCGAGCTCGCCGAAGACTTCGAAACCGTGGCGAACATAAAGATCGCGGGCTGCGGGATTGAGCGTATCGAGCCACGCGGCGCGGCAGCCGCGCTTGCGTGCCTCGACTTCGGCGGCGTCGAGCGCGCGAGCGCCAAGTCCGCGACCGCGCGCATCTTCGCGAACCCAGAGCCATTTGACGAAAAGCCATTCCCACGCGGTATAGCCCGCGAGGCCGCCTACAAAGTCGTCGCCTTGATAAAGCGAAACGGCCAAGTCGCGATGATCGCTTGGTCCGAGTTGACCGGTATTGAACGCGGCGAGACCGCCTGCCACATCGGCCTCGAACGATGCGTCGATCCAGTCGGTCACGGATACCGTCACTTGGATACGCTCGCCCTGCATCAAAGCTGCTCCGGCGGCGCAAGCGAGACGCCGGTAATGCCGTGTCGCGCGAACGCATCCCGAATAAAGCCCGACCGTTTGATGTCCTCGATGAAGTCGCGAAGATACTGCGTGGCCGCATCGCCGCGAGTCTTCGGCAAGCCCATTGCCTGCCTGATCACCATGAAGCGCCCGTCGAGCAACCGCACCCCGGGCGTGCGAGCGGCGTCGGCCTCGAGTTGCTGCTTCACGCCCGCGGCGACCTCGATCCCGTCGCGCAGAAAAGTGTCGACCACCGCCTCCGACAGTCCAGTGCGCACGAGTTGAGCATGCTGCAACTCGCGCGTCAGGAAGAGATCGTATGCGCTCCCTTTGCCCACCATGATGCGATTGCCCTCGCGATCCACATCCTCGATGCTTGAAAGCGGCGAGTCGTTGCGCACCAGATAACACCCTTCGATCAGCACATACGGTGCAGTGAACGCGATGCCCGCGCCACGCAGCGGATCGATCGCGAAGAAGCCGACATCGGCCTGTTCCGCCGTCACCGTCTCCACCGATTGCGCGGCGTTGGGAAAGGAATTGAATGCAATCTCGACGCCGAGCCGCGCGGCCAGTTCGCGGGCAATATCCACGGAGACGCCGCTGGGTTCGCTGCTCGCCGAATCGCGATGCACGAGCACGGGGTTTCCAAGGTTGAGCGCCGCGCGAAGCGTGCCGATTGGAGCAAGAGCGTTTTTCGTGGTCGCGGCTAGCGTCATGGTCTTCCTTCGATGAGAGACGTTGGCATCTTGCGTTCTGCATGCAAACCGATCCGATGCAGAATACGCGATGCGCCAACCATCTGGCAAAGGAGAACGCATGCAGATACCCCGCATAGACAGTCGCGAGTTGATCGATCGCCTCAAGCTCGAACGCATCCCGAGGGCGGCTACTTTCGTGAGACCTATCGCGCGAATTCAGGAGTCACGCGCAAGGGCGAGGACGATCTCCGTTCGGCATCGACAGCCATCTATTTCCTCCTTTGCGATGGCGCTTACTCCGCCTGGCACCGTATTCGGTCGGATGAAGTCTGGCATTTCTATGCGGGTGACTCGATCGATGTCCATGTGCTCCATTCGAACGGAGAACTGGCGACGCATCGACTCGGCAATGCGCTTGAAGATCCGCAGGCGGCGTTTCAGGCGGTCGTCAACGCGGGTGACTGGTTTGCCGCCGAATGCCATGAACCAGGCGGTGCCGCGCTCGTCGGCTGCACGGTGGCGCCAGGGTTCGAGTTCAGCGAGTTCGAATTGGCCGCGCCCGGCGCGCTCGGGGCGCGTTATCCACGGCATCGCCAGTTGATCGAGCGGCTGGAGCCTAAGCGTCTGTGAGCCAAATGAAAGTCAGGCGCGCGGTTTGCTGTGAAACGGCTAAGAAATGAAAAGCAACTTAGCAAACGAGCAAACCGAAAGCGCCATGGACGATTCCCTTATCCGCCTGCGGGCGAAGATTGCAAGGCAAATCGCCGAGCGAGAAGCAACCCTACAACCGATGCGCGACTACGCAGTTCTTGGCGGCAACGCCACCCCCGAACGAACTTACTGCCCCGTTACCCTCGCGGCATTGGAGCAAGACCTTTGCGGCTGGAAGCGCATGGCCGCAAAATTGGAGACGACTGTTTTGTTCGAGCCGCGCGAACATCGCGCGTTACGCATGCCGCGTCTGCGTTAAGCAAGCGTCGGCCTTTGCGGTCAAAATGATTAGCGCAACGCTAACCACGGAGACCCGCAATGTCAGCATCGAAGCAAGACACGCCTGTCTGGTTCATCACCGGCTGTTCCACCGGCTTTGGCCGTGAACTCGCATCCGCTGTGCTTGCGCGCGGCTGGCGTGCTGTCGTCGCCGCTCGCGATCCCGCCCGCGTCGCCGACATCGTCGAGCCTGCAGGCGATAGAGCCATTGCGGTTCGGCTCGACGTCACGCGCCCGGACGACATCACCGCTTCGGTAAAAGCGGCGCACGATGCGTTCGGTCAGATCGACGTATTGGTCAATAATGCCGGCTTCGGCTATTTGGCCGCAGTCGAGGAAGGCGAGGACGACGAGGTGCGCGCGATGTTCGAAACCAATTTCTTCGGCGCGGCTGCAATGATTCGCGCGGTACTGCCAGGCATGCGGGAGCGTCGCGCGGGGCACGTGGTCAACATCACATCCGTGGGCGGCCTAGTTGGTAATCCGGGCAGCGGGTATTACGCTGCGACCAAGTTTGCGCTCGAAGGCCTCGGCGAAGCGCTCGCGCGCGAGACCGAGGGCCTTGGCATCAAGGTCACGGCCGTCGAACCGGGACCTTTCCGCACGGATTGGGCGGGCCGCTCGCTTAAGCAGACCCAGCGTTCGATCGACGATTACGATTCCGTTGCCGGTCGCCGTCGCGCGGGGATTGCCGAGCTTAGCGGCAGACAAGCGGGTGATCCGGTGCGCGCGGTGCAGGTCATCATCGAAGCCGTGGAAGCTAAAAATCCGCCCGCGCATCTCGTGCTTGGCAATATTGGGCTCCAAGCCGTGCGGGCCAAGCTTGCAGCGCTTAACGCGGATATCGATACCTGGCAAGAACGCAGCGCCTGGAGCGACAACCCGCTCGATTAAAAGCATCAACCTCGAACCTCAGGCCCGCTTATTGCGCTATTTGTTATTGCGCTCGATCTTCGACGCTTGTGCTATTTACGCTTCGGGAAAAATCCATCATGCGCGTGCTTTTCGTTGAAGATGACGTTGGTCTTTGCGACGCTTTCAGCGCGCTTGCCCGCGCCTCCGGGCATATCGCAGATGTCGCATACGATGGACACCGGGCGCTTGAACTCGCGTCGGAAAATCGCTACGACACGATATTTATCGACATAGGTCTGCCGGATTTCGATGGTCGCGATCTTTGCAGACGGTTGCGTGCTGCCGGGCCGAGCCAGCTTGCTTGCGTCGTCGCGGTAACGGGTGACGACCGGCACCGTGACAGCGAGCAGGAACAATTCGACGGCTACTACCTCAAGCCCTTCACTGAAGAAGGCTTTATGGCGGTCTTAGCGGCTTGCTAAAGAAAGCAATTAAAGACGCAATAAAAACGTCCGCTTATTAGAACGGACGTTTTTTTGTGCTTAAGGGAAATACAGGAAAAAACGTAGCCACACAGAAAAGTCCGTTTGTACAATGCCCTAACGGCGATTCAAGGCCTGCCCAAAGAGGCGGTAGCAGGAGACAACCCAAAAACGACATGGTCCGCTTTGCTTACAAGCGAGCACCGGAACACGACACCGCCGAGTCCCCGGTCTATCCGGTGGTCGTGACCGGCGCGGGACCGGTCGGTCTTGCCACTGCAATCGATCTCGCGCAACACGGCGTTTATACCGTGCTCGTCGATAGCGACGACACCGTATCGGCCGGTTCGCGCGCCATCTGTTTTGCGAAGCGCACACTTGAAATCTTCGAACGTCTCGGCTGCGTCGACGAGATGATCGAAAAAGGTGTGCGCTGGAATGTCGGGAAGGTGTTCCTGCATGACGATCTGATTTATGCATTCGACTTGCTGCCCGAAGCAGGCCATGCGCATCCCGCGTTCATCAATCTCCAGCAATATTACGTCGAGCGCTATCTCGTCGAACGCGCGGCACAACTCGATAACTTGCATATGCGCTGGAAGAGCCGTGTAGTCGGTGTAACGCAGCATCGAGATCATGTCGAACTGCAAGTGGATACGCCCGATGGACGATACGCCTTACGTACACGCTATGTCGTAGCGGCCGACGGCTCACGCAGCTTCATTCGTCAGGCTCTCGATCTCGATAGTCACGGCCGGGTATTCAAGGACCGCTTTCTCATTGCGGACGTCAAGATGAAAGCGCCGTTTCCGGCGGAACGCTGGTTCTGGTTCGATCCACCGTTTCATCGCAACCAGTCTGTGCTGCTGCATCGCCAGCCGGACAACGTATGGCGCATCGACTTTCAGCTCGGCTGGGAAGCTGACCCTGTCACGGAAAAAGCACCCGAACGTGTCATTCCGCGCGTCAAGGCATTGCTTGGCGAAGACGCGGAATTCGAACTCGAATGGGTGAGCATCTATACGTTTGCATGTCAGCGCATGGAGCATTTCAGGCACGGTCGAATTCTGTTCGCAGGCGATGCGGCGCACGGCGTCTCACCTTTCGGCGCGCGCGGCGCGAATAGCGGTGTGCAAGATGCAGACAATCTCGCATGGAAGCTCAGTCTCGTCGTTCATGGCGACGCTCCGCCCGCTTTACTCGACACGTATGCATCCGAACGGGAATACGCCGCGGATGAAAACATTCGTCATTCCACGCGATCGACCGATTTCATCACGCCGAAGAGTACGGCCTCGCGTCTCTTTCGGGACGCGGTGTTGAAGCTATCGAAGGACTGTGCTTTTGCGCGACGCCTCGTCAATAGCGGGCGACTCTCGGTGCCGACCGTGCTGCAAGACTCGCCGCTCAATACGCCCGATCAGCCCGATGACAGCTTCGCATGTTCGATGACGCCAGGGACGGCATGCGTGGATGCGCCCATACGCGTAAATGGCCGCGCTGCATGGCTCTTGCAACAAACGCATGGCAAAGGCTTCATAGGAATCTACTTCTGCGGCAGCGATGACGGGGAGGAAGTGCGCAGGGCTCTTTTACAGAGGCTAACGTCGTTTCGTCTATTGCTGGTTGCGCCGAAGGGCATGGCCGCGTCGTCCGAAGATATCGAAGACGTCGATGGCATCGTGGCGCATCGATTCGATGCTCGCCCCGGCACGTTCTACTTGTTGCGCCCCGACCAGCACGTATGCGCGCGCTGGCGTGCGTTCAACGCCGATGCGATATTTAACGCCGTACAACGCGCTACCTGCAATGGATAAAGCCAGCATGAAGCTCAAGCTCGAAGCCAATCTTGCCGATCCGGATGCGTTCTATGAACGGCTCATCGGCACACACGACGGACTAAGCGACGAAGAAAGCCGCATGCTCAACGCCAAGCTCGTGCTGCTTCTCGCGAATCATATTGGCGATGACGATGTAATCGGAGAAGCATTGGCCGTCGCACGCAACGGCGTCAAAGCAGATTAAACGGCAATGCGCAGTGTCTCGCAGATAAAGGCGCCAATGCGGTCGATATCGTCTAGCCGCAGCAGAGGCAGCGCGCTGTCGACTGCCGAGGCATCGTCGGTTGCAATGGCAAGAATTGCGACGTCGGTCTTATAAAGCGGCTCCCGGCCAACCGATGGCCGAACCACCTCCAGTCGCGGAATGGCTTCGCGTGCAAATCCTTCGACAATCGTGAGGTCCGCGTGTGTCAGCCGCGCAGCGAGTTCCGTAAGCGAAGGCTCGTTCCCCTCGCGCAACTCGCGCACGATTGCATAGCGGTAAGGCGATGCAATCACCACTTCGCCCGCGCCTGCACGCCTGAAGCGCGCACTGTCTTTGCCCGGAGGTTCGAGTTCGATTGAATGATGACTGTGCTTGATGACATTGACTACAAGACCGCGCTCCCGAAACCAGGGCAACAACGCCTCGATCAGCGTGGTCTTGCCCTGACCCGAGCGGCCCGAGATACCGAAGAGCGGCGCATTCATGCGATAGATCGTCTCAAGGAAAAGTGCTGGATCGATCGAGGAAGTTTAACGGTTCATTAGCAGCCAGGGAGAATTCGCGCTATCGTCGTGCATTGCGTTTGGCGGCGCCCCACGGTTCGCGTCATGGCCCCGCCAAGCATTAGCGGACAAAGCAGTCAACAGGATCAAAATATGGCAGAAGACAATCCCAGCACAGGCGTCGCTCCGCAGCAATTTTCCATCGACGTAATGCTTGAAAAATATGCCAAGGGCGACGAGACGCGCGTCGAAGATATTTATCTGCGCGTGGCGCGTGGTGTCGCAATGGCCGAGCCCAAAGCGTTACGCGCGAAGATCGAAGCGGAGTTCGTCGATAACTTCCGGCGCGGTGCATTGGGCGCCGGGCGCATCATGAGCGCGGCGGGCGCGGGTATCGATGCCACGCTCATCAACTGCTTCGTTCAGCCCGTGGGCGATGCCATTCAAGGCGTCGACGATAACGGTTTGCCCGGCATTTACGTTGCGCTGCTGCAAGCGGCCGAAACGATGCGGCGCGGCGGAGGTGTGGGCTATAACTTTTCCGCCATTCGTCCTCGCGGTGCGCGCGTGCATTCCACGGGTTCAGCTGCATCCGGACCATGCAGTTATATGGATGTGTTCGATGCATCGTGCCGCACGGTGGAGAGCGCAGGATCACGCCGTGGCGCACAGATGGGCATACTCGACTGCACGCACCCCGATTTGCTCGAATTCATCGCGGCTAAACACACGAAGGGACGCTGGAACAACTTCAACGTGTCCGTCGCGGTAACGGACGAATTCATGCAGGCCGTTGCCGACGACGCCGTCTGGCAACTCGTGCATAAGGCCGAGCCTTCGCCTGCGCAGCGGGCATCGGCGGACATCCGGAAGCGTGACGACGGCTTGTGGGTGTATCGGGAAGTGCGTGCGCGTGACGTATGGAACACGATCATGCGATCGACCTACGATGTCGCCGAGCCAGGCGTCGTTTTCATGTCGCGCATGAATGACGACAACAATCTGCGCGCCGTCGAAACGATTCGCGCGACGAACCCTTGCGGTGAACAACCCTTGCCCGCATACGGTTGCTGCAACCTGGGCCCGCTCAATCTGACTCGCTTCGTGCGCGACCCTTTTGCGCAAGCGCGCGGCGGCGTTCCTGGTTTCGATTGGGACGGTCTCACGCGTACCACGCGCACGCAAGTGCGCTTTCTCGATGACGTTCTCGATGTCACGTTATGGCCGCTCGAAGAACAAGCACGTGAAGCGGCTGCCAAGCGACGTATCGGCGTTGGCTTCACGGGGCTAGGCGACACGCTAGTAATGCTTGGTCTTCGTTATAACTCGAACGAAGGACGCGAATTTGCCATGCGCGTCGCACGCACCATGCGCGATGAAGCGTATCGCGCGTCGGTCGAGCTTGCACGCGAACGCGGCGCATTTCCGCTCTTCGATGCAGGACGTTATCTGGAAGAGGGCACCTTCGCATCGCGCTTGCCTGATGATCTCAAGAGCGAGATTCGCGCGCATGGCATCCGCAATAGCCATCTGCTTTCCATCGCGCCCACGGGCACCGTGAGTCTCGCGTTTGCGGACAATGCATCGAATGGTATCGAGCCCGCGTTCTCGTGGACCTATCAGCGCACCAAGCGCATGGCCGATGGCTCCAGCCAGACCTTCGCTGTCGAAGACCACGCGTACAGGCTTTATCGCGAGATGGGCGGAGACGTCAAGGCGCTACCCGATTACTTCGTGAGTGCGCTCGATATGTCCGCGCAAGATCATCTGGAAATGATGACGGCCGTGCAGCCTTTCGTCGACACATCGATATCGAAGACCGTCAACGTACCTGCGGATTATCCGTTCGACGCGTTTCAGGACCTTTACTTCGAAGCATGGCGACGCGGCTTGAAGGGACTCGCGACCTATCGGCCTAACGACACCTTGGGCGCGGTGTTGTCAGTCACGCCACAGGAAGAGAAGACACCGAGCGACTCGCCCGATCCCGAACTGGATCTCGATCCTTTGCGTATTGCGATCGATCATCGTCCGCGTGGAGAGCTGCCCGCGATTATCGAGAAGGTCGAGTATCTGACGCAGGCGGGAAAGAAGTCGCTCTATCTTGCGGTGTCGTTCATCGAAGTGACAGGGCGTATTGCAGGCGATGACGTGACCATCGAGCGACCCATCGAATTCTTTATCCCGACGGGGCAGAGCGACGAATCGCAGCAATGGATCACGGCGACCATGCGTTCATTGTCGCTTGCGGCGCGTGGAGGCTTTGCCGCGCGTACGCTGCAGGACATGCGCAAGGTATCGTGGGATCGCGGTCAGGTACGTCTCGGCGATGTCGAGCGTTTAGATGGACACCGCAGTCCACGCTGGCATGACTCGGAAGTCGCCGCGCTTGCCTTTGCGATTCAGCAAATTCTTCATCGACGCGGTTTTCTCGATGCCGAAGGCAGTCAGGTGCCGTCACGCGTACTTGCCCGCAAGCATATCGACGTGACCCATACACGCGCTCTAGTGACTGAAGACGAGACCGTGGCACACGCGGACGTGACGGAATTTTCGTCCGACGATGCCTTGTCGAACGACCCGCATACACTCACGCAGATGCATGGGCGCAAATGCCCGACATGTGGCGCGAATGCGGTGATCCGCAAAGACGGTTGCGACTTCTGCACTGCTTGCGGTGAAATAGGCGCTTGCGGCTGAAGCTCAAACGCGTGTGCCCGGCAGGCACACGCGTTTGATTGATTTGCTACTCGCCGTGCTCGCTCGTGTCCTGCTCGGTCTCTTGCGAGCGAGATTCGACAAACGGGCGCCACACCGGCGTCACCGAGGCTAGTTCTTCAAGAACCGAATATTGTTCAAGCGAAGTATTTTCGAACATGATGACCTCTGCAATTCTTTAGCGCGTGACCGAACCGTTCGCATATTCCACGATATGGCGATTGCGCGCTTCCGCTTGAGCGGCATCGCGAGCATGCGCTTCGCTTTGAGCAGCGACCGCATCGCCCCACATGCTGCGATCAGGATACGTATTGCGATTCAACGCGGGCAACGAACCGTTCGAATAGGCAGCGGCAAGTTCAGCCCGCACTTGCGCACGCGTCTTGGGCGTTTCACTCGTAGTCGTTTGCGTCTGATACGTTCCCGCGCGACCAATGCCTTCACCGCCGTCGGCAAATGCCGTGCTCGAAACCACGGCTGAGATAGCCGCGAGTGAGAAACCCGTGATGAGATAGCTTTTCATGCGTGCAACTCCTTTCGATCCGTTTCCTGTGCTTCGGATGCGACGCGGATGCAATCGGCTAAGAAGAGGATTGCATGCGCTTCGCGACAGGTCGAAATGTAGTCGCCACGCTAGGGGCAGATAAATGCCGGATGCGCGAATAGATTTGTCGATTTCGGCGAATAATCGCTAAGAGCCTTAGCCACCGGACATTTGGCGACGCTTGCATGTGCCGGCATTTTTCCCTATCGCATCGATAGGGACGAAAAAAAGGCGTGTCGCCTGAGACACGCCTTTGCTTTGCCAGCGAAATAGCTAGCCAATAGTTAGCTAAACAACGACATCCTCAGTACCCGAAACTTCCGGTGTACCGTGACGCACGACCGTGGGCGCGGCAGTGCTGGTGGGCAGGCAACGCTCTTCCGCGTCCTTCTGACCTTGCAGCAACGGGCAACGCTCGAACAGCTCCGCGACCCAGTCCACGAACACGCGCACCTTTGGCGAAAGATGGCGATTGTGCGGATAGACGGCGGAAATAGGCATCGGCAAAGGGCTCCATTGCGGCAGCACTTCGACGAGCTCGCCTGAACGCAAGTACGGCAACGCCATGAAGCGCGGCGCTTGAATCAGACCCACGCCCTTGAGACCGCAACTGAGATAGGCCTCGGCGTCGTTCACCGCGATCATGCCGCGCATCTTCACTTCGATGGATTCGTCGTTGACGACGAAGTCCATATCCATCACACGCCCCGTGCGGCTCGAAAAATAATTCACGGCCACATGGTCCTGAAGGTCTTCAAGCGTTTGCGGCTTGCCATGACGTTCGAGATATTGGGGACTTGCGACCGTCACGCCCTGAAACACGCCAATGCGTCGCGCGACCAGACTCGAATCCTGCAGCGTTCCGACGCGAATCACGCAGTCGACGCCTTCCTGGATGAGGTCGACTGGCTTGTCGCCGAAGCCGAGCATGAGTTCGATTTCCGGATAGCGTGTATGAAAGTCGCAAAGCTGCGGCATCACGATGAGCCTGCCGATGGCCCCCGGCATGTCTACCCGCAATTTGCCGTGCGGACCCTTGCCGTTGTTCGAGAATGTGCCCTCGGCTTCCTCGATGTCGGCAAGGATGCGCACGCAGCGCTCGTAGTAGGCCGCGCCATCAGGCGTCAGATTGAGCCTGCGTGTCGTGCGCTGAAGCAGTCGCACGTTGAGAAACGCTTCCAGGTTTTGAATGATCGTCGTGACCGACGCGCGCGGCAAATTGAGCGTATCCGCTGCGCGCGAAAAACTGTTGGTGTCGACAACCCGTGTGAAGACCTGCATTGCTTGTAGCCGATCCATGTTTCCTCACCTTCGATGCTTAGGGCACCAGCATAGCGGCGCACGGAATTAAGCGCCTGGCTAAGAACAGTCATGTGCGTATTAACGATGATTGTTCGGTGCGTCCGAATTGTGTTGCCGGATTATAGGCATTTATTAAAAAAGGCGTGGCATCCAGAATTCGCAGCATCGCAACTTATGCGTGACGGCCTTATTTTTCAGGCCGCGCACGAAAAATAACCATGGCAACATTGTTGGATCTGGAGGCGCGTCCGAGATTGTGCATCGAAGATGTGCGTATCGCCGGACACGTACAGCCGATCACGCTGCGCAGTTACCGCCCCGCGTCGGATGGCAACGTGTTGCCTATCGTTCTTTATTTCCACGGCGGCGGTTTCGTGCGTGGAAGTCTGGACGAAGCCGATGTGGCTGCAAGCGTCATTGCACGAGATACGCCCGCTTGGGTCATCTCGGTCGGCTATTCGCTTGCGCCTGAATTTCCATTTCCCGCCGCGCCTGAAGACGGATATCGCGCGGCACAGTGGGCGGTTGCGCATGCTCGTGCGCAACGCGCAGACCCTTTGCGCATCGGCGTGGCGGGGCATGACGCAGGCGGCAACCTCGCGACGTGCGTTGCAGCCATAGCGCGCGATCGCGGCGATTTGCGCCTGTCCGCTCAAGTGCTGCTTGCGCCATTGCTCGATCCGAGCATGACGCGCCTCGCCGATGAACGCAAAGTGCTGTGCCCCGATCTGGAAATGAGCGATTGCGCGCGTTGCTATCGCGCGTATCTGCCCGTGCCTTCGCAACGTTTGCATCCCTATGCGGCGCCGCTCGAATCGCGGCGACTCAATGGCTTGCCGCCGGCGCTGATCGCGAGCGCGGAGCATGACCTCCTGCATATCGAGGCGGAAAAATACGCAGCGGAATTGATCAACGCAGGCGTGCCGACCGAAATGACGCGTCATTGCAAGGCCTCGCATCAAGCGCTGGCCGCGCATCCCGACGCGCTTGCCGATGTCGTCGCGTTCTTCAAGAAACGCCTCGCGCGCCCCAAATAAGCGCGCCACGCACCATAAAAAAACAATCTCAACGCAACCGGAGCTTCACCATGTTCTTCACTCGCAAACGTATTTACGCGGCGCTAGGCGCGGTGATCGTCATTGCTGGCGCGGGCGGCTATACCGCCTGGCGCGGTCACGGCGACGCCATCAACCAGGCGCAAGCCGCCGCGCATAGCCCGACCGCCACCGAAGTGGACGTGGCCGCGGTGGTCTCGAAGACCATCACGGACTGGCAGAGCTATTCGGGCCGTCTCGAAGCGGTGGACCATGTCGACATTCGCCCGCTCGTGCCCGGCACAATCGTCGCGGTGCACTTCAAGGACGGCGCGCTCGTGAAGAAGGGTGACGCGCTCTTTACCATCGACCCGCGTCCGTACGAAGCGGAAGTCGCACGCGCCGCGGCGCAAGTTGCATCGGCGCAAGCGCGTAACGGCTATACGTCCACCGACGCTGCGCGTGCAGAGCGCTTGCTTACCGATAACGCCATCGCCAAGCGCGATTACGACGAGAAACAGAACGCCGCGCGCGAGGCCGTCGCCAATCTGAAGGCCGCGCAGGCTGCGCTCGAAACGGCGAAGATCAACCTTGCCTACACGCATATCGTGGCGCCCGTATCGGGGCGCGTATCGCGTGCAGAGCTCACGGTGGGCAACATCGTCTCGACGGGTGCGAATGCGCCGCTTTTGACCACGTTGGTCTCGGTCTCGCCGATCTATGCCTCGTTCGATGTCGACGAACAGACGTACTTGCGCTATCTCGGCCGCGATACGGGCAGCAGCGTGCCTGTTTCGCTGGGTCTTGCAAACGAAGACGGTTACTCGCGCGAAGGCTTGGTCGATTCCGTCGATAACCGCCTCGATACGACCTCGGGCACGATCCGCGTGCGGGCGCGCTTCAACAATCCGGATGGCTCGCTCTTGCCGGGACTCTATGCACGCATCAAGGTCGGCGGTGGCACGCCGCATCCGGCCGTGCTCGTGGATGACGCGGCTGTCGGCACCGATCAGGACAAGAAGTACGTCATGGTGGTGGACAAGGACAACCGCGTGCAGTACCGCGAAGTCACGTTAGGCGCCACGCATGAAGGCCTGCGCGTGATTACGAAGGGATTGCAGCCGGGCGAACGCATCGTCGTCAATGGCTTGCAGCGCGTGCGTCCCAACGATGTGATCAAGGCCAATAACGTCGCAATGGACAGCAACGCCAATGCGACGCCCGTGAAAACGGCATCGGCTTCGTAAGCATCTCGAACAGACAGAACTCGTCATGAACATATCCAAATTTTTCATCGACCGTCCGATCTTTGCGGGCGTGCTGTCGGTGATCGTGTTGCTGGCTGGCGTCATCGCCATGTTCAAGCTGCCGATCTCCGAGTACCCGGAAGTCGTACCGCCTTCGGTCGTGGTTCACGCGCAGTATCCGGGCGCGAATCCGAAGGTGATCGCGGAGACCGTGGCCTCGCCGATCGAAGAGCAGATCAACGGCGTCGAGGACATGCTCTACATGCAGTCGCAGGCGAATAGCGACGGCAACCTCACGACCACGGTCACGTTCAAGCTCGGCACCGATCCGGACAAGAACACGCAGCTCGTTCAGAACCGCGTGAATCAGGCTTTGCCGCGCTTGCCGCAAGACGTGCAGCGGCTTGGCGTGACCACCATCAAGTCCTCGCCGACGCTGACTATGGTGGTTCACCTGAACTCGCCGAACAACCGTTACGACATGACGTATCTGCGCAACTATGCGCTGATCAACGTGAAGGATCGGCTCGAACGCATCTCGGGTGTGGGTGAAGTGCAACTGTGGGGTTCGGGCGATTATTCGATGCGCGTATGGCTCGATCCGCAAAAGGTCGCGCAACGCGGCATGACGGCGACCGACGTGGTCAACGCCATTCGTGAACAGAACGTGCAGGTGGCGGCAGGCGTGATCGGTGGTTCGCCCACGCTGCCGAATACGCCCCTGCAACTGAACGTGAATGCACGCGGCCGCTTGCAGAACGAGTCCGAGTTCCGCGACATCGTGCTGAAGACATCGCCCGATGGTGCGGTCACGCATCTGAGCGATGTGGCGCGCGTCGAACTCGCAGCATCGGAGTATGGCTTGCGTTCCTTGCTCGACAACAAGTCGGCGGTTGCAATCGCAATCAATCAGCAGCCGGGTGCAAACTCGCTGCAAATCTCCGATGAAGTGCGCAAGACGATGAAGGAACTGCAGGCGGATATGCCTGCGGGTCTCGAGTATCAGATCGTCTATGATCCGACGCAGTTCGTGCGCTCCAGTATCGAAGCGGTAATTCATACGCTCGCTGAAGCCATCGCCTTGGTCGTGCTCGTGGTGATCGTGTTCCTGCAAACCTGGCGTGCTTCGATCATTCCGTTGCTGGCGGTGCCGGTGTCGATTGTCGGCACGTTCTCGCTGTTGCTTGCGTTCGGCTTCTCGATCAACGCGTTGTCATTGTTCGGGATGGTCCTCGCGATTGGCATCGTGGTGGACGATGCAATCGTCGTCGTGGAGAACGTCGAACGTAATATCGAAGCGGGGTTATCTGCCCGAGAGGCGACGTACCAGGCCATGCGCGAAGTGAGCGGGCCGATCATCGCAATTGCCTTGACGCTCGTGGCCGTGTTCGTGCCGCTCGCGTTCATGTCTGGCCTCACGGGTCAGTTCTACAAGCAGTTCGCGATGACCATCGCTATCTCAACGGTGATCTCCGCATTCAACTCGTTGACCTTGTCGCCCGCGCTGGCTGCGATGTTGCTCAAGGGTCACGATGAACCGAAGGACTGGCTCACGCGTGGCATGGACCGCGTGTTCGGCGGCTTCTTCCGTCAGTTCAACAAGGTCTTTCATCGCGGTTCGGATGCCTACGGCAAGGGCGTGAAGAGCGTCATCAACCGCAAGGCCGTGATGATGGTGCTGTATGCCGTGCTGCTTGCAGGTGCGGTTCTGATGGGCAAGATTGTGCCGGGCGGTTTCGTGCCCGCGCAGGACAAGGAATATCTGATCAGCTTCGCGCAATTGCCCAATGGCGCATCGCTCGACCGTACCGAAGGCGTGATCCGGCAGATGAGCGACATCGCGCTCAAGCAACCGGGCGTGGAAAGCGCGGTGGAATTTCCGGGCTTGTCGGTGAACGGCTTTACGAACTCATCGAGCGCGGGGATCGTGTTCGTGACGTTGAAGCCCTTCAAGAACCGCGTGCATGACAAGGCACTTTCCGCCAATGCGATTGCGGGTGCGCTGAATCAGAAGTATGCGGGTATCAAGGGGTCGTTCATCGCCGTGTTCCCGCCTCCGCCGGTTCTCGGGCTGGGTACACTCGGTGGTTTCAAGATGCAACTGGAGGACCGTGGTGCGCTCGGTTACGCAGCGCTTGCGGATGCGACGCAGGCGTTCATCAAGCGTGCCTCGCAGACGCCTGAACTCGGACCGACGTTCTCGAGCTATCAGATCAACGTGCCGCAGCTGAACGTCGATCTGGATCGCGTCAAGGCCAAGCAGCTTGGCGTATCCGTGACAGATGTTTTCGACACGATGCAGGTGTATCTCGGCTCGCTCTACGTGAACGACTTCAACCGCTTCGGACGCGTGTATCAAGTGCGCGTGCAGGCCGATGCCCCGTTCCGCGCGAACCCTGAAGATATCGGCTTGCTGAAGACCCGCAACGCGAATGGCGACATGGTGCCGCTCTCGTCGCTCGTCAGGGTGACGCCGACCTATGGTCCGGAAATGGTGGTGCGCTACAACGGCTACACGGCAGCTGACATCAACGGCGGTCCGGCTCCTGGCTATTCATCGGGTCAGGCGCAGGCAGCGGCGGAGCGAATCGCCGCGGAAGTGTTGCCGCGCGGGATCAAGTTCGAATGGACCGATCTCACGTATCAGCAGATTCTCGCGGGCAATGCGGCTTTGTGGGTGTTCCCGATCAGCGTGCTGCTCGTGTTCCTCGTGCTTGCAGCGTTGTATGAAAGCCTGACCCTGCCGCTCGCGGTGATCCTGATCGTACCGATGAGCATTCTGTCGGCGCTGCTCGGTGTTTGGCTTACGGATGGCGACAACAACATCTTCACGCAGATTGGTCTAATGGTGCTGGTGGGCTTGTCGGCGAAGAACGCGATTCTCATCGTGGAGTTCGCCCGCGAACTGGAGATGCAGGGACGCTCGATCGTGCAGGCCGCGATCGAAGCAAGCCGCTTGCGCTTGCGCCCGATTCTCATGACATCTATCGCCTTCATCATGGGCGTGGTGCCGCTCGTACTGTCTTCGGGTGCGGGTTCGGAGATGCGTCATGCAATGGGCGTTGCGGTGTTCTTCGGCATGCTGGGTGTCACGCTCTTCGGTCTGATGCTGACGCCGGTCTTCTACGTGATCCTGCGCAAGCTCTCGCGCACGGAGCATGTGACGGACAAGCACGGCTCGCATCCGCAGATGCGGGGTATCGGCGGCTCTTACGAGGCGCAATGAGGTCAAACATGAACAAGTTGCATATGAAACGATGGCTGGGCCTTCCGGGTTTGATGGCGGCGCTGCTGGTGGTCGCGGGCTGCTCGCTCGCGCCCACTTACGAAAAGCCGGATGTGCATGCGCCTTCCGCTTACAAGGAAACGCCGCAACGAACCAGCGATACGAGCGCGCTTGCTCCTTCGGAAACGGGCACCTGGAAAACGGCTCAACCCTCCGAAGAAATGATGCGCGGCGAGTGGTGGACCTTGTTCGATGATCCCGCGCTCAACGACCTCGAACGTCAGGCGCAGGAAGCGAACCAGAACCTCAAGGCAGCAGCGGCACGCGTGAAGGAAGCGCGCGCAATCAACCAGACTGCGCGTGCGGGTCTGTTCCCGACGCTCGATGCAGGCTTCGGTCCGACGCGTGAGAAGTTCTCGCCGGCATCGCAGTTCCTGCCGGCCGATGCCAACGTGCCTGCACAAACGTTGTGGCGTGCCCAGGCGAGCGCATCGTATGAAGTCGATCTGTTCGGCCGCGTTTCGGATTCCGTCAAAGCCGCCAACGCCGACACGCAACAAGGCGAAGCGCTGTTCCGCTCGGTGCAGTTGGCCTTGCAAGCGGACGTCGCGCAGAACTACTTCAATCTGCGCGAGCTCGATGCGGAGAACGATGTCTTCACGCGCACGGTGACGTTGCGTGAGCAAGCGTTGAAACTCGTGCAGCGCCGTTTCGATGAAGGCGACATCAGTGAGCTCGATGTGGCGCGCGCCAAGTCCGAGCTCGCGACCGCGCGCTCGGATGCGATGACCGTGCAACGTCTGCGCGCATCGTCCGAGCATAGTCTTGCGGTGCTGCTGGGCAAGACGCCGGCTGAATTCAGCGTGGCGGCGAATCCGCTCAAGCCAGTGACGGTTCGCGTGCCACCGGGCTTGCCTTCAACCTTGCTCGAACGTCGTCCTGACATTGCTGCTGCTGAACGTTCGATGGCCGCAGCAAATGCTCGCATAGGCGTAGCGAAGGCTGCGTTCTTCCCTTCGCTCACGTTGACGGGCGCAGGCGGCTTCGAGTCGGCAACGCTTGGCGATCTCTTCAAATGGTCGAGCAGAACATTCCTGCTGGGTCCTTTCGCGGGAACGGCGCTGAATATTCCAATCTTCGATGGCGGCCGTCGCAAGGGCAATCTCGCGGATGCACGTGCAATCTATGAAGAGGACGCCGCGAATTATCGGCAACAAGTGCTCGTTGCATTTCGTGAGGTAGAAGACAATTTGTCCGACTTGCGCATTCTCGAAGATCAGACGGCTACGCAATCGGATGCGGTCAAGGCTTCGGTGCGCGCGGCACAACTCTCGCGAACGCAGTACACGGAAGGTGCGGTCAATTATCTCGATGTGATCGATGCGGAGCGCACTGTGCTGCAATCGCAGCGTACTTCGGTGCAGCTTGCGGGAACGCAGGCGGTATCCACAGTCAACTTGATACGTGCGCTAGGCGGCGGCTGGGGCGATGCGATGCCCGCGCCGGTACCTGAGCCGAGTCTCGCGCAGAAGTAATGTGCCTTCAAGGCCCTGCAGCATGCAGGGCCTTATTGTTCGTATCGGGGAACATATGTCTTCATCCGCGGGCCATTTATCCCGGGCCTGCAAATCCCTAAAATTCTTATATGGAAATGGGAGCTAAAGATGAAAGCATTAATTGCCCGACAACTGTATCAACCAGCCGTGGTGCTGCCACTGCTGCTACTCATGCGCCTGATGGTCACCCTTGACTTCAACCTCGCGCAAGTCATGTTCGTGATGGTGTTCAAGGGTTCGCAGCAAGCGTATCAGTTTGCCATTCGCCGCACGCTGCACCGTCAGGAACACATCGGGTGCAGTCACTGCTGCTAAAGCGCTTTAGTAAATCTCCGGGACGTACATGGTCTCCGGCACGGGCTGCCGCAAATAATCCGGATTGAATACGCGCTCGGGCAGCGTGATCGCAGAGTGCTCGATCTCGTGATACGGCACCTGACTCAACAGATGATGCATGCAGTTCAGCCGCGCACGCTTCTTGTCGACGGCCTGAACCACCCACCACGGCGCTTCGGGAATGTGCGAACGCTGCAGCATGACTTCCTTAGCGGCTGTATAGGCTTCCCAGCGGCGTCGGCTTTCGAGGTCCATCGGACTCAGCTTCCACTGCTTTAGCGGATCTTCAATACGCGCCTCGAAGCGCACTTCCTGTTCGTCATCGGTAATAGAAAACCAGTACTTGATGATCTGAACGCCGCTACGCACGAGCATCTTTTCGAACTCGGGCACGGAACGGAAAAACTCTTCGTATTCGGCGTCGGTACAGAAGTTCATCACGCGTTCTACTCCCGCGCGGTTATACCAGCTTCGATCGAACAGAACGATTTCGCCGCCTGCCGGAAGATGCGATACGTAGCGCTGGAAATACCATTGCGTGCGTTCACGATTATT
This sequence comes from Caballeronia sp. LP006, assembly GCF_031450995.1. Taxonomy (NCBI): domain Bacteria; kingdom Pseudomonadati; phylum Pseudomonadota; class Betaproteobacteria; order Burkholderiales; family Burkholderiaceae; genus Caballeronia; species Caballeronia sp. LP006. Next base: position 643,601 of record NZ_JARTVW010000004.1, on the reverse strand, counting down.
CGGCGCAGGCAGAGCAGCGACGCGGCACACGCGTGGGTTCAGCCGCTGCGTGATGCGCTTGATCGCACCGCCTTTACCGGCCGCATCGCGGCCTTCAAAAATCACCACGAGTCTATGGCCCGTATGCACGACCCAATCCTGCAACTTCACCAGTTCGCCCTGCAAGCGAAATAGCTCGCGGAAATAGGTCTTACGAAGCTGCCGTTCCTCGTCGGAGAACGCTGCCTCGCCATCCAGGAAGCGGTCGTCGATCTCCATTTCGAACTCTTCGTCGTAGCTGTCGATCAGGTCGGCATGGAAGCGGCGCTGCTTGTCCATCTCGTTCATTGGGGGCTCCGTGGGCGGCTTGCCGCTGCAATTTTTGCGGCGCAGATTGCTTGATTATGACTGTATTCGAAGGCAATCATATGACGGCGTACGCAACGCTTTGCGCGTTTTAGTGCACCGACGGCAAATGGTCGAGGTCGCTTGCGCCGTTAGAATGTTGCGATATTTCAGTGGCATTGCGATGGCAACTTTCCCTTCCGAGGCCAAAGACACGATGAATCAAACCTCAAGCGCGATTCCAATTTTCGACGCCGAACGCACCGCGCAGCTCGTTCCTTATGACCGCCTGGTCGACACGCTCGCCGCCACCATGCTCGATTACGCGGCGGGCCGTATCGTCAGTCCGGAGCGCATGGTGGTGCCGCTTGCACAAGGTGGGATCATGTTGTCGATGCCTGCAAGCGCGGCGGACTTGGCCATGCACAAGCTCGTCAACGTGTGCGCGGGTAACGGTGCGCTTGGTTTGCCCACGATTCACGGACAGGTCACCGCATTCGATGCCGTCACCGGCGTGCCGCGATTCATGCTCGACGGCCCTACTGTAACGGGGCGCAGAACGGCGGCGGTATCGATGCTCGCTATTCGCGCTCTAAGCGCGCAGCCGCCGAAACAAGTGCTGGTGATCGGTACGGGCAAGCAGGCGGCCTACCATGCGGAGGCGATCGCAAGCGTTTATCCCGATGCATCGATCATCGTCCAGGGGTCGCGAGCCGAGCGTGCGAATGCCTTTTGCAAGGCCTACGCAGCGGCTTTGCCAAAGCTCGCGGCGCTTGAAAGCTCAAACATTCCCGAAGCTGTCGATGTCGTCATCACCGCGACTACCAGCAAGCAGCCTGTCTATACGCTGCCGGCGCGAGCAGATCGGTTGGTTATCGGTGTTGGCGCCTTTACGCCTGATGCGGCAGAAATAGCGTCGGGCACTATCGATTCAAGCGCTTTGTATGTCGATGACCCGGCGGGGGCGCGCCATGAAGCGGGGGATTTCATCCTTGCTGGTGTGAAATGGGAAAACGTCAATCCACTTGCACAAGCAATCACGGCGAGGGTGCAAAACGAACGCCCGATCGTATTTAAGTCCGTCGGATGCGCGGCATGGGATCTCGCTGCATGTCGAGTTGCTAGAGCTTTATTGTTAGACAAAAATAACAGCGCTAATTAAGGCGCGAGCTGGCTTGGAACGGTCCTTGCTGAATGTCTGTTCAATCGAAAGCTGGCGCAAGCGCCTTGGCACCCAAATGAACAGACCCATGAATAGCCGATACGACACCAGATGGACGCCCGGTTTTCCCGCGCGCAACGACGGGAATGATGGATCAGGCGGTGCGTCCGCACAGCCTAACGCGGCGCCGCCGGCTGCTTACTTTATCTCCGTGCTGGAGCTTGCGACTGGCGAGAAGCTGGGCAATGACGAACGCTTACGCGCCGTCGCCATGCTTGAATCGCAGTTTGGCGAGGGACGTCCACGTACGCTTAAGGAGGCCGTGCGCATTTGTGCCGGAGCCATCGATTCATCGACATTGCAGCGAATGGCGCGTGGCGCTAAGGCTTGAGAAGGGCCTTAGCGAGCGACGCAATTCGTTCACGGTCTTGTAAGACAGGCGGCTCTTATTTAACCGTCTGAATCACTTCGAAGCCTTCGAATTCCGGGTGGCCCAAGTAAAGCTGCCTGGTTTCTCCGCCCGCATTGCGATGCGCGGCGCGAAATGCGTCAGACTGGGTCCACTGTTCGAACGCAGCATGGTTTGTCCAGATCGTGTGACTCGAATAGAGCACATGGTCATCCCGCGTCGGTCCCTTTAGCAGATGGAACTCCACGAAGCCCGGCACTTCCTTGAGGTGCGTGTCGCGGCTTGTCCAGAGATGTTCGAAATCGGCTTCCGCGCCTGGAACGATCTTGAAGCGGTTCATGGCAATGTACATGTCGATATGGCTCCTTGGTTTTAGGCATTCGAAAAATAATCAGGCCTTTGACAGTTCGACCAGCGTCCTGAAGCCGCCGAAGAACATGCGTTTGGGATCGAACGGCGGTTCGCCGTTTTCCATCATGCTCTTAAGGCGCGAGTCTTCCATTACTTTGGCGTTGACGGCGTCACGTTGTTCGCGCGATTCATAGACGATCCACGAGAAGACCACCGTTTCGCCTTCCTTGAGCTGTACGCTTCGAGGGAACGAGGTGAGCTCGCCTGGCTTAACATCGTCGGCAATACATTCGACAAACTGCAGCGCGCCATACTCCAGCCATATTTTGCCCGCTGCATCGGCCATGCTGCGATACGCGTCGACCTTGTCGATCGGCACTGGTACGACGAAACCATCCACATAGTGCGCCATTGCTGTCTCCTTTGAGCGAACCAGTCGCTGCTTGCTTTGAGCACCGGGCGGCCATCTAAGTTCAGGAGGGCACGTTTGTCCATTTGCCTTCCGCGGACTTGAGCAAGACGGACGATAGCGGCGCGAGATCCATCTTGAGTATCGACGACAACGGTTCGTCGCGCACGATACAGAGCGCCGCCTTCATGACGATGGCGTGCGTTACGACTATGCAGCATTCGTGCTCCGTATTCGAAGCAAGCCCCTCAAGCGCTTTCTCAACGCGCTTTGACAGCATTGCCACGCTCTCGCCGCCATGCGGCCTTGCATGGGGATCGGAAAGCCACGCCGCAACGTCTTGAGGCTCGCGCTCACTAATCTCGCGAATGGAACGACCGCGCCATTCTCCATAGTCGATGTCGTCGAATGCGGCATCGATCGAAAAATCTGTCGTGATCCAAGCCGCTGTTTCGCAAGCAGCGCGGGCCGGGCTGGATGTGACGCGGCTTGGCTCGCCCGGGACATCGAGCGTGCATTCAGCCTGTTCGACAGGCTCGTCGCCTTGCGGAAAACGCCCGCTTTTCATGGCATGCGTGGCGGCGTGGCACAGCAAAATCAATGTCGATTGCATAGGCTTTAGCTCATGGTCGTTTTACTTTGCCGACAATCATCATAGAATGGCAAGCTTGCAGTGCGAGGAAGCCGGTGGAAGCCCGGCACGGTCGCGCCACTGTATGCGGTTCGCGCTAAGAGCGCGATGCCGCGAGTCAGACCCCGCTGCATGCTCTTCGTCTATCGGGACGCGCTTTTCCCTGGAGAAATTTCAATGAATATGTCCAACGCGCCGGCTTTTTCCGCTGGTATTGCAACGCCCGCTAACGATGCGCCGGTCCCCATTCCGGTGCGTGAGGTCCTTCCTTGGGCCGTTTTTATCGGCCTCGTTCTGCTGATCGCGATTTATTTCGTCGGCGCCGAGCAAGGTGCAACGTCCATTATCTCGGGCATGTACGTCCACGAATTCGTTCACGATGGCCGACACTTGCTCGGCTTTCCGTGCCACTGAGGACGGAGCATGATTCGCAACTTGCTTATACGCGGCATGGTCGCGGGACTCGTCGCGGGCCTGATCGGCTTTGGCTTTGCGCGCGGCTTCGGCGAACCTTCAGTTGCTCGGGCTATCGCGTTCGAGGAACAGCACGAGCATGCACAAGCGCCCGCACACGATCATCACGATGAAGCGGCGGCAGCGCAATCGCATAGTCACGGTGATGATGAAGAACTCGTTAGCCGGGACACGCAAGCGGGTTTGGGCTTACTAACGGGCGTGGTGGTGTTCGGCACGGCTTTAGGCGGTATTTTCTCGCTGATCTTTGCCTTGGCTTATGGGCGGCTCGGCTCGTTGCATGCGCGCGGAACGTCGGTTTTGCTTGCGCTCATTGGTTTCGTTAGCGTTGCGCTCGTGCCGTTCATCAAATATCCCCCAAACCCGCCCGCCGTGGGCAATGCCGAAACCATCGGTCCGCGTACGGCGCTTTTCTTCGGCATGGTGGCGATATCAATCGTCGGCGCGGTGTTCGCGGTCTATGCGCAGCGACGCTTGCAGGCGCGTCGCGGCAACTGGAACGCGGCGCTTATTGCGGCGGCTGGTTACGTCGTCCTGATGGTTATCGCGCAAGTGGCGCTGCCTTCTGTCGACGAAGTACCCGCCGACTTTTCCGCGTCGTTGTTGTGGAATTTCAGGCTGACTGCCGTCGGTATCCAGGCATTGATCTGGGCAACGCTTGGACTGCTCTTCGGCGCGCTTGCGTCACGTGAACTCGAGCGTCCGGCAGCGCGTCGCATGGCCGCTGCCTGAATCGAATGCTCGATGGATGTCAAAAGGCCCGCGTCGCTTGAGCACGAGCGCGGGCCTTCGTTCATTGCGAGGCCGCGCGCCGCTCAAGCAACTGGTCGAACAACGCGAGCTTCGCGTGATCGTCCATCGTTCTAAAGAATTTAATTTCCTCGCGGCTTCTAAAGCATCCCGCGCACAGGCCGCTCGATGCATCGAGCTTGCACACGCCGGTGCACGGCGAGCCGATTGGTTCCTGCGTGCTGGCGCGTTCGATCATCTCGGCGAGATCGCGTGGCCCGATTTCGGTCGATGTCGTCATAGCGCTTCGCCGCGAAAGAGCGCAGCCATTGCTGCAGGATTCGATGGCCAGTAAGCGTGCATGTAAGTGGCCGTTATCGCGCCATGACGATAAAGCGCTTCGCCCTGCGCACCGGTCGTTGCGTGCGTGGCTGTCGTGAAAGGCTGCATCGATGTCTTGAGCGTCGAATAGTGAAAGGTGTGGCCGGTGAGTGGACCGTGGGCGGTGTCGACTCGTTGCATCGCCAGCCGCGAAAGACGGCGTTGCATGGTGGCGTCGCCGGAAAGGGCGCTTAGCATTGAATGACGATTGCCTTCGACATCCGTCAGTGCGTCGAGCAGGTAGAGCATACCGCCGCATTCCGCGACTACCGCGCGATTGCGCGCGATATGTTCTTTTATCGAAGCGCGCGTGCACGCATTGGAAGCAAGCGTCGCGGCGTGAAGCTCGGGGTAGCCGCCGGGCAAGTAGAGCGCATCGACATGGGCGGGTACGGGCTCATCCGCTAGCGGGGAAAAATAGCTGACGCTTGCGCCCGATGCCTTTAGCAAATCGACATTTGCGGGATAAATAAATGAAAACGCGGCGTCCCGCGCGATCGCAATGTGCAATCCGTCGAGAAGACGCGGCGGTTCACTTAGCGTGATGTCGTCGTCGAAGCGAACGTGCGGCGGCAAATCGGCAAGCGTGGTCGCGGCAATGGCATCGGCGGCGCGGTCGAGACGCGCATCCAGGTCCGCCACTTCCCGCGCTTGAGTAAGGCCAAGGTGACGTTCGGGTAGCGCGATATCGTCCGCGTTCGAAAAATGACCGCAATAGCGCAGCCCTTCGGGGATGGCTTCGGCCAGCATCTGTGCATGGCGCGCAGACGCCACGCGATTTGCAAGCACGCCATGAAACGGCACATCGGGCCGATAACGCGCAAGTCCGAACGCAAGCGCGCCGAAGGTTTGCGCCATGCCATGCGCGCCGATTACCGCGAGCACGGGCACATTGAACGCAGCGGCGAGATCGGCGCTGCTCGGCGTGCCATCGAAGAGGCCCATTACGCCTTCGATCAAAATAAGGTCGGCTTCCTTGGCGGCCGCGGAAAGCATCGCGCGGCACGCTTCCAGTCCGACCATCCAAAGATGCAGCGAATAAACGGGCGACCCGCATGCCCGCTCGAGAATCATCGGATCGAGAAAATCCGGCCCGGTCTTGAAGACGCGCACGCGCCTGCCTTGCCGCGTGTGATGACGTGCAAGCGCGGCCGTCACCGTGGTCTTGCCTTGATGCGACGCGCTCGCGCCGATGAAGAGTGCGGGACAGTCTGCCATTGCGTCAGAACTCGACGCCGCGTTGCGCCTTGACGCCCTGCTCGCGATAAGGGTGCTTTACGAGGCGCATTTCGGTGACGAGATCGGCTATTTCTATGAGCTCATCGGCCGCGTGTCGTCCCGTCACGACGACATGCAGCATGGCCGGCCGTGCCTTTAGCACGCCGAGTACTTCCTCAAGCGGCAAATATTCGTACTTGAGCACGGCATTGAGCTCGTCGAGTACGACCATCTGATACTCGCCGCTTTGGATCATGCGTCGTGCTTCGTCCCATCCCTTGCGCGCCGTGGCGATATCCGCCTCGCGATTTTGCGTGTTCCACGTATAGCCATCGCCCATCGTCACGAAATCGCAATGCGCGATTGCGCCAAGGAAATCGCGTTCCGACGTATGCAGCGCGCCTTTGATGAATTGCACCACGCCGAGTTTCATGCCGTGCCCGAGCACGCGCATGGCCATGCCGAATGCAGCGGTGGTCTTGCCTTTGCCGTTGCCGGTATTGACGATCAACAGGCCCTTTTCATGGTCGGCGGCGGCCTGCTTTTTCTCATGGCCTTCCTTGCGCCGCTGGGTCATGCGCAAATGCGATTCGGTATCGGTTTTCATGCTTGTTTCTTCGATGGTGTCTCTGCAATAGCGACCGTCACGCCGCCCGCGATAGTCTTATGCACGACGAGCCGGCCGCCGCTGGCAATGAGCGCGCAAGGCTCGCATACGCCGTCGACATTCAAATGCCGCCTTGCCTGCGATAAGAATTCCCCAGGCGCGCGCTCGATTTGATCGGCGCTAAAGAAATCCACGCGCAATTGATGACGCTCGCAAAATGCGAGCAATCCTGCTTCGTCTTTCTTAGCGTCGATGCTTGCCACGCTGGCGATATCGGCAAATGCGAGCGTGCCAAGCGCACCACGCACAGCGCGTTCTATTGCTTCGGCGCTTACGCCGCGGCGGCAGCCGATGCCGATGACGAGCGCGGCGCTCATGCTAAACGAAGCCAATTCATGGAGGTCGACTTGAAAAGCCTTAAGTCGGAGGAAAGATACCATACCGGACGCTTAGGCAGGCACCATGCTTTCTTGACGCCTAACCCCGCTAGCCCTAGACTTTCAATAGTTCAGGTGCTCGCGCGCCAAGTCTTTAGCGCGCAGTTGAACGGGAAACAGGAAGCGCGCGTTCAGGCGAACGCAAGCCAACCTGTGCTGCCCCCGCAACGGTAAGCGAAAGCCACGCATGACATGCGCGGCAAGCCGGTTTCAAAGCCACTGTGCTAGGCGTTCAAAGCGTCCGGCGCGGGAAGGCGAAGCGGCTATTTTCGTCAGCCCGGATACCGGCCAGAATTACCGAAGGGATTTCCTTAGCCGCGGGGTTGCGGCGTATCCCCAGATCCACCGAGTCGTGCGCTTTTCCATGTCCATGCCGCTGCAAAGGTCGAATAGACCGCATCGCGCACACCATCACGCATAGGGCGCACGCATCAATCAAGCACGGAGCAACGATGCAAACGCGCAAGATCCCCGTCACGGTCGTGACCGGCTTCCTCGGCAGCGGCAAAACCACGCTGATGCGGCACATTCTTTCGAACGCGCAGGGCAAGCGCATCGCGGTCATCGTCAACGAGTTCGGCGAGCTCGGTATCGATGGAGAAATTCTCAAGGGCTGCGGCATCGGTTGCGACGACGAAGCAGGCTCCGCCGAACGCAATCTCTATGAACTCGCGAACGGTTGCTTGTGTTGCACCGTGCAGGAAGAGTTTTATCCGGTGATGGAGCAACTGCTTGAACGGCGCGACAGGATCGATCACGTGTTGATCGAAACGTCCGGGCTTGCCTTGCCCAAGCCGCTCGTGCAGGCCTTCAACTGGCCGTCCATCAAGAACGCCTTCACCGTGGACGCGGTCGTTACCGTGGTCGACGGTCCGGCTGCGGCAAGCGGTCAGTTCGCGGCAAATCCCATCGCCGTCGATGCGCAGCGCAAGGCCGATCCGAATCTCGATCACGAATCGCCGTTGCATGAATTGTTTGAAGACCAACTGTCGTCGGCGGATCTCGTCATCGTCAACAAGACCGATCTCATGGATGCCGCCGCGTTGAGCAAGGTCGATGCGCTCGTGCGTCCCGAGATTCCGCCCGAAGTGAAGATCGTTCCCGCGCAGATGGGCAAACTCGACGTGCATGCGCTGCTCGGCTTGCAATCCGCATCGGAAGAGACCATTCATCTGCGGCACGACCATCATGGCTCGCCCGACGAAGACGGTCATGCGGATCATCATCACGACGAGTTCGATTCCGTGGTGGTCGCAGCGGATGTCGAGTCGCGCGAACAGCTGCTTGCGGCACTGCACGTGCTGGTGGAAAAGCACACGATTTACCGTGTGAAGGGCTTCGCGGCGTTGCCGGGTGCCGCCATGCGGCTCGTCGTGCAAGGCGTGGGGCGACGCTTCGACAGTTACTTCGACAGGCGCTGGAACGAAGGCGAGGCATCGAGTCGCTTCGTGCTTATCGGCGAGGACCTCGACCGCGAAACGCTGCAACGTGCCTTCGTTTCCGTGTTGCAGAACTTACCCGTGCAGGCCTGAGCGATGCATCTGCTGCGCACGACTCCGGGAGGCTTCGTCGACGACGCCGCAGGCGTGATGCGGATCGAGCAGACGCGCGCACCCATCGTCGTGCTCAGTTCGGCCGATACCACGCTCGCGCTGCTCGCAAGCGTCTTTCCACGTCTCGGCCCCGGCTTTCCGGAGGTGCGGCTCGCAAATCAATCGTTCCTGCGCCAGAACGCTTCGGTCGACTTTTATGTCGACGACATTCTGCGCCATGCAAAGGTCGTCATCGTCGATCATCTCGGCGGCGAATCGTATTGGCCCTACGGTATCGAGCGTCTCGTCGCTTTGGCAAAGCGCGAAAAGCAGATGCTCGCCATGTTTTCGGGCGATCTTGCGGAAGACCCGAATCTCATCGGCAAGAGTACGGCCGATGCCGCGTTCTGCCGCGACCTGTCGCGCTATTTACGTGAAGGCGGCGCGCGCAATGCCGAAGAGTTTCTACGCGCCATTGCGCATCGCGCGTTCGGTTGGGGACGCGAAGCGCACGCGCCGAGCGCGTTGCCCGCGGTCGCGATCTATCACCCCGAGCGCGAAAGCGCTTCTAGCGACGATTGGCGCGAACGCTGGACCGAAGGCGCGCCGGTGGTTGCCATTCTTTTCTATCGCGCGCACCTTCAATCAGGCAACACCGCTGTGTTCGATGCATTCATCGAAGCGCTCGAACGCGAGGGCATGAATCCGCTGCCCATTGCGATTGCATCGCTCAAGGAAAGTCTGAGCCGCGAAGTAGTGGAGCGTTTGTGCGCGCAGCATGGTGCATCGCTCGTGCTCAATACCACGGCGTTCGCTGCGGGCGTGATCGGAGAAAGCGAAGCATTCGAAGTGGCCGGCGATGCGCCCGTGATGCAAGTGATCTTGAGCGGGGGCAATCGCGATGACTGGCAGAAGGACAATCAAGGCCTGAATTCGCGCGATGTCGCCATGCACGTGACGCTCCCCGAGGTGGATGGCCGTATCATCACGCGAGCGGTGAGCTTCAAGGGACTTGCTTATCGATGCCCGCATACGCAGGTCGACGTGGTGCGTTATCAAGCCGATACCGAGCGCATGCGCTTCGTCGCCGAACTCAGCGCGCGCTGGTGCAAGCTCAGACATACGCCAAACGAGCGCAAGCGCATCGCGCTCGTCTTGGCGAATTATCCGGCGAGCGAAGGGCGCATTGGCAACGGCGTGGGACTGGACACGCCGGCATCGGCCATCAACATCTTGCAGTTGCTCGAGCGTGAAGGCTATCGCTTAGACCAGATTCCCGAACATGGCGATGCGCTCATCGAAGCGCTTACACGAGGCGTGACGAACGACCCTGTCGTGCGCGATCTTCGCCCGGCCCTGCAAAGTCTTGCGCTCGAAGATTATCTCGATGCCTATCGCGCGTTGCCGCTGGATGCACGGCAAGCACTGGAAAAAACATGGGGCGCGCCTGAAGACGATCCGACGATACGGCGCGGCCGCTTCATGATTGCAGGCTTGCGTTGCGGTGAAGTGTTCATCGGCATTCAGCCTTCGCGCTCGCGCGAGCGCGACGATTATGCGAGCTATCACAATGCCGAGCTCGTGCCGCCGCATGCGTATCTCGCGTTTTATTTTTGGTTGCGCTTGCGTTTCCAGGCCGATGCGCTCGTGCATGTCGGCAAGCATGGCAACCTCGAATGGCTGCCGGGCAAGAGCGTTGCGTTGTCGGCATCGTGCTGGCCCGATCTCATTCTCGGTCCCATGCCGCATCTCTATCCGTTCATCGTGAACGATCCGGGCGAAGGAAGTCAGGCCAAGCGTCGCGCGCAGGCGGTCATCATCGACCATCTGATGCCGCCGCTCACGCGTGCCGAAAACTATGGGCCGCTGCAGGATCTCGAACGACAAGTGGACGAATACTACGAAGCGCTCATGGTCGATACGCGCCGCGCGAAGCTGCTGCGCAAGTCCATCCTCGCGAACATCGTCGAGAACAGGTTGCATGAGGAACTCGGGCTCGACGCACCGGGCGACTTGCAGGGTGAAGACACACTGCTTACGCGTGCCGATGCCTATCTGTGCGAACTCAAGGAAGCGCAGATACGCGATGGCTTGCATGTGTTCGGCGTATCGCCCGAAGGCGTGCAAAGGCGCGATACGCTGCTCGCATTGGGCCGTTTTCCGACCGGCGACGGACGCGGCGCGAATGCAAGTCTCATCACGGCCATGGCGCGCGATCTCGCGCTCGGTGAAGCGTTCGATCCGCTCGATGCCGACTGGGCGGCGCCATGGAATGGACCTCGCCCCGACGCGCTTCAAAACGCGGTCGACGCGCCTTGGCGGCATCATGGCGATACACGCGAACGCCTCGAATCGTTAGCATTGCAACTATTTCAAGGCGATGCCGAATCGCCGGGGCCGCAAACGACGCTGGTGCTCGAACGCTTGCAAGGCGATGTGCTCGCGCGTCTTGACGCGTGTGGTCCGCAAGAGCTCGAGCAACTGAAGCGCGGGCTTGAGGGCCGCTTCGTGCCGCCTGGTCCGAGCGGTTCTCCATCGCGCGGCAGACCGGACGTGTTGCCTACCGGACGCAATTTTTATTCGGTCGACACACGCGCATTGCCGACGCAGGCCGCATGGTCCATCGGCCTCAAGTCGGCCAATCTGCTGGTGGAAAGACACGTGCAGGATCACGGCGATTTCCCGCGCGCCATCGGCCTTTCCGTGTGGGGCACGGCGACCATGCGCACTGGCGGCGACGATATGGCCCAGGCGTTCGCACTGATCGGCGTACGGCCGAAGTGGGCGGCGGGAAGCAATCGCGTGACGGACTTCGAGATACTGCCAATCTCCATCTTCAACCGGCCGCGTATCGACGTTACCTTGCGCGTATCGGGGTTCTTTCGCGACGCCTTCGCCAATCTCATGCATCTTTTCGATGCGGCGGTGCAAGCCGTCGCCGAACTCGAAGACGAGTCCGAGGATATCAATCCGATTCGCGCGCGCGTCATGCGTGAGCGCGATGAACTGATCGGTCGCGGTATGAATGCGAAAGAAGCGCGGCAACGTGCAGGCTGGCGCGTGTTCAGCACAAAGCCGGGCGCGTATGGCGCGGGCTTGCAGGAACTGATCGATGCGAAGCAATGGCAGAGCGACGCCGATCTCTCGGCCGCGTATCAAAGCACGGGAGGCTATGCGTATTCGCAGGCGCAAGACGGCGTGGATGCGCGAGCGAGCTTCGGCACGCGGCTTTCCGCGCTCGATGTCGTGCTTCAGAATCAAGATAACCGCGAGCACGATCTGCTGGACTCGAACGACTACCATCAGTTTCAGGGCGGCATGGTCGCGGCCGTGCGTTATCTTTCGGGCCTGCAACCGCAGGCGTATAACGCGGATCATAGCAATCCCGCCGCGCCGCGCGTGCGGACCTTGAACGAAGAGATTGCACGCGTGGTGCGCTCGCGCGTGGTCAATCCAAAATGGATCGACGGCGTCAAGCGTCACGGCTACAAAGGCGCATCCGAACTCGCTGCAACGGTGGATTATCTCTATGGATACGACGCCACGGCGCGTGTCGTATCGGATCATCAATACGCGCTCGTTACCGACGCTTACGTGAACGACGCAGACACGCGCGAGTTCATCACGCAGCACAATCCTCACGCGCTCCAATCGATATGCGAGCGTCTGCTCGAAGCCATGGAGCGCGGTTTATGGCAAGAGCCGGGCGGCTATCGCGCTGACGTGACGCGCCATTTGCTCGATGTCGAACTGCAACTCGAAGGCCGACAGACTTGAACCCGAACGACGCTGATTTTCCGGTGTTTCCCTTTACCGCGCTCGTCGGGCAGGAGGCCTTGCAGCAGGCGCTCGTGCTCGCGGCTATCGATCCGGCGCTTGGCGGCGTGCTCGTCAGCGGCCCACGCGGAACGGCGAAGTCCACTGCCGCACGCGCCCTTGCCGAGCTATTGCCCGAAGGCCGGCTCGTCACGCTGCCGCTCGGCGCAAGCGAAGAGCAGTTGATCGGTACGCTCGATATTCAAAGCGCCTTGCGCGACGGCGGCGTGACCTTTTCGCCGGGCTTGCTTGCAAAAGCGCATCTCGGCGTGCTCTATGTCGATGAAGTGAATCTGCTGCCCAACCCGCTCGTCGATCAGTTGCTGGATGTCGCGGCAAGCGGCGTGAACGTCATCGAGCGCGATGGTATTTCGCATCGGCATGAAGCGCGTTTCGTATTGATCGGCACGATGAATCCCGAAGAAGGCGAATTGCGTCCGCAATTGCTCGACCGCTTCGGGCTCGCGGTCGAATTGAACAATTGCTTCGATGCGAGCGTGCGGCAACGGATCGTCAGGGCGCGGCTCGCGTTCGATATGGATGCTGAAGCATTCTGCGCACGCCATGCCGACGCACAGTCCGCGCTAGCAGAACGCATTCATGCAGCACGTGCCGTGCTATTCGCGCTCGATCCGGACGACGCGGTGCATGCGCGCGTGAGCGCGCTTTGCATCGCCGCCCACGTGGATGGCTTGCGCGCCGATCTCGTGATGCTGCGTGCGGCGAGAGCGCTCGCGGCATTCGAAGGCGCGAGCAACGTGCAGACGCTTCATGTCGATCGCGTGGCCGACGCCGTGCTGAAGCATCGACGACGCGAGGCCGATGCATCGCAAGGCGAAGCGCCGCAGCAGCCCGCCCCGCGCGATAACGGCAGCACGAATGAAGGCGATTGGGGCTACATGCCGCCCGAGCCAGCAGGCACGGCGAAGGTCAAGCAAGTCAGACCGCTTGCCGCAAAAAAAAGCCTGAGCCATCGGAGACACGAAGCGGATGCTCAAGAGCATCGTCTTCGATGGCGTGAAGCGCGGGCACGCGGTCGCATGACCGGTCGCGAAGGCGATGAAAGCACCACGCTCGACTGGATATCGACGCTACGCGCGAAACGTGCCGAGCGTCTCGATGCACGGCATCTTCGCTATCGACGTGTGCAGGGCGAAGCGGCGTCGTTGCATTGCTTTCTTCTCGATTGCTCGGGATCGATGCTCACGGGTGAACGGCTCGCGCGTGCCAAGGGCTTGTTGATTGCGTTGTTCGATCGGGCTTATCGCGAGCGTTCGGAAATTGCGCTCGTATGTTTCGGTGGCGGGCGTGCGGAAGTGCGTCGTCAGCCGGGCGCCGCGCATTGGTGGAACGAGCGCTGGGTGAGTCCTATCGGTGGCGGTGGTGGCACGCCGCTGGCGTTGGGTCTTTCGAGTGCGCAGACCGTGCTTGCACGAGCCGCGCGTCGAAGACCCGCGCAGCGTCGCTGGCTATGGGTGCTGACCGATGGCCGCACGAACGAGACGCCCGCGCCGCCGCAGTGCGCGGACCGCGTCGTGCTAGTGGACTTCGATGAAGGGCAATTCGGAGTCGGGCAAGCGAGCACGTTGGCGCTACGCTGGGCGGCGGAGTACTTTCATGCGAGCGAACTGAGCGCGGACTTGCGGTAGCCTGCGCGTGTCATTCATACCATCGCGGCGTATAAACCCATGCGCCATCGCCGATCACGCGCGTGGTCGATGATCCGACGATCACCATCGTTCGCATGTCCACCATCGTGCTGTCCAACTCGCCAAGCGTCATGATGCGAAGCGTCTCGCCCGCGCGTCCCACATCGCGCCCGAGCACGACCGGCGTTTTGGCATCGCGATGCTGCTTCACGATTTCGATCGCGCGATCGAATTGCCAGGGCCGTGCCTTCGATAGTGGGTTGTAGAACGCCATGACGAAATCGGCCTGACCCGCATGCGCAATGCGTTTCTCGATGACGCCCCACGGCTTCAAATTGTCCGATAGCGACAAAACGCAGAAGTCATGGCCGAGCGGTGCGCCCGCACGCGCCGCCGTGGCAAGCGACGCCGATACGCCCGGCACGATCTCGAGTTTCACGGCATGCCATGACGCGTTCGCTTCCTTGTCGAGTGCTTCGAGCACGGCTGCCGCCATGGCGAACACGCCCGGATCGCCCGACGATACGACCACGACCCTGCGTCCCTCGCTTGCCAGTTCGAACGCATGTCGCGCGCGCTGCAACTCTTCGCGATTGTCCGTCATATGCGCGCGTTGATCGGCGCGAAACGGGCCTGCCATGCGCACGTAGGTTTCGTAACCGAGCACGTCTTCTGCGGCACGAAGCGCGGCTTTCGCGGCGGGCGTCATCATCTCGGAGCTGCCGGGACCGAGACCGATCACGGTCAACCTGCCGCGTGCACGGCCTATCGCCTGCGCATCGACGGGCGCGTTCGCGACGTGCAATGCAACGTCGCCGTTATGCGAAACGTCGAAAGGCGGGGCGTAGCTGAAACGCAATGGCACGTCGAGCGCGTGCGCGGCATCGGCAAGACGTTGCGATGTCATTGCGTGCGTGGGCGCGACCAGCACAGCGAGTGCGAGCGGCGCGAGGCTTCGTGCTTGAAGTGTCTTGCGTACGCATTCGGCTACATCGCCGATCGTCGCGTCATCTTCGATCCATGCAATCACACAACGTGGATGAATCACGAGACTGTGTTCATCGTGGGCGCTTTCGGGCGTGATGCGGATGGCGCGCAACGCATCGTCGGCGCGAGGAAGGGCTGCCTGATCGAGCCACGGCGCGTGGCCTTCCACGCGCGTCGTTGCTCCGCCAAGCAAGTCGGACACGAAGCGCTTGCCGCGTTCGATATCCGCCAGTACGTAGCCTTCGGGCGGCGCGAGCAGACATTGACCGAAGCGTAATTCGCCGCTCGTCGTGATGGCCGGTACGATACCGAGCATCTGGCCGATATCACGCGCAAGCATGTTCACGCCGCTCATGCCGCCGAGCAGCGGCACGACCGCGCTGCCGTCCTGCGCGACAGCGAGCACCGGCGGCTCCGCGCCCTTATCCGCAAGCGACGCTGCCAGCGCGCGAATTACGATGCCTGCTGAACACAGTGCGACGATTGGCGAGCCTGCCGCGTAGAGTGCCCGCACGTGCGCGCCGAAGTCGTCGAAGGAGACGTCCACGTTCACGCGACTAGCGAGTCCATGAACGAGCGATCCCGGACGACACGCCTGAATCTTGCGCGCGATAGTCAGCGCACCGTTGCCGAGCACGACGATGGCAAGCGGCTTCGCTACGTCTATGCGCTCCATTTCGTCCCCGGCACGACCAACAGCGAGAAGTAGGGCGATGCCGTTGGATCGACTTCGTTCAGCGGCACGATGCGTTGATTCGCCATCGTCGCGCGTTCCACATACAACGCGCGTTTGTCGAGCCCGAGTTCCGCCAGCACACGACGCACTTTGTCGAAGTTGCGGCCGAGCTTCATGATGACGGCGGCATCGCTCGTCGCCAGCTTCCGTTTTAGTTCGGCTTCCGAAAGAACGCCCGAAAGCACCGCAAGGCTCTGATTACGATAAACCAGTGGCACGCCAAGCACTGCGACGCCGCCCAGCATCGAACAGACGCCGGGCACGACTTCTGCCTCGAAGCGCGCGGCAAGGCGATCGTGCAGATACATGTACGAGCCGTAGAAGAACGGATCGCCTTCGCAGATCACCGCCACGTCGCGGCCGGCTTCGAGATGATCCGCAATGGCGAGCGCGCATTCATCGTAGAACGCGCTGATGATCGTCTCGTAGCAAAGCGGCGGTTCGAGCGCTTCCGTCGTCACGGGATAGACGAGCGGCAAGCGCGTCTGCGTGTCTTCGAGATGAGATTCGATGATGCCGAACGCGTTGCCCTTCTTCCCTTTTGCGACGAAATACGCGACCACGGGCGCCGCCTTGAGCAGCTTCAACGCCTTCACCGTGATGAGATCGGGATCGCCCGGACCGACGCCCAGGCCATGGAGTCTTCCGCTCATCACTCGGCCTCCGATGCGAGCGCATTCACGGCGGCCGCCGCCATCGCGCTGCCACCGCGTCGTCCGAGCAACGCGACGAAAGGAATGCCACGGCTGTCGGCGGCAAGCATGGCTTTCGATTTCGCCGCGCCGATAAAGCCCACTGGAAAGCCGAGGATGAGCGCGGGCTTCGGTGCGCCGTCGTCGATCATGTCGAGTAGATGAAAGAGCGCGGTGGGCGCATTGCCGATTGCGACGATCGCACCCGCAAGATCAGGCCGCCAGAGTTCGAGTGCGGCAGCGGAGCGCGTGTTGCGCATCGCACGGGCGCGTTCGGGCACGGAGGCATCGCCGAGCGTGCAGATCACGCGATTATTCGCGGGAAGGCGCCCGCGCGTGATGCCTTCGGCGACCATGCGCGCATCGCAGAGAATGGGCGCGCCGCTCACGAGCGCTTCACGGCCCGCGATACCGGCATCGGACGAGAAGCGCAGGTCATCGACGATATCGATCATGCCGCACGCATGAATCAGCCGCACGGCGAGCTTTTCGAGGTTGGCGGGAATGGCGGCGAGGTCGGCTTCGGCGCGAATCGTCGCGAACGATTGCCGGTAAATCTCCGCACCGTCGCGGATATAGTCAGACATCGGCATGACTCCGGGCGAGCCATGCGGCCGCCTCTTCGATGAGGAGGTTATGGGCGATCACGTGTGTGCCTCGAAGCACGTCGTAGCGGCCGGGCGCAACGGCAACGAGCGTGTTTTCGACGGGATGCGCCGCCGCACAAGAGCGCTCGCAGCCGCTCAGATGCGCGTGCGCATGCTCGGGCAGCAAGGCGGCTAATCGATGCGCGTCCGCTTTCGTATCGGCACGGCTTTTCGCGCAGCCCGAAGAACCCGCGCATGCGATCAGACGCGTGAACGGATCGCGTGGATCGGTGGCGAGGCCAAGCGCGCGAAGGGCATCGACGACATGCGTCATGCGATTCGCGTGCACGTCCGGCAGCAACACGCTTTGCCAGGGCGTCATCACGACGCGTTCTTCGGCGAGATCGGCGATTGCGTGAAGCGTGTTTGCATCGAGGCGGCCGAGCGGCGCTTGCGCGCCGACAT
This sequence comes from Caballeronia sp. LP006, assembly GCF_031450995.1. NCBI lineage: Bacteria > Pseudomonadati > Pseudomonadota > Betaproteobacteria > Burkholderiales > Burkholderiaceae > Caballeronia > Caballeronia sp. LP006. Next base: position 626,005 of record NZ_JARTVW010000004.1, on the reverse strand, counting down.
AGTCCGCATGCGCGCCGAGTCGTAACGTTGCATCGGAAGGCGCGCGACGCCATGACTGAAGTGCGGCGTCGTGCTGTGTTTCGAAGTCGAGGGCATGGAGAAAGCCCGCTATTCCAACGCGTGCGAGCACATCGCGCATGCGGTGTTCTTCCACCGATGCCAGCGCCAGAAACGCCTGCAGCACGGCCAGGATGAAGCGCTTCGCGTCGTCACGCGCAATCGCGCCCGAGGCAGGCGCATGTTCCTCACGATGCGGCATCGATCCTGCAAAACCGAATGCGAAGCGCGCGCCATTGTCCAGCGCCGAAAGCCAAAGATCGTGCGGATGATCGAGCATCGCAAGCGTTTCGCCATCGTCGATCTGCAACGCGAACTTCGGCGACAACGCGTGCAACGCGGCATCGGCCTGCATGCTTTCGACGATATCCGCTGCAAGCGCACGCGTTCCCGTGCTCGCAAGCGGGCTCAGCATGACGTTTCGGATATCGTCGGCGCCGGCCGTGGTCGGACCGAGGCCCGCCGCGAGCACGATGTCGATGAGTTCCGCGTGGGCGTCGTCGCGAATGCCGCGCAGTTGCAGATTGGCGCGATTGGTCACTTCGATCGTGCCGGAACCGCAGCGCTCGGCGGCGTGCGCCACGGCATGCGCGGCTTCGCGACGCAACTCGCCACCGGCAAGACGCACGCGCGCAAGGGCGCCATCGCGTGCGGGCACGATACGCATGAGGCCGGGACAGGCCGAAGACCGAGGCGGCAAGAACGATTCCAAAAGCTCGACCGTATGCTCAAGCGCTTGAGTTGCGAACCGGTACACCCCGCCCGGCAGGCTTCGCGCAATTGCGTTGAATAGCGTTGAATAGCAGTGAATGCTTACGTCGGCAGGTCTCTTGGCTGGCAGGTCGACATTCGCGCTAGCCTTCCCGGTAAAAACCAGTGGCAGTGGAGCGCGGACTCGCTGCGTACAATTGCGGGGGCAGCCACAGTTTTGCTGTGTTCCCTGTTAGGCCATGAGGCTCGATACCGATCGAACCCTTCAGGCACCGACGAACGCGCTATTATGCCCGCTTTTATCGACCATCAGACCGCTTCCCGCCTTGCGCGGGTGCTTCAAACGCGGGATTCGCCCGTAGGAGGCCGCACATGTCGAACTGGCTGACCGTCGTGGGTATCGGCGAGGACGGCTGGCATGGGCTTGGCCGCGAGGCGCGGCGCGCGCTCTTCCAAGCACGGTCGATCCACGGCGGCGAACGTCACCTCGCGTTTCTGCCGGCGCGTATCGCGGCGCGCCGCGTGCCATGGCCAAGCCCGTTTTCCGTCGATGCCGTGCTCGCCGAGCGCGGCGTCCAAACATGCGTGCTTGCGAGCGGCGACCCCATGTTCTTCGGCGTCGGCGTCACGCTTGCGCGCGAATTATCCGCGGAAGAAATGCGCGTCATGCCCGCGCCTTCGTCGCTGTCGCTGGCGGCGGCGCGCTTGGGCTGGCCGTTGCAGGACGCGCAATGCGTGTCGCTCGTCGGGCGGCCGGTGGCGTCCCTGCTCGCGCATGTGTTTCGCGGCGGACGTCTGCTCGTCCTGAGCGCCGATGGCGCGACGCCCGCCGCCGTCACGCAGCTTCTCACGCTGCATGGTTTCGGCGCGAGCCGCGTGACGGTGTTCGAGCATCTGGGCGGCACGAATGAACGCCGGTTCGACGAACGTGCGGACGACTGGCGCGAGCCGCGCGTGGCGGCGCTCAATCTCATGGCGATCGAATGCCGCACGCATGCGGGCCAAGCGGGGCCATCGCTCACGCCGGGTCTTACCGACGACGCGTATCGGCACGACGGCCAGCTCACCAAGCGCGATGTACGCGCCGTGACGCTCGCACGTCTCGCGCCGCAACCGGGCGAATTGCTGTGGGATGTCGGCGCGGGTTGCGGGTCCATCGGTATCGAGTGGATGCGCGCGCATCCCGCTTGCCGCGCGATTGCAATCGAAGCGAACGAAGGGCGGCAGCGTCTCATCGAACATAACCGCGATGCGCTCGGCGTGCCTGCGCTGCAACTCGTCAAGGGCGAGGCGCCCGGCGCGCTCGACGGTTTGAGCGCGCCGGATGCCGTGTTCATCGGCGGCGGCGTGACCGTGCCGGGTCTCCTCGATGCGTGCTGGGCGCGCGTGCGGCAGGGCGGTCGGCTGATCGTCAACGCCGTGACCTTGCAGAGCGAAGCGGCGCTCGTTGCATGGCGCGCGGAGCATGGCGGCGAGCTGACGCGGATCGGCATCGCACGGGCCGAGCCGCTCGGCAGTTTCGATACATGGCGGCAAGCGCTGCCGATCACGCTTCTGCACGCGAAGAAGCCATGAGCTCGCCGGCGAATGACCATCCCGATGCGTGACGAAACGCCCGAACAGTCCGCGCCGCTCAGAAGCGGCTACACGACGGGAAGCTGCGCGACCGTGACGAGTCTCGCGGCCGCGCGCCTTTTGTTGCTCGGCGAGCCGAGCGAGCGCGCGGAGATCGTGCTGCCGAAGGGCCAGTCCGTGACAATGCCGCTCGCGTTCTGCCGTCTTGCCGGCGATGCAGCGGAAGCGGGCGTCATCAAGGATGCCGGCGACGATCCCGATGTCACGCATGGCGCGCTCGTCATAGCTCGCGTGCGGCTTGCGGCGCGGCATGGCGTGCGCTTTCACGCGGGACCGGGCGTTGGCACCGTGACGCGCGCGGGCCTTGCGTTGCCGATCGGCGAGCCGGCCATCAACCCCGTTCCCCGCAAAATGATGAGCGAGCATCTCGAAGCACTCGCCACGCGAGCGGGTTATGCGGGCGGTTTCGACGTGAGCATCGGCGTGGAGAATGGCGAGGCGCTTGCGCTCAAGACGATGAATCCGCGGCTCGGCATTATCGGCGGACTGTCGATACTCGGGACCACCGGCATCGTCCGGCCGTTTTCGTGTGCGGCTTATATCGCGTCGATCCATCAGGGGATCGATGTCGCGCGCGCCAATGGCGTGCAACATATCGCGGCGTGCACCGGCAATCAGAGCGAGGACGCCATGCGCGCGCGTTACGGCTTGCCGGATATGGCGCTCATCGAAATGGGCGATTTCGCGGGCGCGGTTTTGAAGCACTTGCGCCGCGCGCCGGTCGAAAAACTCAGTGTTTGCGGCGGCTTCGGCAAACTCAGCAAGCTCGCGGCGGGACATATGGATCTGCACAGCCGCACGTCGAGTATCGACTTGCCGCTTCTCGCCACCTGGGCCGCCGATGCTGGCGCGAGCATCACGTTGCAGCACGCGATTCGCGCGGCCAACACGAGTCAGGAGGCGCTTAAGCTGACGCGTGGCGAAGGCATCGCGCTCGGCGATATCGTCTGCGCGCGGGCCCGCGAAGTGGCGCTCGACGTCGTGCCGCAAGGCATCGTCGTGGAGACTTTCGCCATCGACAGGCAAGGGCAAATCGTCGGGAGCGCGCAATGAAGCGCGTGCTATTGCTCGGCGGCACCGGCGACGCGCTCGTCATTGCGCGCAAGCTGGGCACGTCGCATGTCTACAGTCTCGCGGGGCTCGGGCGTGTGCCGACGGATCTCGCATGTGAGGTTCGCGTCGGCGGTTTTGGCGGCGTGGCGGGTCTGGCAACGTATCTGCGTGAAGAAGGCATCGCGCTGGTGCTCGATGCCACGCATCCCTACGCCGCGCAGATGAGCCGTCATGCACGCGAAGCGTGTACGCTCGTTGGCGTGCCCTTGTGGGCCGTGCGTCGTCCGGCATGGCAACCGCGAACGGGCGACATCTGGCGCGAGGCGCGCGATTGGCCAGGCGTCGTCGATGCAATCGCGGCCTATGAAAAGCCGTTATTCACGCTCGGACGCGAGCCGCTTGCGCATCTTGACGAGATACCCGCGTCGCAATTCTGGACTGTCCGTTGTCTCGACCCGCACGAAGGCAACGCGCGTGCGCGGATCGTCGATGCGCGCGGGCCGTTCAGTATCGAAGGCGAGCGCGCGTTGTTCGATGCGGCGCGTATCGATGTCGTCGTCAGCAAAAACAGCGGCGGCCGCGCGACCGAAGCGAAGCTCGCGGTGGCGCGCGAACGCGGCTTGCCCGTCGTGATGCTTGCGCGGCCCGCGCTTCCCGAAGCCGATCGCGCATTCGACGATCCGGCAAGCGCGCTCGATGCACTCACAACCGAACTTCCTCTTCCATGACCGTCTATTTCATCGGCGCCGGACCGGGCGACCCGGAACTCATCACCGTGAAGGGCCAGCGGCTCATCCGCTCGTGTCCGGTGATTCTTTATGCGGGCTCGCTCGTGCCCGACGAAGTGTTGAGCGGGCATCGGGCGACGCGTGTCGTGAACACGGCGGAACTCGATCTCGATGCGATCGTCGCGTTGCTCGAAAACGCGCACGCGCGGGGAGAAGACGTGGCGCGCGTGCATTCCGGCGACCCTTCGCTTTACGGCGCGACAGGCGAGCAGATGCGCCGTCTCGATACGCTCGCGATTCCTTATGAGATCGTGCCGGGCGTGACGGCGACGGCGGCATCGGCGGCGGCGCTCAAACGCGAACTCACCTTGCCGGGCATCTCGCAGACCGTGATTCTCACGCGCTATGCCGCGAAAACGTCGATGCCCGAAGGCGAATCGCTCGCGGATCTGGCGCGTCATCGTGCGACGCTCGCCATTCATCTTGGCGTGCGGCATATCGAGCGTATCGTCGACGATCTGCTGCCGCATTACGGCGCGGATTGTCCTGTCGCCGTGGTGTTTCGCGCGAGTTGGCCGGATGAAACGCGCGTGGAAGGCACGCTTGCGGATATCGCGGTGAAGGTGCGGGCAGTGCGTTTGCAACGCACGGCGCTGATTCTCGTGGGCCGTGTGCTCGACGCCCAGGGTTTCGCCGATTCCACGCTCTACGGCAAGGAATGAAGGTCGATGCGCGATCTCGACGCCGTCTTCGCCTCGCTCGCGAAATCCGCGTTTCGCAGGCGTTTTGCGTTGGGTGTGCGGGAAGGGCGCTATCTGCGCGAACGCGGGGTGGAAGCGGTCGTCGCGCAGGCGCATGAGCTGATTGCGAAGCGCCTTGCGCCGCAAGCGCCGCTCAACGATGGCAAGCAGACGCCGTTTCGCGGGCATCCGGTGTTCATCGCGCAGCACGCGACGGCGACGTGCTGCCGCGGTTGTCTGGCGAAATGGCACGACATCGCGGCGGGCAAGGTACTCGATGAAGCCGAACGTCGGCATGTCGTCGACGCGATCGATCGCTGGCTGCGCGCGCAGCCGTTGCCGGAGATCGCGGTTGTTGAAAAGCGGCAGGGCGAGTTGCCGTTTTGAGGTGCGGCTTATAACGCCCCCGCCGTGCAAGCGCGACGCCACCAGACCTGCTGAGCCTCAAGTCTTCATCGCCAATGCCGATAAGCACGGCATGGACAATTTCGACTTCGGCCCGGCGAAGGGGCCGCTCATCGCATCGATCGTGGCGCCCGCGAAAGCTTTGCTGAGCGCGCACAACGTCATCCGCAAGGCGCGCGGCGAACCGCCATTCACCGACGACGTGAAGGCATTCGCCGCATGGGTCGACCGAGGCGAACCCGAGGAGCCCGCGATGGCGCCGGTTCTATGCCGCCTGATCCGCGACGGCTACACGAGCTGATGCATCAGTTCTCGACGCGTCAATTCCGAGCCGGATCGGACTTCCGCTTCGCCCGCCGCGCCAGCATGTTGAGCGCTTCGACGAGCGCGGAGAACGCCATCGCCGCATAGATATACCCTTTCGGCACGTGCGAGCCGAATCCTTCCGCGATCAGCGTCATCCCGATCACGAGCAAGAAGCCGAGCGCCAGCATCACGATAGTCGGATTGCGTTCGATGAACCGCGACAGCGGCCCCGCCGCGAACAGCATGACCGCGACCGCCGCGATCACGGCAACGAACATGATCGGAATGTGTTCCGTCATGCCGACCGCCGTCACGATACTGTCGATGGAAAACACCAGATCGAGCAGCAGAATCTGGCCGATCGCCGACAACGGTGTGAGGCGCGCGCCCGCATTCGCGCCAGCGTGATCGTCGGCGTCGTGCGTGACGTGATGGCGGATTTCCGTGGTCGCCTTCCACACGAGAAAAACGCCGCCCGCGATCAGGATCAGGTCGCGCCACGAGAAGCCGTGCCCGAACGCCTCGAAGATCGGCGCGGTAAGGCGCACGATCAGTGCGACCGTGCCGAGCAAACCGAGCCGCATCACGAGCGCGAGCCCGATGCCGATGCGTTGCGTGCGCTCCCGATGCGCCTCGGGCAGCTTGTTGGTCAGGATCGAAATGAAGATCAGGTTGTCGATGCCAAGCACCACTTCCATGACGACGAGCGTCGCGAGAGCGGCCCAGGCGGCGGGATCGGTCAGCAGTGTGGCGAGGTAGTCCATGCGCGTCGGAAGCCTTTGAGTTGTGCGAAAGCCGCATCGAGTGGATTGAGCGCGTGATATTAACGCAGACTTGGATGAATGAAAGGAACTTGAAAACTTTTCGAGACACCAAGCGGAGGAGACACAGAAATGCGTTGCGAAGTATCAGCGTTTGCGCTCGAAACACAACAAGCGCCGGATTTGAAACGGTTTTTTCCTTATGCGAAGATGCTCACCGCAGACGATTAAGGGTAAACTCTCGGTCTCGTTTGCCGCCGTTTGCGGCGCCTGCCAACCTCCTGCGCGCCGCAGGAAAACTCCTTGAGCAGCATGTCAGGAAAATCTCAACGCCTCGTCGAGCTGGACTTCTTTCGCGGACTCGTGCTGCTCGTCATCGTCGTCGATCACATCGGCGGCAGCATGGTGTCGCGCTTCACGCTGCACGCCTTTGCGCTCAACGACGCCGCCGAAGTCTTCGTGTTCCTCGGCGGCTTCGCCACGGCGACGGCCTATACCGCGATGGCCAGCCGGCGCTCGGAAAGCGCCGCACGCGTGCGTTTTCTCAAGCGCTCGGTCGAAATCTACCGCGCGTTTCTCGTCACTGCCGCGCTGATGCTCGTCGCGACCTTCCTGCTGCGGCCGTTTTTCGGCAGCGCGCCGAATCTGGCGCTGCATGACCTCGACAGTCTCACGGCCGCGCCGGTGTCGTCGCTGACGCAGATTCTCACCTTCGAGCGTCAGCCGTATCTTGCCGCCGTCCTGCCGATGTACGCGCTCTTCGCGCTGTCCGTGCCGCTTACGCTGCCGCTCGCGCGCAGCAAGCCGTGGTTGCTGCTCGGTCTGAGCCTCGGCCTGTGGGCGTTTGCGCCGCAAATCGGTGAATACTTGCCATCCGCCAACGACACGCTTTGGGACTTCAATCCCGCCGCCTGGCAACTGATGTTCGTGCTCGGCGTGCTGGCGCGCTGCACGCCGGTTTATCAGCGCGTGACTTCGCATCGCATGGGATGGGTCGTCAGTCTGGGCGCGCTCGCGCTGATAATCGGCATGGCGTATTACAAGCTGCTCGTACTGCCGCCGGTCTTGGATAGCGCGTTCAAGCGTGACCTCGCCGGCGCGCGCGTCGTCAACTTTCTCGCCATTGCGTGGATCGCCACCAATTTTGCGCGCTACGGTCTGATCAAGGAAATCGCATCGCGCCTGCCGTGGGTCGGGGCAGTCGGGCGCGACGGCATGGTGTGCTTCGTCGTCGGCACGGTGATATCGCTCGTCGTCGATTCCATTCTCTTCACGTTGACCGATGGCCTCATCAACGTGCCCGCCGGTCTGGCCGCGGATGCGATTGCCGTAACCACGCTGCTTGCCGTGCCTCAAGTGCATCAAGCGGTCTTGCGATGGCTGGGCGGGCGGCCAAGGACGATTCCGGCCGTGGTTCCTGCGGCCGAGAAGGGCGGGGCGCAGTAAGAAAGGGCGGCGAACAGGCCGCCTTTTTAACGCGCATACGAGCAACTAACGGTCGAGTTCAACGACAGCTTGAAAGGGATTGGGCACAACCCTTGCAGACAAGGCGAAACCTTAACGATAAACCATCGACGTCATGTTAAAACTTGCCATTCTTTTCGCGGTCATCTCGGTCATCGCCGGCTTCTTCGGTTTCGGACGCGTGTCGTCCGGTGCGGCCGGCATCGCGAAGATTTGCTTCTTCATCTTCCTGATTCTGTTCGTCATCTTCCTGATCGTCGCCATTTCGGCGGGCTCGCTCGTCTTGTAACGACTGCGCGCTTCCTCGCATCGACCCGGTCGCCGGGTCGGTGTTACTCTGCGTCAAGAGACATTCACGCGACGGCACGGGCGCCCGACGACCCCGCCGCGCTGAATTCGAAAGGAGGAGGCGATGCAGCATGCCATCGGCGCGGCGCTTCGGCCCGCGCATCACGACGTAATTCATCAATCGCATGAGCGCTCGGCCACTTTTGGTCTCTCCGCGACCATGCGTCCCGAATACGAAGTCTTGTCCGGCGCGCAACTCGCCTTGAAGCGCGACGAGAGCCGCGCGCTCTTCGCTCACGCGTTGCCGGTGATGGAAACGCTCTACGCGCAGATCGCCAACACGCACAGCATGATCGCGCTCACGGATTCGAGCGGGCTGATTCTGCACTCCCTGGGCGATGACGACTTCCTCGCCCGCGCGCAAAAGGTCGCGCTGCAGGCGGGCGCGGTGTGGAGCGAGGCGCATCAGGGTACGAATGCCATCGGCACGACCATCGCCGAACGGCAGGCCGTCACCGTCCACGGCGATCAGCACTATCTGCGCGCCAACCATTTTCTGACGTGTTCGTCGGTGCCGATTCTCGATCCGCGCGGCGGCCTGAGCGGCGTACTCGATGTCACCGGCGACCGCCGCGGCTATCACCAGCACACGATGGCGCTCGTCAAAATGTCCGGCCAGATGATCGAGAACCGCCTGATCGCAAGCGCGTTCGGCGACGGTCTGCGAATTCATTTTCATAGCCGCCCGGAATTCATCGGCACGTTGATGGAAGGCATCGCCGTATTCGATCTCGATGGCCGGCTTCTAAGCGCCAATCGCAGCGCGCAGTTTCAACTCGGGCTGGAGCTTGGGCATCTGCGCGTGCAGACGCTGGCATCGCTATTCGGTGCGACTCCCGACGAACTGATCGAGCGGGCCGGCAAGCCGCCGCGCCGCCTTCTGCTGCATAGCGGCGTCGGCGTGTTCGCGGGCGTCGAATATCGCGAGCGCACAGTCGCGCCGGTCGCGGTGCCAGTCAGAACGAATGCGCCCGTTGAAAGCAAGACGCCGTCGCGTCTCGCCGATCTCTGTACGGGCGATGCGCGCGTGTACGAACTCATCCAGCAAGTCAGGAAAGTGGTCGGCAAGGAGATTCCTATCCTGATCGGCGGCGAGACCGGCGCGGGCAAGGAGATGCTGGCGCGCGCCATTCATCGCGATTCGCCACGGCGCGATGGACCGTTCGTCGCGGTGAACTGTGCGTCGTTGCCTGAGACGCTGATCGAATCCGAGCTATTTGGCTATGCGCAGGGCGCGTTCACCGGCGCGGCCAAGCGCGGTGCGTCGGGCAAGATCGTGCAGGCGAACGGCGGCACGCTCTTTCTCGATGAAATCGGCGACATGCCGCTCGCGCTTCAAAGCCGGCTCTTGCGCGTGCTGCAAGAGCGCGTGGTCGAGCCGCTCGGCGCGGCGCGCGCCGTGCCGGTCGACTTCACGCTGGTCTGCGCGAGCAACCGCAAGTTGCGCGAGCAGGTTGCGAAGGGCGAGTTTCGCGAGGACCTGTTTTATCGCGTGAACGGCCTGGCTGTGACCTTGCCGCCGCTGCGCGAGCGCACCGATTTGCGAGCGGCCGTCGAGCGCATCTTGCGCCACGAGTGTCTTGCGGATCGCGTGTTGAGCGTCGACGAAGACGTGCTGGCGCTGTTTGCACGGCATCGCTGGCCGGGTAATTTCCGGCAATTGAGCAACGTGCTGCGCACGGCATCGGCGATGCTCGATGATGACGAAACGCGCATCGGCGTGACGCATCTGCCGCGCGATTTCATCGATGATTTCGAGGCTCCCGTTCGCGACGAACCGAGCGCTGCTCCCGCTGGCGATGCGCGGCTCGCGGATATCGCCGCGAGCGTGGTTGCGGCGGCGCTGGAGTCGCATGGCGGCAATGTGTCGGCGACGGCGCGGGCGCTGGGTGTGTCGCGGACGACGGTTTATCGGAAGTTGCGGCGATAGCGCTTCTTTTCACTGATACGACATGGTGAAGAGTGCCTTGCCGCTGACTCGGCCCATTTGCAAAGTCGCCGAGGTGCGCACGTACTGCGCGATAAGCGGAACGGTCATCGCGCCGCCGCTGGCTGTTCCCACGCTCCACTGGTTCGACGTTCCCGCGAGCGGCGATGCCGGTCCATAGGAGACCGGGCTGGAACCGAACAGCACGCGAAGCCCTACACCTGACGCAGCCGAATCGCCACCGATCGTCAGAATATTGGATTGATTGGTAGGGTTCAGCGCGTCCGTGAGTGTGACATTCACCTTGGCCCCCGCGGCACAATTCAGACCGAGGGAAAAAGCGGTGTTGCCCGCCGTCGCGCCGACGCTCGGCAAGTCCGACGGCGCGACTTTCTGCATCGTCACGGTGACCGCAGGCGTGGTAACGCTGCAGGCCTGACCGGTCACCATAGTGCCGGTGACGAGCGTCTCCGTGACGGTCAACGTATTAATGCAAGGGCCAGTGAAACTGATCGTCATGGAAGGCAGAATGGTGATCGTTCCGCCACTGATCGGTCCGGTCACGACCAGATCGGCGCGCACGTAGTGGGCCGTGCTGCCGCTCGTGACCGTAAAGGAACTGGTGGTCGGTGCCTGCTCCCAGCCCCCGTTCCAGCCGCTCGTGATATAGAACCTCACGCCTATGCCGTCGACGTTCGTCTGATAGGTTTTCGGATTGCCTGCGACCACGGTGCCGTTGACGGTGGTGTTTTGCTGGATCGTGCACGTGACATTGGATGCCGACGCGCCGGGATTCTGCGACGTGCTGTTGAGTATCGTGCCCACAGCCGCGTCACGCCCGATCGAGAGCGAACCGGGAAATGACATCGGTGTCATGGAGCCATTTGGAAACGTGATCGTGTCGCCGAAAGCGCAAGTACCCGTGAGCAGCAGCCAAAGCGCGAGAAGTCGCGTGATCGCGGGGTATGGAGAATGGCCAAGCCGGTGCGCGGACGATATCCGCCGAGAACCGGTCCGAAGGTTTTTCATGCGAAGCATGACTTGAGCATAGTGGCCCGCCACGCGAATTGCGAACGCTCGCGAGGCAATGCAAGTGCGCGCGAAACGACGGTGGCGATCGTGCCGTTACGCGTGATGATCCAGCGAACTTGCATCGCCCGCGGCAGACGGCAGCGCGCCGCTATGATCCTTGAGGCCCACGCCGGTCAGCTTCAGGCGGCGCGCTTCGTTCAGCAGCCAGTGCAGCTTGAACGCGGCCGCATCGTAGTTCAATCCCTCGGGCCGCACGTTCGAGATGCAGTTGCGCTCGGCGTCGTGACGACCTGGCCTCGGCGCAAAAGTCACGTAGAGCCCGAGGCTGTCGGGCGAACTGAGGCCCGGCCGCTCGCCAATCATCACCACGACGATGCGCCCTCCCAGCAACTCGCCGATCGGGTCGCCGAGCGCGACACGCGCCTGTGTCGCGATGACGACCGGCGCGACTTTCCAGCCATCGAGCTTCGGACGCATGCGGGCGAGAAACGCGGCGGCGTGTCGCTGCGCGGCGAAAGCCGAGAGGCCATCGGCGGCGACGAAAACAATATCGGGCGCCGCTTCTGTTCGTGCGGCATGTTCGGCAAGGCGGGCGCGGCTGGCATCGTCGAGTGCGCGGCCCAGGTCGGGACGCCGCAAATAGTGATCGCGATCCGGCGCGGCGCTTGCCGCTTCGAGCGTGTCGAAGCCGGCTGCATGTAGTTCCGCGGCGAGCGCGGCGGTATCGAGCGGCTGATGCACGGCGTCGCGCGCTTGCGCATGCGCCAGGCCGAAGGCGAGCAGCGGCGCGGTTGGCAAACTGTCGCCGGTGCGTCCAAGAGCAATGCGCGCGTTGGTGAAGCGCTTGAGCGCATCCCAGGGATTGGTTTCGATGCCGTTGGTCGAGCTCGAACCACTGGCAGATGCACTCGCGCGAACGCTGTCGCCCTCGTGCTTCGGCGTGCCAGTGTGCAAGCCCGCCATGTCGCGTCTTTGCACCGACGCGTCCGCGCGCTCATCGACGCGGTCCTCGCGCGCCGATGCATCCACGCTCCGCTTATCGATCTCATCCATCACGCATCGATCCAGTCGAGCAACGGCTGTCCCTGCGCGCTGCCGGATGCCGACAGCAAGCCGCCACGTCCATCCGTCACGCGCATTTTTTGCAGCCACGCTTCGAATTCCGGCGCGCGCTTCAGGTTCAGCACGCGGCGAATATAAAGCGCGTCATGGAACGACGTGCTCTGATAGTTCAGCATGACATCGTCCGCGCCCGGCACGCCCATGATGAAGTTCACGTTGGCCACGCCCAGCAGCGTCAGAAGCGTGTCCATGTCGTCCTGATCGGCTTCGGCGTGGTTCGTGTAGCAGATGTCGCAACCCATCGGCACGCCGAGCAGCTTGCCGCAAAAGTGATCTTCGAGGCCGGCGCGGATGATCTGCCGGCCATCGTATAAATATTCCGGACCGATGAAACCGACCACCGTGTTCGTCAGAAGCGGCTTGAAACGGCGCGCGACCGCATAGGCGCGCGCCTCGCAGGTCTGCTGATCGACGCCATGATGCGCATTGGCCGACAACGCGCTGCCCTGGCCCGTCTCGAAGTACATCACGTTGTCGCCGACCGTACCGCGACCGAGCGACAGCGCGGCATCGTGTGCTTCCTCCAACAGCTTGAGCGATACACCGAAACTCGCGTTGGCGCGCTCGGTGCCCGCGACCGACTGGAACACGAGATCCACCGGCGCGCCTTGCTCGATCGCCGCGAGCGTGTTGGTGACGTGAGTCAGCACGCACGATTGCATCGGCACGTCGTAGCGCTGGCGGAAATCGTCCATCATCGTGAGCAGCGCCGTGATGGCGGCAGGCGAATCCGACGCCGGATTGATGCCGATCACCGCGTCGCCGCAGCCGTAGAAAAGGCCGTCGAGCATGGACGCGGCGATGCCTTTCGGATCGTCGGTCGGATGGTTCGGCTGCAGCCGAACCGAAAGATGCCCCAGCAAGCCGATGGTCGTGCGAAACCGCGTGATCACCGGACGCTTGCGCGCGGCGAGGATCAGGTCCTGATTGCGCATGAGCTTGGAAACGGCTGCGACCATTTCCGGCGTGAGGCCCGCGGTGACGCCTTCGAGCGCGGCGGTGTCCGTGGTGTCGGCGAGCAGCCATTCGCGGAACTCGCCGACGGTGAGATGCGCGATGGGCGCGAAGGCATGCGCGTCATGGGTATCGACGATCAGGCGCGTGACTTCATCGTGCTCGTAGGGAATGAGCGGTTCGTCGAGAAACGCGCGCAGCGGCACCTGTACAAGCGCGAGTTTTGCGGCGATGCGCTCTTCTTCCGTCGCCGCCGCGAGGCCCGCGAGTTCGTCGCCCGAACGACGCGGACTCGCGCGCGCGAGCAGCGTTTTCAGATCGTCGAAACGGTAGCGCCGTGCGCCGATCGTCTCCTGATATGTCATCGCGTCTCCTTCGTTCAAGGGAAAGCCGCCACGTCTTCCGTACGTGCCGCCACTCACTTTAACCGCTTCGCGCAGCGCCCGCGCCTCGTCAAAAAAGCCCCCCGCGCCGAAATCCGCGCCCGTGCGATAATTTCGCGCTTGTCCCGCCTCTTGCGTTGCGCCCGTGCAGCGTCATCGCCCGTGAAAAATCTCCTCGTGAACCTCGACCGTATCGGCGCTTTCGACGAAATCGTCGATGTCCGCACGCCGCTCGAATACGCCGACGATCACATCCCCGGCGCCCTCAACGCGCCGGTGCTGACCAACGAGGAGCGCGTGATCGTCGGGACCATGTACAAGCAGGTCTCGCCTTTCGAAGCCACGCGCGTCGGCGCCGCCATGGTCGCGCGCAATATCGCGCGACATCTGGATACGCTCTTTTCCGACCGGCCGCGCAACTGGCGCCCGCTCATTTATTGCTGGCGCGGCGGCAAGCGCTCCGGCTCGATGACGACCTGGTTCAACATGATCGGCTGGCAGGCGCGTCAACTGGAAGGCGGCTACAAGACTTATCGGCGCGAAGTGCTCGATTCCCTCGTCACGCTGCCGTGCCGTTTTCGTTACGTCGCGCTGACGGGCCACACCGGCAGCGGCAAGACGCGTCTGTTGCACGCGCTCGATCAGGCCGGCGCGCAAACGCTGGATCTGGAAGGGCTCGCGGCACATCGCGGTTCGTTGCTCGGCGCGTTGCCGGGACAGACGCAGCCTTCGCAGAAGGCGTTCGAGTCGGCGCTCGTGAGTGCGTTGCGTGGTTTCGATGCGGCCAAGCCCGTGTATATCGAAGCGGAAGGGCGGCGCATCGGCGCGCTTTCGGTGCCGGATGCATTGCTGGACGGTCTGCATGGCGCGGCGTGCGTGGAAGTGGAGGCGCGCCGCGAAGATCGCATCGCGTTTCTGTTGCAGGACTACGCGCATCTTTTCGACAATCCCGCGTTCTTCAAGTCGCAACTGGCGCGACTCATCGGGCTGCATAGCCGCGAGCGCGTGGAGCGCTGGCATCGGCTGATCGAGGAGAACGCGCGTGCCGAGCTGTTCGCGGAACTCATCGACCGTCATTACGATCCCGCGTATGGCCGCAGCAGCCGCGCGCTTTATACGCATCTGGCAAAGGCGTCCCACATGACCTTCCGGCCCAACGATGCCGACAGCGTCGCGCAGGCCGAGGCGCTTCTCGCGCAATTGGCGCAGACATCGCCCGCGGCGAACTGAGATTAATCTTCATCATTCGAGTCAAACATGAATACTCACGCGCCCCGACCCCCTCGCATCGCGCCCGGCTGGATCGTTTTTCTGCTGATCGCGGTCGTCGGTCTCTTCTATGTCAAATGGTTTCCATACTACAACCGCGCGTTCGTGGCGGCGAGTCAGCATTCCATCGGCAAGTCCATTTTGATGGGCGCGTCCGCGAGTGCGCCGGCACCGTCGTGGCAAGCGGCGCTCGACTACGCCATGGCTTACGGCAAGGCCATCTGGCAGGCGATGGTGCTCGGCCTGTTGCTCGGTTCGGCGGTGCAGGCGTTGATTCCGCCGCGCTGGGTCGCGCGTGCGCTCGGCGAACGAAACTTCGGCAGCGTGTTGAATGGCGGCTTGATGTCCTTGCCCGGCATGATGTGCACGTGCTGCGCGGCGCCGGTCGTGGCGGGGTTGCGCGCGCGGGAAGCGGCGCCGGGCGCGGCGGTCGCATTCTGGCTCGGCAACACGGTGCTCAATCCGGCGGCGCTGGTGTTCATGGGCTTCGTGCTCGGCTGGCAATGGACCGGGCTGCGCCTCGTGCTCGGTGTGCTGATGGTGTTCGGCTTGGGTTACGCGGTCAATCGCATGGTGACGCCCGCGCAGGCGGCGCAATCGCGCGAGGCGCTTGCAAACCTCGTCAAGGAAGATGAGCCGGGCACGGCGTTTTCGCGCTGGTTGCGCATTCTCGGGCGTATGACGTTGCGGCTCGTGCCGGAGTACATCGTGCTGGTGTTGTTGCTAGGCGCGGCGCGCGCGTGGCTGTTTCCGCATATCGGACCGAATATCGACGACAGCATGCTGTGGATCGTCGCATTCGCGATTGCGGGCACGTTGTTCGTCATTCCGACGGCGGGCGAAGTGCCGATCATTCAGGCGATGCTTTCACTCGGCATGGCTGCCGGCCCAGCAGGCGCGTTGCTGATGACCTTGCCGCCCGTCAGCGTGCCCTCGCTCGCCATGCTCGCGCGCTCGTTTCCGCCGAAGGTGCTCGCGTTCGTCACGGCGGCGGTGGTCGTGTTCGGGGTAGTGAGTGGGGCGGTGGCGGCCTGGTGGTTTTGAGCAGACGGGCTCGGGCGCTCAACGACGATCGCCGTCGTGAGCGCCTTGCCCAGCGGCATCAATGCAACGCCGCTCCCGCCTTGATCAACAACTTGAACGGCAAAGCCAGCAGCATCGCGCCGCCCACACCTGTCACCCAAAGCGCGACGAACCAGAAGACCTTCTTCGCGCGCATCATCGCAATAGAGCCGCCGCGTTCAGTGATAGTGATGTTCGCCATGACGCACCTTTCCTCTGAATACCCAATAACTCAGCATGGTGTAACCCAGGATCACCGGCAAAATAATCGCCGCGCCGACAATCGTGAAGAGCTGCGAAGAACGCGGCGAAGCGGCATCCCAAAGCGACACGCCCGGAAAAATCTCCTGCGGCGAAATGCTCGCAACCAATCCCGCGTAACCCAGCAACATGAAGCCGAGCGCCACCGCGAACGGCCGCGTTTCGTGCCGCGAACGGATCGAGCGATGCATCGCCCAAGCACAGGCCACGACTAGCGCCGGCACCGGCAGCATCCGATAAAACCACGGCGAGTCGAACCAGCGCGATGCAATGCCCGCGTCCTGCAGCGGCGTCCACACGCTCACCACGACAATCGTTGCAAGCTGCAGCAGCGTCAACGGCCATACGACGCGATACAGCCGTCGCTGCAAATCGCCTTCGGTCTTCGCGATCAGCCAGCATGCGCCGAGCAGGGCGTAAGTCACGACGAGCGCGCCGCCCGTGAACAGCGAAAACGGCGTGAACCAGCCGAAGGCGTCGCCGGCGAAGCGGCCATCGGCAACGGGGATGCCATCGAGAAACGCGCCGAGCGCCACGCCTTGAAAGAACGTCGCGCCCGCCGATCCGCCGATGAACGCAAGATCCCACATGGATTTCGTGCGCGACGCCTTGGCGCGAATCTCGAACGACACGCCGCGAAAGATCAGGCACACGAGCATCAGCACGAGCGGCAGATAGAGCGCGGAAAGCACGGTCGAATAGACCATCGGGAACGCGGCGAAGAGGCCCGCGCCGCCCAGCACGAGCCACGTTTCGTTGCCGTCCCACACGGGCGCGACGGTGTTCATCATCACGTCGCGGTCGTGCCGGTCGGGAAAGAAGGGAAACAGAATGCCGATGCCCAGATCGAAGCCATCGAGCACGACGTAGAGAAAGAGGCCCAGTGCGATGATCGCGGCCCACGCGACGGTGAGGTCCATATGTTCAAGCTCCTTCGATGGACTGATGCGGAAGACTCATCGGACGGCGCGCGGTGCCATCGGACGAATCGGGCGTATGAGACGGCGCGCCCGGCAACGCCGGCCCATGACGCAACAACTTCAGCAAGTAGTAGATGCCGGTGCCGAAGACGATCGTGTAGACGATCACGAACGCGAGCAGCGAAACGCCGACCTGTTGCGCGGTGACGGGCGAGACGGCGTCGGCCGTGCGCATCACGCCGTAGACCACCCACGGTTGACGGCCCGCTTCGGTCGTGACCCAGCCCGCGAGCAAGGTGATGAAACCGCTCGGACCCATGATCAGCACGAATCGATGGAACCAGCGCGCATCGAATAATTTGCGCTTGCGATGCAGCAGCCAACCGGCGATGGACATGAGGATCATCAAGACGCCGAGTCCCGCCATCACGCGAAAACTCCAGAACACGATGGTCGAATTCGGCCGCTCGTCTTTCGGGAACGTCTTGAGGCCGCGAATCTCGCCGTTCCAGCTATGCGTGAGGATCACGCTGCCGAGATGCGGAATCTGCACGGCGTACTTCGTCGTTTCCGCTTCCATGTCCGGAATGCCGAAGAGATTGAGCGCGGTGCCGCCTTTCTCCGTTTCCCAGATACCTTCGATAGCCGCGATCTTCGCCGGCTGATACTTGCGCGTGTTGAGACCGTGCGCGTCGCCGACGAAAGCCTGGATCGGCGTCAGGACCAGCAGCAGCCAGAGCGCCATCGAAAAAGTCTTCCTGATGGCCGGATCGCGTCGGCCCTTCAGCAGATGCCACGCGCCCGTCGCGGCCACGACCAGCGCCGCGACGATGAACGCCGCAATCGCCATATGCGCGAGCCGGTACGGAAACGACGGGTTGAAGATGATCGCGAACCAGTCCACCGGCACGACGTGATCGCCTTCGATGCGAAACCCTTGCGGGGTCTGCATCCAGCTATTGGACGCAAGAATCCAGAAAGTCGAGATGAGCGTGCCGATGGCCACCATCAAGGTGGCGCCGAAGTGCGCTTTCGGGCCGACCTTGTTCCAGCCGAACAGCATGATGCCGAGGAAGCCCGCTTCGAGGAAGAACGCGGTCATCACCTCGTAGGTGAGCAAGGGACCCGTGATCGGACCGGCGAAGCTCGAAAAGCCGCCCCAGTTGGTGCCGAATTCGTAAGCCATCACGACGCCCGACACCACGCCCATACCGAACGCAACGGCAAATACCTTCGACCAGAAAAGGCACAGTTCTTTGTAGACGGTTTTGCCGGTCTTGAGCCACGCGCCTTCTAGCACGGCGATGAAGCTTGCAAGTCCGATGGAAAGTGCGGGAAAGATGATATGAAACGAGACAGTGAACGCGAACTGGATACGCGCCAGGTCGATTGCTTCGGGAGTCGCATGCATGATGACTTTTGCTTTGAAATTCACGCGTGCCGGATTGCAACGTGCGGCATGCGCGGGTTGAAACGTCGGTAATTCTGGAGCGGACTGTAGCGCCATTTATGCGTCTCTGTTGCGCTGCGTCAGAAAACGCGCGTTGCGCGCAAATGCCGCGGTTTCAAGGGTTTAGCGAGGCTAATGGCTTGAATGCGCATTGTTTTTGGTATGGAGGATGACTCGTCGAGAGCAGGAATGCGGGCTGCTTTACGCGACAATCGACCGCACTGCATCAAGACTCGTCCGATTCACATTGACGCAGGCTTGTTCGACGAACTTTCACGTCCTCGCGAGACTTCATTTGCGAGACGCGCGAGTACCATAATGGCTTTTGAGCACGCGCCACGCGCGGCTATGCAAGGAGACCCAAATGCGCCTCGATGACGAAGCAGAAAGCAGCAATGTCGAAGACCGGCGAGGCAGCGGCGGAGGCGGCGGATTCAGAGTCGGCGGCGGATCCATCGGCATAGGGACGATCGTCGTCGCGCTCGCGGCATCGTACTTCTTCGGCATCAATCCGATGACCATCATCAACGGCGCGCAAATGCTTCATGGCAACGCGCCCGTGCAGCAGCAAGCCGCGCCGTCGAATACGGCGCCAGCGCAAGACGCCGGCGCCGTATTCGTGCGTCGCGTGCTCGGCAATACCGAGCGAACCTGGCAACACATCTTCAGGACGCAGTTCAATCAGGACTATCCGGCGCCCAAGCTCGTGCTGTTCTCGGGCGGCACGCAAACAGGCTGCGGCACGGGACAAGCGGCGATGGGGCCGTTCTATTGTCCGAACGACCGGCGCGTTTATATCGACTTGTCGTTCTATCGCGAGTTGAAGGATCGCTTCGGCGCGGGCGGCGACTTCGCACAGGCCTACGTGATCGCGCACGAAGTCGGGCATCACGTGCAAAACGTGCTCGGCATCATGGACAAGGTCGATAGCGCACGCGCGCGCATGTCGCCCGCGCAGGCGAATGCGCTTTCGGTGCGCGTCGAGTTGCAGGCGGATTGTTTTGCGGGCGTGTGGGCGGCGGTTGCGCAGCAGGACAATGCAAAGCTCATTCAACCGGGCGATTTCGAGCAGGGCTTGAATGCGGCGGGCGCAATTGGCGACGACCGGTTGCAGCAGCAATCGCAAGGACGCGTGGTGCCGGAAGCGTTCACGCACGGATCGAGCGAGCAACGGCAGCGATGGTTGCGCAAGGGCTTGTCGTCCGGCGATATCCGTCAATGCGATACGTTTTCGGCCAAGACCCTGTAACGCCGTCTAGGCGCCGAAGACGTGACGCGACGGCGGACTTACAAACGCTGACAGCCGTGGCGCGACAAATTCTTTAGAATCGCTGTTTTTCCGGCGCGGCATCGAGCCGCACACACCGGTGCATCCAGGTCTGTCGATGAAGCGAATTCTGATCGTCAAAGTCACGTCTCTCGGCGATATCGTCGAAACGCTGCCGGTTGTCTCCGACTTGCGGCGGGCGTTTCCATCCGCGAAGGTCGACTGGGCCGCCGACGCCGCGTTCGCTGACATCATCCGTTGGAGTCGGGGTGTCGACCGCGTGCTGAGCGCGCCTTTGCGCAAGTTCAAGAAGGCGCGCAACTGGAACGATCTCAAGGAAATCACGGGGTCCATCAGCGAGTTGCGCGCCGAGAAATACGACGTCATCGTCGATATTCATGGCGTGTACAAGAGCGCGATCATCGCGTTCATAGCGCGTGGGCGGCGGCGCTACGGCTATCTGAATCAGGACCTTGGCGAGCGTGGCGCGGCGTTCGCGTACAACGCGCGCTTCGGTCCGCGTCCGCACACCGACGCCTGGCGCGGCATGCGCGTGAGCGTCGCCGATGCGCTGGGCTACGAGATTCAGGAAACGCCCGACTACGATCTTCGACTCCCCGAGCCTACGCATGACCTCGGCATTCCACGCGGCGGCGCGCCCATCGCCATGTTGTTCCACGCGACCTCCGCCGATGTGAAGAAGTGGCCGAAGGATCACTGGGCCGAAGTCGGGCGCTGGCTCGTCGAGCGCGGCTATCAGATTGCGTTGCCGTGGGGCACGGAGCGCGAGCGCGGCGAAGCGCAGGCCATTGCCGCACTCGTGCCGCAGGCGCTCGTGCTGCCGAAGCTGAGCGTCGAGGAATGCGCGCACTGGATTCAGGCGTCGGAACTGGTCGTCGGAACCGATACTGGGCTCGTCCATCTCGCACATGCTTTGCAGCGGCGCACCGTCATGCTGTTCGCGGCGACATCGCGCGAGCATTTCGGTATCCACGAACCCGGCCGTTCGGTCTCTGTCGGTGATGGCGGAGCGCCGCCTGACGTACCGCAAGTGCTCGGGGCAATCCAAAGCGTTTTGGCTCCCACTGAAGCGAATCGCCACGCGCATGCTGGCGTAATAACGCGTTAAAAAAAATTTATGCGCATAAACTTTTTGCAGAATAATCGCGAAAGAGGGCGCACGGAAGTCATTTATTAGTGCGCGAACGTAAATTTTGCTTAATAGCACTTGACGGCGATTCCGCGACCGGAGACGATTGCGAAAACACTTAAGAATCGTCCGATAAATGATCGAAGACTCCGCCGTTGACGCACGACAGGCCATCGTGCGTCTTCAATCTGCCGACATCGTGCCGGGCGCGCCGCTCGAATGGGCGATCGTTTCCGCCGATGGGACGCCGCTTTTCGCAGCCGGCACTCTCATTCCCGACGAAGCGACGCGCGATTTCATTTTCAGGCAGTTCGATCCGCACCGGACTGCCGGCGACGCGGCGCCTCGACGAAAACCGGAAGAGTCGAGCGAGGAAACGCTCGTCCTCGACGACTTGGGTTTGTCGATCGGCGGCCGGATTGGCGTGCGTGTCACGGGCGGTTCGGGTTCAGCGATGTATGCGAGTCGCGTAATCGGTTTTTCGAATGCACGTCGCAATGGCGAGCGTTCGCTTTTTGTCACTCAGCCGCTCATGACGGGCTTCGATCCGCTGGACCTCACGCGTGGCGAACTGGTCGATCTCGTCGCGCTGACGGGAAAGGGCGTCTTCCGCTTCGCGTGTACGGTGGATGCGCTTTGCCGCGAGCCGTTCAGTTATGTGGTGTTATCGGCGCCAGGTACGATCCGCCGCCTGCGCACGCGCAAGTTCGTCCGCATGCCGACGCGCATGGCGGCATGCTATGCCATTGAAGGCGAAGAGGGCGCGCTCAAACAGCCGGGTCGCGTGAGCGATATCAGTCCCTACGGCATGTCTTTGACTGTCGCGGCGCCGAACGCGCGCGTGGGCGATCGTCTCGCACTCTCGTTTCGATTCGCGACCGACGGCGTCGATGTTCAGGTCGATACCATCGCCATCGTGCGTCACGTCGGCGACTTCGATGCATCGACGCAAAGCGCCGCTTATGGGCTTGAATTCGAATCGCTCGAACCGGCGCAGCGTATTGCGCTGAAGTCGTTCATGGCGGAGCACGGTTAGACGGGGCGTCGGCCGTTGCGCTTTGCCGAGCTGACATTCGCGAGCCTGCGCGTCGTCGGCGTCGTGGCCGAGCGCATGCCAGCCCCGCATCGCCCGCTTACCTCGAACATCAACTCGGAAAGCCATCCGGAAACAATCGCTCGACCGCATTCTCGAAGTGCTGAATCGGCGCGGCGCCACGCAACGCGATGGGCGGCGGCGGTTCCTTGCCCGGCGCGGCTTCGCGCGACAGCACGGCAAACGGCACGCCGCTCACGCCCAGTTGCTTGGCAAACTCTTCGTCTTCGATCACGAGGTCCGTGTAGGTGCCTTCGTCGAGCGCTTCTTCGAGCAACTCCGGATCGATGCCGCATGTCGCGGCAATATCGATGAGCGCGTCCGGATCGCCGATATCGATACCTTCCTCGAAGTAAGCCTTGAAGATCGCGCGATGCACGATATCGAAGCGCCCCGATTCCTGCGCAAAAAGCGCGGTCTCGAACGCCTTGCGGCTGCGTGGCGCGACGGGCGGCGGACGCATCAACACGTTGCGCTCCTCGGCAAGCGGGACCACCGAGTTTTCCCAGGCGTCCTGGGCTTGTTCGCTATTCGGATCAGGCAGCGGCGTGGGTTCGGGACGCAGTTCGAACGCGTGCCAGCGAAGCTCTACTGCGTTGCCATACGCCTTGGCGAACTGATCGAGCACCGGTGTTTCCAGGTAGCAGAAAGGACATGTGAAGTCCGACCAGACATCGACATACAAAACAGGCGTGGTTGCCATGAAAAAACCTCGAATGCAGGGGCGATGCATGCGCGCGCCCGGAAAGGACAAAACCGCAAAACCGGTATGTTAGCGCGTGCTGCGAGTCGATGTAGGCATGGCGCGGCGCGTTCAAGATTCGCCGGCTCAGAACCCGCCGTCGAGCTCGATCTTGCTGCCGTCGAAGAAGCGCGACAGACGGAAGGCGCGCGGGTCGACGAGCGGGGTGTCGTTCGCGACGATATCCGCCATCAACCGACCCGCACCGGGACCGATGCCGAAACCATGCCCCGAAAATCCCGTGGCGATGAACACCCCGGGCGTTCCGTCGATGCCCGAGATGACCGGCACCGCATCGGGCGTTACATCGATATAGCCGGCCCACGACTGCTCGACCTTCACCGCGCCAAGCGCCGGAAAAACCGCGCGAAATTCGTCGAGCGCGCGCTGGTTGAAGGCCTCGACAGGCGCGGGGTCGAGCGTGCGCACGGACTCGAATACCGTCGGCCGATTCAGCGGCCAGTGGCGCGGACGGCGCAGTTCCTCGAAGAAGCGCGCGTTGAAGCCGAGCTTGAGCGCGCCGAGCTGGCTTTTGAGCGCGGGCAAAAACTTGAAGAACAGCCGGAAACTGTCGGGCGTGATGTCGCTGTAGTTGCGGAATGCGTTGGCGATGGTATAGCCGCCGTCGAGCCGCTTGCGATAACCCATCGCGTGATTGCACGCGCTCACGTCGGGACCGCCTTCGAGCGGCGCTGTGCGCATGACCGACGAACGCACCATGAGCTGTGGCACATCGACATCGAGGTTGCCCGCGAAGAGCCGCGTCCACGCGCCGCCCGCGACCACCACGCTCGTGCACGCGATCCGTCCGTATTCCGTCACCACGCCGCTGACCTTGCCGCCGCTCGTTTCCACGCCGCGCACGGCGCAGGGCGTGAGGATCTTGACGCCTCGCTTGCGCAGCGCGGCGGCCATCGCCGGGACGGCGCGTTGCGGTTCGGCGCGGCCATCGCCGGGCGTGTAGATGCCGCCCGCGAAGCGGCGTGACGCGCCGGTCATCAGCGCGGCGGTTTCATCGGCGGAGATGATGCGCGAGTCGAGCGCGTCGCGGCCGACTTTTGCGACCGCGCGCGCGAGCCACGCTTCGTGATCGGCGAGCGCTTTGGCGTCGTCGGCGGCATAGAGGATGCCGCACTCGCGAAAGCCGGTGTCGATGCCGAGTTCTTCATCGATACGACGCCACAGCTTCAGACTCTCGAGACTAAGTTCGAGCTCGCGCAGGTCGCGATGTGTCGCGCGGCACCAGCCCCAGTTGCGGCTCGACTGCTCGCCCGCGATGTGCCCTTTCTCGCACACCGCCACCGACAAGCCCTTGGCCGCCAGCGAGCGCGCGGTGCTGATGCCGATCACGCCGCCGCCCACGACGACCACGTCGACACGTTCGGGCAGCGTTCTGTCTTCGTCGATACGTTCTGTCAGCGGTCCCATGTCAGGACGCGCGCTCGTCAAGTCGTGCCGTTACGTTCATGTGTCGGTCAGGTTGAGCCGGGAGGCAGTCATGCTAAGGGATGCGCCTCTTTTTGACCATATGAATGAAATTGCCGCGATGTTGCATCGGGGCATGCAGCGCATGTTGCACGCCATCTGCGCATGCGCCGGCGATCCGCTACGATAGGTCAGGCGCGGCGTTCAGGAACAAACACAAGCGGATGCGCCGCGTCCGACAGCACCCGTCATCGAGCGTCAGGCACGGCGCGTGCGAACTCAGCGCCGCATGCGTCACGCGCCATTGGCGCCAGTCAACGCAATTTCACCCCATCTCTGGAGAACTTTCATGCAAAAGACAGCATCGGCGAAGTGGAGCGGCGGCATCAAGGACGGCAAGGGTTTCATCTCGACGCAAACCGGCGTGCTCAACGAAGCGCCGTATGGCTTCAAGTCGCGTTTCGAGGAAGGTCCGGGCACGAACCCGGAAGAGTTGATCGGCGCGGCGCACGCTGGCTGCTTCACGATGGCGCTTTCGCTGCAACTCGAACTCGCGGGTCTAAAGGCCGAAAGCCTGGAAACGAAATCGACCGTCACGCTCGATAAAGACGGCGAAGGCTTCACCATCACCGCGTGTCAACTCGATCTGAAGGCGAAGATTCCCGGCGCGGACAAGGCTGCATTCGACAAGGCCGCGCAAGCCGCGAAGGAAGGCTGCCCGGTGTCGAAGCTGTTTGCGGGCAACGCGAAGATTACGCTGAACGCCGAACTGGTTTCCTGAGCGTTCGAGGCGTGGTTTGAGTGAAAAGACGCGGACCGGTTATCTCGACCGTCCGCGTTTTTTAATGCCGCGCCGCGTTCTTCCTCTCGGCCTTATGCGCGTACATTTTGCTGTCGCTTTCAATCAGAAGGTCGAAGAAACTCGCATGCTGCGCGGGATCGAACTGCGTCTGTCCAACGCTAAAGCGAATCTCGTAACCGCGTGTGGCTGAAGCATTCTGCGCAGCCAGCTTTGCGCGCAGACGTTCGAGCGCGTGGGCGGCTTCCTCGTCGCTCGCGTCGGTCAGGAGCGCGACGAATTCGTCGCCGCCAAGCCTGCCGATGACATCGCTTGCACGCAGCGAAGCGCGCAAGGCATCGGCGAAAGTGACGAGCGCGCGGTCGCCTTCCGCGTGACCGAAGGTGTCGTTGATGCGCTTGAAATCGTCGAGATCGAAGAACAGCAGCGACGCGCGCCGATCGAGCCGTTTGCAGATGTTGAGCGCATGCCGCGCTAGCGCTTCGAAACCGCGACGGTTGGCAATGAGCGTCAGGTCATCGACGGTTGCAAGTTCGATCGCCGCGATCTCCTGTTCCGCGATATGCGCGAGATCGCGCAAGAGGCTGCGCTCTTCGCCGTCGAATTCGCGGGGACGGGTATCGATGAGACAAAGCGTGCCCAACTTGCTGCCATTGGGCACCGTCAGCGGATGCCCCGCGTAGAATCGAATGCCGGGCGCGCCAGTCACGAGCGGATTGTCGTGGAAGCGCGTATCGATGCGCGCATCGGGAATCATCAACACGTCGTCATGCAGAATGGCGTGCGCGCAGAACGACACATCGCGCGAAGTCTCCGGCACATCGAGACCGATGCACGACTTGAACCACTGCCGGTTCTCATCGATCAGGCTCACGAGCGCGATCGGCACGCCGAACAGACGCCGCGCCAGGCGCGTGAGACGGTCGAAGCGCTCTTCCGGCGGGGTATCGAGGATATTCAGCGAGCGCAGCGTGGCGAGCCGGGCGGCTTCGGTCGGGGGTTTGGGCGCGACGAGCATGGATCTCCGTTTCCTGAGACGGTTTGGCGGCAGGGCCGCTGACGACGGGACAATCGGCAACAGCGCTTATTCTCCGACAAATACGCCAATTCTTCAGCACGAAGCCGAGCGCCGCGCTCGCTTCGACAGTCTCGCGCCGCGCGGCGTTTTCGCTATCATGCCGATGGACCGCGGCCCTTTGTCACGGCGCTTTCATCGCCCTTGCAGCGCACCTTCGTCGCGCAGGCGGGTCGGACATGGTGGCACTTCGCCATGAACCGACGACCCCTTTACCTGATTCGCATGGAGCGCCCATTGAAACTCAAGTTCGACTGGACCGTCATCACCCCGATTCTCGCGCTCGTCGTGCTCGTGGCCACCGCGCTCATTCACAACACCGCGCTCATGGCGCTGGCCGCCATCGCGCTGGCGTTCGCGGTGTTCGCGGCCGTGCATCATGCCGAAGTAGTTGCGCATCGCGTCGGCGAGCCGTTCGGCACGCTGGTGCTGGCCATTGCGGTGACGGTGATCGAAGTCGCGCTGATCGTCTCCGTCATGCTGTCCGGCGGCCCCGAAAAAGCCGGCTTGCCGCGCGACACCGTGTTCGCCGCGATCATGATTTGCAGCAACGCGATCATGGGGCTGTGTCTGCTGATCGGCGGCATGCGGCATCACGTGCAGGATTTTCAGTTGCAGGGCGCAAGCGCCGCGCTTGCCATTCTCTGCGCCATGTCCGTGCTCACGCTCGTCCTGCCGAACTTCACGAGCACCGTGCCGGGACCGGGTTTGTCCACTTCGCAACTCGTGTTCGTCGGGGTGATCTCGCTCGTGCTGTATGTGGTGTTCGTGTTCGTGCAGACCATCCGGCATCGCGACTACTTTTTGCAAGCCGTGCCGGATGTCGTCAAGCTAACCGCCACGGAAGACGACGTGCCCCATGCGCCGCCGCCGACCAACGCCGCCGCATGGACCGCGCTCGGCCTGCTCGTGCTTTCGCTTTTGTCCGTGGTCGGGCTGGCGAAGCTCTTGTCGCCTGCGGTCGAGGCGGGCGTCGCGGCAGCCGGTGCACCCGAGGCGGTCGTCGGCGTGGTGATCGCCGCGCTCGTTTTGTTGCCCGAAGGTCTCGCGGCATTGCGCGCGGCGCGTCTGAACCGGCTGCAAACGAGTTTGAACCTTGCGCTAGGCTCGGCGCTCGCGAGCATCGGTTTGACCATTCCCACGGTTGCGATCGTGTCGATCCTCATCGGCCAGCCTATCTCCCTCGGGCTCGCGCCGAAGGAGATCACCATGCTCGCGGTGACGTTGCTCGTCTCCGTGATCACGCTCGGCACCGGGCGCTCGACCGTGCTGCAAGGCGTCGTGCATCTGGTGATCTTCGCGGCCTTCCTGTTCCTGACCGTCGTGCCATGAGCATCGACGCATGCGGTTTTGCTACCATTCACGGTTTTCCGGCGCGCGCTGCGGGTTTCGTCGACCCGTCACGCGCTTGGCAGTAATCGCTCCGGCGTCAATTTTCACCGCAAGTCTCGAAGGATTGGAATGTCGTTCAAGAAGTCAGTCAGCAAGTCCGCATCGTTCGCTTTCTCCGCGATGCTCGCAGCACTCGCCGTCACCTCGGTTTCCGTTCACGCCAAGGAACTCACGCAGATCCGCTTCGCCGTCGATCCCAGCTACCCGCCGTTCGAATCCAAGCAGGCGGATGGCAAGCTGGCCGGTTTCGACATCGACCTCGGCAATGCGCTTTGCGCGCAGATGAAGGTCAAATGCGTGTGGGTCGAAAACAGTTTCGACGGCATGATTCCCGGCCTCAAGGCGCGCAAGTTCGACGCCGTGTTGTCCGACATGGGCATTACCGAAGAACGCCTGAAGCAGATCGATTTCACCCAGCCGCTCTACGATACCCACGCGCAACTCGTCGCGCGCGCGGGCTCGGGCATTCTGCCGACGCCGCAGGCGCTCAAGGGCAAACGCGTCGGCGTCGAACAGGGCACGGTGCAGGAACACTACGCGCGCGTGAAGTGGGAACCGCAGGGTGTGACCGTCGTGCCTTACGGCGATGAGGATCAGGTCGAGAACGATCTGGTCGCGGGCCGTATCGACGCCATGTTCACCGATGCCGCGCAAGCCGCCATCGGCTTTCTGAAGAAGCCGCAAGGCAAGGCGTTCGCGCTCGTCGGGCCGATTGTCGAAGACCGGGCGATCATCGGTCCGGGCACGGCAATCGGCTTGCGCAAGGGCGACGCCGATCTGAAGAACGGCCTGGACCAGGCGTTCGACGCGATCAAGAAGGACGGCACGTTCAAGCGCATCATGGCGAAGTATTTCGCCACCGATATCTCGATTCGGTAAGCGCCCTGGGGTTTAGCGTTCCGAGTATCGACCGAAAAGGCATCGCTTGCGGTGCCTTTCTCTTTTTACGAGGCAATTTATTCGATGCAGATCACGCACCATCCGCTCGTCGCCGCTTCGCCTGGAACGGAGCGCGCGATCACGAGCTACGCCTTCGGCGCGGAACATGGGCCGAAGGTCTATATCCAGGCGTCGCTGCACGCCGACGAACTGCCGGGCATGGTGGTCGCGTGGTATCTCAAGCGGCATTTCGCGGAGTTGGAAGCGGCGGGGCGCCTGAACGCGCGGATCGTGCTCGTGCCCGTGGCGAATCCGGCCGGGCTCAATCAGCACTGGTTCGGCACGCAAATGGGCCGCTTCGACATGCAGTCCGGACAGGATTTCAACCGGCGCTTTCCCGCGCTTGGGCCGAGGCTCGTCGATGGACTCAAGCAACACCTGACTGGCGATGAAGCGCACAACGCCCGCGCCATCCGCGCCGCCTTGCGCGATGCGTTCGCGGCGCTCGAGCCCGCGACCGAACTCGAATCGCAGCGCATCGCGCTGATGACGCTGGCTTGCGATGCCGATCTCATCATCGACATGCATTGCGACTGGGAAGCCGTCGCGCATCTCTACACGACGCCCGAGGCCTGGGTTCGGATCGAACCGCTTGCGCGCTATCTAGGCAGCGAGGCGCAATTGCTCGCGGACGTTTCGGGCGGCGAGCCGTTCGACGAAGCGTGCGTATCGGCGTGGCGTTATCTGCGTGACGCGTTCGCCGGACGCTTCCCCATTCCTCGGGGCGCGGCAACCGTCACTCTCGAACTGCGCGGCGTGCGCGACGTATCGCGCGAAACCGCCTCGCGCGATGCACAGGCAATCGTCGATTATCTGACGCACGCGGGTTTTATTTCGGGCGATGCCCCCGCGCTGCCCGCGCTCGCCAATCCGCCGACGCCGCTTGCCGGATGCGACTACCTTCACGCGCCGATCTCCGGCGTGATTCTGCATGCGCGCGAAGTTGGAGAGAGAGTGTGCGCGGGCGATGTCGTCGCTGAAGTGCTCGATCCGCTCCATGACGAGCTCGTGCCGCTCATCGCGCAGAGCGACGGCGTGTTGTACGCGCGGCACTGGACGCGGTTCGCGACGGCGGGAATGCTGGTGGCGCGCATCGCGGGCGCGGAAGTCCGGCGCGAAGGCGACCTGCTCGTGCCTTGAAGTTGCCGACGAGTCGTCCCACGCGGTTACCATACGTCGGCAAACCCGGTTTCAATGTCCACGGAGAACGACAGGAACATGCTGAAGAATCTCGATCCCTTGCTCAACGCCGACATCCTTCACGCACTCTGCGCGATGGGCCACGGCGATGAAGTCGTCATCTGCGACGCCAACTTTCCCGGCGATTCCGTCGCGCGTCAGACCGTGCGCGGACAATTGCTGCGTCTCGACGGCATCAACGCGCCGCGTGCGGTGCGGGCCGTGTTGTCTGTGCTGCCGCTGGATACGTTCGTCGATCATCCCGCCGAGCGCATGGAAGTGGTCGGCGACCCGGATGCGCTGCCTGCCGTACAGCGTGAAGTACAACGCGAAGTCGACGACGCCGAAGGCCGCGCCGTTCCGCTCGCGCCCGTCGAGCGCTTCGCTTTTTACGAGCGCGCCAAACAGGCTTATTGCGTGATTCAGACGAGCGAAGCGCGCGGCTACGGCTGCTTCATCTTCAAAAAGGGCGTGCAACTCGCGCCCGACACGCCAGCGCAATGACACGCTGATTTCTTGACACTAGCTTGCGGCGCCTGACCGCGATCATGAAAACAGAATAGCCGGCCGGGCAACCCAGCGCGGCTTTCTGTCGGGCGCCTGCGCAAGCAGGGTCGGCCCGGCGGGAAGCGAGACATCCACGAGCGTATTACGGCGCGAGCATACCTTGCAGATGAAATAGCAGCCGAAGCTGTCGACGCTAGCTTCGGCCTTGGCGCGCGAGATCCTGCCGCTGCATCGTATGCAGGTCCACATAGATTCACCTTCGTTGTCGGAAAACTGGCTTTGGCTGGTTTCGCGCCGCCAGCGAAGTTCTTCCGATACCGGCTCTTTCGAGACCGGCAACTCGTCGAAGGTCTGCTCGCCATGAAACGCGAACACGTTGTCAAATGCACGCGGCTTGGTGCGACGTGTCTCGTGAAATGACAGTCAGAAAACTTGCTCGATAAGCGATGCCGCCAGTACTGGACAAATGCGGATCAGGGCAGTTTCAACGTGTAGTGATGCTGCCTCACCATGCGCTCAAAGCGAGCGAAAAGCAAACGGTATCGGGGAGGAGCAAGCAGAATGAGGCAGTTTCGGCTTGATATTAAGGCATGCTATAAAAGCTTCGAAAAGGCTTCGAGCCATGCTTTCATTCCTCAAAACTGCCGGTAAAAAAATAAATCGCGACAGTTCCTCCGAAAGCGCCCACACTATGTGGCGCAGCAGTCGCCTTCGCGTCTGTGCAAGTCGGGGAGCAGGATCATGGCAAAAGGTCAGGTACGCGGAAATAAAGAGGCTAAAAAGCCCAAACAGCCGAAGAAAGTAGAGTCGCCGGCAGCGGCTGTATCGTGGGCCACGCCCAAGAAAAGCGCGGAAGCCAGCGCATCCGTGAAGAAGAAATAGCCTTAGCGCGACATTCGTTCAAGCTGTCCTCGGTGCATGGCGCGACGACGCTTTATTTTGACTTCGCCATCGAAGTGGAAGTCAGACGCCCACCACCGAGTCCCGATGTTTTCTCTTTCCGGACTGGAACCAGCATGACAACGAGACCCAAAGTCAATCCCGCCGTGGCCGTCAAGCAAAGCGAATATACGATCGCGCAGAAGTCGCGTGCATCGGCGCTGAGCAACGCGGACAGCGAGCGCGCTCAAAAGCGCCGCGACAATGACGCGCTTATCGACGTCAACGCGAGCAAGTGGCGTTACGTGGGCCCGGGTGTCTAGATGGGAAAGCCCGCGGAAGTCCTCAACTTCCCGAACCCCAGCCGCAGCTACGACGCCGCAAGACACGGCGTGTGCTTCTGGGGTTACGACAGCAAGCGCGAGATCAGCTTTCTGGTCGAGGACAAGACGCTTGCCGCGCTGAATCCTGGCATGGGCACGGGTGAGATGGCGCTGCTCGCCACGTTCGACCGTAATCGCGAACGCATTCTCGAACTGGCGAAGGGTCTCTACACGGGCGGCCCTCAGAATCGTTATACGATCCACGAGTAGCGTTCAACGCCGTTCAATCGTCACGTTGTCGCGGCGGCTTCAGTTGTCCAGCGCAATACGCACCGTGCGCGCGAGTTCATCGAGCTGAAACGGCTTGCGCAGCGCAGCGAAGCGCTTTTCCTTGATCTTCGATACATCGACGTCCGCATAGCCCGTTGCCAGGATCACCGGCAGATCGGCACGCAGTTCACGCGCTTTCGCGATCACCTCCATGCCGTTCATGCCGGGCATCGCGAAGTCGACCATCATCAGATCGGGATGGTCCAGTGGCAGGCGCTTGAGGCCGTTGGGGCCGTCGCAGGCGTGTGTCACCGAATAGCCGAGCGTCTGCAGACATTCGACGAGCATCTCGCGCACGTCTTCGTCGTCTTCGACCACGAGGATGCGCTTCGCGCCCGATGCGCTGTCCTCGGGTTTGAGCGCAACGTCGGCTTCCTGCAAATCCTTCGCGCCCAGCGGCAACCAGATTTCGACGCTCGTCCCTTTGCCCGGTTCGCTTTCGATACGCGCCACGCCGCCCGCCTGCCGCGCGATGCCGTAGACCTGGCTCAAGCCGAGCCCCGTCCCTTTGCCGACTGGTTTGGTCGTGAAGAACGGGTCGAACACGCGCGACAGCACGCCTGGCTCGATGCCCGAGCCCGAATCGCTCACACGGATGACCACGTAGCGTCCAGCCGTGAAGGTTTCGTCGGGCGCGGGGCGCTCGCCCGCGTGGATCGTGAGGCGCCCGCCGCCGGGCATGGCGTCGCGCGCATTGATCGTGAGATTGAGGACGGCCAGTTCCAGCTGATTGGCATCCGCCTGGGTCCAGAGATCTTCGGAATCGGAGGTCGTGGTGAACGCGATCGACGAGCCGAGCGAGATCGAGATGATGTCGCGCATGCCTTGCAAAAGCGACGCGACGTTGACCGCTTTCAAATCGAGATTGCTGGTGCGCGAAAACGTCAGCAACTGCGCGGTGAGCTTGGCGCCGCGTTCGGTGGCGCGCTTGGTCGTCGCGGCCATTTTGCGCACGCGCTCGTCGCTGCTGATTCGCGCGATCAATTCCGCGTTCGCCATGATGACATTCAGCAGATTGTTGAAATCATGCGCGATGCCGCCCGTCAATTGCCCGAGCGCCTCCATCTTTTGCGACTGCACGAGCACGGCCTGCACCTTGGCGCGCTCGTGGATTTCGCGCATCAGGCGATTATTTGCCGATGCCAGTTCCTGGGTGCGCTCGGCGATGCGGCTTTCCAGCGAGTCGTTGAGCCGTTCGAGCGCTTCCTGCGCCTTCGAGCGCGCGATCAGATGCTGCTCCGACTCCGCGAGATGCCGGCGCGCATCGTACTGGCGCGCACGCGCCCGCAGCGACGACATCACCGCGCGGCGCAAGGTCTCCGAGTTCAGAGGACGTTCGAGGACGAGCACGTTGCCAAGACGCTCCAGCATGTCGATACTCGCGGCCGAGCGCCGTTCGGTTGCGCGTCCTGAAAGCAGAATGATGGGAAAGTCGGACCACGCCGGTTGCCGGTCGATCCAGGCGGCGAGCACTTCGCCGTTGTCGCTCTTGAGCGATTCCTCGGTGACGATGGCAGTGCCCGCGCCGCGGTCGAGTTCGGCGGTGAGGCAAACCGAATCGGCGCACGCGAAGCAATCGCGGTCATCGAATGCGAGGACATCGGCGATTACGTCGGCATCGCGGCCGAATGGCGCCACTATCAGAACGCGAAACTCCATGGCGCTAGTTCCCCGAGGAGCCCGCGTGACTGGTGTCGGGAACCAGCATGGCCGTGCCGCCCTTGTACGAAGGCAGGCCGCTCAGAATGCCTTCGAAGTCGCGCAATGCCTCGCCGACGTTCAGCCCGCCCGCGCCCAGCTGAAATTGACGAATCGAGCGCTCATGGCCGCTCGCGCGGCTTTTCACGGCGGTCAGCGCCGTCAGCACTTCGCCTTGACGCTCGAAGTAGCGAAACAGCAGGACCACGTCGCTGAGATAACTGATATCCACGTCGCTCTGTATTTCGCCGATGATTCCATGCTGCCCCAGCACCAGCATCGTGATGACGCCGCGCTGGTTCAGATAGGTGAGCAGTTCGTGCATTTGCAGGAGCAGGTAGCGCTCGCCGGGCATCGCTTGCAGATACGCGTTCAGGCTGTCGATGGCAACGTAGCGCGCGTTGCCCTGTTCGACGCTCTGTCGCACGCTGCTCGTGAACTCTCCGGGCGATATTTCGGCGGGATCGACCTGGCGCAAGTTCAGCAAGCCGCTGTCGAGATGCGGCCGCAGATCGATGCCGAGGCTCGTCGAGCGCCGCAAAAGCGTGGTGCGCGTTTCATCGAAAAGATAGTAGACGCACGGCTCGCCGCGTTCGAGCGCGGCGAGCAGACACGAGGTCACGGTGGTCGTCTTGCCCACGCCCGACGGCCCGACGATGAGCGTATTGGTGCCTGGCACGAGGCCGCCGCCGAGAAGCGCATCCAGCCCGGCCGTGCCGGTGCTGAGCGGCTTTGCCGAAAAATCGGCGTGATGTTCAGACGCGATCAGACGCGGATAGACTTCAATGCCGCCGGTGTTCAACGTCATGTCGTGAAAACCTTCGCGAAACTTGATGCCGCGCATCTTCGCAATCCGCAGGCGCCGGCGCTCGCCGCCGTAGTCGTGCACGAGATTGTCGAGGCACAGCACGCCGTGCGCGATGCTGTGCAACTGCAGATCGCCCGGCTCGGACGTGTTGTCGTCGAGCAGCATGACGGTGCAGGCGCGCGTCGCGAAGTAACGCTTCAACGCGAGAATCTGTCTGCGATAACGCAGCGGGTTTTGCGAGAGCATGCGCAACTCGGACAAGCTGTCGAAGACGAGTCGCGCGGGCTTCACTTCATCCACTTGCGCGATGACATCGCGCACGGTTTCGCCCAGTTCCACTTCAGCGGGATGCAGAACGGTCTGCTCGTAACGCGGGTCGAGCCCTTCGTCCGATAGAAGTTCGATGATGGTAAAGCGCTTCGTGTCCCAGCCATGGCTTTCGGCCACGGCGACGAGTTCTTCCTTCGTCTCCGAAAGCGTCACATAAAGACCTGGCTCGCCGACTTCCGCGCCCTTGAGTAAGAACTGCAAGGCGAGAGTCGTTTTGCCCGCACCCGGCGCACCTTCGATCAAATACATGCGATGCGGCGTCAATCCGCCGCCGAGAATGTCGTCGACTCCCTCGATGCCCGTCGGAATGCGGGCGGGCAGGGCTTGCGTGGTTTTTTCTGGCATGTGCTTGCGCTTTCTGTTGTCTGGCCTTTTTATCTAGCCTTTCGCGCGAGCAATCGGAAAACATTGGGGAACGCCCGCGCCTCGCGTGGCGGCTGCAAGAAGCGAGCCAGTACACGCCGGCGCTGCGACGTTCGTTAAATTTACCGACTATCCAGCAAATTCCTGTTGCAAAAATCCAAACCAGAGCGACGCTTTTTAAGATTCGGTTGCAATGCAGCATGAAAAGGGTATAGTTAGGGTTATCCCCTAGCTAGTTACCCTGATTCTTTACCTGAGAGACGCCATGAAAACCACCGCTCAACAATCTTTGTTCGTTTCGTTCGGTTCGTTCCTGCGCTCGGCGAAGGCAACGGTGCGCCGTGAGTGGAATCGCGCGCTGCAATTGCATCTGCAAAACTGCGAGATGCTCGTCGAATCGTATCGCCGCACCAAGTAAGTAGGACAGTACCCGGTCAAAGTTTCAAAGCAACGCCCCGGAAGCGAATGGCTTCCGGGGCGTTTGTCTTTTGCGAGCGCGTAGCGCATCGCCAGAGCGACAACGGCGCGCCTCCTCACGGAGAGCGCGCCGTTGTCGCATCGGATGGCGACGTCTAGATCGCCCAGCCGCCGAGATAGAACACCGCGAGCACGATCGCGATCGCGACCGTCCCCACGTTCAGCTTGCGATACTCGCCCGCCACGATCCGCCCGATCACCAGCGTGCAGAAGCCAAGCATGATGCCGGTGACGATATTCGCCGACAGCACGATGAACACGGCGCATACGAGCCCGGACATGGAGTCGACGGTATCGTCCATGTGCAGCTTGCTCACGTTGCCGAGCATGAGCAGGCCGACGTACATCAAGGCGGGCGCCGTCGCGTAGGAAGGCACGAGGCCGGCGAGCGGCGAAAGGAACATCACCGCGAGAAAGAGCAGGCCGACGACCGTTGCCGCAAGCCCCGTCTTTGCGCCCGCCGCCACGCCCACCGACGATTCGATATACGCCGCCGCCGGTGCACCACCGAAGCATGCGGAGAAGATCGAGCTGAGCGAATCGGCCGTCAGCGCGCGTCCGCCGTTGACGATGCGCCCGTTGGCGTCGATCTGACCCGCCTGGCCCGCGACGGCGCGGATCGTTCCGGTGGCATCGAACACGGCGGTCATCACGAGTGCGAGCACGCTCGGCAGCACGGCCATCGAGAGCGCGCCCTTGATGTCCATCGCGCCGATG
Organism: Caballeronia sp. LP006; assembly: GCF_031450995.1. NCBI lineage: Bacteria > Pseudomonadati > Pseudomonadota > Betaproteobacteria > Burkholderiales > Burkholderiaceae > Caballeronia > Caballeronia sp. LP006. The sequence goes on along the minus strand of NZ_JARTVW010000004.1, from coordinate 589,924 downwards.
AGCGACGCGTGTCCCGGCGTCGCGAGCGAAGGCAGCGCGAACACGCCGTGAAAGCGCACGGACGGATCGAAGATCAGGCCGATAGCCGACAGGCCGACCACCACGAGCAGAATGCCGCCCGGCACGCGCCGGCGTTCAAGCCCGAAAATCGCCGCCAGGCCGAGCACCGACATCAGCACGGGAAATGCGCGGATCGCGCCCAGCGAAACCGGCATGCCCGGCGCGGGATTTTTAACGATCAGGCCGACGTCGTTGGACGCGATCAGCAGCAGAAACAAGCCGATGCCGATGCCCGTGCCATGCGCGACGCCCGTCGGCAGATTGCGCAAGATCCACGAGCGCACGCCAGTCACGGAGATCGCGGTGAAAACGACGCCCATCAGGAACACGGCGCCCAGTGCGATGGCAGGCGAGAGGCCTTTGCCGAGCACGAGGCCGAACGCGGTGAATGCGGTCAGCGAGATGGCGCAACCAATCGCGATAGGCAGACGCGCCCATACGCCCATCAGCAGCGAGCCGAACGCGGTCGTGAGGCACACGGCGACGAACACCGCGCTGGTATCGAAACCGGCCTTGCCGAGCATGCCCGGCACGACGAACACGGAGTAGACCATCGCGAGAAAGGTCGTGATGCCCGCGACCACTTCGGTTTTTTCCGTGCTGCCAGCGAGCGATATGCCGAAGTAGCGGTCAAGAAAGCCGCCGCTCGCGGTCGGTGCCGTGTCCTCTCGTTCGATAGGGGAAATGTCGATGTCGCCAAGCTGCTGGGCGGGGGATTCCAACATGAGCTGCTCCTTTATCAGCACGCTGAAACGGTCGACCGTGCGCGCAATCAAGCGCACTGCGGTCCGTCGTCAGGGTCGTCTCGTATTTAGTTCTGGATGTAGCCTCGTGCTCGCCGCTGATGGCTGCACTCGGTCAGGACAAAGACTATGGGAACGCAACGCGAGGTCCAATCCCGTGGAAAACATGCCGCTCATGCCAACATTCTTATATTTCTGAGAGTCCTAAGCTGGCTGGGGCTTCCCGCCAGAACGATAAACGCCGGACTAGGGCAAATGCCTAGGCCGGCGTTGGGGGTGAATGCTTCGTCACGTACGCCCTGACAAACCCATTACTGCATGATTCGCGATACACCGCGTCCGCGCGGGTCGGACATGGGCTCGGGCGTGTCGCCGTTGATGCGGATAGCCTGAATGTCGCCATTGAAGCCTTGCATCGTGAACTTATAGCCCTTGTCTTCGAGCTGCTTCACGACTTCCGGATCGAGCTGATGGAACGGCTCCTGGTAGATTGTGTCCGGCGGCAGCAACTGATGATGAAAACGCGTCGCGCCCACGGCTTCAGGTAGCGGCAAGTTGAAGTCGTAGACGTTCGAGAGCACCTGGAAGATCGACGTGAAAATGCGCGAGCCGCCCGGCGTGCCGATTACCATCGCGACCTTGTCGTCGCGCGTGAGGATGGTCGGCGTCATGGAAGACAGCGGCCGCTTCTTCGGCTCGATGGCGTTGGCGTCGCTGCCGACCACGCCGAACATGTTCGGCACGCCTGGCTTGGAAGCGAAGTCGTCCATCTCGTCGTTGAGCACGACGCCCGTGCCTTCGGCGATCACGCCCGAGCCGAAGTAGCCGTTGATGGTGTACGTGTTCGACACCGCGTTGCCCCATTTGTCGACGACAGAAAAGTGCGTCGTCTCCGCTTTCTCGGGCATCGATGTACCGAGGCCCGGCAGCACGCTCTTCGTCTCCGAGGGCTTGTCGGGATTCACTTCCTGTGCGCGTTTCAGGATGTAGTCGTCGTCGGTGAGTTGTGCAACCGGCACCTTGTAGAAGTCGGGATCGCCGAGATATTGCGCACGATCGGCGAAGACGCGTTTCTCGATTTCCGCGACGAGGTGAATGTACTGCGCCGAATCCAGCGGCACGCCTTCGAACTTGTCCTTCAGGTCCGCCTTCATCTTGAGCAACTGCACGAGGCCGACGCCGCCCGAACTCGGCGGCGGCGCGGTGATCACGCGATAGCCGTTCCAGCTCGCGACGATCGGTTGCCGCCAGACCGCCTTGTAGTCTTTCAGATCGCGCGACGTGATGAGGCCGTGGCCCGCCATGGAAGTGGCGATCAGCTCGGCCGTTCTGCCTTCGTAGAAGCCCTTGGCGCCCTTGTCGGAGATGCGCTGCAAGGTATCCGCGAGATCGGGCTGCTTGAATACCTGACCCGCCTTCATGCCGCCGAAGTAGAGATCGAAATTCGTCTTGCCGGCGAAATCCTTCGATGCGGCGTCACGCCGGGAAATCAGTTGATCGTCGACGAGAAAGCCGTTTTCCGCATACTTGATGGCGGGCGCGAGCACCTGCTTCCACTTCAGCTTGCCGAAGCGCTTTTGCGCCTGCCACATGCCTTCCACCGTGCCAGGCACGCCGACCGCGCGATGTCCGTAAAGGCTCATGCCCTTGATGACCTCGCCCTTGTCGTCGAGATACATGTTGCGTGTGGCGGTGAGCGGCGCGCGTTCGCGATAGTCGAGGAAGTACGGACGATGATCCACGTACAGCGTCATGAATCCGCCGCCGCCGATATTGCCCGCTTCCGGATAAGTCACCGCGAGCGTGAAGGCGATGGCGACGGCTGCATCGACCGCGTTACCGCCTTGCTTCAGGATCTGCTCGGCGGTGTCGGCGGCGAACTTGTCGGCAACCGCCACGGCCGAGGCGGTGAGGACTTGCGGCTGAGTGTCCGCGGTCTTGGCAACGGCGGGCGTGGTTTCGACGAAACCGGCCGCCAGAAGCGCCGAGGCAACGATGGCGCTCAATGCGAGCGTGCGAAAGCGCGGTTCTCTTTTCGACTGCATCTCCTGCGTTCTCCTTAGGCTTTTCGGGGTTGTAAGCGCTTATACCATGTTCGCGGCGCGCCAAGAAATGGCACGCGCCGCATCATGCGCTCAAGGCATCAACTGACCGCCGTTCACGTCGATGATCTGGCCAGTCACATAGCGCGACATCGCCTCGGAGGCGAGATAGAGGAACGCGCCGCTGCAGTCGTCCGGCTCGCCTATGAAGCCCATCGGAATTGACTTGCGGAAGGATTCGAGCTGTTCCGGCGAGGTGAAGCGCTCCTGAAACGGCGTCTGGATCACGCCGGGCGCGACGGCGTTCACGCGGATGCGATCGCCCATCAGTTCCTTGGCCATGCCCTTGGTGATCGTGCTGACAAAGCCTTTCGACGCCGCATAAAGCAGCGCGCCTGGACCGCCGCCGTTGCGCGCCGCGACTGACGTCACGTTGATGATCGAACCGCCGCCGCCCGAACGCAGCGAGGGCAGCGCCGCGCGCGTGAATGCAACCACCGAGCGCGCATTGATATGCATGACTTCGTCGAAGAGTTCGTCGGTAACGTCGCCGATCGGCTCGCGCTTGACGAGGCTTCCCGCGTTGTTGATGAGCACGTCGATCTTGCCGAAGGCTTCGACCGTCGCGGCGACGGCGGCATCGATGGCCTTCGAATCGCGCACGTCCGCACCCACGGTGACGGCCGAGACTCCCAGCGCGCGCACGTCGCTCGCCACTTGCTCGGCTTGGTCCTTCGAGCTGTTGTAGTGCACCGCGACATTCGCGCCGTATTGGCCGAACGCACGCGCCGCCGCCGCGCCGATGCCCGTGCTCGCGCCGGTGATGAGGATCGATTTGCCTTTCAGATCGTGCATGAGTGCTCCAGTGTGGTTGTTTTATGAACGGGACAGGTTGCGCCAGCCAAGAGTATACGGAGCATTCGCGGGCGGCGTCGGGCGGCGCGCAAGCCGCGCCCAAACCGGCCGCAAACAGTGGCAACATGTTCATCTGCTCACGTCGAAGTGAAACCAGGAGACGCACATGAACGCACAAGTCGATCCCATCCCCGCCGACCGTCAGGGCGTGATCCCGTACATCGCGGTGGCGGGCGGCGTGACGGCCATCGAGTTCTATACGAAGGTGTTCGGCGCTACCGAGATCTACCGGCTCGAACAGCCGGGCGGGCGCATCGGGCATGCGGAGTTGTCTATCGGCGGCAAGATCGTCTATCTGTGCGACGAATTTCCGGAGATGGATGTGAAAGGCCCGCTCTCCATAGGCGGCAGCCCCGTGATGCTGCATCTCTATGTCGATGACGTCGATGCCGTCGCCCAGCGCGCGGTGGACCAGGGCGCGACCATTCTGCGCGCGGTCGAAGACCAGTTCTATGGCGATCGCGGCGGCAAGATTCGCGATCCGTATGGGCATGTGTGGTGGGTGGCAACGCACCGCGAAGATGTGTCGCCGGAGGAGATGCAGCGGAGGGCGGAGGCGTTGTTTGGCGGGGCGTGATTCTTTAACGCCCATCTGACGCGCTTACGATATGCGCGACGAGTCGGCTCGCGTGGAGCACGCGTCCGTCGGAACGACGCGCCACGATGAATTCGCCAGCTACGAAGCGCGCTTGTCAGCGCGAGCGCCGCGAAGAATTCACTACGCATCGAAACGCGGGTGAACCGCGCGCCACGCTCGAACGAAGCCGCTACGCATCGAACGAATACGTCTCGACCACGCGCCGCACCGATTCCCTGAACGACGCGACGAGATCCGAACGAATGCCGCTGCCCGGATACGACAGCGCGTATTCATATTCGATATCGGTTTCGAACGGCCGCACGACCACGCCGTGCGAGCGCCAGACCTTGGCCGCGAACGGCTCGACGATCGACACGCCCAGACCGCCCGCGACCATCGCGTAGCGCGTGTGGGCAGTGTCGGTGAGCACGGTGTAGCGCGGCCTTTCTTCGGTCGCCGAAATGAGCGATTGCTCTGCCTCGTAAGGCTGCCGCGCATTGGGCAGCCAGCCGATCAGCTTCTCGCCGCGCAAGTCGTCCGGACGGATGATCTTCTTCGCAGCGAGCCTGTGCGACGCGGGCATGGCGCAAAGCGCACGCGCTTTCAGCAAGGTCTCCACTTCAATGCCTGCCACCGCGGGAAATGCCTGACTCAAGGCAACATCGGCGGTGTGATTTTGCAGGCTGACGAGCACCTCGGGCACCTTCACCGAATCCACCTTGATCGGCACGCCCGGATGACGCTCCGTGAAGTCGGCAAGCACGGGCGGCAACAACGTGGTGGCCAACACCGGCATGCAGGCGACGGTCAGGCCGTCCGAGGCTTCGTCGCGGATCATCTGCGCGACCTGTTTCAGGCGCTCCAGCCCGAGGAAGTTTTCCTCGACGGACTTATAGAAGCGCAGGCCCGCGTTGGTCGGATTCAGACGGCCGCCGATACGGCTGAAGAGGCTGAAGCCGAGATCGGCTTCGAGATCGGCAATCAGGCGGCTGATGGCCGGTTGCGTCACATGGAGTTTGCGGGCGGCGCCGACGCTGGTGCCCGTCATGATGAGGCTACGGAATGCCTCGATCTGGCGAAAACGAATCATTTTGGGGACGGCTTTGTCAAGCGGCTCTGGTAGTGCAGTTTCGGTACTGCGAGGACGCAGATCTTATAGGAAACAATGCTTTACTGCCTTTTCGATGCGCTTTGACGCATGCCGGCCGTGTGTGTTTTGCCAACAATTCGCACGAGTATTCGAAAAATTTAGTCACTATAACCACATGTGAGTGGCATCTGTCTTATTGATACGAAATACTCGCCGCCAACCTAGAAGCGCGATGAAAGGCCCGGTGTAAGCCAAAGGCTGGCCGCGGCGCGCGGGGGCAGTGCTTCGGGCTCTACGAATCTAGCCATGATGATTCGTTGAGCCAATTGTTTAGTGCAGCCGAACTAAACGACCGGCGCAACAGCAACGATAACCAAGACAACGAGACAAGAAGGAAAACGCAATGCGCACGACCTCACTTACGCCCAAATACACTCTCGCGATGCTCGCGGCGCTGGCCTTCACGATGTCGGCGCACGCTGCCATCGTGCCGTCGGGCGTTACGCTTGCCGCCAAGCAGGAACTGGTGCGCAATAACGGCTCCGAAGTCGAAACGCTCGACCCCGCGCTGGTCGAAACGGTCGTGGCGGCGAACGTCACGCGCGACCTGTTCGAGAGCCTCACCGCCGCCAACGCGGACGGCACCTTGGTGCCGGGCGTGGCCGAAAAGTGGGAGCAGAAGGACGCGACAACCTGGCTCTTCCATCTGCGCAAGAACGCCCGTTGGTCCAATGGCGAGGCTGTCAGTGCAAACGATTTCGTGTACGGCTGGCAGCGTTTCATCGACCCGAAGACGGCATCTTCTTATGCGAGCGTGTTCGGGCCGTTTCTCCTGAATGGCGCCGAGATCGTCGCGGGCAAGAAGCCGGCCAGCGCGCTCGGCGTGCGCGCCATCGACGCCTATACGATCGAAGTCAAGACCGCTGGCCTCGTGCCGTTCCTCCCGGAACTGATGTCGAATCAGAACTTTGCGCCGGTGTATCGCGCGGGCGTCGAGAAATATGGGAAAGACTGGACCAAGCCGGGCAAGCTCGTGAGCAACGGCGCGTTTCAGTTGAAGGACTGGCAGGTCAACAGCAAGCTCGTGCTGACGAAGAACGCGAGTTACTGGGACAAGGAACATGTGCAGCTGACGCAAGTGACCTATCTGCCCGTCGAGGACGAAAACACGGACGTGAAGCTCTTCCAGTCGGGCGATAACGACATGACTTATCAGATTCCGACTGGCACGTTTGCCAAGTATCGCCAGCAGTTTCCGAACGACATTCGCAATTCGCTGATCCTCGGCACGCGCTATTACAGCTTCAACAATCGCGATCCGCTCCTGAAGGACGTGCGCGTGCGCAAGGCCTTGTCGATGGTGATCGACCGCGATCTGCTCGCGCAGCGCGTGACCGCCGACGGCCAGACGCCCATGTACGGGCTGATGCCCAAGGGCGTGCAGGGCGCGGATGTATCGGCATATGACTGGTCTGCCTGGCCGATGTCCAAGCGCGTCGAGGAAGCGAAGAAACTGCTCGAACAAGCCGGCGTGAAACCCGGCACGAAGCTGCGTTTCGCCATGAACACGAGCGACTACAACAAGAAAATGGCGATTTTCGCGGCGTCGGAATGGAAGACCAAGCTCGGCCTCGACACGCAGATCGAATCGATGGAATTCAAGGTTCTGGTCAAGAAGCGTCACGAGGGCGACTATCAGATCGCGCGCAATGGCTGGGTCGCCGACTACAACGACGCCACCACGTTCCTCACGCTCGTGCAGTGCAAGTCCGAGCAGAACGACAACTTCAATTGCAATCCGAAGGCCGACGCCCTCGCGCAGCAAGCCAGCGAGACGACCGATCAGGCGAAGCGCACGCAGTTGCAGACGCAGGCGGCGAAACTCGTGATGGAGGATTATCCGTTCCTGCCGCTCCTGCAATACGGCCTGCCGCGACTGGTGAAGAGCTACGTAGGCGGCTATTCGCTCAAGAATCCGATGGATCACTACGGCAGCAAGGACCTCTACATCGTCAAGCACTGAGATACCTATGTGGTCTTATACATTGCGGCGCGTGCTGCTCACGCTGCCTACGCTTCTCATCGTGATCACGGTGTGCTATTTGCTGCTGCACGCCACGCCCGGTGGTCCGTTCGACGGCGAGCGCAAGGTTTCCGCCGAAGTGCTCGCGAATCTGCAGGCGAAGTATCACCTCGGCGAGCCGTTGTGGAAGCAGTACCTGCTGTATCTCGACAGCTTGTTGCACGGCGACCTGGGCGCCTCGTTCCGCTATGCCGACTGGAGCGTGAACGAACTCGTGCTGCGCGCCTTGCCGGTGTCGCTCTCCATCGGCGGCGTGTCGATGCTGCTCGCCATCATTATCGGCGTCGCCTTCGGCGTGGCGGCGGCGCTTCGACGCAACAGCATGATCGATTACGCGCTCATGTTCGTGAGCAACGCGGGCAACGCGTTTCCCTCGTTCGTGATCGGGCCGGTACTGATCCTCGTGTTCGCCATTGCGCTGAAATGGCTTCCCGCGGGCGGCTGGAACGACTTTCAGATGCGCTACATGGTGCTGCCCATCGCGCTGCTCGTGATGATCAACGTCGCCACCGTGGGCCGTGTGACGCGTGCGAGTCTCATCGAAGTGATGAACACGCAGTACATCCGCACCGCGCGCGCGAAGGGCTTGCCCATGCGCACCATCGTGCTTCGCCATGCGATGAAGCCCACGCTCATTCCAGTCGTCTCGGTGCTCGGTCCGCTCGCGATTTCCTCGATCACGGCGGCGGTCGTGACGGAGTCCGTGTTCTCGTTGCCGGGCATCGGCAAGCTGATCGTGAACGGCGCGGCCAACCGCGATTACACACTGGTGCTGGGACTCGTCGTGCTCGTCACGGTGGTGGCCGTGCTGCTCAACCTTTTGGTCGACCTCGCCTATGCGTGGCTCGATCCGAAGATCCGTTACTAAAGGGCGCCCAATGAAATCCGTATCTTTAGCGCCGCTCTTGGAACAGGCCGTCGCGGGCCGAAGCCCCTGGCAGGACGCCCGCGCGCGCTTCGTGCGCAACAAGGCGGCGGTGGTCAGTCTCGCGTTGCTCGCGGTCATCACGCTTATCTGCGTAGTCGGACCGTGGCTCTTGCCGAATCAGTTCGATTCCGCCGACTGGAACGCCATGAGCGCCGCGCCCACGTTCGAAAACTGGCACCTCTTCGGCACCGATGAAACCGGGCGCGATCTGCTTGTGCGCTGTCTCATCGGCGGACGCGTGTCGCTCGTGATCGGCGCGCTCGCCACGTTGACATCGGTCACGCTCGGCATCGTGTGGGGCGCGCTGGCGGGATTCATCGGCGGGAAGATCGATAACGCGATGATGCGTTTCGTCGACATGATGTACGCCATTCCGTACCTGCTGATCGCCATTCTCATGGTCACGCTGCTCGGCCGCGAGTTCTATCTCGTCGTGCTCACCATCACCGTGTTCTCGTGGATGGACATGGCGCGCGTGGTGCGCGGCCAGACGCTCGCCATTCGCTCGAAGGAATACGTGGAAGCGGCGCGCGCCATCGGCGTGCCGACCTCGCGCATCATCGTGCGGCATGTGGTGCCGAATCTGCTCGGCATCGTCGCGATCTATACCACCGTCACGGTGCCCGGCGTCATTCTCACCGAATCCGTGCTGTCGTTTCTCGGGCTTGGCGTGCAGGAACCGATGACGAGCTGGGGCGTGCTGATTCAGGACGGCGTAGGCGTGATGGAAACCTCGCCGTGGATTTTGCTGTGTCCGGCGGCGCTGCTTTCGATCACGCTCTATTGCATCAACTTCGTCGGCGACGGTTTGCGCGACGCACTCGATCCGAAGGACAGGTGAATCATGCCGCTACTTCAAGTCAGCGATCTTCAGGTCGAGTTCAAGACCAACGACGCCACCGTGCGCGCGGTCAACGGCGTTAACTTCACGCTGGAAGCGGGGGAAACGCTCGGTATCGTCGGCGAATCGGGTTCGGGCAAGAGCCAGAGCGTGCTCGCCATGCTTGGGCTGCTTGCATCGAACGGACGCGCGAGCGGGCAGGCGCTGTATCGCGGGAAAAATTTGCTCGGGCTGTCGGGCAAGGCGCTGAACCGCATTCGCGGCAACCGTCTCTCGATGATCTTTCAGGACCCGATGAGTTCGCTCAATCCGTACCTGAGCATCGAACGGCAGATGACCGAAGTGCTCGAACTGCACAAGAACATGACGCGCCGCGCGGCGAAAAAGCGCGCCATCGGCATGCTCGAAGCGGTACGCATCCCGGAAGCGGCGCATCGTATCGGACAATATCCGCATGAGTTGTCGGGCGGCATGCGTCAGCGCGTGATGATCGCCATGGCGCTGCTCTGCGAGCCCGAAGTGCTTTTCGCCGATGAACCGACCACCGCGCTCGACGTCACCGTGCAGGCGCAAGTGCTGCAATTGCTGCGCGATCTGCAGCGCGACTTCGGCACGTCGATCGTGTTGATCACGCACGACCTCGGCGTGGTGGCCGGTCTCTGCGAAAAGGTCATGGTGATGTACGGCGGCCGCGTGATGGAGCAGTGCGATGCGAGCACGCTGTTCGCAAAGCCGTCGCATCCGTACACCATCGGGCTCTTGCGCGCGCTGCCGCGTCTCGACAAGAGCGGCGGCGAACTGACCGGCATTCCGGGCAATCCGCCGAACATGGCGCATCCGCCCGCGGGCTGCCCGTTTCACGAACGTTGCGCGCATGCCGCCGAAGACTGCGTGCAGCAGGTGCCCGCGTTGCGGCCGGTCGATGGCGTGCACTGGCTGCGCGCCTGCCACCGTCCCGCCGAAGACATGATCACCCGCTATCAGGAGGCGAGCCATGTCTGATGCATCGGCCCCGACGATACTTTCCGTGCGCGATGTCCGCGTGCATTTTCAGGTGAAGTCGAAGAAGCGCTTGCCGTGGGCGCCGTCGCGCACGCTCAAGGCCGTCGACGGCGTGAGCTTCGATCTGAAGGCGGGCGAAACGCTCGGCGTGGTCGGCGAATCGGGCTGCGGCAAGTCCACGCTCTCGCGCGCCATTCTCAACCTCATTCCCGCGACCGCCGGCGATATCGTGTGGATGGGCGCGCCGTTGCGCGAAGCATCGACGCGCGAATGGCATCGCGTACGCGGCGACGTGCAGATAATCTTTCAGGACCCGCTGGCATCGCTCGATCCGCGTATGACGGTCGGGCAGATCATCGCGGAGCCTTTGCTCGAACATCGGCCGGGCATGAGCCGGCACGAGATCGACGTTAAGGTGCGCGCGTTGATGGCGAAGGTGGGTCTGCGCGAACAGATGATCAACCGCTATCCGCACGAGTTTTCGGGCGGGCAGTGTCAGCGCATCGGCATTGCGCGCGCGTTGATCGTCGAGCCGAAACTCGTGATCTGCGACGAGCCGGTGTCCGCGCTCGATGTCTCCATCCAGGCGCAAATCGTCAATTTGCTGAAGTCGCTTCAGAAGGAGATGAAGCTCTCACTGATCTTCATCGCGCACGATCTCGCCGTGGTGCGCCATATCTCCGACCGCGTGATGGTGATGTACCTCGGCCGCGTAATGGAGCTTGCCGACAAACACGCACTTTATGAAACGCCGCGCCATCCGTACACGCGCGCGCTGCTTTCGGCCGTGCCGGTGCCGGACCCGTCGGTCGAGCGCGCCAAGGTCGTGCAGATTCTTTCCGGCGATATTCCGAGCCCGATCGACCCGCCATCGGGCTGCGTGTTTCATACGCGCTGTCCCATGGCCGAGTCGCGTTGTTCGCTGGAGACGCCCACGCTGCGCGCGTTGGCGGAGGGATCCTCCGCCGCCTGCTTCTTTGCTTGATTACATCTAAACACGTCGAATAGAGGAACCCGGAAACTGGCCATAAAGCACTATCAATTTCGCTCGCGCGCAGCATAGCGCGTCTTCTGTTCGCCCTAGCCGTTTGCCACGTTCGTCCCGACCGTTTGTATCGCCGGACGTGGCTTTTCGCATCCGTTCGTTTCGGAATCCTTCATGGATTTCGATGGAGCAATCAACAGGTTGAGTCAGTAGTTGGAGATACTTTTCATGAAAAAACAAAAACGTTCCCTCGCGCTTTCCATTTTGCTTTTCAGCGGCTTCATGGCCGCTTCGGTCGCGTCCTACGGGCAACAAGCCCCGGCACAGACCGACGATACCGACCCGCCGTCGCGGCACACCGAGGCGCCGCCTTCATCGCCGCCCAATACCGAGGCGGATGCGCCCGTGAGCAATCAGGCGAAATCGAAAGGGCTGATCGAAGACTCGCATCTGAACTTGCTCACGCGCTCTTACACCGAGCATTTCGAAGCGAAGGGCGCGGAGAAGAAGGACGCGTGGGTGCTCGGCGAGCAAGCGGTATTCGAATCGGGTTACACGCGCGGTCTCGTCGGTCTCGGTTTCGATCTGACGATGTTCGGCGCGCTCAAGCTCAACGGCGGCAGCGGCGCGGGCAACCGCGTGCGGATCGGCGCGCCGGGCGAAGCGGGGCGCACGCAACTCGCGTGGGCGTATCCCGGCGTGTGGGACGTGAAGGCGCGTGTTTCGAACACCGTGTTCAAGTATGGCCAGCAACTCTTCGATAACCCGTTTCTCGTGCCGCACGACAATCGCGCGCTGCCGCCGACATATCGCGGCTTCTCGCTTGCCAGCGACGAGATCAAGAATCTGACCTTGAAGGCCGGTACCGTGGATGGCGTGATCGCGCGCGGCATGGCGAGCGTTACGGGCCTGACCACCGAGTACGGCGGCACGCACATGTCGCAGTTCACGTATTTCGGCGGCGATTGGACCCATGGCGACGATACCGCCGTCACGCTCTACGGCAGCGTCGCGAACAACGTGTGGCAGCAGTACTACCTCTCGGCGACGCAAAGTATCGGCGACCCGAAAACCGTGCGCTGGACCGGCGCGCTGAACTACTACTACACGGGCGCGATCGGCGACAAGCGCCAAGGCTCGATCAACAACAACGCGTACAGCCTGGCGCTTGCCGGCACGCACGGCGCGCATACGCTTCAATTTGCATTTCAGCAGATTGCAAGCGATCAGTTCTTCGACTACGTGGGCCAATCCGCGGGCGACTATCTCTCGAATTCGCTGGATGTCGACTACAACGCGCCGCACGAAAAGTCCGTGAGTCTGTCGTATTCGCTCAACATGAAGGAGTACGGCGTGCCCGGCCTGAAGTTCACGCTGTGGGGCGCGTATGGCTGGGACGCGGATGCGACCGCCATGGCCAACCAATATGCCAACCCGGATAGCAGCCAGCACGGGCTCTACTGGAAGGACGGGCAGCCGGTGCATGGCACGCACTATGAAATTGGCGTGATACCGAGCTATACGGTGCCGGACGGCAAGTTCAAAAACACGTCGGTCAAGTTTTACTACATGCACCATCACGGCAGCCAATACTATTCGGACGGAACGAGCGACGTGTATCGACTCATGGTCAACGTCCCGGTGAACGTGTTCTGACGCGAAACGAGAATCCTACAAAATCTCCTCTTTACATTACGTATAGCTTTCATATATAAAGAGAGTGCGTGTTGCGGATTGCCATGTCTCGCCCACGCCCATCGCCCGGCAGCCTCGTGACTGCCGGGCTTTTTTTCGTCCGTTCAACGCGCGGCGGTTAGCTTTCATGCGCTTACGGTATGCATCGTTCTAAGTGAAAACCCCGCCGTTTCTTTCGCTTGACTTACTTGATATATCAAATACTGTGTATATGCGATGGCGGTCGAAGCGTCATCGCAGGAGGCGCCGCTCGGCGTCCGATTACACAAGGCAAGGAGACATGCATGGGAACCGACCGGATGGATCGCGAGACGGAGACGTTGCGCCTGGCGTCGCCGTGGGTGCAGTTGGTGTTCGGCGTGATTTGCATGGCGATGATCGCCAACATGCAGTACGGGTGGACGCTCTTCGTCAATCCGATCGACGAGAAGTATCACTGGGGCCGTGCATCGATTCAGGTCGCGTTCACTATCTTCGTGGTTACCGAGACGTGGCTCGTGCCCGTGGAGGGGTATCTCGTCGACAAATACGGTCCGCGTCCTGTCGTCGTGTGCGGCGGCTTGCTGTGCGCGATTGCCTGGGTTATCAACTCGGTGGCGTCGTCACTGCCGCTCTTGTACTTCGCGGCGGCGGTGGGCGGCATCGGCGCGGGCGCGGTGTATGGGACGTGCGTCGGTAACGCGCTCAAGTGGTTCCCCGAGCGACGCGGCCTCGCGGCGGGCATCACGGCGGCGGGCTTCGGCATGGGATCGGCCGCGACTGTCGTGCCGATTGCGCACATGATCAAGTCGAGCGGATACGAAGCCACGTTCCTATGGTTCGGACTCGGTCAGGGACTCGTGGTGTTCCTGCTCGGCATGGCGCTTTACGCGCCGCCCGCGCAGATGCTCGCCGCGGTCAAGAGCAAGTTGAAGCGCGCCGTCTACAACGCGAGCCCGAAGCAGGTGTTGAGTTCGCCGATCTTCTGGGTGATGTACATCATGTTCGTGATGATGGCCGCCGGCGGATTGATGGCGACCGCGCAACTCGGGCCAATCGCGAAGGACTTCGGGTTGCACGATTCGCCCGTGTCGCTGCTTGGCCTGACGTTGCCGGCGCTGACTTTTGCGCTGACCATCGACCGCGTGCTCAATGGCTTGACTCGACCGTTCTTCGGTTGGGTATCGGACCGTATCGGACGCGAGAACACCATGTTCATCGCCTTTGCGATCGAAGCGGTGGGCATCGTCGCGTTATCGCGATACGGGCAGAGTCCGGTGGCGTTCGTGGTGCTGACGGGTATCGTGTTCTTCGCGTGGGGGGAAATCTACAGCCTCTTTCCCGCGACGTGCGGCGATACCTTCGGCCCGAAGTTCGCGGCCACCAATGCCGGGTTGCTGTACACGGCGAAGGGAACGGCTGCGTTGCTGGTGCCGTTCTCGAGCGTGATCACATCGATGACGGGAAGCTGGCACGCGGTCTTCATGCTGGCGGCGGGCATGGCGGCAATATCCGCGCTGCTCGCGCTCTTCGTACTCAAGCCGATGCGCAATGCCCATTCGCAGAAGCATGCGCGCGCGGCGGGGTTGGAGATGGGGTATTCGCCGGTGAAGGAGTAGAGCGCAAGGCGCGGGCGGGTGGCGTTAGGCGTCGCCCGTCTCGTCTCGTTGGTGCTTTATCGCATGGTGCATCAGCATGGCGGCGACGGCTTCGGGCGCCTCTCGAAAGAAGCGAATGAAGCGCCAAGTCGGCGCATCCGCGCCGACGCTAGAACCGCATGCCCATGTTGCACATGCCGAAGCCAATGCCATTGGTGGCGAAGCCGGCGCATCCCAGAATGCCGCATCCGCCAAGCGCGGATAAGACTGCGAAAACCGCGGCGGCGGCAAGAAAAGTACGAACCTGCTTCATGATGTCGAAACGGAATAAACGTGGCGCCGCGATTGTCGCTCAATGGCTAGGCACGTTTGTCACAAAGCGTGAATGCCGAATGAATCACGCTTAACCGCCAGGACATCGCTCAATGCGGAATCGGCAGCTTGACCGGATCGCCGTCGCCTGCCACCGCAAAGACCAGCAGCTTCGCCGGCTTGGTCGCGCTCGCATTCTTCGATACGAGGTGATGCGCGCCGGGCGGCTCGTACCACGATTCGCCCGGCCCGTAGGTCTTCGGGGACGACCCTTCGAGTTGCGACGTGACATGACCTTCCAGCACATACGCGAAGATCGAGCCAGGGTGCATATGCGCCTCGGATGCCTGCCCCGGCTTATACGAGACAGTCGCCATCAGCACGTTCTTGCCCGCGATCTCGGGAATTGCCTGCTTCATCACGGGCGTGATGACTTCCGCGGCTGCATCGTGCGCGAACACCCTGGACGCGCTCAACGCCAGCGCCGCCGTCAACATCATGATCTTGCGAAGGTTCATGGTTTTTACCTCACGCGGGAATCTTGCGGAACGCGATCGAAAAGCGGTTCCAGCTATTGATCGCGGCGATGAGCAGCGTCAGGTCGACGATTTCCTCGTCGCTGAAATGCGGCTTCACGGCGGTCCAGACGGCATCGGGTACGTGCTCCTCGGACACGAGCGTGAGCGCCTCGGTCCATTCCAGCGCGGCACGTTCGCGGTCGGTGAAGAACGGCGTTTCGCGCCAGACGACGACCGTCGCCAGCCGGCGATCCGTTTCGCCGCCCTTGCGCGCGTCGGTGGTGTGCATGTCGACGCAAAACGCGCAGCCGTTGATCTGCGATGCGCGCAGGCGGACCAGCTCGGTCAGCGATTTCTCGAGTCCGCATTTGGCGATGCGCTCTTCGACACCAACGAGCGCCTTGATCGCGGCGGGGCTGGCTTTGTAGAAGTCGAGACGTGATTCCATGATGATTTCCTCTTCGCTTGGGGTTTGAAAGAGCGTCCTGAGTGACGCGACAGAGGTAGATTAGTCGCCGGATTGGTTTTATGAAATGGCCGATTTTTGGTAATTTCAGGTGACCAATAACCGGTGAAAAAAAGCCCGAGACGATCAGTCGCGGGCTCGATGACAGCGCTCATTCCAGCGCGGAAGCCGGTCCGAAAAACTCGTAGCGGCTCTGCGCATCCGGCACGCCGAGCGTCTTCAGATGCTTTTTCACCGCCTTCATGAAGGGCTTCGGCCCGAGAAAATAGGCATCGACGTTGCGAGTCACAGGGAGCCATCGCGCGAGCAGGGTTTCATCGACGAAACCAGTGCCGTGCGCTTCCTGGTCGCCATCGCGCTTCTGTTCATAGCAGTAGAAACGCTTCAGTTGCGGATACTGCGCCGCCAGTTGATCCACCACCTCGCGAAACGCGTGCACGCCGCCGTGGCGCGCCGAATGAATGAAGTGCACCGGTCGATTCGGATTGGCGGCGAGCGCGGCATGCAGCATGGCAAGCGTCGGCGTGATCCCGACGCCACCGCTGATCAGCACGAGCGGCTTCTCGTTATGTTCGAGCCTGAAGTCGCCAGCGGGCGGATAAAGCTCGATGACATCGTTCTCATGTACGTTCGCATGCAGAAAGCCGGACACGCGGCCGTTCGCTTCGCGCTTCACGCTGATGCGGTACTCGCGACCATTCGGCGCGGCGGACAGCGAGTAGTTGCGGCGCATTTCTTCGCCATCGATATTTACGCGCAGCCCGATGTATTGGCCCGGATGAAAGTCGAGCAGGGCGCAGCTATCTTCGGGCACGAGATAGAACGACACGATCTCCTCGCTCTCCGCGACCTTGCGCGTGACCACGAATCGCCGCGTGCCGCGCCAGCCCCCCGGCGCCTTCTCGCGTTCGCTGTACATGCCTTCTTCCAAGCCGATCAAAAGATCCGCGAGTTGCCGATACGCGGCGGACCATGCCTCGATCACGGCATCGGTGGCGATTTCCTCGCCGAGCACTTCACGGATCGACCTGAGCAGGCAGCGTCCCACGATCGGATAATGTTCCGGGCGGATATCGAGCGCGACGTGCTTATTGATGATCTGCCCGACGAGTCGGCCGAGCTGTTCCAGTTGGTCGATGTGCCGCGCGTACATCAAGACGCCGTTGGCAAGGGCACGCTGCTGCGCGCCGCTCGCCTGATGCGCCTGGTTGAACATCGGACGCACTTCGGGATTCTCGTCGATGAGCATTTTGTAGAAGTGCGTGGTGAGCGCCTCGCCGCCGCTTTCCAGAAGCGGCACGGTGGCTTTGACGATGGCGCGGTGTTCGGGTGACAGCATGGTCGGAGTCCTCGTTCCAGGGCGAAGCAGGGAGCGCTTCGTCTCGCAATTTGCAATACAGGTTCCGTGCCAGAGTAGAATTATCGTTAAATCAATTGCTTACCTTCGTATATGGTCGATTCGACTCTAGTCAGAAAGACTGCTGAAGTAGTCGCAATGACTTCGCGTGTATTGCTCGATGCGCTCGTTCCGCTGATCGAAGACCTCTCGCACGAAATGCCGGACACCGAGCGATATCGTCGCCTTTTGCGTACGCTGCGCGCGCTTTTTCCGGGCGACGCCGCCGCGCTCCTGCGACTCGATGGCGACATGCTCGTGCCGCTCGCGATCGACGGATTGTCTGGCGATACGCTCGGCAGGCGCTTTCGCGTCGGCGATCATCCGCGTTTTGCCCGCATCCTCGCGCGCAGCGAACCGACGCGCTTCGCCGCCAACTCCGATCTGCCCGATCCTTACGACGGCCTGGTCAAGGGCGTGGACGGTCATCTCGAAGTACACGATTGCCTCGGCTGCACGCTTTTCATCGACGAACGGCCTTGGGGTTTGCTCACACTCGACGCACTCGATCCCGCGCGCTTCGACGACATCGACATGGCTTCGCTTCAGGCGTTTCTCAGTCTCGCGGCGGCGACCGTGAGTGTGGCCGAACGCATCGATACGCTCGCGCGCACGGGCGAAGCCGAACGGCAGCGCGCGGAGTCGTATCGGCAGGCGAACGGGACGCGTCGCCGCGAGATGATCGGCAATAGCGAGCCGCACAAGCGCTTGCTGGAAGACATCGCGATCGTCGCTACGAGCGAGCTGACCGTGCTCATTACCGGTGAAACGGGCGTCGGCAAGGAACTCGTCGCGAGCGAGATTCATGCGCTCTCGTCGCGGGCCGACAAGCCGCTCGTGAGCCTCAATTGCGCGGCGCTGCCGGATACGCTCGTCGAAAGCGAACTCTTCGGGCACGTGCGCGGTGCGTTCTCGGGCGCGTCGTCGGACCGGCGCGGCAAATTCGAACTGGCCGACGGCGGCACGCTTTTTCTCGATGAAGTCGGCGAACTGCCGCTCGCCGTGCAGGCCAAGCTCTTGCGCGTGCTGCAGAACGGGCAGTTGCAGCGCATTGGATCGGACAGCGAGCATAAGGTCGATGTGCGGCTCATCGCCGCGACCAATCGCGATCTCGTCGAGGAAGTCCGGGCGGGACGGTTTCGCGCGGATTTTTATCATCGGTTGTCGGTTTATCCGCTCGTCGTGCCGCCGTTGCGTGAGCGCGGACGCGACGTCCTGTTGCTCGCGGGCTTCTTTCTGGAGGAGAACCGCGCGCGCCTCGGCCTTCTGAGCCTGCGCCTTTCCGCCGATGCGCAAGCCGCGCTGCTCGCTTACGACTGGCCGGGAAATGTCCGCGAACTGGAGCATCTGATCGCGCGCAGCGCATTGAAGGCGCTCGCGGGCGTGCGCGAACGTCCGCGCATCCTGACGCTTACCGCCGCCGACTTCGGTCTCGCCGACACCACGCGCACCGCGTCACCGGGCGCGCCGCCGACGCCTGCCGCCGGCGTCGATTTCCGCGAAGCCGTCACCGCCTACGAACGCACGATCGTCCTCGATGCGCTCGCGCGTAACGGGCAGAACTGGGCATCGACGGCGCGTGAGCTTGGCGTCGACCGGGCAAATCTCAATCGTCTCGCGCGCCGCCTCGGGCTCAAGTAAGCGCGCAAATATTTTTCTCGAAAATCTTCACGCGGACGCGCAAAGCGTTTATTGGTGAGGCTAGGCAAGACGGCATGGCGTGGTTACGCATCTCAAAATAATGCGGTTCATTGATCTGGCGCAAACAACGATCACTCGATCCGCACGCAGCAAACGCGCGGATTGAGACAATCTGCAGGCTGGGAAAAACGGTTGGGCTCTTCTAAGATCAGAAGTGCAAAAACGACGATCCACCGATACAACCACCCGACAATCATCAGCAGTACGAGCATTGCATTGCACTGAACAACAAGCGCCGGCGACCGCATTGACGTGCACGTCCGGCTGATCGAACACGGCAACTCTAAACGGGGGATACGTGGGAAACGTGGGATACGTGACTAAGCGCACCGCACTCCTGTTGTCCACGCTATTGGCATTCGCGAGCATGGGCGCATTCGCGGCGGAGCCGGCGCTCGAGCGCGCCCCGGACACCATGCAGGCCCGCGTCATGGGCTGCGCCGCCTGTCACGGCGCGCAGGGCGAAGGCACCGGCAACGACTACTTCCCGCGTCTTTCGGGCAAGCCCGCGGGCTATCTGTACAACCAGTTACTCGCGTTTCGGGACGGGCGCCGCAAGTATCCGCCGATGAACTATCTGCTCGCGTATCTACCGGATGCGTATCTCAGGCAGATCGCCGATTACTTCGCGGGCGAGCGTCCGCCATTCCCGCCGCCGAGCGCCGTCACGGCCGATACGAAGACGCTCGATTACGGCAAGGCGCTCGTCACGAAGGGCGATTCCGCGCGCAACGTGCCCGCATGCGTGAGTTGCCACGGCGGCGCGATGACCGGCATGGAGCCCGCCATTCCCGGCTTGCTCGGCTTGCACGCCGACTACATCAGCGCGCAACTCGGGGCATGGCGCTACGGCACGCGCACGACCATCGCGCCCGACTGCATGCGCCACGTCGCGCAGCAGTTGAGCGAGCGCGATATCACCGCCATCGCCGCGTTCCTCGCGTCGTTGCCCGCGCCGCCCGATGTGTCGCCGGTCGCGGCCGGAAGCCTCAAGATGCCGCTCGCTTGCGGCAGCGTCCATAACTAACCGAGGAACCGACGTGCTTCGATTCCGACAACTTGGGACGCTTGCCTTGGCGGTGTTCTTTGCGGCCTGCGCCGTATCGGCGGGCAACGCGTCTGCACAGACGAAGAGTGCCGATGCCGCCACGGTCCAGCGCGGCGAATACCTCGCGCGCGCGGGCGATTGCATCGCGTGCCATACGTTGCCCGCTGGCAAGACCTTCGGCGGCGGCCGTCCCATGGATACGCCGTTCGGCACGCTCTTCACGCCGAACATTTCGTCGGACAAGGAAACCGGACTCGGCAACTGGACCGCCGACGAGTTCTACCGAATGATGCACACCGGCCGCTCGAAGGACGGCTCGCTGCTCTATCCGGCCATGCCGTTCACGTCCTACACCAAGGTCACGCGCGCCGACTCCGACGCCATTTATGCGTTTCTCATGTCCACGCCGCCCGTGCATCAGCCGAACCGGCCGCATGAACTGCGCTTTCCGTTCAACCGGCGCGAACTGCTGATCGGCTGGCGCTCGCTCTTTTTTAGGGAGGCTGAATACCAGCCGGACGCGAAGCAATCGGTGGAATGGAATCGCGGCGCGTATCTCGTCGAAGGACTCGGGCATTGCTCGATGTGCCATACCGCGATCAACGCGCTCGGCGGCAATGTCGCGTCGAAGGCATTCGAAGGCGGCCTGATCCCGATTCAGAACTGGTACGCGCCCTCGCTTACGTCGAACAAGGAAGCGGGATTGGGCGACTGGAGTATCGACGAAATCGTGGGCTTGCTGCACGCGGGCGTCTCGCATCGCGGCGCGGTGTATGGACCGATGGCCGAAGTGGTCTACGACAGCCTGCAATATCTTTCCGAAGACGACGTGCGCGCGATGGCCGTCTATCTCAAGGCGTTGCCCGCGCGCTCCGGCGACAAGTCCGAGCCGCCGACCCAGGCCGTGGTCGAACAGCGCACGAATCTCTCGCCGCTCGGCAAGAAGATTTATGACGCCCAATGCGCCGAATGTCACGCGGCCCAAGGCCAGGGCAAGCCGCCCGATTTTCCGCCGCTCGCGAACAATCAGTCCATCGTCATGAATTCGGCCGTGAACCCTATCCGCATGGTGCTGAACGGCGGCTATCCACCCGGCACGTTCAAGAATCCGCGTCCATACGGCATGCCGCCGTTCGCGCAGTCGCTGTCCGACGTGGAGGTCGCGGCGGTCGTCACGTATATCCGCACCGCGTGGGGCAATCGCGGCGCGCCGGTGACGGTGAAGGAAGTCAACGAGCTGCGCTCCGCGCCGCTTTATTGAGGATCGACGACACATGAACGAAGACCCGAACGAAGACGCGCGGCTCGATGAAATAGTCAAGAGCGGCCCCGCCGGCGCGCTCGCGCTCGCGGGTATCTCCACCGCGATCGTCATCGGACTGTGGTTCGTCTTTTACTTCGCCGTGTTCTTGCCGCGCGGGGTGATTCAGTGATCGTGATTCGTCGAGGCGGCAGATAAATGGCCATTTCCCCCGGTTCGCATGAAGTCGCCGAGCGCGTCGAAAAACGCTGGGCAATGCTTGTCATGGCGATCGTCGTCGTGCTCGTCGCGATGGTGGTCTACACCGGCATCCACTGGGCAATGATGCCGCCTTCGCGCGTCGAGACCGTGCGCCCCGAATCGCTGCATGTATCGGGCGAATTCATCGAAAGCAATCTCGGCAGCGCGCCCGAGGCGGATGGCTCGGTGACGGTGCGGATCGTCGCGCAGCAGTATTCGTTCACGCCGCAATGTCTCGTGGTGCCCGCAGGCGTGCCGGTTACGTTCCGCGCGACGAGTTCGGACGTGGTGCACGGCTTTCTGATCGAGAACACCAACATCAATTCGATGCTCGAACCCGGTTACGTCTCGACCTTCAAGACGACCTTCAACCAACCCGGCGAGCACCTGATGCCATGCCACGAATACTGCGGCACCGGGCATCAGAACATGTGGGCGCATGTGAAAGTGGTGGATCGCGCCGAGTTCATGCAGATGGCCGCGCAATTGCCGGCCAATTCGCGGAGAGTGTCCTGTGTTAAATAGCAAGCGCCTCGTCCTCGCGCATTTCTGGCTGGCGTTCATCGCCTTCGGTGTCGCGCTTTTGCTCGGCGCGTGGCAGATGCTGGTGCGCAGTCCGCTGCATCCGTGGCTACAGAATCCGGAGCTGTACTACCGCTCGGTGACGGCGCACGGCTCGGCCATGGGCTACGTGTTTCCGACCCTGATCGCCATGGGCTTCGGCTATGCGGTAAGCGAACTGGCGCTGAAGCGCCCGCTCGTCGGAAAGCGTTGGGCGTGGCTCGGCTTCTGGCTCGTCGCCATAGGCTCCGTCACCGCGATGGCGCCTGTCGCCATGGGTCTTGCGTCGGTGCTCTACACCTTCTATCCGCCGATGATCGGCAACGCGTTCTATTACATCGGCGTGGTGCTGGTGGTCGTGGGCTCGTGGATCTGGGTCGCGCTGATGTCGGTGAACCTCGCGGCGTGGAAGCGCGACAATCGCGGCAAGCCGGTGCCGCTCGCCATGTTCGCGACCGTCGCGGGCGCTTATTTGTGGGGCTGGACGGCGGTGGGCGCGGCCATCGAAGTGCTGTTCATGATTCTGCCGGTGGCGCTCGGCCTCAAGCACACCATCGACGCGGGACTTGCGCGCGTGTTCTTCTCGTGGACGCTGCACGCTATCGTCTATTTCTGGCTGATGCCGGCATATATCGCGTATTACACGATCATTCCGCGCGCCATCGGCGGGCGTCTTTACAGCGATGCGATGGCGCGCATCTCCTTCATTCTGTTTCTCGTGGTGTCGATGCCCATCGGCATTCACCATCTGTTCGCCGATCCGCAAGTCGGCTCGGGCTTCAAGTTCATGCATTCGGTGTTCACGGCGCTGGTCGCGGTGCCGACGCTCTTGACCGTGTTCACCATCTGCGCGTCGGTGGAGATCGCGGCGCGGTTGCGCGGCGGCAAGGGCGCGCTCGGGTGGATCAAGGCGCTGCCCTGGTCCAATCCCATGATGCTCGCCGTCGCCTTCTCCTTCGTGATGCTCGGCTTCGGCGGCGCGGGCGGGCTCATCAACATGAGTTATCAGCTCGACTCTACCGTGCACAACACGCAATGGGTGACGGGGCATTTTCATCTGATCTTCGCGGGCGCCATCGTCATCATGTACTTCGCGATCGCCTACGATCTGTGGCCGCATCTCACCGGCCGCGCGCTGCAAAACCTGAAGCTGATGCGCTGGCAGTTGTGGCTGTGGTTCGTCGGCATGATCGTGCTGACGTTCCCGTGGCATTACGTCGGCGTGCTCGGCATGCCCCGACGCATGGCCTTCTACGACTATACGGACCCTGCTATCGCGGCGCAGGCCGTGTCCGTGATCGTCTCGGTGATCGGCGGGTTCATTCTCGTGGTCTCGGCGGTGCTGTTCTTCATTGTGCTCATACAGGCGCATCGCGCGCCGCGCGTGACGGTCGAGGAGTTCCGCTTCAGCCGCGCGTTGCATGAGCCGCGCAGCATACCGGTGGCGTTGAACAGCTTCGCGCTGTGGCTCGTGCTGATGATCGGCCTCACGCTCGTCAACTACGGTTATCCCATCGCGCAGCTTCTCTCGCGGCCGGATACCGCCGTGCCCGCGGTTCCCATCGGAGCGCAGCGATGAGCGACGAACGCCTCTTCACCTTCAGGAACCGCTGGTTCGCGACGAGCGTGCTGGGGATGATCGGCATCGCGGTGGTGTCGGCGCTGATCGGCTTCGTGTGGCTGCCTTCGGTGCATCGCGACGAGCCGTTCACGGGCGTCTGGAACGCCATCTGCAGCGCGGCGGGTGTGCCGCGCAGCTGGTACGCGGGCGAGGGCGGAAAGACCGTCGAGCCGACCGTCACGCTCACGGGTGTCGAAGTCACGCCGCAGTTGCTCGTGAACGTCAACGCGAGCGCGGTTGGACGCGGCGCGACGCTGGCTCTGCGCTGCACGATGTGTCACGGCGAGCGCGGCATGAGCGAGGCCAATTCGCCGAATCTCGCGGGCCAGTATGCGTCGGTGATCTACAAACAGTTGATCGATTTTCAGAAGGGCGCGCGCAATAACGCGGTGATGTCGCCGATGGCCGTGAATCTCTCCGATCAAGACATGCGCGATCTTGCCGCTTACTACGCGAGCTTGCCGAGGCCGCCCGCGCAGCGCAAGGTGAGCGCGTCGCTCGCGCCTTCGATCGTTTCCCACGGTGCGCCGATGCGCAACATCGCGCCCTGCGCGACGTGTCACGGCGGTATCGACAGCAAGGCGGGCAGCCCGTGGCTCGACGGCTTGCCGGCCGCTTATACGAAGGCGCAGTTGACCGCTTTTGCCAATGGTACGCGCACCAACGATATCAACGAAGTCATGCGCAACGTGGCGCGCAACATGACGCCGGACGAGATCGAAGCCGCGGCGGCTTATTATGCGCGGGAGCTGGACGGGCATTGAGCGGCTGCAACTGCACGCTATCGCCGTTCGGAAAGCAGGGGTTTCGTTGCCGCGCTGGTTCGGTTTCTGTATCGTGGTCCGTTCAATGCTGCGTTTTGCGCAGCAGACACCGGACCCCGCAATGAACGATCACGCCATCCACACCACCGACGTCCTCATCGTCGGCGCAGGCCCCGTCGGGCTTTTCGCCGCCTTCGAAGCCGGCGTGCTCGGCCTTTCGTGCCAGATTGTCGACACGCTCGGGCGCATCGGCGGGCAATGCATCGAACTTTATCCCGACAAGCCGATCTACGACATTCCCGCCGTTCCCTCGTGCACCGCGCGCGAACTCGTGGATCGTCTGCTCGAACAGATTCGTCCGTTCGACGTGCCGATCCACCTCGATCAGCGCGTGATGTCGGTGGCGCAACGCGAGGATCATCGCTGGACTGTCGAGACCGAGCAGGGCATGCGTTTCGATGCCGCCGCCATTCTGATCGCCGCGGGCAATGGCGCGTTCGTGCCGCAGCGCCTGCAAGTGCCGCAAGCGGACGCGCTCGAAGACAACGGCGTGCACTACAGCGTCGCGCGTCTGGCAGATTTCGCGGACCGCGAGGTCATCGTCGCGGGCGGCGGCGATTCCGCGCTCGACTGGGCGCTGGCTTTGCGCGGCGTCGCGAAGAAGCTCACGCTGGTGCATCGGCGTAACGGGTTTTCGGCGGCGGCGGCATCCGTGGCGGCAATGAAGCGCGCCGTGGAGGCGGGCGAGATGGCGTTCGTCGTCGGCATGATCGATTCGCTCGACGCGCCCGGCAACACCTTGCGCGGCGTGCGTATCAAGCACGTTGACGGCACCACCGATCTCGCCGCCGACAAGCTCGTCGCGCTGTATGGCCTCGTGGCGGATCTCGGGCCTATCGCCCAATGGAACCTGGATGTGCGCGGCGGACGCATCGAAGTCGATACCTCGTATTACGAGTCGTCGCGGCCGGGCATTTTCGCGGTCGGAGATATCGCCAACTATCCGAACAAGCAGAAGCTCATCTTGTCGGGCTTTCACGAGGCATCGCTCGCATTGCGCAAGGCTTACTCGTACGCTTACCCCGACAAGAAGCGCGTGCACGTTCATTCGAGTTACGACGCGAAGCTCGCACAGCGCGTGCAGTCAGGCGGCACGCACGCGGCAGAAGGGAGCTGACGGTTGCGCGTCGATCCGCTTCGACCAGGGCGCGCGTCTTGATCGGTCGATTCGTCGCGTGGCTGCTGCTGGTGGCGTGCGTCGCGGCGCTCGGCCTGGGCTATGCGGTCTATGCGCGCCGCATTAGCGTACCCGCGCAATACGATCCTTTCACGCTGCTCGATGTTCGCGCGCCACCCGACTTCTTCACCACGTTCCGACGTTGGCGCACGCTGCACGACGCCGACATGTGCCGGGCCGCGCTCGAACAATCTGGGCTCGACTATCGGCCGATGGCGGATTCATCGGCCCCCGGCGGCTGCGGACTCAAGGACGTGGTGCGCGTGACGCAATCCGCCGAAGTTCGCTACAGCTCGCCGTATCTCGCCACGTGTCCGCTCGCGCTCTCGATGGCGTTCTTCGAGCATCGATACCTGCAGAGCGCCGCCGTCGAACTCTTCGGCGAACGCGTGACGCGCATCGAGCATGTTGGCAGCTACGCGTGCCGCAACGTGAATCATCGGCAAGACGGCGCGCTCAGTCAGCATGCAAGCGCCAATGCCATCGACCTCACGGGTTTCGTGCTCGCCGACGGCAAGCGCATCACGCTCGCGCGCTGGGACGATTCTGCATCGCCCGAAGCGAGCTTCCTGCGACGCGTCCACGAAGGCGCATGCCAGTCGTTCGACACGACCCTCGGCCCCGATTACAACGCGCTCCACAAGACACACTTTCACGTCGACATGGGCCCGTATCGCATCTGCCGCTGATGCGTTCACGTCACGCGTGCTGATGCGCCGGATTACGGCAGGTCGAATGATCGTGAGAACCATCGCTCCATGCCGAGCCGAGGATGATGCTGCAGAAGTTCAGCCGCTTGTAGTTCGGGTCCTTCAGCGCGAGCACGTCGGCTTTCACGTTGCCAAACGTCGTTTCGGGCTTTTTGATGGTGCCTTGCGCGAACGCATCGATGATGCCTTCCTTGAAATTCGCTTCCCGCGGATGTGCCGCCACCACGAGCCGGCGCTGATCCGCCGTGAATTCGTCGTAAGCAAGCCCGAGCACGTCCATCTCGACGCCTGCCGTCACGAGCGCGACGACCGGCTTCTTGTACTGCGGAATGCCCGGCGTCGTGTGCAGCGCGATGGCATCCCATACTTGTTCGATCTCGCCTTCGCCGATGCCGTAGCCGAGCAGGAAGTCGCGCGCCGCATTCGCGCCATCCACTTCGAAGCGGTCGTGCGCGCTGCTGTAGGCATCGACGAGTCCCATGTCATGGAACATCGCGCCGATATACAAGAGTTCCGCGTCATACTTCAGTTGCTTGCGTTCGCCCGCGAGCGCACCGAACAGAAACACGCGGCGCGAGTGGTGATAAAGCAAGTCGGGTTCGGTATCGCGCACGAGTTGCGTGGCTTCGCGCGCCATCTTGCTGTCGGGAATGCGGATGCCAGCGATGATTTCGTTCATTTCAACTACTCCTTGAAGGTTGTTTAACTGATATGGCTCGGCGAGATGGGATCGCTTGCCGGGAAAGTTTCGGCCAGCGCTTCATCGAGCAGATACTCCTGCAAGTCGGCATGCGCGCTGCGTTCGATATCGACGCGGGTGTTTGCTGATGTGTCCATTGCACTCGCCTCCGTGGCGTGAGACATTGCGTTGCATTGCGTTTCGATGAGTATCAGTGTCGGCAAAACGCGCGGTCGCGACAATGAAAACGACGCGTCGAACTCTGCCAGTCGCACGCTGTCTTCTGCCATGTGTTTTCAACGAGCTAAAAACCGCCTTCGCCGATGCCCACCGTTGCCCTCGCGATCTTTCCCGGCGTGCAGGCGCTGGACGTAGCCGGCCCCGTCGATGTCTTCGCGGAAGCCAATATGTTCGTACCCGCCGCCGATGCCTACGCAATCACGCTCGTCGGCCCCGAAGCGCTTGCGGTGCGCGCATCGAACGGCACGCGGCTGTTGGCGGACGTCTCATGGCATGAAGCGCGCGGGCGCTACGACACGGCGCTCGTCGCGGGCGGTCCGGGTCTGCCTTTCGATGAGCCCGATCCCGATCTCACCGCCTGGCTCGCCGATGTCGCCGCAAAATGCGAGCGGTACGGCTCGATCTGCACTGGCGCGTTTGCGCTGGGTCATGCCGGTCTGCTCGACGGGCGCGGAGTGACCACGCACTGGCAGAATGCGCCGCGTCTGGCCGAGCGCTTTCCACAGGCGCGCGTGGAGCTGGATCGCATCTATATGCGCGATGGGCGGCTCGTGACGTCGGCCGGAGTGACGGCGGGTATCGATGTGGCGCTCGCGCTCGTCGCGGAAGATCACGGGGCGCGCGTGGCGCTTGCGGTGGCGAAGCGCCTCGTCGTGTTCGCGCAGCGGCGCGGCGGACAGTCGCAGTTCAGCCCTTATCTGAGCGCGCCTGCCGACGAGACATCGCCGGTGGCGAAAGTGCAGGGTTACGTGATGGAGCACATCGGCGAAAGGCTCGCAGTGTCGCAACTCGCGAAGGTCGCGGGCATGAGCGAGCGCAATTTCGCGCGGGCCTTCGTGCAGCTCGCGCAGATGACGCCGCACGAGTTTGTCGAGCGCGCGCGGGTCGATGCTGCGCGCAACGCGCTCGAAAGCACGGATACGCCGCTCAAGACCGTGGCCTACGAATGCGGCTTCGGCACCGCGGACCGCATGCGCCTCGTGTTCATGCGGCGGCTCGGGGTATCGCCGAACGATTATCGGCTGAGCTTCAGGACACGCTTTTCAAAGTGATGGAACAGGCGTCGCCGTGCGTTCGTTAAGATTGGGATAACGAGGCGTGCCACTGTTGCTGCTTTACTTGCTGCGGGCACGCTGCATCGCAAACTAAATCGACAGACGGAAGATCGAATGACGACACAAGCGTCCCACGTGCAGGAACCCTTCGAGCGGCGCGCATTGCTGCTGCATCTCGGCGATGTGCTGGAAACCGTGTTCTGCCTGAGTCAATGTGCCGATGACTATCCGAGCATCGCCGATGCGGTGCGTGGCAACGATGCGCTCGCGGACTTTACGCTGCTTGGCTTCGTCGCGGGCGACATGACGCCGCGCGAGTTTATCCGGCGCGCGTCGGGCGCGTTTTTCGTGTGGCCGAAGGCGCTTCTCGACGAGACGCTCAATCGGCCGATGCTCGCGAATACCGTGCGTCACGATCTATTCGAAGACAACGCGAAAGGCTGGGATGCGTATGTCGAGGAACGACGCCGCGAGGTGGCTTGGTTTGGCGAGGACTTGCCGGAGGCCGAGCAGAGCACAGCGTCATTGGACGCAGCCGAGTCCGGCGATTCAGCGAAGACGTCGCGGTATGCGACTTGGCCGTGGCCGGATAAGGCGAAGGATGCGTCATAGCGTGCCAAGCAATGGTCTTGCGGGGCGAGGACATTGGCAGCCTGTTCGTAACGCATCGGGGCGCGCGGACCTACGAACACGCCCGCGTTCTGCGATCGTCCCAACCCCGCACGAAGCTCAGGGCTTCTTGCTCATACTGCCCGCGCCCGCATCCATCCCCAAGCCATTCGGCCGATCCGGCGCTGGTCCCTTTCCCGCCGAGGTCTTGCCCGGCGTCGTCTTGAGCGCATCGCTCGCCGATGCCGCCGCCGCGGCAGGTGGCGTCGAGCTGTGTTCCTGATAAGCCGGAGTACTGTCGTAGTGCAGCTTGTTCGGTTGCTGGGCGCTTGCCACGACTGCGATCGTGCCGCCGAGCAGTATCCCCGCCGTGCGGCTGAGTGCGCCGATTATCGGTTTCATGTATCGCCTCCCGTTGTTGTGCGCCCGACTGTAGCAAGCAAACAACGGACCCGCGAACATAGCTTGTTCTCGCGCAAAGTCCCCCGCAGGAGAGCAGACCACGGCGTCTTGCCTTGACGCGCATCAACGCCGGGCGGTGCTGCGCTCGGGACAATTCCTGTGCAGGACATCGATCCAGAACAGGGAAACCAGCAATGAAAACAGTGAAAGCAGGCATTAGCGCCATCGTCATGGCATGCGCGGCATTGTGCGCGGGCATGGCACACGCGGCGGAAGATTCGTCGTCGAACGTTTCGATGGGCGGCATCCATGCAGGCGATGTGCTCGTGCGGTTGCGCGCCATCAGCATCGAGCCGCAAGTGAGCGCGGGCGGCGCGCTCGGCACGCTCAACACCGACGTGAATAACTCCATCGTTCCCGAACTCGACTTCACCTACATGATTCGCGACGACATCGGCGTCGAGCTGATTCTCGCGACCTCGCGGCATCAGGTGACATCGAGCATAGGCGGGCTCGGCGGCGTGGGTGTTTTGCCGCCGACCTTGCTGTTGCAATACCACTTCAATCATGCGGGACGCGTGCGGCCCTATGTCGGCGCGGGTATCAACTACACGCTCTTCTACAACGACAAACTGAAAGCGGGCGACGCCGATGTCTCCATCAAGCACAGCAGCTTCGGCCCCGCGCTTCAGGCGGGCGTCGATGTGCAGGTCGCGAAGAATCTGTTCGTCAACGCGGACGTCAAGAAGATCTGGATGCGCACGAGCGCGTCGGCGGGCGGCGTCGATCTCGGCTCGCTCAAGATCGACCCGTGGGTGTTCGGCGTTGGCGTGGGCATGAAGTTCTGAGGGAGAAACAGGCGGCGACCGACCCGTTTTATCGAAAATTGGCGGATGAAGCCGGTGCTTCTGGCGTGGAACACTTTGCCGGCACGGTATTCTTGCAGCAGGCCCGGCGCAGACGCGCGCGGTCACCTGCCGCCTGAGGCCGGCGTGACCCCGTGCGCGCTGCAACGACTAATAACACCGCATCGGGGAAACGCAAGCCAATGAGACCTTCCACTTACGCGGGATTCGCTTTGCTCGTCAGTTGTGGCGCGGCCTTCGCGCAACAACCGCTCGCCTTGCCCGGCCGCAGTCAGAGCACGGGGCAGCAGAGCGTCGACAACGCGGCCTGCTACGCCTATGCCAATCAGACGACCAAGGTCGTGATGGCGCGCGAGCCGCAGACCGCACCGAAGAACAACGCCATCGAGACGCGCACGCTCGGGGCTCCGCGCCCGGTCGAGCCGCCGTTGCCGCCGGTTGCATCGGGCGCGCTGGCCGCGTCGGCGGCGCCGGCATCGGGCGCATCCGCGACGATGGCGGGCCGGCCCGCAGGCGCTTCGGCGACGGTTGCCGCGGGCGCATCGGCGCCGATGGGCGCATCCGGAGCCGCGGTCGCTGCAGGTGCTTCGGGCGCATCGGGCGCCGTGGCGGCTTCGGGCGCATCGGATGCAAATTACGCCGAGATGAAAATGCCGCCGATGCCGCCGCCCGAGCCGCCAATGGTGCGCTACTGGCGCGCGTACGGCGAGTGCATGCAAAATCGCGGTTACTACGTTCGCTGAAGCCAAGGGCCGCCGATGAGCGCATTCGATCGAGTGCGCTCGTTGCATCGGCTAATGCAGGGCGCTTGTCGCGCTCGTGGCTATACGGCTGAAGCAGACGGTGAAAGAGTATTCAACTCTTGCGGACGCGGCCAGACAACACGGCCCAGGCAGTCTGCATCGTGCGACCTACGCTCATAACGAACGCGCCCGAGGGCCAAGCGATTAGAAGCTCCTTGCAGCGCGAAACGGAGACTTCAGATGAACGCCATGACGTCCCTTCACGAAGGCCAATGCGCTTGCGGCGCGGTGCGCCTTGCGGTCTTCGCGCGGCCGCTGCAAGTCAATCTCTGCCACTGCATGACATGCCGCCGCATTCACGGCGCGCCGTTCGGCGTATATGCCATCTTCGAGCGCGACGCCGTGCAGATCACGGGCGATACCGTCGCTTGGCAAAGCTCGGAGACCGGGCATCGGCATCATTGCCTGACATGCGGCTCGCCTATCTATCTCGCCTTCGACGGCGTGCCGGAAATCGAAGTGCCAACCGGCATCTTCGACGAAACCGGCCTCTTTCCGCCCACTTATGAAATCTGGTGCAAAAACGCCGAGCCGTGGCACGACGCGCAGGGCAGGCCGCGCTTCGCACGCGGCCGACAGAACTAATTGATCAGCACTCGACGATTGCCTTCACCACGCCCGCCTTCGGGTCGAGTAGCGACGAGAAGCGCTCGGGCACGTCGGCGAGCGTGAGTCGGTGGGTGTTGAGCGCATCGGTCGGCACTTCGCCGCGACGCATGGCATCGAGCACGGTCTCGAAGTCCTCGGGCGTTGCGTTGCGGCTCGCGAGCAAGGTTGCTTCGCGCTTGTGAAACTCGGGATCGGCGAACGAGATGCGGTCCGGCACGATGGACACCAGCACGTACTTGCCGCCATGCGCGATGAATTCGAAGCCGCGTTCCATTGCGCGCGAGTTGCCCGTGGCATCGAAGACGACATCGAAGAATTCGCCGTTGGTGAGGCTCGACAACTCTTCCTTGTCGCGCTCGCCGATTTGCACGGTCGCGTCCGCCTTCAACTCGCGACGGCAGAAGTTCAGGCGATCTTCACGCGTGTCGAGCGCGGTCACGTTTGCGCCGCGCAGACGCGCAAAGGTGATCGCCGCCATGCCGATCGGCCCCGTGCCGACGACCAGCACGCGTTGTCCCGGTTGCACATCCGCGCGGCGCACCGCATGCGCGCCGATCGCGAGGAATTCCACCATCGCGGCCTGATCGAGCGTGACGCCTTCGGCCTTGTGGACGAATTGCGCGGGGAGGTTCAGATACTCCGTGAACGCGCCGTCGCGATGCACGCCGAGCACCTGAATGTTCACGCAGCAATTGGTTTTGCCCTGGCGGCATGCAATGCACTTGCCGCACGACAGATAGGGCATGACATAGACGGTGTCGCCCGCCTTGAGTCCGCTCGATGCATCCGCCTCTTCGATCACGCCGGAGAGTTCATGCCCCATCACGCGCGGATACGACAAGAACGGCTGATTGCCGGTGAAGATATGCAAGTCGGTCCCGCACACGCCGACGCGCTTCACGCGCAGCAGCACTTCGTTGTCGCCGCGCGCGGGCTTCTCGCGCTGTTCGGCCTTGAGAGTTCCGGGGGTTTCGCAGATGACGGTCAGCATGGCGTGTCTCTTTATGTGGTTTGTGTGGGGGCGACAGCGCATTAATTTAGCGATACGCGGCGATCTGGTCAAGCCAATTTGATATTCGATAAAGTGGTAAGGCCGGATTGTGCGTGAGCGCGGCGGCGCGTTTCGCCTTATATTCTGAGCATCTCAATAAGGTTTCAGGACGGCACGTGCTTGCACTTCAGGATTTTGTCGAGCGGCACCCGCGGCTATTCGTGCTGTCGGGCGCGGGTATCAGCACCGAGTCGGGTATTCCCTGTTATCGCGATCGCGAGGGCCAGCGCACGGGCCGTCAGCCGATTCTGCTGAAAGAGTTTCTAGGCAACGACTACGCGCGCCGCCGTTACTGGGCGCGCAGCCTGATTGGCTGGCCGGTGGTGGCGGATGCGCAACCGAACGCGGCGCATCACGCCGTGCGGGCGCTGGCGGCGCGTTCGCGGGTGCATCGGCTGGTGACGCAGAATGTCGATGGCTTGCATACGCGTGCTGGAAATCCCGATGTCATCGAGCTGCACGGCAATCTCGGCCGCGTGCGCTGCATGGCTTGCGGCGCGGCGCTTACGCGCGTGGCGGTGCAGCGGATGCTGGAAGAAGCGAACCCGGACTTTACGAATTACACGGCGCCATCGGTGCCGGATGGCGATGCGCAAATCGAGAACATCGACTTCGCTTCGTTCAATGTGCCGGGCTGCACGCGTTGTGGCGGCGTGCTCAAGCCGGACGTGGTGTTTTTCGGCGAGAGCGTGCCGCGCGCGCTGGTGCAGGACGCGGCAAGCTCGCTCGAAGCCGCCGACGCGATGCTCGTGCTCGGGTCATCGTTGATGGTGTATTCGGGCTATCGATTCTGCGAATGGGCGGCGAAGAGCGGCAAGCCGATTGCGGCGATCAATATCGGCAAGACGCGCGCGGATGCATTGCTTGCGTTAAAGGTCGAGGCGCCTTGTTCGGAGACGCTCGAGGCGTTGATCGAGGGGTTGGATGGGGGGTGAGCGGGGACGCTCGATGCGTTGAACGAGCGTTCCCACGTGTCCACTCAGCCCGCTTCACCCGCCATCGCATCAATCCCCTCCAGCAACCTCTCCGCCTGCTCCATCCGCGTAAAAATCCCCGGCGTCACCCGCACGACATCGCTTGCATCCGGAATCGGCCGCGCGACCGTGAACACGCCAAACCTGTCCTTCAACGTCTTCACGATGACATCGCTCGCCAGTCCTTCGATGCGAAACGCAGTGATACCCGCCGTCATCGATGCATCCGCTGGCGTCATGATCCGCACGCCCGGCAGCGCGCGCGCCGGTTCGGCCCAGGCGTCGCGCAAGGCCCGCAGACGCGCTTCCTTCGAGCGCGCGCCAATGCGCTGATGCAACTCCAGCGCCGCCGGCAACGTGAGCCAAGCCGCGAAGTTCGGCGAACCCGTGTGCACGCGCGAGCGGATATCGTCGGCGGGCCAGGTCGTATCGCCGAGATAGGGGTCGATTGAACCGAGACGCTCTTTCTTGATGTAGATCGCCCCGCAACCGAGCGGCGCGCCAATCCACTTGTGCAGATTCAACGCGACAAACGGCGCGTCGAGCGTCGGCACGTCGAAGTCGAGCATGCCCCAGGAATGCGCGGCGTCGACGATCACGTCTGCGCCCGCGGCTTTCGCGAGCGCCGCGATCTCGCGAACCGGCGGCACCAGCCCCGTCGCAAAACAGACATGCGACAGCAGCACGAGCTTCGTGCGCGGATGCGCTTTCAACGCCGACGTGTAAGCGTCGAGCACGGCCTCGCGCGTGGCAGGCTCGGGCATCGTCATGCGCACCGGCTCGACGCCGCGCCGTTCGCGCAGCCATTCCATCGCATCGCGTCCGCACGGGTAGTCGAGGTTGCTGTAGAGCACGGTATCGCCCGGTTCGAGGCCGTTATAGCCGCTGATGAGCGCAAGCAGCGCCTCGGTCGCGTTGCGCGTGAGCTCGATTTCATCGGCGGAACAGCCCATGGCGCCAGCAAGACGCTGACGCAGGCCATCGTGGATCGTCATCCAGTGCGGACGCACGAGCAGCGTGGTTTCGTGGTTCAGGCGATCGATCCAGTAATGGAACATCGACTTCACCGGCTCGGCCATGGCGCCCCAGAAGCCGTTTTCCAGATTGATCAGGTCGTCGGACTGCCTATACAGCCCGCGCACTGCGTTCCACCAGTCTTCGGCATGAGCGATGTTCGTGGCAGGCGCGACGGGTAACGCGGCCAGGGCGGCGTTGAATTCAGGCGTGCGGAAGTCGAGATGTTCGGTCATCGGTCTTTTGATCGCGTGAGGAGCATCAAGTATCGCCGATGAAGTATCGATTGGACAAAGTTACCGCCGTTGCGACGAAGGTATGGACAAAATGCCGACTAATCGTATTTCCGCCCCTTCAGACTTCGCAACCGCCCGCCGTAATAGTTCCTAGAGCGCCAAGCCCCGGATGAGGGCAAACGTTCGCTTGTACGCCGCGCAAGGCGCACGAGTCGAACATACGACGCCGAAACAGTTCCACGAACTGACTGAGAGAACCTTCAAATGAACCTTAGAAACATCACGATCAAGAACAAACTGGTCGCCGGCTTCGGCATTCTTGCCGTCCTCGTGGTGCTCGTCGCAGGCATGTCGCTGCGCTCGCTTTCCCAGGCGACCGACGGCTTCGCGAACTACGTCAACGGCATCAACGCGCGCGCCGATGTGGCCAGTCAGTTGCGCACTGCGGTCGATCGCCGCGCCATTGCTGCACGCAATCTCGTGCTCGTCAGCAAGCCCGCCGATCTCGAACTGGAAAAAGCCCAGGTCACGCGCGCTCACGAAGACGTGCAGGCGCGCCTGAAACAACTCAAGGACATGATCGCCTCGGCGAGCGACACGAGCGAGAAGGCCCGTGGCCTTGTCGCCGAAATGGCGCGCGTGGAAGGCTTGTACGGCCCGGTGGCGACCGATATCGTCGGCCTCGCGCTCGCCGGCAAGCACGACCAGGCGATCTCCAAGATGGACGACGAATGCCGTCCGCTGCTCGCCCAACTGGTCAAGGCCACCGACGACTACGCGAGCTACACGGCCACGCGTCGCGAAGAGATCGTGCGTGATTTCGAAGCTCAGTACGAAATGCAGCGCAACGTGCTGATCGCGCTGTGCTCGTTCGCCACGCTGTTCGCGGTGGCTGCGGGCTTTGCGATCACGCGTTCGATCACCCGGCCTATCGAGGACGCAGTCGAGATCGCGCAAACCGTGGCGCGTGGCGACTTGCGCAGCACGATCATCGCCGATTCGAAGGACGAGACTGGCGACTTGCTGCGTGCGCTTGCCGAGATGAACGAACGCCTGACCGAAACCGTGAGCCGTGTGCGCGACAGCAGCGGCGCGGTGGGCGGCGCCGCCAAGGAACTGGCCACCGGCAACACGGACCTGAGCCAGCGCACCGAAGAGCAGGCGGCGTCGTTGCAGGAAACGGCGGCGAGCATGGAGCAATTGACGTCCACGGTGCGTCAGAATGCCGACAACGCGCATCAGGCGAGTTCGCTCGCGTCGAATGCCTCGAATGTCGCGCGAAAGGGCAGCGATGTGGTCGGTCGCGTGGTCGACACCATGCACGGCATCAGCAACAGCTCGTCGAAGATCGCGGAGATCACGGGCATCATCGAAGGCATCGCTTTCCAGACCAACATTCTGGCGCTCAACGCGGCCGTTGAAGCGGCGCGCGCGGGTGAACAGGGACGCGGCTTTGCGGTCGTGGCAAGCGAAGTGCGCAGCCTCGCGCAGCGCTCGTCGTCGGCGGCGAAGGAGATCAAGGAACTGATCGCCGATTCCGTCGAAAAGGTGAAGGACGGCTCGGCACTCGCGAGCGAAGCCGGTACGACCATGACCGAAGTAACACAGGCCGTGGCTCAGGTGACCGACATCATGTCGGAGATCGCGGCAGCATCGGCGGAGCAGGGACGCGGCATCGAGCAGGTGAATCAGGCCATCACGCAGATGGACGAGGTCACGCAACAGAACGCGGCGCTCGTCGAGGAAGCCGCGGCCGCATCGCAGGCGCTGGAAGAGCAGGGCCGTCGCCTGAACGAAGTCATGGCGTTCTTCGTGGTCGAAGGCGGTGGTATTGCGCCCCGGTCGTATGCGCCTGCCGCGCCCGTGGCGCGTACTGCCGCGCGCGTTGCCGCACCCGCGCGTACGCGGCGTGCCGCGCCCGTGGCGACCGCTGCGGCGACGCATGGCGACGAGTGGAGTTCGTTCTGACCGATCGCGCGCATTAGCGCGTTGAAGCTGCGTCGGACCGATGCCGTGCGTAGCGGCGTCGAACGAACGCCGCCACGGCTTTGAAGCGTGCTTACTTCGATACGACGAACTCGCAAGCGACCTGCAGCGGCGCAAACCTCACGCCGCTGCCTGCCAAGCATCAATGATGTTCGAACTCCGCACGCGGCTTCGGCGTTGCCTTGACCTTCGTGTACTGGAATTCGGGCAGGGCCTTGAT
Organism: Caballeronia sp. LP006; assembly: GCF_031450995.1. Taxonomy (NCBI): domain Bacteria; kingdom Pseudomonadati; phylum Pseudomonadota; class Betaproteobacteria; order Burkholderiales; family Burkholderiaceae; genus Caballeronia; species Caballeronia sp. LP006. The sequence continues at coordinate 552,804 of NZ_JARTVW010000004.1, read as the reverse complement.
CGCGTCCTTCGTCGCGCCGGGCAGCACGAGCTTGCCGCCCTGGAAATCGAGTTGCTCGACTGGAATGGCGACGTCGTGATGCGAGACGCCGAGGAACTGGTTTGCCGCGATGATCGCGAACGAAACCGAACGGTCTGGCGCCACGATGATGTCGTGGATCACGCCGACCTTCGCGCCCTGTTCATTGAAGACGGGCTTGTTGAGAATCGACTTCCTGACGCTCCAGCCGTCGATGATGGCGGTCGATACCTCGACCGATACGCCGAGCGTCTGTGCGCCCGCAACTTGCGCGTAGGACGCGGTGGAAGTCAGGCCAATGGCCGATGCGGCGAAGAGCAGTGCCACGAGTTTCGAGTTCATCTTCCAATCCTCAAAAGATTTGGCAAATCAGTTCTTGGGAATTGCGCGAATCTAGCGCGGTAGAAGTGTGAACGTTTATTGCGAATTTTGCAGGGAACGTGCTCATACGCACGGCGTGCACCCGCTTGGGGCGCACGCCGTGACGCGGAAATCGAAGAAAATTCAGTGTGAAATGCGTTTCAGCGCTTTCGCTTTGTGCACGGCATGCTTGCCGCTCTTGTCGCTTTCCACCTCGTAGTGCGGATCGGACTTCGATGCATTGACCGTATGGCCATCGACTGTCGTGCGTTCGTGGATCACTTTCACGACATGGCCCGTGGTCTCGCCCTGCGGCGTATTCCAGCTAACGTGATCGTGCAGCTTGAGGGATTGAGTCATCGCGTCTCTCCATCGTTGAAATGCCAACGAAAGCGCAACGGCCATGCCCACGCGCGGCTACTTCAAGCGGGCGAGCGTCCCTTCATCCTCGTGGCCATCGAAAAAGCGTTGCAGCGCGTCGTTAAAGATCGCGGGATCGGGTGCGGTGCGCGCGAAGAGCGTCATCGACGAATGAAACTTCATGTCGTCCGGATACCCAAAAATTTGCTCGACGCTCGAATTCTTCACGCCATTGACGATGCCAGTCAATTCGACGAGCCGCGCGCCGAGCACAGGATGCGCGATATACGCTTCGGCTTCCGCGCGGGACTGGATAGCGTAATGCCGCGCCATGTGGCTATGGCCGAGACCTGCGATTTGCGGGAACACGAACCACATCCAGTGCGTGCGCTTGCGGCCGGCGGACAACTCGGCGCGCACGTCGTCGATGACGGCTTCTTGTGCATCGACGAAGCGTTGAAGATCGAAGGTATCGCTCATGGCATGTCCTGGCTCTCTAGTCACGCGACGGCATCCGCGATGCGCTTTCGCAGCGCCGCATCCGGATAATCGCCAATGCCCGCGCGCACGTTGTCGATCATGTACTCGCGCCGTCCGGTGCCCGGAATCACGCAAGTGACGGCAGGGTTTCCCAACACGAATTTGAGCAGAAGCTGTGCCCAACTCGTGCAGCCCAAATCGGCCGCGAACGCGGGCAGCGGTTTTGCGCGAAGCGAGGCGAGCAGCGAGCCGCCGCCGAACGGCTGATTGACGAGCACAGCGACGCCGCGCTCGGCGGCAAGCGGCAGCAGCCGTTCCTCGGCGTCGCGGTCGTTGGCCGCGTAGTTGATTTGCACGAAGTCCACACGCTCGGATCGCAGCACCGCTTCGACCTGCCCGAACGCGCTCGACGTGTAATGCGTAACGCCGATATAGCGCACGCGCCCGGCCGCTTTCCAATCGCGCAGCGTGGCGAGTTGCGTGCGCCAGTCGAGCAGATTGTGGATCTGCATGAGGTCGATGCGCGGCGTTTTGAAAAGGCGCATCGACTGTTCCATTTGCGCGATGCCCGCCTCGCGTCCATCGGTCCACACCTTGGTGGCGATGAACGCCTTGTCGCGTGCGTGCAATTCGGCGAGCAGGTCGCCCGCGACGGCTTCGGACGAGCCATACATGGGCGATGAATCGATCACCGAGCCGCCCGCCGCGAACAGCACGCGCAGCACTTCGGCGAGTTCGCGACGGCGGGCGGCGTCGTCGCCGACGTCGAATGTGCGCCACGTGCCGCAGCCGATTACAGGCAGCGCTTCGTTGCTCGATGGAATCGGGCGCTTGTGCATGGGCGTCGACTGCGAGGGCGCGATCTGCGCGATGAGCGGGTTTGTCGCTCCGGCGAGCGCCGCCGTGGCCGCGACACGCAGGAACCGTCGGCGATCCGGTGAACGGCCGTTCATGGCAGAGAAGAACCATGACGCCGTGCATGGTTCGAGTTAGGCAAAGGCATCATCGATCAGGCTCCTGGCGAAGACATGCAAGAACAGATGCAATGTCTGGTGCAACCCGCGTCTCGCAGCAGGATAACCCGATACCGAAACGAACGATGCCGGCGCTACTTCTTCCTGGGCTCGTCGAGACAGACTCGGAAACGGTTACCACAACCGGCGCGTTTGTTTCACGTACGTGCTCGCCTGATCGATACGCTTGCGTCTATGCTCGGAAGTCGTACCCGACAACGAAAGCTCGATCTGACATTTTTTTGCAGCTAAGGCGAACCGTGCAATTAGCATGTGCGCCCGAGCGCGGGCATTCGCGGCTTCGCTCTTCGCACCTTGCAAAATAAAAATGAGTCTCCCAGACGCCCAGAACTTACCGCTCAACATAGACAGCGTACGCGCCTTGCGCGTGGCCGGGCGCGCCGCCGAAGCGCAGGCCATGATCACTCGACTCGCCGCCTTGCCCGATCCGGGCATATGGATCGGACAACTCGGCATCGACTTGAACTATCTCGGCATGCGCGAGCTTGCGGAACGTTGTCTCAGGATAGCGCTTACGCACGACATGTCTCCCTTAGTGCGCTACCAGCTCACCGAAGAACTCGCGATGGTGCTTTACTCGAGCGGCAAGTATCACGAAGCGCATGCACTGCATCGCATCAACCGCGATGTCGGACGCGGCGAGTCGCTTCTCCACGTGCTCTTTAGCGGTGACATGCCGTGGATCGACTTGGCGCGTCCCAAGCTGCTCGGCATAGACGAACCCGTTGCCGGCAAGTCGATCTTGATCTCCATCGAAGGCGGCTTCGGCGATTTCGTGCTCTATTCGCGCTACGTCGATGCCTTGCTGCGGGAAGGCGCACGCGAGTTGGTCATCGAAGTCTTCGACGAGTGGCGCGATGTCGTCCGCCCGCGCGAAGGCGTGCGTCTTGTCATCCCGACGGCCGAGCAACGTGCGCACGAGATGCAGCATTGCGACCGCATCACGTACGTGTTCAATCTCTTCGCGCGCTATCAGCATTCGCCATATTTTCCGATGGAGAATCCCGGCGGCATGATCGCATGCAATCCCAATCGCGGCTTGCCGCACGAAGCGCTTGCATCGATGCCACGCGAACCGAAGCGGATGAAGGTCGGTATCGGCTGGCGCAGCGCCAGCAACGTGCGCCATGAGCCGTACCGGTCGATGCAACTCCAACAACTGGCCGCGTTGTTCGCCAATCCCGATTGCCGCTTCTACTCGCTTCAGGTCGGCGCGCTGACCGATGACGAACGTGCGTTGATGCAGGCACACGATGTCATCGACATGGCGCCGTATCTCGCGGCTTTCGGCGATACGGCATACGTGCTCGACGAACTCGATTTGTTCATCACCATCGACTCGGGGCCCGCGCATCTTGCAGGCGCGTTGAATCGTCCCGTGTGGGTGCTGCTTGCAAACGCGTGCGATTGCCGCTGGTATGACTGTCAGCGCTTCACGCCCTGGTATCCGTCTATGCGGCTTTATCGTCAGACGCAACTCGGCGACTGGTCGCATCCGCTCGACGAATTGCAGGCCGATCTGGCGCAACTCGCTGCACGCTGACGCCGCTCGACCCCGGCGCGCTTCATGTAGCATTGACGCAGCTCCCACATGCGCCTGCGACATGACTCGTTTATCGATCCGTTTGGCTCTCGTCCTGGCGCTCGCGCTGACTGGCATTGCGCATGCCGCATCCGGCGACGACGATCCATCGACCGTTATCAGCGACAGCCACGAGTTCGTCGTGGCCGAAGACGGTTCGGTGACGGAGGACGATACCACCGTGTTGCGCGCGAACACGTCGGCCGGCATCGACGAAATTGCGCAGCGTTACGTCTGGTACGACCGCAGCGTGTCGAACGTGGAAATCGTCGAAGCCTATTCCGTCGATGCCAACGGCGCGCGTCACGATGTTTCGCCCGAGCAGATCCGTGACATCCAGGAGCCGCGTTCGGCCGGCGCGCCCACGTTTCAGGACGCCAAGCTGCGCGCGGTGATTTTTCCGGCGGTGGGCATCGGCTCGACGGTGCATCTGCGGTTTCGCAAGAGCCAGGCGAGCCCTGTCATCGCAGGGCAGTTCAACTATTACGTCGATCCGGGTTCGCGGCCGGTGCTTGCACAGCGGCTCATCTTCGATCTGCCCGCGACCAAGCCGCTCTTCGCCGATGCGCGCGGTTATGAAGCCGAGCCGCCCGTCACCGCGAATGGCCGCACGCGCTATGCGTTCGATTACCGTCGCGAACACATTGCGCGCATCGAAACCGGCTCGGTCGCTTACGCGCAATACGGCGACCGTCTGATGGTGTCGACGTTTCCCGATTACGCGAGCTTCGCCGCGAGCTATCGCGAACCTTCCGTGGACCCGAGCACGAAAGATCCCGCCGTGATCGCGTTCGCGCAATCGCTCACACGCAACGACGCCGACGCGCGCGCCAAAGCAAAGACGCTCTACGACTGGGTACGTCGCAATATCCGCTATGTCGCGATGTTCATCGGTCAAAGTCCCGCCGTGCCGCATCGCGTGACGGAGGTACTTGCGAATCGTTATGGCGATTGCAAGGACCACGTCGCGCTGTTCGGCGCGTTGCTCGATGCCGTGGGCATTCGCAACGAGCCCGCGCTGATCGGCCTGGGCGCGGTGTATTCGCTGCCTTCGGTGCCAGGCTACGGCGCGGGCGCGATCAATCACGTCATCACATGGATGCCCGATCTGAATCTATATGCGGATAGCACGGCGGCGAGCGTCGAGTTCGGCTATCTGCCACTCGCGGACATGGATCGCCCGACCGTGCTCGTGAATGCCGGCAAGCTTTCGCACACACCATCCACGCAGCCCTTGTCGCGCGCGGCGCGATTGCAGATCGACGTGGCGCCCGGAGGCGTCGCCAACTTTGCGTACTGGGTCGAGGATGCAGGATGGAGTGCCGAGATCGAGCGTATGAATCTGCGTTCGGCGAATACGGAGCGGCGCGAGCAGATCGCAACGGACCGTCTGCGTTATACGAATCTGCGTGGCGCGGGCGCGCTTACGACCAGCGATGTCGATGCCACGAGCGGCCCCTTCGCCACGACCGTGAACGGCACGCTCGACGACGTGGTCTGGCCCACTGGCACGACCGCGTTGCCCGCGTTGACGAGTCTCTCGGGCGGCATCGCGACGCAGGCGCGCAACTGGCTTGCGGAGCGCGTGCGTACGCAACCTTATCTGTGCGTAAGCGGCGTGTTCGACGAGGTATCGCAGATCGTGCTTCCTCGTACGATGCACGTGGTCGAAGTGCCCGACAACCTCGACCTCGATAGCGGCTTCTTCCGCTTTTCATCGCGCTATCTGTTCGATGCCGCGACCAACACGATTCAAATTTCGCGCACTTTCACCGCGAATTTCGGCAAACAGGTCTGCACGCCCGAGGACTTTCAGGCGGCGCAGCCGGTGCTTAAGAAGATCGAGCGCGATACGCAAGGGCAGATCATCGTGAAGGCGGCGTTGCGATAGTGTGCCTTCACTGCGCGTCACGCGCCACACGAAAACCGTTCTGCGATTGCCTCACGCTCGAGCTGTATTTGAATCGCGTGGCCGATTGCATATAGCTCGCGCCTTCGCGCCACGAGCCGCCGCGAATCACGCGCACTGAACATGATGGATCGTCCCACGCGTGGCCATCGGCCGGTGCGCCTTTGTAGTTGCCGTGCCAGCAGTCGGCGACCCATTCCCAGACGCTGCCGTTCATGTCGTGGAGACCATACGGATTCGCGGCAAATGAGCCTACGGGCATCGGCGCTTCGGGACGATAAGGCTCGCCGCAATCCTTGCAGTCGGCGTTGCCTTTCTTCATTTGATCGCCCCACCAGTAAGTGCTCTGCGTGCCGCCGCGCGCCGCATATTCCCATTCGGCCTCGGTCGGCAGGCGATATGCCTTGCCGCCCACCTTGCTCAACCATTTGACGTAGACCTGCGCGTCGTCCCAACTGACGTTGCGCATCGGCGCATTGGCGGGCGGCGCGTTGCCGGCGTCGCCATCGGGTGAGATACGTGTGCAGGCGCCGGCATCGACGCATGCATTCCATTGTTCGATCGTCACTTCGTATTTGCCGATGAGATACGGCTGCGCAATGGCCACGCGATGCGGCGGCTTTTCTGCGGGATCGTCGTTGTTGCTGCCCATGTTGAAGCTGCCAGCCGAGAGCGGGACCAGCGCGGGACAAGACGGGCAGTCTTTTACTTCGGCCCCTGCGGAAGTCTTCGCTGCGGGTTTGGATGCAACTGCGACAGGGGCGGTCGTGGTTGCCGGTGCAGGCGTGGGCGCGGTTTGACGCGGCTTTTCAGCGACGATAGGCGGCGCGGGCTTCGGCGTTGGCGCCGGAGTAGGCGAAGCTGGCAACTGCGGCGATGCCGCGGGCTTCGAGCTTGCGGCGGCCGCCCGCAAGCGATCGATGCGTGCCTTGGCAAGCGTGGCGAATCGTCCGTTCGGATACGCCTTCAAATAGGCTTCGTAATCGCTTGGGTACGTGCTGTCCTTGATCGATTCCCAGAAGGTCAGTTCGTATTGCTCGCTGCTGTCCTTGGGAAGAATGCCGCGCGTACGGGTACCCGTGGCGGATTGCGTCGCATCGATGGCGTCCGTGGAAGCTAACGACATCGGTGCGAGTGTGAATGCGGCATCGAGTGTCGATGCGATCCACGGCCGTTGGCTATCGTGCGTCAGCCGCGCGACATTTGCGGCGGCTATTTCGAATACCCGGGATGTGGTGCGTGCTTCGCCGGACATCGCTCGTAACAGCGCGGCGGTGTAAAGGCCGTTGCGTTCCGTCTCGGCGGCTTCGGTCGCAAAAGTAGTTGCGTACGCAACCAGTGTGTTCGCGGGCAAAGACATGCTCTCGGTGGGCGCGGCACCGAAGGGATCGTTCAGACACATGTCGAGCACGACGATGTTCGCGGCGTCCGGACGGCGTTGCACCATGCGCGCCACGACATCCTTCACCGGAATACCTTTCTCGACCAGCGTGACGGGCGCATCGGCGCGGGCATCGAGCGGGGCGAGCAGGGCATCGCCGCCTGCCTGCAGACCGTGGCCCGCAAAGTAGACGAGCGCGGTATCGTGTGGACCCAGTTGCATGACGAACGTGTCGAGCGCGTCGCGCATGGCGGTTTCGTTGAGATCGATACGGCGCGTCACGTTGAATCCGAGCGACGTGAGTGCAACGCTCATATCGTATGCGTCGTGCTCCGCGGCCGGCAGCGGGGCGTCGCCGTAGTGCGTATTGCCGATAACGAGCGCCATGCGATTCGCATGAGTGTCGGCGGCCGCGACCGAAGGTCTCTCAAGCGGTGGATCGGAAGGCGCTGCGAACGCGCCGCCCATCGTCACGAACATGCCTGCGATGAAGAGAGTCCGCCACATATTCACACCCTTTCGGTCCGGCTTGATTAGGGGCGCGCCGTTCGCGCGTCTGTCGTTGTCGCCTGGATGCTCATGCAAAGTCGGCGCATGCGAGGACCATGCATTTGCCGTCGCGCTCGTGCATCTGCAGCACAAACAAAGATAGCACGCGGTCAGTCGGCACTTAAATCCCCATTAAGCAGGTATGCGTGATGAGGAGTGCGCTTCCGGTCTCTCGTAAGTATCTTTTTTAAACGTTACGTTCTAATCTAAAAACCTGACGACGGCATGATCGCTCCACGCACGAGCGTACGACAGTATCTTCAGCGCTCGCACATTCGTCAGTCCTTCATGTGACTGTTCATCAAGAGGCATGCACAACATGTTGAGAAGAACCGTGCTTGGCGCACTGGCTTCACTCGCCGCCGTCGCCGCCGATACGTCTTTTTCCGCCGCGCGTCAGCGCACTCCCGCTCCGCCGAACGCCGAGGCATACATCATCTGGCCGCCCGACGGCGCCGTGATCTCGGGCGGCAAACTTTGGGTACGCATGGGACTGCGCAACATGGGCGTCTGTCCGAAGGGCGTGGACATGCCCAACGTCGGACATCACCACTTGCTGATCGATACTGACCTGCCGCCGCTCGATCAGGAGATTCCCTCCGACCGCAATCACTTTCACTATGGCGCGGGCGAGACCGATGCGCGCCTGGAACTTCCGCCGGGCAAGCACACGCTACAGCTGCTGATGGGCGACTACAACCACGTACCGCACGATCCTCCTGTTTATTCCAAGAAGATCACCATCACGATGAAATGAAGCATGCACGGCAACCGCGCAGCCCAGGGGAGTGACATGAAGAACCGAACCGTCAGCGCAATCGCGCTATCACGTTTTGCATTGCTTGCCGCTGTGTTTGCAGTGCAATTCGCCGTAGCGGGGCCGACGCCGGCGCCCGCCAACGCTTACGCCTATATCGGCTATCCAAACGATGGCCAGACCTTCGCGGCGGGCAAGCCTATCAAGGTGTGGTTCGGTCTACGGTACATGGGCGTGGCGCCGCGCGGCGTCAAATTCCCTAACACGGGGCATCATCACCTGTTGATCGATACGGACTTGCCGCCGATGGATCAGGAGATTCCGTCCGACCGCAATCACTTGCACTACGGCGCGGGCGAAACGGAAACGACTATCGAACTTCCGCCGGGCAAGCACACACTTCAGCTCTTGATGGGCGATGACCGGCACATCCCGACCGACCCGCCTGTGTATTCGAAGAAGATCACGATCTACGTCAAGTAAGCGGCGCGCGCATGCCTTAAGCGCCGCCTTTCCCTGTTGATACGCCATATCCGCAGACGTTTCGCGGATGAGAGCGTTCGTCTCGGGCCCGAGAAAAGCGATGTCGTTCGATAACGGACAGTTGGAGTCCGAAGTGTTGGTAGAAGACCATCATCAGTGGGTCGAGTTTGAGAGCGCATTACGTCGACCGTGCTTATGTGCGACAAGGCTTTGCTAGATATTTTTCCGCATCGAACGACGACTGGCACACCCTATGCATTTAACAGCTCACGCAAACAAGTTGTCGCCAACCACCACCCGATGCGCAAAGCGCGAAGTCCCAAGGAGAACCGCCATGACCACGCTGACCATTCAAGACCTGCCCGTTACCGAAGAGCTCGATCGCCAGACGATGTCGGCCGTGCGCGGCGGCATGTCGTTCCTGTTTCCCGGCATCGACATCACGAAGTTCGAATCTTCGTTCAGCACGCAGCAACTGATCGGCCAGACCCAGAACACGGTGAATCAAAACGGCGTGGGCGTGGCCTTCGGCGGCAACATGATGTCGAACGTCATGCCAAAGCAGGAAGCGCAGAACATCAGCACCGTCAACCTTGGCGCCAGTCCCGTACTGAGCTAAATCAACCTTATCCAGGAGCCTTCGATCATGTCCACTCTGACCATCCGCGATCTTTCCCATCAAGCCGAAATGGACCGTGACGAAATGTCGGCCGTGCGCGGCGGCATGAATTTCCTCATGCCGTTCTATAGCAGCAGCGCGTTCGATCTGAGCGGTACGACGGAACAACTCGCAAACCAGACGCAAAACACGTTCAACCAGAACGGCCTCAACGCTGCGTTCGCAAGCGACATGACCTCGAACGTCAAGCCGAAGCAGGACGCACACAACGTCAGCAACATCAACGTGTTCACGCCGTTTGTTTCGTGAAGCCGGGAATAAAAGCGGCAGTGACGCGGTAAAGCATCAATGTGGTTACGCGGTAAAGGCGAGGCACGGGGAGTCTCGCTTGCAATACCCGCCCGCCGTTCGCAAGACGGCGGGCGGCCTCCGATTCGATCCGTATGGCATCCCGTTCCGCCTTGTGATTTACTCGATGAATCGACGAGCCGGGCCGCGACGCCTCCACACTCAACCTGACCGTCGGTGCGCGTTCACCGGGAGCGAGATCGTGCAAGCCTTGTTGCCATCGTTGCGCTTTGGCTCTATGCGCTTAGGCTCTTTGCGCTTTGGGCTGCTACGCGTCGGCCTTGCAAGCGGGCTTGCTCTGCTCGCCGGTTGCATCGACGTGAAGGTGCCGACTTATCAACGCCCGGACACGCCTGAGAAGACCGCCTTCACCAAGATCGACGCGCCCAAGGTCGCAGCGGCTGCCACCATTCAGCCCGACTGGTGGAAGCAGTTCCACGATCCCGCACTGGATACGCTCGTCGGCCAGGCTATCGACAACAACTTCGATATCAAGGTGCTGGCCGCGCGCATCAACGTGGCGGGCGCGCAGATCGGCGAGGCCCGTGCGGGCGCGTTGCCTTCCATGGATGCGGGTGCGGGCGCGAGCTTCGAAAAGACCACTGGCCAGATGTTTTCGAAGCAATACAACCTGGGCACGCAAGTGAACTGGGACATCGACATCTGGGGCGCGGTGGAAAAAGGCGTGCAAGCCCAGAAGGCCGAATTTCGCGCGACGGAGGCCGACTGGCGCGCGGGTTATCTCGAACTCGTCGCCAACGTTTCGACCACTTACTTCCAGATTCTTCAGTTCGACGATCAGATCGAGCAGCAGAAGAAGACCATCGCGACCAACCGGCAAATCCTGACGATCTTCGAGGGCATGGAAAAGAACGGTCTCGTGCCCCATACGCAGGTTTTGACGCAGCGCGCGGAATTGAACCGCCTCACGCGCGATCTGCTGGAATTGCGCCGTTCGCGCGATCTTGCCAATAACGCGCTCGCTACATTGACAGGCGTTCCCGCAGGCGAATTCAAGCTGCCGGAAGGGCATCTGCAAACGCGTGTGCAGGCGCCGCCGGTGCCGTCGGGGCTGCCATCGCAGTTGCTCGCACGGCGTCCCGATCTCGTCGCGGCGGAGTATCGCGTGCTCGAATCGTATGACCTCGTCGGTCAGGCGAAGCTCGCGCAATTGCCGACCATCAGTCTCACCGGGCGCGGCGGCAGCGCCAGTTTCGCGCTGACGGACCTGCTCAAAACTTTCACCTTCAGCTTTCTGCCAAGCATCAACATCCCGGTTCTCGATCCGAGCGTTCGTGCTCACGTGAAGACCACCGAAGCGCAAACCACGGTCGCGGAACAGCAATATCGCAGCACCGTCATGAGCGCGTTCGAGGAAGTAGAGAATGCGCTCGTGAATCTCGATTCGCATACGAAGCAGCGCGTCGAGTTGCAACAGGAAGTAGAGCATCTGACCATCGTCGCGGCGCAGATCGACGCGCAGCTCAAGGAAGGCGTGATTTCTCAGCTGGAAGTGTTTGAAACCGAGCGCACCTTGCTCGCCGCACAGCTTGCGCTGCTCGCCAATCATCAGCAGATCCTGTCTGATACGGTGACGCTCTATAAGGCGCTCGGCGGCGGATGGCCAACGGTGAATGTTCAGAACGCATCCACGGATACACCTCAGTGAGCAATCCTCAAGCTTTGCTAACGATCGTTCCATATCGCCTCAAGCGGCTCGCGTATGGCGTTTTAAGCCAGTGCTGCACGATTGACTACGATAATGCGTGACTTAAACTTTCAACACCCGCCGTCGCATAGCTCGGCTGGCGGGACGACCCATCCGCTCCATGCGCCGCTCGAGGCTCGTGGACTCACTTCGTGACATGGACATGGCTCCAGGCGATCCGATAGCGGAACAGCAGCCGAACGTGGGCGAAGCGTTCGATGTCGTCCTGAAGCCGCTCGCTCGTAACGGAATCGGCGAGAATCTGGCGGAGATTCGTATCGACGAAAATCTCTTCGCCATTGGCCGTGCGGAAGCACCGTTCGATACCAGCCCGCCCGAAGCCGTCGCCCAACTCTCGCGTCGTCATGCGCGCATCTTCATCGAGCATGGCCTCGTCTATATCGCCGATCTCGGCAGCAAGAACGGCACCGCCGTGAATGGCACACCCGTGCGCGAAATGCCCGTGCGCGTTCGTGCGGGCGATGAGATCGGGTTCGGCAACCGTCTCGCATACCGCGTGCAATTTGCACCGCGCAAGCGCCGCAACGTGGCCGTCAAGCCCTTGAGCATCACGCTCGTTCCGCAGCGCAACGACCTGAACTTGCAGCCCGTCGAACTGCTGCAATTCCCGTTTCTCGTGAGCAAGAGCGACGCTACGTTTGCGCGTCATCGCGAGCAGTATCCACATCAGGTGAATTACGTATCGCGGCGGCATGCGCATGTGTTCGTCAAGGGCGCGGCGCCGTTCGTCGAAGACCTTGGCAGCACCAACGGCACCTTCGTGAATGGCGCGCGCCTGGGCGAGTCAGCGGTCGAACTGAAGAACGGCGACACGCTTGCCTTCGGAGGCACGCATTTCGTCTATGTCGTGCATCTGCATGGCGAAGAGAGCGAATCGACGCTCACGGAAATGGCTGCCTCGCATGCCGACAATAACTTCGACAGCGACAAGACGACCTTCGTCGGATCGGCGCACTCGTTCCTCGATATCTTTTGCGTCGATCAAGCTGCGGCGATCGAAGACGAAATCAATCTGGATTCGCAGCCTGTCCCCGCAAAAGAAGCCGCTCCTGAAAAGAAGCGGCGTGGCAAGACGGCGCTTTTCGTTTCCGAATTGCATACGGCCTTCGCAGGCGATGACCGTCGTACAACGCGCCGCACGCGCATGATTGCAGCGAGTGTGCTGATCGCGATGCTCGCCAGTGGTGCGGCGCTCTTTTACAGCGGATCGAACGAACGTCAGGCGAAATCGCTGCTGGCGCAGGGCGACTATGCACAAGCTGCGAGCGTCACGAGCGACTATCTGCTTACGCATCCGCAAGACACGCAATTCGCCGCGATGAACACGGAAGCCGTGCTCAAGGGAAATGTTCCGCGCTGGCTGGCCGCGTTGCAACATGGTGACTTCGCGAACGCCGACGCCATCATCGCGCAGATGAAAGCCCTCGGTCAGAACAATCCCGATGTGCGCTCCATGATCGACGAGCTCGACTGGATAGGCAAACTGGAGAGCTTCGTAATGAGCCGCGGAGGTCCTGATGCGCCCATTCGCATGTATGACGATGAAGGACGGATCGGCGCAATTCTGAAGCACTGGGAAGCGGATGCGTCGGGGCATCAACGCGATCTCGACCGGCTTGCGGGCTATGTGCCCGAGTTTCGCGAGCCGTATGCGCTTGCACTTAGTCATCTGCGCAAGCTGCAGAGCGACGACTCTGTCTACCTCGCGGCTATCGAGCGATTGAATGGGACCATCGTTAAAGGTCTTGCGCAAGACGATCTCGATTCCATCGACGGCGCGCTCAAGGACTATGCGGACAAATATCCGCGACTGGGCGGCCTCGATCGCGTGCGCGCCGATCTCAAGCGCTATGCGGATCTGCGCAGCGCGGCGAGCGGCACGAGCCTCGCACCGCTTGCCGCATCCATAAATACGGCGAATTTTTCGACGCCGCCTTTTCAGGAGCGGTATCAACAGATCAGTGCGGATCAACTGCCGCCACCTGAGGTGCTCAGACAATACGCTGCAATCGCCGATGCCTGGCGCGACGGCAAGACGCCGGATGCGCTGGACGGGTTGCAGAAATTGCCGCAAGGCTCATGGTCCGCGACGGCGCAAAAGGAACTCGCGCACAAGAAAGCCGTGGCCGCGCAATACGCAGATTTGCAGAAGGCGCGCGGCACGAAAGCTTATGACGAAGCGCTGCTGTCGTTCTACGAAACGCTCGATCTCGATAGCGACACGTGGTTCGCAAACAAGGTCGCGCCTGATGTCGCTTCGCTCCGGGACAAGGCTGCTGCCCGCGCGCAAAGCCTCATGTCGCAAGCACAGACGCTATGGAATCAGTATCGGACGAACGGTGGCATCGGCGGATCGCAACGGCTCGAATCGGGTGTGTCGGACACGTTCCGCAGTCAGGCGCGACTTCTCACCGATGCCGAGGATGCGGCCACACGCGGCATGCGCATCTTCCGGCAAGTGAAGGCCGACAACGGTAAGTGGGCGGCGCTTGCAAGCGAGATAGACAACGAGTCGAGCCTGCAGCGCCGCTCGCTGCAGGATCTACGCATGGTGCTCGAACCGCAGTTGCTCAAGACCAAGCTCGGCTTGATCGGTGCCAACACCATCACGACGGCAACCACGGGAGGCACGAGCGGTGAAGAAAGACGCGCACCTTAAACCTTTATCGGAAGCGCTGGTCGATCATGGCGCGGAAGGTATCGCCATACTCACGGCCGAGCCGCTGCGCCTGACGCAAGCCCTCATCTACACGATGGTCGCGCTGGTCGCGTCCGCGCTGGTCTGGTCGTTCGTGGGACATGCGGATGTCACCGTGGCCGCGCAAGGCACGCTCGCGCCGGAGTCCGAAGTGCGGCGCTTCTACGCGCCGATCGACGGCGAGCTTGCCGAGCTTTTCATCGCGGAAGGCCAGCCCGTACGCAAAGATGACGTCGTCGCGCGCCTCAATGCACGTGGTGCAATCGAAGCGGCGACCAATGCGCTCGAAGCGCAACTCAAGCTCGACGATGCGGAACGCGAATGGAAGCAGTTCCCCGAGAAGAAGCTGCTCATGCAGCGCAAGATCGTCGCGCTGAAGAATCAGATGGAAGTGGAAGAGCATCAGCATCAACAGCGCGTGAACGAAGGCACGAGCAAGCTCGCGGAAGGACAGAAGGCGCAATTGCAGGAACAACGCAGCGTGCTCGAAAACGCCCGCCGCGCACGCGATGCCGCGAAGACCGAACTCGACCGCTTCACGCGGCTCTTTGCCTTGCCGGGCGGCGGCGGGGTGTCGGAATCGCAAGTGGAAGTCAAACGCAACGCGTATCTCGAAGCCGATGGCGGATATCGCGTGGAACAGTCGAAACTCGCAGAACTGGATTTTCGTCTGAGCCATGAATTCACGCAGGCGAAGGCGCAACTCGAAACGAGCGGACAGGAATCGACCAATCTGCGCTTGCAAT
The DNA here is from genome assembly GCF_031450995.1 of Caballeronia sp. LP006. Classification (NCBI taxonomy): domain Bacteria; kingdom Pseudomonadati; phylum Pseudomonadota; class Betaproteobacteria; order Burkholderiales; family Burkholderiaceae; genus Caballeronia; species Caballeronia sp. LP006. The sequence goes on along the minus strand of NZ_JARTVW010000004.1, from coordinate 537,751 downwards.
ATGAATCCGCCATGCGCGAAGTGGCGAGCACGGAAGACAAGTTGCGTCTGCAACTACAGACCGCGCGGCTCGTGGCGGATGCTGCCGCGCGCATCAAGTTCGAAAATATCGACAAGGATAATTTCCTGCTAATACTCGCGCCGGTATCGGGCGTCGTCACCGATGTCACATCCACGCAGACCGGTGACAAGATTCAGGCAAACACGCCGTTGGGCGGCATTGCCCCCGCCAACGCCAGGCCCGTGTTAAAGATCGAAATTGCGGAACACGATCGTGCTTTTCTTCGCGAGGGACAGCACGTCAAGCTCAAATTCAACGCGTTTCCTTACCAACGCTATGGCGTGATCGACGGCACGCTCGCGTTCATCTCGCCCGCGACCAAGCCGAGCCCTGGCACGAAGCAGCCTGTCTACGAAGGACGCGTGACACTCGATCGCGACTTCTATCAGGTCGCCGACACGAAATATCCGCTGCGTTACGGCATGACCGCCACTGCCGAGATCGTCGTGCGCGAGCGCCGGCTCATCGACCTCGGGCTCGACCCCTTCCGCAATGTGGCGGGATAGGGAAGGAGGGTTACGCACGCGGAACCGGTCGGACATGCTGCGAGATGCATCCTCAAATCAACGGAGAACGACATGACGGCGATAGTGCGAATCGACGACGAAGTGGTCGATGTCGGCGAACTGATTAGGCTGTTGAAGCTCAACGGCCAGTTCGACGGCCTGCTGGAGCAACTGGTGCGCGACAAGCTGACCGTGCGCGCGGCGAAGAAGGCGGGCGTCAAGCTAAGCGACGATGAGATCCAAACGCGCGCCGACCAGTTCCGTCGCATTCGCGGGCTGCATCGCGCGGCCGACATGAACAACTATCTCGATGCGCTTTCCGTGAGTCTCGACGAGTTCGAAGTGTTCATCACCGACACGCTGTATCAGGAAAAAATGCTTGAAAACATCGGTACGGAGCGCGAGGTCGAAGAATATTTTCAGCTCAATTCGCCGAAGTTCGACAGTATCGAAGTGAGCCACATTCTGCTCGATACCGAAGGCAGCGCGCGCGAGATGATCTCATATCTCAACGACGACCCAGACAGCTTTGCGGACATGGCCCGCGAACATTCGCTCGCCGATACGCGCGAAGAAGGCGGCGTGATAGGCCGCGTGATGCGCGGGCAACTCAAGCCGGAGATAGAAGCGAAGGTCTTCAATGCAGAAGCCGGTGATCTGCTCGGCCCGTTCATCTCCGCCGATGGCTCTTCCTATGAGATTTTCTCGGTTACGTCGAAGTATCCCGCGAAGCTCGATCAGGACGTTGCAGCCGAGATTCGCCGGCTATTGCGCGAGGAATGGCTGGTGGCGCGCGCGCAGGAACATGTGATCGAAGCACGTTAAGCCAGAACCAAGCCGAAACTACGACAGAGCGAACGATATGGACGCCCCTTCGAGCCTGGATGCGCCCGCCGACTTTCTCGCGACCGTGGAGATTCTTTCGCCGTTCACGCGCGAGGAGATCGCGCAACTCGCGGAACATGCTCAGTCGCGCCGCTTTGGCTTCGGTGAAACCGTGTGCAATGCGGGGGATTCCGCCGACGGGCTCTATGTCGTGAAGGCCGGCTCTGTGCGCATCTTTACCGAGGAGCACGGCAAGGAAATCAGCATGGGAGTGAAGAAGGCGAGCGAGACGTTCGCGGATATCGCCATGCTGCGCGAGTATCGCCATGAATCGTCGGTGCGCTCTTCAGGCAAGACCGAACTGCTGTTCATCCCGCGCAATGCGATCGAGCCGATTATCGCAAGAAACCCGGCTGCGCTCGCGTTCGTCACGAGCTTCGTCGCGATCAGTTCGGCGGGCGGCTTCGTCGCGAAACTGTTCGATCTGCGCGGCAAATTGAACAAGGCCGAACTCGAGGAATGCGTGCGCAGCGTGGGCGTCAAGCGCGTCGGCGAAGGCAAGGAGATCTTCAAGCAAGACTCGCGCGATGACCGGCGCCTCTATGTCGTGCGGCAGGGCGAAGTGCGGATCGTGCGCGAAGACGGCAACGAAAAGCATGTACTCGCCACGCTCGGGCCCGGTGAAATCTTCGGCGAGAAGGCGTGCGTGATGCGTCAGGAGCAGATGGCGTCGGCCATTGCGCTCACGGACACGCGCCTGCTCGTCATCCCTGAAAAGACGGTGCATTTCATCATCGAGCGCAATGTGAAGCTGCGCGAAGTGCTGGAAGAACGCATTCGTTTCAGCGAGCGCGAACTGCAGCGTCAGAAGAAACTCGCCGAGCGTCGCAGACTGCCGTCGATGCTCGATCTCCACACCAAGCCCGAGATGGGCGAGCGCGTCATCAAGCGCTTTGCGTGGGTCGAGCAGGCCGAGGAAATGGATTGCGGCGCCGCGTGTCTTGCGATGATCTGCAAGCACTACGGCATCAACATGACGCTCGGCAAACTGCGCGAACTGGCGAACGTCACGACGCAAGGCGCAACGCTCGACAGTCTTGCGCGCGCCGGCGATGCGCTCGGCTTCACCACGCGCGGCGTGCAGTGCACGTTCGAGTCGCTACGCGGCTTCGAGATGCCGTTCATCGCGCATTGGGAGGGATATCACTACATCATCGTCTACGGTATTTCGAAAGACAACGTGTGGGTCGCGGACCCGGCCATCGGCTTCAAGAAGATGACCGTGGGCGAGTTCGAGCGCGGCTGGAGCGGCACATGTCTGCTGTTTTCTCCGGTGCAGGACATGGCGCAGCAAGCGGTATCGCGTTCGCCGTGGATTCGCTTCGTGGGGTATCTGAAGCCGTACAAGAAGGTCCTGTTGCATCTGTTTCTAGCGACCTTCGTGATTCAAGTGCTGGGCGTGATTCCGCCGCTCATCATCCAGAACATTCTCGATGGCGTGATCGTGCATCAGAACGTCAGCTTGCTGCATGTGCTGATAGGCGGGTTGATCATCTCGAACCTGTTCACTCAACTCATGTCGACCATTCGTGCCTATCTTGCGAACTTCATGGTGCGCAACATGGACTTCGCGATGATGTCGCAGTTCTTCAGGCACACGTTCTCGCTGCCCTTCAGCTTTTTCGCCAAGCGCAAGACCGGCGACGTTTTCGCGCGCTTCCAGGAAAACCACACCATTCGCGCTTTTCTCACCGAATCCACGGTGACGACGGTACTCAATCTGCTGATGATCTTCATCTACTTCACGATCATGTTTCTCTACAACGTGAAGCTGACCTTGTTGCTGATTGCCTTCGTCATTCCGATGATGGCGCTTACCATCCTCGCCACGCCGCGCATCAAGCAGAATGCGCGCGAAGCGTTTTCTTCGGCTACAGACGCACGTTCGTTTCTCATGGAAGCCTTGGGCGGCGTGGAAACGGTGAAGGGGATGGGCATCGAACGTGCGGTGCGGCTCAAGTGGGAAAAGAAGTACGCAAAGTCGCTCGAAGTGCAATACAAGTCGCAACGCTTCAATATCGGCGTAGGCTTGTGCAGCCAGTTGCTGAATGCAGGTACGACTATCGCCGTATTGTGGGTCGGAGCAAACCTCGTGCTTTCGCGCGAACTGAGCATCGGCCAGTTGATTGCGTTCAATGCTTTCATGGGTAGCGTGCTGTCGCCGCTCATGGGCCTCATCAACTTATGGAGTCTTGTGAACGATGCCGGCGTGGCGATGGAGCGTCTCGGCGATGTGCTCGACATAGACCCGGAGCAGAAACCTTCGGAGATGGAGCAGCGCGTGATGTTGCCCGACTTGCAGGGCGAAATCAGCTTTAACGGCGTGTATTTTCGCTATGGCGAAGGCGACACGCCTTACGTGCTGGAAAATATCAGCTTCGATATCAAGCCCGGCGAACTCATCGCGGTAGTCGGAAGAAGCGGTTCAGGCAAGACGACGCTTGCCAAGCTGCTCGTTGGTTTCTATGCGCCGAGCGAAGGCAAGATGACAGTGGACGGCTACGACCTGAGCGTCATCGACAAGGGATTTTATCGCGCGCAGATTGGTTACGTCATGCAGAGCAACTTGCTGTTCTCGGGCACGATAGCGGAGAACATCGCGAGCGGCGAGGAGTCGCCGGATAGAAGGCGTATCGAGGAAGTGGCAAAGATGGCGGATGCGCATGCGTTCATCGTCAAGCTGCCGCTAGGGTATGAGCAGGTGGTGGGCGAACGTGGCGTGGGTTTGTCGGGTGGACAGATTCAGCGGCTCTGTATTGCGCGCGCGCTGTATCACGACCCACGTCTGCTGGTTTTCGACGAAGCCACGTCCGCTCTCGATACGCAATCCGAGAGCAATATCCTCGGCAACATGCAGGAGATTCTCAAGGGACGCACCGCGGTCATCATCGCGCACAGGCTTTCCACCATCATGCGTGCCGACAAGATTCTGGTGCTGTATGAAGGCGGTATCGTGGAGCAGGGCAGGCATGATGAGCTGGTCGCAAGAAAGGGCATGTATTACCAACTCGTGCAGAAGCAACTGAGCGCAGCATGAAAATACTAGACCAACCGGAAAGCGACAGCGGCGTGCCCGCATCGGCCATATCGTATGCGGGAATCATCGAGAAGATCGAGATTTTGCGTTCCACCTTGCGATGGACATCGCGGCTGGAGCGGCCCGAGATAGAAAAGCTTCTGCGTCAGGCGAGTTCCTTGCGCGATGAGGTCATGCAGCTTTCGCACAAGGAGCGCTTCATTCAGGCCGCTGCCGCCGAACCTCGACGCGACATGTCGCCGGGCTCGCGGCGTCAGGCCTTGATCGAACGCAGCTTCGTATTCGAAGGCACGTTCGGCGATAACCCGAAGCTGCTCGAAGCCCTGGAAATAGCGGAAAAAGCCGCGCCTACGGATCTTCCCGTGCTGATCGACGGCGAGAGCGGCACGGGCAAGGAACTGATGGCCAAGGTCATTCATGCGAATGGTTCGCGCGCGGACAAGCCCTATATCTCCGTGAATTGCGGGGCCATTCCGGATAATCTGCTGGAATCCGAACTATTCGGGCATCGCAAGGGCGCGTTCACGGGCGCGACCAACGACCGCAAGGGCAAGTTCGAGAGCGCGCATACGGGCACCATATTTCTCGATGAAATTGGCGAGCTGCCGTTGGTTGGGCAGGTGAAGCTGTTGCGCGTGCTCGAAGCGCACGAGATTCAACGCGTGGGTTCGGATGAAGCCATTTCGGTGGATGCGCGCATCGTCGCGGCGACGAATCGCAATCTGCGGCGCTTCTGCGATGAAGGTCGCTTTCGCGAAGACCTGTTTTATCGCTTGAGCGTGATTCATCTGACCTTGCCCGCGTTGCGTGAACGCCGCGACGAGATACCGCTCTTGCTGTCTTACTTCGGCGATGAAGCGGCGGCCACGCTCAAGCGCCGGCCCATCAAGATGTCCCCACGCTTAAGGGACTTCATGCGCAATTACGATTATCCCGGCAACATCCGCGAGTTGCGCAACATCATCTATCGCATCGCTTGTCTTGCAGGCGAGATGGCGGATATCGAGCATCTTCCGCTGGACATCCGGCCGAAGACATCGCTCTCATTGGCGATGGGCGGTCCTGCCGCGAATGGCAACGGCATTGCGACGGCGAGTTCGCTGAGCGAAGCCAAGCGCGTTGCGAGTGACGAAGCGGAGCGCGCATTTCTGGAACGTGGGCTGCATGAAGTGGGCGGCACGGTGGCCGAACTTGCGCGGCGGTATGAGATGAACCGGTCGCATCTGCAGATGCTTTTAAAGAAGCACGGGCTGCATTCGAAGGACTTCAGGCTTGCGGCGCAAAAGAGCAGGGAAGGACAGTAGCTTCAATGTAGTGATCGTCCGTGTTAGACTGTACATACAATTGTCAATACGGGTGATGCGTGCATTTCGAATGGGACGAAGTCAAGAACCAGACCAACATTCGGAAGCACGGCATTGATTTTCGAGACGCAGTAGACGTATTCAACCATCCGGTTCTGACCTGGTTGGATTCGCGGGAAGACTACGGCGAGGAGCGCTGGATAGCGCTGGGCTGGATGAGCGCCACGGTGGGCGTCGTAGTGTATGTCGAGCGGTGCGCAGACGCGGTGCGAATCATCTCGGCGCGCAAGGCAACCAGACATGAGGCAAAGCGCTATGAGCAAAAAATCGGCAACTGACTGGAAGCGGCTCGAGCAGGCACGAGACGCCGATATCGACCTGACTGAAATCCCGGAGCTTGACGACACCTTTTTCGAACAGGCTCAACTGCATGTGCCGCCGAAGCAGGCCGTCACCATGCGGCTGGATGCAGACGTGCTCGAATGGTTTCGTGAGCAAGGGAAGGGGTATCAAACGCGCATCAATCGGCTTCTGCGCGCGTATATGCAGATGCATCAGCAGCGCCATTCGTAAGCGCTTACAGGCCAGGATTAACCTGCGTCCTATCCGAAGCCATCAAATCCTCCGCACGCGCGACGACAACCGAAATGTTGTCGCGCCCGCCGCGTTCCAGCGCAATCTCCAGCAGCCTCTGCGCCGCGAGCTCGCAACTGCTCAACGCAAGCTGCGCCACCATCTCGTCCTCGCTCACTTCGTTCGAAAGACCATCGCTGCAAAGCAGGAACGTATCGCCATCGTGCAGCGTGATGGAATCTTCGTCGAGATCGAGGAAGTCGAGCGCGCCAACCGCACGCGTGATGAGATGCTGCGCCGGATGATGCAGCGCCTCTTCCGCCGTCAATTGTCCGCGCGCCTTCAGTTCTTCCACGTGACTGTGATCGCGCGTGAGTTGCCGCAGCCGCCCGCGCCGCAGTAGATAGATACGGCTGTCGCCCGCCCACAGATAGGCGCATACGCCGTCTCGCGCAGCCAGCAACACCACCGTGCTGCCGATTCGCGATACCTGCCGTCGCGCCGCTTCCGCACGCAAGCGCGCGTTGATATCGAGCAAATGCGCCCGTGCATCCGCCAGTGCGCTTTGTGCCGTCATGCTCGCCAAGCTCTCGATCACCATGCGGCTCGCCAGATCGCCAACCGCGTGACCGCCCATGCCGTCTGCGACGGCCCACAGGCCACGTTCGGGCGCATCGAGCAGCGCGTCTTCGTTGATCTGACGCACGAGGCCCGCGTCGGTGCGCGCAGCGGATGTCCATCGAAACTCGTTGCTGAAGGTCACGGCAACCTCCCAAGGTCCTGACTGGCGCGTCATGCGGTCGGCCGAGGCGCGCGGCCCCAGTCATTGTGCACTCAACCGCCGAGCTTATCCCGCGCGATTGCTGGACAGCGCGTTGGGACTGACGGTGAGCGTCGCGCCCGCACCGGTGTTGTTCACATCGACGCTCTGATACTGGTTGACCATCTGACCGACGCTGATGTTGTTCGTGATGTCGTAGATGTTCACCACGCTGCTGCCGCCACCGCCTTGCTGACGGTCCGCGACATATGGCGTGATCCAGCCGAAGAGCCAAGGCGCGCCACCGCCGCCACTGATGGCCAACATCGCCGCGCGATCGAGTTCGCGGTCGTGATCCAGATCGGTGATGGTGATTGCGCTCATTACGGCTCTCCTTGTTTGCTCGAATTCGATGCGGGCACTTATGCAAGGGCTATGCCGATATGCATGCGCCTCCGCCATCGGCTTATTCGATGCGGCCTTCGCCCTATGTCGATGCCCGCGCCTTGCGCCATCAGTTGGACCGTCGCCAACAACCGCTGTTGGCAGACAACCGAACGACCAACACTACGAACCGAACGCGCACGGGCGCTCTATTGATGCTCTGGAGCCAACACATCGCCCTCCTAGACTGTTGGTTAATAATCACCAACCGCTATCGGGAATCTAACGTAAAACGGTGATTTTCTATATAAATCAAACATTTACGAAGACTGGCAAGAAACCTGCAAAAGACTCCGCAACAAGCCGCCGAACAGACACTTCGGCGCGACGAGACCAAAAATCGGAGCGAGCCATGTCGAACACCCAACCGTCCGGAACGAACGATACCCAAGCTGCCGCGTGCAGCCTGTCGTTCGATGACGAACCGGCCATAGGCGCCGAACTCGTCACGCGCCGCTCGGGTTACGAACATCACGGACTCTATGCGGGCGACGGCCGGGTTATCCATTACGCGGGATTCGCTAAGTCGCTGCATCGCGGTCCGGTGGAAGAAGTCAGTCTCGCGCAATTCGCGGGCGGCCATGACGTGACCATCCGCCAAAACCCGACCGCGTGCTTCGTCGGCCTGGAAGCAGTGCGCCGCGCCCGCAGCCGGCTCGGTGAAGACCGGTATCGCTTGTTGACCAACAACTGCGAGCACTTCGTGACGTGGTGCCTGTTCGGCCAAAGCCAAAGCCGCCAGGTTCGCGCCTGCTTCGCCCATCCGCGCGTGGCGTGGCGCGCGGTGACGGGATTGTTTCGCGCCTATGTCGCTGCCGATCGGCAACGCCGCCTGAACGCCGCACTCGCCGCCTGAACGGTCTGACCAGAAAGGAGACCATCATGCACACCATTCAAAACTCGCTGCACTGGGCCGTCGACAAATGGCTCGCCCCGAGCGCGGCGCATCCGGCACGCGTCGTGCGGCTGTGTCGCTCGCAGGTCACGGGCTCGCGCTACGTCTGCATCGAGGCGTGGCACGCGAACGGACCGCTCGCGATCATCTTCTTCCGGCACGACGACGGCACCTGGAACGTGTTTCCCCCGCAAGCAAGACGCCCGTCGATGAGCCCGCAACGGCTTGCCGCCTGATACAGCGAAAGCGCCCGAGCCGCGCGAAGTCCCGGCTTTGACACGATGATCGCGCTGCCGCTACTCTAGCGGCAGGTTTATCGGCCGTGAGCACAGGCAGCCATCGCTGTGGTAGTTTCACGTCCGAGAACCCGCCCGACCATTGAGGACTTTGCCGATGACCCAGCCCGACTCCACTTCCCCCGCCCGCGCGATGCCCGATTCCGAAGTCGGCGACAATCCGCTCGGCATCGCGGGGCTGGAGTTCGTCGAGTTTTCCAGCCCGGACCCGCAGGGCCTCGCCGCTTTATTCGAGCGGCTGGGCTTCGTGCCGGTCGCGCAGCATGTCAGCAAGGCGGTCACGCTGTTTCGTCAGGGCAGCATGAATTTCCTCCTGAACGCAGAGCCGGATTCCTTCGCGTCGCGCTTCGCCGAATCGCATGGCGTGGGCATTGCCGCCATCGGCATTCGCGTGGTGGACGCGGCGCTCGCTCACGAGCGCGCGGTCGAATTCGGCGCCTGGGATTTCGAAGGCGAGAAGATCGGCCCGAACGAGCTGGCCATTCCGGCCATTCAGGGTATTGGCGACTCGCACATTTATTTCGTTGATCACTGGCCAGGCAAGGATAGCGGCGTGTCCACGATCTACGACATCGATTTCCGGCCCATTGCCGGCGCGAAGGCCGAGCCAGGCGGCACCGGTCTCTTCGAAGTGGATCACTTCACGCAGACGGTCGGCGCGGGCCGCATCCGCGAATGGCTCGATTTCTACCGCGAAGTGCTGCACTTCTCGGAGATTCATCAGGTGCATCCGGACTGGCATGTGTCGCAGGACTCCGCGGTCACGGTTTCGCCGTGCGGCAACATCCGCATTCCGGTGTACGAGGAAGGCACGTATCGCACGGATCTCATGCAACAGTATCTGCCCGATCACGAAGGTGAAGGCGTGCAGCATATCGCGTTGGCATCGGAAGACATCTTCGCTTCCGTCGATGCCCTCATGGCGCGCGGCATGCGCTTTCTGAATCCGCCGCCGCGTTACTACGATCAAATCGACGAACGCCTGCCCGGACACGGACTCGATATCGACAAGCTGCGTGCGCGCGGCATTCTCGTGGACGGCGAGATTCTGCCGGACGGCACGCCGCAACTCTTCCTGCAAACCTTCGCCGAGCGCGAGCCGGGCGACATGTTCTTCGAGATCGTCGAGCGTCGCGGGCATCACGGCTTCGGCGAAGGCAATCTGAGCGCCATCGCGAAGGCACGCGGTTGAGCGTCAGGCGAACGTGCCCGCGCGCTCATTGCACGACGATTGTCCCCGTCATATGCGGATGCAGCGAGCAGAAGTACTTGTAAGTGCCGGGCTTGTCGAACACATGCGAGTAGCTTTGGCCGCTGTCGAGCGGGTCTGACTTGAATGACTTCGCTTCGTCCGCGACCGTATGCAGCATGTCGTCATGATTCACCCACGTCACCTTGGTGCCGACCGGCACGGTGACGCTCGGCTGGCTGAAAGCGAAATTGTCGATGCTGATGGTCGGCGTATTCATCGCCACCATCTGCTGCGCGGGTTGCTCCGCGCACGCCGAGGGAATGATGCCGACGAGTCCCTTGACGACGAGCGCAAACGCGGCCTGACGCGCGACGCGTCCGGCAAGAGGACGCAATCTGGAGGGCGAGACATAGCTCGCGAGCGTGGCGACGTTCATGCCTTATCTCCTGCAAGCGGGGTATCGACGACGGCGAGATATTCGCGGCCCTGCACATGCGTGACTTCGCGCAGACCGAGCATGGAGCGCAGCTTGTCCGCGCCGACTTTCATCGGTCCGGGCCCCGATGCGGCGCCGGGCGCAGGCTGCGGAAACGCGGTGGACATGGCCGAATAGAAGCGCATGTCGCCTTCCACTTTTTGCGCTACCTGATGCACATGGCCGTTGAGCACCGTGACGGACCCGAAGCGTTTGAAGAGCGCGAGCGCTTGTGCGCTGTCGTCGGTGCCCCAGCCCCATTGCGGATAAAGCGCCCACAGCGGGATATGCGCGAACACGACGATCGGCGTGCTGCTCGATCGTCCTTGCAGATCGGCCTTGAGCCAGGCGAGTTGCGCATCGCCGAGAAAGCCGAGACCGCCGCCCTTGAGGTCGATGACATTGGTCAGGCCGATGAAATGCACGCCGCTTTCGTCGAAGCTGTACCAGTGCCGGTCGCCGCTCCTGCCGTATTGTGCGGGAAGACGCGAGAAGAACGGATTGCCGTCCTCGACCAGCACGTCATGCTCGCCCGGCACGTAGTGCACCTGCATGCCCGCCTTGCGGATGATCTGGTCGGCGGTATCGAATTCGGCGGGCTTCGACAGATGCGTGACGTCGCCGGTATGAATCATGAACGCGGGCTGCTTCGGCATGGCGCTTACGCGATTGATCGCTTCTTCCAGCGTGCTCGTCGGTTCCGTGTTCGGGTCCTTGCTGAAGCCAATGTGACTGTCGCTGATCTGCACGAAGCTGAACGAACTCGTCTTCTTCTCAGCCGCCTGCGCCGATGAAATGATGCTCGACACCGGCACGCCGCCGCTCACCGTCCACAGCACGCCCGCGCCGGCCCAGGCCATGCAGGACAATGCAGTGCGCCGGCGCTTGCCGTGGTCGTCGAGTTCCTGCGCGTCGGGCAGGTCTTTCGGGTCGTGTGTCATGCGCACTCCTTGAATACGAACAATGCGGCCGCGTTTAATGGTTTCCTGAAGCTCACGCGCATGGCGGCACGATGCATGGGCGTGAAGCCGGCGCGTTCATGTTCGAGTGCTGAAGCTGCGCGGCATCCGTCCATCGAACCGGCGAGAGCGTCGCGATATTCCCGATTCATCTTGTCGATTTTATTTTTTCGATTACGCCGCTTCGGCGGGAATAAACCGCGCCCAGGGCGAGTACATGTGACGAGGGCGTTGCCAGGTAACGAAAACGTCGAACCCTGTTCCCAAGGAGACCCGCGCGATGTGGCCCAGGTCGAAAGCAGATAAGTCCGCGGAAAGCCGAACACAGGCGGCGGGCGTGGACGCGCGTTTCGAGGCGACATTCATGCCGCATCTCGATGCCGCGTACAACCTCGCGCGCTGGCTATCCGGCAGTCCGAGCGACGCCGACGATGTCGTGCAGGAAGCCTATCTGCGCGCCTTTCGTTTCTTCAGCGGCTTCGAGGAGGGCGAGGAAGCGAACGCGCGTGCATGGCTCTTTGCCATCGTGCGCAATACGTGGTTCACGGAATGGCGCCGCCGCGTGCAGCTCGCCGACGCGACGCCCTACGACGAAGAAATCGCCGGGGAGCAAGCGCTGCCCGGCTGGTCCGAGGAAGCGGGCGTAGACCCGGAAACGCTTGCGGTACGCAAGGACGAGGTGCATATCGTGCATCGCGCACTCGAAACCTTGCCCATTCCGTTTCGTGAAGTGCTGGTCCTGAGAGAGCTGGAAGACATGAGTTACAAGGAAGTGGCCGCCGTGACGGGCGTGCCGATAGGAACGGTGATGTCACGGCTCGCGCGCGGCCGCAAGTTGCTGGCGCTCGCCGTGCACGCCGCGCAGGACAAACCGGGCATGCGGCTCGTGCGTCGCACGGGGCCGGGTCTTGAGGAGTCGGGCAATGGACAATAATGACACCGCCTCGCTCGCAACGAGGCTCATCGACGGCTCGCTGACTCATCGCGCGCCCGCGCATTTGCGTGCTCAGGTGCTCTCGCGCATCCGGGCCGAAGCGGAAGACGTCAAGGTGCGGGAACGCGCGCGCGAACGAAACCAGCAGGACGAGCAGAGCGAACGCTCGGCCCGTTCGTGGCGATGGTTCGCCACGCCCGTGCCGTTCTTCGGCGGCGCGTTCGCGGGCGGCACGCTGGCCGCGCTCGTGCTCGGCGCGATGCTGTGGTTTCAGGCCGTGCCGCATGGCGTGAGTGGTGCGGGCGATCCGCTCGCACAGGAGATCGTCGCGAGTCACGTGCGTTCACTGATGTCGGACCGGCCTATCGACGTGCTGTCGAGCGACAAGCACACGGTGAAGCCTTGGTTCAACGGACGTATCGACTATGCGCCGCCCGTCATCGATCCGGCCGGGCCGGGCTTCGCGCTGGTCGGCGGCAGGCTCGATTACGTCAATCATCGGCCGGTGGCGGTGGTGGTGTATCGCTATCTGAAGCATCCGATCGACGTGTACGTGTTTCCCTCGGGCAAGGGCGGCGCATCGCTCGACACGAAGGAAGGGGCGGCGGCCGTCACGCAATCCGACGACGGTTATGCGCTCGCACGCTGGAATCGCGACGGCATGACCTTCTGGGCCGTCACCGATGCCTCCGGCTCGGTCATGCGTCAGTTCGTGCAGGCTATCGAGGCAGGCTCGCCGCGTTAAGCCGGGCCGCGATCAAACGAGCAATCGTGCGCAAGTTGCGCGCGGCGTTCCTTAGGGAAGCCGCGCGTTTTTTTGCAGCACGCGCGCTGATGCGCTTACGCATCCGCAATCTACCTGACTAAGGGTTTATTCCATCCCGTCGCACATTACGTCGCGTCGGGAGTGCGCTAACGCTCGTGCTGTTCGGGTATGTCCGAATATGGTCTGATCCTTACAATTTTCTAATATCGATCACCGCATTCGTAAATTGCCGTTCGAGCGATGCACCGAAACGAACGAGCGGCGAGGGCATGCGCAAAGCCGACCTCATCACATAACGATTCAAGCGACGGAGACAGATATGGGCATGCAGATGAAGCGCATCGCAGGTGCGCTCGCGTTCGGCGTCTTTGCATTGAGCGCGAGCCTCGCGCAGGCCGCGGATCCGATCAAGATCGGCGTGGACGGTCCCTTTACCGGCGGTTCGTCCTCGATGGGCGTCTCCATGCGCGACGGCGTGCGTCTCGCCACTGCCGAGATCAACAAGTCGGGCGGCGTGCTGGGACGGCAGATCGTGCTCGTGGAACGCGACGACGAAGCGAAGAATGAACGCGGCGTGCAGATCGCGCAGGAACTCATCAACAAGGAGAAAGTGGTCGCGGTCGTGGGCTATATCAACACGGGCGTGGCGCTCGCCTCGCAACGCTTCTTCCAGGAAGCGAAGATTCCGGTCTTCAACAACGTGGCGACGGGCACGGTCGTGACGAAGCAATTCGACGATCAGCCCGACAACTACGTATTCCGCAACGCCGCCGCCGACCGCATCCAGGCGCCGATGATCGTCGAGGAAGCCATCACCAAGCGCGGCTTCAAGAAGGTCGCCATTCTCGCGGATTCGACCAACTACGGTCAGCTCGGCCGCGAGGATCTGGAAAAGGCGCTGTCGGCCAAGGGCGTGAAGCCCGTCGCGGTCGAGAAGTTCAACATCAAGGACGTCGATATGACGGCCCAGTTGCTCAAGGCGAAGGAAGCGGGCGCGGAAGCGGTGCTGACTTACGGTATCGGGCCGGAACTCGCGCAGATCGCGAACGGCATGGCCAAGCTCGGCTGGAAGGTGCCGCTCATCGGCAGCTGGACGCTTTCGATGGCCAATTACATCGACAACGCGGGTAACAACGGCGAAGGCGCGCGCATGCCGCAGACCTTCATCCAGGAAGCCAACACGCCCAAGCGCAAAACCTTCATCGACGCTTACGTGAAGGAGTTCAAGCCGAAGAGCGATCGTATCGATTCGCCGGTGTCGGCGGCGCAAGGCTACGACTCGATCTATCTGCTCGCGGCGGCCATCAAGCAAGCCGGCTCGACCGATGGTCCGAAGGTGAAGGAAGCGCTGGAAAACCTCACGACGAAGGTCGAAGGCGTGGTCATGGTCTACGACAAGCCCTTCACCAAGACCGATCACGAAGCGATCAGTTCGAACGTTCCGGTGATCGGCGAAGTGAAGGCCGGCCGCGTGATCTACGCCTACGACGCGGACAAGAAGGGCGGCAGCACGCTTCGCACCAAGCAGACGACGGCGTCGAACTAACGCCGTGCCGCCGCTGTTGTCTCTCCAGGGCCCGGTCGCAGATCGGGCTCTTTTTCAATCGAGCATCCCACGCCGCCCTGACGCCCGACGATGATCCTTCTCCAGCTCATATATAGCGGCATCGCGCTCGGCATGATCTACGCCGTCATCGCCTTCGGCTATCAACTGACGTTCGCCACTTCCGGCACGCTGAACTTCGGCCAGGGCGATGCTCTCATGCTCGGCGCGCTCGTCGGCCTCACGCTCGTTTCGGCGGGCGTGAACTACTGGCTCATGATCCCGGTCGTGTGTCTTTTCGGGCTCGTGCAGGGCGCGTTCGTGGAGCGCATCGGCGTGCGGCCCGCCATCAAGATCAAGTCGGAGTTCGGCTGGATCATGTCGACCATCGCGCTCGGCATCATCTTCAAGAACGTCGCGGAAAACGTCTGGGGCCGCGACGACCTGCGTTTTCCGTCGCCCTTGCCCGAAGCGCCGCTCAAGGTGTTCGGCGCAAACGTGTTGCCGATGGAACTGCTCGTGGTCGGCGGCGCGCTCGTGATGATGCTCGCGGTGGAGTTCTTCAACCGCAAGACGATCTTCGGCAAGGCCGTGGTCGCCACCGCGAACGATCGCGATGCGGCCGCGCTGATGGGCATCAACACGGGGCTCGTCATCACGTTCTCGTATGCGTTGTCGTCGCTGACGGCGGCGTTCGCAGGCGTGCTGATCGCGCCGCTCACACTTACCGGCGCGACCATGGGCGCGGTGCTCGGCCTCAAGGCGTTCGCTGTCGCGATCATCGGCGGCTTGTCGAGCGGCATGGGCATCATCGTCGGCGGAATGATCCTGGGTATAGCGGAGACGACGACGGGCTTCTATATCTCGACCGGCTACAAGGACGTGCCGGGACTCGTGCTGTTGCTGATCGTGCTTGCGGTGAAGCCTGCGGGCCTCTTCGGCAAGACCGCGATCAAGAAAGTCTGAGGCCGCCTACATGAAAGCAAAGAACATAGTCGCGGCGCTCGCAGGACTCGCCGCAGTCGCGATCTTTCCGGTGGTATCGGGCAATCCGTATTACATCCACCTCGTCGAAACCATCATGATCTACGCGATCCTTCTGTTCGGGCTCGATATCGTGGTGGGTTACACGGGGCAAGTGTCGCTTGGCCATGCGGGGCTCTTCGGCGTGGGCGCTTATACGGCAGGCGTGCTTTTCATCAAGCTCGGCTTGCCGTTCTATCTGACCGCGCCGCTTGCCATCGTGGTGACGGCGGCTTTCGGCGCAATATTGGCGTTGCCCGCGTTGCGCGTGTCGGGTCCGTACCTCGCCATGGTGACGCTCGCGTTCGGCACCATCATCCAGATACTTATCAACGAGATGGACTTCCTCACCAATGGTCCGATGGGTCTCAAGATTCCCAAGCCGACCATTGCCGGTCACAAGCTCGACGAAATCCAGTACTACTGGCTCGTGGCGGCACTGTTGGTGGTGTCGCTGATCGTGGTGCATCGCGTGCTCAAGTCGCATCTCGGGCGCGCCTTCGAAGCCTTGCGCGATAGCCCCATTGCGTCGGATTGCATGGGCGTGTCGGTGTATCGGCACAAGGTCTATGCGTTCGTCATCAGCGCGGGATTCGCGGGGCTCGCGGGCTGTCTCTACTCGTACTCCGAGCAGTACATCTCGCCGAACACGTATAACTTCGAGCTGACCATTCTGTTCCTGCTCGCCATCATCATGGGCGGGCGCAAGACACGCACGGGCGCGATCATCGGTTCGACGGTGATCGTGCTGTTGCCGAAGCTGCTCGACGACATCTCCAACTTCCGCGTCGTGGCAACCGCGCTTGCGGTGCTCGTCGTTGCGGGCGCGGCGCTCGCCCTGGCTCGCAAAACCACGACGCTGCAACGCGTGGCGATTCCCGTCATCGGCACAGCCGGTCTTGCGGCGTTTTCCTTCTGGATAGAAGCGCTCACCGACTGGCGTCTCACCATCTTCGGCCTGATGATTCTGCTCGTCGTGTATTACCTGCAAGATGGCATTGTCGGCTTCGTGCGCAAGACGCTCAATTTGGGCCGCGTGCGCGTGACGAAGGTCGACACGCAGGAACTGGCGATGCAGACCCAGCGGGACGACGCCGTCGCCGCCGTCACGACCGAAGGAGCAAGCACCATTCTCGACGTGCGCGGCGTGCTCATGCAATTCAGCGGTCTCAAGGCGCTCAACGATGTGAACATGACCGTCAGGCGCGGCACCATCCATGGCCTGATCGGTCCGAACGGTTCGGGCAAGAGCACGATGATGAACGTGCTCACGGGCATCTACGTGCCGACCGCGGGTGCAATCGAGTATCGAGGCGAGTCGCTCGCGGGACGCACGTCGTCGAAGATCGCGCTGTCGGGCATCGCGCGGACCTTTCAGAACGTGCAGCTCTTCGGCGAGATGACGGCGCTGGAGAATGTGCTCGTCGGCCTGCATCACACCTTCCGTTCGAACTTCGCGGATGTAGGTTTGATGAGTGCGCGCTACAAGCGTGAAGAACGCGCGGCGCGCGAACGGGCGTTCAATATGCTGCGCTTCGTCGGACTCGAACATGCAGCGGCCGAGGAAGCGCGCAATCTTCCTTACGGCAAGCAGCGTCTGCTTGAAATAGCCCGCGCGCTCGCGCTCGATCCACAACTGCTGCTGCTCGACGAACCCGCTGCGGGCCTGACCGCGCCGGATATCCGCGAACTGGTCGCGATCATTCGCAAGGTGCGGCATCACGGCATTACCGTGGTGCTCATCGAGCATCATATGGATGTGGTCATGAGTGTTTGCGACACGGTTTCGGTGCTGGATTTCGGGCAGAAGATCGCGGAGGGCAAGCCCGCCGAAATACAGGCCAACGAGAAGGTGATCGAGGCTTACCTCGGCGGACAAGCGGCGGAAGCCGTATGAACGCAACGCGCCAATCACGCCAACCCGATCATCCGACGAAGCGACACGCGATGCTGACAATCAAGAATCTCCACGCAGGCTACGGCAAGGTCAAAGTGCTGCACGGCATCAGCCTGGATGTCCCGAAGGCGAAAGTCGTCACGCTGATAGGCTCGAACGGCGCGGGCAAGACGACGACCATGCGCGCCATCTCCGGCATGATCCGGCCGACGGAAGGCGAGATCACCATGGGCATCGGCAGCGACGCGAAGCGCATCGACGCCATGGATTCGCACAAGATCGCGCGCCTCGGCCTCGCTCATTCGCCGGAGGGAAGACGCGTTTTCGCGACCATGTCGGTCACGGACAATCTGCTGCTCGGCGCGTTTCCGCGCTTGACTTGGGCGCGTCCGAAAGGCGACGTGGCCGCCGATCTCGAACGCGCCATCGAACTGTTTCCGCGCCTGAAGGAGCGCCGCAATCAGCTCGCGGGCACGCTTTCGGGCGGGGAACAGCAAATGCTCGCGATGGCCCGCGCCATCATGCTGAACCCCGACCTCGTGTTGCTCGATGAACCTTCGATGGGCCTTGCGCCCATTCTCGTCGATGAAGTCTTCCGCATCATCGCGCGCCTGAAAGACGAGGGCGTGACCATGCTGCTCGTCGAACAGTTCGCCGCCGCCGCGCTCAACGTAGCGGACTACGGCTACGTGCTCGAGAACGGCCGCGTCGCCACGCACGGCCCCGCCGAGCAACTGAAGAACGATCCTTCGGTCAAGGCGGCCTATCTCGGCGCGAGCCATTAAAGAACCGCGGGCAGGCAAGTCGCACTATCATGGAGGCGTCGCGCGCACCGTTGCGCGCTCATCTTCGAAGGAGCGTCGCCATGATCAGCGGCAAGACCACCGTAATTGCCCATCTCGGCTTTCCGACCGAAGCGTTCAAGGCGCCGATGATCTACAACCCCTGGTTCGACAAACAGGGCATCGATGCCGTGGTCGTCCCCATGGGCGTGAAACCGGAAGATTACGTCGCTTTCGTGCCGCAGTTGTTCAAGCTGACCAACCTGCGCGGCGCGCTCGTCACCATGCCGCACAAGATCACGACCGTCGGCCTGATGGACGAAGTGAGTCCCACCGCGCGCATTGCGGGCGCATGCAACGCCATTCTCAAACGCGAAGACGGCACGCTGCTCGGCGACCAGTTCGATGGCGCCGGCTTCGTGCGCGGCGTCGAACGCAAGGGCCGCGCGTTGAAGGGCGCGCGCGTTCTGGTGCTGGGCAGCGGCGGCGTGGGCTCGCCGATTGCGGCTTCTCTCGCGGCGGCGGGCGTGGCGGAACTCGCCATCTTCGACACCAACACCGCTTCGGTCGAAGGGCTCGCCGGGCGTTTGCGCGATCACTATCCGGAACTCATCGTGCGTACGGACACGAGAGATCCCGCAGGCTTCGATGTCATCGTCAACGCAACGCCGCTCGGCATGAAGGAGAGCGATCCGTTGCCGTTCGATATCGATCGCATCGCGCCCACGACCTTTGTCGGCGAAGTGGTGATGAAGTCGGAGTACACGCCGCTCTTGCGCGCGGCCAAGGACAAGGGCTGCTCGGTGCAGGTCGGCACCGACATGCTGTTCGAGATGATCCCGGCGTACCTGGAATTCTTCGGCTATGGCACGGCGACCGCCGACGAATTGCGTGCCGTCGCCCAGATCAAGTACGCTTAGACGCAGAAGACGAGCGCGCGCGCGCGAACACTGACGCGCGCCGGGAAAGACTCAAGCGAGGAGACGCCATGACCGCCAGCAGCGCACCGACACGCCATCCGTTTCCCTCGTCCACGCGGCTTGTCGAGCGCGGCAAGATCGTCACCGCGCGCGAGGCCGTGCGCCTGATTCATGCGGGCGACACCATCGCGACGAGCGGCTTTGTCGGTATCGGCTTCGCGGAGGAAGTGGCGATTGCGCTCGAAGCGCGCTTTCTCGAAGACCACGCCGAAGGCAGCGAACCGGTTGCCGATCTCACGCTCGTGTATGCCGCAGGTCAGGGCGATGGCCGTGGCAAGGGCCTCAATCATCTCGCGCACGAAGGGCTCGTCAAGCGCGTGATCGGCGGTCACTGGGGACTCGTGCCGGGGTTGCAGAAGCTCGCCATCGATAACCGCATCGAAGCTTACAATCTGCCGCAGGGCGTGATTTCACAGCTCTTTCGCGACATTGCCGCGCATCGGCCGGGGCAACTCTCCACGGTCGGCCTCGGCACTTTCGTCGATCCGCGCAATGGCGGCGGCAAGCTCAACGCGCGCACCACGGAAGATATCGTGCGCGTCATGTCGATCGACGGCGCGGAGTATCTGTATTACAAGACCTTCCCGATCGATGTCGCCATCGTGAGCGGCACCACCGCCGAT
Organism: Caballeronia sp. LP006; assembly: GCF_031450995.1. Taxonomy (NCBI): domain Bacteria; kingdom Pseudomonadati; phylum Pseudomonadota; class Betaproteobacteria; order Burkholderiales; family Burkholderiaceae; genus Caballeronia; species Caballeronia sp. LP006. Next base: position 517,817 of record NZ_JARTVW010000004.1, on the reverse strand, counting down.
CTCAACGGCAACGTCACGATGGAAAAGGAAGCGCTCACGCTCGAAGCGCTCAGCATTGCGATGGCCGCGCGCAACTCTGGCGGTATCGTGATCGCACAGGTCGAGCGGCTCGCGGAGTCCAATACCCTCAACTCGCGGCAGGTGAAGATTCCCGGCGTCATGGTCGATTGCGTGGTGGTGGCGAGTTCCGACAATCACTGGCAGACCTTCGGCGAGCCTTATAGCGCGGCTTATTCGAGCGAACTGCGGGTTGCGGCAAGTTCGGTTGCACCCATGGCGCTGACCGAGCGCAAGATCATCGCGCGGCGCGCCGCGTTCGAATTGATGGCCAATAGCGTGGTGAATCTCGGCATCGGCATGCCGGAGGGCATTGCAAGCGTGGCGAACGAAGAGCAGGTCATCGACCTCTTCACGATGACGACCGAACCCGGCGTCATCGGCGGCATTCCCGCAGGCGGACTCAATTTCGGCGCGGCGACCAATACGCAGGCAATCATCGATCAGCCGTATCAATTCGACTTCTACGATGGCGGCGGACTCGATATCGCCTTCCTCGGCCTTGCGCAGGCGGACCGCGACGGCAATCTGAACGTGAGCAAGTTTGGGCCGAAACTCGCGGGCGCGGGCGGCTTCATCAATATCAGCCAAGCGGCGAAGAAAGTCGTGTTCGTCGGCACGTTCAACGCAGGCAAGCTCGATGTCGGCTTGGAAGACGGCAAGCTCGTGATTCGCCGCGAAGGCGATTGCCGCAAGTTCGTCGATGCCGTGGAGCATCGCACGTTCAGCGGCCGGTATGCGTTCGAGCGCGGGCAGACGGTGCTGTATATCACCGAGCGCTGCGTGTTCGAATTGACGCAAGACGGGCTCGCGCTGATCGAAGTGGCGCCCGGTGTAGATATCGAGCGGGACATCGTCGCGCAGATGGGTTTTACGCCGGTGATCGACGCGCCGCCGCGCCTCATGGACGAACGCATTTTCCGCGATACGCCCATGGGATTGCGCGATACGCTGCTCGGTCTGAACCTTGCGGAGCGCTTCAGCTACGACGCGCGCAAGAACCTGTTCTTCATCAATTTCGAAGGGCACGAAGTGAAGAATCTTGGCGATGTCGAAGCTATTCGCCGCGAAGTTGCCAAGCAACTAGCGAACGCAAAGGTGCGCCCACATGCCATCGTCAACTACGACAATTTCTCGATTCGCCCCGATATGCTCGATGCCTATTCGGAGATGGTGACGAAACTCGTGGGCGACCACTACGACGGCGTCACGCGCTATACCACGAGCAGTTTCCTGCGCATGAAACTCGGCGATGCGCTCAAGCGTCGCGGCGTCGCGCCTTATATCTACGAAAGCGCCGAGGAAGCGCGCGATCACGAGAGCCGCCAGGCTTGAAGCGGTTATTAGCTTATATCGTCTCGTGATAAACACTTTAGGAACGCACGTTCGCCGTTCGATTGGGACGCCTTTGCTTGCGCACAGATAACCAAAGCTTGAAAACGTCGATGAGCGACCATCGGCCGCCGCGCGAGGAGAATCGCAAGCACACTATAATCATCGAGTGAATTGCGCATTCGTATCGAAAGCCGTTTCGTCACGGTCATCACGACGAGCGGGACGCGCTTCGAATTACTTCAACACGGAGATCAAACATGTCCATCCGCATTGGCGACGAAGCCCCCGATTTCACCGCGGAAACCACCCAAGGCACGATTCATTTCCATGAATGGATTGGTGACAAGTGGGCCATTCTGTTCTCGCATCCGAAGGACTTCACGCCTGTCTGCACCACCGAGCTCGGCTACATGGCAAAGCTCAAGCCCGAGTTCGACAAGCGCAACACCAAGGTCATCGGCCTTTCCATCGACCCGGTAACGAACCATTCGCAATGGGCGAAGGACATCGAGGAAACGCAGGGCACGGCCGTCAACTATCCGATGATCGGCGACGCGGACCTGAATGTCGCGAAGCTTTACGACATGATTCATCCGAACGCGAGCGGCGGTGGCCCGCGCACCGCGGTCGATAACGCGACCATTCGCGCGGTGTTTCTAATCGGTCCGGACAAGAAGATCAAGGCAACCTTTACGTACCCGATGAGCGCGGGACGCAACTTCGACGAAGTGCTGCGCCTGCTCGACGCACTGCAACTCAACGCGAAGCACACGGTCGCCACGCCGGTGAACTGGAAACCGGGCGAAGACGTGATCATCCCGACTTCCGTGTCGGACGATGACGCCAAGAAAAAGTATCCGGAAGGCTTCAAGACGCTCAAGCCGTATCTGCGCACGGTCGCGCAGCCGAAATAAGCACACGAGCCGACACCGCGCTGGCCGCATGCATGTGGATGCGGCCGGCGCGTTTTCTTTTATGCGTGTCCCGTTCGCCGTTCGGGCGCGGTATCCACTTCACCGGGACGGCGCAACATCTTGTCCACTTCCCCGGCATGCAGTTCCTCGGTTTGAATCATCTGTCGCGCATATTCTTCGAGCGCGACCGACCGACCTTCCACGATCTTCAGCAGATCGCGATACAGATCCAACGCGAGTTTTTCCGATTGCAGCGATTCGCGCAAAATGGTCGCGATATCGAACGTATGGTTGTCGAGCAACGGACCGATTTCAAGCGACGGATAGGCCCCGAGCGTGGTGATCCATTCGCCCGCCTGATGCGCATGCAGTAACGATTCGTCCGCCTGTTCGCGCAGCCACGAGACGATCGGTATCCGGCCGAAGCCGAAGACCAGGAAGGAGTAGTGGGTGTATCGCACGACGCCCGCCAGTTCGGATTCGAGAATCCGGTTGAGCACGCCGACGACTGCTTCCTTATCGAGTTCCGCCATGTTTGCCTCCGTGTTTCCAGTATGGAACGCTCAGCGTGAAAAGGGCATTCACCCATTGTAGTCACGCCGACGCCGTATGTAAGCCGCACGAATCGCGCGCAAGATACGGTCCACGGGAAGGCAACGGCTTTCGAACTTCCTGCTATGCCTCAGACGGTCTCTTCCAGCCAGACCGACGCCGCACGCGAAAGCACCTGCGACATGGCGGAGCGCGCGCCTTCGCCATCGACGGTCTCGATGGCACGGACGACCTTGCCATAATCGCCGAGTTGCGCATCGGTGGAGACAGTCTGCGTGCGAACGGTTGCCTTCATCGCACGGATGCCGACGCGCACCACGCAACCCATTTGCTGCAGCAGTTCGTCGCCGCTCGCTTCGATGATGGCGGCTTGCAACGCTTCTTCAGCGGAAGATTGCAGGCTTTCCGAAGGGCCTGCATGGACGAGCCGCTGAAAGGCCGCGTTGATGCCAATACGCTGATGCCGGTTCGCGCGTATGGCGGCGAGCGCGGCAGCGGGCGGATCGACGAGTGCGCGAAACTCGATGAGACGGCGCATGCATTCCTGATCGGGCATGGCGCGCAAACGCCAGTCGGCGACTTCTTCATCGAACACGAGCCATTCTTTCGCGGGCTTGATACGCGTGCCGGTCTTGGGCCGCACATCGAGCATGCGTCGCGAGATCAGAATGCTGAGCGCCTCGCGCATGATGGTCCGGCTTACCCCGTGCTTCTTCGAAAGAATCACTTGCGGAGGCAATACGTTGTCCTTGTATTCCCCGCTGACGATGCTCGCGACAAGCTGATTCACCACGCGCTTGACGAGCGATGTTTCATATCCATGATTCATGTTTTTGTTCTCGTGAAAACGCCCAAGCCTCTGCCGCGCCTCGCCCGTCGCCGAGCGGCTTGCCGCTTTGCTTTTTGTTTCTGCTCTCGGTACCACTCTTCGTTGGGTGATCACGGCTTCTTCGCCGCAACCTGGTCTCCCCGTTATCAGCCATCCCGTAGCGGTCGTCCTTTTATGAACAGCATCGTCGATCCGCTTGACGGAGCGTATCTCCCGCACATACGTTTTAACAATATGGTTCATCACGAAAACGACTGACTATAGTGCGTCCGCACACAGTGTTTTTCGCGCAAGCGTTTGCGAGGAACAGCGTGTCGGCAAGCTCGATGCGGTCTGCGAAGCATTCGAGTGGCTTGCCGCCATGTATCGACATGGAACGCCAACGCTTGCCGATGTGTTATTTTCCGAACCGATAGACGCTGCATTTGCTCGGCGTCACCGGTCAACGACAACGCAACAGAGCGAGGAAAGGACATGAAAGTAGCCGTCATGGGCGCAGGCGCAGTGGGCTGCTATTACGGCGGCATGCTCGCGCGCGCGGGTCATGAGGTCGTGCTGATCGCGCGGCCGCAGCACGTCGAGGCCATTACGCGCGATGGTCTGCGTCTCGAAACACAAACCTTCGATGAACGTGTGCAGCTTGCGGCAAGCACCGAAGCGAGCGCAGTGCGAGGAGCGAAGCTCGTGCTGTTCTGCGTGAAGTCCACCGATACCGAAAGCGCCGCCGCGTTACTCAAACCGCATCTCGAACGCGATACGCTGGTTTTGTCGCTGCAAAACGGCGTCGAGAACGCCGAGCGCTTGCGTGAGTATGTGCCGCAAGAAGTGGCGGCGGCCGTGGTCTATGTCGCGTCCGAAATGGCAGGGCCAGGACATATGAAGCACCACGGGCGTGGTGAACTGGTGATCGAACCATCGAGTGCGAGCGAAGAAGTCGCGCACGCCTTCGTGGCCGCTGGCGTGCCCACCGACATCTCCGACAACGTGCGCGGCGCGCTGTGGGTCAAACTCGTCTTGAACTGCACCTACAATGCGCTTTCAGCGCTTTCGCAATTGCCTTATGGACGCATTGTGAAGGGCGAGGGCGTGACGCGCGTCATGCGCGATATCGTCGATGAATGCACGGCCGTCGCTCGTGCCGAAGGCGTGAGTTTACCTGGCGATGTGGATGCGGCCGTGCGCCGTATCGCGGAGACCATGCCGAACCAGTTTTCGTCGACGGCTCAGGACGTGATGCGCGGCAAGCGCAGCGAAATCGACCATCTGAACGGGTTGATCGTGCGACGTGGCGATGCGCTCGGTGTAGCGACGCCAGCTAATCGCATGCTGCATGTTTTGGTGAAGCTCGTGGAGAGCAAGGCAGATTGAATGCCGAAGGGAGCCAGGCACGCCTGATGCTCAAATGTAGCAGGCGCAGAACTGTCAGCGCTACAACTCCCGGAGGTTCACCATGAAGTCGATCATCAAAGTCGTGGCCGTTGCTGCCGTTGTGGTGGCGCCGGTTCTTTCTTTCGCTCAGTCGGACACCAATTCGGCCGTGACGCGCTCGCAAGTCAAGCAAGACCTGCAACAGGTCGAAGCGGCGGGCTATAACCCCGCGGCAGGCGACCGCACGACGTATCCGGCCGATGTACAGGCCGCCGAAGGCCGCGCCGCGCGCCAGAATGGTGCAGCGTCGGCCAACGATAGCGCTTATGGCGGCTCGGATTATTACCGCGCATCCACCGGCTCGCGCGCCATGCCGCCCGTAAATAACGACGGCTCCAAGCCGACCTATTTCGGCCACTAAGCGATGCTCGCGGTAGCGCTCGAACGGCGCTACCGCCGTCCGTTTCTGCGCGGTTCATACAACCGCGCTACCATGGCTTTCCCCTCGAAAACGGCAGGAAGAAGCCATGGAACGTACCGTCAAGATTCCCGGTCCCGATCATCCGATTACTGTCCAGCCCAGTCCCGCGCATGTCGTTGTGAAGGCGGGTGGCCGCGTAATCGTCGATACCAGCAAAGCGCTATCTTTGCGCGAAGCTTCATATGGCGAGGTGCTTTATCTGCCGCGCGATGACGCCGACACGTCGCAACTCACGCGCACTTCGCACGAGACGTACTGTCCTTACAAAGGCGTTTGCAGCTACTACAGCATCACGAGCCTGGGCGAAAAAGGCGTCAACGCCGTTTGGACCTACGAGCAACCCTACGATGCCGTCGCCGGTATCAAGGACCATCTCGCGTTTTATCCCGACCGTGTCGATTCCATCGAAAAGCAGGGCGCTTAAGACTCAACTCAGCGACGACTTCGCCCGGGCGCGTAGCTCGGCGGTGAAGTCGTCGAGCCAGCCCGAGGCCAAGCGCCAGCTTTGCCAGTAAAGATCGATATCGAGTCGCGTCCCCGGCACTAGCTCGACCAGTTCGCCACTTTCGAGCCGCGACTCGACCAGCCGCTGCGGGCACATGCCCCATGCAAGTCCGGACGTGCACGCGCGCAGGAAACCTTCGCCGTGCGGAACGAAATGCGCGGGCGGTGCAATATCGGCACGAACAACGCGGCGAACAAAGCGCTTTTGCAATTCGTCCTTCTCGTTGAAATTCACACACGGCGCGCGACGCAATGCCTCGCGTGTCAGTCCTTCCGCGAAATAGCGCTTGAAATAACCGGGCGAACACACAGCCCGATAACGCATGCGACCAAGCTTGACCGACCGCCAGCCCGGTGCGGCATCGGCTTGCGTGGTGACGGCGCCTTGTACATCGCCCGCACGGATACGCTCTGCGGTGTGATCCTGATCGTCCACGACCACATCGAGCAACAGCGCATGTTCGATGCAGAAGTCAGCGGTGGCGTCGATGAACCATGTGCTCATGCTGTCGTCGTTCACCGCGATGCGCAGCTTGGCGCGGCTCCCGCTCGTCGTGCCGGGTAGTGTGGGCATGCGACCGCCCAGTTCGGCTTCGAGCAATTGCACGCGTTCGGTATGGCGGCACAATAGCGCGCCTGAGGAGGTTGCCTCGCACGGCTGTCCGCGTCGCACGAGCAGGCTGCCCACGCGTTCTTCCAGCAACTTCACGCGCTGCGAGACAGCCGAAGGCGTGACGCTCAATAACGCTGCCGCGCGCTCGAACGAACCGGTGCGAACGACCGCGAGCAAGGCATCGAGCGAGGCGTAGTCGAGCATTAGCGTTCCTTAATCGAACTTAGAAAGATTAGCTGGCTTCATGGGCCTTTACTGCGAGAGACTACGGCTTTCGTCGACCATGATCAAGCCCACGCCATGAATCCCACACCTTTCAAGCTGGAACGTTACTTCGCACAGCACGAATTCACCGCACGGCATTTGCTGTGCAGTTCCGATCCCGAATCGATGTCGGTGCGTGACCTGCTCGCGCTCGAACCGCAAGCAAGCGACGGCTTGTTCGATACCTGGCTCGGCTACACGGAATATCCGGGCGCATCGGACTTGCGAACCGAGCTGGCGGCCATGTATGAGTGCATCGATGCAAGCGGGATCATCGTGCATACGGGCGCTCAGGAAGCGATCTTTTTGTTCATGAACACGATGCTTGAGGCGGGCGATCATGTCATCGTGCACATGCCCGGCTATCAATCGCATTACTCGGTGGTTGAAGCGCTGGGCGTAAGTGTATCGCCGTGGCGAGCAAACGAAGCGGGCGGCTGGGCGCTCGATCCGGCCGATCTCGAAGCGCTGCTGAAGCCGCAAACGCGCGCCATCGTCCTTTGCTCGCCGCACAATCCGACCGGGTATCTGCCATCGCGCGAGGTGTTCGACGCTACCGTTTCGTTTGCGCGCAAGCACGGACTGTGGCTCTTCAGCGATGAGGTCTATCGCGGCCTCGAACACGACTGTGCCGACCGCCTTCCCGCCGCATGCGATGTCTACGAGCGTGCAATCACGCTCGGTGCGTTATCGAAGACGCATGGACTGGCGGGCTTGCGCATCGGCTGGATTGCAACGCAAAGCGCCCAAGTGCTGCAACGCATGAGCATCTTCAAGGACTATCTGACGATTAGTAACAGCGCGCCGAGCGAGTATCTTGCAACCATCGCCGCGCGTCATTCGGGCACGCTCATCGAGCGGAATGTCTCTATCGTCCGTGAAAATCTACGGGTGCTTGATAAATTCATGGCACGCCACGCCATGAATTTCGAATGGCATCGGCCGCGTGCGGGCACGATCGGCTTCGTGCGGCTCAGGCAGGAGCGCGCCAGCAGCTTTTGCGCCGAGTTGCTGCAGGACACGGGCGTGCTGCTGCTTCCTTCGACCTTGCTCGATTACGGCGACGCACATTTTCGCATTGGCTTCGGCAGGCGGAATATGCCTGCCGTTCTCGATTACGTCGACGCCTGGCTCGAAACGCGCGCACCGTGCTAAGACGTTTATTTCGATGCGACCGCCACGAGCACCGCGTCGTTTCTATAAGCCTGCGGGAATAATTGCTTGAGATTTCCCACCTTAGGCAGATCGTTAATCGCTATATACGTGCTTTCCGGATGTTCGGTCAAGTAATTCTGGTGGTAAGCCTCGGCCGGATAAAAGCCTTTGTAATTCTCGACATGAGTCACGATCTTGCCGGAATAAACATGCGCCGCATCGAGTTGCGCGATATATGCGGTAGCGACATTGCGCTGAGTCGTATTTTGCGGAAAGACTGCCGAGCGATATTGCGTGCCGTGATCCGGTCCCTGGTAATTCAACTCGGTGGGGTTATGCGCGACCGAAAAGAAAATCTGCAAGAGCCGGCCATAAGTCACTCCGGCAGGATCGTAGGTTATGCGCACCGACTCCGCATGGCCCGTATCGCCTTCGCTTACGCGCTCGTATTGAGCGGTATCGGCATTGCCGCCCGTATAGCCCGAGACGACTTCCTTAACGCCACGCACGTGCTGAAACACGCCTTGCACGCCCCAGAAGCAACCGCCGGCAAATACCGCCGTCTCCGTGTGGGTGGCGCCTACGCTCTCGTCATGCGCGGGTGCAGGAATGACCTTGGCGTCTTCACTCGAATGCGCGGTTTGCTGCAACGCGAAAGCACCTGCAGCCAGCGCAGCCACGCTAAGGGCCTTGCCTGTCTTGCTGAATTTATTCGCCATGATGGCTCCTCGATGAATCAACCAAAGGTGAAGGCATAAGCCTCGACACCCGAATCCAGAAATTCGATGCTAAACGTGCGGTCCTTGACAGGCCCCGCTTGCCGCACGAGTTGATAAAGGCGCTCTTGCGTCACGGTACCACTTCCATCGGCTGCGACATCGCTACCATGCGAAGCACCGGGAGGCGCGCCGTCGATACTGACGCGAAAGCGTACGGGCTTGCCATCCGGCGAAGGCCCGAGCACGAGATGCAGATCGCGCGCATGGAAGCGATAAACGATTCGTCCCGACTTGCCCGCGAGCGTCGCGTGCTCGGAGCCGATCTTCCACGGGCCGGCAACACCCCAGTCGTTCACATCGAGCGCCTTGGGCGGGGCATAGTCATGCACACGATCCTGCGTCTGGCCGCCAGGCGACATGAACTGCTCGGCGCGCGCATAGCCAACATAGGTTTCGGGTGAGCGCACGTCCGCGTTATCGGCTTGCATCATCGCGCCTTGTACCGCGATATCTTCGTTGGTGTCGGGCTGCTTCGTCACGGGTGCATTACCGTGACCCGCTTCCGCCAGCAACTGGCGGATCACCTCTTCCGAATGCGCATAGTCGCCCTCGCCGAAATGGTGATAGCGGATCTTGCCCTCGGTATCCACGAAATAATGCGCCGGCCAATATTCATTGTTGAGCGCGCGCCAGATCGCAAAGTTATTGTCAATGGCTACCGGATAGTCCACACCCAGGTCATGCACGGCTTTCTTCACGTTGTCGACGTTTCGTTCGAACGCGAACTCAGGCGCATGCACACCGATCACCACGAGCCCTTGGTCACGATACTTTTTTGCCCACTCCTTCACATAAGGCAAGGTACGCAGGCAATTGATGCATGAATACGTCCACACGTCGACGAGCACGACCTTGCCGCGCAGCGCGTCCTTCGTGAGCGGCGGCGTGTTGAGCCATTGCACCGCGCCATCGAGCGAGGGCAGCGTGCCTTCCACGGGCAACGAAGCCGTCGGCGCAGTCGAAGGCGCCGCGCTCGCGCGCATCATGCGCGGTGCATCGGCATCGGCAGTGGTATTAGCGGCTTTCATGGCGTTATTGCGAGGCGAAAACCGGTCGACCAGCTTTTGTTCGATGCCCGCCGTCGCTACTGTCGATACCCTTGCAAGCACGCCCGTATCGAGGCCCAATGCGATAGCGGCGACGCCTGCAAGCATCGCGACGCCGATGCCGCGCCGTATCCATTCGCCCGCGCCGAGCGAGCGCTTCATCGCGGCGAATACGCGGCCACCGATGAGCAGCGCCACGGCAAGCGAAGTCGCGGCGCCCGCGGCATAAGCGAGCAGGAGCAGCGTGGTGCCTACGCTTGCGCCGTTCAATGCGGCACCCGTCAACACGAGTCCGAGAATCGGACCTGCGCACGGTGCCCACAGAAGACCCGTTGCGATGCCGAGCAGGAACGAGCCGCCGAAGCTCGCCTTGCCATCGCCGCGCTGGGCGAAAGCCGTCAGTCGGTTACCGGCGCTGACGAGCGGATGCATGATGCGATCGGCCAGGCGCGGCAACAGTAAAGCAAGTCCGAATACGGCGAGAAGCGCGATGGCGGCCCAGCGTCCATATTGATTTGCTTGCGTGGCCCAGCCGCCGCCAAGCGCGGCGAGCGTCGCCACCAACGCGAACGTGATGCCCATGCCGAGCAGCAACGGCAAGCCGCTTTTAGCAAACGGCTGATCCGCGCGAGAAAACACGAAGGGAAGGACAGGCAGGATGCACGGACTGAGTATCGTCAGCGCGCCGCCGAGATAGGCGAGAACGATGAGCAGCATGGTCGTGTCTTTTTAGAAAGTTAATAAGCGTTGAGGTGGCCAATCAAGCAGCGCCAGCGGTGAACTTCATCGCGACGCCGTTCATGCAATAGCGCAGACCGGTCGGCTTGGGTCCATCGTCGAACACGTGGCCCAGATGTCCACCGCAGCGGCGGCAATGCACTTCGGTGCGCAAGACGCCGAACGAGCCGTCCTGCCGCGTGGCAATAGCGTGATCGAGCGGCGCCCAGAAGCTCGGCCATCCGGTGTGACTTTCGAATTTGGTGCTTGAAGAGAACACCGCAAGGGCACAACCCGCGCACGAGAAAGTGCCGGCCCGATGCTCGCCATTCAACGAACTCGTGTAGGGCCGCTCGGTGCCTTCGCGACGCAGGACGTCGTATTGCATGGAATCGAGCATGCGACGCCATTCGTCGTCGCCATGCGTGATTTCGAACTTCTCTTGCGGCGAGGGCGCGGCCAGCGCACGCAGACGGCCTGTCAAGGCAAACGCGGCTGCGGCAGCGGTGCCCGTCAGCAGAAAGCGGCGGCGGTCTAGCATGATGTCTTTTCCTTCGCTCGATCAGATGAGCCCCATCTTAGGCGTGCGCGGCTTACCGAGTCCTCACCGAAAGTTAAATTAAATGTGATACTTGGCCGCGCCGCTTTTCTGCACAATATCCGGGCTAGCGCTTTAATTCTTTTGAATTTCCTCATGGACCAGCCTAAACGCATTCTGATCGTGGAAGACGACATGCATATCGCCGATGTGCTGAGCCTGCATCTGCGCGACGAGCGCTATGAGGTCGTGCATTCCGCGGATGGCGCCGAGGGCTTGCGCTTGCTCGAACAAGGCGGATGGGATGCGTTGATTCTCGATCTGATGCTGCCCGGCGTGGATGGCCTCGAAATTTGCCGGCGTGCGCGCGCCATGACGCGCTATACCCCGATCATCATTACTAGCGCGCGTTCCAGCGAGGTGCATCGCATTCTCGGTCTCGAACTCGGTGCGGACGATTATCTTGCCAAGCCTTTTTCGGTGCTTGAACTGGTGGCGCGAGTGAAGGCGCTTTTGCGTCGCGTGGATGCAGTCGCCAAGAATTCGCGCCTGGATACAGGCCGTCTCGAAGTCGCGGGTATCGCTATCGATCCGCTTGCGCGCGAAGCGTGGGTAGATGAGCTGCGCATAGAACTGACACCACGCGAATTCGATTTGCTTTATTACTTCGCCCAACATCCCGGTAAAGTATTTTCCCGCATGGATCTGCTCAATGCGGTTTGGGGTTATGCGCATGAAGGCTATGAGCACACGGTCAATACGCATATCAACCGCTTGCGCGCCAAGGTCGAAAAAGATGCCACCGAGCCTGCCCGCATCGTGACCGTCTGGGGACGCGGATACAAACTCGCGACGGACAGCGCATCGTGAAGTTCATGAAGCTCACCCTGTCGCAACGGCTTTTCGCTGTGTTCTGCGTGCTGCTGCTTGCATGCTGCGGCGCATCGGCATGGTTGCAGATTCGCGCAAGCGATTTGCGCGAGAAGGAAGTCATTCAGAGCCTGTCGCGCGGGCTCGCTGCGCATATCGCCCACGATGGCGCGCTCATGGACGCAGGCGATATCGACGCGCCCGCCGTGCGCCGTCTCTTCAGCCAGTTGATGGTGGTGAACCCGAGCGTCGAAGTCTACCTGCTCGACAACGAAGGCCGCGTTCGTGCCGACGATGCGCCTCCCGGTCATCTGAAGCGCGATCGTGTCGATCTTGCGCCCGTGCATCGTCTGATCAATGGCGCGCCGCTCCCTATTCTGGGCGACGATCCACGCAGCATCGACAAGCGCAAAGTCTTTAGCGCCGCGGCGCTTGCCACGCCCGGCAAGCCGCCTTTCGGTTATGTCTATGTGGTTTTGCTTGGCGAAGAGCACGACGAGCTTGCGGCGAAAGCCTCGGCGAGCGCGGTCTTGCGCACCACGCTTCTGTCCATGGGACTCGTGACCTTGCTCGGACTCGTTGCGGGCGTGATCGCTTTCGGGCTCATTACGCGTCCGTTGCGCCGCTTGACCGATGCCATGCGCAGGTTCGACGCAAGCGGGGCATCGGCCGAGCCATCGCCTGTACCGTTGCACGTGGCGGCACGCGAGAACGAGCGGGACGAAATCGTGGTGCTCGAAAGCGCCTTTTCCCAAATGGCCGCGCGCATTGGCGAACAATGGCGCGAATTGCAGCGGCAGGATCGTGAAAGACGCGAACTCGTCGTCAATATTTCACATGACTTGCGCACGCCGCTTTCTTCCTTGCATGGCTACTTGGAAACGCTTTCGCTCAAGGCCGATGTACTTGCCGACACAGACCGTCGCCGTTATCTGTCGATCGCACTTGCGCAAAGCGCGAAGGTCGGGCATCTCGCGCAATCGCTTTTTGAACTAGCGCGGCTTGAACACGGCATGGTGCATCCCGAAGCGGAGTCGTTCTCGCTCGCCGATCTGCTGCAAGATGTGTTCGAGAAATTCGAACTGCCCGCCGATGCGCGCAAAGTGCGACTTGATGCGCATATCGAGCCGCGCCTGCCTAATGTATCGGCTGATCTTGGCATGATCGAGCGAATCCTCACGAATTTGCTCGACAACGCGATTTATCACACGCCGGAAGGCGGTACGGTCACAGTTAGGCTTGCACATTCAAACGGCCACGTGGAAGTCACGGTAAGCGATACAGGTCCCGGCATTCCAGCCGACGTGCGCGGCGTGCTCTTTCAGCGCGCTTTCGCTTCGGGAGGCAGGCATCGCGGCGGATTTGGCTTGCTGATCGTGCAGCGCATGCTTCAGTTGCATGGCAGCCAGATTCGACTCATCGATTTGGATCAAGCGGGCGCGGCGTTTAGCTTCGAGCTTCCCGCAAGCAGTGCCAGGAGCGACGAGCATGCTCCGCAGTTGCCCGACCCATCGAATAAAAACGCTTAAAAAAGAGCCCGGCATCGCTGCCGGGCCAAATGGGACGGTCATCACCTACGCTCTTAAGCCTGAAGCAAAGCGCTTTGAGCGTTGCCCGGTTTGACCATCCGCGTGGACCTTGCTTGACTGAACGTGTTTCGTGATGGTTTTAGCCCCGAACGCTTAAACCATCCTTAAGATCGCCTGCGGCGCAGTCGACATTGGTGACGTTTTTAGTCAGGTCATTTTCTAAAGCAGACCTCCGGCCTTCGTCTTATTCCCCGCATAATCATGAACCTTGGCGCACGCGTCTAAGATGCAGCAAGCAAAACATTCCGGATGACATTTTCGTGTAAGCCATTGGTACTTTCCTCGGCAAAAGTTTTCTTGGTATTCGACAATATGTTTGCTAGCATGTACTGCATCTGCATGTTTAAACTAGCGCTCCGAGTCTCAAAGCGGTCACCCGTTACCTTATTAAGTCTTTTTTGCGCCTGGTTTTCTTTAGGCGCATTGGCAATCGACAACGTTGTGCTTTCCATCTCGATCTTTGGCAACGGGCACGCACACTATGGGATATTGCGTGTCAAGCTTATTTCCGTAAGCCAGTGCAAATGCCTGCATGGTATTTTTTCGCCGTTCTAATCGCGAAAAAATGCGGCCCGAAGTGAATGCCGCGCGTTTTCTTGGCTTAAAGAATGATTTTCAGGCAAAGGTTCGCCATTCTCGATAGCTCGAATAATGGCGGCGAAATCTTGCGCTTGCGATCCGCGCAACAGACAGGGAGGGCATGTGGAAACCGAACTGAGTCTACGGCTTGCGAGAGCTTTGCGGCGCTGCGCGTCGCATGGCTGTGTATTTCCCTATCAACGCTTTCACGCGTTATGCGGTAAAGGCTTACCGCTCGCAGAACGCTACGCCGCGCTTGAAACGGCCATAAGCGCCCTGGCCGATCTAAGGGATATGGACTACGGCGTGCTTATGGCGCTTGATTGCGGCCTGCCCGGCGCTGAATTTTTCCAGCGTTATCTCAGGCATCGATACAACGAGTACGTCACCTTGATGGGCGACCCGAAGTATCAGCGACAAACTCTCGCGCGCAAACGGGCGCTGGTTGCGCGTGAGCGCGAGCGCGTTTTCGAACATGCGCGAGCAATCGAGGAAAAAGGCGAGAAGCAGGCTATCGCAGCCTGAAACAAGCGGCTCGATTCACTCAGGCTTCGACGGTTTCGTCGAGGCCTGCTTTCATCAGCACCCAGTCGCGAAAGCATTTCACCTTTTCGACATTGCGCTCGGTTACGCGATAGGAAAGGAAGTGCGTTTCTCTCGCAAGCGGCGCGAAGATGCCTGCCCCGAGTTCAATCAAATCGCCACGCGCAAGCTCGCGTTCGGCGAGCCGTGTCGTTTCCAGCGCGACACCCATGCCATCCGCCGCCGCCGATATCGCGAGTGCGGCACGGTCGAACGATGGTCTCGGCCCGCGCGGCATTTCCAGTTCGTTCAATGCAAACCATCCCGGCCAGGTCACGCGGCTGAGTTGCGAGTCGATGAGCGTCAGCTTGCGGATCTGCTCGGCAACGGGCACGTCGTCGCGCACGAGCGCAGGCGAACAAAGCGGCACGATGCGCTCCGCTCCGAGCGCGCGCGTGATCACACCGGGACGCTCATGCGCGAAGCCATAAGAGATCGCGACATCGACTTCACGCACGCGCGCGAGATCGGCCGGCTCCGCATCCGATGATAGGCGAATGGTCACCATCGGATGCTCGCTCATGAACTCGGGCAGACGGGGCGCGAGCCACTTCGCCGCGAAGCTCGGTGCGCAGTGCACGGCTAGCACTTGCGCCTGGGGTTCGAGCGCGACCTCACCACACGCGGCTTCGATCACATCGAACACGCGTCCAAGGCTCTCATGAAGCCGGCGTCCTTCGGAGGTCGTCTCGACCCGCCGGTTGCGTCGATGAAAAAGCGGCCTGCCGAAGTACTGCTCCAGCTCCTTCACCTGATGGCTGATGGCCGATTGCGTGAGGTGCAGTTCGCTTGCGGCAAGCGTGAAGCTCTCCAGCCGCGCGGCCGCCTCGAATGCGCGCAAGAGAACGAAGTTGGGGATGCGCCTCATGGCAATTCCTTATGCATGAATGCGTGTCATGGTTCTATGAACAGGCATCGTTTGTCTTTCGTTGTGCGCGCCACGAACATGGAAGCCGTCGAGACATATCCATAACGGTCGTCCAAGGCCACGACACCGGCAAGAGGCACGCGATGCATGCGACGCCGCACCTGCCCCACAACGGAGACACAACAATGAGTTCCCATAGTCCGGTTGCGTACCTGGCGGGCGACGAATCGTCCACCTATGCAAAGGTGACATGGCGCCTGCTGCCATTTCTTTTCGTGTGTTATCTCTGCGCTTATCTCGATCGCATCAACGTGAGCTTTGCCAAGCTGCAGATGCTCAATGATCTGCATTTCAGCGAAGCGGTCTATGGAGCCGGGGCGGGCGTATTCTTTATCGGCTATCTTCTGTTCGAAGTACCAAGTAATCTGATCCTCTTGCGCGTAGGCGCTCGACGCTGGATTGCGCGGATCATGGTGACGTGGGGTGTCATCTCCGCCGGCATGATGTTCGTGACCAGCCCGACGAGCTTCTACATCATGCGCTTTTTGCTCGGTGTGGCCGAAGCTGGCTTCATTCCAGCCATCCTGCTCTACCTCACGTACTGGTTTCCGGCCTCGCGGCGCAGCAAGGTGACCGCGCTCTTCATGACTGGCATTCCGATGTCGGGCGTCGTTGGCGGACCGCTGTCGGGCTGGATCATGAGTCATATGGGCGGCATGCACGGCATTGCGGGATGGCAATGGCTCTTTCTGCTCGAAGGCATTCCGACCGCGCTCTTCGGTATCGTCGCGTTCTTTTATCTCGACGATAAAGTCGCCGATGCAAAGTGGCTCAGTGACTCGCAAAAGGCCATGCTCGAAGCGAATCTTCGCGATGAGAAGCCCGCACATGCACTGCATTCCGTGAAGGATGGCCTCTTGCATCCCAAGGTGCTGCTGCTGAGCGTGACTTACTTTTTCTTCACGATGGGCCTCTACGGCGTGAGCTTCTGGCTGCCGACGCTCGTCAAGGCAAGCGGCGTTTCCGATCCGCTCAACATCGGTCTCCTGACGGCAATTCCATATGCGGCCGGCGCCATCGCCATGCTGGCAGTCGGTCATAGCTCGGACAAGCTCGGCGAGCGTCGCTGGCATCTGGCGGGCGCGGGCATTGTCGGCGCAATCGGTCTGTATTTCAGCGTGGTGTATGCGCACTCGACCTTCTTCGGCATGATCGCGCTCACGATTGCGACCATGGGCGTGGTCACGACCATCTCGCAGTTCTGGGTCTTGCCGCCCGCGATTCTCAGCGGCGGTGCGGCAGCCGCAGGGCTCGCGCTTGCCAATTCGGTGGGCAGCATCTCGGGTGTCGTGAGCCCGTGGCTGATTGGCATCATCCAAACGCATTCGGGTTCGACCGGTAATGGTGTGCTTGGTCTTGCGGTAAGTTGCGTGATAGGCGCCCTCATGGTCTTTACGATACCGGCTGCGTTGGTGAATAGCCGCCGTCGCACGGACCGATGAAAGCAGTTCAACACGAAAAGCCCTGCAAATGCAGGGCTTTCTCGCGCGATGCCGATTCATGTTCACGTTGCTTCCGCCTGCCTCTGTTCATTCAGTACAAGACCCAGACGCTCGACCAGATTCTTGCGCGCGTTCGCGGTATGGAGATCCGTGAGTTCGGATGCGCGTTGCGCGTCGCCTTCCGCGATTGCCGCTGCAATGGCGGCGTGCTCATCCCAGATCGACTTGCGCTGTCCCGATGCCTGCAAGACCGCGCCCATCACGCGACGCAGATGTACCCAATGCATCTGCGCGGTATCGGCGATCAGCGGATTGCCCGAGGCTTCGTAGATGGCGCCATGAAACACCATGTCCGCATCGATCATCGCCTTGACATCGTCGCTTTTCGACGCGCGCCGGCCGTTCGCGATCAGCGACTTGTCGAGCTTCGCTCCACGTTCCGCCGCGAGGCGTGCGGCAAGCGAATCCAGTGCACCGCGAATCTCGTAGAGATGGCTGATCCACGCGGGATCGAGCGGGGTGACGAGCAGACCGCGACCGGGCGCGTCCTGCACGAGCCCATCTTTTTTTAGGAGCCGCAGCGCCTGCAGCACGGGTGAACGCGATACGGCGAGTTGCTCGGCGATCTCTTCCTGCGTGATGCGCGTACCAGGCGCGAGCGAGCCGGAACTGATGGCATCGAGCAAGACCTTGTAGACCTCGTCCACGTAGTCCGTGCGGGCCTGAAGCTTGAGAAGTTTGGCGGGCATGATGTCGAGCTCAATCTCTGGATACAGAATACGACAAGGTTACAGCCCGCCAGTGCGGCGGTCAACGAACGAAGCCACGCATGCTAGTCCACATTCGCGTTTACCCATAGAGACAACGCAGCGGTCCGTCGCTAATCTTTGTATACAGAGTACGGAGTTCGGTAATCGGAGTTCGGACTTCAACCATCAAAAGCAGCGGACCATATCCATCCCCACATCAGGACGAGACTCTCCATGACGATCAAATCAGACAAGCTGGAAGGGCAGAAGAGCAGTGGCGGCGCGCCCGCCGTCAAGAAGCTGATTCCCTTCGGCGGGTACTACACGAGCAAGGTGCCGGGCCACGATCCGGAGTTGACCGAGACCGGTCCCGGCACGCCGATGGGCGAGTACATGCGCGCGTTTTGGCATCCCATCTGCATGTCGATCGAACTGACCGATACTCCGCGTTACCTGAAAATACTCAACGAAGAACTCGTGGCGTTCCGTGACGGCAGCGGAAGGATTGGTGTGCTGCACGCGCATTGCGTGCATCGCGGCGCATCGCTCGAGTACGGTGCCATTCAAGAACACGGCATCATGTGCTGCTATCACGGCATGGTGTTCGATGTGGATGGCGCGTGTCTTCACGTACCGTTCCCTAAGGGCGAAGAAAAAGAGGCCGAGAAGTATGCCTGTTCGATTCGTCAAGGCGCTTATAAAGCCGTCGAACGTAACGGCCTGGTGTTCGCTTATATGGGGCCACCCGAGAACGTGCCGCCGTTCCCTGAATGGGAAGGCGACTACACGGTGCTGCCCGGCGATGAACTCGTCCCCTACAGCAACTTCCAGCATTGCAACTGGCTGCAAGTGCAGGACAACGCCGCCGACAACTATCACCCGACCGCGCTGCATGCGGCCAAGAACGTCGTCAATGGCAACTTCCAGGGCACGACGTTCGATGAAGTCGGCGCGGCCTCGATGGAAGTCGCTCCCGATATGCATTTTCAACCGGTGCAGCAAGGCCGAAGCCTCGCTTGTGCGGGCGCGCGCCGCGTGAACAAGGATCGGCTCTTCGTGCGTGTGCAGCATCAGGTGCTGCCGAACTTGAGTCTGCACGCATATACGTCGGAGGACGGTTCGAAGAAGAAGCTCTTTAGCCGCTTTCATATCGTGCGCTGGACCGTGCCTGTCGACGATCAAAACAGCAAGATGATCGGCTGGCGCGTGATGGGTCCGGGCATCGACACACGCGGTGTGGGCAAGAAGGAAATGGTCGGCTACGAGTCGATCGACTTTCTCGAAGGGCAAGTCGCCATGCGTCGTCCAGAGCGCTTTGGCAAGTACAAGATCGAAGATATCGTACCGATTCCGCCGAACCATCGCGAGCGCGAGACTTATAAGGAAGCGCAATACGCACCGGGCGATTACGAAGCGATCATTTCGCAGCGGCCCATTGCCGTGCACGCGCTCGAGAATCCGACGAAGTTCGATGCGGGCCTCTTCCTCTTCCGCAAGATGTTGCGCGATGCGGTGCGCGGTTCGAACCCGGCGGCATCTGCGCAGAATTTCGCCGATTGGTTTCGCGAGAACGCCGGCTCGCCCAACAGCTTCTGCTCGGGCAACGTGTTCGAAATTCCCGAGGGCAAGACCGTTGAAGAAGAAGTCACGCGTCGTCGCGCCGTCACCAAGAAGATCGTCGCCATTCTCGCGCAGAGCGAGACGATGAAGGGTGATGAGCGCGCTAACTTCGTGCGGCAAAGCTTCGAGGAACTCGAGCAATCGATGAAGCAATAGCGGCATATGGCGAAGGCGCTTTGACCAATGCCGAGCGCTTTCGCAAGCCCGCCGCTCATCGATCGAGGAGACGCAACCATGTCGACACAACCCATATCAACCGACCGCCAGGCACAGACGCTGCAATTGATGGTGCGACAAGTCCGCTTCGAAGGACGCGGCATCAACTCCTATGAGTTCGTCGACCCTGAGGGACATGCATTGCCGCCGTTCACGGCTGGCGCGCATCTGGACATCCATCTTGCAGGCGGCGTGATCCGTCAGTATTCCATCTGCAATGCGCCGCGCGAACGGCATCGCTATGTGATTGCCGTTCTGCGCGATGAGCGCGGACGCGGTGGCTCGAAAGCACTGCACGAGCAACTGCGCGTACAGGACATCGTGAAGGTGAGTCTTCCGCGCAATAACTTTAGTCTCGTCGATGGCGCGCGTCGCGTGTTACTGATCGCAGGCGGTATCGGCGTCACGCCGCTCAAGGCGATGGCGCATGAACTGGACGACGCCGGCATCGACTACGAGATGCATTACTGCACCAGGGACGCAAGCTGCGCCGCGTTTGCCGACGAGTTCGAATCGATGCGCGCAAGCGGAAAGCTGCACCTGCATTTCGATGGCGGCGACCCGGCCACGGGCCTCGATCTGCGCCGGTTGCTCGACGCGCCGCGCGAAGGCGAGCATGTGTATTACTGCGGCCCAGGCGGCTTCATGAAGGCATGCGCCGATGCCGCCGGACACTGGCCCACCGGCACGGTGCACTTCGAGCATTTCAAGGCGCCGGAGCGCAATCTCGACGATGAAGCCGCCAACGATGCACTTGACAGTTTCACCGTGCGCATTGCGAGTACGGGACAAGAGATCGAGGTATCTAAGGAAGAAAGCATTGCAGACGCGTTGGCACTGGCAGGCGTACCGATTGAAACCTCTTGTTGCGCAGGTCTATGCGGCACCTGCAAAGTGCGCTATCTCGAAGGCGAAGTCGAACACAACGACTGCATTCTCGGCGACGACGAAAAGACCGAATTTCTCACGGCGTGTGTATCGCGTGCGACGAGCAGGGTGCTGGTGCTGGATCTTTAGCAAGCGCTTGAACCACCACGAAGGGCAGACAAAGAAATTTGTCTGCCCTTTTTCTTTGCGAGCGTCTAATCCATCCACGCGTAAACCCGCTTGCCTCAAGTTTTTTTTAGTGGAAGACTTGCCTCCCATCTGCCGCGTCGGATACGTGTCCGATATATCGGACAAGCCTCAAACGGATTTTCCTCTTGCGAGATGCACACATGAAACTTGTTAGAGAAAGCGCGCGCTTTGCTCGTTGGGTTGCAATTGCCGGCCTTGTCGCGTTGGCGGCCTGTTCGAAAGTCGAAGCACCAGCGCAGGATGGGGCGGCAAGCTCAACGCTTAAGACCGTTTTGCAACGCGGCACCTTGCGCGTAGGCGATTGCTTGAGCTTTGCGCCCTTCGGTTTCTATAACAAGGACGGCCAGCCGGACGGCTACGACGTCGATCTCGCTAAGGAACTCGCTAAGCAAATGGGCGTAAAGCTCGAAGTGGTCAACACCACCAGCGCCAACCGCATTCCAAATCTGCAGACGAGTAAGGTGGATGTCGTGTTCTGCAATTTCACTCGCAATCTCGAACGGGCCAAGGAAATTGCCTTTACCAATCCGTACGTGGTGGCGAGTGAAGCGCTGCTGGTCAAGAAATCGAGCGGGATCAAATCCATCAAGGACATGAGCAACCGCACGATTGCCACCGTCAAAGGCTCGACCAACGGCGACGAAGTGCGCTCACTCAACATGCAGGTGAAGATTCAGGAATTCGACAGCTCGCAAGCCGCCATTCTCGCCGTCAAGCAAGGCCAGGCTGACGCGATGATCGAAGACAACAACTTTCTCGCATACCAGGCATCGCTCGATCAGGAACTTACCGTCACTGACGAAGCCCTCGTGCCGCTTGAATACAACGCGTTCGGCGTCAAGGCCGGCGATCAGGTCTGGCTCAACTATCTGAACCTGTTCCTGTTCCAGATCAACGCGTCCAAGCAGAACGCGCAGCTCTATAAAAAATGGTTTGGGCAAGAGCCGCGTTTCCCGCTCAACCCGCAATATTAATTTAACCGTGACGCCGGTTGCGTGACGTCCAACGTGAGGAAAAATCATGGGCTATGAATGGTTGACGCTTGCTGGCTATTTCAGCGACTTCCTGCATGCCGCATGGCTCACGCTGCAAATCACGCTGCTGGCGTTCATTCTTGCGATGGCGCTCGGTCTTTTGACGGCGCTTGCAAGCGGGTCCAAGAGCCGCGTGCTGCGCGGAATCGCAAGCGTTTATATCGAAGTCATCCGCAACACGCCGGTCCTGCTGCAGATATTCATCGTGTTCTTCGGCTTGCCGTCCCTTGGCATTACGCTCGATGCTTATACAGCAGGTGTGATCGCACTAGGGGTGAACGTAGGCGCTTATCTGGCGGAAGTGTTTCGGGCGGGCATCCAGTCGGTGCCCAAGGGTCAGCTCGAAGCGGCATCGATTCTCGGACTAGAGCGCTCGCAGATCTTCACGCAAGTGGTCTTGCCGCAAGCGGCGCGCGCTGTTTATCCGGCTATCGTCAACAACCTGATCCAGCTTTTGCTCGGCACGTCGCTGCTTTCCGCGATTGCACTGCCCGAGTTGAGCGGTACAGCGACCGTCATCAATTCGCGCACGCTGCTTTACGTACAGACTTTCACGGTCACGCTTCTTGCCTATCTCGTGCTCAGCAACCTGCTTTCCTGGGCTGCAGGGCAGATTGGCTTGAGGCTCTTTCATCCGCCGCTCGTCATCAGGAAGCCTTCGCGCCGATCGTTCATGCTGCGCCGTCCTGCCGCGCGCACTTAATCGGAGAGCGAGACATGTCGAGCGATTTATTGACGACGAGCCTGTCGATCCTTTTGCAAGGGCTCTTGATGACGCTGGCCTTGTCGGCCGCGTCGATCGTGGGCGGTACGGTAATCGGTCTTCTGGCCGCCGTGCTTCGTTCTTTCGGGCCTTGGGGCACCGACAAGATTGCAAGGCTCTACACCGAACTCTTCCGCGGCACGCCAGTGCTCATCACACTGATGTTCATCTATTTCGGCGTGTCCTACTTCGGCTATGCCATTGATGTCTTTGCCGCCGGAGTCGTCGGCTTGAGCGTTTATCAAGGCGCGTATATCGCCGAAGTATTTCGCTCAGGCATCGAGGCGGTCCCTAAAGGACAGTGGGAAGTCTCGCAGATTCTCGGTCTATCCAAAACGCAAGCGTTCTTCTCCGTAGTCTTGCCGCAGACCGGCCGGATCGTTTTGCCGCCGCTGGTCGGGCAATATCTCTCGCTTATCAAGGACACGTCGATCGTTAGCATGATCGGCATGTCGGAGTTGATGCACGGCGGCCAGGCGATCGTCGATCGCGTGGGCAAGCCAGTCGAGATTTATGGCCTCGTCGCCATACTGTATTTCATCGTGTGCTTTCCGCTGTCGCAGTGGGTGCGCCGTCACGACCGTAGAAGGAGCGTGCTGTCATGAGTGAAGCGTCGATCATCAACCTCGCGGGCGTGGGCAAGTCGTTCGGTGCCACGCAAGTGCTGCGGGAAATCAATCTCGATGTGAGGCTTGGCGAAGTGCTTGTCTTGATCGGCGCATCGGGCTCGGGCAAGAGCACCGTGTTGCGTATCATGAGCGGCCTTGAAACCGCGGATGCGGGCGAAGTGTGGGTCAACCAGGTGCCGCTGCACGATGCACGTCGCGCTAAAGAAATTCGTGGACATGTGGGCATGGTGTTTCAGCAGTTCAATCTGTTCCCGCACAAGACCGCGCTCGGCAATGTCACGCTTGCACTCATCAAGGCGCGCAAAATGAGTCCCGCTGATGCCAAGAAGCGCGCCATGGATGCGCTCGACCGTGTCGGCCTCGCCGATCGTGCGACGCATTATCCGAGTCAATTGTCGGGCGGCCAGCAACAACGCGTGGCCATTGCACGCGCACTCGCCGTTGAGCCAGGCATCATGTTCTTCGACGAGGCGACTTCCGCGCTCGATCCGGAACTCGTCGGCGAAGTGACCGAAGTCATGCGCGGACTGGCGCGCGATGGCATGACGATGGTCGTGGTCACGCACGAAATGGGTTTTGCGCGCAAGACGGCGGATCGCGTGGTGTTCATGGACAAGGGCGTGATTACAGAGCAGGGCGCACCCGAGCAAATCTTCGTGAATCCGCAAAACGAACGCACGCGGCAGTTTCTGCATCGCGTGCTGGATCATTGAGCGGAGCCCAGCCAATGTCGACTGTGGAAACGTCGCGTGCGCGCGGGGTGGATCGGGTCGTGGCGATCATGAAGCAATTGCATCTAGCTCGCAGGCCGCTCGCGATGCGCGAATTGATCGAAGCGACTGGCGCGCCGCGTTCAAGCATCTACGAACTGGTCGCAATTTTAAGCGAGGCGGGTCTACTGGAAGCGGGCCCCGACGGCAGCATCTTCTTTGGCCGGGAGATGCATTACTACGGCTCCGATTACGCGGTGCACAACGATCTGATCAGCCGCGCGCATCAGTCCATTCTCGCGCTCGTGCGCAGCCACGACGAGACCGCGCAACTGTGCATGCTCGAAGGCGACAAATACACGGTCGTGCTTTCAGAAAACAGTTCTCGACCTTTCAATATCAGTTCGGATATTGGCGTCAAGGTCCCCATTCCCTGGACGGCATCGGGCAGGCTGCTGCTGGGTCATTTGAGCGGCGACGCAATTCGCGCGCTCATTCCTGATGAAGACTTCGTTCTGGACAACGGCAAGCGAGTCGATTTCACAGACTTCCTCACCGATGTGGAACGCGCGAGGGAGCAGGGCTTCTGCTGCACGACAGGCTTGTCGCATACGTTTCGCTATTGCATGGCCGCGCCCGTTCGCGATCGTTCCGGTTTGGCCGTCGCGGCGCTCTGCTTCATGACGAGTCGCGACACCGATCCAGAGAAACGCGATCTCATGCTCGACGACCTCATTCGCTCGGCACGCGCCTTATCGCAACCTCATAGGCGGGGATGACTCGCCGCTTTGCGAAAAGCCAAAGGCAAAAAAAAAAAATATAAGCAAACCCTAAAAAGCTCTGTGCGATGCCGCGCGGATTGTTTGCAGTTAAGCGCATTTGCCAGACAAGAAATCATGCACCCCATGCAATGATCGCCAATAGATAGTCCGTTTGAACAAAATTCGCGTCGGCACATCGCAAGTGCTAAGCGGGCTTAATATAATTGATGACAAGTAACCCTCGCTGCATGGCGGCGCAAAGCCCGGAGAGAAGCTTTGCGCAACGCCCGACTAGGACTAGCTGGAGTCCCGTGTCGATGGGAATAGCACTTGCTGCCCGTTCCCTTTGTGCCTGCAGTTGTCCAAGCATAATAATGACGCATGCAGGCTGGCGGTTTCGAAGGCACTCCTTGCTTACGTCTGAACACCGCCAAAGACGAGGAAAATACAAATGAGACCGGTGGTTTTCGGCAAAAGATTCGGATGGCTGCACGCAGGCGCCGGCACGCGCGGCGTCGTTCTCTGCAACACCTATGGCCACGAATATGTATGGACTTATAGCGGCCTGCGTCACCTGGCAGACGCTCTTGCGGCCCGCGGCTTGTGGGTCTTGCGCTTCGACTATCTCGGCACGGGGGATTCAGCCGATCTAGAAGCAGGACAAGATCTGTTCGATTCGGCGGTGGATGACATCGGTTCAGCCGTCGATTTCCTCAAGGAACAGACGGGTATCGAACACGTCACGCTAGCGGGCTTTCGGGTCGGTGCCGCGTTCGCTTTGGCTGCGGCGCTCAAGCGTCCCGTCGACGATCTCGCCTTGCTTGCGCCAGTCGTGAGCGGACGCACCTATATTCGCGAACTCGGCGCGGTGCGCAAGACCTGGCTCGACCAGCTCGCACCGCCCCTTCGCGAAGCGCAACCCAAGACTGGTCCGCTCAACGTGCTGGGTCAGGTTTATGACGATGCCTTTAGAGCCCGACTGGAAAAGATCGATCTCGCGTCGCAAGTGAAAAGTGCGGCTGATGCGCCCGCCAATCGCGTATTGCTGATGCACGCACGAACGAGCTCGAAAGACCCGCTGCTGGATGCGCTCAGTGGGCTTGGCGTCGATACGCAGACACAACCCTTTGAAGATTTGCTTGGCTTCATTCAAGAGTCGGCATTCACGGTATTGCCCAAGGCTGCTTTGGCAACGGCCACTGAGTGGATTGCAAACGGCGCGCTCGAAGCAGGCCCCGTTAATACATCGGCTGCGGCACATGACGTGTGGCCAGATCTCGTCATCGAAACGCCGGAGGCTGTCGAGCGTCCCGTGCGAATGGACGAACAAGGACTCGTAGGCGTGCTGTGCGAGCCGCGTCATGGTGCAGCGCGTGGCCCTGTGTTTGTCATGACGAATACGGCGGCGAGTTCACGCGTAGGCGATAGCCGGCTTTCCGTGCGGATTGCACGCGAGCTAGCATCACGTGGTATTGCTTCATTGCGGTTCGATGCACGCGGCCGTGGCGACAGTCCGCTTCCTTCGGGCGATGTGCAGTCAGACACGCCCTTCGGCAGAATCTATAACGTGGTCGCAACCGAAGACACTGGCGTCGCCGCGCGTTGGTTGTCCCGGCAAGGCTACAAGACGATCTATGCGTTCGGCATTTGTTCAGGTGCGTATCACGCTTTGAAGGCAGCGGTCAGCGAGAGCGTTATTACCGGCGTGATTTCGGTGAATATCCCTACGTTCAAGCGTCCCGAGGACAAAACGCCCGAAGCGTTGCGCGAATCCACACGCAACTCCATGGCGGGTTATGCGTTCTCCATGCTCGATCCGCAGAAGTGGAAAGCCATTTTGCGCGGCGATAAGAATCTGCTTCGCGTAATGGGCTTTATCGGCGGCTACATGCTCACGCGTGCGCGTTCACGTGTCGTCGATGTATTGAGGCTCGACAGCCTGAGCAAAACGCCGCCCGAGCAGGCCACTACACCCATGCCGATCATTCGCGCGCTCGACGCTAGAGGCGTGAACACGGTGCTGGTCTACGGCGCCTACGATGCGGGCCTGGACTTGCTCGCCGCGCATTGCGGCAAGCTGGGCGCCCGACTCAAGCGGCTTCGTTCAGTGCGTGTCGCAACTTACGCCGATGTCGATCATTCGTTGTTCAATGCCGCGAGTCTTCCGCAAGTGATCGCGTTGTGCGAGTCGGTCATCACGCAGACGAACGTGCAGACCGAAGTTCCAGGCGTGTCGCAACAGCGAAACCATAGCAGCGCACTGACCGATCAACGCGTTTGATGCTTCTGCCTATAAGCGACATGTAGTGCACGCACGCGTTCTGCAAGGTCGTCGACGGGGCCATCCACGATTGCTCCGTCGATCACCTCTTCAATGGGCAGCGCGCGGACAGGGCCGGGCCCAGCACCGAGTTCCTCACGCCAGCGCGTGAACTGCGCAGTCGAACTCGCATAGACGATTCGCCCAAGCCCCACCCATGCATGCGCCGCCGAACACATCGGACAATGCTCGCCCGATGTGTAGACCACGGCATTCTTGCGCGCGGGCTCGCTCATATTTTCCGCAGCCCACTTTGCAATAGCGAACTCAGGATGCAAGGTCTTGTCGCCCGTGCTGATGCGGTTACGATCCTCAAAGAGCACGTGACCGTCGCTCGCCACCAGTAGAGAACCAAAGGGTTCATCGCCTTGGTCGAGCGCTTCTTTAGCCAGTTCGATGCATCGTTCGAGATGTTTCCTGTCCACGCTATCTATCATTCGACCTCTCCGTTGTTTGCTCGACTTCTTGAATTGAACACGCCTCAATAAACCGGATTCAAGCATTCGTACCGACCGCCGTTAAGAAGAAAACAGGCCTTTTCTTCATATCATTAGGGTCGTAACTCGATTTCGCTTTGCGGCGGTTTGCCGGGGTGCAGGTGATGAACGTTTCATGTTTTCTAGCGGTATGGCTAATGGTGTTCAGCCTTGCCAGCGGTGCGCGCGCGGCTACGTCGCCGCTCAATTACACCACGTCCTGGATCGGCAACACTTTTGGCTTCGGCGATGGCAAGTGGATGCAGCAGGACATACAAGCCATCCGCGTTGCACCGGAAGGAACCGTCTATACCAATAGTCCGTGGGATGAAAGCGGCGCCGAGATCGCGGCGTATCGCAATGGCGACCGAATCGCGGTGGCGGGTGCGACGCATGGTTGGGGCGCGGCGGGCGGCGACGCCATTGCATCGAACAGCACATACCTCTATGCGGCGATGTCCATCGGCAATCAAGGCGGTGGCCTCGTCGGCGCGGATTATCCGCCCAACGGTTATACGTGGTTCGGCATTACGCGACGCACGATCGCCAACATCGCCAAGGGCGCGTCTTTTACGGGCGGCGCCGGCAACAGCGCGAATGCTACCAAGAACAGTTTCCTAATCGTGGCGACTGTGCCGGCCGGAACGGACGCGGGCATTCGCGGCCTGGCCGCTAACGATAGCGAGCTTTTTGTTTCCGACGCGTCGAGCAATCAGATCGTCGTGTTCGATGCCAACACGATGAGGCGTAATCGCGCGTTCAACGTGACATCACCGGGACGCATGGCACTCGATATAGACGGCACGCTTTGGGTCATTACAGGCACGTTCAACGGACACCCCGCCATTGCACATTATTCGACGACGGGCGCGCTACTTGGCGGCGTGCCGATACTCCCGATAGGAACGGTACCCGCGGATATCGCGGTCACTCCATCGGGTGATCTTTATATCGCAGATAACGGCGTGGGCCAGCAGATCTTGCCTTTCCGAAAAAACGCAGCGCTAGCTGCGATCGGCACGCTCAAGGGCGTGAATCATGCGACCGCTGGCACGATCGAAGCAGGGCGCTTCAACTCGGTCACGGGTATCGGTTTCGATCAGGCCGGCAATCTGTACGTTGGACAAAATGGCGAAGGTCCGCGAGCTCTGAACTCTGCCTCGGTGGGAACGGGCGCGGTGCTGCAGGCTTTCAAAGGCGTCACACGTTCTGTTACATGGGAACTGGACGGTCTCGTGTTCGTCGATGGCGCGAGCTTCGATCCCGGCGCGCCGAACACCATCTATACCGGCTCGAAAGTCTTTACGATGGACTGGAGCAAGGCGCCCGGCAAGCAATGGACGTACACGGCGCATACCGTGGACCGCTTCACTTTTCCTGATGACCCTTCGATTCACATCGGACGCGCGGTGCGTGGCCAGCCGATGGTACGGCGCCTGAACGGCAACCGGCCGTATCTATTCACGCTCGATCCATATTCGCATCAGCTCTATGTGCATCGCTTCGACGCCGCGCACGGTTATACGGCAATACCATCGGTCATGTTCGCCGAGTCCTATATTTCAGGCGGTTTTCCAGCGAATCAACCGGCCTATGGCGAATGGATGTGGCGCGACATCAATGGCGATGGCCATCTCGACACGAGCGAATTCATAGGCAATCCATCGACGGGGAGTCTGATAGGCAACAGCTTCATCTGGGTCGATTCCCTTGGCAACGTATGGTTCGGTACCCCGACGAGCGGCATACGAGAAATGCCGCTGCAGGGCTTCGATGCCTTGGGCAATCCGCTTTACACCTATACATCGGCGAAGACTTATACGATGCCAGCGCCTTTCACGCGCATTGGCCGAGTGCTTTACGTGCCTGAGACCGACACGATGTATATCTCGGGCTTCACGCAAACCATTCCCTATGATGCCGCGCGCTGGAAAGAGGCCGGCCCATATCTCGCGCGTTACGACAACTGGACTCGCGGGCCGCGCGTCATGACCTATCTCATCGCGCTGCCTTGGGACACGACGGCCAACCCCGTAATCACGCCCGTGGGACTTGCGACAGCGGGCAATTACCTCTTTGTTGCGGGCCTCTTCACGCAGAAGGTTTATGTGTACGACGCGCGCACCGGCGCACACGTGGGCTGCATGTCGCCGGGCGCGAACGTAGGCTGGACTAGCGGCTATGTCGATGTGGAACTAGGTATCAGCGCCACGCTAAGGGCCAATGGTGAATACGACATTCTTTTGGAAGACGATGCACGCGCCAAGATTCTGATGTACCAGTGGAAGCCATGAATTCTTGGCGCAGTGCAACGCGCCAACAAGTCAGATGCGGCAAGCAAATGATTATGGCCTTGCTGCAACCGCAAAGCCGTTCATCGTTATCACCAGCTATTGAGCCTACAAAATATCCAAGGGAAAGTCCTAAGAAAAACATCTGATGTCTGATGTATATTTGACTGCATGCTACCGAAGAGAGCAACATGCGTCTAAGCGTAGAGCGTTCAATGAGCGACAAGATTCAAGAGTCGCTCCTGACCATGATCCGTGAGCGCAAGCTCAAGCCGGGCGATCAGATTCCCACGGAACTGGAACTCTGCGAATTGCTCGGGGTAGGCCGTTCGAGTTTGCGTGAAGCCGTTGCTCAGATGATCTCGCACGGTCTGCTGTCTCGGGTTCAAGGTCGCGGCACCTTCATCAGACAAATTTCGCTGAAGTTGCAGGGTGGTCTGGATGATCTGATGTCCGTAACCGACATGATCAAGAGCGTCGGCGCCGTGCCTTCAACGAGTCGCATACAGATGGATACCATTGCGGCATCGGAGAGCTTGGCAGAAAGACTCGGCATCGAGCTTGGGGCGCCGTGCGTACGTATCGAACGCGTGCGCCGCGCGGACGACGCCGTAGCCGCCTATTGCATCGACACCATTCCGAAGACGCTCTTCGATGCAGCGGACGGTGAAGTCGGCGAATCGCTTTTTGGCATGTTCGCGCGCACGGGCCGGCGTCTGTCGCATACGCATACGTCAATACAGCCGACCATCCTCACGCCGCGCGATCTGCCGGAACTCGGAGACGGCTTCGGTTTGTTTCTCCTGCTGGACGAAGTGGATTTCGATCAGAGCGGGGAACCGCTCTGCTATAGCAACGACTACTACAACACGAGCATTTTCAAATTCGATCTGGTGCGCAAGCGTCGCTAAGACAATCTTGCGTTTAGACGCGCACCAGAAGCAACATCGGAGGAGACACCGATGGAGTTCGAGGCTTTTACCGCAAGCGAGCTTGCCGCGTATCTCGGCGCAATTCCCGAGATACGTGCGCTGCTTGGCGAGCCGCACGATCTGGAAGTGGCCGAAGTCGGCGACGGCAACCTGAACTATGTGTACTTCGTGACGAACACGAAGGCGCCGGAACGCAGCGTCGTCGTCAAGCAGGCGCCGCCTTTTTTAAGACTAGTCGGCAAGACGTGGCCGTTGTCGTGTCAGCGCATGGAGCATGAGGTAGCGGCGTTACGCCGCTTCGGTGCGCTATGTCCGCGGCATGTGCCGAAGGTGTATCACGCTGACAGCAAGCGCTTTCTGATGGTGATGCAAAGGCTCGCCTCGCATCGCATTTTGCGGCAAGGCCTGATGGATGGCGTCGTCTATCCGAAGCTCGCCGCGCATCTGTCGACGTACCTTGCGCACACGCTTTTTCACGGGTCCGATCTGTTTCTCGCGCCGGACATCAAGAAAGCGGCCATGAGCGCGGCGGTCAATTCCGAGTTGTGCAAGATCACCGAGGACCTCGTCTTTACGTTTCCTTTCGAAGATCATCCGTCGAACGTGTACAGCGCCGCATTGCCTGCGTCATCGCTTGAACGACTGAGGACCAGCGAAGCGTTGCGCATTGCCGCGGGCGACATGAAATGGGCGTTCATGAATCACGCCGAGACCTTGCTGCATGGCGATCTGCACACCGGCTCGATCATGGTCAACGAAGACGAAACCTTCGTGATCGATCCGGAATTCTCGTTCTACGGACCGATGGGCTTCGATATCGGCGCGGTGCTCGCAAACCTGCTGCTCGCGTATTTTTCGCGCGACTGGCATGGCCGTATAGACGATCGAGATCCTTCCGGCTATCAGGAATGGTTGCTCGTTCAAGTGGCCGAGGTCTGGAATGGCTTTAGCGCGCAATTTCTAAAGCTGTGGCGCGAGCACGAAAGCCGTAGCGGACGCGGCTTTATAGGCGGTCACGCAGAAGCGCGATCTGTCGAAGGTTATCGCACGCACTTCATGCGTCGGCTGCTAGCGGATACGCTCGGCTTCGCTGGCTGCAAGATGATTCGGCGCATTGTCGGCATGGCGAAGGTCGCGGACATCACGCGCATTCCAGATGCTCAGGCGAGGGCGCGTATCGAAGTGCGCTGTCTGCGTTGCGCGGAAGACCTGCTGGTCAAGCGCGCGACGCTTGGCAGTATCGAACAGGTCGTCATGCTTGCGCGCGAGGTTCAGCGCGAAACAATCACACATGCATAGTCCACTCGGAGCTTCCATGGTTGCGCAGTCCTTGTTCCCCACGCTTGCCCCGACGATCGAATGGCGCGATGGCGATCTCCTGCTGCTCGATCAGACGCGCCTGCCGCATGAAATCGTGGTGGAGCATGTCGCCGATGCAGCCGCCGTCTGGCGAGCCATTCATGAATTACGCGTGCGGGGTGCGCCCGCCATCGGCGTCGCGGCAGCATACGGATTGTGCGTCGCCATGCAGGACGCGCGCGACTTGCCCTTGACGCAATTTCGTGCCGAGCTTGAACGGCGCGCGGGCTGGCTCGATACCGCGCGCCCCACGGCGGTGAATCTGAGTTGGGGATTGAGACGCATGCTGCAATGCGCGCGCGCATGCAACGCAAGCGACTCGAAGGCGCTTTACGAAGCTTTGGTGGATGAGGCCAAACAGATTCATGCGGAAGATCAGGCGCTATGCGAAGGCATCGGCATGCATGGTCTGCCGCTTATCGAACCGGGCAGCGGCGTGCTCACGCATTGCAATGCAGGTGCGCTTGCCACCACAGGCTTAGGCACCGCCACCGCGCCGATTTATGCCGCACATCGCGAAGGCATTGTGTTCAAGGTGTTCGCGGACGAGACACGGCCGCTTTTGCAAGGCGCGCGCCTGACCGTGTTCGAACTGCAGCAGGCGGGCGTGGATGTAACGCTGATCGTGGATAGCGCGGCCGCGTCGATCATGTCGCATGGACTGGTGGACCTCGTGATCGTCGGCACGGACCGGGTTGCGGCAAATGGCGACTTCGCCAACAAGATCGGCACACTGAGCGTGGCCATCGCAGCGAATTACTACGGCATACCGTTCTACGTGGCTTGTCCTTCGTCCACACTGGACTTCCGCACACCGACCGGCGCGCAGATCGAGATAGAAGAACGTCGTGAAGAAGAGGTGACATCGCTTGCAGGGCAACCTATTGCGCCGCGAGCCATCAACGCGCGCAATCCCGCATTCGATGTCACGCCGCATGAACTCGTCACGGGCTTCATCACGGAGCGCGGTATCGTGAAAGCGCCTTTCGAACGTTCGTTGCGTGGTTTCTTCGCAGCCGAAGGTAATGCCGCATGAGCGCGGTGGATGAAGGCGCGCTGCGCCGGAGTATTGTCGAGACCTCGCTCGAAATGGAGCGGCTCGGCATCAATCAGGGAACCTCGGGTAACGTCAGCGCGCGCTTCAACGACGGCTTTCTCATCACGCCCAGCGGCGTTCCTGCGCGTGAAATGCACGAAGACATGATAGTGTGGCTGCCGTTAAATGTCGGTGACGACGCGAGCGTGCTGCGCACGGCTCGCCCGTCTTCGGAATGGCGCATTCATCGCGACATTCTTCGAGCACGGCAAGACATGCACGCGGTCGTGCATACGCATTCCATAGCGGCCACGGCGCTTGCCATTCATGGACGCGATATTCCCGCTGTGCACTACATGGTCGCGGCCGCCGGCGGACATTCCATTCGCTGCGCGCCTTATGCGCTCTTTGGCACGCAAACTCTTTCCGATCACGCTTTAGCCGCGCTTCTGAACCGGCGTGCGTGTCTGCTCGCGCATCATGGTGTGGTCGCGCTCGGCACCGATCTTGCGCGCGCCGTGTGGCTCGCGCATGAAGTGGAAGTGCTTGCCAAGCAATATCTTCTCGCCTGTCAGTTGGGTGCTCCGCCGCTTCTTTCGGAGGAGCAGATGGATGAAGTGTTGGAGAAGTTCAAGACTTATGGCAAGCGCGACAAGAAGGATTCTTAGCGCGCTTGCCTTGAGGAAATAGTCGTTTGCATCGTAATGAATAAATCCTACAACGGAGACAGCTATGGCCTGGAATTCAGCAAGATTCGACGGATGGGGCACGTTCGGTAAATCGACCGGCGCGGTTTTTCTATGCGCGGCGGCCGCGCTTAGCGGTTGTTCCAAGAGCGACAACAGTTCGACCGCCAGCAGTTCAGGCGCGAGTTCGAGCGAAGCCGCGAGCGCTCCCGCAAGCGCGCCGGCGCCGGCCGCTGCCGCGGGCGGCAAGGCGAAAATAGGCTTTTCGATTGCAACGCTTAACAATGCGTTCTTTGTCGGGCTCAAGGCCGGCGTGGAGAAGGGCGCCAAGGAGCAAGGCTTCGATCTCGTCCAGACCAATGCCAATGGCGACGCGCAACAGCAAGTCAACGACGCCATCAACTTGCTGAGTCAAGGCGTGACTGCCCTCGTGCTGAATCCTATCGACTCCAAGGCCATCATTCCGGCTGTCGAGAAAGCCAACTCGATGAACATTCCGGTCTTCACGCTCGATCGTGGGTCGGATGGCGGCAAGGTGACTTCGTTCGTTGCGTCGGATAACGTCGCGCTCGGTCAAACCGGCGCCAAGTGGATTGCCGATCAACTGACCAAACGCTACGGTTCGGCTAAAGGGAACGTGGTGGATTTGATCGGCCTTGTCGGCACGACCGCCGCCACCGACCGTGAGAAAGGCTTTAGCGACGAAATGGCGAAGTATCCCGACATCAAGGTGGTTGCGCGTCAGGAAGGCGCATTCGATCAGGAGAAGTCGCTTAACGCGATGACCAATATCCTGCAGAAATATCCGCAAATCGACGCGGTATTCGGCGCCAACGACGACAACACCGTGGGTGCGGAAAAGGCTATCGACAATGCGGGCCGCTATAAGCCGCTCGGCGATAAAGCGCACATTCTCGTGATCGGCGCGGATGGCACGGCGCAGGCGCTTTCCGCCATTCGCTCCGGCAAGCAGGACGCGACCATCTCGCAGAACCCCATTCAGATGGCCGCCAAGTCGCTGCAGTTCATCGCGGACTACAACGCCAAGAAGGACGTTCCGGCGAATTATGCCTGGCCGACTTTACTCATCGACAAATCGAATATCGATTCGGATGAGACCAAGAAGTACGGGCTGTGGTCAGAGGAAGTCAAACAGTAAGGCAAGCTGCGGGCACACGCTTAAGACTTCAAGCGTTCGAGCGTTTGGGCTCTAGCGCGTTGCCCGCTAACGGAATGCACGACATGACAGTCGAAACGGAAGCGCAAGCGCAGGCGCCGCTCAAAGCGTCCGCGCCGCTATTGCGCATGCAAGGCATCGTCAAGAGCTTTCCTGGCGTCAAGGCGCTGCGCGGCGTCAGCCTCGAACTGCGAACGGGCCATGTGCTCGCTATCGTCGGCGAGAATGGCGCGGGCAAATCGTCGCTCGTGAAGACCTTGTCTGGCGCGTATGAGCCGGATGAAGGCACGATCGAGATCGACGGCATACCGCTTGCGCGCGGCACCAACGCAGCGATCGATGCAGGCGTGGCCGTGATTTATCAGGAGCTCTCGCTGATCAACGACATGACGGTCGCGGAAAATTTATTCCTTGGCCGCATGCCTGCAAAGAACGGCTTCGTCAAGCAACGCGAGGCCAACCAGCTTGCGCGCGAAGCGCTGGATCGCGTGGGACTCGACAACGTGCCGCCGTGGATGCGCCTCGGCGATCTGCCGCTCAACAAGAGGCAGCTCGTGGAAGTAGCAAAAGCCGTGGCGCGCGATGCCCGAATCCTCGTCATGGACGAACCCACGGCCGCGCTGCAGAGCCAGGACATCGCCAATCTTTATGCCGTGGTGCGGCGGCTGCGTGCCTCGGGCATGGGCATCATCTTCATTTCGCATCATCTGGAAGAGGTGTTCGAACTCGCCGATTCCGCCGTCGTAATGCGCGATGGCGCGACGGTCGGCGCGCGTCCGATGTCGCAATGGACCGAAGCCGAACTCGTGCAGGCAATGGTCGCGCGCAATCTCGAATCGTTCTATCCGTGGGAGCCGCGTCCTTATGGCGATGTCGTGCTCGAAGTGCGCAATCTCGCTAGCGCGCCGTTGCTGCGCAATGCGAGCTTTACGGTACGCTCGGGCGAAATCCTGGGCATAGCGGGCATTGCCGGGGCAGGACGCACCGAATTGCTCAAGACGATCTTTGGCGCGCTGCCCGCAACCGGTGGCGAGATTTTCGTGAAGGGCAAGAAGGTCACGAATCATTCGCCCACTCAAGGCGTGCGTCACGGCCTCGTTTATACCTCGGAGGACCGCAAGCTCGAAGGGCTCGTGCTCGATGCCAACATCGAAGAGAACATCGCACTGTCGAGCCTTAAAGCGCTTGCGAGCGGCGGCTTCGTGAGCCGCGCCAAGAAACGCAAGCTGGCGCAGGAAGCAAGCACGCGCTTCGGCGTTCGCTCGTCTTCGGTGTTGCAGATCACCGGCACGCTTTCCGGCGGCAATCAGCAGAAAGTCATTCTTGGCCGCGCAACGGCAACAGCACCCGTGGTCATCATGCTCGATGAACCCACACGCGGCATCGACGTGGGTGCGAAGACCGAAATCTACGCACACATGGTGTCGATGGCGCGTGCGGGCGCAGCGGTCGTCATGGTGAGTTCCGAGTTGCCGGAGTTGCTCGGCATGTCGGATCGCGTGCTCGTGATGTATCGCGGCAGCATCGTGACGGAGCTACGGCGCGACAAAGCGGACTCTGAAACTGTCATTCAATGGGCTACAACAGGAGCAGGCGCATGACCTCCACGGCAGCCAACCGCGAGGACTCGGAGGCGCTCTCGCGCCGCGTGATTCGCCAACTGAGGAGCGGCATCGGGCCATTGTTTGCCGCACTCGTCATCATCTGCATCGCCTTGTCGATTGCATCGCCCGAGTTTCTGACGACCAGCACGCTCACCAACATCATGGTGCAGGTCTCGGTCGTCGGCATCGCGGCGGTAGGCGGCACGTTCGTCATCATCACGTCGGGGATCGATCTGTCGGTCGGATCGCTCGTTGCGTTGAGCGGCATGGTCGCGGCCACGGTCATGGCAGGATCGAGCCCAGGCGCCGTCGGTCTCGGCGTTGGAGGGTTATGCGTCGCAATTGCGGTCGGGGCCGCGGCAGGCGCGCTCAACGGCCTTGCCGTGTCGTGGTTGCGCCTCGTGCCCTTCATCGTCACGCTCGCGATGATGGCCATGGCGCGCGGCCTCACGCTCGCCATTTCCGATGGTCGCACGAAGTTCGATTTCCCCACCGCCTTCACGGCCTTCGGCGCGAAGACCGTCGCGGGCTTGCCCATGCCGATGATCGTCATGCTCGTGATCTTCGCCATAGGCCATGTGCTCTTGCGCAAGACCACGTTCGGGCATCAGGTCTTTGCAGTCGGCGGCAATCAGGAAGCCGCGCGTCTTGCCGGTATTCCCGTGCGCCGCGTGGTTTTCTTCACCTACATGCTGGCCGGCGTAACTGCTGCCATCGCTGGGATCGTGCTTGCCGGACGGCTCAATTCCGCCTTGCCGTCCGCGGCCAACGGACTCGAATTGCAGGTGATCGCCGCTATCGTGATTGGCGGGACATCGCTTGCGGGTGGACGTGGCTCGATCGTGGGCACCTTTATCGGCGTCGTGCTGATCGGCGTGATCAACGTGGGTTTGTCGCTACTCGGCGTGAATCCCTTCTGGACGCAATTCATTCAAGGTGGGGTCATTTTCGCGGCTGTCTTGCTCGACGCGCTTAGTCAGCGGCGCAAGCGTTAGACGTGTTCTTGCAACGCACCCTAAAACCGGAGGAGCACAACATGAAGAAAATCATTAACCAGCCCGATGTCTTCGTCGATGAAATCATCGAGGCTTTGCTTATCGCTCATCCCGCGTGGATCAAGAGCGCGACGGACGACAAACGCGCGCTCGTGCGCAAGGACGCGCCCAAGGAAGGCAGAGTGGGAATCGTGACAGGCGGCGGCTCGGGACATTTGCCCGGCTTTCTCGGGTACGTCGGCGAGGGGCTTTGCAGTGGCGTGGCCGTGGGCAACGTGTTTTCATCGCCCTCGGCGGAACAGATATTCGAAGCGACCAAGGCAGTGGATGGCGGCGCGGGCGTGCTTTACGTATACGGCAACTATGGCGGCGACGTCCTGAATTTCGACCTTGCCGCCGACTTGGCCGAACCCGAAGGCATCGACATCAAGACAGTGGTGTTGACCGACGATGTAGCATCCGCGCCGAAGGAACGTGCGGCCGACAGGCGCGGCGTCGCGGGCATGTTGTTCGCGTTCAAATGCGCGGGCGCCGCCGCTGAACGCGGCGATTCGCTCGATGAGGTCACGCGCATTTGCGGCAAGGCGAATGCCCATTGCCGGACCATGGGCGTGGGCCTCTCGCCGACGATACTTCCCGCAGCAGGCAAGCCGACCTTCACATTGCCCGATGGCGAGATGGAAATCGGTATCGGCATTCATGGCGAACCGGGAACGCATCGCGGCAAGCTCGAAACGGCCGATGCCATCGCCGAGCGGCTTATCGGTCAGATTCTCGGCGATCTGAACGCGCCTAAGGGATCGAAGCTCGCGATACTTGTGAACGGCCTCGGCGCGACGCCGCTCGAAGAACTGTATTTGCTGTATCGCCGTTCCTCGCAACTCATCGCCGATCAGGGCCTGAAAATAGCGCGCTCGTATGTCGGCGAATACGTAACGAGTCTGGAAATGGCGGGGGCATCGATCACGGTGATGCTGCTCGACGACGAACTCGAAGCGCTGCTCGAAGCGCCCGCGAGTTCGCCATTTTTCCGCGACGGCACCGCATCGTAAGAGGAGTGCGCAATGAGCGTATCGAACCAGGAACTGCGCGCCATTTTGACGCGTGCGCTAAGCGCGCTGCCCGCGCATGCCGACGAGTTACGCGACCTCGACGCCGCTTTGGGCGACGGCGATCTCGGCATCACGGTGCAATCAGGGTCCATTGCCATCGTGAAGGCGCTTGCCGCTTTGAACGATGACGCCTCGCTTACCGACGTATTGTTCGCTGCGGGCAAGGCGTTCTCGACAGCGAATCCATCTACGTTTGCAGCGCTCGTCGGCGGCGGCTTGCTCGCGGCAGGCAAGGCGATGAACGGCAAGGACACGGTGAGCCGCGACGAGGCGCTTGGCATCGGACGCGCGGTGGCTGCGCGCATCATCGAACGTGGCAAGAGTCAGGTCGGCGACAAGACCGTGCTCGATGCACTCGTGCCGAGTCTCGATACGCTCGAAGCATCGCAAGGCAGCGCGACTGAGTTGCTCGATGCCATGATCGCGACTGCGCAAGCGCAGGTAACGGCTACTGCCTCGAAGCAATCGCAAAAGGGGCGCGCGGCATGGGTGCAAGAACGCAGCATCGGCCACGCTGACCCTGGTGCGACCGCTTATGTGCGCTTTTTGCAGGCCTTGCGCGAAGCGGTCGCCAGTTGAATCAATCCAGCGTGATGCCGTCGAAACGATGGCCTCCAAGCGGACTGATCAGATAACCGTGCACGCGCTTCGAGATCGGCTGAAACGTATTGGCGTGCGCAAGCGGTGTGTACGGCACCTGATCCTTGAAGACGACTTGCGCTTCTTCATAAAGCTTCGTACGCGCGCTTTGATCTGTTATGAGGCGCGCTTTAGCCAAAAGATCGTCGAACTGCTTGTTGCACCATTTCGCCATGTTGCTGCCATGCACTGCATCGCAGCCCAGCGTGGTGCCGAGCCAGTTGTCGGGGTCGCCGTTATCGCCTAGCCAGCCGTAGAGAATGGCGTCGTGCTCGCCATTGGTCTTTGCGCGCTTGTTATATTCGGCCCATTCGTAGCTGACGATATTCGCCTTTACGCCGATCTTCGCCCAATCCGATTGAATCAGTTGCGCCATCAGTCGCGCGTTCGGGTTATAGCCGCGCTGCACGGGCATGGCCCATAGCGTAATGGTGAAGCCATCGGGAAAGCCCGCTTGCTTCAACAACTCGCGCGCCTTCGCGGGATCGTGCGGTGCGTCTTTCAGCGCCTTGTTATACGACCATTGCGAAGGCGGCATCGGGTTCGTGGCCAGCGTGGCCGCGCCTTCGTAGACGGTCTTGATGATCGCCTGCTTGTCGATCGCCATGTCCAGCGCGCGGCGCACCGTCACGTTGTCGAGCGGCTTGTGCGTCGTGTTGTAGCCCACATAGGCAACGTTGAAGCCCACGCCCGACAACACCGTGAGCTTCGGATTTTTTTTCGCCTCGACGATATCGGCAGGGCGCGCGAACGAGGTGAGTTGGCACTCGCCGCTCGCGAGCTTTTGTTCGCGCACGGCGGCATCGGGCGTGATCGAGAAGACGAGCTTGTCGATATGCACGTCCTTGCGATTCCAATAGCTTGGGTTCGCGTCGTAACGAATGGTCGCGTCCTTTTGATAATCGCGGAACACGAAAGCGCCGGTGCCGACAGGCTTCTGATTCATGTCCTCCGGCCGGCCTTCCTTGAGCAATTGCGCGGCATATTCGGCGGAAAGAATGGACGCGAACTCCATGGCGATGTTGCGCACGAAAACGACATCGGCCGTCTTTAGTGTGAAGCGCACGGTGTTGTCGTCGAGCTTCTCGACCGATGCGATGTTCTTGTCGTAGCCGAGATCGGTCAAATACGGAAAGCTCACCGGGTGCGCCTTCTGGAACGGGTCGTTCGGGTCGATCATGCGTTTGAACGTGAAGACTACATCGTCGGCGTTGAAATCACGCGTGGGCTTGAACCACGATGTCGACTGGAATTTCACGCCGCGTCGTAGATGGAAGGTGAAGGTCTTGGCATCGGGCGACTCGTCCCACTTTTCGGCGAGGCCTGGCGTCAGGTCGAGCGTGCCGCGTTTGAATTCGACCAACGTGTCGTAGACGGCGTGCGCGCTGGCGTCGAAGTCGGTGCTGGTGGTGAACTGGGCGGCATCGAATCCGGCGGGGCTGCCTTCGGAACAGAAGACGAGGGTCTTGCTTTGAGCCGATGCGGTCTGCGGCGTGGCGATGAACGCGGCGAGAAGGGAGACGGCAAAACCGCACAGGGCGCGTGCGCTTCTTCGAGTCGGAGCTTTAACCATTGTGCCTCTCTGGGATGGAGATAAGTGGATGAGGCGTACTTTAGCAAGGGATTGGCTTCTGAGTCGTCGAGCGTAATTGCGTGACGCGTTGATCGGGAAGTGGGGTCGCTGCTCGGATTTATAGCCGAGCGTCCAACATAATAAAACTAATGTCTAATAGCGACCGACGAGGGATCACATTTTTATCGTTTTACGTTGTAGAACGTGAGTGAATTATCTTGTCATCATCGAAGCTTTATCTATTGAAGCAGATGCGGCCTTTGGCGAAGAAACCGTCGCGTCGAACGCAAGCAAGTAAAGCCGACGATGCGCGCCAAGTTAGGCTTACGCATCGGGTGCCGTAAAAAATCAGCGCTTTCGAGAAAACAGGCCTCACGTTTCACGCGAGCCTGCCGTAATCGTGAACATGAACTCAAAAACCTCTCTCCCATTCGCTCCCGGCAGCGCCTTGCACGGGAATACTCAATCCGTCGCTTTAGCTGTCGCCGCGCTGCGAAAGGCGCGAGGCAAGCTCAATCCCGACGACGTCGCAGCAGGCACGCGCGAGTTCGAAGCGCTTGAACTGGATTTCCTGAGGGATATGATCGATTTTCTGAGCGTCGATCCGAACGAGCACTGCTGGTTCGACGATTAAACGCAACGGCCGCTTCCATCTGCGGCCGTTGATTCGTTTCACCGACTGGCGGGCATTGAAATCCGATGGCGAATCTCAAGCCAATGACCGCCGCCTGAGCGCCTCACGCCTCCAACTGCTCCAGCACCTGGCCCTTGGTTTCGATTCCGAGGAAATGCACCGCCAGCGCGGCCAGCAACGGCACCGCGCCGAGCGCATAGAAGGCGAGGTCCATTTGGCCGCCGAGCAGCGTCTTGCCGACGAGCGCCGGCGCGAAGATCGCGGCCACCTTGAGCCATGCGCCGCCAAGTCCGCAGCCGAATGCGCGGATGCTGGTCGGATACAGTTCCGGCGTATAGACATAAGCGGTGATGAAGCCGCACGCCATGAATCCAAGCCCAAGCGCGCAGAACGTCGCGACCACGTAGACGGATTCATGCTGGAACACGCCCGCAAGCACCAGTGAAATCGAGCACAGAACGAACGACCAGTTGATGACCGGCTTGCGCCCAACCTTGTCGACGATCAACGCGCAGGTTACCGAGCCGATCACGCCGAGCACGGAAGCCGCGACGGCCAGGTTCAACGCGAGTTGCAGCGGTGCGTGATAAACCGTCTTGTAGATGGTAGGCAGCCACGTCGAGAGACCGTACTGAATCACCCCGCACGTCATCCATAACATTGCGACCGCGATGGTGCGTTTTAGATACGCCGGGCCGATCAGATCGAGACGGCGGCGCTTCGGATGGCGCAGCGCCATGGCATCGAATTCGGCGACGTTGCCAAGCGGCGGCAACGGGCCTTTCACCGAGGCCTCGAAGGCGCCGAGCGCATCGCTCGCTTCGCGCATGCGGCCGCGTTCCGAGAGCCAGCGCGGCGATTCCGGCACCAGCGTGCGCAACAGGAAGAACAGCACGAGCGGCACGCCGCCGATGATATACATCGCTTCCCAGCCGAAGCGCGGCACGATCCACGCGCCAAGCCCGTTCGATGCCAATAGTCCGATGGGAAACACGATCTCGTACAACAGCACGAAACGTCCGCGTCCATGCGCACGCGTGATCTCGTTGATGTAGGTCGCCGCCACCGGCAATTCGCCGCCCAATCCCAGCCCCTGCACGATACGCAACGCCACGAACACCGCGAACGAAGGCGCGAAGCCGCACGCGATACTGGTCAGCCCGATGATGCCCGAGCTCCACGCAATGGAACGCACACGCCCGTAACGTTCCGCGAGCGATGGAAACAGGAACGCGCCTACGAGTTGCCCGATCGATCCCGACGCAATCAGAAAGCCCACTTGCCCCGGCGTCAGCCCCCACTTCTGTATCAGAAGCGGCAACGTGGCCGCAATGACGATGACATCGAAGCCATCGAAAAAAGTCGCCGCACCGATCAGAATCCGGGCGCGCACCTGCATCGCATTGGCGGGCAGCCTCTCGATGCGCGCGATGATCGATCCTTTCGTCACCGGGGAAGCGGCGGCTGCGGCCGCGCCCTCGGCAGTGGTGGCGGTGCCGCCGTGCTCGGCGACCGTATTGCCCATGGTCCTCATGCCTGCTCCTGGGTGATTCGGTAAAGGGGTGATGGTTGTCTCAGGCGAGCGCTTTCGCGGTGTCGGCGAGGGCGGCGAGGTCCACCGCGCGTCCCTGGCTCATCCATTTCTTCGCGACCTTGAGATCGCGCGCCGCGTTGATCGCAATCACGCCGCGCAGCGCGTCGCCATCGAAGAAGAAGAGCGAAGCTCGGCGCGCTTCGAGATCGCCACGTACGACATGTGTGTAGCCGGGCGCGATATCGCCGAGAATCTGCAGATTGACGTCGAATTGATCCGACCAGAACCACGGAATTTCCGCATACGGCGCGCGCACCCCGAGTACGGCGCGTGCCGTGGCAATAGCCTGATTTTGCGCATTGGCCCACGATTCGAGCCGCACGCGACGCTTGAGCCACGCATTTGGATGATTGGCGACATCTCCGCAAGCGAACACGCAAGCGTCCGACGTGGCGCCGAATTCGTCGACGACGATGCCATCGTTCACGTCCAAACCCGCATGTTCGGCAAGCGCCGTGTGCGGATTCAGGCCGATGCCCGCTACCGCAAAATTGGCGTCTAGCGTGCTGCCATCGGCGAGATGCGCGCGCACGCCGCCTGCATGATCGTCCAGCGATACGAGCGATGCATTCAAACGCACGTCGACACCGTTATCGCGATGCAGACGCAACAGAAACGCCGATACCGCTTCGGGCACCGAGCGCGCGCATAGACGCGACGCACCTTCGATCACCGTCACATCGACGCCGAGCTTGCGCGCGGTCGCCGCCACTTCGAGACCGATCCAGCCGCCGCCGATCACGAGCAGGCGCTTGCCATGCGACTCGCGCATACGCGTGCCGAGCGCGACGGCGTCGTCGAGTGTGCGCAAGTAGGCAAGATGCGAGGTCTTCACCAGCGCGTCCGGCAGACGGCGTGCCGCGCCGCCGGTCGCGATCACCAGGCGGTCGTAATGCACTTCGCGGCCGCTCGCCGTCCGCACGACGCGCGCTTCGCGATCGATCGATGCCGCGCATTCCGGCTGCCACGCTTCGACATCGAGCGAAGCGAAGGCATCGTGATCGACGAGACGCACGGTGCTTATGTCCGCATCGCCCGAGAGCACGGCCTTCGAAAGCGGCGGACGCTCGTACGGCAGATGGATTTCATCGGCGATCATCACGAGCCGGCCATCGAAGCCTTCCTTGCGCAAGGTCCTGACGATCCAGCCGGCCGCCTGTCCGCCACCGATGACGACCACGGTGCGTGGCGCGTCGAGCACGTTCGAATCAGCCATTTTTACGCTCCGTCATGAACTTGCCTTCCGGCGCCTTCGCGTCCTTCTGACGGCGCGTGTGGCCGTCCAGCCCGCCATCCACGGCCCATTCGGCGAAGACCGTCGGACCTGGCTCGAAATCGCGCGGCTGCCATTCGGGCGTGAGCATGTCTTCATCGGCGTAATACTCGATGAGACCGCCCGCCGGATTTTTGAAGTACCAAAAGTACGCCGATGAAACCGGATGCCGCCCCGGTCCAAGCTGCGTGGCCCAGCCGCAGCGGCTGATATGCAGGCCGCCGCCGAAGACTTCGTGGATGTCGCGAACGGTGAAGGCGACGTGATTCAGGCCGCGTTTGCCATCGGGCAATTGCAGAAGAAAGATGTCGTGGTGCCCGCCGTGCGGCGCGCAACGCATGAACGCGCCGCGACCCGGGTAACGATCGGAGGTCTCGAAGCCGAGCAGCCCGTGATAGAACTTCTCCTGCT
Source organism: Caballeronia sp. LP006 (assembly GCF_031450995.1). Taxonomy (NCBI): domain Bacteria; kingdom Pseudomonadati; phylum Pseudomonadota; class Betaproteobacteria; order Burkholderiales; family Burkholderiaceae; genus Caballeronia; species Caballeronia sp. LP006. Next base: position 473,004 of record NZ_JARTVW010000004.1, on the reverse strand, counting down.
CGGCCACGCAGTTCGTGAAGAACACGACGTGTCCCACTTCCACGGGTTCGGCGCGATCGTAGACGGGGCTCGGTGTATCGACACGCAGCGTCTGTCCCCACACGTTCGAAGGCGAACCCTTCACGTCGAGCGCGCGTTTGGTCGTGACGACCACGCGTATCGACATGCCGTTCGGGTCGATACAGCCGACCGCGTCATCGGTCTCGAAGTGACCCGGCTGACCCGCGAAGCGTGTGCGCAATGCGTCGAGCTCCTCGCGCGTGGCGACGCCCCAGGTCACTTCGCGCAGCGTTGGACCGGCTTCGAAGGCGGGCGGCAACGCGGGGTCGTCGGCGAGCGCGAGTTGCACGGCGCAACCGTTGAGCGTTTCGAAGCGCGCGCCCGTCTCGTCGTGGGCGACTTCGCGCAGACCCCAATCCGCGAAAAAGCGCCGGCAGGTGTCGAGATCGTTCACGCCGTAAGTGATGCTTTCAATGCCAAGGATGGTCATAGCCGCCTCTTCAGTTCTCTTCAGTTCGCCCACGGCAGCGGGGCGTCGTTCAAGCCCCAGTAAAGGCTCTTTTGCTGCATGTATTCACGCAGGCCCAAATGGCCTTTTTCGCGTCCCATGCCGCTGTCCTTCCAGCCGCCGAATGGCGTCGAAATCGAGAATTGCTTGTAGGTGTTGATCCACACGGTGCCGGTTGCAAGCGTGCGGGCCGTGCGCCACGCGCGCTTGTAGTCGCGCGTCCAGATGCCTGCGGCAAGACCGAATACGCTGTCGTTCGCAGCGCGGATGAGCGCGTCTTCGTCGTCGAAGGGCAGGGCGGCGAGCACCGGGCCGAAGATCTCTTCCTGGCACATGCGCGCGTCGTTGCTCAAACCCTCGATGATCGTCGGCAAATAGAAGAAGCCTTTTTCGCGGCCTTCGCCCGTGGGACGTTCGCCGCCGCACAACACACGGCCGCCTTCGGACTGACCGAGCGCGACGAAGCGCTCCACGGTCTCGCGATGCTGCGCCGTGATGAGCGGACCCATCTGCGTGTTCTCGCGCGTCGGGTCGCCGACACGCAGCTTGCGCGCGCCTTCCACGAGGCGCGCCATGAATTCGCCATATACCTTGCGTTCGACGAACAAGCGCGAACCCGCGATGCACGATTCACCCGACGAACTGAAAATGCCGTATAGCACGCCGTTGACCGCGTGATCGAGGTCCGCATCGGCATAGACAATGGTCGGAGACTTGCCGCCGAGTTCGAGCGATACCGGCATCAACTTCTCCGCCGCGAGTCGCGCGATGCCACGGCCCACTTCGGTGCCGCCCGTGAACGCGACTTTTCTGACGAGCGGATGGCGCACCAGCGCGTCGCCGATCACCGATCCCTTGCCCGGCAACACGCTCACCACGCCGCGCGGCACGCCCGCCTCCTCGCAGATGCGCGCCAGCGCCAGCGAAGCAAGCGGCGTCACTTCGGCGGGTTTGAGCACGACCGCGTTGCCGGCGGCGAGCGCGGGTGCGAGCTTCTGCGCATCGGAGGCGATGGGCGAATTCCACGGCGTGATCGCGGCGATAACGCCGAGCGGTTCGTGCACGCTCATCGTCAGATAGTCGCCGCGTGGGGGCGTCAGCGCTTCTTCGAGTGTTTCGAGACACGATGCGAAATAGCGGAACGTGCTGGCGGCGCTCGCGACGAGCGCGCGCGTTTCGCTGATCGGCTTGCCGTTGTCGCGGCGCTGCAATTGCGCGAGCGCTTCGTGGCGCGCTTCGATCAGGGCAGCGATGCGATGCAGCACCGCCGCGCGCTGATGCGGCTTGAGGCCGGCCCAGTCGTCGCGGCGCCACGCGCGATCTGCAATCTCCACGGCTTCGAGCGCATCGTCGGCGCTCGCCGTGGTGATCTCCGCGTTGACGGATTGATCGGCCGGATAGATGCTCGCGTAACCGTTGCCGCGGCCTTTGCGCCACTCGCCGCCGAGAAAAATCTCGCCAGACGAAACGAGCGAAGTGTCGGGATGATTCATGGTTCTACATGCTCCTCAAATGACGCAGCGTGCAGCGCGATTGCGCAACGCACGAATCGCGCTGAACGCGGTGAGCGCGGACGTCTTGGGATTCGACGGCAGCGGTTTGCCGCACATTTCGAGCGACATCTCGCCGAACGCGCCGCGCGCCACGATGCGATGCACGTTGCGTTCGACTGTCGGATCGGCGATCAGCGTGACGCGCGTGCCATCCAGCCCGAGGCCCGCGAGCGCGATGGTTGCCGCGACGTTCGCGTTCTTCGGATAGAGCCGCGCCGCATCGCGCGCCGTGCCTTCGAAGATCACGGTCTCGACCGTCAGCGCGTGCAGGTCGCAGACGCCTTCGGCGGGCGTGCCGAGCCAGCCGAGCGGCGGCTTGCGGCCGGTGTATTGCACTTCGTCGAGGCCGCCTTCTTTCGCCGATGCCAGCGCGTCCACACCGCCTATCGCGCCGGAAAGCAGCGTGAGCGTGGCCGCGCCTTCGTCGGCGGCGTGCGAGAGCGCGGCGAGCAGGTTCACGTCGGACAGCGCACCGATGGACGCCACCGCGCAGTCCGTACCCGACCTGAGCAGCGGCACCACGTGATCGACGAGCGCCGCATGGCCCGCGCATTCGAGTGCGAACTCGGGATGATGCGAAAGCGCATCGACATGCGATACGACATCGACGCCGTCGCCGAGCAAGGCGCGCACATCGTGGCGATCGCGCTCCGGCACGATCACATGCGAGATGCGCACATGCGGATCGTGATCGAGCGCGCGATACACCGCGCGGCCGATCGCGCCGAAGCCGATCATCGCGACATCGATCGCTTGATGGACATGTCGGGGATCACGCATATTCCGGCTCCTTCGGCTCTTCCTTTTTCACGGGCGGCCCGGCAAACGCGGTCGCGAACGAGCCGACCGAAAGCATGTCCACTTCCACGAGCACGGGACCGTCGATGGCAAGCCCTTCGCGCACGATCTCATCGGCCTGATCGAGCGACGTGATGCGGCGATGCGCGAGGCCGAGACTCGCGCAAAACTGCGCGAAATCCGGTTGATGCAGATCGACGAACATGCGCCTACCGCCGTACTGCGCGTCCTGAATGTTGCGGATGACGCCGTAGCACTGGTCGTTCATCAGTACGATCATGACGTTGGCTTTTTCCTGCACGGCGGTGGCGAGTTCGCCTACGTTCACCATCAAACCGCCATCGCCGACGAGCGCGACGGTTTTCTTCGCCGCGCACGAAAGCGCCGCGCCGATGGCCATCTGCATGCCCTGACCGATGCCGCCGCCTAGCGCATGCACGCCCGCGCGCGGATTGAAAATCTTCAGCAGCCGATTGCCCCACGTGCTGTTCGAGATGGTGACGTCGCGCACCCAGTTGTAGTCGCGGCCTACCGCGCGTTGCAGCGAATCGACCAGACGCTTGTACGGCCCGAGTCCCTTCGATACTTCCGCCACCGCGACTTCCCGCGCGGCGGCAAGATCGCCCGCGAACGTCTGATCGACGCGCAAGCGGCCCTCGAGCAACGTGGCGAGTTCGTCGAGCACGGTGGCGGCATCGCCATGCACGAAGAGTTCGTTGCGGTAACCCCGGTTGTCGGCGAGTGCGTCGGCATCGATACGATAGAGCGGCCATGGCAGCGCGAGCTTGTACTTGAGCGTTTCGTTGCCGCGCAGACGCGAGCCGACGACCACGAGCGCGTCGCACGTCTTGTAAAACGCTTCGACGGAAGGATGCACGTTGAACGCGCCGAGCGTGGCCGGATGATCCTCGGGCAACACGCCACGCCCCTGCACGCTCGTGACCACGCCGAAGCCCAGCTTCACCAGACGCTCGACCGCCGCGCGCGCGTGACGCGTGCCGCCGCCAAGCCACAGGAGCGGGCGCTTCGCTTGCGTCAACGCTTCGGCGAGTTGCTGCACGCGCAGAGTGTCGTGCGTGAGCATGCCGACGTGCGGTGCGGCGAGGTCCGCCGGCCATTCGATCTGCGCCGCCTGAATGTCGATGGGAATCTCGACGCTCACCGGACCCGCAGGCGCGGTCAGCGCGACGCGCACGGCTTCGCGGATGGTCGGCAGCGCGGTCTCCACGGTGCGTACACGAAACGCCGCCTTGGAGATGGAATGCAGCATCGCCAATTGGTCCGGCGCTTCGTGGATATACGCGAGGTCCTGGTCGAGATACTCGGTTTCGATCTGACCGGTGATATGCAGCAGCGCGGTGCCCGCCGTCAGCGCTTCGACCATCGCGCCTGCTGCATTGCCCGCCGCCGTGCCGGTCGAGGTGAACGCCACGCCCAGTTCGCCCGACACGCGCGCAAGACCGTCGGCCATGTTGAGCGCGCCGGCTTCCCCGCGTGCGCCGACGTAGCGGATGTTGCCGCGCCGGCCGATGGCGTCGAGGATCGGCATGTTGTGGATCGAGATGACGCCGAACGCCGTGCGCACGCCGCATTGTTCGAGAAACGCGGCGATCAGTTCGCCGACCGTGGTGGTTTTAGACATGTCGGGCAAAGCCTCCAGAAACATCGATATGACTGCCGGTCGTGTAGGACGACAACGGCGAAGCAAGATAAAAGAGCGCTTGCGCGGCTTCTTCGGGAAGACCGAAGCGGCCGAGCGGAATGTTTTTCTTCCGCGCGAGCTCGGCGGTCCATTGCTCCCAGCTCTGACGCGGTTCGGGCTGCGCATCGAGATAGTGTCGATAGCGGCGCTTCCACTGTCCCGATTCCACGATGCCGATGAGGATCGAATTCACGCGGATGCGCTCGGGCGCAAGCTCGGTCGCTAGCGACTTGACGAGACTCAACACGCCCGCACGCGCCGATGACGTCGCGACCATGTGCGCCTCGGGCTGCAGCGCGAGCAGCGAATTCACGCAGACGATCGCGGGCGAGGGCGCATCCTTCAACATCGGCAGGAAAGCGCGCGTCGGACGGATGATGCTGAAGTACTTGAGGTCGAGCTCGTCGCGCCAGGCGTCGTCGGTGGTATCGGCGAAGGTGGACACGCGGCCCTGTCCCGCGTTGTTCACCAGCATGTCGACGCGGCCGAAGCGCTCCATGACGCGCGCCGCGAAAGCGTTCACCTGTTCGGCATCAAGCACGTCGCAGCGGGCCGCGAGCAACGGCGTATCGGGGAACTGGCGCTCGAGTTCGGCCTGCGCGGCGTCGAGGCGTTCGCCGTTGCGGCCGCAGATGGCGACTGCCGCGCCCGCGCGCAGGAAGAGTTGCGCCGTCGCGAAGCCGATACCAGACGATCCGCCCGTGATTACCGCAACCTTATCCGTGAGATCGATCTGAATCATTGCAACCCCAGAGACTTCATATAGCGGCTCGACGCGGCGGTCCGCGCGGCCGGACGATAATTCAGACGCATGGAGAGCGCATCGGCGGCTTCGCGGACCCGGTCGATGAGACCGCTTTCGAGCAGCGCGGCATCGATCTCCGGACGCGGGATCGTCGTCGTGATGACGGCAACGATGCGCCCCGTGTCGTTACGCACCGGCGCGGTCACCACCGAAATGCCGCGCTCGAACGATGACTGGCTGGTGGCGAAACCGCGTTCGGCGTCTTCCTTCACGCGTTCGAAGAGTTCCTCGACCGTTTCTGGCGTCGCCTTCGTAAAGCGTTCCAGATGCGGCTCGGGATAAAGCGCGCGTAGCTCGTCGAGCGAAAGATCACCCATCAGCACATGACCGTGCGTGGTCGCATGAGCGGGCAGACGCGTGCCGACATTCACCTTCACCGAGCTGAAGATCGGCGCGTGACTTTGCGCTTTCGCCACGAACACGACATCACGGCCATCGCGAATCAGGATGTGGCTCGTGAGGCCGGTTGCATCGCGCAAGGCTTCGATCACGGGCAAGCCGAGATCGGTCAATTCGAGCGAGCTGAGGTATTCGAAGCCGAGGCGTAATACGGCCACGCCCAGCCGGTAATTGCGATCCTTGTCCGCGCGCTCCAGAAAACCCAGCGATTCGAGCGTCTGCAAGAGGCGAAACACCGTCGTGCGCGGAATGCCTAGACGCCGCGACAGCTCGGGCGCGCCGAGCACCGGCTCGCGCGGCGAAAACTCCGTGAGAATCTTGAGGCCGCGTTCGAGTCCCGGCACGATGTAAGTCGGTTCGGCCTTGTCGGCGTCGTCTGCGCCGAACGTCTCCGGTTTCATTGTTTGTCCTTCGTCTTTCATGGTCGATCCGCGCTAGTGCAAAACGATTCGATCAACGCCGTATAAGCGCCGGGCGTTTCGACATAACCTGCGTGGCCCGCGTGCGGCATCACCTGCAAGCTCACGCGTGCCGCTTGCGCGATGCGCTCGCACGCAACGGGCGGCGTGATCGCGTCATGCGCGCCGACGGCCACGGCCACGCGTCCTTCATAACGTGCAACGTCCGCTGCAAGATCCGCGTTGGCGAGCAGATGCGTCGCTTGCGCATAGCCGGCAGGAACGATGCGCGCCATGTTCCAGCGCACCCAGTCGCGCGCGGCATCGTCCGCATCGGGCGACAGCATGTTGGCGCTGCGTTCGCGTGCAAGGCCTTGCGCACCCAGTTCGGCGAGCATCGCCAGACGCGCGTCGCGTTTCTTTTCACGCTCTTCCTTCGATGCCGCGCCATATCCCGCCGCCGGCGATATCAGCAGCAAGCCCGCGACGCGCCCTTGCATGCGCGCTGCAAACGAACCCGCGATGATCGCGCCGAGCGAATGACCGACAAGCACGCAACGCGGGATATCGAGCGCATCGAGCCATGCCGCAAGCGCTTGCGCATAATCCGCCGCATGCGGCTGCGCGCTTGCCACGGGCGTCGATACGCCATAACCCGGCGTGTCCCATGCGAACACACGGCGATGCGCGCCGAGTGCGTCGAGTTGCCTGACCCACGACGCCGCGCCCGAACCGATACCATGCAGAAGCACCACGGGCAGGGTGCGCAGGTGCGCGGCACCTGCCTTGCGATAACCCGTGACACCATGTGCGGTATGGATACGCGCTTCGGGAAACTGCGCGAGCGCGTCGAGGTAGGTGAGCGTGCGAGCGGTCATGGCGGGTCTCAACGCTTGAGCTTGGCGAGCGGCGAGTCCGGCGGATACGTCGGCGTAATGGGCTTGGCCGCGCCGAGCATCACGCACATAAGCGCGTCTTCCTCGCCGATGTTGATCTCCGTGCGATACACGCCCGGCGGCACCGAGATGAGATCGCGCTCGCCGATCACCGTTTCCCAGGTTTCGCCGTCCTTCTCGCAAACCACTTTCATCTTGCCGCGCAATACGAAGAAGATTTCCTCGACGTCCATGTGGATATGGCTCGGTCCGATGTTGCCGGCGGGAATGACCATCGTCGAGAAGGTGAAGCCGCCTGCGGGAACCGTGTTCATGTCCTTGGCGACACCGGTGCCGCCCGTGCCGACATAGCGCATCTGCGCACGGCGATACTTCGGGTCGTAGTCAGCCTGAAACTTAAGCGCGTCCCAGTCGTAGCGCCGCGTGTCGAGGCGCGCGACGCGCGTGGTCATCCATTGATCGAAGCTCGCGCCAGCGGGCTGCTCCCACGATTTGCGTTCGATATCTGCATCGGCCATCGTCAATCTCCAGGTGTTCGAATGAGGTAGAAGTCAATTCATCGCGAAGCCGCCGTTGACCGGCAGCAACTGGCCCGTCACGAAACGCGCGGCGTCCGAGAGCAGGAACAGCACAGGGCCGTTCACGTCGTCGGGTACTTGCGCACGCATGAGCGCGCGGCCCTTCAGGTAATACTCGTGACGCTCGGCGGGAACGTAGGCGGTCGCCTCGACTTCGGTGAGGCCGGGCGCAATGGCGTTGACCGTCACGTTGCGGCCGCCGAATTCGCGGGCGAGGGAACGTGTCATCGCAATCACCGCGCCCTTGCTCGCAACGTAGGCAAGAAGCTTCGGTGCGCCCCACAACGCTGTATCCGAAGCGATATTGACGATGCTTCCGCGCCCCGACTTCGCGAGATGCGGCAGGCATGCCACGCTCATCAGCCATGCGCCGCGCACGTTGACGTTCATGACGGCATCCCAGGTCGTGGGCGTCAGCTCTTCCGCGGACTTGCCGCCCGAGTTGGTGATCGCGGCGTTGTTGATGAGGCCGTCGATACCGCCGAGCGTCTGCACGCTCGCCGCCACGCACGCTTCGACGCTTGACGGGTCTGCCAGATCGAGCGCGATGAAATGCGCGTCGTGGCCCGCTTCTCTGAGCGATCGCGCGAGCGCTTCGCCTTCGGCACGCAGGACATCGCCGAAAGCGACCCGCGCGCCTTGTTTGGCGAGCGCCGTGACGAACGCTGCGCCGAGTCCGCGAGCGCCGCCGGTCACGAGTACGCGGCGGCCTTTGAGCGCGTCACGCATGAACGTGCTCCGCGTCCTTTGCACTCGTTTCCAGCGCGGCCAAATGCTGCTGCGCGCGTTGCTTCAGAAGACGCCGAACGCGCGTCATGCCGACATCGTGCTGATAGAGAAATTCGTGATCGCGCGCGTTGGGCGCAAGGCTTTCGAGCACGTAGCGGTCTTGTTCCAGCACGGCCCAGTGCAGCCCTTCCAGACGATTGCGATACAGGAAACGCCATGCGTCGCGCTGCCAGCCGGACACCTTGCGTGTGCGCCAGAAGTAGACCTGGCAGTTGTTTTCGTCCACGGGCGTCGCAAAACCGATGATGCCGAAGTTGCCGCCCGGGCCGAACTTCTTCTTGTAGGGAATAGCCAGGCGCATCCACAGACAGCCGGTTTCGCCGAGTTCCACCCAGTCGAAATTCACGTCGCGCTGATTCACCTTTTCGAACATGAGACCGGTGTCGGTCTTGCGCACGCGCATGTCGGCCTGCTTGTCGCCTTCGGCCATCGAATGCGAGGTCGCGTGAAGATATGCGCCGTGCATCGGGTCCATGACGTTATCGATGGCGTACTGGTAATTGCACTTCCAGTGCGACATGCAAAGAAAGCTCGCGTATTCCTCGCCGACGAGTTCTTCCGGCAGCACGAGCGGCGCGGGTTCCTGATTGGCGTCGTCGCCGAACCAGAGGAAGATCGCGCCGGCGCGCTCTTCCACCGGATAGGACTTCACGCACTTCTGTCCTTCGAGCGGGCACGCGGAAACGGCCGGCACTTTCTGCACGGTGCCGCTGCCATCCACTTCGATACCGTGATACCAGCACGCCACGCTGCCGCCGAGATTCCACCCGAGCGACAGCCGCGCGCCGCGATGCGGGCAGCGATCTTCGAGCGCATGTACATGGCCTTCGTTATCGCGCCACAGGACGATCTGATCGCCGAGACGCGTGAGCCCGATAGGCGCATTCGCCACTTGCCAGCTCGGCGCCACGGGATACCAGTAATTACGCAGACCGCGATCCAGATAGCGCTGGACGGGATCGGCGGTCGAGATTTGCTTGAGGGACGTCATGGGGATCTGCTCCGGATTCGATGTCGTTTTGTCAGTGCCGCCGCGTCATTCCGCGAGCGTGCGCAACTCGGCGGCGAGACGCTCGGTGGTCCAGGCCGCGCCTTCCGGCGTGCGAAAGCCATCCTTGTTCAAGCCTGCGGCCACCTGATCGAGTTCCAGCGCACCGGCTTCGAACACGCGTTCGAGGGCATCGCCGAAATCGTTCTCGTACTGGGTCGGTTCCGCCTTGCGCGTCTGCCAGACGAAGTTTTTGGTTTGTCCGGGCTGCTCGATCACGCCCTTGCCCGCGACGTTATTCGGTTGCGGCGCGAGCCACGGCTTGAGATGCGGATTGAAGCTCACGATTTTTTCCATGTCACGCCACCTTGATCTGGATTTCTTCACCGGCCAGACGCACCGAATACATCTTCAGGTCGCGTCCGCCGGGCTCTTTCATGCATTTGCCCGTGGGGATGTGAAACACCGCTTCGTGCAGCGGACATTCGACGGTGTCGCCATCGATAAAACCCTGCGTCAGCAGCGCATACGCGTGCGGGCAGACGTTTTCGAGCGCGTACACCTCATCGCCGACTTTGTAGATGCCGATTTCCGCGCCGTCGTCGAGCTTGAACTCGATCGGCGCATCTTCCGACAAGTCGCCGGCATGACCGGCGCAACGCCACTGTTCTGCCATCTCTCACCTTCCTTGGGATCGTATTGCGTTCCATCTACGGAACATCAGTTTATGTATGGGCATTATAGGAGTGCTTTTGCTGCGACAAAATAAAAATCCGCCGCTCTAGGTGAAAACACTGAAGCTGCGTCTTAAAAATGTGCATCCCCTCTCACTAGCAACGCGCCTAGCGTGCGCTTTGACCTTGATTCAGAAGCATTTTTCCTGCCGGAGCTACAGTTCTTCAGCCCCGTTTGACGTTGCCGACCGCGTCGCAAAATTATTATTTCCGCGCTAAAAACCTCACTATACTTTCCATAGGCAGGACGTTGATCCATATATGGAACACAACCATGGATCGGCGCGATGCCTTCCGAAGCACGGTCATCGAAGGCCGTCCGGGTTGCGGTCAAGCGCTATGAAACGGCAAAGGAAAGAAGCGGAACGGGTCCGCTCTTGAACCACACGGTTAGGAGGACGAAGGGTGAAGCACATCATCGCAGCGGGGCTGCTCGGAGCCGGGATCGCAACCGGCGCGGCGGCGCAAAGTACAGTGACGCTTTACGGCAGCCTCGATGCCGGGATCGCGTACGTGAACAACGTGGGCGGACATCCAAAGTGGATGGAAGAGCAGGGCAACATGCAGCCGGATCGTTGGGGCTTTCGGATCGTCGAGGATCTGGGCGGCGGGCTTAAGGCGGTGGCGCAACTCGAAAACGGCTTTTATACGAATACCGGAACCTTCGCGAAGGCCAACACGCTGTGGAATCGGCAAGCCTACCTCGGTCTCGATCAGAACAACGTGGGCACGCTGACGTTCGGGCATCAGACGCCATTCAGCTTCGACATGCTCGGACCGCTTTCGACGGCCTATCTCGCGGCAAGCTGGTACGCGTTCCATCCGGGCAATCTCGACGAACTCGCCGATACGGGCGTGGTGCCGTACGACAACTCGGTCAAATTCCGCTCGGCGAACTTCTATGGCTTTTCCGCCGGCGCGATGATGGGCCTAGGCAACACGACGAACTTTTCCACGGGCAGGAACCTCGGTTTTGGCGTCTCGTATGCAAACGGTCCGTTCAAGGCGGCCGCGACTTACGCGAACGAGCATAACCGCACCCCGTCCATCGTCACGACGGGCATCAACACCTTCCAGGGCGTTGCATCCGCGAGTTACGTGGCGGACAAGCAGGAAGTGATGGGCGCGGGCGCGTCATACGAGATCGGCAAATTTCTCGTGCATGGGCTTTATACGCGTGTGAAGCTGGAATCGAATGGCTTCTCGAACACCTTCCAGTCCTACGATGCCGGTCTCACCTACAAGCTCATGCCCGACAACTGGATCGCGGGCGGCGCGGCCACCACGACTTTCGCGGGCGGACGCTGGACGCAATTCGAAATCGGCGAGATATATTTGCTGTCGAAGTCCACGCAGCTATACGTCAATGCGCTCTACGAGCACGCCACGTCGGGCGCCAAGGCGGCGTTCTTCACGGCGGGCGTGTCGAGCACGGCCAATCAGGTGATCGTGCTCGCGGGCATTCATCACTCGTTCTAGCGGGAGAGGAGCCGCGCGGTCGGATCGTCGGGCGATGGGCGGTAGTTCAGCCGCGCGGACAGATCGATGGCCGCGCCGCACACCGCTTCGATAAGCGGGCGCTTCTCCTCGTCCCGCCCGATGTCTGAGCGCGGCACGGTCGCCGTGACGGCCGCAACGATGGCACCCGCGCGGTCGCGCACCGGCGCCGTGACCACCGAAATGCCGCGCTCGAACGACGCCTCGCTCAGACCATAACCAAGCGTCGCGCACTCGCGGACGCGCTCGTACAGTTCATCGACGGTAACTGGCGTGCGGTCCGTGTACTGCTCGAGCCGCTCTTCCGGATAAAGCGTGCGAAGCGCCTCGCGCGTCAGGTCGCCCATGAGTACGTGACCGTGCACGGTCGCATGAGCGGGCAGGCGCGTGCCGACCTGCACCTTCACCGAACTGAACATGCGCTCGTGACTCTGTGCCTTGGCGATAAAGACCACGTCACGCTGATCGCGGATCAGCAGATGCGTGGAAAGGCCGGTGGCATCGCGCAGGCGTTCAAGCAACGGTGTGCCAAAGTCGGTCAGTTCGAGCGAATTCACATATTCGAAGCCGAGTCGCAAGACCGCGACGCCCAGCCGGAAATTGCGGTCGCCATTCACGCGTTCGAGAAAGCCGAGCGATTCGAGCGTCTGCAAGAGGCGAAACGTGGTCGTGCGTGGAATGCCGATGCGGCGCGACAATTCCGGCGCGCCGAGCACCGGCTCACGCGCCGAAAATTCAGCAAGAATGCGCAGGCCTCGTTCGAGCCCTGGCACGAGATAGTTGGCGCCTGCCGTGGACGCGTCCGCTTCCCCGTCGGGGCGGAAGTCCGCGTCGGTTTCATCTTGTCTGCCTGAAGCCATGATCGGCGGTCGTCTTCATTGTTATTCGAGAGATGGCAATGATAACGCGCGGGCTGACTAGGCAAGCCGATCGTCGAAAGTGCGCGTTTGCGATTCGACCTGCGCGCCCCCCCGATATCGAGAGCACCGAAAAGGTGCTTTCCATGCTTTCCACAAGCGAATGTCGGTACTTCTTTCATATAAAAATCATTTTCAAACCGAAACCGCTCTTTGCCAGGAAACGTTTGCTCAGGATTTCTTGCGACCTGCCGTTAAGTGAATCAGGCGCCTTGTTCTCCTTGGTTCTTCTCCGTATGGGCGGAACGCGCCGATGCCAATGGGGCAACGCACGGTCTTAAGGACCCGTGCCTTGATTCGAATCAACGCGGGCGAGATTAATGAGTGTAGCGACCAGGTTGAATTTCACGCCGCGTGCATTGCGGCCGCCCGCGCGCGAGATGCCGAGCGTCGGTGTCGAACACGCGCCACCGCCTCGACGGCCCGGCGGCTTGCCGACCTGGGTCATCGTCGTGGCATGCGTCGCGGCATTCGCGGTCGTCGCCGTGCTGGCGATGGTTCGCATCGACCTCGAAGCGCAGTTTTGCCTGGCGTTCGCCACGCTCGCCGTGATGGTCGTGCTGCGCCGCTCGCGTTTCATCGAACACACGCGACTCTTCTTCCTCTTGTGTTCCGCTTTCCTTTCGATGCGCTACGTCTGCTGGCGCACCACCTCGACACTTGGCTATAACGGTTTCGCCGACTTCATCCTGATGATGATGATGTACGGCGCGGAACTCTACGGCATCGTGCTGACGCTGGGCGGTCTGTTCGTCAATAGCCGGGCGCTGGAGCGCCCAGGCGTGCCGTTGAACCGCTCGGCCGGCCCGCTGCCGACCGTCGACGTCTACGTGCCTTCGTACAACGAGCCGCCGGAGATGCTCGAGATCACGCTGCGCGCCGCACTCGACATGCGCTATGACCGCGAGCGCGTGAACGTTTACTTACTCGACGATGGCGGCACCGAACAAAAGCGCACGCAGACCGATCCGGTCAAGGCTGCCGCCGCGCAGGAACGCGCCTTGACGCTCTCCCTGCTCGCCGCGCGGCATGGCGCACAGTACTTGAGCCGCGAGCGCAACGAGCACGCTAAGGCGGGCAACATCAACGCGGCGCTCGCCAAAACCAGCGGCGAACTCATCGTGATCTTCGACGCCGATCACGTGCCGACCGCCGATTTCCTCGAAAAGACCGTCGGTCATTTTCAGCGCGACAGTGAGCTGTTCCTGTTGCAGACGCCGCACTTTTTCAGCAATCCCGATCCGCTCGAAAAGAACCTCGGCATGTTCGGCAAGATGCCGCCCGAGAACGAGATGTTCTACTCGGTGATTCAACGCGGTCTCGACTTCTGGAACGCATCGTTCTTCTGCGGTTCGGCGGCGGTGCTGCGCCGCAAGTGTCTGATGGAGATTGGCGGCATTACGGGCACGTCGATTACCGAGGATGCGGAAACGGCGCTGGTGCTGCACGCACGCGGCTATCGGAGCGCCTATCTGAACGAACCGCTGATCGCCGGATTGCAGCCGGAAACCTTCGCGAGCTTCGTCGTTCAGCGCGTGCGCTGGGCGCAGGGCATGATCCAGCTTCTTCTCTTTCGCAATCCGTTGCGCATGAAAGGGCTCAAGCTCGCGCAGCGCATCTGTTACTTTTCAAACGCGTTCTTCTGGTTCTTCTGCTATGCGCGCGTCGTGTTTCTGCTCGCGCCCGCACTGTATCTGCTGTTCGGCTTGCAGTTCTATAACGCGACGCTGCCCGAGTTCTTTGCATACGGTCTGCCGCAGATGGCAGGCGTGATCCTCACGACGGATTATCTCTTCGGCAAGTATCGCTGGACGCTCATCTCCGAAGTCTACGAAATGCTGCTGTCGTTGTTCTCGCTGCGCGGCGTGATCGCCGTGCTGCTCAATCCGCGCGCGCCCACCTTCAACGTGACGCCCAAGGGCGAGCAAAGCGACGCGGATCAGATTTCCGAACTCGCCGGGCCGTTCTACGCGATGTATCTCGGCGTGCTGATTTCCGCCATCGTCGGCGTATGGCGTCTGATCGACGGCGACACGCAGCGCGGTGTGATCGCTTCGTCGGTTGCGTGGAGCGTGCTGAATCTCGTGCTGCTCAATGCGTGTATCGGCGTGCTGTACGAACGCCGTCAGCGCCGCGTCGCGCCGCGCGTCCCCGCCGACATTGCCGGCACGCTTCTGCTGCCGGAGTCCGCCAACACGGATGCGGCAACACCCGTCCGCTCGTTTTCTCCGGCGTTCGGCTGCCATATCGTCGATCTCTCGGCAGGCGGCGCGAAGCTCATCGTGCCATTCGACGCCGAGTCTTCCATTCCTCGCGGTTCGCCCGCGACGCTCGATGCCTTCGATGCCGCGCGTGGTTGCCACAGCCAGTTACCGGTAATCGTGCGCGGCGTGTTCGAGCGCGGCGACGGCACGTGCGCGGTCGGCGTCGAGTTCGCCGATCGCAGCGTCGAAGGCTTGAGCGACCGCGTGTCGCTCGTCTATGGCGACAGCGGCCGCTGGCGCAGCTTCCGCGACGGCCGCAACAAACGCATCGGCATCCGGCGAGGTCTCGGCCTCGTCGTGCGGCTCGGCACCGTGCACGCGCTCGCGCACTACCGGACCTTTTTCACCGCGCTCCTGCGCTATGTCGCGAAACGGTTGTCGCAGCGACGGCGTGATCTGCGTGGCGTCGTCACGCAAGCGAAGTCTTGACTGGATCTTCACCATGTTTGCCATTCGAAAAACCATGATTGCCGGCTGGGCGGCGTGCGCGATTTTCGGCGCGACGGCAGAGGCGGCATCGCATGCGCCGAAAGCCGCATCCGCGCCGCTCGCGGCCAATGCCGACGCCACCGCCAACGCGACGGCGGCATCGTCGCCCGTGTCGCTTGCGACCTACGCGAATCTGTCGGGCCCGATGCGTATCGTTGGCGCGTCCGCTTCACGTTCGGTCAGCGTGCCCGTGTCTGCGCGTGAAGCGGTGCGCGGCGCGACGCTGCATCTGGTCGCGTCCAACTCGGTGTCCTTGCTCGGGGAACGCTCGCAGCTCGTCGTGCGCGTCAACGATCGCGCAATCGCACAGTTTCCTCTTTCGCCGCGTCAGCCGGAACTGACTGCCGACATTCGCGTGCCCGCCGAACTGCTGCGCGCCGGTTATAACAATTTGACCTTCCAGGTCGCGCAGCATTCGACCGAGAACTGCGAAGAACCGAATGCGCCGGAACTATGGACCGAAGTCGATACCAGCGCGTCGACCTTTGCCGTCGATACGGAATTGCGCCCGCTCACCAGCACGCCGCCGCAGCTTGCCACGCTCGACGATCTGATCGATCCGAAGCAGAACGCGCAGCGCTCCATCGCGATCGTCAACGCGGCCCATCCGGTGACGGACTCGCAGCTTTCGAGCGGCGGTCTGCTTGCTCAGGGCGTCGCGTTGCGGCTGCGTTACAGGAATGCCGATCTGCGCGTGCTCGATGCGCAAGCGGGCGAGGGCGCGGGCATGTTGCGAGGCCTCGATCTCGCGTCGCTCGCCAACGCCGACGTACTCCTGATCGGCAAGCGCGACACGCTTGCGCCGTATCTCGATGCAGCCATGCTGGAGCGTATCGGCGGCGCGTTTCTCGGCGTCTATCCGAAGCCCGACGATCCGCGACATTTCGTGCTGCTCGTCGCGGGACGTACCGATGAAGAAGTGAATCTGGCCGCGCGCGTGTTCTCGCACGCGGAACTGCCGCTGCCGCACCGCGCCGAAATGACGGCCGACGGTTTGACGGAAGCGCGCATGGACGGCGCGAAGGGTGGTGACGCGCTGTCCGGCACGAAGCCGTACTCGCTGCGCGATCTGGGCTTCCGCAGCACGACGCTCGGTGTGGGCTCGAGCGCCGATGTGGCGCTGACCCTACCCGCCGATGCCTACGCGCCGGAAAACGCGCAGGCCGTGCTGACGCTCAACTTTGCCGAAGGCGCGCGCATGCGTTCGGACTCGGTGCTGAACCTGTACCTGAACGACCGCTTCGTGCAGGCCGTCGCGCTGGATCAGCAGCAGGGCGCGGTGGTCAACCGCTATCGCGTGTCCGTGCCGTTGCAGCGCTTCCAGCCGGGCGCCAACGTGCTCTCGCTGCGCCCGGTGCTCGTGCCGCTCGTGACCGATCGCTGCACGCTGCGTCAGTCGGCCAATCTGCAACTGTCCTTGTTCGACGATTCCACCATCGAGCTGCCGCCCATGCTGCACTTCACGAATCTGCCGGACCTTCGGCGTTTCGCGGAAAGCGGCTTTCCATACACGCGCCGCGCCAATGGCGCCGATCTCGCGATTCAGCTCAACGCGCGCGACGACGACACGCTGAACGCCGCGTGGTCGCTCCTCGGCAAGCTCGCGCAGAAACAGGGCAGGCCGCTGACCGCCGCGCAGATCACGGCGGGCGTGCCGGGCGTGGGCCGGCAGACCATCGTCGTCGGCGCGGGCGCCGAGTTGCCGCGCGCGGCGCTCAACGGCGCACCGTGGGCGCCGGGCAAGTCCATGCGCTTTGCGAGCAACGAGCCCGCACCGGCCGAGCCCACGCTCGCCGACAGCATCTGGGCACGCGTGGCGGGCGTGTTCGGCAAGCCGGCCTACGCGGCGGACGTCGCGCTCGACATGGTGCTCGACGGCGATATGAAGTTGTCGCGTCAATTGCTCGTGATGCAGTATCGCAGCGCCGCGAGCAAAACCACCGCGACGACCACGCTTTTGACGGCCGCGACGCCTGCCGAACTGCTGCATGGCGTGCAGCAGCTGATCGCGCCGCAGCACTGGGGATCGCTCGATGGCGACGTGAGCGTCGTCAGCTTCGACAGCGACGCGCTTTGGACGACGCGCGTGAGCCGTCGCTACGAAGTCGGCGAGATCGGCGCGTTCGATCATATCGGCTACGAAGTGTCGGCGCATCCGTGGATGGCTTACGGCGTGCTGGCCGGGGCGCTTACGATGCTCGCGGCGCTCACGGCGTTGCTGTTGCGTCGTTATCACCGCAAGCATCATGTCGATTCGAGAAGCTGATCGGCGCAATGCGCTCGCCGAATTGCTCGTGCGAGAAGCGGCCATGTCGATGAGCGTCATCGGTCCGCGCAATCCATACAGGATGGGCCGCGACATGCCGCGCCACCGTGCGCGCTTTGCACCGGCCGTAGGTGCGCGGCTCGCGACGGCATTGCTTTGCGTTGCCGCGTTGCCGTCCGCCGCGGTCGCGGCAGGCGGGCAGGGGAACGTGGTTTCGGCGGAGCGTGGCGTCATGCCGGGAGTAGCCGCGAGTGCGGCTAACGCGGCCAGTTCAACGCGTGCGGCAGGCGTGAAGGGCGCAGCGAGTGCGGCAAACGCGAGGAACAGCGCGAACTCGACGAGCACCATCAAGGAAGTCCAGCAACAAGCTCAAACGAACGTTCTCGTGCACGCAATGCCGCGCACGCCGTCCGGCGATCCGACGGCGGCTCACGCTTCAAGCATGCGCACGCCCGCCACCAAAGCGCCCGGCGCGCCCGACGAGCGTCCGCTCTGGAACCTCTTGCACGCAAGGCGCCTCGCCGATTTCGACGCGATGCTCACACGCGTCGAGCGGCGTTTTCCTGCGTGGTCACCGCCCGCGAGCCTCGTCGCAGAACGCACCCGTCAGCAGCGTGACGCGCAAATCCAGCGCTCGCTCGCGGGCGATGTCGCCTTGCTGCGCGCGCAGATTGCCAGCGACCCCGATGCGTTCGGCTGCGCGCACATCGACCGTGCATGGCGAGCGGGCGAACTGCTCGCCGCCGCGGGCGATGACGGAGCGGTCTACGCGCTCTATCGGCCGATAGTCGCCGCTTGCACGTCCGATGTGAATCGCGTGGTCACGCTGCAGCGCGCGACGCAGCAGTTGCCCGCCGCACAGGCCGACGTATTGATCGACATCGAATGGAAGCAGGGGACTCGCGGCGAGCCCGCCGCACGCGATTTCGCGCGCCTGCGCAATGCGCGCGTGCTCGATGCATCATCGACATGGGCGACGGACGCGGCAAGCACGAAGCGCACGCTCGCCGAACTCGCGCCGTCGATCCGCGACTCGCGCGATGGGCCGTCCGCCATGCGCGCGGGTTGGCTCGAACTCGCACAGAACGACTACGTCGCAGCCGCGCAATGGTTCGAATTCGCGAGCGACTGCGACAAAGCGACCTTGAACGACGCGATGCTGGGCCTCGCGCAAGTACGCATGGCGCAAGGCGATCTCGATGATGCCGAGCGCCTGATCGAGTCACCCTCGCTCGCAACCGATTCGCGTACGCGTGCGCTGCGCGCGGAAGTTGCCATGGCGCGTGCGAGCGATGCGTACCGGCAAGCGCGCTATCGCGATAGTCTGACGGCGCTCGACGCCGCGCAAGACGCGGGCGCGGCCGATGAACGCGTCGAGCCGTTGCGCGGCTGGAATTTCTTTGCGCTGGGCGACTATGCGCAAGCGGAGCGCGTGTTCGAGGCGAACTATCAGCAACATCATGACGACGACAGCGCCGAGGGCATTGCGCTGAGTGCGAAAGCGCAAGGGCGTGGTCATCGCGCGACGCGTACCGAAAGCGCCGATACGGGGCCGTTGCCCGCTTACACCGCGGCGCTCGACGCGCAGCATCTCTATTACCAGAAGCAGTTCGTCGAAGCAGAGCGCATGTGGCGCAATGCGATTGCGGGCAACGCCGACGCGCAGCGCATCGCGCACTATCTGCCCGCCGATCTCACCGGCATCGACGCGCCGTCGATCACCGCCGGTTTGGGCTGGGCGAATCACGCGGGCACGCGCGGCGAGAACCGCTTGACGGTGTTTTCGCCGACGCTCGATGCCGAATGGTTCGACGCATCGCGCTCATACGAACTGCGCTATCGCCAGTTGTTCCTGAACAGCGGCACGGGCAACGTCAACGCCGAAGAATTGCAGGGTAAGCTCACACAGACCGTGCGTCTGGGCGATGATCGCCTCGACGTCCATGCGATGGCGGGCGCCACGCAGGGCGGACCGTTCGGCGCATCGTTGCAGGGCGAGGCGGGCGTCGGCCAGACGACGTCGTGGGGCGCGTGGTCGGCCTATGCCGCGGCGCTGCCGGTGCGCGATTCGCTGCTTTCCTGGCGCGGCGAGACCGTGCGTCTTGATGGCACGAATCCCAACGCGAACGTCTTCGAATGGGGCCGCGTCACGCGTGCGACGACGGGCGGCAGCGCTCGCTGGCAGATCGGCGAGCGCTGGAACGTCAGCGCGGGCGGTCATCTGGACTGGCTGACGGGCCATGAGGTCCAAGGTAACGAAGGCTTAGGCGTCGATGTCGCGGCGAGCTACGATTTGCGTGCGCCGGGCTTCGACTATTTGAGCATCGGGCCTGCGCTGCATTACCTGGGCTATCGGCGTAACGAGAACTTCTTCGTGCCGACGCAGGGCGGCTATTACAGTCCGCAGAGATCGACCAGCGTGGGCGCGGCGCTTCAGTTTCTATCGAAGGAAGGCCGGTCTTGGCAGGTCTCGGGAAACATTGAAAGCGGCTGGAATTATTCGAAGCAATCGATGGGGTCATGCTCGACGACCGAGGCCGCGAAACTGGGCGTGGTGATCGATTGCAGCGGCAGCAACGATCGCGGGCCTTACGCGCACGTTCAACTTGCGGGCGCGCTGCAGGTGACTTCGCGCTGGCAAGTGGGTGCGCTTGCCGATGTCAACGTAACGCCTGGACGGGACCGGCAAATTGCCGCCATTGCATACGTGCGGTACTTTTTGTCGCCGCGCAGCGCGGTGTTCAGTCGTGATTTGCCGCAAAGTGCGCGGAATTCGAGGCTGGCGTTTGATGAATCGCGGTGATGCGGTTGGGGCTTCGGCACGTCGGTTACGGTTTGTGGGTGATCGGCGTGTCGCTGACGTTTCGCGCGACCGTTTTGATGATGGATTTGTCCGCTTCGGCGCGACGAGGTTGATTTGCGCTGGCGGTTGTCGTGGTGCTTTGGCTGAAGACAGACGAGCTGATATGGCGGGCAACTCGTTACTTTACATAACACAAATTAGCAAACTTTTTGTTTGTAGCGGCAATATCCTGATGTCGTGCTCAGGGGCTGCGGCAATCATTTGAATCTGGCCTCGATATTGGTTGCTGGCCACACGCTCAGATGTCGCGCCGTGGCCAAGCTAGCATCAAGTCCACGCCACGTGCACCCGGTCCAGATCCCGATCCAACTGATAAGCCGCGCTGATCAAAGCCAGATGCGTCAGCGCTTGTGGAAAATTACCCAGCGCCTCGCCATTGGTCGCTACTTCCTCAGAAAATAACCCCACATGGTTTGCATATGCGAGCATCTTCTCGAACACGAGCCGGCCTTCATCCACACGGCCGGAGCGCGCCAACGCTTCCGCATACCAGAACGAACATGCGCTGAAGCCGCCTTCCAGGCCCGGTAATCCATCGAGCGTCGAGCCGCGTGTATAGCGAAAAATCAGCGGATCGACACGTAATTCGCGGCCGATTGCATCGAGCGTACCGACCCAGCGCTGATCTTTCGGACCGATGAAACGCACGAGCGGCATCATCAACGTGGAGGCATCGAGCGTCGCTGAACCCGGCGTCTGCACGAACGATTTCAACTCCTCGTTCCAGAACTCCTCGTGAATGTCGCGATGAATCTCATCGCGCGTCTTGAACCACTTTGCAAGCGGCGCAGGCAGCGAACGCTTCTCCGCGAGCCGCAACGCGCGATCCACCGCGACCCAGCACATGAGCCGCGAATGCAGCAACGGACGCGTGCCGTTGCGAAACTCCCAGATACCGTGATCGGCTTCGCGCCAGTGCTCGACCACATAGTCGACGGTACGCGTCACATGCTTCCAGCCCTCATACGAGATAGCCGCGCCGTATTTGTTGTAGAGATAGAGCGAATCGAGCAACGCACCGTAGACATCGAGCTGCATCTGCTCGCGCGCCTCGTTGCCGACCACGACCTTCGCCTGCGTGGCCTCGGCGAAGTTCCTGAGCTCCGCCTCTTCGAGCGCGGTTTCACCATCGACGGCATACATCACGCGCAAGGAGCCGTCCGAACTGCAATCGCGATTGCGCTCGCCAATCCATTTCATGAAGCGTTCCGCTTCGCCCGTGTAGCCGAGTCTGAGCAGCGCATAGACCGAGAACGCGGCATCGCGAATCCATGTAAAACGATAGTCCCAGCGACGCGATCCATCTTGCGACTCCGGCAAGCCGAAGGTCGGTGCGGCAACGATAGCGCCGAACTCGTCCGAGCTGAGCATCTTCAACGTGAGGGCCGAACGCAACACGACTTCGCGGTAACGTCCGCGATACGTTGATCGCGACGACCACTCCTTCCAATAATCGATGGTCTCGGCAAGGATGCTCTCGAAGTTCGATTCGAGCTTTTGCAAGTCGTCGCCTGCGCCGAGCGCGAAGCATGCGGAGTCGCCAGCCTTCAATTCGAGCGTGGCGTAAGCGTCGTTATTCTGGATGTCCAGCGGGACACTTGCCAGCAACTGGACGGACGCGGTCTTGTCGTCCGGAATGAACTCGATGCCCTTCGTCACTGCGCGCGCGCCATGGCGAATGCGCGCGTAATCGAAGCGCGGCGCGCAACGCACATCGAGCGTCATGGTTCCATGAATGAGCCGCACGATACGCATGACGCAGTTGGGCACGGCATCGACTCTCGCCTCGCCCGATGGCACCGGCATGAGATCGAGCAACTCGCATACGCCATCGTGCGTCATGAAACGCGTGAGCAGCACGTTCGTTTCGGGAAGATACATCTGCTTGACGTTCGCCTGCTCCTCTCTTGGCGTGATCGCGAATGCGCCGCCGTGCTCGCCATCGAGAAGCTCGGCAAAGAGCGTCGGCGAATCGATGCGCGGAAAGCACATGAAGTCGATGGCGCCGCGCAACGACACGAGAGCGGCCGTCTTCATGTTGCCGATCATGCCGCGTGCATCGATGGGAATCTTTTTAGGCGGAACTTCTTGGGATGGATGGCCCATGAGAATGCCTTTGGCCTGACTTCAGCCTGTGTGTAGTGCGAGTCGGTCGGTCTGCCTGATCACGCCGAACACGCAAGACACGTTCCCGTTTTAGTCGTCCTTCTGTCGTATGTCGGTTGACATCTAACGCGCCGCAGTGCGCGCGTCGGCCTCCGACGCACCGCTGGCTACCGGCGCGGACGCTTCGACGGCGAAAGCTTGCGCCGGCTCGGCATTTAGTTCGGCATGCCGCGACGACTTGCCGAAGCTCGCGATATAAACCGTCGCCGCCACGACGACGGCCACGAGCACCGCCACCACTGCCACTCCAGACGTGTTTCGCTTCATCCAGGCTCCCAATCGGATACGATGTTGCCGGCACGCGAAAACGCCCGGTTGCCAAGACTCGAAGATAGCCGACTAACGGATTTCCGTCCGTGCAAGGCACAACATAGCCACCATCCGCCAGGAATCTACTCATGCATGCTGTGTCGGCATTCAATCTGGTGCTTGTCTCGCTCATCGCCATCATCGCGCTGGAAGTGCTGGCGCGGCGCCTGAATCTGCCGCCCGCAGCCGCGCTGTTGGTGGGCGGCGCGGCCATGGCATTCATCCCCGGCACGCCGCATTTCGAGCTCGACCCGGAACTCGTGCTCGTCGTGTTCCTGCCGCCGCTCTTGATGTATGGCGCGTATTTCTTCGTATGGGACGACTTCAAGCGTAATCTCAGCGGCATCATGCTGCTCGCCATAGGCGCGGTCGCCTTTACGACCTTCGCGGTCGGCTATGCCGTGCATCTGGTCGTGCCCGCCCTGCCCTGGGCCGCGTGCTTCGCGCTCGGTGCCGTGGTATCCCCGCCAGATGCCGTCGCCGCGAAGGCCGTGCTGGAACGCGTCGCGTTGCCTCGACGGCTCATGGTGCTGCTCGAAGGCGAAAGTCTGCTCAACGACGCCGCGGGTCTCGTGCTGTTTCGCTTTGCGGTGGCCGCCGCATTGAGCGGCATGTTCAGCGCGCCGCGTGCGCTCGGCAGCTTTGCCGTGCTCGCGGTCGGCGGCGTGATCGTGGGCGTGGTGGCGGGATTCATCGCGGTGCGGCTGTTGCGCGCGCTCGAGGACGATTACCTCGTCATCACAACATCGATGCTCACCGCGTGGGTCAGCTACATCGCGGCGGAAGAGTTGGGCGTTTCGAGCGTGATCGCGACCGTCACGTGCGGGATGGTGGTCGGCTGGCATCAGCATGACGTCTTCTCGGCGGCGCAGCGCATGCGCGGCACGGCGTTCTGGCAAGTGGTCGTGTTCGTGCTGGAATCGCTCGTGTTCGTGCTGATCGGACTGTCGCTGCGCGGTATCGTGACGCGTCTGGGCGGCGCAGGCAACGCCTTCGAATTGCTCGCGCCAGCGACGGGCGCGGTGATCGCCGTCGTGGTCCTGTCGCGTTTCGTGTGGGTCTATGCCGTGGAAGCTGTCAAAAGCGCGATATGGCACGCCACCGGGCGAAAGGACCGCAACGAGGACGGTGAGCCGAACGCTATCGTTCCGAACTGGCGCGCGGCCACGGTCATCGGTTGGGCAGGCATGCGCGGCGTGGTAACGTTGGCGGTCTCGTTGTCCTTGCCCGATTCGATGCCCGGACGCGACCTCATTCTCTTCGCGGGCTTTGCCGTCATTCTGGTCACGGTGCTGCTGCAGGGCACGACTATCGGCCCGTTGATCGCCCTCCTCGCCATTCAAGGCGGCCCCGAGCGCTCGAAGCGTCATCTGAGCGAGCCGCAAGCGTGGTCGCGCCTGGAAGCGGCGCAACTCGAAGCGATCCGCCCGCTCGTCCACGATGCGTGGGGCAACGTGATCCATCCGCGTCTCTTCGAGCAATACTCGTATCGGGCGAGCCTCTCGCAACGCTTCCAGTCGCTGGATGATTTTCCGGTCGATGCCCGCCGTGCTCATTACGATGTCGTGCTCGCGGGCCTTGCGGCCGGTCGCGCCGAGCTACTCAAGATGCATCGCGGCGGCCTGATCCACGATTCGCTGCTGCATTCGCTCGAACGCGAGTTCGATCTGCAGGAAGTCTCGGCGTTGCTCGCAAGAGGATAAACCGCCGCGAAGCCTTGTGTCGTGTCGCTTAGCCCGACACGCCATCGAGCCGCGCCGCGTCTTCGCGCGGCTTCTTCTTGCCGCGCCTCGACAGCAGATTCAAGCCTTCGACGAAGCCCGCAAAACCCATCGCCGCATAGATATAACCCTTCGGTACGTGCGTGCCGAAGCCTTCGGCGATCAACGTCATCGCAATCACGAGCAGGAAGCTCAAGGCCAGCGTGACCACGGTCGGATTGCGCTCGATGAAGCGTGACAGCGGTTGTGCGGCGAACAGCATGGTGGCGACCGCGAAAATCACTGCGATAAACATGATCGGCAGATGCTCCGTCATGCCAACCGCCGTGATGATGCTGTCGACTGAGAACACGAGATCGAGCAACAGAATCTGACCGATGGCCGCCCATGCCGTCAGGCTGGCTACGCCCGATACCGCGCCCGGCGCATGCGCGTCCTTATTCACGTGATGACGCATCTCGGTGGTGGCCTTCCATACCAGAAACAGACCGCCCGCGAGTAAGATCAGATCGCGCCATGAAAACGCGTGCTCGAACACGGTGAACACCGGTTGAGTCAGTTGCGCAATCCACGCCACCGTGCCGAGCAAGACGAGCCGCATGACGAGCGCAAGCATGATGCCGAGACGCTGCGTGCGTGCGCGCTGCGCTTCGGGCAGCTTGTTGCTGAGTATCGAAATGAAGACCAGATTGTCGATGCCGAGCACCACTTCCATCACGATGAGCGTGACGAGTGCGGCCCAGACGGCGGGGTCGGTAGCGAGCGCGAGAAGGTATTCCATGAGCAGTGGGATATTGTTGTCGATAGGTGACCGAGCCCCGATGATGGCGAAAATACGTGATCGGAAAAATCAGTGATAATCGAATCCATACTTCGGTTTTTTCGAACACATGGATGGAGGCATTACTCGCATGCTCAACTATCGACATCTGCATTACTTCTGGGTCGTGGTCAAGGAAGGCGGTTTTGCACGCGCGGCGGAACGGCTCGACATGGCCGTGCAGACCATCAGCGCACAAGTGCGCGAACTCGAGAAATCGCTCGGTCATCAGTTGCTGAAGCCATCGGGACGCGGCGTGACGATGACCGAAGCCGGCCACGCGGCCTACGCTCGCGCCGAGGAAATTTTTCAGATTGGTCAGCATATTGCGGACGAAGTGCGCGAGGCCGCAAGCGGAAAGCTTGCGCGGCTTGCCGTGGGTTTGTCGGATGGCATATCCAAGCTGGCGGCGCATGCGCTGCTCGAACCCGTACTCGGCAATCCGGCGCTGCGTCTCTTGTGTCACGAAGGCGAGACCGACGAACTGCTCGGCGAGCTTGCGCTGCATCGGCTGGATCTTGTGCTTGCAAGCCAGCCTGCACCGCACAATCACAATCTGCGTTTGACGAGCGAGCGGTTGATCGCCTCGCCCGTTGACTGGTATGGGCCGGCGTCTGTCGTGCGCAAGAGCGCGGTCGATCAATTTCCCGGCAGCCTCGCCGCATTGCCCATGCTTTTGCCAACCGGACACTCGTCGTTGCGGGCGCGTCTGGACAGATGGCTGGAGACGGAGCGTATCGTGCCGCGCATTGTCGGCGAATTCGAGGATAGCGCCTTGATGGCCGTGTTCGGTGCGCGTGGGCTCGGCGTGTTTCCGCTGGCCGAATTCGGTGCGGGCGAGACGCCGTTGTTACGCGGTCTTCGCTGGCTAGGCCGTTCCGAGGAAGTGAAAGAAGAGATTTACGCGATCGTGTCGCGACGTGGAAGGCATCATCCTTTGACTCAGGAAGTGCTGGCTCGGGCAGCTTCCTAGACTAACGCAACTTCGTTTTTTCGAAGTTTGAGTTCTGCTCACCCTGCTTTTTCATACGCTTGCCAAACCTTACGCTGGTTCACATCCAACGAGGAGGCATACATGAAGGTCCTTTTCAAATCGCGTGAACCTGAAGCTATCGCCATGCACGAGCTCGCCAAGACGCGCAGTGAGTTCGTGTTTCGCCGGCTTGCATGGCTGATTTCGAAGGCCACCGTCAGTCTCTCCGATATCAACGGCCCGCGTGGCGGCGTCGACAAGCGCTGTCAGGTGGAAGTGCAGATAGACCGGAGCAATACCGTGGTGGCAACATCGATAGCGCGTGACTGGCGAGGCGCAATCGATCTTGCCTTGGCACGCGCGGCGCGCACGCTGGTGCGTAAGCGCCAAAGTGCGAAGCTCGCGCGGCGGGTGCGTGCGCGAAGTGTTGCCTACAAGCTTGCGCCGGACGAAACAGCGGATCAAGCACTCACGCCTGCTGGCGCATGATCAGCGCGTCGAGTCGGGCGGCACAGGATTTTTGTCCTGTGACGAGGGCAGTGCGTTCTCGCTGTCCTCGTGCTTTTGCTTCTCTGCCGTGTCGACGTCCGTCTGTGTGGTGCTGGGGCTCGCGGGCTTACCCTGCGGTTCGTCCATGTCGTCGGCAGTTGCGCGGGGAACGGATGTCATGTCGAGCTCCTTTCAAAAACGTCGGCATGAAAATACAGCAAACGTCAGGCCCGCGATACCAGTAGGCGCTTGGGCGGCCGTCTTCAGCACCACCTTCGTCATTGGCCGTTTCCGTGAGATCGAATGACTTCTTGAGGTTAGTTCAGTTCACGAAGGGCAGCTTGCGGTCACGCGCCTCGGACAGCATCGACACAGTGATCTTGCGCACTTCGAGCTTGCTCTGCGTGATGTGCGCGCGCAGCAGCATAGCGGCTTCGCCATGTCTGCCGCGATCGATGTAATTCAGCATGGTCGAGTGTTCTTCGTAAGTCGCGCTGGTGCGGTGTGCCTTCAGAAAGTCCAGCCGCCGCACGATCCTGATCCGCTCCGTCACTTCGTCGTGCACGCGCAGGATTTCCGCGTTGCCCGTCGCGCTTACAATGCCGCGATGAAAATTCTCGTCCATGTTGAACATGGCGACGGGATCGCTTTCGCGCGCTTCGGGCGAGACGCACCACAC
Organism: Caballeronia sp. LP006; assembly: GCF_031450995.1. Classification (NCBI taxonomy): domain Bacteria; kingdom Pseudomonadati; phylum Pseudomonadota; class Betaproteobacteria; order Burkholderiales; family Burkholderiaceae; genus Caballeronia; species Caballeronia sp. LP006. The sequence continues at coordinate 445,403 of NZ_JARTVW010000004.1, read as the reverse complement.
TTCCTTGAGTGCATCGATATGAGGATAAGGCGGCGGCGTATTACCGAGCTTGTCGAGCGAAGCGACTTCGAGAACGATACGCAAGTCATACAACTGGTCGAGCTGGTCGAAGTTGATGTCCGACACTTTCCAGCCACGCCGGAAACCAACTTCGAGATAACCTTCGCGCAGCAGGCGGAACAGCGCGTCGCGCATGGGTGTGCGCGACACGCCGTAATGTTGCGCGATGTCGGTCTCCGAAAAGCGATCGCCCGGGAATAGCCGGAAATTGAAGATGTCCTGCTTGAGAAGCTGGTACACCTGTTCCGCTAGCGGGTTGGCGCTCTGGACAGTCCGCGTGAGCGTCGCGTCCGGTGCCTCGAATGCGAGCGCTGCGGTTCCGCGAGTTTTAAGCGAGCCGATGCCGTGTCTCCATCATGATGCAACGATTATCGCCCTTTTACGGCGCGTCGATGAGGCTGACATGCGCCGCCACGATGATCCATCCGTTGAACGCGGACGATGCGTCGCCCAGCCGCGCCCACGTTTGCATCTGGCGACCGAGCAAGGGCGTGACGTCGCTCGTGAATTCGGTACTCACGGTCGCGAGGTCATCACCGAAAGCCGTCACCACCGTGCCATGCAGCCGTCGCGATGGCGGCACCGGCGCGGCCGCTTCACGCCACGCGCGAATCGCTTCGCCGCCGTGCTGAACTTCGGCTATACCGTAACGCACCGTCTCGGGCGCATTCCAGAAGAGCATGTTCATGGTCTCGACATCGTTATCGACGAGCGCACGTTCGTATGCGACGAACGCGGCGCTTACTTCCGCAACCACGTCGGCGCGATTCACCGCAATCGTCATGCTCGGTTCTCCGTTAAGTCGGCGAGCGTCGCAGTCCAGCCCACGATGCCGCCTTGCGAACGAATCATGTCGATGGTCGCGTCCTTGAACGCGGGAATGTAGCTCGCGGTCGCGTCTTCGATAAGAAGACATTCATAGCCGCGGTCATTGGCCTCGCGCATGCTGGTCTGTACGCAGACTTCGGTCGTCACGCCCGCGAACACGAGATGCGTGACCGAACGCTCTGCGAGTTCTTCGGCGAGGCGCGTCGCGTAGAAGGCGCCCTTGCCCGGCTTGTCGATGACGAGCTCGCCTTCGACGGGCGCGAGTGCATCGATGATCGCGTTGCCCGGCTCGCCGCGCACGAGGATGCGTCCCATCGGTCCTTCATCGCCGATACGTGCCTGCGGCGCTCCGCGCAAGCGCTTCGCGGGCGGGCAATCCGACAGATCGGCGGCATGCGATTCGCGCGTATGCACCACAGACCAGCCTTGTTCGCGCGCATGTTCAATAAGACGCTGCACCGTCGGCACGATGGACGACAGCAGCGACACGTCGTTGCCCAACGCTTCCCCGAAGCCACCGGGCTCGATGAAATCGCGTTGCATGTCGATGACGACGAGCGCGGTCGTGTTCGCTTCGAACGTGTAAGGGGACGGCTTTGCGCCGTTCAAGGTCGGCATGTGGTCAGCCCTTGTAATGGCGTGCGGGTGCGGGAAAACCGCACGATTGACCGTCCGTGATCTTCACTTCGTCTTCCCACGGCAGATGATATTCGCCGCGCACCATGTCCTGCATGAACGTGTAGGGACAATCGCGCGCACCGCCTTTCACGGCGACATAACCGCGATGCCCGAACTGGTAGATGTTGTTTTCCACGCCCCAATGCACGCGCGCTTCGCGAACGAGGTCCGGGCGCATTTCGCAAGTGATGATCTCATCCGGCCGATGACTGCCCTCGACCATGATGGTGCCGTCGAAGTCGCAGAACATGCCTTCGCCCATGGAATCGAACGAACCATCCGTACCGCAGAGACAAACGCTTGCCGTTTGCGCGAGGTTCTGAAATGCGTTCGATTGATTCGTGATGCGCCATGCGTGGCGAATGGGCGCGGTGTAGCCCGCCGTGCGCAGAATGATTTCAGCGCCCTTATACGCGGCCTCGCGCGCCATCTCTGGAAACATGCCGTCATGGCAGATGATCAGGGAAAGTTTCGCACCGTTCGGTCCGATGCAAACCGGCACGCCTACATTGCCCGGTTCCCACGGTTCGACCGGAACCCACGGATGCAGCTTGCGGTAATAGAGCTTGATCTCGCCTTGTTCGTCGATAACGATACCGCTGTTATAAGGATTGCCTCCGCGATTGCGCTCCATGATCGAAAAGCAGCCCCATATGCGATGTTCGATGCACGCGTCCTTGAAAGCCCGCACCTCTGGACCATCGAGATCGCACATGATGTCGTCGTCGATACGCATCGAGAGGCCGTGCAGCGCGTATTCGGGGAACACGACGAGGTCCATCGCCGGATTGTTGCGCCGCGCCTTGCCAACCATCTCGACGATACGCCGCGTCTGCGCCGCAAGATCCGCGGGCGTGGCAACGTCGGGATTCTGCAATTGCACGAGACCTATCACCATTCCTTGCGGCGATTTGTTGAGACCGCCCAGTCCGCTCGAACTCATTCGTTACGCTCCTTGTTGTTCACGCATGCGCGGTGACGGGTTCGGCCGCACCGCTATCCATGCTGTCACCGTGACCGGCCATGTGCCGCCCCAGCGTGACGCGATCCGCGGTGCTCGCGGCGCTTTCGTGCACGAGCCGCCCTTCGGCGATCACCGCGATGCGATCCGCGAGTTCCAGCAGTTCATCGAGGTCTTCGCTCACGAGCAGCACGGCGGCGCCCGTGTCGCGCGCGGCGAGAATGCGCGCATGGATATCCGCGACCGATGCGAAGTCCAGCCCGAACACGGGATTCGCGACGATCAGCACATCCACCGCTTGCCCCAGTTCACGTGCCAGCACCGCGCGTTGCACATTGCCGCCCGACAACGTGCCGATGGCGCGCGCGGGCACGGGCGGGCGCACGTTGAAGTCGGCAATTAAGCGTTCCGCGCGTTCACGCATAGCACGGCGGTCCAGACGCCAGCCGCCTTGCTTCATCGGCGCGCGATCGAAATCGCGCAGCGCAAGATTCTCCGCGATACTCATGCCCGCCACGCATGCATTGCGCAGCGGCTCTTCGGGTAACGCAAAAACGCGCAGACGGGTCATCTCGTCGCGTGTCGCCGTGTAGGGTTCGCCATGCATGCGCATCTCGCCTGCATGCACACGGCGCTGGCCGACGAGCGCTTCGATCAGTTCCTTCTGTCCATTGCCCGACACGCCTGCAATGCCGAGTATCTCGCCCGACTTCACCGCAAGCGACACTTCACGCACGGCCATATGTCCGCGATCATCCACGACGCATAGGCCGGACAACGCGAGACGCACGGGTGCATCGACAGCGAGCGGCTTGCGCGGTGGACGCTCGACATCCGTTGCGGCATGAGGCGCGTCGCCGCCCATCATCATCGCGGCAAGGCTGTCGCGATTCGTGTCCGCCACTCGGCTCGTTCCGACGAGTTTGCCTTTGCGCAGCACGGTGACGTCATCGGCATAAGACATCACCTCACGGAACTTGTGCGTGATCATGAGGACCGTCAACGCGCCGCTCGAAGCAAGATCGCGCATCAACCCCAGCACTTCGTCGGCTTCTTGCGGCGTGAGTACCGAAGTGGGTTCGTCGAGAATCAGGAAGCGTTGCTGCAAATAGAGTTGCTTGAGTATCTCCAGCTTCTGCTTTTCACCAGCGGCAAGACTCGCGACGGGCGTATCGAGCGCAAGACGAAACGGCATGCCGCGCATGAAGGCATCGAGCGCGGCGCGTTCCTTCGGCCAGTCGATCTTCCACGACAATCGGCCCCGCGCGAGCAGTAGATTCTCTTCAACGGAAAGCCCCGCTGCCAGCGTGAAATGCTGATACACCATGCCGATGCCAAGCGCCTGCGCGTCGCGGGGCGAAGCGATCTTCACTTGACGGCTATCCGCGATGATCTCGCCTTGATCGAGCACGCCGTATCCCACGAGTCCCTTCACGAGCGTGCTCTTGCCCGCGCCGTTCTCGCCGAGCAGCGCATGTACGGTGCCGGGTCGCACTTTTAGCGTGACATCGTCGAGCGCGGTAAACGCGCCAAAACGCTTGGTCGCACCGACCACTTCGACTCCCAGAGCTTGGCGAGCGGGCGTCATGGCGTTAGCGTCCGAGCGTGGCGAGCATCGACGCCGAGTCCGATACCGTGCCGAACACGCCGCCCTGCATGAGCACCATGTTGAGCGCGGCGTCGTGATTGCTCTTGTCGGTGGCGCCGCAGCAATCGGCGAGCAGCGTGCATTCGAAGCCGCGGTCGTTGGCCTCGCGCATCGTCGTATGCACGCACACGTCGGTGGTGATGCCCGTGAGCACGAGATTCACGATGCCGCGCGTGCGCAGGATGAGTTCGAGATCGGTGGCGCAGAACGAGCCCTTGCCCGGCTTGTCGATGACGATTTCGCCCGCCACTGGCGCGAGTTCTTCGATGATTTCCCAGCCCGGTTCGCCGCGCACGAGGATCTTGCCGCAAGGACCGTCGTCGCCGATACCCACGCCACCCGTGCCTACTTGCCGGCTGCGCCAGCGCTTGTTGGCAGGCAGATCCGACAAATCCGGCCGATGCCCCTCTCGCGTATGAATGATCGTGAAGCCCTGTTCGCGCATGAGCTTGAGCACGTTCCTAATCGGCTCGATAGGCGCGCGCGTGAGCGACAGGTCGTAGCCCATCTTGTCGACATAGCCGCCGATGCCGCAGAAGTCCGTCTGCATGTCGATGATGATGAGCGCGGTGTTATCGGCGCGCAGGTTGCCGTCGTAGGGCCACGGATAGGGACGAGCCTCGATGAAGCGGGTCATGAGCGTTTCTCCGGAAGATGACATCAGCGTGTGAGGCTCAGTTCGCCGGGCGCGCCGGCAAGGGTACGGTCGGGACGGCAGTTGATGACCATGATCGCGAGCGTGAGGACATAGGGCGCTGCGTTGTAGAGGTAATAGCCGCTCGTCACGCCTATGGCCTGCAACGCGGGACCGAGCGCGCCTGCCGCGCCGAAGATGAGCGCGGCCCACAGGCAGCGCAGCGGCTGCCAGCGCGCGAAGATCACGAGCGCGACGGCCATGAGACCCTGGCCGCTCGACAGGCCTTCGTTCCAGCTGCCGGGATAGACGAGCGACAGATACGCGCCGCCCACGCCCGCCAGCAAGCCGCCCACGGCCGTGGCAACGATACGCACACGCGTGATCGGATAGCCCATGGCGCGCGCACTTTCCGCGTTCTCGCCGACGAGCCGCAGGGCCATGCCCCAGCGCGTATGACGCAAGCCCCATTGCAACGCGAACGCGAGCAAAACACCGATCACGAAGAGCGGATTGATATGCAGCGCGTTATGCAATTGCGCGGATGCGCTCCAGCCGCCGAGATCGATGGAAGGCAGCATCGGCGCTTGCGGTTCGATGAAGGGCTTGCCGAGATAGAACGCGAGGCCGGTGCCCGCAAGCATCAACGCAATGCCGAACGCGATATCCGACACGCGCGGCAACGAGCAGACGAGACCATGCAGGCAACCGAGCACGAAGCCCGTGGCCGCTGCCGCAAGCACGCCGATCCACGGTGAGCCCGACAGATAAGCCGCCGCGTAGCCCGTCATCGCGCCGGAGACGAGAATGCCTTCGAGCCCGAGATTGACGCGCCCGCCCTTCTCGGTCAGACATTCGCCGATACTCACGAAAAGATAAGGCGTGCTCACGCGAATGGCGCCCGCGAACAGCGAGAGCAACAGCACGACAGCGGGCGATTGAGCATCAGGCATGAGTCCCCTCCAGTCGAACCGTGGAACGCGCGAGCGCCGCTGCCTGCAACTTCACGCGCCACGCGCCAATCCTGCCGCCGAGCGCTTCCCACGCGAGTAGGTTGGCGAACAACAGACCTTGTAGAACGAGCGTGGTGGCATCGGGCAGGCCGAGGCGCCGTTGCAGCAAACTGCCGCTTGCTTCGATCCCGCCGACGAGCACCGCGCACAGGATGATCGCGAGCGGATTCTGACGCGCGGCGAAGGCCACGAGAATGCCCGCATAGCCATAACCCGCGAGCAGCGACGCATTCGCGCTGCCCTGCACGGCCGCGACTTCGAACATGCCCGCGAGTCCCGCCGCCGCGCCGCCGAGCATGCAAGCCGTGAGCGCGAGCCTCGTCACCGGCAAACCGACCAGACGCGCCGCGTGATGATTGCCGCCTGCCACACGCATCGCGAAGCCCTTGGTGCTCTGGCGCACGAAGACCCACGCGGCCACACATGCCAGCGCGCCCCATAGCAAGCCCCAGTGGACGTCGAGGCCGGGCAGCGAGCCGATCATCAAGGCATCGGGAACGGGAGGCGTGGAGGGCTTGTTGAGGCTTGCCGGATCGCGCAACGGGCCTTCGACGAGATGCTTGAAGAGCGCGATGGCGATATACGACATCAAAAGGCTGCTGATGGTCTCGTTGACGCCGCGCCATTGCCGCATCGCGCCGATGGCACCGATCCAAAGCGCGCCCGCGAGCATTCCGGCGACCGCCATCAGCGGCGTGGCGACGAACCACGGCAACGATGCAGGAACGATGGACGGCACGATGGCCGCGCCGAGACCGCCGAGCGCCAGCGCGCCTTCGCCACCAATCACGATCAAACCGACTTGAGCCGGCAACGCGACACACAACGCGGTCAGCATGAGCGGCGCCGCGCGCAGCAACGTGCTCTGCCATGCAAACGACGAACCGAATGCGCCTTGCACGATGAGCCCGAGCGCATCCAGCGCAGGCTGTCCCTGCACCAGCAGAAAGAGCGAGAACAGCACCAGCGTGCCGACGAGCGCGCACAACGTGGGCAGCGCGGGCAAGACGCCGAGCAGGAGCCGTGGACCGAGCGCGCCTGAATTCGAACCGATCACAGTGGACATCCGCGGCTCCTATCGATTGCAGATAATTAGATTTGCCCCACCACACCCGCCACGAGATAGTTCATGCTCTCGAGCGCGATGTCCGTCTGCGGATGACTCGTGCCCGCCGCGATTGCCGTGCCGCCCTTGTTGTCCTTCATCGGCCCCTTGAAGATGGCGTAGTCGCCCGCGACCATCTTCGTCTTGATGGCGTCTGCATTGGTCTTCGCATCGGCCGTGACCTTCGCGCCGTATGGCGACATCTTCACGAAGCCTTCCTTGAGGCCGCCGCGCAGAATGTTGGGCTGCGGCTTGCCGCTTTGCGCATCCGTGACGAGTTCCTTATAGGGCGTCGCCCAGTCCCATTCCGCGCCCGTGAGATAACCCTTCGGCGCGAGCGCGGCCTGGCTCGCGTGATAGCCGCAACTCATCGCACCGCGCTTCTCCGCTGTTTCAATGACGACCTTGGGACCATCGACGTGACACGTAAGCACATCGCAGCCTTGATCGATGAGACTGTTGGTCGCTTCGGCTTCCTTGACGGGCATCGACCAGTCGCCGGTGAAGATCACGTTCGTCGTGATGGCCGGATCGACCGATTGCGCGCCCAGCGTGAACGCATTGATGTTGCGCAGCACCTGCGGAATGGGCTTGGCCGCGACGAAGCCGAGCTTCTTGCTCTTGCTCATATGACCCGCGACGACGCCGTTCAGATACTGACATTCGTCGATATAACCGAAGTAGCTCGCGATATTCGAAGGGTTGCCTTGCTTCCACAATCCGCCGCAATGCGCGAAGCGCACCTTCGGATACTTCGCGGCCATCTTCAGGACGTGCGGATCGAAATAACCGAACGAGGTCGCGAAGATGAGCGTGGCGCCGTCCTGCTCGATCATCGCTTCCATGGTCTTTTGCACGGCCACGGTTTCGGGCACGTTCTCTTCCTCGACCACTTTCACGTTGGGTAGCTTCTTGATGACTGCGGCGGCTTGCGCCTGCGCCTGGTTGTAGCCATAGTCGCCGCGCGCGCCGACGTAGATCACGCCGACCGTGAGATTGCTCGCGCCAAACGCCAGATCGAACGGCAATGCACTGCCGAGCGCGAGCGCGCCCGCGCCCTTGATGAACTCACGGCGGTTGGTCATGGTCTCAATTCCTGTGTGGTTGGGTCGTTGGAGGTTTGACTGTCGAGCCAGGCGCGCCAGCCGCAAAAACGCGTGATGTCGCGCGCGCCGCTTTCGGCAGTGACGGCAAGCGGTTCGCAGATGAAGCCTTTGACGATGCGGCCATCCGCCGTCTCGATGCTGCCAATGCCAAGCGGCGCCGGAATCGCTTCGACGAACGCGCCGAAGGTGCGCACGGGCATGTCCCATATTTCGATGGCAATGGCTTGCCCGGCTTGCCCCGCAGAATTCGCGCGCACGAGGCCCGGCTTCGGCGGCTGCGTGTTCGCAAGCGCGAATAGCTGATAGTTAGCCGAGGTCGTCGTCGCTTCGACGAAGCGCGCGCCGGCCTTGCGCATCTGCCATTCGAGCGGCATGCCGCGTAGATGCGCGCCAACCACCGCAAGCTGCACGGTCGGCTCGTTGAACGGCAATGGCTTCGCTGCAACGGCATCTTGCTTCTGCATGCCTTCGAACTGCGCACCGAGCATGGCGAGCCGCTGATCAGCGCCAGCGGGCGCGATCAGCGTGATGCCGGCGGGCAAGCCATCGGCGCGCGGGATGCCCGGCACCGCGAGCGCGCACAGATCGAGCAGGTTGACGAAGTTCGTGTAAAGCCCGAGACGGCTATTCACTTCGATAGGGTTCGTGCGCACTTCATCGATGGTTGGATGCGTCGGCGTGGTCGGCACGATCAACACGTCCACGCTTTCGAAGAGCGCTTCGGCGTGGCGCTTCAAGCGTGCAAGTTCATACTGGCCGTCGAAGGCATCGGCGGCGCTGAAGTTGTCGGCCTTGCCGATCACCTTTGCGACCACCGGGTCGATATCGTCGTGATTCGTCTCGAAGAAGTCGCCTAACGCGGCGCGCCGTTCGGCGACCCACGGACCGTCGTAAAGCAGCGCAGCGACTTGCTGCATTGGCGCAAAGGCGAACGTCGACGGCTTGAGCGCGAGCTTTTCGAGTGTCGCGGCGAAGGCATCGGCGGCAACGGTATCGCCGAAGAATTCCAGCGTGTCGGGAATGGCGACGCGCAAGGCTTGCGGCGCAAGCGGCAAAACCGGCAAGGAAGGAATGCGGCGCGAATAGCCATCGGCTGCGTCGAACGCGGCCATCGTCGAGAGGACGTGCCAGGCGTCGGCTACGTCATGCGCGAAGATCGAGATCGTATCGAGGCTCTTGCATGCGGGCACCACGCCGCGCTTGCTGACGAGACCCAGCGTCGGCTTAAGTCCAACGAGACCGTTAAAGCCTGCTGGCACACGGCCGGAGCCCGCTGTATCGGTTCCAAGCGAGAACGCGACGATCCCCGCCGCGACCGCTATCGCCGAACCCGAGCTCGATCCGCCCGAGACGTATGCGTCGTGATCGACCTGACGTACCGCGCCGAAAGGCGAACGCGTACCGACGAGGCCCGTTGCAAACTGATCGAGATTGGTCTTGCCGATAAGCACCGCGCCCGCATCGAGCAAACGCTGCACGGCGAACGCCGTCTCTTGCGGCGTATAGGCAAATGCGGGGCACGCGGCGGTGGTGGTCAAGCCTGCCACGTCGATGTTGTCCTTCACCGCGAAGGGCACGCCGAGAAGCGGCTTGCGCGCGAAGATCGCGCCGCCCTCTTCGGCGAGTTCATGCGCAAGGCTCGCGGCGCGCGCACGAAGGTCGGCCTGAGGCACGCGCAGCAGCCAGGCTTCGGGCCGGTTGCTTGCATCGAGCCTGCGCAGCACTTCTTCGATCATGGCGATTGGATCAGTGCTGCCTTGCCTATACGATTCGATAAGCGCGTACACGCCTGAAAGCGGGTCGTGGGACATGAGTTCAATCTTGAATACAAGTTGAACGTCACTTTGCAGCATCTGTGCCAGTCAAGGCCATGACGCTCAAAAGCCTTTATCCATGGGGCTTCGTGCGTGGTTTGGTGTCTCATGCAAGAGGACTGATCACGTCCCAACATGGTTCGCGCAGCGTTCAAGTTGGTGCGCGGCTCCCGCTTGAAGTGCGCGAAAGACTTCAGTCGAACCCGCCTTCGGGCACGCCCTTCATGGACATGAACAGCATCCGCAACTCGCTGCCGATGCCATGAAAATGGCAGAGGAACGTGTTCTGGTCTGCGTAATACCAAGGCGTATTCAGTTCACGGAAACTGACCAGTTCGGTCGATTCCCGCGCTGGCAAGACGCCGTTCGCTTCCAGTTCGAACATGAAGTGCGCCTGATCGCCATGATTGGAAAAGGTCCAGCTTAGATCGTCCAGCCCGCGAATACGGTCGAGCGTGCCCTGCAGCACGCGCGCGTTGACTTCGGTATTGCGAAAGCCCATGACGCCGGAGTTGAAAGGCCATCCGGCGATATCCGCGCTCAGCACGCGCTCGCGTCCTTCCATGAAGTCTTCGAGCTTGACGGTGCGATTGGTCGCGAGAATATCGGCATCGATCCAGAAGACCCAGTCGTGATGCGGCAAGTACTTGCTGAGCAGAAATGGCTTGGCCCAGTTGCCACACGCTTCACGAGCAAAGTCGGCCGGCACCTCGCGATGCATGTACAAGGTGTAGCCGTGCTGTTCGCAGTAATCACGCAGGCTCGCTTCGCCAAAACATGCGTAATTCGCTATGTTCGGTGTGTACAGCATGACCACGGCGATACGCTGGCCTGGCTGATAGACCGACAGCGCTTCAGACGACACGCCTTCGGGCGGCGCTATTTCGAAGAACCGCTGTGCGCTAGCGTGACACGCGTTCACATGCCGAGCGAGCGTCGTTCCCCAGCGCGGCCCGTACTTGCTATAAAGGCGCGGGGTGAAGACAAGCGACAACGCCACGATCGGGGAAGCGTTCAACTCGGGAAACTGAGTCGAACACGCCGAGACGATCGGGAATCTTTCGTTGACGCTATCGGCTTCGCTCTGTACGGGCAGCGCTTCGAGCAACTGATCTTCCGTGACGAACTGGCCATAGTCGTAATACGCCCGAGCCTTCGCGGCCATGCTCCTTGCAATGACGCGATTGCCTTCGGTATTTCTCAGCACCACTATCTCGCTGTTGATGCCGAAATGGCCTGTCGTCACGAGGGCATCGCGTCCAACCATCATCGATTCGAAATCGTTGAAGCGCAGGAAGAGCGCGTTCTCGGTAGCGAAGATCAAGAGCTCGTTATCGGCTGCGCGGACCATGAGATCGCACAGCAACTGATATTTATAAACGATCCTCAGTTCAAGCGATGCAGCTCCCGCCGCGACCGGCTCGAAGCGGTGACGAGCACCCGCGCGACGGCAATATTCCGCGTGATTGACGAGCGATTCGTGAGCGTTACGATCGAAGAAACAACTGACCAGCGTGACCATGATTGCTAAACCAGGTAAATGAAAATGAAGGCATGAGCATAGCCAACCGTCGGGTCGAAATTGCAAATTATTGAGCGAGCCGCGTGCTTCAAATAAAGTGTAGGACGCGTGCGAATACATGCCCTCCTTTCATGCGCCATAAATCACTAGCCGCGGCGACGCATGCACGGTTATCCTCGCAAAACGACCTCGGCTGAACGCTCAGGAGAACGCTCGCCATGCCCGATACCATCGACGTTCTTATCGCCGGCGCGGGACCTGTCGGTCTCCTCCTTGCAACCGAACTGCGCCGCGACGGCATCGACGCACGAGTGATCGACGCGCGCGCCAACCGCGCGTTCTTCGTAAAGGCGCTGGGCGTGACCGCGCGCACGCTCGAAGTCTTCGACGATCTGGGCGTCGCACGTGAAGCCATCGATGCGGGTGTCTGGCTCACTGGCGCCGATACTTTTAAAGACGGCACGCTAGCCTTCAGCGTCGAAGTGCCGCGCGAGGGCCTGCCTTATGGCGCACTCTCACTCGCGCAATATGAAACCGAGCGCATTCTGGAAGCGGCATTCGCGCGTATGGGCGGGCACGTGCACTACGGGACAACCCTCGTCGATTTCGACGATACCGGCGACAGCGTCCTCGCTCGCATGCAAGACGCCGACGGCACCATGCGTGAAATCCGCTGCCGGTGGCTGGTCGGTTGCGACGGCGCACGCAGCACCGTGCGGCATCATCTGAACGTACCGTTCGAAGGCGGGCAGTATCCGCAGACGTTCATGCTCGCCGATCTCGATGTCGACTGGCACGTTCAGCGCGGACCGATGCTGCGTTTCAACCTGTCCGCAGTGGAAGGCGTTCGTGGTGCGACGACGATTGCCGCGCTACCGGTGCGCGGTTCGGCCCGCCGTTATCGCCTCTCCATGATCCTCGGCGACGACGATGCCGCGCGCCTCGTCAATGAAACCGCGCCCGCGTTCGCCGACGTAGAACGCATCATGCTGCCGTTACTTCCGCCGGGAACGAGGCTTTCGTCGATGCGGTGGTCGTCCGTGTACCGCGTGAGTCATCGCATTGCGCAAAAGTACACGAGCGGACGCGTGTTCCTTGCGGGCGATGCCGCGCACATTCATCCGCCCGTTGGTGGCCAGGGCATGAATACAGGCTTGCAGGATGCGCACAATCTCGCGTGGAAACTCGCGCTCGTGGCGCGCGGTATCGCGAACGAAGCACTGTTGTCGAGCTACGAAGCCGAACGTCGGCCGGTCGGACTGGATGTGGTCGAAGCAACGAGCCGCGCCTTGAACACCGTGCTCGTGCATGGCGAAGTGCGGCCCGCGATGCGCGAAACACAGTTGCTCGTCGGATATCGCGGCAGTGCAATCGTGGCGGATGCAAACGACGAGATCAACGCGCAGATTGCGCCCGGCCTACCCGCGCCTGGGGATCGCGTACCGGAATGCGGCGGGCTCGCTGAAGCGTTCGTCGGGCATGCCGTGCGCCTGCGCGACCATATCGGTCGCGGGCGGCATACGCTCATCGGGTATCTGGATCGCGACATTAACGGCGACTCACGCGAATCGTTCGACGCAGCGTTTCAAGCGTGGCGCGATATGCTGGGTGACGCAGGCAATGCGGTGCTGATTACGGCGGGAAACTCGCCTGAATGCAGCGAGATGTACGCCGTACTCGCAGATGCGGCGGGTGAATTCGCGGCTTTTTTGGGCGCGCGCAGCGGCATGATCTGGGCCCTGCGTCCAGATGGTCATATCGGTTTCAGAGGCGCTAGCGCGACGACGCTTGAATCATTGCTCACTACAATGTTCGGAAGCCCGCAGCGCGCGTGAATTCGCCTCCGCAAACGTTTTACAGTGCCGAGGACAGCTTCCAAAGGCACCGCGTCGAGCCATCGACTCAATGCAAGAACATTCGGTAAAGCGTCATCTGGGCAAAAGCCGCTTATAGCCGCTATGCTGCCAATGCAAACAATGCGCATTTAACTCCACCTGATGACTACTACTTCGATCAAAAGACGATCTCGCAAGTTAGCTGCCTGGACGATTGCTGGCGCTGCCCTTGCGGGCACGGTCACAAGCGCACAAGCTCAGGAATTTTCGGTGCTCGCCGGGCCGCTCAAGAGCAGCAGCCAGAACAGCTATTCATGGGAAGCGAACTATCGGGAAGGCCTTGGACGCTATGCGGCCTGGAGTTTTTCGTGGCTCAACGAAGGCCACATTCCCGATCATCATCGCGATGGTCAGGCCGTGCAGTTGTGGGGCCGTTTGCCGCTCTGGAACAACCGGCTCGAACTTTCCGCGGGCGCCGGTCCCTACCGTTACTTCGATACGAGCCAAGCGGAAGCCGGCAGCGGCTATTCGAATTCGCACGGTTGGGGCGGCATGTTCACGTTGCGCGCCGCGTACTACTTCGATAACCGGTGGATCGCGGAGATGAAGCTCAACCGCGTGCAGGCGTTCGGCGGTCCGGACACGACCGCGCTTCTGTTCGGTATCGGCTACCAGCTCGACGCGCCGGATGGTCGCGGTCCGCGCGCCTACGCGCCGTCGCGCAGCACGAACGTTACCAGCAACGAAGTTACGGTCATGCTCGGGCGCACGATCCTCAACAGTCTGGACTCGGAATCGAATCTCTCGGAGAGCGTTGAGTACAGGCGCGGACTGTGGCATTACGTCGACTTCACCGCGTCGTATCTTCACGAAGGCGGTCACGTGCAGTCGCGTCGCGATGGCATTGCGGCACAGCTTTGGGCCACGCGCGCATTCTTCAACGACAGACTCACGCTCGGCGTGGGCGCGGGTCCTTATCTGTCGATCACGCAGAACGACGATTTGCCGCAAAACCGCACGGGCGATGGCCGTTTCGCGGGAGTGGTGTCGGCATCCGCGAGTTATCGGTTTTCCGACCGATGGCTTGCGCGTCTGACATGGAATCGCATGGTCACGCGTTATGACCGCGATTCGGACATCATCGAAGCGGGTATCGGCGTGCGCTTCTGACATGGCGCAAACGCAGGGCGGGCGGGTCCGGCGATTGCGGCGCTGCTCCCGTTATTCGCAAGTGGACCTGTCCCCATGCCTGAAATGCGCTCCCGTGTTCTCCTAGTCTCGCCACATCTCGACGACGCCGTCTTCGGTTGCGGCGCCCTGCTCGCTGCATCCAACGAGACTATCGTCTGCAATGTCTTCACCGGCAGCCCCGAAGAAGATTTGACGACGGACTGGGACCAGCATTGCGGTTTCAGTAGCGCTCACGAAGCGATGCGCACACGCATCGACGAGGACGAGCGGGCGCTCGGATTGCTAAGTGCGCGTTCAAAAAATCTCGGCTTTCTCGATTCGCAATATGTGCCGCATGCGCCGGAGTCGGCAAAACCGACGCGCGCGGCGATTCGCGATGCCCTGCTGCATGTCGTGCGCGAATATCGCCCTGATCTTCTGCTGATTCCACTCGGCCTATTCCATTCGGACCATGCGCTCACGCACTTTGCCGCTTGCGATGCATGGCTCGAACATCCCGCGCTCGCCTGCATCGGCTATGAGGAAGGGTTATATCGGCGAATGCGCGGTCTGGTGCAGCGGCGTCTCGTCGATCTGCACGGCATCGGCATCGATGCAACGCCTTATGAAGCCGCCACGACGAATCCCGCGGATGCCGAACGCGCGCGTGCAGCGAAGAGGAACGCCGTGCAGGCTTACACGAGCCAACTGAAGGCCTTCGGCCCCGGCGGATATGACGACGTTTTTCTTCCTGAGCGCTACTGGACGCTCGAACGTAGCGAGGATGGCCGATGAGCGCGCACGACGTCTCGTCCGTACGCCTTAGCGTTGTCGTCCTTACCTATAATCGTGCCGATGTCGTACTGCGCACGATCGCAAAACTTGCCGCCCTGCCCGATCCCGTTCGTATCGTGGTGGTCGACAATGCCTCCTCCGATAATACGGCCCGCCGTATTGCAGAAAAATTTCCCTCGGTCGATCTCGTGATTGCGTCCAAAAACATGGGCGCGGCTGGACGGAATCTCGGCGTGGCGCGTGTGCGGACCGAATACGTTGCCTTCTGCGATGACGACACCTGGTGGCAAGCTGGCTCGCTTTCGCGCGCAGTACAGATACTCGATGCGTCGCCTCGCGTGGCTGTTTTAAGCGCTCGCGTGGTCGTCGGGGATGCCGAATCGACGGACGAAACCTGCGAGCGCATGCGCGTGAGTCCGCTCGGGTCGCATGGGCTGCCGGGGCCCGCGCTGATCGGCTTCATGGCGGGTGCGAGCGTATTCCGCACAAGCGTCTACCGCGAAATGGGCGGATATGAGCCGAAGCTTTTCATTGGCGGCGAAGAGTCGCTTCTAGCACTCGATATTTTGAGCAGCGGCCATGCGCTCGTCTATGCCGATGAGCTCGTGCTGCATCACCATCCATCGGAAATACGCGATAGTGCGCTGCGTAGGCGTCTCCTTGCGCGGAATGAGGCATGGGTCGCATGGTTGCGCCTGCCGCTTGCCGAAGCGCTGCGTTCAAGTCTGAATGCCTTCTTCATCATGCGGCGTGAACGCACGCTCTTACGCGACTCGCTCGCAATGTTGCGCGGTTTGCCGTGGGCGTTGTCGAAACGGCGCGTGGTTGCACGCAGCGTCCTACTGATGCGCGCCGTCGTCCGCGATGACGACCGGCGCCGCTCATCCACTGCAAGCGCGATATAGAAGCGCACCAGCACGGATTCGGCCGTGTGCGAACCCAAAACGAAATTGCTTTCGTCCGACAACGAACAAACGATTCTGCGTATTTCCATTTCAGTGGCACAACGAATGCTCTAACTCCACGACTCCGAAGGACTCGCACGATCAAGCGCGACGAGCCTACTTTGGACCTTCGTGATGGGGACGGGCACAGTGAAGATCGCACTAATCAGTGAACACGCTTCTCCACTCGCAGTGGCGGGCGGCGTCGATAGCGGCGGACAAAACATCTATGTCGCGCACGTAGCGCGGCAACTTGCACGCAGCGGTCATGAAGTTGATGTGTTCACGCGTCGCGATCGTTCTTTACTTCCGCTTGTCTCGCGCTTCGAAGGAATTCGCGTAATCAATGTTCCGGCAGGGCCGCCCGTGCAATTGCCCAAGGAGCAATTACTTCCGTTCATGAACGAATTCGCGCGCTTCATGATCGGGTTCTTCGAGAAAGAGGAAACGCCCTATCACGTGGTCCATGCAAACTTCTTCATGTCCGGACTCGTCGGCATGCGAATCAAGGCTGCGCTCGGCACGCCGCTCGTCACCACGTTCCACGCGCTCGGTCGCGTGCGACGCATTCATCAAGGCGCAGGCGATGGCTTTCCCGACGAGCGCTTCGACATAGAAGATGCGCTCGTTCGCGAGTCGGATTCCGTTATCGCCGAATGTCCGCAAGATGCTGCCGATCTCATCGCGCTATATCAGGCGGAGCGTCAGCGGATCGACCTCGTGCCATGCGGCTTCGACAGCGCGGAGTTTCATCCGATCAACAAGCATGAAGCGCGCGAGCGGCTCGGCTGGCCGCAGGACAAGTTCATTGCATTGCAACTCGGGCGCATGGTGCCGCGCAAGGGGATCGATAATGTCGTGCGCGGGATTGGCGTGTGCAATCGCGAGTTGAACGAAGACGCGCATCTCTACGTGATCGGCGGCAACTCGGATGAGGCCAACGAAATCGCGACACCGGAAATCGGCAGACTGCGCGGAATAGCCCGCGAATGCGGCGTGGAAGACCGCGTCAATTTTCTCGGACGTCATGGACGCCAGCGTTTGAAGGAGTTTTATAACGCGGCGGATGTCTTCGTCACGACGCCCTGGTACGAGCCCTTCGGCATTACCCCGCTCGAGGCCATGGCCTGTGGCACGCCTGTAATCGGCGCGGATGTGGGCGGCATTCGCTACTCGGTCGCTCATCAAGAGACTGGCCTGCTCGTTCCGCCGAAAGACCCGCATGCACTGGCGGCCGCGCTTGCCATGCTCAAGCGCGATCCCGCGCTCGCCGAAAGCATGGGCGCGGCAGGGTTGGAACGTGCGCGCTCGATGTTCACATGGACCGGCGTCGCGCAAGCGCTAGAACGCGTCTATGCGCGCGTGGCGGAAGTGGAATTTTCGAACACCGTGCTCGATGAGCGCAGTGCTTACGGTGGCGCTTCCGCATGAAGCCGACACTCCTTCGCCCTGCCGTGTTTCTGGATAAGGACGGCACCTTGCTCGACGACGTGCCTTACAACGTCGACCCGCTGAAGATGCGTCTTGCACCTGGCGCCGTTAATGCGCTCGCGCTCTTCGCACGCATGGACATACCGGTCGTCGTTATCAGCAATCAAAGCGGCGTGGCGCTTGGCAAGTTCGATGAAGCGGCGCTCGTCGATGTCGAACGCACGCTGCATGAACTTGCGGCGCGCGCAGGCGCGCGACTCGCTGGCGTGTACTTCTGCCCGCATCATCCACAAGGAACGGTGGCGAAATACCGGAAAATATGCGAATGCCGCAAGCCAGCGCCCGGCATGATCGAACACGCGGCGCGTGACCTCGATCTTGATCTTGCACGTAGCTGGTTCGTCGGAGACATACTCGACGATGTCGAAGCGGGTCATCGTGCAGGTTGCCGCGCCGTGCTCATCGACAATGGCAACGAGACGTTATGGCAGCGTGGCCCACTGCGCGAGCCCGACGCCATTGCGAAAGACATGCACGAAGCAGCGCGCGTGATCGAAGCGGCATGGCATGGGGAGCTTGCAGCGTGAAGCGCGAGCGAATCCCTGTCGTAGCCATCGCGCCTCACGCGCGCGCACCGGAGTCGCGTCCGCAAGGCGTCTGGGGCGAGAACGTCAAGCGCATCCTCTGCGTACGTACCGACAATCTCGGCGACGTGCTGATGACGACGCCTGCTCTGCACGCTCTCAAACATGCGTATCCCGGACGGCATCTGAGCTTGCTTGCATCGCGTTCGGGTGCGATGGCCGCGCGCTTCATCGAAGATATCGACGACGTGATCGAGTATGACGCGCCGTGGGTCAAGCATGACACGCCCATCGACGCAAGTCGCGATCTTGCAATGCTCGAACGCATTCGAACGCTCGGCTTCGATGCCGCCGTGATCTTCACGGTCTATAGCCAGAATCCTTTGCCTGCCGCAATGTTTTGTCATCTTGCGGGTATCCCTCGAAGGTTGGCGCATTGCCGCGAGAATCCCTACGGTTTGCTCACCGACTGGGTCGCCGAAACTGAACCGCAGAACGGCACACGTCACGAGGTCGAGCGTCAGCTTGCGTTGGTCGCTCAGGTAGGCGCACGCGCCGATGATAGACGCATGCGCTTCACGGTTCGCGACGGCGATGAGGCATCGCTTGCGCAGAAGCTCGATGCACGTGGTATCGATCTTCATGCGCCATTTTTCATGATGCATCCAGGTGCGACGGCAGCATCGCGTCGTTATCCACCGGAGCGCTTCGCGGAGGTCGCGCAAGCGCTCAACGCGCGCACGGGCTGGCCAGTCGTCGTCACGGGCTCGGCAAGCGAAGCGGAATTGTGTCGCGAGGTAAGCGGCGGTCACGGCGGCATCAGCGATCTGTCGGGCGCACTCGACCTCGGCGAACTGGCCGCTCTCGTGAAGCACGCACGCGTCCTTGTTTCAAACAATAGCGGTCCCGTTCATATTGCCTCTGCGGTCGGCACGCCTGTAGTCGATCTCTATGCACTCACCAATCCGCAACATACGCCATGGCAGACGCCGCATAGCGTGCTCAATCACGATGTGCCGTGCCGATGGTGCTATCGCAGCATCTGTCCCGAAGGACATCATTTGTGCCTTCTCGGCGTGAGCGTAGATGACGTAATCGACGCTGTGATGTCGATTTGCGATGCCCGCGCAGACGCTGCCGCCCCTCTCTCGATCCATCCATAAGGTTCGCTTTCCATGTACACCCTCGGAATCAATGCGGTCTATCACGACAGCGCGGCTGCGCTGATCAAGGACGGTGTCGTCGTTGCGGCAGCGGAAGACGAACGCTTCACGCACGTCAAGCATGCGAAGCGTCCGGTGCCGTTTTCGACATGGCAATTGCCCTTCGACGCCATCGACTATTGCCTCAAAGAGGCTGGTATCGAACTGGCGGATGTCGATCATGTCGCCTATTCATACGACCCGCATCTGCTTTCCGCCATGCCACGGCAGCCTAAAGCGAGCATTGCGTTGCCGTTTATGCCGTCCGAGCATTCGAGCGGCAACCCATCCGAATCGCCTTGGGACCCGCTTTTTTTAAGCTATATCGTCAATGCGCGCGGTCAATTGGTGGATGGCGCGCCGCATCATCTGAAGAAGCGTTTCGCAAGCGGCGGACGCGCGCCGCGGTTCGACTGGCATTACGTCGATCATCATCTGTCGCATGAAGCGAGCGCGTTTCTCGCTGCGCCCTTCGAAGATACCGCCGTGCTTACCATGGACGGACGCGGTGAAGGCGTAACAACGAGTCTCGGGCAATTCGTCAACGGACAGTACGAGCGCGCCAAACAGGTGGAACTGCCGCATTCGCTCGGGCTGCTGTATGAGACCGTCACCGACTATCTGGGCTTTCTGCATTCCTCGGACGAGTACAAGGTCATGGCGCTGGCTTCGTTCGGCAAGCCGGCTTACGTGGACCAGTTTCGCGAGATCGTGAAATATCGGCATGACGGCACTTATACCGTCGATGCCCCGCGCCTGGAAGAACGCTTCGGTCGGCGTCGTGAACGCGGCGGTCCGCTCGATCAGCATCATTACGATATCGCGCACTCGTTGCAAGTCGTGCTCGAAGACACGGCGCTCGAATTGGCAAAGTGGTTGCACGAGCGAACTGGTTTATCGAAGCTCGCGATGGCAGGCGGCGTGGCGCTCAATTGCGTGATGAACGCGCGTCTGCGCGACCGTGGCCCGTTCGAAGAGATCTGGGTGCAACCTGCGGCTGGCGATGCCGGTACCGCGCTGGGCGCGGCGCTTTGGACGGACTATCGCGAACGAGAGAAGCAAGGCGATCGCAGCCGCAAATGGCGCATGGATCACGCATATCTCGGCCCGCGTTATGACGACAACGAAGTCGAACAGTTTCTCAAGTGGGCCAAGGCGCCGTATCGGAAGCTCGATAACGTCGTGGGCGAAACAGCCGACCTGCTCGCGCGAAATCGCGTGATCGGTTGGTATCAGGGCCGCACGGAATTCGGACCGCGCGCACTCGGCGCACGTTCGATACTTGCATCGCCGATCGATCCGTCCATGCAAGCGAAGCTCAACGAGATCAAGGATCGTGAAGACTTCCGTCCTGTTGCGCCGGTGGTCATGGAAGAACATGCGGTCGACTGGTTCGTCGATGCATGCGTGGCGCCTTTCATGCTCTTCGTCTTCGACGTGCGCGAAGAGATGAAGCCGAAGATTCCGGCCGTGACGCATATCGATGGCACGGCGCGCGTACAGACCGTGAACCGCTCGCAACATCCGCTCTATTACGATCTGCTCGCCGCATTCAAGGCACGCACGGGCGTACCGGTGCTCGTCAACACGTCGTTCAACACGCGTGGCGAACCGATGGTCAACTCGCCGCGCGATGCGCTGGAATCTTTCTGGACGTCGCCGCTGGACGCGCTCGTCATCGGTTCTTTCTTGATCGAAAAACCTGGAGCACACGCATGAGCACGGTTTCCGGCGGCTTTACCTTCGATGGCGCCGACGCTTTCGAAAGGAGCGAGAGCGCGGTAACGCCATCATCGTTTGCGTACGACGTGAGCGTGGTCGTGCCGACTTATCGTCGTCCCGACATGCTCGAACGATGCTTGCGCGCGGTGATGGCGCAGGACATGCGCGCATCGCGTTACGAGATCATCGTCTGCGACGACGGTCCCGATGATGCCACGCGCGCCAAGGTCATGGCGCTTGCGCGCGAATGCGAGACAACCGAGCAGCGCGGTCCGCGTATTCGCTATGTTCCCGTCACCGCGACGCAAGGGCCTGCGGGTGCTCGCAACGCGGGATGGCGTGCGGCGCAGTCACGTTTCATCGCATTCACCGATGACGACACTATCCCCGATGCGCAGTGGCTAAGTGCGGGCGTCGCCGCGCTCGATGCCGGCGCGGATGCGGTGTCGGGACGCATCGTCGTGCCGCTTCCCGCGCGGCCGACCGACTACGAACAGGACGCGGCAGGTCTTTCAAGCGCAGAGTTCGCAACGGCCAATACCTTCGTCAAGCGCTCCGCGATGGACCGTATAGGCGGATTCGATGCGCGTTTTACATCTGCGTGGCGCGAAGATTCGGATCTGCAATTCCAGCTCCTGCGCAGCGGCGCGCATATCGTCCGTTCGCACGATGCGATGGTGTTGCACCCCGTGCGCCCCGCACGTTGGGGCGTGAGCTTGTCGCAACAGAAGAAGAGTCAGTTCGATGCGTTGCTTTACAAGAAGCATCCTGCGCTGTTCAGAACGCGCATACGCAGCACGCCGCCCGTGTTGTATTACATGATCCTCGCGGTGGTCGTGGCGGCCATCGTCGCTTACGCACTGCGTTTCGACTCGCTCGCCATTGCCTGCGTAATTGCATGGCTCGCCATGAGCGGTTGGTTCTGTGTAAAGCGCCTGATGAAGACAGCGCTTACGCCATCGCACGTACTCGAAATGGCGTGGACGTCGCTATGGATTCCGTTTCTCTCGATCTACTGGCGGCTATACGGCGCCTTCAAATTTCGCGTGGTGTTCGTATGATCGAACGCATCGCTATTTTCAGGGCTTTGCAGCTTGGCGATATGCTCTGCTGCGTCCCCGCGTTGCGCGCGTTACGAGCTGCTCATCCGCGTGCGCATCTCGTGCTGATAGGGCTACCGTGGGCAAGCAGTTTCGTGACGCGCTATCGTCCGCTGATCGATGAACTCGTTCCCTTTCCCGGCGCTGTCGGTTTTCCCGAGCAGGAAGAAAGCGATGCGGGTCTGCCGTCATTCTGGAGCGCGATGCAGGAGCGCCGCTTCGATCTTGCGATTCAGCTGCATGGCAGCGGCGGTGTAGCGAACGATATCGTCGAACGAATGGGCGCGCATTTGAACGCCGGCTATCTGAAGCCTGATGAAGCGATGCGCGAAGGCGTCTTCATTCCCTGGCCCGATACGCTACCCGAGATAGCACGCTATAACGCGCTGATGGATGCGCTCGGTATCGATGCAAGCCATACCGATCTCGACATCCCATTGAGCGACGAAGACATCCGAGAGTGCGCCGGGTTGCTCGATGCTTATGAACTCGATTCCACGCGACTCGTGCTCGTGCATGCGGGTTCGCAACTGCCTTCACGCCGCTGGCCCGCCGAACGCTTTGCGCAAATGGCTTTATCGCTTGCCCATGCGGGTTGGCAGATCGCATTGACTGGCAGCGCGGGAGAAGCGCCGATCACGTCGCATATAGCGCGGGCATTGGAAGGCTGCGATGCAATCGACCTGACCGGAAAGACATCGCTAGGCGGCCTCGCCGCGCTCGTAGCCAAGGCGCAACTCGTTGTCTGCAACGACACCGGCATATCGCATATCGCGGCGGCAATGCGCACGAAAAGCGTCGTCATCGCGTCAGGTAGCGACACGCGCCGCTGGGCGCCGCTCGACCATGAACGTCATCGCGTGCTGGCGGATTATCCCTCCTGTCGTCCCTGCTCGTTTCGCGACTGTCCGTATGGGCATCCATGCGCGCTGAATATTAGCGTTGCACAGGTACTGGATGTCGCACATGCGCAGCTGCTCGAACCTCGATTCCATATGGCCCCGATCCATGCTCACTGCTGATAACCGACGCCTGCGTGTTCTGACATGGCACGTGCACGGCAACTACATGTACTACTTGAGTCAGGCTAAGCACGACTTCTATCTCGTCACGAAGCCCGGCCATCCTCCGGGCTACGCGGGCAAGGTCGGCGTCTTGCCGTGGGGCGACAATGTCCACGAAGTGCCTTATGACGAAGTGGCTTCGCAAGATTTCGATGTCGTGCTCTTTCAGCATCGCACGCATTGGGACGACGACCGCTTGAATCTCTTGAGCAATGCACAACGCCGCTTGCCGCGCGTCTATATCGAGCATGATCCGCCGCAGGAAAATGCCTTCGAACAACGGCATTGGGTGCAAGACCGCGACACGCTGCTCGTGCATGTGACCCACTTCAACCGCCTCATGTGGGACAGCGGCGAGACGCCGACGCAGGTGATCGAACATGGTGTCGTGGTGCCCGACAGCGTGCGCTATAGCGGCGAGAAAGAACGCGGCATTGTCATCATCAATCATCTGAAGCAGCGTGGACGCAGGCTCGGTCACGATGTATTCGCCGAAGCCGCGCGGCGTGTGCCACTCGACCTAGTCGGCATGGATGCTCACGCAGCGGGAGGACTCGGCGAGATCGGCAATCTCGATCTCGCGTCTTTCAGCGCGCAATACCGTTTCTTTTTCAATCCGATTCGCTGGACGAGCCTCGGTCTCGCAATCGTCGAGGCGATGACGATAGGCATGCCTATTGTCGGCCTCGCGACGACCGAGCTTGCAATCGTCATTCGCAACGGCGAGAGCGGCTTCATCCATACCGATACGGACCAGTTGATCGATGCCATGCAACACCTTCTACGCGATCCCGCCGAGGCGCGCCGGCTCGGTGAAGGTGCACGCAAGGTGGCGTTGGAACGCTTTCATATCGATCGCTTCGCAGCCGAGTGGGAAGCCACGCTGCGTCACGTCTGCAGCTAAATATCATTTTAGAGAACAGCCATGAAGGAAGCCTTTCGCAAGCGCATTCTGGTCACGGGAGGTGCGGGGTTTCTCGGCTCGCATCTATGCGAACGCCTGCTCGCTCAAGGACACGATGTCTTGTGCGTCGACAATTTTTATACCGGCACGAAGGACAACATCGCGCATCTACTGGACAGCGCGAATTTCGAACTGATGCGCCACGACGTGACGTTTCCGCTCTATGTGGAAGTGGACCAGATCTATAACCTCGCATGCCCCGCTTCGCCCATTCATTACCAGTACGATCCCGTTCAAACCACGAAGACGAGCGTGCATGGCGCGATCAACATGTTGGGTCTCGCCAAGCGTGTGAAGGCGCGCATCTTTCAGGCATCGACGAGTGAAGTGTACGGTGACGCACGCGTGCATCCGCAACAAGAAGCTTATTGGGGCAATGTAAATCCTATCGGTCCGCGTTCTTGCTATGACGAAGGCAAGCGTTGCGCCGAAACGCTCTTCATGGACTATCGGCGGCAGCATGGCCTCAACATCAAGATCGCGAGAATCTTCAATACGTATGGGCCGCGCATGCATCCCGCCGATGGCCGCGTGGTGTCCAACTTCATGATGCAGGCGCTCGCCAACGAGCCGATCACCGTTTATGGCGAAGGCACGCAGACGCGCTCCTTCTGTTATGTCGACGATATGGTCGACGCCTTCATCCGCCTCATGAACACGCCCGATGACGTCACGGGTCCAGTCAATCTAGGCAACCCGCACGAACTTTCGATGCTGGACATTGCTAAACGCATCATCGCGTTGACGGGTTCGAGTTCCGAGATCGTGTTTCATCCATTGCCGATGGATGATCCGTGGCATCGTCAACCGGATATCACGCAGGCGCGCACGCTGCTCGACTGGCAACCCGTGACGGAACTCGATGAAGGCTTGCAGCGTACGGCGCGGTACTTCCGCCAGATCACCGAGGCGCAACGCACGATGGCGACGTTGGCCAGTTAAATGCGAGGTAGGACGAAGGCCGCTTTCAGAGAATCGAAGGCGGCCTTCTCGTTGAAGACAAGCGAAACGCAGGTCTTGCCTGCTTTACGGATGGGCTAATGCATCATCCCTTCTGGTTGCCATGTGGAACCGGTGCACTGATAACGATGCTCACGTTCGTCGACGCAGACGAACTACTCGACGCCTTCGCGCTGCCACCGGCCACCGACGCGTAAGCCAAGGCATCGCGCTTGATGTATTCCATTTGAAACTCCCTTCGGTTAAACAAGTAAATGAACGTGGCCCGCAAGTGAGCCGATCCACCCCTTCCGCGAGGTCGGGGAGCGCACATCTTCACGTCGATCGCATTACTACTGGTAGTACATGGTCATTGTCATTGTCGTGTTGGCCGGACCGGGGGATAACGGACCTGTCCGGTAATAACGTGCGGTCATTGCGACGGTGTAACTCGAAGCGACTGCTCCGTTGAAACCATTCAAGGTAAGGTTCGTTCCAAGCGGAATTGCCGCACCGGCGCTGTCGAATAGCTGAATCCCGACGCCTCCTGCCGAAGGCGTGCCACTTAGAGCTGCAACATTGCTAAAGCCCGACACCGTCCCATTCGCCGGATCGATCCGGTATTGAACACTATGGATCATGCCCGCCGTAGTGCCCTCCAC
Source organism: Caballeronia sp. LP006 (assembly GCF_031450995.1). Lineage (NCBI taxonomy): Bacteria > Pseudomonadati > Pseudomonadota > Betaproteobacteria > Burkholderiales > Burkholderiaceae > Caballeronia > Caballeronia sp. LP006. The sequence goes on along the minus strand of NZ_JARTVW010000004.1, from coordinate 419,622 downwards.
GGACGTGCCTGCGGGACAGTTGTCAAAGCTCATATTGAAAGATGCCGACTTGCGCGGTGCGGGTCCCAACGCCGGCAGGTCCGTCAGCGCTAGTGTGCCCATTGGCACCGTTACATCGGGTGTGCGGCATGTCAGAACGGTGATGATCACCGGCGTCATGTTGAAGTCGATCGAACCCGAAGCCGCGTTGTATCCAGGAGGACTTTTCCCGGCGGTCTCCCACGAGAACGCCCTCGCGATCAATCCGGAAACTGTACCCGGGTTAACGTCACCGATCTTCACGAGGGCCGCTATGAGCTGGCCGCCATTGTCCACCGGGCTACCGACATTGTTTCTCTCGTATCCTAGAACCGGAAAGTCCCACGGGCCGTATTGCGTTTTAGCGGCATAGACTGTTCCTCCAAGTGCGATCCCGATGCCAGGCACATTAGTCGCATAGACCGAAAATTCGACGCCATTGTAGGAGGCTTTATAGCGGGTTGGCGCACCGGCGACGATACCTGCCAGCTCGAAATCGGTGCCGGTGTACCAGCCATCGGACACAGTGCAGGTCCAATAGTTTGGAGTGGCGGCAGACACGGACCATGCACTCAGAAGCGATCCGTCGGGCAGGTCGCGCGCCACGGCTATCGTAGACGGAAAAGAAAGCGTGAATGCGCTGTAGTTGGAATGGCAAGACGCACTGGCCCATGCGGCGGAAGGAATCAATCCGGCCAGCATAAGCCAGGCCGCTGCATGCCGTGCAACGGCACGGACGATTGTGTTTAAACGGTTCATCGAAGTTATGATCTCAAGTGATCTGTCGAGGATCATCGGCAGACTCCATCAGCTATGCTAAGTGAATTAGGCGTGCTGGCCAGCGGCATTTTTGGCAACGCGTAGCGAACCACGCAACGCTGCTCGGGAGCGTCTCCCCATTTGACATTGAGCGTTCCCTCATCGCTCTTGAGTCCGGTGGCAATGATGCGGCTGCCCTGCGCCACGGTGCCCACGGTGTCGTCCTTGCCATCCGAAACTTGCGCGCCGAACGGAAGCGGCTTGCCGCTTGCCTGAAGAACATGCATCAGGGCGGGCTTGCCCATGTTCTCAGTGTCGAACTCGAGTTTCACCACGGCGCCCGCAGTCGGCGTAGCGCGTTGTACGGTCGACTTGAGTTGCACGTTGAGCGGTAGCCCTTTGGGATCGATCTCGACCTCGTTGTCGGAATAAGGCTGCACGCCGGAGACGATGGCGTGTCCCCATGGATCGACACGAAGACCTGCGCCATTCGCGAGCCTTGCGCCCGCCGCGTCTTTCGCTTCGATGACGGCGACGGTGTCGCTCATGTTTGGCGCGAATGCCGCGCCGCCTTGCCAGGCCACCACGCCACCGGAAATGCCCGCGCCGTATTGCGAGTAGTCGCGTCCCTTGCTTGCATTGACCGACAGCGAGGAAAATGGCGATACATAGCCTAGATTTCCACCCACGCTGGCGGTATTGCCGCTCGTTCGATCGCCATCGCTGAACGACGCATTCACGCCATATGAAAGCGCGCTGTCCGAGCCAAGCGTGCCCGTCACCGATTCCTGTAGGCTGGAGTTGCCGTTGCCGGTGTCGTGCTGAAAGCTGGTCGACGACTGAGGAGCGTGCGAGCCCCAACCGAGCGGCACCATCGCCGTTAACATGAAGCGGTTATCCCATCGCTTGTTGTCCACCTGGTATTGACGGATGACCGACGCGCCGTAGGTCAGGCGCTTCCAGCTATTGTTGTAGCCGAGCTGAAACTGCGTATCGCGCGATGTCCGGTTCCAGTATGTCGTGAGCGAGCCCACCGCGTAGATGGCGCCAAAGCGTCCGCTATCGCCTAGTCCTTGATTCAGCGTGAACTGCAAGCGCGACTTTTGAGGAGCGGACATCGAACCGAGCTGATGATCGCTGATCAGTTGACGCGTCGTGGCCGCATCTGGCAGGCTCAGAAAACCGCCAGTCGAATATCGATAGGCCGCGATTGCAATGTTGGTGTTGGTCGGCTCGAACATTCGGGCATAGCTTAGGCGAGCGCTCGTCCCATTCCGTGTTCCGAAGCCCTTGAAGCTCGCGCTCGATTCCGTCACGTCGAACCCGAATGCGCCGAATTTTGTATTGAGCGCCACGCCGGCGAGCGCGGAGAAATACATGTCCGCACCGGTGATACCGCCATACAGCGTCACACGGTTACTCATGCCGCGCTGAACCGTGAACTGAGATACGAACGGATGAATTCTCACGGCCGGATCGCGATACTCGCCAACTGCCGCGCTATAGCGTGTTACCCCTGGGCGCAGCGCGTTGACAGCAGCGGCATATGGAATCGAGGAAACGTGGGTCGTACCGTCCGCCTCCGTAACGAGTACCTCCAGATTTCCACCATAGCCCGTGGGGTAGAGATCGTCGATTTCGAACGCACCGGGCGCGACCGTCGTCTCGTAGATCACATTGCCGTTCTGGCGAATCTGCACTTTCGCATTGCTGCTTGCAATGCCACGAACCACCGGCGCATAGCCGCGCTGTGACTCGGGAACCATCCGGTCATCCGTGCCTAGCGTCACGCCTCGCACGCCGTAGCTGTCGAACAGCGCGCCGTCGGTGAAAGTGTCGCCTGCAATGAATTGGCTCTTGATGTCCTTGAACGCGCGCTGCACGTAGGTCTGCACGCTTTGATAATGCTGGCCGCCGAGATTCCCGCGCGTAAGGTTTCCCTGATAGCGAAAGCGCCACGGTCCGGCGTTGAGACCGGCGTTGACGCCGAGGTATTGCGTATTGGTTCGGGCGCTTCCCGACTCGCTGTGATAGGCGTTTGCGGAATATTGAAGCAATGCGGCTGGCACGCCATCATCCCAATACTTCGGATCGACATAGCCACGCGCACGTTTGAGCATAACGATCTGCGGCACGCTTACATCGAGTCGCTGTTCACCGCTGTCGAACGTTGCAGTCGCGTTCTGTATCAAGTCGGGAAGTTCGAGGCATTCCCCGCTGTCGTTCTCTAGCCTTGCGGATGCCTCGGACGAGAGCTTCCTCAAGTCCACGCCGGACTTTTCGAGCCATCCGGTCGTGACGCACGGATGCACTGTCCCGGTCCCGGGCGTGGATTCGCGTAGCTCGATATCGAGCTTGCCTTTCCAGACATCGTTCACGTAGAGGTCGGAGCGATAGGTGCCAGGCAATACGCGCTGTCCCTGGTTGAAGCGAGAGATGTCGACTTTCCCGCCGTCGCCCGTGTCGAGAAATTGCTCGTTGAATTCGACCGCTGCAACTTGCGCGGATGCATCCCACGCATGAGCGCTTACACCAATCGCCGCCAATGCCTGTATCGTACAGACACTTATTGGCTTGAGCCTGGGTTGAGGCTCATTGCTTTTATGTTTTCTTGCTTTCATTACGGATTCCGAAATTCCATCTCAAAGGCAAGCCTTACGCATGAGACCTGGCCTGCATCAACGCGTCCTGTCTGTATGATTGGTGTTTGGTTCGCTACAAAGCCGCATTGCCGTTTGTGTGTCAGCAGCTTCGATATCTCCTGCTCACGGCTGCAAGTCGGCCTCACCCTCTTGTGGTCCGCCGTAATCGTTGATTGCTGTGTAGTGCAACCTCGCGCCTGGACCCAAAATATCGCCGGTTAGCGCGAAGACTCGGGTCTCACCTGGACCAACCATCCCGCCCTCATCGAACACGGCGGTGCGCGCGCCGTCGGTTAGTGCGATTCGATCGAAAGAGACGAAGTACTGGCTAGGATTGAATGCCGCGATCTTGTTGGCGGCGTCGCTAGGATTAATGCTCCACACGACCTGTCCGGACGCGCTTTCAGGTTGCCCCTTCAGTGCGCTTGGCCGATAGAAGAACTTGATACGTGAGCGGAACGCGAGCTGTAGCTGATTCGCGTCCGCCTCATCGCCCGTTGGTTTGGGCGGAACCTCCAGCACGTTCAAGTAAAGGATCGATTCCCTATCCGCGGGCAAAGGCTCGCCTGATGACATGATCCGCAGAGTCTGGGACTTGTCCGGATCGATCCGCACGATGGACGGTGTGATCGCGAACGGAACCTCGATGGTGTCCGGCGCGGTGTCCGGATTGCCCTTGTCGATCCACACCTTCACCAGGCCAGGGAGCTTGCCGTTGTTCGTCAACTTGACCGTGACCTCGGAGTCGCTCTGGTTATAGATGACGCGAGTTCCTGCAATAACCACCGATGCTTCGGCATCGTGCGTGCGCCCGAGCATCACCGTGCTCAGGGTTGCAATCGTGAGGATCTTTATTGCGAGTTTCATTGGCGTTGTGTCTCGTCGTCAAGACGTTGCAGTGAACGGCGGGCCGCGATGACATGACGATCTCCGTGGCCCGCGTGTCGCTTTACTGATAGTCGATGCTATAAACGACAGAAGAGTTAGCCGCACCGGCGGTTGTGACGCCAGTTGCGTAGTACTGAACGTTATAGCTAAGCGTTGCCGAACCGGACGAGATGTCGGCGGCCTTCGAGTTTTGGAGATCGGTCGAATAGCCCGCCTTGATGCGACTGCCATCCAGGTTCAACAACTGCATCTTGACGTTGCTGGCACCGCCGGCCGTGACGGTCAGTCGGCCGTCGGCGGGATCGACCGAGGTGCCGGCTTCGTAGAAGACCGCTGCCTTACTGGAACTCGTCACCGGCGTGCATCCCGTCAAAGCGATCTGATAGGACGTCGTTCCGGCTGTCTCGCCTGCGGCTTTCAGCGTACTGGTCGAGATCGTCGGCAGCTTGACCGTGAAGTCCTTGGCCGAAGTCCCATTGCCGTTAATGGCGCAGGTGGAGGCAGTCAGCGCGCCGTTGAACGTGATGGTCCCGTCAGATGCGAAAGCACTGCCGGTAAACACGGCAAAGACACCCGCGAAAAGCGTTGCGACAACAAATTTCTTCATTTGATAACCTACCAGGTTCATCGAGTTATACGCATAGCTCGTCGTGCTGCCGTCAGGCTCTTTGATGTCCTGATTGGTCAGCCGATTCGAGGCCGGGTCGAAGTAGGTCCGCTGATTGCCCAACGCAGTATCTGCGCCGACCGGCTGCGGCGGCACGATCTTCGACGCACGCTCGCCATGTTCCTTCAATGCTTGCTGTTCCGCTGCGCTGAACGTCGCGGGTTGTGCCGTGGACCGTTGACCGTCATTGGTCGCGCTCATGCGCGTTGCTTTCCCGCCCGCGTCGATCGTATCCAACGTACGGCTACCGTCCTCGTTGAAATGAGTGTGTGACGACACCTTGCCCGAGCCCGAGTCGTAACGGTAAGTGTCAACGGGCTTCCCCTTCGCGTCGTAGTCGTTTTGCAAGCCGACCTTTTCCTGATCGTTGAAGGAGTACATCGACTTACTGCCGTCGGCACGCGTCACGACCTGATTCGTGTTGATGCCCTGATCGGGATCGAAATAGTCTTTCTGCTTTTCGCGGCCCTGCGCATCGTACTGTGTCATCAGCTTCGTCGGGCTTTGCGCACCGAATGAAGCCGCGTCTGACTTCAACGGGCCGAATGTTGTTTCCAAGCGTGAGCCGTCATCATGGAAGCCGCGCTCGATGCCCGAACCGTCGCCGTTGAAGTCACTTCGTTGAATCGTCTTGCCGCTGCCGTCTTTTACATCGATGCGATAACTGCCGTCCGGGCCGTAGTTCGAGTAGTCGACGGTTCGCAGCGGTTTGCCCTGCGAGTCGACTGTCTGCGACTGCACGCGCTTGCCATCCTTGAACGTCTGCGTGGACTTGTCTCCCGACGGCCACTCTTCGGTCATCGAATTGATCTTGCCGTTAGCGTCGCTTTCGTAGTGAACCGTCGGCTGGCCAGGCTCGATAGGCGCGGCACCGCTCATGCTGCCGTCGACGTTGTATTCGCTGCCCGCGCCCATGTCACTCGGAACGCCTGCGAAAGTACCCATGACGCTCGTCGTGAGCCGATGCTGAAGTTGCGAATCCGTGAGCCCAGTGTTGCGATACTTTGCATACAACGCATCGAACTCCGGGCCAGTCCAAGCCGATGCGCTGCCACTGAGCTTGGTCCCAGGATTGCCGGGCGTGGCTGTGTTCTGCTCGACTTCCCGGGCGATTTTCCATTGATTGGCCTCCGCCACCGTTTGGGCTCTTATGAAGAGCGTCGCCGCCTGATTGTGTGCGTCCGGATCACGCGGATTGACTCCATAGTCCTTCGCAAATGCCCTCTCGGCGGGATCGTCGAGGAAATGGCCCAGTTCGTGAGACAAGGTTCCCATCTGCTCAGTGTCTTCCCAATTAAGAAAGTCAGGCGTGAGAACGACGCGCTTATCGACCAGGTCGAATTGCACTCTTGAGTCGCTTTTGATCGCAATGGGCTTATAGGCTCCGCTATCGATCCGATCACTCGCTGTATGTATGTCCGAGATGAAAGTCGGACTCGCGTTGACCAGCTTGAGCTGACTCTGCGAAGGCTGATAGTCGCCCCAAAGCGATTCCTTACCGGTGATGGGTTGTGTGTTCGTATCCATGATGACCTCCATTTTTCGTTGACCAAGGATATGCCGCCTCGCGTTGCAGTGCCCTACTTCGCGGCGGTGAATTCGTGGCATGACCGCGCTGGCGCACGGTGACTCCAATATGAATCGCCGGCATCGCCGTGGGAAATGACTGGGTATTGAAAGCGATGGACACGCGCCGAGCACGAAGCGTCTCTTGCTCTAATTGTTAGGATGGCGGAATTTATCCGTGAGAGGATTGAGCTCTATAGGCTATCGAGGCAAAATGGAGTTTGGCGCCGCTCGAATAGATCAAGGTCGCGTTTGCATGAAGCAAATGCGATTAACGCGTCGATCTTCGTACAACAGGAGCCTTGCGTACGAGTCGAGCTGTCGGCGAAAGTCGCAACGGTAGGGCTGTGGCAATGTGGTGCTTAAGGCGCACTGCATCGCGATGCAGTGCGCCTACGTCGATTAGTGTTACCAGCCCTTACCTTTAACTGTCGCCAGATGCCGCATCGCCAGCCGCGGCATCGCCACCCGTGTCAGCCGTTGCCAGGGATGCATTATCGGCCTGCGCAGGCGCGGATGGAGTGTTGCCACCGAGTGCAGGCGTCGCGCCGCCGCCACCTGCGCCACCGCCGCCCGTACCTGCACCTGTACCTGCACCACCGCCTGCGCCTGCACCAGCACCACCGCCTGCGCCCAGGTTCTTCATGAGGCCGCCAAGCAAGCTACTCAATGGCTGCGCGAGGCCGCCGAGCAGCGAACTCAAACCACCGAGCGCGGCTTGTGCTCCTTGCGTGTCCGGTTGCGGAGTCGTCGGTGCGGCCTGGGTCGTCGATGCGGCTTGTGTTGTCGGGGCTGCCTGAGTTGCCGAGTTTGCCTGCGCTGCCTGCACCGCCTCGGCCGCCTGAGTTGCCTGAGCCGCCGCCGCTTGCGCTGCCTGAGCCGCCTGAGCCGCCTCGGCCGCACTGCCCGCGTCTGCGCCGTCCGCCTGCTGTCCCAAAGGCATCGTGCCGTTGGCCGCCGAAGGGGAATATGGCGCGGCCGCGTCGGCCGCATCGGCAACGACGGAAGGCCCGCTATCCGCGTCCGGATACGACCCGGCTGCAGACTCGGCGTTACCCATGCCGAACGGCGCGATACCCTGAGCGCCAAGATCGTTCGCCTGCGCTCCATCCGGAATATGGATCAGAGCGTAGCCTCCGCCTAGCGGAGTCGCTGCGTCGATGGTATTCGGGGCGCCTCCGACAGCCGCGCCATTCGCCGCTCCCGCGACGACTCCATCATCGAAAATTGGCGTCATCGCCAAAGCAGAACCATTATTGTTCACGAGCATCATCGAATCCCATAAATAGAGTTAAAACCAATTGCGCGTAAAGCGCGCGTTTGGTATGCAATTTAGATATCGAGTTTCCTTCGAATTACATATCACCTCCCATGTGCCTCGGAATTATTCATGGACACAGCGTTGCCTGAATAGCGTTGGACAGATCTTTCTTAACTCCCGGATCAAGCGTGCCTGCCTGCCTTACGAGTTGAACAACACAAACCACTCGGACATAGCCGGTGAAATTCTTAACCGTGTCGAACCCGAGATCCATTTCCATCGCCCATCTCGAAAGTAGTCTTCCCACCGTCACGCATTCCTGACGCGCCAGCAGTTCGATGATTGCCCAATAGACCTCCTCAAGGCGTATGCAGGTCGCGAAACCGTTGATCCGAATAGACCGCTGACGCGGCGTGACAAGCTTCATACTGAAATCGCAATACCGGTTTGTAACCATGGGCGGCGCTTACCCGGGCACATGCCACGATCTGCTGCAAGATGATGTGCACTTGGCATTTAACAAAGGCTTCGATCTTCTATCTCGATATTCATATTTTTCGTAGTTCATGTATTCCCAACCTCTTTTTAATTTCCTGAGAAACGCAAAGCACACACCTGCGATGGGAATACTGCCTCTTTTCCGAAGCCAATATGTAGTACATCTATAGGACCTTAATCGTTCGTCGCGCATTTAAAGTCTCGTCATAACGCAACCCGATATTCCGGCATAGGACTTTGAATGACCACGAACTGGCGCAAGACGCAAAACCGGCCGATGACTTGCGGCAACCGGACGGGCAAGGCCGCACGTCATCTCGTTTATTTATGTCTTGTGTTGCAAAACCCGCTCGCGAATGCGGCACAGCCTGCATGGCAAGGCGCGCCGATGCGCTACGTCGCGCGCAATTCCAGGCTTGCGGATGTGCTCAACGACGTGGGGCGCGCGGGCGGCCTGCGTCTGGAGATTGCACGCACGGTGCGCGGCAACGTGAACGGCGTGTTCGAGCAAGCGCCTTCCTCGGTGTTTCGCACGCTGGTCGAAGCGTGGGGGCTCGTCTGGTATTTCGACGGCCAGACGATCCACATCACCACCACCGAAGACGTGCAAAGCCGCACGATCGGGTTCGCGCCGCTGTCGGGGGACGCGGTGAGCGCCCTGCTGCGCAACCTCGATCTCGATGATCCGCATCTTCCTCTGCATTTCTCGGGCGACAGCGTGAAAGTCACCGGCCCGTCCCGATACGTCGATGCCGTGGCCAATGCGATCGTCAAAGCCCAGGAGCAATTGCCGCCGCCGCAGCAGACGCTCGAACAGACACAGATACGCGTGTTTCCGCTGCGTTATACCCAGGCACAGGACATCACCTATACCTCGGGGAATCGTCAGCAGACCATCGCGGGCGTGGCTTCATTGCTCCGGACGCTGATGGGAAACACGAGCGTGGCGAGACCGGCGGCGACGAACACTCGCGGACGCCCGGATAGCCTGCACGGCACGGTCAAGGGGATTCCGCCTTTACCGAGCGTGCCCGGGTTCACGGAAACCGCACAAGATGCCTCGGTGGATGACAGTCCGGCGGAACTTCCCCAATCCGCCGTGACGCCGGCAAGGCGCAACATCGTCGCGGACCCGCGCACGAACTCGGTCGTGGTGTACGACGTACCGGCGATGATGCCCGCCTACGAGAAGGCCATCTCCATGCTCGACCGGCCGCAGGATCTCGTGGAAATCTCGGCTCTCGTGATGGATGTGTCGAGCGATGCCGCCAGGGAACTCGGCGTCCGCTGGGGCGCTGGGGCTTCATCCAGCCGCCAGTCAAACACGCGTGGTTCCGTAGCGCCTGCCCTGCCGGGAGCGTCGTCCGTCGCCCTCGGCGTCGATGCGGGACTCACGCTGACGACGTTGATCGGCAATTCCGCGCACTTCCTCTACGAGCAGATCCACGCGCTCGAGAAAACCGGTCGCGCGCGCATCCTGTCTCGTCCTCGCGTGCTAACGCTCAATAACGCCGAGGCAGTCCTGTCGTCGCACAATTCCATCTATGTTCGCGTGGCAGGTAATCAGGATGCCAATCTATTCAATGTCGACACGGGACTCACGCTCAAGGTTACGCCCACTGTCGAGCAAGGCGGCGGCGAGCACAGCAGGATTCTTCTCAGCGTGCAAATCGAGGATGGCTCCTTCGACGGCGACGCGTCGGTTGACGGCATACCGCGCGTCAACAGTAACTCGATCATCACTCAGGCCATAGTGGGCGATGGCGAGAGCCTGCTGATCGGCGGCTACGAATACGAGCATACGCAAACGAGCGGATCGAAAGTCCCTATCCTGGGCGACATTCCGATCATCGGGACGCTTTTCGGCGATGAGCAGACATCTTTCGATCGCACCGAGCGACTCGTCCTCATCACGCCGCGATTGAAGCGGCTGAAAGCGGACGCCGCGGCGCCGGCCGAACTCTCCGTCGACGATGTGCCCGCTCTCTCGGCGATCACCGGAAAGGACTATCCGCGCCCGCCCTTGCCCGATGCGGAGTTTCCTCCGTTGCCGCCACTGCCGGCCAGTCAGCTTGCCGCTCCACGCAATGCCGCGCATGCATCGCAAGGGAGCAAGCAATGACCGACGCACGACTCTTCGTCGCCTCCGGGCTGCATGCGGGCGCGAGCATCGCCCTGACGGCGGATCGCGACTTGCAAATCGGCAGCGCGGCCGACGCCGACCTGATCCTTTTGGATACCGGCATCGCGCCACATCACGCGAGCGTTCGACTGCGCGGCAACAGGCTCGAACTGCGTGCCGCTCACGCCGACATCGCGGTATTCGGGCAAGCCCTCAAAGTGGGCGCCCGAACGCAGTTGCGCCACGGTGCCACATTCCGGCTGGGAGAGACGGCCTTGCAGTTCAGCAACGGCGCCCCGCCGACAGAGCAGGCCATGAAAAGCGCGGAATCTGCATGGCTCCTTGCTCACGCGCCATTTACGTGGCTGCGAAGGAAGTGTGCGCGAATACCTCGCTATCAATGGCTTGCGATAGCGATCGTGCCGCTCGGATTCGCGTTGCTGTACAGCCTGAATAACCTTGTTCCGAGACCTTCAGAAAAACGGTCGTCGCCTCTGGACGAGCCCGCCTTTCGCAACGTTCGCCAGCGCACGGATCAGACAACGGGCGCACGTGTTTACGAGGGTTACGTACAGACCGCCGCCGACCTTGGCGCCGTTTCCCTCGTCGCGCGCGCACGCGGCGGCGCGGTGCGTGTGCGCGTCGCCGTGATCGACAGCATGCGGGAGCAACTGAGCGATTTTCTCGACAAGTACTACCGCGGCGTCCGTTTGCGTGCAGGCGAACGGCCCGGCGTGTTCGTCGCGACACTTCCCGCAGCGGACGCCTATCTGCAACCCGAGTCATGGGACTACGCGCGGGTCGACCGGCTCGCGCAAGGACAGGTGGATGGATTAGAGGCGTTGCGCTTCGACGGTCACGAGAACAACAGCGGCCCCGTGCGTGTTCCGCTCGAAGCGCTCGGATTGAATCTGCTGAATTCTCCGCACGCCGCGTGGCTCGCCGACCAGCAAGGAGCCCGATATTTCGCAGGAGCGCATCTGTCGATAGGACGGATCGAGCGAATCGACCCATGCGGCGCATCGGTGATTCGCGATGACGGAAGCATCTATGTCCTGATTGCACAACGCACGAGTTCCGGCAAGTCCTGCTAGCGGCTCACGCCGCCGGAGCCGCACCCGACAGCCCCTTACCGGTGCGCTGCCCTTCGCGCGTCGGCGCGCCGCACGAAGGTTCATGGAGTCTGCACGATCCTTTTAGCGCGCCATCACTTATATAGGAAAGCAGAATATGTCGATGCAAGCGGCAAATATCGGTTACACCCCTGCCATGTTCGGTTATGGCATGGGCGGCGCCCAAGGCGGCAGCATGATCGCACCCGACGGCACGCTGTCGCTCGGAAGCGTGGCGGACGCCGTCAAGCGAAACCTGCAACAGCAGGCCCAGTCGATCAATCAATCGGAGCAAGACGCTAGCGCGCAGAGCGCGCAAGGCGGCCAAAACGGACAAGGAGGGCAAGGCGGAGCCGGGGGCGTGGGCAGCGCCAGCATGCTCGACATGCAGAAAAAGGTCGGCGAGTACACGTCTTCATTGCAACAAGGGACGTCCATCTTGAGCAGCCTGGCGGAAACACACAAATCCGTCGCGCAGAACACGAAGTAAGCCAACGCACACACCGGCGGGGCCTCCAATGCGGGGGCTCCCGCGCGCCGGATTTTCCTGTCCAACCAAGAATATTCACAATGATGCTTTCGCAAGCAGTTGCCATCCAATCTTTTCAGGTCGACGCGACGCCGCCAGCGATCGCCGCCACACCGGCGCAACTGGATGCCGGCACGGGAGGCGAAGGGATCACGCGCCTTGCCGAGCAAGCTCAGTTCGCCTTGCAAGGAGCGGCCGCGCCCCTCGGCGCGTTGCTCGATCCCACCCGCCGACGGCCGCTTACGACAGGCGAGATGCTCACGCTGCAAGCCGCCGTCAGCGATTACTCGGTCACGCTGATCACGCTTTCGCATCTTGCCCAGAGCGTAGGCAGCGCCATCCAATCCATCACTCAGAGAACGTAATGCGTCGCGCGCTCATTCTTCTGCCGCTCGTCCTGCTCGGCGCATGCAAGACCTCGTTATACGAGGGGCTGGACGAGGATCAGGCCAACCGCATCGTCGCGGTCCTCAGTCAACACGGTGTCGAGAGCTCGAAGGAGCGCAACGCCGACAAGACGTGGACCGTATCCGTCGATGAAGACGAAGCCGTCACCGCGACCGAGCTGACCGGCGCGTATGCCTTGCCCCACGCCAGTCATGCCAATCTCGGTGAACTCTTCAGCCGCCAGGGATTGATCTCGAGCCCCGAAGAAGACCACGTGCGCTACGTCTATGGTCTCACCGAAGAATTGGCCGCCACGCTCGAAACGATCGACGGCGTGCTGGTGGCGCGGGTGCATATCGTCGATCCGCAGCGAGATCCGCTACTCGGCCCCCCGATGCTGCCGAGCGCGTCTGTCATGGTGCGATATCGCAGCGACGCGAATCTCGAGCCCATGCGCGAGAAGATCCGCGCGCTCGTCGCCGGCGCGGTGCAGGGGCTCACGCAAGACAAGGTCTACGTGACGCTCGTTCCCGTCATGCCGGTCGTCACGCAAATCGATCTGTGCGCGCAGACGGGCCACTGTCCGCCACCGCTTGCCGATCAGCGCAAGGTCGAGCGTGTCCTCATCGTTCTGACCGTCATGGCACTGCTGTTGATCCTGGCCGTCTGGGTGTGGGATTCGGGCATTCGCGCATTGCCGCGGATACGCATACCCGGTGTGACGTTTTTCAGGCGGCGGACCCGCCAGGCCGTGCCGGCGAAGCCGCAGCCGGGCGCAGCCGCCAACGACTCCTCCCATTCTCGCGAAGACCGCACATGAAATCCCTACCCATTCTCGACGTCGCAGGCTGGGCGCATCACAGCTGGTGCGGACGAGCCACGCCCGCACGCAGCGAGCGCGCCCGCGCCGCAGCCGCCTTGCATCTTTTCGCGCGCTTCCCGACGCTCGCCGAGGCCGGCGCCAAGCAATTGCCGTGGTTCGCCGCGCCGCTCGCGCGCCCGGCATGCGGACGACTCTTGCGCCTGTGCGCCGCGCTGGCGTGCGCGCGCTCGCTGCGCCTTCTCGTGAGCGCCGCCGCGCACACGCAGTTCTCGGGCGCGGTGGGCTTGCCGCCACTCGCGCGGCTCCAGTGCCATCGGCGCGGAGAGCAGCCCGACCTGAGGCTCGACTCCCCTGTCGACTTCTTCAACCGGCGCAGCCTGTGCATAGCCGGGATCGCGCTCGCACTGCGGGCGACGAGCGGCCACGCACAACGGCTGTGGATGAAAGTGCGCCTGCCGTGCGAGTACGCCACGGCCGCGGCGCAATGGCGCCTGCCTTTCGTGTCGGCGCGAGCGGCGCTCGAATTGATCGGCGATGCACTGCAACTCCTCGACACAGAGAGGCGGCCATGCTGATCTGGCGAGTTTCCGACTGGCGGGTCGAATCGGACGGCTATATTTGCGCCAACGATCTCGCCTTGCTGCAAGACCTGCCCGCGCTGCAGCGCGTGAATGCCCAACGCGCGAGGCAAGAGGCAGCCGACCTCGCGCAACGCGCCCGGCGTGTCAGACGGCAGGCGCTCGCACGCGGTTTCATCGCGGGCCGCGCGGCGGCGGTGCATGACCTCGCCATGCCGGCCGCCGCGGCCGCCTTTGCGCTTCGTGGCTTGAACGAACGCCTCGTGAAGATCGTCGTCGAGGCCGTACGCGACGTCGTCGGCGACATGCCTGCGGGCGCGATCTTTCCGAATCAACTTCGCCGCAGTCTGCGAGCGGCGCCTGGGCAACGGCCGCTCTCCGTGCGCGTCTCGGCATGTGATTACGAGGAAGCCAGGCAAGCAGTCAGCGCGATGGAAGACGAGTTGGGCCTGACGCTCATCACCGTTCTTGGCGACGCCGATCTGCCGCCGCGTTCGTGCGTGGTCGAAACCGATATCGGCGTAATCGATGGCAGCTTGCGGCAGCAGCTCGCCGCACTCGAACGCGGCATCCGCGATGCGATCGCCGCCGTGCTCGACGAATACACGCGCCTGGACGACCGTCTTCTCAGGCAATTCGATGTCATCGAGCAAGGACTGCGCGACACGCTCGACGTCCTTTCCCGTGATGCCGCGCCGGCCGGCTGGATCGCGTGCAATGCCACGAGCGGGGGCGCCGCGATATGAATCCGTTCGCCGGCCTCGAACGGCTCACACGTGAACAGGCGGAGCGGCAGAACATCGCTGCCTTGCATTTCGGCGCCGACGTGCCAGTGAGCGTAGGCCATCGGCGCTACACGCTCGCGTTCGAGCCATGTCGCGCGCACTATCCGCTGCGTCTTCACGGCATGGCCTGCGGTCAGCCGCTGGTACTCGATCTGGATGCGCGGGCGCTTATCCCCGAACTTTCGCGCCAGAGTCTGGAAAAGACAGGGAAGCTCGCACACAAGCTGATTGCCGACGCGTGCGAGGACTGGCTTTGCGCGCTGGAAGGCGCATTCGGCTTCGCGCTCGATGTGACCGGCGTTTCATATGACGCGTCGCCCGCGCCGGGCGCCTATGGCCTCGCGCTTGCGCACGTCCAAAGCGGACGCACGGCGAGCCTGTCATTTCACTGCGAGGCGGTGGATCGCTGGCTGCGGCGCCAGCCTGATCCGCAGTGCAATTCGAGCGCGCTTGCGCGCCAGATCGTCGTCAGCATTCCGGTCTGCGTCGCCGGGCCAACGCTCACGCTCTTGCGTTTGCGGCGCATTCGCGCCGGTGATGCGCTGGTGCTCGACAAATCGGTTCAATACCTGCGCTTGCCCCTTCGCAACGGCACGCAGCGCATTCTCTTGAAAACTCTTGGAGATCAGATCGTGCTAGATCGCCCCATTCTCAACGAAGAAAATCAGCCATCCGAACTGACCAGCGAATTCATTCCGGTCGAAGCCCTCACTTTTCCGTTCGACGCCGTGATCGGCTCGATGCGCCTGTCCTTATACGAACTCAGCCGCTTGCGACAGGGTTCGCTGGTGTCGCTGCAGCTTTCGGTGCGCGAGCGCTCGGTCACGCTGTTGTGCCAGGGATTGCCCTTCGCCAAGGGAGAACTGGTGAACATAGACGATGTGCTAGCCGTGCGGATCACGAGCGTGCTGCAATCCGCGCATCCGGATGTCGCGTCATGATCGGAGCGCAAACCGGGCAACTGCAACTCGTCGGCGTCTTCTTTCTACTGAGCGTGGCGCCGCTCGTCGTCATCATGTGCACCTCGTTCACGAAGTTCAGCATCGTCCTTACGCTGTTGCGCTCCGCGCTAGGAGTGCAGCAAGCGCCCGGCAATCTGGCGATATCCGGTCTCGCGCTCGCGGCAACCCTGGTCGTGATGGCGCCTACCCTGCACGCTATCGGCGACGCGCTCTCCCTCGACGAGCGCGTCGAAAGCGGGCAATTGCCGCCCCTCCCGCAGATGATCGACGCCGTTCGTGGACCGCTCGGGGAATTCATGCTGGCGCACTCGCGCCCGGCAGAACGTGCGTTCCTGCTCGACGCGGCAAAGCGCACCGATCCCGCTCGCGACGCGCAAGAAAGCGACTTCACGCTGCTCGTTCCGGCGTTTCTGATCAGCGAGATTTCGAGCGGCTTCGAAGCGGGCTTCCTGCTCTATATCGCCTTTTTAGTCATCGATCTGGTGGTCGCGAACGTGCTGACCGCCATGGGCATGATGATGCTGTCGCCGAGCACCGTCTCCATTCCACTCAAGCTCTTCGTGCTGGTGGCCGCCTCCGGCATTCCCAGACTCATGCATGCACTCATTCTCGGTTACGCCAAGTGAATTCGCTTCCTTCCCTTACCTCGCTCGCAACCGACGCGCTGTTGCTCGTGTTCTGGCTTTCGTTGCCAATGCTCGCCGTCGCGACCGCGGTCGGCCTTTTGCTCGGTCTGTTGCAATCGGTCACGCAGATCCAAGATCAGAGTCTGCCGTACGGTGCAAAGATCGTGTGCGTCGGACTCGTGCTGATCGTGACGGCGCCGTGGGCAAACCGGGAAGTCGCGCGTCTTTTGAGCCATATCTTCACGATGATCGCCTCGGGCCGCACGCATTGACCATGAACATCCTCGATCAATTGAGCGGCTTCGCCTTCTGCATGATTCGTCCAGCCGTGGCGCTCGCCTTGATTCCGTTTGGTAACGACGGAGCGCTCGGTGTGACACTGCGTGCTCCGCTCGTGCTGATCTTCGCGGTGCTGCCCGCGCAAGCGGGATTGCCGCACGAACCGCTTGCGGCAAGCGTCATGGAAGCTGGCATCGGTCTTTTGCTAGGACTCGGTTTCGGCGTCGTCTTTCATGCGGCCTCCACGGCGGGCGCCATCCTCGATCAACAAGGCGGCTATAGCGTGGGCGCGGTCTATGACCCGAACTTTCAGCAGGAATCCGCCGCGTTTCAAACGCTTTTCACTCAATTCGCGGCGTTCACGCTCTTTACGGGCCACGGTCTTGTCGCACTGTGCGGAGTCTTCGCCGACGCGTGGTCGATCTGGCCACCGGGTGGTCCGTATCCCGGTGGATTCGCGCGCCTTCTCGCCATGTTCTCGGAAACGCGTTTGCCGCAGTCTTTAGCGCAGGGCTTGCAGCTTTCGGCGCCGTTACTCGCCTTGATGCTGCTCACCGACGTTTCGCTCGGACTCGCGTCGCGGCATGCAAAGCGTCTCAATCCGTTTTCCACTGCGCGTACGTTCAAGGCAATGGTGCTCTCCTTCGCGCTGATGGCGTGCGTTCCAGCGATCCTCGATCGACTCGCGCGCATCTTCGCCGTCTCGCTGAATCTCGAATAGGAGGCACCGGTCGATATGAGCGACAAAACCGAAAAGCCCACGCCTCGCCGGCTGCTGCGCGCCCGAACCGACGGCGACATTGCGAAGAGCGCCCATTTGAGCACCGCGATGAGCGCCGCGCTGTGGTGGCTGCTGCTGGCGTTCGAAGCGCCACACACGTTCTCCGGTTTCGTCCACATGATCGACGCCGTGTCGGGACTGGACGCTAGCCGTTCGTTCGCGTGGCAGTTCAAGGCCGTATTGAATGCGCTGCTCGAACCGGGCAAGGGAGCGCTGATCATGCTCAGTGCCGGCATGCTTGCCAACGTCATACCTGAACTCGTTCAAACGCGTGGACTCGTGTCGTTCAGGCGGATCGCGCCCGATCTCAAGCGTCTGAACCCGGTGGAAGGGCTGAAGAATCTGTTCGGCTTGAAGGTCGCGTTCGAGACCGTACTGATGCTGTTCCAGTTCGCCGTGCTCATCTTCGTGGCCTGGCGTGTGACGGCAGAATGGCTCGTGCAGATCGAGCCGGCGTATTCGCTCGATCCGCTATCCCAGCTTGCGCTCGCGTCTCTCAGCCATTCCCGTCTGCTCGCGCTGGTTGCGCTCTCGCAGGCCGCGCCCGCGGTAGCCGACTATGCCATGCAGCACGTGCTGAGAAAGCGCCGTTTGCGCATGGACAAGGAAGAACTCAAACGCGAATACCGCGACGAACACGGCGACCCCTACGTCAAAGGCCGGCGACGCGCGCTTCATCGCGATCTGAACCGTTAAACCCCGAATCCGGAATCATGAACCGCCCATCCGTTCCTCTCTTTGTCAGCTTGCCCCGACAGATCGCGCGCCACGCACACATCGCGGCAGCCGCGGGTTTCATCAGCGTGCTGGCGTTGCTGATTCTGCCCATCCCGCCGTTCCTGCTCGATCTGTTCATCGGCATGGGCTTTTGCGCGGGTTTCGTCATGCTGTTCTCCACGATCTATGTGTCGCGCGCGGCGGATCTTCCGGGCTTTCCCGCGCTTCTGCTCATGACCACGCTGCTGCGTCTCGCGCTGGCCATCGCATCCACCAAGATGATCCTGCTTCAGGCGCACGCCGGACGCATCATCCAGGCCTTCGGCGAGCTGGTCGCGGGCGGCAACGTCGCAGTCGGCATCGTCGTCTTCCTGGTGCTCTGTGCGATTCAGTTCATCGTGGTCGCGAAGGGTGCGGACCGCATCGCGGAAGTCGCGGCGCGCTTCACGCTGGATGGCATTCCAGGACGCCAGATGAGTATCGACGCCGATTCGCGAAGCGGGCTCATCACCGCCGAGCAGGCAGCGCTGCTGCGCGCCGGACTTGAACGCGAGACCTATTTCTACGGATCGCTCGACGGCGCCATGAAGTTCGTCAAGGGCGACACCATTGCAAGTTTCGTGATCGCGCTCGTGAATATCGTGGGCGGACTCGCGGTTGGCATCGGGCAGCGCGGCATGCCGTTTGGCGACGCCTTGCAGGTCTATACGATCCTGACTATCGGGGATGGCCTCGTTTCGCAGATACCATCGCTCGTCGTGTCGATCGCGGCCGGCCTGCTCGTCACGAGAGTATCGCCCGCGAGCGGCGCCACCAATCTCGGCACGGACCTTTACGAGCAGTTGACGCTTCGGCCTCACGCACTCGTCATGGCAGGCGCGTGCTGCGCGGCACTGGCGCTCATTCCCGGCTTTCCGCATGCGCAGTTTGCGCTGCTGGCCGCGCTGCTCGGAGGACTTGGCTTCGTGCTCATGCGCGCGGCGCAACGGGCGCGCGACGAGGCACGCGCTCCCATGCCCGCGCTTGCGCGCGACGGCAGCCGGTACATGCCCCATTTGCTCGACGAGGCCGAGGTTGGAACGAGCACCGTGCTGCGCCTTCGACTTGGCAACGATGCCTTCAAAGCCGTGCCGCGCGATGCGTTCAACCGCGTGCTCGGCACGCTGCGCCATCATCTGAACACGCGCTTCGGCCTGCCCTTTCCCGGCCTTGCCGTCGTGATCGACGAGCGGCTCGCCGCCGAGCGCTACATCATCGATGTCGACGATGTACCGTTCGCGAGCGGCACGCTCATGCCCCAGCACGTCCTGGCGAGCGGACGCCCGGCGGATGTGCCGGCCGAAGGCCCGTCGGGGTATCGACCGGGCTTCGAGAAGTCAGTGTGGATCGCGGCCGGCGCCGCCGCGTCGCTCGATGCCTCCGTTCTGAATACCGCCACGCCCGACGACGTCCTTGCTCAACACCTCATCGAGATATTCGAGCGGTGCGCACCGCGCCTGATCGGCACGCAAGAGGTGCGCTTTCTGCTCAATCGTCTGAGCCCCGAGTTTCGCGAACTCGTCGCGCAGATCGAACAACGGATCACGACAGCCCGGCTCGCGGCCGTGCTGCGGCAGTTGCTGCAGCAACGCGTGTCGATCCGCAATCTGCGTGGCATCCTCGAAGCCATTCTGCGCGTGTCCGCAAACGAACAAACGCTCGAACGCATGGTGCGCGAAAGCCGTATCGAACTCGGCCATCAAATCGCGCGTACCCATGCGAACCTCGATACCTGGGAGATTCGCGGCGGCGTGCTCGAAGCCGAGTGGGAGAACGAGCTCGAAGCCAGCATTCGCCACGGCTCGGACGGCGAGCCATATTGCCCGCTCGATTTCATGCAACTGGATACGTTGCGCCGCGTTTTGAGCGGTGCGGCCACGCCCGTGAGGCTGCTGCTCACCTCGGCGATTCTGCGGCCGCATTTATCGCAGGTGCTGGGAGCGATCGGCATCCGCATGGATGTGCTCGCCATAGACGAGATTCCGCGCGACGTCTACCGCATCAACGCTTCGGTTACCTTCACGAGGCCATAATGCGCAAGACGACTGATGAAGACGCAAAGCCGGTCGGCCGCTTGATGGCCGGACCGACGCTTCACGGCCGCGTGGTGGAGGCGCGTGGCGTGATCGTCCGCGTGGTGGGCGCGTCGCTGCGAATCGGCGAACGTGTGCGACTCGTGCGGCCCGACACACTCGAGGAGCAAACCGGCGAAGTAGTCGGTTTTGCTCCGGACGGCGCACTCGTCATGCCGCTATCCGGACTCGCGGGACTATCCAACATCACGCGCGTGGAGGGATGCGGGCTCGACTGGAATCGGCTCGATGCAAATCGCCTGCAAGGGCGCATTCTCGATGGCCTCGGCAAGCCGCTCGATGGCGGGCCGCCCGCGCCGCTTGTCCATGCGAGCGCGCGCTTCGACGCAACGACCGCGATCAATCCGCTCGACCGCCCGTTGATCGCGCAACCCTTCGTTACCGGCGTCAGGGCGATAGACGGATTGCTCACTTGCGGGGTTGGACAGCGTGTCGGCATTTTCGCAACCGCGGGCGGCGGAAAGAGCACGCTGCTCGGCATGATCGCGAATGGCGCACAAGCCGATGCCATCGTGATCGCGCTCGTCGGGGAGCGTGGGCGTGAGGTCAATGAGTTCGTGCATGACCATCTGCATGAACGCGAGCGGATTGTCGTCGTCGCGTCGACATCGGATCGTCCAGCGGCCGAACGTATCCGCGCGTCGCGTCTAGCCTGCGAGATCGCGGCCGCGCTGCGGTCCCAAGGTCGCCACGTCCTGCTGCTCTTCGACTCGCTGACGCGCTACGCGCGCGCTCTGCGCGAAGTCGGCCTCGCCGTGGGCGAACCGCCCGTGCGGCGGGGCTATCCGCCACGCGTGTTCGCGGAACTGCCGAGAATCGTCGAAATGGGCGGCCTGCTCGGTCGTGGCAGCGTCACTGCGTTTTTTACCGTGCTTGCCGAGGACGAAGATCTCGCCGATCCCATCGTGGAAGAAGCGCGATCGCTGCTCGACGGTCATATCCAGCTCTCGTCGCGTTTAGGCGCCGCGGGACACTATCCCGCCATCGATATCTTGCAGAGCAAGAGCCGGCTCATGACGCGGGTCGCCGGGGAGTCGCATCGCGCATGCGCCCAGCGCGTGCGTAAGTGGCTCGCGCGGTATCGGGACGTCGAGCTGCTGCTCCAGATAGGCGAATACCGGCGCGGCAGCGATGCCGCGAGCGACCGGGCCATCGACCGTCATCCGGCCATTACGGCCTTCCTTCGGCAGCGTCATGACAGCCACGTCGCTTTCGATAAGACAATCGCGGCATTGCAGGCGCTCGGCGAAGGCGCCGATACATCCACGTGACGGGCCGCGCCGGAGATCTGCGTCGCTGGGCGGTGCTTGCGCGCGTACGCGGGCTGCGGGTGCGGCGCGGCGAGGCAACGCTCGCGCAGGCGCGACAGGCCGCACGCGAGGCACGAGACGAAGTAGCCCGTCGCACGGAACTGCTGGGCAACCATGCCGCACAACTGCCGCGCCTACTCGCCTTGTGCTCGCACGAGCATGGCGGTGCTGCGACATGGCGAGGCGCTTTACACGCGCATCGGCTTCAGGCAGCGGCGCTGAACGCGTCGGTGTTGCAGGCGCAAGCCTTGTTGCTGCGCGCCGAGGCGAACGTCCGTTCCGCCATGTCCGCCTTGCAGCGTGACATAAAGAGGCACGACGACGCACGCGCCCGTGAAAGAGCAGCGCTGGCCAGCTTGAAGGACGACGACGATCCATGAACCGATCGGCGCGGCCAGCATGGCCGACGACCCTCGTGCAATCGTGTCTCATCGCCCAGGCGCCGCGAGCTATGTCAGAGCGCTCGGGCTCACGACGCGATCGAAGCGTGCCTGACACGCGCGCCAGCGCGCTCAACGCCCCGCGCGCTCCAGCCGCGCGGCGACTTGCAGAATCGCTTCAATAAGCCTTTCCGCAGGCACGGGCTTCGTCATGTGCAACTGGAAGCCCGCAAGCTGCGCGCGCAAGCGGTCATCCGTCTGCGTATGTCCCGTCAATGCGATTGCCGGCATGCGCCGATCCAGCGACACCCGCCGCGACGCTTCGAGTTCGCGCACCTGACGCAGCACTTGATAACCGTCTTCCTCGCCAAGCACGATGTCGCATAGAAACGCATTCGGCCACGCCTCGGCAGGCGTCGCTTCAAGCCAGTCGAGCGCTTCCGTTCCCGACGCGGCCAACCGCACCTGTGCACCAGCCGTTTCCAGAACGGCTTCGAGCGCTTCGCGGGCATCTTCCTGATCGTCGAGCACCATGATCGAAAGGCCTTTGAGCGCTTCGGCAACGTTCGCTTTCGGCTCGGCCAATCTCGATGCCTCGTCGGCCTCGACGACAGGCCGCAACGGCATGACGGCGACATACGCGAGATGGCCATCGACGTAATTCACCGTGAAACTGCCGCCCGTGCTGGTGAGCGCCTCTTCGAGCCGCGCCGCCTGTTCCTCGGTCAGCGGCGCGGGCTTATTGCCCGGGCCGAGCACGCACAAGCGCACCTGATTGTCTTCGCGCTCCACTCGCAGTTCGACACGCGCGCCGCGCGTTGCCGCACGAACTTCCGTGCGGCACAGATCGGCGATCACGAACTGCAGCACGCCGGGATCGCCCGTCACGCGAAGATCCGGCTCTGTCATCACCGTGAAGAGATGCACGCCGTGTTCGATGATCTCTTCATGCAGTCCATCCACCACGCCCGCGATCAACGAGCCGAGTCCCACCGGTTGCGACGATACCTTGCGTTGCGCGTGCGCGAGTTCGCCTTGCTGCGATTGCAGCGACCACATGCGTGCATAGACGCCCGCGCGTTCGATCAATTCAGCATGCTGCCCCTGCTCCACGATGCGCCCGTGCTCCATCACGAGAATCCAGTCTGCATTGACCACGGTCGAGAGCCGATGCGCGATCACAATCGAGGTGCGCCCTTGCGCGAGCCGGTCGAGTTCGCTCTGAATTGCGCGTTCCGAACGGGTATCGAGCGCAGAAGTGGCTTCATCGAATACGATGATGCGCGGGTCCTTCAGAATGGCGCGCGCAATTGCAATACGCTGCCGCTCGCCGCCCGACAGCCGTACACCGCGTTCGCCGACACGCGTCTCGTAGTGATCGGGCAAGCGTTCGATGAAGCCGTCGAGTTGCGCCGCGCGTGCCGCACGCACGACATCGGCACGCGTCGCCGATGGGCGGCCATACGCGATGTTGTAGGCGATCGTATCGTTGAAGAGCACCGTATCCTGCGGCACGATGCCAATGGCTTCACGCAGACTCTTCTGCGTGATCTGGCCGAGATTCTGTCCGTCGATGGTGATCACACCGGCCGTCGGCTGATAAAGCCTGAAGAGTAGTTTCATCAACGTCGACTTGCCCGACCCGCTGCCGCCCACCACCGCGAGTTTCTTGCCCGGGTGTGCGCGAAAGTCGATATCGCGCAGGATCTGCCGCGCCGGATCGTAGCCGAAATCCACGTGCTGGAACTCGATCTCGCCCGCGCTCACCACGAGCGGTTTCGCGTCCTGTTCGTCGATATCCTCGCCACGCCGTCCGCGCGCAAGCAGAATCTCGAACATGCGTTCGACATTCACGATTGCATCGTTGGTCTCGCGAAACACGAAACCGAGCGTGTTCAGCGGCGAGCACACCTGCACGATGTACGCGTTCACCAGCACGAGATCGCCGACGCTCATCGTTCCCGAAACCACGTGTTGCGCGGCAAGCAGCATGACCGCCGCAATGCCCACCGCGATGATCGTGCTTTGCCCGACATGCAGAATGGTCAACGCGCGTTGATTCGCGGTGCGTGCATGCACCCATTGTTCGAGCACGCTCGAAAGCCGGCCGCGTTCGACCTCTTCGCTTGCGAAGAGCTTGACCGTTTCGTAGTTGAGCAGGCTGTCGACGAGACGGCTGTCGGACTTTGCTTCGAGCCGATTGACCGCGCGCTGAAAGCGCATGCGATAGCGCGTGAAGATGAACGTATAGACCGCATAGCACACGAAGGTCACGCCAATCGCCAGCAAAAAAGTCGATGCATACTGGCTTACCATGATCGCTACGACGGTGCCGATTTCGATCAGTGTCGGCACGATGGTGAAGATCGCCACGCCCAGCAAGAAGCCGATACCGTCCGCGCCCTTTTGCACGTCGCGCACCACGCCACCGGTTTCGCGTTGCGCATGAAAACGCGCACCCATGTTATGCAGATGCGCGAACGTACGCTCAGTGAATGACGCCACCGTGCGTTGCGTGACGATGCTGAACACCACGTCGCGTGCTTCGTTCAGCACGTCGCCGAGATAACGCATCAGCACGTAAGTGAGGATCACGAACACCGGAAACACGAGGTTCGCCGTGGGCCGGCTGAACTCGTCGATGACGTGCTTCAGCATCAGCGGCACGGACACCACAGCGAGGCGCGACGCGATCATCAACGTCACCGCGACGAGCGTCTGTACGCGAAATTTCCAGATTGCCTGCCAGAGATCGCCAGCAATGCGGTTACGCAATTGCGAGCGGCTGATTTCGCTTGATGCAGTCGACATATGCAACCATCCCGGAAGTTGAGGGAGGAGGCGCCTTGAGAGCGGTTAAACGCGGCGCGGTCCGTCGTTCTCTTGCCGGACTTCGGGGAGATGCGGCAGCAAGGAACGCGCCCGCATGAACCGGCTAAAACAGCGCGCCTTGCCCCGACATCAGCGTATCGAAGTCTTCGCGCAGGAAGGGCAGGATGCCGTCGGCAATCGGCTGTAGCTGCTTCGTCACGTAGTGTTCATAGTCGATGGCCGCATGGCGCGCTTCCACTGGCTCAGGACCGGCGAGCGTCATCACATAGCTAATCCAGCCGCCGTTCTGATATTGAAGCGGACGTCCGAGGCGCGTGTTGTGTTCGTCGGCACTGCGCGCGGCGCGTACATGCGGCGGAACGTTACGCTGATAATCGTCGAGGCTGCGGCGCAGGCGCTTGCGATAGACGAGCAGTTCGTCCTGCTCGCCGCGTCGCGTGCGTTCGACGTAATCGCGCACATAGTCCGCATAAGATTCGCCCTTGAAGATACGCATGTAAAGGTCTTGCTGGAACCGTTGCGCAAGCGGCGTCCAGTCCGTGCGCACCGTTTCGAGACCTTTGAACACGATCTCCTCGCTGCCGTCCGCGCGCGCCGTGAGACCGGCGTAACGCTTCTTGCTGCCTTCTTCCGTGCCGCGAATGGTCGGCATCAAAAAGCGCCGGTAATGCGTTTCGTACTGAAGCTCCAGCGCGCTTTCGAGTCCGAAGGTCTCGCGCAAATGACCTTGCCAGTATTCGTTGACATGCTCGACGAGAGCGCGGCCGATACGCGCAGCATCTGCTTCGTCGCGTGCACGGCGCAGCCACACGAAGGTGGAATCGGTGTCGCCGTAAATCACGCCATACCCGCGCGCTTCGATCAGTTCGCGTGTACGGTGCATGATTTCGTGTCCGCGCATGGTGATGGATGACGCAAGGCGCGGATCGAAGAAGCGGCATCCACTCGAACCCAGCACGCCGTAGAACGAATTCATGATGATCTTGAGCGCTTGCGAAAGCGGCTTGTTACGCTGACGCTTCGCCGCCTCGCGACCTTCCCACACTTGCTCGACGATAGCGGGCAGACAATGCTTCTCGCGCGCGAAACGCGCACCGCGAAAACCGGGCACGGTAGCGGCTTCATCGGTCTCGTGCATGCCTTCCGCGAGCCCGACCGGATCGATCAGAAACGTGCGGATGATCGACGGATACAGGCTCTTGTAGTCGAGCACAAGAACGGAATCGTAAAGACCGGGCCGCGAGTCCATGACGAATCCGCCGGGACTCGCTTCCTCGGGGACATCGCCGAGATTGGGTGCGACAAAGCCCAGCCGATGCATACGCGGCATGTATAGATGCGTGAACGCCGCCACCGATCCACCACTGCGATCCGCGGCCAAACCCGTAACGGTTGCGCGTTCGAGCAGAAACGGCAGCAGGTCGGTCTTGTCGAAGACCTTGGTCACGAGTTCGCAATCGACGAGGTTGTAATGCGCGAGCGCCGGCTTGTCTTCCTGAAAGCGCCGCTCGATTTCGTCCATGCGTGCATAGGAAGTGTCGATCGCCTTGCCTTCGCCGAGCAGCGACTGCGCGACATATTCGAGACTGAACGACGGAAAGTTCCACGTCGCCGAACGCAAGGACTCGATGCCGTCGATCACGAGCCGCCCCGCAATCGAAACGAAGAAATGATTGCGCTTGATGCCGTGTTCGCGCCATTCCACCATGCTGCCATCGCGGCCGAGACGTAACGGCACGCCGTAATCGTCCGCGTGTTTCTGCAGCACACGCAGATCGAACTGCACCACGTTCCAGCCGATGATCGCATCCGGATCGTGCCGCTCCATCCACTCGTTGAAGCGGCACAGCATGTCGGCGCGGCTTGCGCAGTAGTCGAGGTCGAAGTCGACGGATGCATCGGCGCCATTGGCCGGGCCGAGCATATAGACCTGTCGCTCGCCGCAGCCTTCGAGCGCGATCGAATAGAGTTCGCCGCGAACGCTCGTTTCAATATCGAGCGAAACCAGCTTGAGATTTGGCCGATACGAAGTTGCAGGCTTGAGTTCGCTGAAGATGTAACTGTCGCGCGCTTCGCCTTCGAAGGTCACGGGCGCGGTGATGAAGCGCTCCATGAGATAGCGCTCGGGTGGCCGAATATCCGCCTCATAGACAACGATGCCCGCATTTTTGAGGGTTTTTTCGAGCGCCAGCAGTTGCCGATACTGTGCGCAGTACAGCCCGAATACCGGTTTTTGGCGAAAGTCCTTGAGCTGCAAGTCGCGCAGTTCGGCATTGCGCACGCTCGCGACGAGCGGCTCCGCTTTCGCTCGATCTTCGGCGCGGATGAATGCAACAGGCGTCTGCGCGCCGATTCGGATTTTGCGTGGGCCGTCATCGGTGGCGAGCCAGAACTCGACCTCCGTGCCGGCCGGCGTATCGCGCCAGTGGCGCGTCAGCAAAAATCCCTGTTGTGCGGATGACAAAGCCCGTCCCTTCGAAAAGCGCATGCGGCAAGGCATGCAATCGAAGTATTTTAATGGCGAGCTAAAAAAAAGAACGGCGCGATGACCATGGAGTCAGCGCGCCGGCATCGAGATGAAAATCAGCTACGAGAACCAGAAAAGTAAAAAGCGGTAGCGGCATGCTGATTGTCCACCGTCCTTCCGGACGGCCCCCGGAGGATCAGTTCAGCGCCGCTACCGCCTAAGCGGCCTGTGCGACCAGGCCAGCCCGTTGCGGCTGCAAAGCCGCTACGTTGTCGAGTACCAGTTCTTCAAGCTCGGCTGGCACTTCGTTCTTGACAGACACAGCCTCCAGCGCGGCTTCTTGAATGGCCTGTTTAGCGGCCGCCGCTTTCTTGGTCTTCCCCGCGCGTGACGGCGGCTGGCAGGCCCCGCACACCACGTTATTCTGCAAATCATGCTTGTGTGCGACGAACTTCCCGGTGCAGCGGCAGCATTTGGTCATCTGCAGCATGCCCGCGTCGAAGAAGCGCACAAGGGTCCAGGCCCGGGTGAGATCGAGTACCGCTTCGGCGCCGCTATGGTTGCAGTGCTCGAGATACAGGCGATACCCCTTGGTCAGCGCGTCGAGATGCGAGCAGCCGGCCTCGTTCTTGAGGAACGTGTAGGTGTTGTAGAACAGCGATGCGTGGATGTTCGCGAGCCACGTCATATACCAATCGGCCGAGAACGGCAGCATGCCCTTGGGCGGCGACGCGCCCTTCACTTCGCGATACAAACGAATCATGCGATCCCGCGAGAGCGTCAGCTCGCTCTCGAGCACTTGCATGCGTGCACCGAGCTCGATCAGCGCGATGGCGCGGAACACTTCCTGGGCATCTTCAGTGAGGCTCTTCTTCAGCATGGCTCGCTCCGTCTTTACTTAAGCGAACTGTTCAGCCGGCTGGCCAGCCAGCAGGATTGCCGCGTGCGTCGGCGCAATTTCCGCGTTCTTGGCGGGCTGCGTCAAAGCCGACAGCATCGAGTGATCGTTGAAGCGAAATGCGCACAGCAGGTTGTCCGACTGGGCGAGCTTGACGACCTGAGCGAGCGTGAGGCCCGACAACAGATCGGCGAGTTCCGCCGAAAGACCGAGCCGGAACATGCCGATGGCGCGGTCCTCGCGTAACAGACGCTGCGCGAGCATGATGTACGACAAGTTGATTTCCCGGATCGATTCCAACGTTTCGCGACCGTTCATGGTTGCAACTTCCAGTAAATCCCCGATTTCCCGCCGGCTTTGTGCCGATATATTTTTTTGCCTCACCGGACTCAACTCTGCCCGGCTACGTCCATCTGATTTTGTTTCAGTGCGTTACATCTTGTAACAGACACTGTGAAACGGATTCTAAGAAGACTCTGAAGCGAACGCAAGAGCATCTCAATAATATTTTGTTGCAAACAACACTTTGCATCGGTAACTTTTTCGCGCCTAAAAAAGCGGCAATATTGACCGCGCCGTTTTTGTCATTCTTTTGGATTGAGCGCTTAATACGAACGGCTGATTTTTTGTAGGATTAATCGCCGATGCCCGCAAGAACGGGGCTTCCGACGGTTCGGTTGACACCGGTCACGAGTATTTTTGAGACGATGAGAAAGCGGCAAAAATCAGTAAAAATGCCGCGAACCCGGTTTTTACCGAGTTGCGGCATAAGTGGCAATATTTACTTTTATGCAGTTACAGGTTTGCAACGCCGTTTGAGCAGCGCTCGCGACTAGTGTTGCGGCACGCCTTTACGCCAAGCGCCCCAATGTGTAACGACTTCTTGCACGAATGGGTTACCGGTCAGATACAAATTCTGAATTGCAGGTACGAAACCGCCTTGCGCGGAATAGTTCAACAGGTTGTCGGAGGCGGTTTGTCCTTCGTACGGCCGGTCGAAGTCCGAACCGGCGCGCAAAACCGCAATGCGTGACAGATCGACCCGCTTGATGCTGGCCGCGCGCTTGAGCGCCTCGTATGTCGCGTTGTCTTCCTGCTGCGTCGTGCAGTAGATGCCTTTGCCATCGGTCAGCAGGCGCGTCCAGTAGCGTGCCCTTTCGCCGATGTATTTACCCGACCACCAGGTATCGCCCGCGAGCGTGTCGCACTGGATCACGTGCGGCGGACGGTTGGCCGGCGCGTAGTTGAACTTGGCGCGCGCGACCTTGGCGTCGTCGCTGTCGGAGAGCGTGACGTTGCGCGAGATGGCATAGGCGGCATCCGTCAGCGATGCATTGAGGGCAAACACTTCGGTGCGGTAATCGAGCGGCGGCTTTTCGGTGGGCCCCTTCGTGTTGATACCGAGAAAACCGCTCGGCCAGTCGGCGGGTTTCTCGCGCGCGTCGAGTTCCCATTGAATGCCGAAATCGACCAGATATTTCGCCCACGCGGTCGAGCCGAGCGTGCCGCGCGCCGGATCGATCCCGGCAATGCCCGCGACCAGAAAGTACGTGCGGCGCAAATCGAAGCGCTCCGAGAACGCGAGCGCCATCATCGATGCGGCCGCGTTCGTGTGTCCCATGCCGGTTGTCATCACACAGACATCGTCGCGGTTGCAATGGACTTCAGGATAATCCGGCGAGAGTCCCGGCACCTTGATGGCCTGCCATGGCCCGAGCTTGTCGAGCCACACTTGGCCTTCCGGACCGAACATGCTGACGATCATCACCTTGACCTGACGGCCACCGCCGCCACCGCCGCCGTAGCGGTCATCGCTGTCGTGATCGTCGGATTGTTGGGCGAAGGCGCATCCCGTTGCGGCCGTGAGGCTTGCGAGTCCTAACGCAAACAGGCCCTTGCGGACAGTCGTGCTTAACGCGCGTGAAGAAGAACGTGAGGGGAAGCGTGAAGCGGATTTTGAACGTGACCGGGCGGCAATGTTCATGGGGGGCGTGCTCCTCGATAAGGTTCGAACTTCGAAGAAAGCCGCGCCCTGTTGCCATTCGTTTTGAGGGGCGCGGCCGGCCCGACCGATTATAGAAGCGTCAATAACAAAACAAGCCCCGCGCCAACCCTTAAAACGCTCAAGCCTGCGATGTCCGCGGCGGCGGCGCACTGGACGCCGTGCCCTGTCCGGCAGCCGCCTCGCCCGTCGGATGCTGCGCCGCCTTCGACGGTTCGCCGCGCTGATCGGCGGGGGCGTCACCATCGACGTCGGCTGGATGCGCCGGATCGTGCGCCGCGTCCTGCGTGCCGTTGACGATCACGAAGTTACGCTGCGGATTGGCGATCTCGATCCCACGCGCCGTGAACTCGTTGAGAATGCGCCGGTTGAACTCGCGTTGCACCGGCCAGCGCGTGCTGTCGCGGCATTGAATCTGACCGGCGAGCGTGACGGTGGAACCATCGACGGCATCGACGCCCCAGAAGCTGAAGTCGGAGAGAATGCCGTCCTTGAAGGCGTCGTCTTCACGTAGCGCGGTGCCGATTTCCTTGAGCGTCGAAATGGCCAGATCCACGTCCTGACCGAGCGCGACCGACACGCGCACCGCCGCGTTGCCAATGCCGCGATTCGTATTGTTGACCGTGGATACCGAACTGAACGGCACCGTGAACAGCGAGCCGTCGCCGCCTCGCAAACGCACCGTGCGAATAGACAGATATTCGACCGTGCCCGAGACGCCCGCGACCGTCACCCAGTCGCCCACTTGCATGGCGTTTTCCATCAAAAGGAAGATGCCGGTGATGAAATCCTGCACGAGCTTTTGCGAGCCGAAGCCGAGCGCCACGCCGAAAATGCTCGCGCTCGCCAGAAGCGGCGCGGTGTTGACGCCGATTTCCGAGAGACCGGTGAGCACGACGACCATGGCGATGACGATGAACAGCGCGGAGCGCATCATCGGTAAAAGCGTGCGCAGGCGTGCGGCGCGCACGCGGTCGCCACTCGCGTTCCATTGATCGAGACGCTGCTCGACCATTACGTTGGCCGTCTCCCACACGATGACCGCGAACACCGCCGCGACCGCGATGGTCACGAGCGCGGATGCCAGCCGGTTGCCAATGCCGCCCGATGTGAAGAACTGCACGATATGCACGCCCCACACTTCGAGCAGCGCCACGACCGTCACCACGGCGATGATCGTCTGCACGGCGCGGCGCAAGAGCGGGTAATAGCGATAAGCATGACGATGCGCGATGGACTTCGCCGCGAAGTCGTCGTCATCGTTTTCGTGGAACACGCGGCCGAGCGCACCGAACGCGACGATTGCCGCGACGCGCGCGCCGACCAGCACGAGAATGGACACGCCGCCGAGATGGAACAGCGTGCGATAGCCGTTCTGCACGTCCAGCGCCCAGACGAACCACAGCGCGAGCACGAAGAAGATGGCGACGGCGGCCCAGATATCGGCGATCCAGCCACCGAACAGCGCGGTCGATTTATGACTGCGCATGCGTTCGCGGATACGCTCCGCCACGGGCTTGCGGCAGTCGAAAATGGTGTAGGCGAGCATCAGATGGATGTCGAGCGTGACGATCTTCAGAATGGCGATGCGCGCCGCTTCCGACAGTCCGAGCGGCTCCGCGCCGTTGGCCAGCGCGATGCCGATACCCGCGATGATCACCATGCTGCGTAGCTTGCGATACGTGTAGAGCGCGTACTGATCGCGCATCTGCAAAAGCCGCAAGCCGGTGGCATGCGGCGCCAGCAGAAAGCCGCTCACGAGCATGATGATGCGGCAGACGAGGTAGGCATCGATAAACTCGCTCGCGACGTGCGATTCGATCGAGTTGTCGTCGATAAAGATGGACACCAGAAGCGTCGCCACGCCGATGAACACGCCAAGCGGAATGAACTTGAACAGCAGATACAAAAGCGCATTGGGCAGACGCTGCAACAGGGTCCAGTGACGTGCCGCGTGCCGCTGGCCGCGCGCCGTTTCCACCTTGCGCTCGGCTGCGTGCTGCGCGGCTTCGTCGCCGGTGCGCTCGGCGAAGTGCTCGGCGCGTTCCGCCGCATGTTCGTTCTGCACGAGTTCGGGATCGGTGACCTCGGCATCGGCGACACCGCGCGCGGCGATCTTCGCACGCGATTTACGCAGCAGACGGCCGCCGACGATTTCAAGCAAAAACGCGGGCACGAGACACACGAGCACGATCCAGAGCACGTGACCGAACTGCGCGCGCGATTCCGGCGTCGCCATGCGTTGGCTCCACCAATGCACCACGGAACGAATGTTCAGCAACTCGGCGAGCGTATGCCGCATCTCGGTTGCGAACTGAACGACCCAGTTGCCCGCCTGATGCGATAGCTGCGAGGCAAGCCCGTTCGCCGTCAGCGATTTCGCAAGCACGCCCGACGCGCCCGAGGCAGGCGCAGCCGTTTCCGCGCCGCTCGCCGCCGTGGCGCTCGCGGCCGTCGGTGCGGCAAGCGCGCCGGCCGCCGCCACTGCGCGCAAGGTATCGGCGACCTGTGCGCGGCGTTGCGGATCGTTGAGCACCGCAAGGGCATCGCGGGCCTGTTGCGGCGTGAGCGCGACCGCGGGTTGCGACGCGCCTTGCGCCGAACCGGCGGCAATGGCGGACGCCGAAAGAAGCGAGCCGATACTCGTGAAGGCGAGCAGACAGACTAAGAGTATGAGTTTGCGCATGGGTCGAATGAAAATCACGAAATTGCTGGGACTCGATGCGGACGACGCGCACGCCCTATCCTAACGCGATGCCCCGGTCCAACGCAGTAACGGCATGGCCGGGTCTCGACGCGGGGCCGGAATGAAGTCTGCTGATATGCAGACATTGAAACGACGCGAATTGAAATGAACGCGAGACTCAATGATTCTGGAGACAGGCTCCCGCAAGCTCGCCGCGACGATAATCCGGACCGTCGCTCCAACTGGCTCACGCGTCCTGCAATGAAATTGACCGTGCTCTGGGTAGCACTTGCCGCGCCTGCCCTGCTGTTTGCAGCGCAAAGTCCGCTCATGCGGGGTGGACGAGCGGCGTCGGCGGCTTCAGCGGAATTGCCGGACGATGCATCGTCCTTGCCGGAAATGGGCGTGACGCAAGTGCCCGCGCGCGGCAATACGCAAGTTCCGGACACACCTGTCACACCAAGGCCGCACAACGCACGACCGCCGGCTCACTTGCCGTGAGCCGGACGACGGACGACATGTTTCAAGCCGCGGCGGCGGGCTTGCTGGCTTCGCGCGGCACGTCCGGTTCGAAGAACACCCAGCGCACCTGCGGAAAGGCTTGCTGCAAATCTTCCTCGACGATGTTGATTGCATCGATCATCGCGCGGCCGCTGGCATAGTCGATCATCTCGGCTTGCACGGCGACAACGACATCCTTGCCCCACTGAAGCGTGATCAAGCTGATGAT
The DNA here is from genome assembly GCF_031450995.1 of Caballeronia sp. LP006. Lineage (NCBI taxonomy): Bacteria > Pseudomonadati > Pseudomonadota > Betaproteobacteria > Burkholderiales > Burkholderiaceae > Caballeronia > Caballeronia sp. LP006. Next base: position 386,185 of record NZ_JARTVW010000004.1, on the reverse strand, counting down.
GCGCGTGATCTCGGGCCGCGCGCGCAAATGCGCGTCGATGGCCTTGCGCACTTCGGGACTGGCCGATTCACCGACGATCATCGACTTCACTTCGCGCGCAACGAGAAACGCAATGAGCATCAGCAACACGCCCACGCCGACCGAGCCCGCCGCGTCCCATGCGGGGTTGCCGGTGATCATCGTCATGAGCACGGCAGCGAACGCGATGGCGAGACCCGCGAGCGCGGCCACATCCTCGCCTGCGACAACCAGCAACTCCGACTCGCGCGTCTCGCGGAACCAGCGCCACATGGTCTTGTTGCCCGCCGTCTTGCGAATCTCGCGCACCGCGCCCGCCAGTGAAAACGCTTCGAGCACGACCGAGATGCCGAGAATGACAAGCGCGACGATCGGGTTCGTTAGCGGCTCATGATGCATCAGACGATGCGTGCCTTCGTACACCGAAAACGCGCCGCCGACGAAGAAGAGCAACAGCGCCACGATCAGCGCATAGAAGTAAATCTCGCGCCCCGAGCCGAGCGGATGCAGCGCGTTGGCGGGCGCCTGCGCGCGCTTGAGCCCGAGGAGCAGCAGCAACTGATTGCCGCAATCGGCCGTGGAGTGAATGGCTTCGGCGAACATGGAGCCTGAGCCAGTGAAAGCAGCCGCGCCGAACTTGCATACGGCGATGCCGAAGTTGGCGGCGAGCGCATAGAGAATCGCTTTCGGAGATTCTTCCTTCATGTGCGAGTGATGTCCCGGTGGATGGTAAGAGCTGGGTTACGCGGATGCGTCTCAGGCCACTTCGATACGGCCCGCGCCGTCCACCATCTCGCCGATCACGGCGGCGTCGGAGAAGCCATCCGCGCGGAAGATCGCGAGCACGTCGTTCACGGCTTCAGGCGCGCACGAAACGAGCAGACCGCCCGAAGTCTGCGGATCGGTAAGCAAGTTGCGAGCCTCGTCCTGAGGCGCGTCGAGGGATGCGGCAAGCGATACATCGGCGCCATACGCGTTCCAGTTGCGTCCCGACGCGCCGGTGTAAATGCCCGCGCGCACGAACTCGCGCACCTGTGGCAACCACGGCAGCCTTGCATAGTCGATACGTGCGGTAAGTTGCGCGCCGCGTGCGAGTTCGAGCGCGTGGCCGAGCAGGCCGAAGCCCGTCACGTCGGTGAGTGCATGCACGCCATCGAGCAGAGCGAGTTCCGCGCCGGGGCGATTGAGCTTGGTCGTCGCGGCGATCATCGCGGCGTAGCCCGTGGCATCGAGTTGATCCTTCTTCAATGCGGCCGACAGAATGCCGACGCCGAGCGGCTTGCCGAGCACGAGCACGTCGCCCGCGCGCGCTGCCGCGTTGCGCTTCACGCGCGACGGATGCACGATACCGAGCGCGGCGAGCCCGTAGATAGGCTCGACGGAATCGATTGAATGCCCGCCCGCAACGGGAATGCCCGCCTCGGCGCACACCGACTCGCCGCCCTTCAGCACTTGCGCGATCACGTCATGCGGCAACACGTTGATCGGCATGCCGACGAGCGCGAGCGCAAGAATTGGCTTGCCGCCCATGGCGTAGACATCCGAGAGCGCATTGGTCGCGGCGATGCGGCCGAAGTCGAACGGATCGTCGACGATCGGCATGAAGAAGTCGGTCGTCGCAACGATAGCCTGTTCGTCGTTGAGCTTGTAGACGGCGGCATCGTCGGCGGTGTCGTTGCCGACGAGGAGATTGGGGAACGCGGGCAGTGGCGTGCTGCGCTTGAGCAGGTCGGCGAGCACGCCGGGCGCGATTTTGCAGCCGCAGCCGCCGCCGTGCGAGAGGCTGGTCAGGCGGGGTGATGCGCTGGAATGGGCGGTCATCTTGGGTTCATCCGGTAAGTGCGATCGATGCGGCATTATCGCCGCTCGGGAACAAACGCGCGCTCAGGCAGTACGTTTGAATAGCCCCGGATACGCTGTAACGAGCCCGTTCTCATCGACATCGATCTCGGCCGTAAAGCCCGTATCGAGCCCTTCGTAGCGATAGCGGCGCCCATCTTCCAGGCACGTATAAGCCTGCTCGACCGCGCTGACAGTCAACGTCGGCACGTTCACATAAGCGACGCGAATCACGCGCCGCTCACCGCGTTGCAGCTTCAACCGGCGAATGGGCAGCGTGTTCGTGAAAGGCGTCGCGCTCAGGTCGACGTCGATACAACCGCGGAGTTCATCGCGTGCGGAGCCGTTGGCGTTGGTCCATGCGTGTTCGTCTCCGTCGTCTCCATCTAACCGATGCAGATCGAGCGTCGCACCGCCCGCCAGCTTCGCGGCAAGCCGCGTGACCTGCCAGCGCGCATCGCACTCTATGCGATAGACGAGGTCGAACGCGCCCGCCTCGCTTTCGCCAGCGACCACGCTCTCGATCACGATCGGCGACGCTTCATCGTCCAGTACGAGATGTTCCAGTCCTGTGCCGTCCGCTTGCGACCATCTCACTGTTTTCATCGCGCGCCTCGTTGTGAGTTCGAAAGCGCAGCATACAACGCAGCCCAAACGCCATCGATCCACCTTCGACACACGCCGCACGCTCGACGCGCCGAAACATCACACGGTATACTTCGCGAAATCTCAAAAAGACGCGCCCGATCCGTGCCGACGTTGGCGATGTCGCCCGAGCCCACGTGACAGGCGCCAGCGTATTGCCGTTCGTCGCGCAGGCTCGTCTTTGTCCGCCTCTTCGCTCTCGCCGCTCATGACTCATCGCATGAAAACTGCCTTCGTTCCCGCCTTGTTCGCATTGCTCTTGTCCGCGTCGATGGTTCAGATCGCGCAGGCCCAAGAGGCACCCGATAACGTGACGGAAGACTATTCGTATCTGTCGCGGCTGCATGTGCCGGAGAGCGTCGCGCAATGCGTCGCGGCCTTCGACCGATGGGTTGCGGACGCGCCGAAGTACGACGCGCTCATCGTGCCCGACCGCCGCGTGTTGTCAGCCAGAATCGACAGCGAAACGCCCGTGTTTAGCGTGGGCAATCCGATTCCAGTCGATCAGGTCATCGTGATGCGCGCATTCGCCAAGGCGCGCGGCAAGACGAAATGGACGCGCGTGGACAGCCGATGCGGCGTGCGCGACGGGCACGTCGTGGGCGTATCGCTTACGCCGAACATAAAGCCGACCATCGTGCGTTGATTGGCGACGGTGCAGACTAGCCTCGCGCGGCGCGTTTGCCCACGTTCTTTCCGCCCAGCCATTTGACGACCTGCGGCCCGAAATTGCGCGGCGCCTTTGCATTCACCCGGCCTGCGAGATCGGACAGCTTGTCCGCGGCCAGCGCTTCGCGCATGCGCTTCTCCGCGTTCTTCATGACGGCGTGAACGGCGCACACGCCGCTCGTCGACCACGGCGGCGCTTCTTCGCCAAACACCGCGCAACGCGCGCGAATCTCGCGACATTCGAAGAGCGGCTTGTCGCCATCGATGGCATGCACGACATCCAGTACGCTGATCTCTCGCGATGGCCGCGCCAGCGAGAAACCACCGCGCGCGCCTTCGGTCGCGGTGACGAGCCCCGCCTTGTGCAGCTTCGTGAACAGCTTCGCCACGAACTCCGCCGGCACGCCTTGCAGTTCCGCCAGATCGCGCACGCTGGCGCCGCTCACACCGTGCGGCGGCTCCGCGAGATAGAGCATGCAGTGCAGCGCGTACTCCACGCCCGTGCTGATATGCGCCATGTGTTACTCCGATAAGCGTGATCGTAGTTCAGGATAGTGCCACGCTCGCGGGCCGACAGCGGCAATCTCAAATTAATAAGCGTGCTTCCAAATATTTCAAGCTTCACCTTTGCTTACAAACGAACACGGCTTGTCATTTTACGAACCGCTAAATTGCTCTCATGGACTCACCAAGGAGAAATCCATGAAGAAGCTGGCGATACTTGTAGCACTGGGCGTGGCGCTCGCGGGCTCACTCTCGGGCTGCATCATCCTGCCGGACGGTGGCGGTTACCACCATCATCACGATTACTACCGCTAGAACACTGGCATGACAAAAATCCATAACTACTACCACCGCGCTCGTAGTTACGAAGCGAGCCAACGGAAGACCACGAATACCGAAGGAGCAAATCATGTTGAACAAGACTAAGAAGAGCCTCTTGATCGCGTCCCTTGCAGCGTCGCTTGGCATGGGCATGATGAACGTTGCATCGGCGGACGATCATCGTCCGCATCATGTGGTGAAGGTCGGCTGGCATGGCGAGCGCTACTGGGACGGTCATCGCTACTGGGCGCGTAACGAGTGGGAACGTCACCATCGTCCGCACCACGAAGAGCCGCATCGTTATTGATCGGCTTTAGAAGAAAAAGCCGCAGCGACTCGAAGCGCTGCGGCTTTTTCTGCCTGGTGAGCCTGAGCCTCACCAGTCCTTGGGGTTGCCGCCCAGTTCCTTGCAGGTGTCGTAGGCAATCGCTTGCAGCTTGGCCTCCCCGATCTGCCCCGAGAGCGCATAACCCACGCTGTCCGCGGCCCAGTAATACGTCCTGCGCGGGCCGTCGCGCAGCATCCGGATTTGAGCGTCGTTGCGTCGTACCGTCGTCATGTAAAGCGTGAGACGTTCGCCCGCTGCGTTCTGATACATGAACTGCGCGGCCGGCCCGTCTTCACCGGGCAAGAGCCTGCCCCCCACGAGCTGAAAGCCATACTCGACGAGCGATGGAATCGTCAACGTTCGATTCAACCGCTTCGACAGCCAATTGACGAGATGGTCCTGCTGCGACGCCGCCACTTCCACCGCGTGACGTTGCTCCGGCGCATACACCGCATAGGCAATGTCCGCGCGTTCCGCGAAGCGCGCACGCGGCTCGCCGAACGCAGGCAGCAGCATGTGCATCATGAATCCACACGCGACGCCCACCACGAGAAAGCACGCGGCCAGTAGAAAGCGCTCGCGCTTTCGCGCACGCATGACGACGATCTGCGGCTCGGCCTGCTCCGCCGCGAAGAGCGCGCGCAACGCGTTGTCCTGCGCGCGATAGTCGGTCGCCGTCGCCTGCAGCGCGGGGTCATCGGCCAGGCGCGCTTCGACGGCCTTGCGCTCATCGCCGTGAAGCTCGTCGTCGAGCCAGGCAGAGAGCGCCTGAAGGTCGCGATCCGGCGGTCGTTCGTCGTGGGTCATGTCCGGCTCACCACTTTCAGCGACGACGCACGGCGCCCCGGTTCCTCGCCAAGCAGAACGCGCATGTGTTCGCGCGCCCGCGAGAGGCGCGACATCACGGTTCCGGCTGGCACGTTCAAGACCACGGAGGCCTCCTGGTAACTCATTTCCTCGACACACACGAGCAACATGACTTCGCGCTGTTCGATCGGCAGGCAGTAAAGCGCGCGTTGCACGTCGCGCAGCACGAGTCCGTCCACTTCGCCACGCGGCGCGGCCATCTGCCGCCACGGCGCGGTTTCATCGTCGACGGCAATGTCGCGCCGTCCGCGCAACTGGTCGATATACAGGTTGCGCATGATCGTGAACAGCCACGCGCGCAGATTGGTCCCCGCGCGAAACGACCGCATGCGATTCAACGCACGCTCGGTCGCGTCCTGCACGAGATCGTCGGCCCAGGCGCGGTCGCCCGTCAACGCGCGCGCATAGCGGCGCAATTGCGGAAGATGCGCGAGGAGATCGCTCTCGAAACTCACGGCCGTAGATCCGGACAATTCGGCATCAGTAGCTGCCCTTCATGACCGGATCGGCGGTGCCGGCTCCCGCATTACCCGCCGTACCCGAAGCACCCGCCGTGCCGCTCGCGCAGCCGCTCGACGCCAGCGCGCAGACGAGCGCAGCCAGGAGCAGCGCTGCTCCGGACAGTCGTTTCATGTTCGTGTCCCGTCAGAAAGAAGACTCGCAGGCTCGCCGGTTTATTCCCGCGAGCCCGCTCGCAGAAACGCTTACGGCTTCACGACGTGCCAGACATCCTTGAAGTTGTCGCCGTTTTTATCGCCGGGCTTGGTGTCCTTGGCAAAGCGGTATACGCGCTTGCCGTCGTACGCCCATTGCTTGCCGCCGTCGGCGGTTTCGGTGGTCCACTTGCCGCTCGGCTGATCCGAGGCGCCCGCCATCGCGGCGGGCCACGCTTGCGCGCAGCCGCCGGAGCAGGCGCTCGCGCCGCCCTTGGTGTCTTTGTCGAAGGTGTAGAGCGTCATGCCGTTGTCATCGACGAACATGCCGTTCGATTCTTTCGGCGCCGCGGCGAACGCGGGCGATGCCAGACACGCCGCCGCAACCGCGGCCGTGACGATCGTGAGGATGCGCTTCTTCATTTCATCTTCCTTATTGGAGAAGTATCCGTAGAACGTTCGGCAGCGCTGCGCTATTCCGCGGACGATGAAATAAACCGATGCGGCAGCGCCGTCGCATCGCCATGCGGCAAGCTTTGTTCGACCGTGCGGCGCGCTTGGCTTCGTTCAGGCGCCGGTTGCGGCGGCATCGCGCCAGCGCCGCGTGTCGCGCAGCGGCGGCGCGCCGAAAAGGCGGCTGTACTCGCGGCTGAACTGCGACGCGCTTTCGTAACCGACGCGATGCGCGGCCGTCGCGGCATCGGCGATATCGAGCAGCATCAGACGCCGCGCTTCCTGCAGGCGCAACTGCTTCTGATACTGCAGCGGACTCATCGCCGTCACGGCCTTGAAATGATGATGCAGCGAGGACACGCTCATATGCACGTCCCGCGCGATATCTTCGACGCGCAAAGGTTGATCGAAGTTCTGACGCAGCAGAAGAATGGCCTTCGCGATGCGCTGCGTCTGGCTGTCCTGCAAGGCGATCTGGCGCAGCCGCGCGCCGGAACCGTTCATCAGCAGCCGATACAGAATCTCGCGCTTCACCAGCGGCGCGAGAATGGGCACGTCGTCCGGCGTGTCGATGAGGCGCAAGAGGCGCAGCACCGCGTCGAGCATGGAATTGCCGAGTCGATTCACATACACGCCGCGCGTGGCGTCCGACTGCGTGACGGGCGGCAGGTGCTGGTCCTGAATCAGCGACGTGATCTCTTCGACATCGAGATCGAGCCGCATGCCGAGATAGGGCTCCGTTTCGCTTGCCACCGTCACTTGCCCGATGACCGGCAGATCCACCGACGAAACGAGGTAATGCATGGGGTCGTAGACGTAGACGTCGTCGCCGACCATGATGCGCTTCGTGCCTTGCGCGATCAGCGCGAGCGCGGGCGTTTGAATACCCGGCTTCGGCCCGCCCGGATTCATGATGCGGTGCACGAAGACGCCTGGCACGCAGGTTTCGATGGAACCCTCGCACCCCGCCGTCAAGCGGTCGAGTAGCGAGACGAGTTCGAGACGCGCCTGATCCAGCGCGGGATCGAGCGTCTGATTGTTATTGCGCATCTCTCTGGGATGCTCGTGCGGATCTTTGTCGGCGAGGCCGGGTGTGTCGTTCAGCGCCATGATTTTCCGAGGAATTTAGCGTTCGAAGGAGTCTCGTTAGCTTACTCGCGCGGGCGCGGTTGTGCTTGGGGTCGCGCGCCCGCTTTGCAGGAATTGGCAAGGATTCGACAGGATCAGGCTATGACACGCAAGAGGCGCGGGAAGATACTGCATTGCCGGCGCGACGCGTCGACCGGTCGAAACATCGACACTTCGCGCCTTCCGATCACCGCATCGTTACTCTGGAGCCTTCCATGCGCTACAGGAAATTCGGCAATACCGGCCTATTCGTCTCCGAACTGTGCCTCGGCACCATGACCTTCGGCGGAGGCGGCGGCGGCATCTGGGACAACATCGGTCAGCTTCAGCAGGCGGACGCCGACAAGCTCGTCGGCCGCTCGCTCGACGCGGGCATCAATTTCATCGATACCGCCGATGTCTATGCCGACGGCCAGTCCGAAATCATCACGGGCCAGGCGTTGAAGAATCTCAAGGTGCCGCGCGAGAACGTGGTCGTCGCGACCAAGATTCTGGGCGAGGCGGGAACCAAGAGCGTGAATTCGCGCGGCGCGTCGCGCTTTCATATCATCGATGGCGTGAAGGCCAGTCTCAAGCGGCTGCAACTCGATCACGTCGATCTGTATCAGATTCACGGGTTCGATCCCGCCACGCCAATCGAGGAAACACTGCGCGCGCTCGACAATCTGGTGCAGCACGGCCATGTGCGCTACATCGGCGTGTCGAACTGGGCCGCGTGGCAGATTGCCAAGGCGCTTGGCATTTCGGAGCGTCTGGGCCTGGCGCGTTTCGAGTCGTTGCAGGCGTATTACACGATCGCCGGGCGCGACCTGGAGCGCGAACTCGTCCCGTTGCTTCAAAGCGAGAACGTCGGCTTGATGGTGTGGAGTCCGCTCGCGGGCGGCCTCTTGTCGGGCAAATACACGCGCGAAGGCGGCAAGGAAGAAGGCGGCCGCCGCACGAAGTTCGATTTTCCGCCCGTGAACGTGGACCGCGCGTATGACTGTATCGACGTAATGCGTCGTGTCGCCGAAGCCAAGGGCGTTTCGGTGGCGCAGATCGCGCTTGCATGGTTGTTGCACCAGAAGGTGGTGACGAGCGTGATCGTCGGGGCGAAACGTATCGAGCAACTCGATGACAACATCGCGGCGACCAAGGTAACGCTCAACGCCGACGAGCTCGCCGCGCTCGACGAAGTGAGCCAGCTTCCCGCCGAATATCCCGGCTGGATGCTGACGCGGCAGGGCGAGTATCGTCGCAAGCAGTTGAGCGAGTGACGCGCGGCTTCAAATGATCGGCTTGCCGCCCGTCACCGCGACGGTGGCGCCCGAAATGTAGCTCGCCTCGTCCGAGGCGAGCAGCACGTAAGCGGCGGCCAGTTCGGCAGGCTGGCCGGCGCGTTTCAAGGGCACTTGCGAGCCGAAATTCTTGACCTTCTCGACGGGCATCGTCGAAGGAATCAATGGCGTCCAAATCGGTCCCGGCGCCACGCAATTTGCGCGAATACCACGCTCGGCCAGCAATTGCGCGAGGCCGCCCGTGAAGTTCTGGATCGCCCCCTTCGTACTCGCATACGCAATCAAACCGGGATTTGGCGCGTCCGCATTCACCGACGTCGTGTTGATGATCGCCGCGCCCTCCTTCAGATGCGGTAGCGCCGCCTTGGTGATGCGAAACATCGCGCCGATGTTGGTCGAGTAGGTCTTGTCCCACTCGTCGTCGCTGATGTCTTCGAGGCCGTCGTAGGTCATCTGGTAAGCGGCGTTGTTTACCAGCACTTCGAGATGGCCGAACGTCTCCACCGTCTTCGCGACGAGTTCGCGGCAATGCGCGCGGTCGGTGATGTCGCCGGGCAATAGCAGCGCCTTTTGTCCCGCTTCTTCCACCCAGCGGGCCGTCTCCTTGGCGTCGTCGTGTTCGTCGAGATAAGAGATCGCCACGTCTGCGCCTTCGCGCGCGAATGCAATCGCCACCGCCCGCCCGATGCCGCTATCGCCGCCTGTGATGAGCGCAGTCTTGCCGGCAAGTTTGCCGCTACCTTTGTAACTCTCCTCGCCGTGGTCGGGCTGCGGATCGAGCGGCTTGGTTAATCCGGGACGGCGTTCTTGCTGCTGTTCAGGAAACGGCGGCTTGGGGTAATTCTTCGCGCTCATCTGTTCTCTCCATTCGATTGCGTGCTCGGGATTTACCCTGAGTCAGCAAGGGATGGACCCGTGATCGCGGCATTTTCGGGCCTTTATCTCGAAATGGGATAGGCGCTATGCTCCGTATCGCGTTGCGACATACCGACGCTGCAACGAGACTGTACGCACAACATTTCGACGCAATCACGGAGACATCATGCGTACTCAAGTCGGCATCGTCGGTGCGGGCCCGGCCGGGCTTCTGCTTTCCCATCTTCTGCAGTTGCGCGGCATCGAGTCGGTCGTACTCGAAGCGCGCGGTCAGCAGGACATCGAATCGACCATTCGTGCGGGCGTCCTCGAACAAGGCACGATGGATTTGCTCAATCAGGCGGGAGTCGGCGCGCGCATGCAGGCCGAAGGCGCGTTGCATCACGGTTTCGAACTGGCGTTCGAGGGACAACGGCGCCGTATCGCCTTGACAGAACTGACGGGCCATTCGATCACGGTCTACGCGCAGCATGAAGTCATCAAGGATTTGGTCGCGGCGCGCCTTGCGGCGAACGGCGCGCTCAAGTTCAACGTGTCGAACGTGAGCTTGCACGATTTCGCGAAGAACAGCGACGGCAAGCCGCGCATCGAGTACACGCATGAAGGGCGCGCCGAAACGCTGGAGTGCGATTTCATCATCGGCTGCGATGGCTCGCAGGGCGTCTCGCGCCCGTGCATTCCGGAAGCGGTGCGGCAGGACTATCAGCGGGTGTATCCGTTCGGCTGGTTCGGCATTCTGGTCGAAGCGCCGCCTTCGTCCGACGAACTCATCTACGCGCGCCACGACCGCGGCTTCGCGCTCATCAGCACGCGCTCGCCCGGCGTGCAGCGCATGTATTTCCAGTGCGATCCGAAAGAGTCCGTCGATGCCTGGTCCGACGACCGCATCTGGGCCGAACTGCACGCACGCGTCGATACCCACGATGGCTGGCAGATCACGGAAGGGAAGATTTTTCAGAAGAACATTGTCGGCATGCGCAGCTTCGTATCCACGCCGATGCAGTCAGGCAAGCTCTTCCTCGCCGGCGACGCGGCGCATATCGTGCCGCCGACGGGCGCGAAGGGCTTGAATCTCGCGGTGTCGGACGTGCGGGTGCTCAATGCCGCCCTCGTCGATTTCTATAAGGAAGGCAAAAGCGACAAGCTCGCGCAATATACCGAGACCGCGCTCAAGCGCGTGTGGCGCGCGGAGCATTTCTCGTGGTGGATGACGCGCATGCTGCACAAGCTCGACGATACGTCGCCCTTCGAGCAACGCCTGCAGGTCGCGGAACTGGAGCATGTGACGACTTCGCATGCGGCGGCGACGGCGCTTGCCGAAAACTACGTGGGCAGCGTGGCGGTTTGATTTCCGCGCGTTAAGTTCGAGCGGATGGACGGCGCAGCTTGCGAGGTCATTTCCGAAACCTCGCAAGCACGCGGCAATTCGGCTCACGCGCGCAACGCTTCCCACGCGTTGCGCGTTCCTTCACTCAAAGCACCGCGACGACCCGCGCATCCCCTTCCACCGATGGCACCACTTGGCCGCCCACGCGCCGGAACGTGATCGTCACGTTCTTGTCGCCGAGACGCAGATCGCCGATCTCCAGCCAGTCGATGCCCTCCGGCAACTGCGGCCGGTCGATGCGTATTTCGTCGTTGATCGCGTCCATCGTCACGCCGAGACACGCTTCGAGGACCATGAACGGCGCGCCCGCTGCCCACGCCTGCGGCAGACACGCCACCGGATAAGCGATCGGCCGTTCGCCGCGCTGACGCGTGAAGCCGCAAAACAGCTCGGGCAAACGCATGTCGAACGTGACGGCCGCCTCGAACAAAGCCTGCAGCAGACCGACCGCCGCGCCACGCTCGCCGTAACGCGCAAGGCCACGCGCGCATAACGCCGTATCGTGCGGCCAGACCGAGCCGTTGTGGTACGACATCGGATTGAAACGCGGCTGCCCGGCGGCGAGCGTACGCACGCCCCAGCCGGTGTGGAACAAGGTGGATTCGAGCTGACGCGCGACCTTCTCGCCGCGCTCGCGCTCGACCAGATCGAACGCGAGCAGATGCCCCGCATTCGATGACAACACCCTGCACAAGTCGCCACGCCCGTCGAGCGCTATGCCGTAGAAGTCCATCTCCGGCATCCAGTACATTGCTTCCACGCGCTCGCGGATATGGCGCGCGCGCCGCTCGAACTCGTCCGCACGTTCGTGTTCGCCGCGTTCGCGGCCAAGCCGCGCCATCGTCGAGAATGCCGTCGATGCGTATGCCTGCACTTCCACCAGCGCGATCGGTCCGATGGGAAATTTACCGTCCGCATGGAACACGGAGTCCTGACTATCTTTCCAGCCCTGGTTGGCGAGTCCATGCTCGGACGCGCGCTGATAGTCGAGCAAGCCGTGCGGATTCTTGTCGCAATGACGCGCGACCCAGTCCGCCGCGAGTTGCAACGCGGGCCAGATTTCGTCGATGAGCGCCTGATCGCCGGTGCGTTCCGCATATGCGCCCGCGAGCACGATGAAAAGCGGCGTGCTGTCGACGCCACCGTAATAAAGCGCGAATGGCACCTCGCCGGTCGCGGCCATCTCGCTCTTGCGCGTCTCGTGCATGATCTTGCCGATTTCCGCGTCGCGGAACGCCGAGTCCTCACGCGCCTGATGAGCCGCGAGAAAGCGCAGCACGCCGCGCGCGAGCGTGGGATGCAGCCACAGCATCTGCAACGACGTGATGATCGCGTCACGCCCGAACGCGGTCGAGAACCACGGGATGCCCGCATACGGATACGGGCCGGTTTCGAGATCGGTGGTGAGAAGCCCGAGGTCGGCCAGCGACCGGTCGATCCATTCGCTGAAGAGTGGATTGCTCGAACGCACGCGCGCACTGGCGCGACGCCGGTCTCGCATACGCCGATGCGCCTCGACGAGCGCTTCGCGGATAGCCGGACGGCCCGATTCGGGCGCACACTCGGCGGCTTCGGCGGCGTTGCGCTTGCTCTCTTCGCTGGCGTCGCTGAGCGCGTGTGTCACGGCCGTGACGGAGAGATAGACCGAAATCGCCGTCTCCGATTCGATACGCAGCGCGTAATCGGCGCGCGTTGGTGAGAGCACGTCCGGCGCGGGTGTGAACTGGATGCGCGCGGTGCGTTCCACTTCGTCCAGGCCGATATAGCGCAACACCACCTCGCCATTTTCGACAATGGGCGGCCGCAACGTTCCGCGCTTCTGGCGCTTCGAGCCACGCACCTCGAACATATCGAGAAAGTCCGCGGCGAACGAAATGGAGATCGGCACCGTGGATGGCTCGGTGCCGTAGTTCGTCAGCACGATGCTTTCGTGCAATACGTGCCCGGAAAGCACACGTTTGCGCTCGACGTGGATCACGCCCTCCGGTGTCTGGGCTCCGCCGATGGGCGGCAGCGGCCGGTTGGTCAAGTGCGCGGTGAAGACAGCGTTATCGCTCGATACACTGCCTGAAAGCAGTGACGGCGCGCGTCCACCGAACGTGAGCACCAATTGCGAGAGCACACGCGTATCGTTGACGAACAGGCCGTCGTCGCCGCCGCGGATATCGCCGTTGGCGTCGTAGACGGCGAACGTGTTGCCCGATTTCAGGACGAACTGGCGCTCGCTCGGAATGTTGACGTTCTCGGTCGGAATGAAGGCATCGTCCGCGCCGGGCATAGTCGCTTGCGCCTGTTGCTGCTGCTGTTGCGTCTGGTCCTGCGTCTGATCCTTTGTGTCCATTGCGCCTTCCTGAACTGAAAGTAATGTGTAATCACGACGGCTGGCCAGCTCGACCAGACCGATGTTTTTGCAGGGTGCCCGCCGCTCATGCGCAGCAATCGGGCCGCTCACCGGATATCATCGACGGTTTTTCGACCGGACCGAGCCTGACGGGTTCTCCGCATCCATGGCATTTCCGCATATCGACTTACTTTATTCTGCTTCGGGCCTCGGCGTCGGCTTTCTGGTCGGCCTCACGGGCGTGGGCGGCGGTTCACTGATGACGCCGCTGCTCGTGCTGCTCTTCGGGATTCATCCGGCAACGGCAGTCGGCACCGACCTGCTGTACGCCGCCGCGACCAAGACCGCCGGCACGCTCGTACACGGCTTCAAGGGCTCGGTGGACTGGCGCATCACTGGCCGGCTCGCCGCAGGCAGCGTGCCGGCCGCCGCCATCACGCTGTATTTCCTGCACCGGCACGGCATGACTTCACCCGACACGGGCCGCCTGATCCAGTTGATTCTCGGCGTCGCGCTGCTCATCACGGCCGTGTCGCTCGTGTTTCGGCCGCAGCTCGCGCGACTGGCCTACCGCAAAGGCCAGGGACGAGCGGAACGCCCTGCCCGCACAACCGCTCTGACCGTGCTGACGGGCGCCATCCTCGGCGTGCTCGTTTCGATCACGTCGGTCGGCGCGGGCGCGATCGGCGTGACGGTTCTGCTGCTGCTTTATCCGCGTCTCGCGACGGTACGCATCGTCGGTTCCGATGTGGCGCATGCGGTGCCGCTCACGCTCATTGCCGGCGCCGGGCACTGGATGCTCGGCTCGGTGGACTGGGCGCTTCTGCTCTCGCTCCTGGTCGGCTCGATTCCCGGCATTGCCATTGGCAGCATGCTTTCCTCGAAAGCGCCCGAAACCGTGCTGCGTTACCTGCTTGCCGCGACGCTGATTCTGGTCGGAGCCAAACTCGTGTTCAGTTGATGTTAGTCACGCGGCCCGGCGGTTTCCAGTCGGCCAAGTGACATAGGCGGATACGCAGCCGTTCGCAATCCGCCTTATGCCGTTTGGCCGGGTTTCGCCAAGCGCGCCGATACGGCATCATGCGCTCTCAGTTGGGCCCGCGTCACCGCATTCTTCAGCGGAGAGCGGAAAAGCGTGCGCGCCCTTGGTGCGTGCGGCGTGAAAAGGCGTCGATGCACGGCGCGCGGTGCGTGCGACAAGACCACGAGGAGTCAGGCGATGAACGAGAACGACCATCCGCATCACGAGTTGTCTTCCCTTCCTGAAGCATCGGCGAATGACGCGCCTGTCGATCCGGCGCGGCGCCGCTTGCTCGCGGCCGGCGTCGGACTCGCCGGTTTATCGCTGGGCGGCTGCAATCTTTTCGAACAGAAGCCTGCCACACCAAAAACAGCGGCTGATGTCGCGCTCGACCGCACGCTCACGGCGAACGTGCGGCAGATCGTCGTGATCTACGCGGAAAACCGCAGTTTCACGAATCTGTACGGGAATTTTCCGGGCGTGCAGTATCCGCTGTCGGCGGTGTCGGCGTCGCGCTTCACGCAGCTCGACCGTGATGGCGTCACGCCCATGCCCACACTGCCGAAAATCTGGGGCGGGCTCGTGCCGCAGGCGCAGGAAGTGGATGGCACGCGCTACGCCATCACCGAGCAGCAGATTGCTGGCCTCAAGAACTCGCCTTTCCGGATCATGGACGCGAACGGCGCGCCGCTTCCCAATTCGGTCATTACACGCGACCTCGTGCATCGTTTCTATCAGAACCAGATGCAGATCAACGCGGGCCGCAATAACCAGTTCGCCGCGTGGGGCGACTCGGGTGGCCTCGTCATGGGCCATTACCAGAATTCGCCCGATACGCTCAGGCTCTGGGGCCTCGCGCAGCAATACACGCTATGCGACAACTTCTTCATGTCGGCATTCGGCGGCTCGTGGCTGAACCACATTTTCCTGATCTCGGCGCAAGCACCCTTTTATCCCGATGTGCGCAACACCCCGGCGGCGCGATTGCTCGCCGTCGTGGATGGCGACGATCCGACCACGCCGCGCCTGAAACTGGCGCCGGATTCGCCGAAATCCGCGCTCGAAGGGCCGCCCAAATTCGTTCGCGATGGCGCCCTCACCGCGGACGGCTACGCGGTCAACACGATGTTCCCGCCGTACCAGCCGAGCAACGTGCGTCCCGCGCCCGGCGGCGATAGCTTCACCGCCGATCCTTCGAATCCGCTCGTGCTGCCGCCGCAGACTTACGCGACCATCGGCGACCGGCTTTCGGCCAAGGGCGTCAACTGGGCGTGGTACAGCGGCGCGTGGCAGTACGCGCTCGATCATCGGGACACGGGTTCGGTGCCGGACTTCCAGTATCACCATCAGCCGTTCAACTACTTTCGCAATTTCGCGCCGGGCACGGTTGCACGCGCCCGGCATTTGCGCGATGCGGGTCTCGGCGACGATCCATCCACGAACAAGCTGCTCGCGGACATCGATGCCGGACGCCTGCCTTCCGTCACGTTCTACAAGCCGCAGGGCAATCTCAACATGCACGCGGGCTATGCGGATGTCGCTTCGGGCGACCGGCATATCGCCAATGTCATCGAGCATATTCAGCGCGGACCGCAATGGGCGAACACGGTGATCGTCGTCACGGTCGATGAAAACGGCGGGTGGTGGGATCACGTCTCGCCGCCCAAGGGCGATCGCTGGGGGCCGGGTTCGCGCATTCCGGCACTGGTGATTTCGCCGTACGCGAAAAAGGGATATGTCGATCACACGGTCTACGACACCAACTCGATTCTTCGCTTCATCTCGCGCGTGCACGATCTCGAACCGCTCGATGGCGTGGCGTCGCGAGATCGCGCGTTTGCGGCGAACGGGGAGAAGCCGCTCGGCGATTTGACGGGGGCGCTGGATTTGGCCTGACAACACTCGCGTGCCGACGGCCGGACGGAACTTCGCATCGCGCGAGGGATTACGCGTCCGGTCGAAGCCCTCCGGTATCCGACAAAATATCGGACTCGGCGTAAAGCGCGCGAGGCAGCGAGCCGCCGGGAACTGCGTTGCGCGACGCAAGCCGATGCGCCCGGAGCCGTTCCGGATTCAACAAAATGCCGTAACTCGCGCGGCGACGGCCGACTCGCATTTCAAAGGTCACGCGCGAAACTTAACACCCGTGGAAAGCCGCGATGATCCCAAGCCAAAATCATCGTCCGTCTTCCACCCACGCCCGCGCCGATATCTCGACCAGATATCCATAATGCAACGCGCCTACCGGCACGACGGCGCGCGCCGGCTTCCAGTCGCCGAAGAAGCGCGTGTAAATTTCGTTGAACGTCTTCCAGTGATCGACGCCAACGAGATACACCGTCACCTCGATGCAATCCTCGATGCGCGCGCCCGCCGCTTCCAGCACGGTCCGCAGATTGGCAAGCGTCTGCTCTGCCTGCTCCTCGAACGGCCTGTCCCCGGTATGCGTGCCGTCGGGGCGCATTGGCAACTGGCCCGAAACGCAGACGAGATTGCCCACGCGCGTTGCGTGGCTGTAGTGGCCGGCGGGAACCGGAAGTTCGGGTGCGTTGATGGTCTTGATCGTAGGCATGGTCATGGTCGAGTGATTATCAAAGCTTGATTTCAAAGCGTGAGCCTCGTCGCCAGAAAGTCGAGGAACGCACGCGAGCGCGCGGCCATCGACTCGGTCTGATAGAACACCGCGCTGATCGGTTGACGCACGTCTTCGAGCGCGTCGTCAAGTATCGGACGCAAGCGGCCCGCGCGGATATCGGCGGCGGTCATGAATTCGGCGAGGCACGCAATGCCGCCGCCATCGAGCGCCAACTGCCGAATAGTCTCGCCGCTGGACGCCGATACCGCAGGCCGGATCGTCACGAACGGCGCGCCCGGAATATTGCCCGATGCGCGCAACGGCCAGTCATTGAGGCTTTCGGGTGCGGTGAAGCCGATCAGCCGCGCGCGCATGAGTTCATCGACATCACGCGGCTCGCCGTGTTCGGCAAGATAATCCGGACTCGCCAGAACACGCAGCCGGCTGCTGCCGAGCGAGCGCGCGTGCAAGGTCGAATCCTGCAGGACGCCAATGCGAATCGCGATATCGACGCGCTGCTCCATCAGATCGACGATGCGCTCGTTGCTCGTCAGTTCCAGCGTGATGTCTGGATAAAGCGCGGCGAACGCCTTCACATTCGGCACGATGCAGTGAAGCACGAACGGCGACGCCGCATCCACACGCAGCCGCCCGGCCGGACGCTCGTGCCGGCGCGAGATCGCTTCCTCGGCGTCATCCATCGCGGCGAGGATGGCGCGAGCGCGCGTCAGAAACAGCTCGCCTTCCTCGGTGAGTTGAAGACGGCGCGTCGTGCGGCGCACGAGGGTCGTGTCGAGCTTCTTTTCGAGGCGCGTCAGCGTGCGGCTCACGCCGGATACGGTTTGCTGAAGCGTTTCGGCGGCGGCGGTCATCGAACCACTGTCAATGACGGTCACGAAAACCTGCAGTTCGTCGGTATTGGTCTTCATGCGGGCGCGATGCGGATCGATTGTTGATTTCAAGTCAAGTTTGATTTGAGACTAGCATCGTTTTTGCGAAAGTCGAAACGGAACATACTCTGTGCATCGGTTCAAACGAATTCTCGCAAATCGCATTGCATGGGACCACAGGAGCAAAACATGAAGATTTTCATCACAGGCGCAGGCGGCTTTATCGGCGGTTCGATCGCGGCGGGACTCGCGCGCGACGGTCACACGGTGCGCGGCCTGATCCGCCGAGCCGAGCAGAGCGACGCCTTGAAGCAGGCGGGTATCGAGCCCGTCGTCGGCAGTCTCGACGACGCCGCGCTTCTCACCGCCGAAGCCCGTTCTGCCGATGCAGTCATCAACGCGGCCAGCAGCGATCATCGCGGCGCGGTCGAAACCCTGATCGCCGCGCTCGAAGGCTCCGACAAACCGTTCCTGCACACGAGCGGATCGAGCATTGTCGGCGATGCGTCGGGCGGCGAAGCATCGGACAACATCTACACCGAAGAGAATCTGCCGGAACCGACCGCCGACAAGGCGCCGCGCGTGGCCATCGACAAGCTCGTGCTGGGCGCCGCCAAGCGTGGCGTGCGCTCTGCCGTGCTGTGCAACACGCTGATCTACGGTCACGGCGCCATTCCGAACACCGCAAGCGTGCAACTGCCGCGACTCGAACGTCAGGCGCAGAAGAGCGGCATCGTGCGTCATGTCGGACGCGGGCTGAACATCTGGTCGAACGTGCATATCGACGATGTCGTCGACGCTTATCGACGCGCACTCGACAAGACGCCGGCCGGCACGTTCTATTTCATCGAAAGCGGCGAGGCGCAATATCGCGACATGACCACCGCCATGGCGCGCGCGATGCAATTGCGCGGCCCCGAAGACTGGCCGCTCGAAGATGCCGTCAAGGAATGGGGTTATGAGATGGCCAACTACGGGCTTGGCTCCAACAGCCGCGTCAGAGGCAAGCGCGTGCGCTTCCTGCTGGGCTGGGAGCCGAAGCGGACCTCGGTCATTGACTGGATCGAGAAAGAAATGGTGCGGTGAATGGTGTCGCTTCGGCTCTGAAAGTCGCGCCGTTATTCCGCGACTGAGGCCAGAGGCAATCTGCCATCAAGCAAAACAAAGCGCGAAGGGCAAACTGGCTTGACCAATTTGCCCTTCGGTTTCACGTTACTTCAACGCGCCCGCGAACTTCTCGATTTCCGTCTCCGCCATCCCCGACTTCACAGCCGATTCGCGAATCTGCCGCCACGTAGTCGGGTCGACCGGCACGCCGTTCGAATTGCGCTCGGCGCGGCGCGCTTCCTCCGGTTCGCCAGGCGCGTGAATCGCATCGGTGCCAGCGGCTTTCGGCGAAGCCTTCATCCATTCGAGGAACGCTTCCGCTTCGGCCTCTGCGGCCGGGGCATCGAAGGAGTTCGGGTCGAGAATCACTGAAGTCATGCAATTGATGATCGCGCTCGACTTCTCCAGCGTGCTCTCATGCGTGGTATATCCGCCCGACAGCGCGCCGCCGAAAATCTCGCAGAGCGCGGCAAGCCCCGAGCCCTTGTGCAGACCGAATGCGGTCAGCGAACCGAACGGCTCTTCATGCATCACTTTCGGTTCGAGCGTCGGCACGCCTGCGTGGTCGAGCAACATGCCCGGCGCGACCTGCACGCCCTTGTTGTAGGCGACGCGCGTCTTGCCGTAAGCAATGCCTGCCGTCGCGAAATCCAGCACCAGCGGCTTCTTGCCCTTACGCGGATACGCCGCGCAAAAAGGGTTCGTGCCGAAGCGCCGGTCTATACCGCCGAACGGCGCCACCAGCGGATCGCCCGCTACGTTCACGAAGTGAAACGACACGAGCCCCGCCTTCGCGCATTGCTCCGCCCAGTGTCCGATCCGGCCGATGTGATGCGCGTTGCGCAAGCCGACCGCGCACACGCCGAACTTCTTCGCGCGCTCGATGCCGAATTCCATCGCCTCGTAGGCAACCACTTGACCGAAGCCCTTGCGACCATCGACGGTGATGACGGCGCCCGCATCGCGAACGATTTCAGCATGCGTGTTGAGCTTGAGCTGGCCATCCGCGAGGGAGGACGTATAGCGCGGAATCATGCCGACGCCATGCGAATCATGGCCCGAGAGATTCGACATCACGAGATGGTCCGCCACCAGTTCGGCCTCGCGCGGCGCGCTGCCGGCGCTTTCCCAGATGGCGCGCACATAGGCGTGAAGGGTATCGGCGGCGATGCGCAGTTCGGGGGATTTTTGGGTATCGTTCATCGCGATGTCTGTCTCCTGTATGTGAAGTGCATGGCCCGGCCGCAATGCCGCACGGCGGGCGAGGGCCTATTACTTTACCCATGATCAACTGGCCTTACCAGTTCGTTTTGAAGAATTCGCTGAAAAGGCCCGAAAAAAAGCCCGCGCGAAGCGGGCGATTTCTGATTCCGGAAGACGCGTTGAATCAGGGCGCAGCAGCAATTACTTCCGCCACCGCCGCCGTCAGTTTCCTTGCGTAGGGCACGTGCAGGAATTCGTTCGGCCCGTGCGCGTTGGACTTCGGGCCGAGCACGCCGCACACCATGAACTGCGAGCGCGGAAAGCCTTCCTTCAACGTGTTCATGAGCGGAATGGTGCCGCCCTGCCCCATGTATGCGACATCCGCGCCAAAGTAGCGACGCGATGCATCGTTCAACGACGTCCCCAGCCAGGGCGCAAGCTCGGGCGCGCTCCAGCCAGTGGCCGCGCCGGCTTCAGCCTTGAACGTGACCTTGGCGTTGTAAGGCGGATCGAGTTCCAGCAGCGACTTCAACTGACCGACCGCTTCGGCGGCTTCGACAAGCGGCGGCAGACGCAGCGACAGCTTGAACGCGGTGCGCGGTGCGAGCACGTTGCCGGCGTCGGCGAGTGACGGCAGGCCGGCCGCTCCCGTGACCGTCAGCGACGGACGCCACGTCGAATTGATGAGCGCTTCTTGCGGGTCGGTAGTGGTCGGCAACACACTGCCGCCGTCCTGGCCACAACTCCACGGCAGTTTCTTCCAGACATCGTCGCCGAGAATGCGGGCGGTCGCTTCAGCCTCGCGCAGACGTTGCGCGGGAATCGAACAATGAAAGTCCTTCGGGAGCAGGTTGCCGGTGGCCGCGTCTTCGAGCCGCTCGAACAGTTGCCGCATGATGCGAAAGGTCGATGGCGCGATGCCGCCGTAGCCGCCCGAATGCAGGCCTTCTTCGAGCACCTGGATTTCGAGGTCGCCCGAGACCAGGCCGCGCAGCGAAGTCGTGAGCCACAACTGGTCGTAGTTGCCCGCGCCGGAGTCCAGGCAGATCACGAGGCCGACATCGCCCAGGCGTTCGCGGAGCGCGTCGATATACGGCAGCAAGTCGTAGCTGCCCGATTCCTCGCACGTCTCGATGATGCCGACGCAGCGCGGCCGTTCCACGCCTTGGGCGTCGAGCGCGGCGAGGGCCGTGATGCTGGCGTAGGTCGCGTAGCCGTCGTCCGCACCGCCCCGGCCGTAGAGCCGGCCGTCCTCGAACTTCGGCGTCCACGGGCCGAGATCATTGCGCCAGCCTTCGAATTCAGGCTGCTTGTCCAGGTGGCCATACAGCACGACGGTTTCGGTGCTGCCCGAACGCGTTGCGGGCGCTTCGAAGAAGATCACGGGCGTGCGTTCAGGCAGACGCACGATCTCGACTTTCAGGCCCGTGACGCGCTGCGCCTTCACCCAGTCCACCGCGTCCGTCACTACCCGTTCGATGAAACCGTTCCGCGCCCAGTCCGCGTCGAACATCGGGCTTTTCGCGGGCACCGCGATGTAGTCGGTCAGCGCGGGCACGATCTCATCGTTCCATTTCTGGTCGACGAAACGCTGCAGTTCCGTCGAATCGAGCCGTACCGCTTCTTCGTGTTGCGTATTGTCGCCGTTAGTCATGAGCGTGTGTCCAGGCGGGCAAAACCTTCATCATAGACGGGTTTCGCGGCCCTTTTGCGCCCATGCCTTTGATCGTGCGGCAATCATGCAATTTTTTTCAATATGTATGATCAATAGCGCGTTCCCGTGATTACGGTGCGCGAAACGGCTGGATCGGCTTCGATCGCCTGATCGGTGAACGGAAAGCGCGCCCACTGTTTTGCCGAGAAAAGACGCGTGGCATCGGCCGAGTGCGGCGAAGCGGGATCGTCGGACTCGGAATGCGACAGCAGCGTGTCGGCCTCCACGCCGCCCGGGCCATCGGCCGCGAACGAGACGACTTGTACGTAGCTGTCGCCCTGACCGTTCGCGTCCATCGGATACCCCTTCGCGTCCAGCGGACGCCGCGCGCATACCACCGTAAAGTAGCCCGCTTCGTCGCAACCGCCGTAGAGCGGCACGCGTTCGCCCGCGCGCGTGGTATAC
Source organism: Caballeronia sp. LP006 (assembly GCF_031450995.1). Classification (NCBI taxonomy): domain Bacteria; kingdom Pseudomonadati; phylum Pseudomonadota; class Betaproteobacteria; order Burkholderiales; family Burkholderiaceae; genus Caballeronia; species Caballeronia sp. LP006. Next base: position 363,964 of record NZ_JARTVW010000004.1, on the reverse strand, counting down.
AAAATGTCGCCCCGCCGCGAATCGAGCGCGAAACCGTTCAGCCGGAGCGCGAGCGCCGCGCCGCCGAGCGCCTGTCGCAGATCCTGCACGACGGCGGGATTGTCGATGTTGAAGCCGCTCGGCGTATCGAGCGGCTTGTCGGGGCTGAAGGGCGTCGCGTAGAGGCGCTCGGGCGCGAGGCGCGTCACGCGTTGCCAGAACTCGTCCCAGAGGTTCGCGCCGCGTGCATCGATATCCGATGAACCGTTCCAGCTGCGCAGCACTTCGCATGCATCATGCAAAGCGTATTGCGCGTCGTTGCCGTTGCACACGGCATCGAGCAGCGGTTGGCGATACAGTCTCTCCGACATCGAGCCGGTAGCCAGCACCGCGGTTTCCAGCGCGTCTCGCGTGATGCCGCCCGGCTCGCGCTGCAGCCGCGCCGCGAGCAGATGGCCGTAACGCGTGCGCAGCGACTGCTCGTAACGCGTCGCTCCGGCCACGCGCGCAAGGCCCGTGAGCGGCGCGTTCGCGTTGGTGAGCCAGTAGCTGTCGTTGAAGTTGCCGACGTAATCGCCGCGCACGACGCTCGCCATTTGCGCGACCGGCAGCGCGCCCTGCTGCACGCTCGATCCATCCGCGCGCCACGCGCAGGTGCTCTTCGAACCGTCGAGGAACGGCACGCCCGGCATACGGCTCGCGAGCGCGCGGCCGGCGGGCGGCGTGCATGCATCGGCGAGCGCGTCGGGCACGTCGGGGATCGCGCCGATGTCGGCGAACCAGACGCGCGCGTCGTTGCGGCCGATCGCGAGCGTGTTGGCCCACGGCATCGCTGCATAGCGCTTCTGGATCGCCATGAAATCCTCGAGCGAGCGCGCCTGGTTCCACGCGAAGAAATTCTGGAAGGCGCGCGCGTTGTCGGCGTTGACATCGGCGAGCGCATAGGCCCGCTGCGTGTTCCATCCAAGTGCCGGCGAGAGCGCGGACAGGTCCATCACCGGACCGAAGCGCGTTCGATACAGCGTGCGCGTGACGGATTCGATCGTACCATCGGCGCGAAGCGCGCGGACGGTGAGCGGCACGGGCGTCATCGGCTGGCTTCGACCATCGAACATGTAATGCGTGGGATCGGCGGGATCGAGCGTCAACTGGAAGATGCCGAAGCGGCGCGCGCTCGATACGGTATGCGTCCACGCGATGTTCTCGTTGAAGCCGAGCACGATGAGCGGCACGCCGAGAAACGACACGCCGGCCACATTCACGCGTCCGGGGATGGTCAGTTGCGCCTGATAGAAGCGGTCCGGGCCGCGCCAGAACCAGTGCGGATTGCCGAAGAGGATGCTGCGTTGGTCGCTCGTTACCGGCGCGCCGAATGCGAGTGCATTGCTGCCGATGCCGGGGTTTTCGCCGATCGGATAGCGCAGGGCATCGAGCGGGTTGTCGGCGTGGAACGGAGTGCCGAATGCGGGTGCTTGATTGCCGAGGCCGTGATCGTCACCGGCGGAATAGCCTGAAAAATCGGGCGATTTCATGGCATGAAGCGGAGTGCCGGATGCTGCGTCATTGCTCATGCCTGGATCTTCGCCGCTGAGATAGCGCGGCAATATTCGCGAACTGGCGGCAGCAAGCAGAGCGCCCTTGTTCACCGGAGATGGCGTTAGCGCGATTCGCCCGCCGCTTTCATCCAGCGGACCAGCCGATGTACTGCTCGTCGCTGGCGCCGCGTCCGGCGTTGTCTCCCCGCGCGGCGTCGCTCCCGCCTTCGGGGGTTGCGCCGCCGCAATCGCCTGCACGAAGCGCGTCGATCCGCCCGCGAGATTCGCCGCGATCAGCCGACGGTAAATATCGTCCGATGTGATTTTGTCGACCCACGGCTTGCCTTTGCATGCAGCATGCAACTTCGGAAAATTGCCCGCGTTTAAATCTGCGAGATAGCGGTTGTAACCGGAGGCGAAGCCATCGATCAGATCGCGCAGGTCGACGGCTTGCGCCGCGCGATAGCGTTCGACGGTAGCCTGATCGATAACCATGCGGAAGAAGAAGTCGGCATCGAGGTTGCGCGGCTGACCGAACGTCGACATCGATGGCGGACGCGCATCCGCGCCGAACGAGGCCGAGCGCTCGCCGCGATAGGTGACGAAGGCATCGGCGAGCGTGCACAGGTTGTCTTCGGCTTGCGCGTAGCCGAAACCGAAGCCGAGACTGCCCCAATCCGCCGCGCGTACGTGCGGGATACCCGACTCCGTGCGGCGGATCTCCGCGCTATACGCTGTGTTTCCGGCTTGCGTCGATTGCGCGGTTTGCGCTCGCCCCGTATCGGACTGAGGCGCGCTGCAGGCGGCCAGCAACACGCTTAGAAGCGCACCAGAAATCGCATGCCTGACGGTCTGGTTCATCGGGAGAATCCTGTGTCCGATCGACGCGGTTTTTAGAATGCCTCGCGCGAAAGTATCGCATTCGACGTTCGCAGGCCGCCGCCAAAATTTAGACGACCGTGCGCTCCTGGGTGACGGAGCATTTCGCATGCGGCATGCGGCATGCGGCATGCCGCATGCAATGCACAATGACCCGATGAGATTCCCCACAGCGAGAGATGCCCCCTACCGACGACCCGCGCCCTGCGCCCCCCGAACGTCCATTGCCGGAAGACTGCTGCCAAAGCGGCTGCCATCCTTGCGTGTTCGATCTTTATGAAGAAGCGCTGGAGCGTTACGAAGAACGACTTCGGGAGTGGAACGCGAGACAGGGTGAGGCGTCTGGGTGAGAATGCGGTTCTCGCGGCGTGGCATGCCGAATCGCCGTTCATGGAAAGCGTCGCAACCAGTCGCTCGACCTTTCATATCCGCAACGCGACGCACCAAGCCGGCTCGCCGATTCACTTCAGCAGCCCGCACCTCACAGCGCTATGCTTATGCCCCGCCGACATACTCGGCGCGGCGGCCATGATTGAGGCAACTCGAAAACGCCTACCCTAGCCCCACCCGCATCAAAAACCAAAAAAGGAGCGCTCTCCCATGTCACTCTCGATGTATCGCGCGTCGATTCCCGTGTTCATTCGCGGACTCGAAGTCTGCGCCAGCCTGCTGGAAAAAGGCGCCGCCTTCGCCGATGAAAAAGGCCTCACCCACGCCGATGTAATCAACGCGCGTCTCGCCCCCGACATGCTGCCGCTCGCCGCGCAGATTCAGCGCGCAAGCGATACGGCCAAACTTTCCGCCGCGCGTCTTTCAGGCGCGGAAGCTCCGCGTTTCGAAGACAACGAAGACAGCTTTGCCACTTTGCAAGAGCGCATCGCGAAGACCATCGTGTTTCTGAAGAGCATCCAGCAAGAGACACTGGCCGACAGCGAAACGCGCACCGTCACGATGAAGTTTCCCAATTTCGAACCATCGTTTTCGGGCGTCGATTATCTGTTCGGCTTCGGCCTGCCGAATTTCTACTTCCATGTCGTGACGACGCACGACATCCTGCGTCACCTCGGCGCGCCTATCGGCAAGCTGGACTATCTCGGTCCGCTCAAATGAGTTCGGAAATCTCGATCAGGTTGTAGTCCGGATCGCGCACATAGACCGAGCGCAATCTTTGCGTCGCGCCGGTTCGTTCGACCGGACCTTCGATGATCGGCACATTCATCTGCGCGAGCCGTTCGATCACCCGGTCGAGCGGCACGGCGGCGATGAAGCACAGATCGAGCGCGCCCGGCACCGGCAAATGCGCCTTCGGTTCAAATTCGGAACCGCGCACGTGCAGATTGATTTTCTGATTGCCGAAGTGAAACGCGAGACGGTCCGAGCCGAAGCTTTCGAGCTTCATCTGCAGCACATCGACGTAAAAGCGTTTGGTCGCCTCCACGTCGACGCAGGTGAGGACGAGATGGTCGAGATGATCGATGAGAGACATGCCGGACTCCGCGTGTAGGGTCCGGTCATGGTAGACGATGACGCTGAATCGTGAACGACGACGCTCGGGGAACTGGCGCTTGCCTTGCGCCCTGACTCTCGAACCGCACCAACGAACGAACTCGAACGAAGCGCCCGCATTAATCAAGAGCGCAGCCCGCAAACGCAAAAAAGCCGAAACGCGACCCATCGCGCTTCGGCTTTTCAAACCAAACTCGAACGACCCGCCTACCGCGAAGCCGTCTGCGCCTGCTCTCCTCGCGCCGCGATCTGCTTACGCCATCCCGCGAGAATGCGCCGCGCCAAGGCATCGTAGTCGCCGCCGAAATGATGATCGCCTGGCAGCTTCACCACCTCGATCCCCGTCTTCGTCAGCGACGGACACAGCGTATCTTCCTCCTTCTCGCCGTAGATACACTGCACGAGCGCCGGCGGCAGCTTGTTGAGTTCGGGCCGTACCTTGAGCGCCTTGTCGCTTGCCGGCATGCCGAGCCAGCCCGTCACGCGAATCTGAAAATCCGCCGACGGCGAAAAACCCATCAGCGAGACATACGAAACCTGATCGCGTACGTCGTCCGGCAAACGGTTGTAGGCAAACGGCATGACATCCGCGCCGAACGAATAGCCAACCAGCGCCACATGGCTCGTATGCCAGCGCGCGTTGTAAGTGCGAACCACGCGCGCGATATCCGCCGCCGTTTGCTGCGGCGACTTCTCGCTCCAGAAATAGCGCAGCGAATCGATGCCGATCACCGACACGCCATCGCGCTGTAGCGCAAGCGCCATCGTCTTGTCGAGATCGCGCCAGCCGCCATCGCCGGAAATGACGATGGCAAGCAAATCCGTCGGCTGCGCGGCGCGCAACTCGATGAGCGGCAGATCGGACACGTCATGCTCGCCCGCGACTTCCGCCTTCTTCAGATGCGGCGCCGCCATCGCGACGATCGCATCGGATTTGCTGCGGCCCGGCTGCACCGCATCGCGCGCCATGAAGCCCGGCAAACCCTTCGCGTGGATGATGGTCGGGTCGGGTGGACACGGATTAAAGCGCGCGTCGAGTTGAGTATCCGGCGCAAGCGATATCGCGCCCGCAACCGTATTGTCCGGCGCCTGCTTGAGCGCCTGCTCGGCGAGAATCGCGCCTTGGCCCGTGCCCGCGAAAATAGGCGAGTAATAGTGGCTCGCCTGCACCGTGCGTTCGAGCTGATGGCTCATGCTCTCGGCGTCGCCGACGAGGTTGTGGCACTTCTCTTTTTCCGCGGTCAGGCGGGCGGCGTAGCGCGGCGTATCGACGCCGACGACCATCGCGCCTTTCGCGGCGAGCGCATCGGCGGCTTGCTGATCGCTCGCATTCCAGCCGCTTTTCTCGGAGAACAAGACGACGAAGCCGGTCATGTCGCCCGAAGGCTTGGTGAGCGTGACCTGGCCATAAGTGCCACCCGAAATCGTGGATGCCGCGTGAGCCGCGCCCAGCATCGACATGCCGGCAAGCGCCGCCGCAATCAGTTTCTTGCTATTCAAAATCATGAACGCCAGCCTCCCGCCAGAAGCGAGAGGTCCGCCAAAGTGAAAAATACGCCAACCGAACCGGACGCCGCGAGGTAACGCGGTTCCCAGCGCGGCTGGAACTTGCTTTTGAATCCGCGCAGACCGCGGAAGTTGTAGAAGCGCCCGCCAAAACGCCACACGAGGCCCGCCAGCCGATGCCAATGCGATGCCAGCGGCGTCGGCTCCATCCCCGACAGCGGCGCGATACCGAGCGACAGCGACTTGAAGCCCGCTTCCTTCAGATGCAGCGCGAGCTTGGTGAAGAGATATTCCATCGCGTACGGCGAAGCCTCGGCGACATGGCGCATCACGCCGACGGTCGCTTCGGTGTTCATGTCCGTCGTCATGAAGGTGACGAAGGCGACCGGCGCGCCTTGCTGACGCACGAGCAACACGGACTGCGCCGCCAGATAATCCTCGTTGAACGCCGCCACCGAGAAGCTTTTTTCGCGCGCGGAACGGCTGTCGAGCCAGTCGTCGGAGATGGTGCGCAGCATCGGCATGCATTCGGCGACACGCGACGGATCGATCACTTCGGTATCGAAGCCATCACGTTCGCCGCGCTTCAACGCATAACGCAGATGCGACCGATGCGAGCCCTTCAGATCGAATTCCGACAACGCGACGTGCGCTTCCTCGCCGAGCTTCATCAGCGTGAGGCCGGCGTCGAGATAGAGCGGCAAGGCATCGGCGCGCACCTGGTAGAACGCCGCGCGGCCGTTGTGCGAATGCGCGAGCGCGACGAATTGACGGATCAACGCGGCCCACTCGTGGCGCGGCCCGACCGGATCGTGCAGCGCGGCCCACGTGCGGCCGTGTTTCGCGTACATCAGGAAAGCCTGGCGCGACTCGGAGAAGAGGAAGCTCTTGTCGCCCATCATCGCGAGACCGGCGTCGCTGCGCTCCTGCGCGCGGAAGATGCGCGCGGCATCGGCGAGATCTTGCGGCGCGGGTTTCTCGAAACGGCCTGCCGCCGGACGCAGCAGTTGCCACACCGCGAACGCCGACGCGAACACGCCCGCTGCGAGCGTTGCACGCAAGGCGCGAGGCGCGCGGTCGTCGAAAGCGAACTGCCACCAGAGATCGGTGTTGTAGGCGACGTCGCGGAAAGCGAAGAACATGATCCACACGGCAACCGCGATCACCATGCCGATAGAAAACAGCCACGTCGCCGTAAAGCGCTCGGCGAACAGCGACGAGCGGCGGTTGAACCGCTCGCGCGTCGCGACGAGCAGGAGGATCAGGACCGCGAGCACGCCTGCCTCGACGAACGCGAGACCCTTTGCGAGCGACAGCGCCAGATTCGCCACCGCGAGCATGAGCGCGAGCCACCACGCCGCATCGAGACGGCGCATCAGGCCGCGCGCGACGAACAACAGGAGCACGCCGAGCACGCTGCCGAGCAGCTGCGAACTCTCCAGCACCCACAGCGGCAGCACGGTCTGCAAGAACGCAATGCGGATCTTGAAGGCGGGCGTGGCGCCGGAGATGACGAGCATGGAGCCAGCCGCGAAGGTCACGATCGACAGAAAGAGCGGCGCGAGTTGCGAAACGCGGCTCGGACGCAGGAAGCCGAACCGGCCCTTGAGCGCGCGGCCTTCGAACGCGGTCATCACACCGGCGGAGAGGATCAGCGGCAGGCCGAAGTAGATCGCACGATACGCGAGCAACGCGGCGAGCACGTCCGGCGTCCGGGCGCTGCTGCCGAGCGCGAAGACCATCGCCGCTTCGAATACGCCCACGCCGCCCGGCGTATGACCGATCATGCCGAGCAACATGGCCGCCGAAAACACCGTCATAAATTCGCCGAAGCCGACCTGCGCGCCCGGCAACAGCGCCCACAGTGCGAGACCGGCGCCGAACACATCGACGACGGCAAGCGCCGTTTGCGCCAAGAAATCGCGGCGCGACGGCACCGTGAACGCGAGCCACTTCCAGCGCGACTGCAAGGTGCGCGGCGCGCGGCCGCAAAAGACGAGCATCGCGACGAACACGGCGAGCAGCGCGGCGCCGATGATCTGCAGGATCGTCGGCGAAAGATGCATCATGCCGGCAAGCGTGCCCGCCGAGAACAGCATGCCGGCCGCAGCCATGAAGGCGAGCGACAAAGCGAGCGTGACGCCCGTGAAGACGGAAAGGCGGCCAACCTGAGCCGGCGTGACATCGGCCGCGCCGTACACGCGGCAGCGCACGGCGCCACCCGTCAGCGCGCCGAAGCCGGTCACGTTGCCAAGCGCCGATCCCACCGTCGCGCCGACCCACAGAAGCGAACGCGGCACGCTCACGCCAATGTGCCGCAAACCGACGGCGTCGCGTCCCACGAGCGCGGCGAAACTGAGCGCGGTCGCGCAAAGCGCCGCGAGCCATGCCTGCGGCGTCGTCGCTCGCAGCGCGTGCATCACCGACTGATAATTGACCGCGCGCGAAAGATGCTCGAAGACCACGAGCAGCAACACGCCGACGATTACCGTTAGCGCAGGCGCGGCGAGCCGCTGAGGATCGGAAACGATGCCGCTGAAACGAGCGGGCATCGACGTGGCGCGAAGCCGGGAGAACAACTTTCTGCGAGACATGCGTTCTTTGGAACTTGCCCGCGCTCGCGTGGGCAGGGATACTGCCCGGCGCGAGCGCTGATCATCGTTATCGGGAACCGCGCAACCTTGCGCGGTCGCAGCGCTCGTTCGGCTCGTCTACACTTGCCGCCCGTGCTCGCGCCATACAAAAGGCTTCAGAGCGAGAAACGCCTGTATAACGGCGACGGTTGACCCAACTTGACTAATATTGGGACAACCACGGGTAAGAACGTGGAAATCGTAAGCTGGAGCGGTTTTGCAAGCGGCCGACCGTGCTCGAATAGCAAGAACTGGCGGGTTTACGGTTCGTCAGCCTTGCGGTTACGATCGACGGCCACCGCATCGGCACGCCAGTTGCGGCGCACGGGGCGCAGATTAAGCGGATACTGCAGAGAAAGTCATCGGAATTATGAGAAAAATTGTCACAACCTGTGCAGCAACGTGTTTTGCTCTCGTCCTCGCATCCTGCGCAAGCACGGACGACGCCCTCATCAAGACCGTGCCGATCGGTTCCGGCACTTCGCAGCGCGCGCCCTACGACTTCGTGGAATGCGCCAAGGCCAGATGGATGCCGATTGGCGGGCGCGTACGCGAATACTCGCTGAGCGCGGATACCGAAGCGGTTTCGGTGGCGGGAAAAGGCGGTGCATCGACCGTGCTGGCCGTCGCGCAACAATCCGCGGGCGGCACCGGCTACACGATTTACGGGGATATCGCGGTCGCGAGCCGCTATGTGACTGCGGCCCACCTTTGCGACTAAGCAACTAGAAGGCGTTCAAGACGGCTTGCCGTCGCGCAGATTCAAGCCTGCGAGGTGCGTGCCGACGATGCGTCCAATCAGATAGCCATCCGACGCGCACGCGTTCGTGCGCTCCTTGCCGTCCCACTGGATCTTGTACTGATCGTCCTGCGAGTGCACGGCGGATGCATCGAATTTGCGCTTGTCGACGCGGCCACCGCTGCGCGCCGCCTCAGCGATGAGCCGATTCCAGGTGAGCGCGTAGCCGTAGCGCACGCCGTCGGCGAAAGCGTCGGTATCGCAGACTTGCGAGGGCGGCGTGGTCTTCACGGTCGTGTGGAAACCGTTCGTGCCGCCGATCACGATACGCTGCTCGCCCGGCGGGGACGGTGCCACGGGCTTGGCGGCAGCACGCGCCGCCTGTGCTGCCTGAGTCGCGGACGCGGCAGATGCCGCGGCGGCCGCATCGGCATCGGCCTGTTGCGGAAGGGGCGCGCAAGCGCCAAGTGTCAAGGCCAGCGCCATCGCTACCGCGTAAGCTGCGCCGCCGCGCCGGAGTGTGCTGAATCTCGAACCGCTATTCACCTGCAGATTCCCGTCTTGAAATAAACGGGCTCTACCTTAACACCGTCGTCGGATTCGTCCGAATTTTGAGAAGTGGGGACGCGGCGCTTTTGCGACGGATTTTCCTAAACTTAAACGACAACGCGGACGCCCTCTCGGTGCGCCCGCGCAGTATTGGCAGAGAACCGTCTCAGGAAGCCGACGACGTATTGCTCATCGGCATCTCGATTCCTCGCCGCGCCATTTCCACGATGAGGAACGTGCGCCGCGTGACGTGAAAGCGCGCCAGCAAGTCGCTGGAATACTCCTTCGCCGTGTTTTCGCTGATATTCATCTTCCGCGCAATCGCCTTATTCGATAACCCCTGCAGCAGATACCGCAAGGTTTCGGTAAGCCGTGGCGGCAAGTCCAGCGATTCGACGGTAATCCCAGCGTGAGGCGTGACCGGACGCGGACTATGACCGCCCTTGCCGAGTACCGTGTTCGGCAGATAGACGCGGCCGTTCAGGATTGTCTTGAGCGCCTCGCGAAACACGCCCGCGCCCTGTTCGCTACCCTTGGAAATGAATCCGCACGCGCCGTTCTTGATGCACTCGAGCACCGTATCGCGGTCGTCCTGGGCTGAAAGCATGACCGTCTGAATTTCGCGATCTTCCTCGCGGATCCAGTTGAGCAAATCCATACCCGTGGTCTGACCGCGCAAGTGGTAGTCGAGAAACATCAGGTCATACGAGTTGGCCGACAACTTGGCCTTAGCCTGCTCGAAACCGTCCGCTTCGTCGATTTCAAGCAAAGGCTCGTTCGCCAGGATGAGACTTTTCATCGCGCTCCTGGTCAGCCCTTCGTCCTCTACCAGCAATACATTTTTGAAATAACCGTTTTCCATTGCAAAGCTCCGAGAACGGTTCCGATATTACGCGTTCGCTGATTGACTTCCACCCTCCCTTCGCAGGGATACATTCGGCAGTCTCCCAAAATCCCCTGAACCCCCTACCCGTGCCGGGTGTTGGACAAAGCACGGCCGGTCAAAAATGCTCGGCATCGAATCAACCAAGAGATCAACCAAGACCGGGAGGATGAGATGTCAAGCAGTCAAGCCAACAACGAACGGGAGTTCGCGTTGTGGCGAATGAAGCGGGTTCACACGGGCGATGCGCCTCGGCGCGTGCTGGTGGCTCATAAGGATAAATCGATCGGTGAATCGCTCGCCGTACAGCTTCGCCTGAAGGGCCTGCAGGTCATTCTGTCGCAGGATCTCAAGTCGGTGCGCGCGCTCGTGAATAGCTGGAAGCCGCAGGCGCTTATCGTCGATACGAGTCTGGACAGTGAGTCCGGCTACGTTTTTATCCGCACGCTGCGCATGGATGTCGATGTCACCGGGCGGCTGCTCGTCGCCCTCAGCAACGTTTTACCCGCCGATCCGGTCCAGACGCTGAAGGAAGCCGGCTTCGACGCGCATTGCCGCAGACCGTGTTCGACATGGCGCATCGTCGAAATGGTCGAGGCATTTTTCTCCGCGCCGGCCACACGTTGACGCTCGAAACGGGAGGTGCCGCATGAACAGGGATGCTTGCCTTTTAGCCGGGGGCGTGTTGCCGGCCAATGCATCGCGCATGCGGCACGCCGTGGCGGCGCGCGTCAGGCGCCGGCGCCGGCCGGGCGTTCGTCCCGGCTCACGCCGGTTGCCATCACGAGCGACACCGCTTTTTCACTACCTGGCGCCATGACGGCGACGCCCGTCCCGCGCAAGCCCCGTGCGTCGAGATTGAAACCATCGCTCACGTGCGACACGGGCTCGACGCACAGATAGCCCGCACCGGCCGGGCAGTGCACGACGACGTGATCGAGCGTGTCGCCGGCGTCGAGCGAAAGCGTGCGGCCGTCGGCGAAATTTAGCGTCGCGCGGCCGCTCCATCCGCTCAGATAGCGCGTGTACCCTTCCTCTTCTCGTCGATGCCGGCGCGCCGGCGCTTCCCCCGATGGCTCGACCGCAATCTCGCCTTCATGCCGCCAGTCGATACTCGCATCCAGTTCGGCTTCCTGCGCCGCGAAATACGGATGAAAACCCATGCCTACCGGCATCGGCCGCGCGGAACGGTTCAACACGCGCATCGACAGCCGCGCACCCTCGGCGTTCGCCTGGATGACCTGCTCCGCTTCGAACGGCCACGGCCAGCCATGCTCGTCCTCGCGATGCACATAACGCATCACGATGCAATCCGCGTCATGGCGCTCGACCTGCCACGCCGCGTATTGCCCGAAGCCATGCAGCGCGTGCGCCATGCCCGGAAACGTCGACAACTCGACACGCTCGCCATCCGGTGCCGGAAAGCGCGCATCGCGCACGCGATTCGAAAACGGCACGAGCGGATAGCTGCCGCCTTTCGGCCAGGTATCGGCGGGCCAGCCTGAAAGCGTGATCGGCACGAGCCAGTCTTGCAGACCGCCGGCGAATTCGGTGGCGAAGCGCGTGATGCGCCCGCCCGCCGACGGCGCCACTTCGATGACATGCGGCCCGCTCGCAATCGTCAGACGCGGCTCGGCCGCGAGCGCCACGACATCACGCGGTCCCATCACTGCCGCTGCTCCTTCACGCGCGAAACCAGTTGCGTCGGACTCACGAACTGCAGCGCGATCAGCACCCAGATCAGCGTGATCGCCATGTAGATCATCGCCATGGCGTCGATGGATTGCGGCGCTCGCACGCCTGTCGAAAACACCGCGTAGTAGAGCGCGACGACGAGCGTCTGCGTGGTCGGTCCCGCCGTGAAGAACGTCAACTCGAACATGCCGATGGTGCGCACGAGCACAAGCAAACCGGCCGCGAGCATGCCCGGCACGAGCAGCGGCAGCAAAACATAGCGAAAGTAACGCGTCGTGTTCGCCCCGAAGATGCGCGCCGCCGATTCCAGATTCGGATCGATCTGCTCGATGAATGGCGTCATCACCAGAATCACGAACGGCAGCGCGGGCACCAGATTCGCGAGGATCACGCCCGTGAGCGTGCCGGCGAGATGGAACTTGTACATCACGGTGGCCATCGGAATGCCGTAGGTGACGGGCGGCACCATCAGCGGCAGCAGAAACACGAGCATGGCAAAGCGCTTGCCGGGAAACTGCACGCGCGCAAGCGCATACGCAGCGGGCACACCCAGCACGATGGACAGCAGCACGACCGCGCCCACCACTTCCATCGTGACGAGCAGCACACTCGACAATTGAAAGTCGCTCCACGCCTGCGCGTACCAGTGCAGCGTGAAACCTTGCGGCAAGAGCGTGCCGAACCAGCGCGTCGCGACCGAATTCACCGCGACGGTCGCAATCAGCAGCAGCACGTTCAAGAGGAAGAAACCCATCGTCGCCCAGACGAGGGCTTTCCACAACCGGTCGGGCAAGCTCGCGCGTTGTTTCATGTTCTTGCCTGGCTTCGATCCTTCGCCGAGGGTGGCGGCCGGCCAGTTCTGGGCCGCGCGATTGTCGGTAGCCATTATCCCTTCCCTCCGGTGACAGGACCGGTATAGAAGAAGCGCCGCGCGCCGAGCATGCCGCCCACCACGAGCAACTGCACGAAGCCCATGACGAGGGCGATGGTCGATGCCAGCGAGTAATCGTAAGTCTCGAACGCCGCTTCGGATGCGGCGATCGAGATCACGCGCGTGGGACCCGCGGGCGCGCCGAGCAGCACCGCCGACGGAAACACCGAGAACGCCTGCACGAACGAGAGGCACGCGGTCATCGTGAGACCGGGAAGCAACAGCGGAAAGTAGATCTGCCGGAACTGTTGCCACGGACTTGCGCCGAGCGTGGCGGCCGCGCGCGCAAGCGTCGGGTCGATGCCCGTCACATACGAAAGCGTCAGCAAAAACGCAAACGGAAAGCCCGACACGATGAGCGAAATCAGCACGCCCCAGTAGTTATGCGTGAGCCGGACTTCATCGCCATAAAGATGCAACGCCTGCACGGCTTGCGGGAACCAGCCGTTCGGGCTGAAGTACGTCAGCATGCCATCCGCGATCAGCACGGTGCCGAGCGTCACCGGAATGACGAGCAGCGTGGTAGCGAATTTCTGATACGGCGACGAGCGCCGCAACGCAAATGCGACCGGCACCGAGACGCCGACGTTGATGAGCGTCGCCGGCACCGCGAGCTTGAGCGTAACGATGATCGTCGGCCACATCGACGTATCGGTGAAGAACGTGATGTAGTTGGCCCACGCGCTGCCGCCGTTCATCGGATTGAACGACAGCATGAGACCGTAGGCGAACGGATAGATGAAGAGCGCGACGATGAAAATCAGCGCCGGCGCGACGAGCCAACCCTTCGGATCGCGCTGAGCGGGAAGCGTGGCGATCATTTGTCTTCTCCGTACACGAGCGTCTTCGAAGGCGCAACGCGCAACGTGATGCGTTCGCCTTCGCTGTACTCGCCCGCAATGCGCGCCCACAGCTTGCCGAACGCCGTGTTCACGATGACGAGCGAATCGCGGCCGCCGTATTCGACGATCTCGACGAGCGCGTCGAACGCGTTTGGCTCGCCGGGCGCGGCGCGTTCCATGTCTTCGGGCCGCAGCGCGACGCTGACGTTCTTGCTGTCGAAGCCTTCCATCGGCATGCCGAGCAAACGCACGCCGTTCGCGGTGACCGCGACGGATTCGCCCTGCGTGCCTTCGAGCGTGAACGGCACGACATTGCGAAAGCCCATGAAGCGCGCGACATGCAGGTTCTTCGGCCGCGAATACACTTCCTTCGGCGCGGCCACTTGCTGCACCGACCCCTCTTTCATCACGACGATGCGGTCGGCCATCGACAGCGCTTCGTCCTGATCGTGCGTCACGTAGATGGTGGCGCGTTCGAGCTTGCCGTGAATGCGGCGGATTTCCGCGCGCATCTCGATCCGCAACTTGGTGTCGAGATTGGACAAGGGCTCGTCCATCAGGACGAGCGGCGGCTCGATCACGATTGCGCGCGCAATCGCCACGCGCTGCTGCTGGCCGCCTGACAACTGGCCGGGCAACTTTGCGTCGTGCCCGATCAGTTGCACGAGATTCAATGCGGCCTTGGCGCGCTTGGTGGCTTCCGCCTTCGCGACGCCGCGCATCTTCAGGCCGAAGCCGACGTTATCCAGCACCGACATATGCGGAAACAGCGCGTAGTTCTGAAACACCATGCCGAAGCCGCGCTTCTCGGGCGGCAACACGTCGATACGCTTGTCGTCCAGCCAGATGCCGCCGCCCGTCAAAGGCTGCAAACCGGCGATGCAGTTCAGCGCCGTCGACTTGCCGCAACCCGAAGGCCCGAGCAGCGCGATGAACTCGCCGCGCTGGATGTTCAGGTCGAGTCCTTTCAGCGCGGCGAGCTGCTGCCCTTCCGCATTGGTGAAACTGCGCGAGACCGAGTCGAGACGCAACTGCTCAAAATCATGCTTCATGGCGAAACCCTTGTGCGAAGCGGCGGCGTCCGATGAGGAGCGCCGCCGCTTTATCAATGACGCGGTATCGATGCCTGGCGTCGATGCTTACTTCGTCTTCGCCGCGCCGATTTCACGGTCCCATTTCTGGAACGCGGCGACCATCGCCTGCGCGTTGAGCGGCACGACATGCGGACGGTCGGCAAGCAACTTCGCGTATTCCGGCCGGCCAAACTTCTGAATCACTTCCTGGCTCTTGGCGGGTGCGGCCGACAGCGGCACGTCCTTCACGGCGGGGCCGGGATAGAAATAGCCGTCGTCGTAAGTCAGCGCCTGCTGCGCGGGCTCGAGCATGAAGTTCATCAGCTTGTAAAGCACGTCGAGCTTTTCCTTGGGCACGCCCTTCGGGATCACCATGTAGTGGGCGTCGTTCACCCAGGTCATGTTGTCGAAGGCTTGCACCTTGAATTCCGCCGGCACGATGCCGAGCGCGCGCGGGTTGATGTCCCAGCCCGTCACGGTCACGGTCATGTCACGCGTGCCCTCGCCCAGTTCCTTCATCACCGCCGACGTGCCGCCCGGATAGTAGGGAATGCAGTCGTTCAGTTGCTTGAGGAAGGCCCAGGTCTTGTCCCAGCCGTTGACCGGATCGGTCGGGTCCTTGTCGCCGAGCACATACGGCAGACCCATGAGGAAGGTACGGCCGGGACCGGAATTCGCCGGGCGCGCGTAGATCAGCTTGTTCGGATGCGCCTTGCACCACGCGAGCAGTTGATCCGGCGTTTTCGGCACGTCGGTGACCTTTGCGGGGTTGTATTCGAGCAGCGGACCCGCGGGCATGTAGGTGACTTCCAGGCCGTAACCTTGCGCGATGTCCTGCATCTTGCGCGGACCCGGTGCGTACTTGTCGAGCACACCGGGGAACGCCTTGGCGTTATCGGGCAGCAGCTTTTCCCACAGACCTTGCTGGATGCCGGCCGCGAGCGCATCCGTGCCCGTCACGACGAGGTCGATGTCCGAGCGGCCCGCGCCCTGCATCGCCTTGATCTTGCCCGGCAACTGCGGCGCGGGCGCGTTCGTGAAGGTGATGCTGGAAACGAGATCGGGATACTTCGCCTTGAAGGCTTCGAACCCCTTCTGCGTCAGTTGAAGATTGCCCGCAACGTCGACGATGTTGATCGATACCGGATCGGCCGCATTCGCCCCGCCCGCCGCAAATGTCGCGCTGACGGCGACGCATACCGCCGCCAGTTTCACTGACAGTCCTGCCTTGAAAGCCATTTCGTCTCCTCACGTCTTTCGCAAGGCCGGTTGTTTTATTGGTGCCCGGCCTGGGTTTGCTTGCTCTGATTTTTCGATACTTCGCGATTCCGCACGTTGCAGCGCAGCCGCGCAATGCTTCCTTTTACTTCGGAAGTTGAAAAATAGCTAACGCGATCATCGTATGTCAAGCAAATCGACGGGAGCAGATCTTGTTTCCCAACCGGGTCAAACAGGCGTTGACGCTTTGTCTGCCGATGTTTGCTGCGCGCTCTCGGGATATACCCCGAGCGACTTGTTTAACCGCTTTTAACTGGCGTTTCCCGTGAAGGCGCCGCATTACGCACTCAAGCGATGGCGCGGTCCATTCCAACGAGGTCGCGCGCTTCCTTCGCGATGGCAGGCAACTCCGCTTCGGGCGAGCCGCTCAGGAGCGGCAGAAGCGGCCCCATATCCGCGATGCCCGAGAGCGTCACGGCGTCATGCAGGACGCGGATGAGCGAGATTTCGTCGCGTAGGGTTTCGAGCGGGAGGAAGCGGTTATAAAGCTGGCGAGCCTCGTCCATGCGACCGGTTTTCACGGCGTGCAGCAACGCCGTCACCGCGTTAGGCGCGATGCAGCCCGAGCCCGTTGTCCACGCAGCGAGTCCGAATTCACGCACGTGGGTGATCGCCGGGCGCTCGCCCATACCGGACACGACTTTCGCGGCCGGAACGCTTTGCAGCAGGCGGAGCAGATACGGATCGACGGCGGGATCGGCACGCACAATCGCGTACTTGACGGCCAGCAACGTACCGTCATCGATGAGTGCGGCGAGCGTATCGACATCGACATAATCTTCGCTCTTGATATATAGCGTGAACGGCATGCCGGCTGCATCGACCAGGCGCTTGAGGCCCGTCGCCACGCCCTGTGGCGTCGTGAATCCGGCAAGCGGGAGCACCATCGCGGTACGGAAGTCCGTCTGCGAAAGAATGTGCGCCTGGTCGAGCATTTTTCCGTAGTCCGGACCGATGGCGGGAATTACGCGCGTCTCTTGCCCCGCAATCTCGGCAAGCATGTCAAGCAACTCGCGGTACTCGCTCACGGCAACGTGATAAAGATTCGCATTGCCGCCGTATAGGAGCGTGCGCACGCCGCCCGCTTCTATATGCTCGACCAACTTGCGGTTTGCATGAGGATTCAACGAGTAATCGACATTTCGTGCGAGCGGCGGCACGGCCATGACGGACTCGGAAAACTCGCTTACGGTAATCGGTTGGATGTTCACGGCGCCTCGCGGTAGTCGTCTGGAACGATCGAAAGTAGCAAGGCACCCCAAAGTTGTCAAACAACTTTTCTGTTAACTAGGGTTTCCCCTTTAACCTATCGATACGGTCGTATGACATCTACGCCTAACTGCCGAACATCCGATTCAGCGCATTTTCGAGATGCGACTTCATAGCTTCGCCGGCTCGTGACGAATCGCGAGCACGAATCGCATCGAGCACATCCAGATGCTCGCGCTGGACGAGACGCTGCCGCTCGACTGTTTTCACGAGCGACAGGTTTCGCGACAGGTTCATGCTGAAAACAATCTGCTCCTCGATAAACGAGAGCACCGTGATGAAGAACTGATTCTTCGATGCCTTTGCGACCGCAAGATGGAACGCGAAGTCGTCTTTCGCGCCAATGCCTTCTTGCGCCTCCACCACCCGTTCGAGTTGTTCCCAGGCGGCTTCGATGGCGCGGATGTCGTCGTCATCCGCCTTAAGCGCGGCAAGCTCGGCTGCGCCTGCCTCCGTGACTACGCGAAATTCGTAGCATCGGCGAATGTCTGACAGCGTTTCTAACGGAGCGAAGCGCCGCACATCCGGGTCTGGACGACGACCGACAGTGGTGCCCGATCCGCGCCGCGTGACGATGATGCCGTCCGCGCGCAGTCGCGCCAACGCCTCGCGCACGGTCGGGCGCGAGGTCGCAAAGCGTTCGGCAAGGGCGTGTTCTGTCAGAAGACGATCGCCTTCCTTGAACTCGCCTTCCATGATGCTATTGAGGATATCGCTGTAGATTCGGTCGGCGAGACCATGCGATTTACGCTCGTTCATGTGTACGCTGGACGTGCTTGTCAGAGTAGGGAACGATTGTAAGGCAAATTTTTGCGTTGCCGCGATAACGCGTGAAGGCCGACGCACGCCATGCTGCGTCGGCCTTCTTCACTTCACTTCACTTCACTTCGCTTCACTTCACTTCACGCACCGGGCGTTACCACTGATGCCCCGCTCCGATGGTGAAGCCGACATTTCCGGAACTGCTTGTATTGCCGGAAGCCTTGATTACCCAGCTCTCGTCTTGCGTAACATGAGAGATGCCGAGTGCCGCGCCGGAGGCCCCGGCGTAACGTGCGCCGGCCAACGCGACCATGGTCTTGCCCGGAGCGGTAGGCTGCGGCAGTCCGGCGGAAGCCATCGCGGCTGCGATACCGCCATAAGCCGCTTTCGCCATGTTGTTGATCTGGCCTTGCACGCCCGCGATACGCGAGTCGGTATAGTTCTGCGCCTGTGTGGAAGCGAGATTCAACTGACTCACATTGACCGCATCGGTACTCTGCGTGCCCGCCGCGACGTTCGTGATCTGACGTTCGTTACCCGCAGACCCGACCGAAACCGTATTTACTCGATCCGCCACTGAGTTAGCCCCGAGCGCGACGGAATTGTCCGCAGTAGCGCTGGCATTCGCGCCCATGGCAACGGAATGCACGCCTGTCGCGCTAGCGACTTCAGTGTTGACATCGCCTTGCGCGGCGAACATTGGGTTGCCACCGCTCATGGCGATGTTCGTCACGCGATCGATTGCGGCATTCATCTGGTCGACGTTGACCGCGTCGTCGCTCGCAACGCCCGCAGCAACGTTGTGGATTGTCGTGCCGCCTGCGACGTTGTTGCCGAGCGTGATGCTCGAGTAGTTGGTCGACCCGTCCGCGTTGTGGTCATAGGTCACGGAAGTATTGGTCGTGCCATCTCCATTAATGAGACCGGCGCCCTTCAACTGCGAGACGTTGACGGCATCGGTATCCTGCGTACCGGCTGCCACGTTGGTGATCTGACGTTCCGCGCCCTTCGATCCGACCGACACGGTGTTTGCACGATCCGCCAGCGAGTTCGAGCCGAGCGCCACCGAGTTGTTCGCGATAGCCTGAGCATTGCCGCCGATCGCCACTGATTCCGCACCCGTGGCCTGGGAGTCTTCCAGCACCGAATTGGCGTGGAAGTACTTGATGCCGCCGCCCGTGTTGATGTTGTTGAGCGTCTCGTTGATCGTCGAGATGTCGGTCGTGTTCTGCGTGACGCGGCCGTCGAGATTGGTAAGGGCGTCGCCGACGTTGTTGAAGGTATTACCGTCCTGGAACGTGTACGTCGGCTTAGTGATGGTGCCGTCCTGATTTACCGTCGAACCGCCGCCGAGGGCGTCGGCCGTGCTCGATGCAGTTTTGTAGAGTTGGCTGCCATTCACCGCTTCAAGGCTGTCCGCGCTCACTTCACCTGCGTCCACGTTCTTGATTTTGACTGGCGTACCCACATTGCCCAGCGTGACCGTCTTGTGGTCGCCGTCGTCATATTGGACCGCGTTGGCAATGCCGGTCGAAAGCGACGTCATGCTCGTCGACACCGATGTCGAGAGCGTAAACAACTGCCCGCCGTTCACCGCTTCATTGCTGCCCGCAGCCACTTCGCCATCGGCAACGTTCGTCAGCTTGACCGGGGCGGCGCCGGTGTCGCCCAAGCGAACCGATGTGTGGTTAGCGTCGTCGTATTGAACCGAGTTGGCGACGCCGGTCGAGAGCGAGGTCATGCCCGTCGAGATTGAATCGACGCTCGTCGACAGCGACGTGACGCTGGTCGAAATGCCGTCGATGTTGGTCGAAAGCGAGGTCATGCCCGTCGACACGGATGACGACAAGTTGTACAACTGACCACCGTTGACCGCGTCCTTGCTGTCTGCTGCTACAACGCCGTCCTCAACGTTGTGAAGCTTCACGGGCGTGCCGGCGTTGCCGAACGTGACCGAGTCGTGGGCCGCGTTGTCATACTGGACGGCGTTCGCGAGACCGGTGGAAAGCGACGCCACCGATGTCGACGTCGATCCCGACAGTGTGTCGATACCTGTTGAAAGCGACCCGACCGTCGTGGACATCGAAGTGGAAAGCGTATCGACACCGGTGGAGAGCGAGGCGACTGCCGTAGAGGTGGAGGTCGAGAGCGTGTCCACGCCCGTCGAGAGCGAGGCAACGCTCGTCGATGTCGACGTCGAAAGCGAATCCACGGACGTGGACAGCGTGCTGACACTCGTCGACACTGAATCGACAGCTGTGGACAGTGTGCTTACGCTTGTCGAAATCGAATCCACCGAGGTCGAAAGCGAGCCGACGCTCGTGGACACCAAGGCAACGCTCGTCGAGGCCGACGTCGAAAGCGAATCGACGCTCGTCGACAGGGAACTAACGCTGGTCGCGGTTGCCGTTGAAAGCGAGTTGACTGCGGTCGAAGTGGATGTCGACAGCGTATCGACGCTGGTTGACAGCGAATTGACAGAGGTCGAAGTGGAAGCCGAAAGCGATTCGACGCTGGTCGAGATGGAGCCCGTGGTCGTCGATACTGAAGCCGAAAGCGTGTCGAAGCTCGTGGACAGCGAATTGACGCCAGTCGACACAGAATCGACAGTTGTGGACAATGATCCAACACTTGTCGACACGGAATCGATGCTCGTCGAAAGCGAAGCGACGCTCGTCGAAGCGGAAGTCGAAAGCGAGTTAAGGCCGGTCGAAGCCGACGTCGAAAGCGAGTACAGTTGGCTGCCGTTGATGGCGTCCGTGCTCGAGTCTGTTACATCGCCCTTGGCTATGTTGGTCAGCTTCACTTCAGAGGCGCCGACACCGCCCAGGGTGACCGAGTCATGGCTTGCGTTGTCGTATTGAACCGAGTTCGCGAGACCCGTCGACAGCGATCCGACAGCGGTCGAAGTCGAGATGGACAGCGTGTCCACACTCGTGGAGAGCGAGCCGACGTTAGTCGACAGCGAGTTGACCGTGCTCGACACTGCAGTCAACCCGGTTGACAGCGAGGTCACGCCCGTGGAAACCGAAGTCGAAAGAGAGTCGACGCCCGTAGACAGCGAGTTCACGCTCGTCGACACTGAATCGACAGTTGTAGACAGTGAGGTTACCGCGGTCGAGGCCGAGGTGGACAGCGAGCCTACAGTGGTCGAAGCCGACGTCGACAAGGAATCGATACTTGTCGATAACGAGGTGGTCGTGGTCGAAACGGAGGTCGACAAGGAGGCTACGCTCGACGAAGCCGAGGTCGAGAGCGAGTCGAGGCCCGTTGAAGCAGACGTCGAAAGCGAATACAACTGACTACCGTTGATGGCGTCCGTGCTTGAGTTTGTTACATCGCCTTTGGCGACGTTGGTCAGCTTCACTTCGGTAGGCGCGGCGACACCGCCCAGCGTGACGGAGTCATGGCTTGCGTTGTCGTACTGAACCGAGTTCGCGAGACCCGTCGACAGCGATCCTACGGCAGTCGATGTCGAACTCGACAACGTATTGAGACCGGTGGACAGCGAACCGACGTTTGTCGACAGTGAGTCGACGGTAGTCGACACCGAGGTCAACCCGGTCGACAGCGAGTTCATCCCCGTGGAAACCGAGGTCGAGAGCGAGTCGACACCCGTGGATAGGGAAGTCACGCTCGTGGATACCGAATCGACGGTCGTGGACAGTGACGTCACCGCCGTCGATGAAGAGGTAGACAGCGAGTTCAAAGTACTTGAAGTCGACGTCGATAACGAGTCCACGCTCGTCGACAAGGAAGTGGCCGTCGTCGAAACCGTTGTGGATAACGAATTGAGACCAGTGGAAACCGAATCTACGGTGGTGGAAAGGGAAGCAACCGTTGTCGACACCGAACTGACTGTCGTCGATAAAGAGCTGGCCTGCGTGTCCAGTCCGTTGATCGCCCCGCCTACGTCATGATAGGTCGTTCCGGCTACTGAATAAGACGGGGGAGAGATACTTGCGCCGCTCATCGAAGCCCCACCGCCTAGACTCGACGCGGTCGTCGAAAGGGCCAGGTATAACTGAACACCCGTCACACCGTCACGACTGCCCGCCGTCAATGCGCCCGGCGCCATGTTCTGAACCTTGTTGTAGCCCATGTCGAACATTGTCCCGGCACCAATCGATACTGTGCCCGCAGTCATCGTCATGAGAGTCGCTCCTCCGGCCCCCATGACGAGCGTGTTGGGGTCCACGGCTACCGCGTAGGCTCCCATTCCCCCGCTTGTCGTGTACGCGACCAGCCCAGCTCCCGGATGGTTTGTGCCATCGCAAGCAACGGTAGATGTTTGCACCACGCCTGCGCCTTGGTCACTCAGGCAACTGGCCGGCGTGTATCCGTCCGATAACACACCGACGGAGTACCCACTCCCCGCCTGCGCGCTGCCCGCAGCGAGTGCGAACACCGCCAACACTGCTGCGTTCGTTCGGCCGCGCTTGCTTTTGGTCCGCGCATTTTCCGCTGCGGCAACCCAGCTTTCGGATGCCTGACTCCAAACCACGCGATACGTCTTATTCATCAAAACCTTCTTCGAGTTCAAGTTGAAATTCTTTTTCTTCGTGATTTCCGACACGGACTGATGTGCTCGTAATGAGCAACACGGCGCTTGACCAAACGCGACATAGACCGCTTGGCTCGGGGCCATCGGATAAACATGAAGAAGCAATAATCGTCAGAGCTTCGATTATTTAGGTTTCCAAAACCTAATCACGCATGTCAGAGTGTCACCAGGACATGGAGCCTCTGACATTCCTCAATCGCGCGGCAAGAAGTCTCTATCCACGCTTGGATTTTTGTCTTATCGAAGCGTTTTTTCCATTCAGAAAGTCTTAAAAATGCATCGAATATCTGAATGTACTGAACGATGTATTTGCCGAAAATCAGCAATGTATAAACACGAAGAAGATGTAGCAGGCGATGTGACTATTCAATTGCCATAAGGCTATATAAAAGCCGGCGGACAGGAAAATAAACAGAACTCGTGTGTATTGGAAAGCGTTACTAGTACGCAGGCCACGCGGTGAGCGACGCTGCACGCGCGGGACCGTTTAATCGTCAAACATATGCGATGACATCGCATATAAATTTGCGATGAGCGAGCAAGACAGCAAAAAAAAGCGCGTCGCGATTTCTCGTCGACGCGCCTTTTCAAGCAATTGAAACTTCAAAGAGACAACAACTGCCGCGCCTCCTTTGCGCTCGCCACCGGCCGGCCATACTCCGCGCACAGCGACGCCACGCGACTCACCAGTTGCGCATTGCTCCTGGCGAGCGTGTCTTTGTCCCAACGCACGTTGTCCTCCAGACCCGTGCGGCAGTGGCCGCCGAGTTCCAGCGTCCAGTGATTCACTTCGAGTTGATGCCGGCCGATTCCCGCAGCCGTCCATGTCGCGTCGGGCAAGAGTTTGCCCAACTGCTCCACTTCGAACTCGAGGATTTCGCGACGCGCCGGTAATGCATTCTTTACACCAAGTACGAACTGCACGTGAACCGGCGACTTGAGCAAACCTTGGTTGACGAGATCATAAGTGCTGTAGAGCATCGCCAGATCGAAGATTTCGATCTCGGGCTTTACATCGTGGTCGAGCATGGTTTGCGCGAGCGAACGCACGAAGTCTGGCGGATTTTCGTACACGATGGTCGGGAAATTCACCGAACCCGTCGCCAACGAAGCCATGTCGGGTTTCAGATCGAGCATCGCCCCACGCTGCTCGAAAGATCGGCCGCGTCCACCTGTCGAAAACTGAATGATGATGTCCGGACAGTGTTTGCGGATGCCGTCCTGCAATTCTTCGAAGCGGTGACGATCCGAGCTCGATTTCTCGTCTTCATCGCGTACGTGCAGATGAACCAGCGTTGCCCCGGCTTCATAGGCTTCGTGCGTGCTTTCGATCTGCTCGGGAATCGTGGTTGGCACAGCGGGATTATCTTTTTTCTTCGGTACCGAGCCCGTGATGGCGACCGAGATGATGCAAGGATCAGTTGTAGGCGATTGCGTCACGTTCGTGCTCCTGTGAGGCGCCGATCTAGTCGCCGGCGGTTCGGTTAATTTTAACTAACTAGTACGTTTAATATGTTGATGGATCGTACGAACCGTTGCAAGCCGCGCAAACCCTTATTCTTATGGATCCAATCGATCTCACGTTCGTGCTTTTTCTGACTCCGACAGTGGAGCGATTGTCGCTTCTGGGCCAGCAACCGTCTTGTCAAACGACTAGTCGGTAATCGCCGGCCATAAATCGCCTGAAACGAGCGAGCCCGGTCTTGCGTTTTTTGCCTGAGCCACTGGGAACTGTCGCATTCGCAGATGGCGACACCCCTTACCGAGCCAACTGCGTGCCAGCGCCCCGGCAATCGCACGCCTTGCGGCGGCGAACCGCGTGTTCATAGTAAGCGCTCCTTCGAGGTCATTTGTTTCCGGCAAAATGCCGTCAGTTCACGATAGGTCGCGTATTCGCCCCGACCTCGAGAATGCCAAGACAACGGCAAGAAAATCCGATAGCCGCCTCCGCCAGTAGACGCCCTGACGCTTACATACAGTATAGAAGGCGGCATTTGCAAGCTGTCGATGTGACGTTGCCTTTTGTATGCCGCGACGCCGCATATGGCATGCAAAATCGCATTTGGCGCTCTCGCTTGGAATTTGCGAATTGTGTGTCACACAGTGCGAGACTGCAAAAAACGTCTAGTGCGGCTAATCAGTGCCGGTGCATAACCGCGCGCAGTGAATTTGCCCGTGACCTTCAAACGGTCGGTTCAATGCGTATGCTGCATTCATCGACCAAATGCAGAATGCAAATTGACGCGGCGCACGAGCGGCTCAAGGGAACCAAACGCCACCAAAGCACTTGGCACAGACGAAGTGCAACCGCCCATTGGCATTCAAAATCCAATGCGCCTATCGAACGATGACGACAGGCGGGCGATAAACCGGCGGCGCATAGATCACGCGCGCGGCCGGCGTCACGACATAGGTCGGCGCGGGCGCCGCCACTACGACCGTACGCGGCGGCGGCACCGCGACGGGCGTCACAACCACCGCATGCCCTGGCACGTAATAAGTCGGAGCAGGCGGAGGCGCGTAGTAATAAACCGGGCGCGGCGGTGGCGCGTAAATCACCGCGGGCCCAGCATACGAAACGACGACTGAAGTTCCCGCCCATGCGCTCCCTGCGCAAGTGAGGGCAAGGGCGGCAAGAGCGGAGATACTGAGCAGACGAACTTTCATGGCGATGTCCTTGAGTCTTGAGAGGAAGGCGGCGACCAGCAATGCCGGCCAGCAGAACGATATCGAAGGACCGCGAAAAACGTGAGCGCAAACATGTTTCACTGGATGTCGAGAAAGACTTGCCGGGCGATGCATGACACATCGCGACATGATTCGTCGTTTCCCCGAGATTGCCTTCGCTACGCGGCTCAATAAAATGTCGTCACTGTCTGGCTGCATCGAATTCACGGAGAACCGACATGCAAAAGATTCCACGAGCGTGCGTGGCCGGCATTCTCGGCTTCACAATCGCCACGGCGGTCTTCGCACAAACCGCCACGCAGCCAATGGGCGCAAGTCCGCATATCGAGCAGGTCATGCACGGTCTGCAGACGCGCTTCGCAAGCGCCAACACCACGCACGACGGCAAGCTTACGCGCGCGCAAGCATCGTCCAGCATGCCGATGGTGGCTCGACATTTTGACGAAATCGACACGCAAAAAGCCGGCTACGTGACGCTGCCGCAGATCGAAGCCTTCATGCATCAGCATGCCGCGCAACGCTAACGGAGATGGCCGATGGAAGCACTTCCGAAAATCATCGTGCTCGACGACGAAGCCGAACTGCGCAACATGCTGCAACGTTTCCTCACATCGCAAGGCTTCGAGGTGCGGGTCGTGGAAAACGGCAAGCGGCTCGACCGCTATCTGCAACGCGAACCATACGACCTGCTCGTGCTCGACTGGATGATGGAGCCGGAAGACGGCCTTTCGATATGCCGGCGTCTGCGCACCGAAGGACACACGCTGCCCATTCTCATGCTGACGGCCAAGGGCGATCCGGTGGACAAGGTCGTCGGCCTGGAGACAGGCGCCGACGACTATCTCGCCAAGCCCTTCCTGCCGCAGGAACTGGTGGCGCGCGTGCGAGCGCTGCTGCGCCGTCAGAAGATTGCAGCGGGCGATCCCACGCTCACCTCGCAAGTACTGCGTTTCGGCGAGTTTCGGCTCGATCTCGGCAAGCAGCAGATTACGCGCAGCGGTAATGCATTCGAAATGCATTCCGCGCAGATGCAGTTATTGCATGCACTTGGATCGTCACCGAACCGCGCCGTGAGTCGTGACAACCTCATCGCCCGCACGCGCGGACGCGATCACGATGCACTCGATCGCAGCATCGATGTCCAGGTGCTGCGTCTGCGCCAGCTCATCGAGGAAGATCCGGGCAAGCCGCGTTTCATCAAAACGGTATGGGGCGTCGGCTATATGTTGCTTGCGGACGTGGAAACGTGAGCCTCGCGCCGCGGTCCCTTTTTGCACGCAATATTCTTTTGCTCGTGGCGCTGGTGGCGGTGAGTCAGGTATGCGCGCTCGCCGTGCTGCTCCATTTCATTCAGACGCCGCGCATCGAACGGGCGGCGACCACATTCGCGGCCTACATCGAGACGCTCGATACCCTTCTGAAAGCAAGCCCGCCGCAAGCATCGAATTCCATCGCCGCTTATCTCGAAGTGCGCGCCGCCCTGCCCGAGGACGCGCGCGAGACGCCCGAAGAGTCGCGCTTGCGCTTCTATCGCACGTATCAGCGTCAGACTTTCATCGATAGTTTGCGAGCGCATCTGCCGCCAGACATGCTAGTGCGCTGGGAAAGCGGCGCGACGGCGGCGGATGGCCAGCAGCGCCTCTGGATACGTGCGCATCTGTCCGGCGAGCCACGCTGGGTCGCCCTGCCCGTGCCGGACGCCGCGCACGACGACGGCCTCGCCACGGCCCTGCTGCTTTCGCTCGGACTAGGGGCGCTCGCAATCGCGACCGCGTATTTGATCCAGCGGCATTTGAACCGCCCGCTCGAACACCTCGCCGATGCCGCGCGGCGCCTCTCTGCCGGCGATGAACCCGGCGTCTTGCCGATAGACGGCCCCACCGAGATTGCCCAGGTTAGTCGCGCGTTCAACCAAATGAGCGCCGCCCTGAGCGAAGCGGACGCCACGCGAGCACTGATGCTCGCTGGTATTTCGCATGACATTCGCACCCCGATGACGAAGCTGCGCCTTGCGATGGCGATGTCCTCGGCGAGTGCGGCGGACGCTCACTTCACGGCATCGGCGGAAAGTTATCTGGATCGGATCGACAGCATCCTTCAGCAGTTCATGGACTATGCAGGGAGCGGTGCCAAGGAAGCTCCGGTCGTGGGAGACATAAACGCATTGATCTCGAATCTGGCAGCGGATTTTGCGGGCCTTGGCCACGAGTTCGCGCTTACGCTCGAGCCCATAGAGCCGTTCGCCTTCCGTCCCATCGGCATGATGCGCGTACTGATGAATTTGATGCAGAACGCCATACTCTATGGCGTCGTCGGACTCGAAGTGCGTAGCTGGACCGATACGCGATTGCATGCTGCATGCATTGTGATCGCGGATCGCGGCAAGGGGCTTGACGGTCAGGACCCGGAAGCGCTCAAACAGCCGTTCAAGCGCGGCGGCGGCGAAGCGCAGCCAAAAGGCACGGGATTGGGTCTGGCGATCGTAGAGCGCATCGCTCGGCAGCACGGCGGAACGCTAGTTTTGCGGGCACGCGATGGTGGTGGCGCTGAGGCGTGCATTGTCTTGCCGCTTGGTATTTAGAATTCATGCGCGGCTCAACAGTATTTTGCATTCGTTCCCCGGTGAGCCCATACTGTTCTCGTAAGATGAAACGGTCGCGCAGCAGGACGAAATATCAAACTGCCTGCGGTGCCTATGACTCGCGCCCACATCCCTTGAATCAAAAATCGTCAGCCGGTTGCCATCGACGCTCCAACTTGAAGACGCTATCAATCTGAATAGATGGACCGCGCATATCGTCGACCGAATACCCATAGCGAATCTGAGTTGCTGCAGTGCAATGAGCGTGTTCGGCGTGTAGGTCCGGTGTGGGGCACGCAGGCATGCTGTTGGGGCGCGGGCTGACGAGGTAGTGCATTCATCGACAACGCAAAAATACCGCCATGCCTCCGAAGCGTCAGATTGGCGTACTAAGCTTCACCATCGTGCAGGAGCTGAGGTCGGCATCGCACTTGCTTTAAGTTGACCGCGTTGTTGTGCGCCGCAGCACTCATGGCGTGGAGCCATACAGCACCGACCGATTTGCGATTTCTTTCGGCTTATCGAACCGATCGCCAGTATCGCGCTCGAACCAGACATTGCGCCTAAACCCGCGAGTGTTTAAGTGCGTACCGAATACAAAAATAGCAAAGACACGTATTACAGCGTGGCGCGCGACGCCACCGTTCAAATCGAAGACGCTCATGGCCAGCGCGAATAAGCGCTCGAGCGTCCCGTCCGCCAAATCGATGTAATGGAGGAAGTCATGCGTATCACCGTCAAGCTGGATGGATTCGAAGGCGCTCAATCGGCCGCCTACGCCGTTTTGTGGCTCGACAGAGAATCCAGCCGCTGGTCACGCGAAGGTCACCAATCGATGGACGTGCCCGATTGGGGCGGTCTGACCAAAGGCGCGGGCGACACCGTGATCTGCGGGCAGGATGCGCCGCAACCGATCTGCGTGCTCGAACAACTCGATTTCGACATACCGGGCGGTCCGCCCGAAGGGCTCGCCGGACGCGCGCTCTGGTACACCGATCAATCCGGCGCACAGAGCGAGGGACGCTGGCACGTGCAATGTATCGACCGCGCGCAGATCAAGGCGGAGCACGGCGTATTCGCTGGCGAGGAGGTCAACTGGACCGCGCTCTGAAGCGGGCAGGCACGACATCTCGAAGATAATGGGTTGCCGTTCGGTAGCGGCATGAGCGGCCTGACGAAGATTGCCGTCCAAATCGCAATCGCTATCGCGCGGTAGTTGGAAAACTGCGTGGCGGTCGAAACACCATGCCCGTGCCGCGCCGGCCAACTAAACGAAGACCACGCGGACCGTCGTAACGCCCCCTCGCCTCCGATCCTGGCCGCCAGTCGCGCGGCCTGTCAACTGCCGCTCTATTGCGTGCTCGCTGCGACGCGACGCGCCTTGATTTGCATTAAGCATCCCGACAGTTGGTCGTTTGAATGCAATCGCTCTGGTGTTTTCCCTTGCCCCATTTAGCACGGTTAAATTGGTAGTATCAGGGGCCGGGCCGCGCGTCGAGAAGACGTGGCACACGGCGCACGTTGCCGCGCGATCGAATGGCTCCATGCATGAGAACGCGCTCCACCGAACGACCTGGGAGGCAAGATGAATCAGAAATTCAGCGATCCGTTCAGCCAGTTTGCCGCCATGTTTCAGCAGTATCAGCTTCCCGGTTTCGATGTCACCGCGATCATGGAATCGCGACGCAAAGACGTCGAGGCGCTCGCGGCCACCAATCGCGTTGCGTTCGGCGGCATCGAGGCCTTGCGCGACAAGCAACTTGAAATCTTGCGGCGCACGCTGGGCGATCTGGAGGATATCGCCAAGCAAATGGCATCGTCGGCCGCGAAACCGCCGTTCAACGCCAACGAAGTCGTGCAACGGGCATTGCACAATGCGCTCGCCGATATGCAGGACATCGCCCGCACCACGCAGCAGACGCAGGCCGAAGCCTATGCGCTCGTCACGAAGCGCATGGAGGATGCGTTGCAGGAACTGAAGGCGTCGGTCAACAAACCACAAGCTTGATCGCGCGAGATCAGCTAACGGTCCGGTGAGCCGTCGCTTACGTGGCGACGCTCACTTCTTCGCCTGCGTCGTGATTTGGAACATGTCCACGACGACTTTATCGCGTCCGTATTTGCCGGTGAGCGCCGTAAGACGCTTGTCGAGTGCGCGCAGATATTCGCTCTTCGCTTCGCTGTCCGGGCGGATGTCATCGAAGAGCGGCGCGGGCGTCACGGTCAATACGATCATCTCCGAGCCGAACGGCTTGCCGACGACCCAATCGCCCATCGAGCCGAGTGTGGCCGCGTAGTTTGCAGGCGCCTGGTTGTCGCGGGATCTTTCGGTCGGCAGCAAATGCACCACGCTGCCGTCGAGCATGAAGTAATCGACTGTGACGTAGGACTCGAACGCGGGCGTCATCAGATCGACGATCAGCGGATCGCCTTCGGTCAGGCGCAACTGGTTCGACCGCGTATGGACCGATGCCGGATGTCCCAACTGCCGGTTCGCCGTCCAGTAAGGCGCGAAGACTTTGAGCAGATCGCATTTGTCGTCGACGACTTGCTGCACGCCGAAGTTGGTGGTCTTCACGCCGGGCACGCGTCCAAGCGTGTCCTTCAAACGCGCGAGCCCGTATTTCTCCGATATGAAACCCTGCACATCGACAGTCTGATCGTGAACCGATGCCACGAGCGCCGAACACGGCGCGCTCGCCAGCACCGGCGTGACCGCGGCCATCGTAAGCTGCGGCGCGGCGGCGACGGGAACGGCAGGCGTGATCGCGACCACCGACGCGCTCGCTTGGGGTTCGGCGCTCGACGGTCTTACTGGTTCGACCGGACTTGCGCTCGCGTTCGAGGGTGGCGCTTGTTCGCTGTTTTTTGACTGCTCGAAGAAGTAATAGCCCGCGCCGGCAGCAATCATCGCCGCAACTGCTACGGCTCCGATCGCAATCCTGGGGCCGCCTTCGCGCTTCGGTTTATTGCTTGCGGGCGCAGCGGCAGGCGGTTCGCTAAGCTCATCCAGGAACTGCGTGACGCTCGGCGTTCGCGCCTCGCGTTCGAACGCCAGCGCGCCCTTGAGCGCCTTCCACTGCTTGTTGCCCAGATTCTCGGGCCGCTGCGGCTTCATGTTGGCGCTCTTTGCCTGCAGCGCGGGAACGC
Source organism: Caballeronia sp. LP006 (assembly GCF_031450995.1). Classification (NCBI taxonomy): domain Bacteria; kingdom Pseudomonadati; phylum Pseudomonadota; class Betaproteobacteria; order Burkholderiales; family Burkholderiaceae; genus Caballeronia; species Caballeronia sp. LP006. The sequence continues at coordinate 332,922 of NZ_JARTVW010000004.1, read as the reverse complement.
GCTCGAACGGATGCTTCCCCGCCAGCAATTCGTACGCTATACAGCCAAGCGCGTAGATATCGTCACGCGGATCGGGCTCGCGATGCTCGAGCATCTCCGGACTTGCATAGGCAGGCGTGAGCGCGCCCAGGCTGCCGGGATCGAAGACCGTGGCCTCGCTTTCGTCCTCGGGGCGCGTGATTGCACGCGAAATGCCAAAGTCGATCACCTTCACTTCCGCCGTATCGGTGAGAAAAACGTTCGGCGGCTTGAAATCGCAATGGACGAAGCCTCGCTCGTGCGCGTACGCAAGCGCGTTCGCCATGCCCTTGAAGATCGGAAACATTTCGGCAAACGGCAGACCCTTGAAGTTCGGGTTCCGAAGCATTCTCGAAAGCGGCTGGCCGGAAAGATATTCCATCGTCAGATAGACGATCGAGCCATCGCGATCGAAATCGTACACGGTCACGATGTTGCGATGCGCGAGTTGCTGCGCCTTGCGCGCCTCGCGCTGCAGTGCGATCAGCGATTTCGGGTTGCCGCGAAATTGAAGATTGAGAACCTTGATCGCCACGTACGGCCGTCGATCCGACGCTTCCAGCTTGCGCAAGTCGAGCGCTTTGTAGACCGTTCCCATCCCGCCGATGCCGAGACATTCCTCCAGCACGAAGCGATTGTTCAGCGTGTCGCCGACACCCTTGACCTGAACGACTTCCGTGAGCACCTGCGTGGCGTGGCCGGACGTCGATGCGCTCGCGTCGCCCGATGCGCGCGGCGGCAAAGGCGCCGGGAAACCCGGCGTGGTCTGCATGCGCGTCTCGTCGCGGCCGGGCGCGAAGCCGGTGCCGAACTCTGTTTCGGGATGAGCGAGCGCCACATGTTCGATGCGGCGTCGAATGGCAACGTAGATATCGGGTGGCAGAGGCCGAGCCGCGTGCTCCTCGTCGAGGATCTCCATGAGCCGCTTGGCCGGAGTTCGTTCGATGGCGAGCGCGCCATCGACCCCGGCAAAGAACTCGTCGCGCGACCCGCCGTCGCCCCGATATGTACGAATCGCTTGCGCAAAGCTTGTCATCTGTGCGACGCGACGCGGCTCCAAATCGACCGACAATTCACTTGTCGTAACAAATACCCAGTAATCGCTTGATACTAGCCTCCGCATGCGCCTTACGCAAATGGCGTTTTCGATGATGCGCGGCATCGCGCACATGTCGTTCGGATACCGACATGTTTGGTTCGGGTGTTGGTTCGGTTGAGTCAGGTACGGGCTTTTGCGTCTTGTTGCGCGCGGTTGGCCAAGCGGCTCGTCGCCGCGTAAAGCACGCTTCACATGGGGTCCGTCGATTCGTTCATGCCAAGGCGTTCGACTGGCATACCTGATGCATGACATGACCGGAAAGGCTACGACGTTGCACTCTCGATCAGGCATGGTGCATTCAGTGAATCACGCATGCATCATACAAACGGCCAAGGGTTTCACCCCTCCGCCGTCTTGCCGCTTGGCACATCCGGTCAGAATGAAACGGTCGCGGCGTCACGAGTAGCCTTGCGTGGCAGCGTCAGACGAAATGCATATACTGAATGCGTTCTGCGTTCGTCGAATGTGCATGCTGCATGCAAGGTAAGTCGACGCGCCGCATCTGACCGGGATCGGCGCGGCTTCAGGCTTCTCACTTTTTTGGAGGACACAGTCATGGCCATCGTCAAAATCAAGGATCTCGCGGACAGCATCGAGTTGGACCGTCAGGCAATGACCGCGATCACGGGCGGCGCACGCAGCGGTGCCCGTCCGCTCTTTCGTATCAGGCCGAAAGCGAACGCAAATCGCGTGGTCGATTATCCAGGCGTGCCGGTGAACGATGTGCCCGCTGAAAAGCCTGGGCCATTCACGACCAAGATCGTGTCGAAGAAGTAGCGTTTGAGGACACGGCGCTTACGTCCGTCGATGTTCGCGGGGTGAACGATTAGCGTGCTGCTTATGCATTGAAGCAAGCAGCAACGCGAGGCACGGTGGTCGTAATACAAAATGCCACCGCGCTGCATCATGCATGCAAAACGCCAGCGAGCGGTGCGTCAACTACGCACCGTCATCCCGATCGTGCCCATCCCGCCGGTCAATGGCGTACCGATCGACCGCCCGCTCCGCTTCACAAGCGCAAGCCTGATACGTTCGCGTGTATCGCCATCGAAATCGCCGAGATATCGCGTCTTACCGGCCACGACCGCCCCAACCGGCAAGCCATCCAGAAACAACACGCGATTGCCCGCAATCGCCGGCACCTTCTCGCCCGGCAGCAACGTGCCCACGAGGTTCAGCGGATCGACCGCGCCAAGCGCGACGAGCGCGCCCTCTTTCGCCCGCCTGCGGACGTCACGCAACAGCGGCACCGCATCCGGCAATGCAAACTGCTCACCCGCGAGGCCTGCAACAAAGCGCCCGCCGCGAATCTCGCCACGCGCTTCGAGCCGATGATAGACACGCAGCAAATCGCGCCACGGCGGCAGCCACTGCGCTTCGCGTTCGAGCAGTCGCCAGAACACGACACCATACCGGCGCAACAGCGCAAGCGCGACGTGCTCGATGTCCGCATCATCGTTGGAATTGGCTCGACGCAAAAGCGCCCAGCGGCCCGCATCGTCCATCCCGCCGATGAAAAGCCCGCCGCGCCGCTGCCGCCGCGCGAACACATTGCGCTTGGCGGCCGGCGCCAGAAGCGCGCGCAAGCCCGCGAAACTGTCCGCGTTGACGAGGCCCAGCGCGACTAGTTCGCCGAGCCCATCTTCGAGTTCCGTGCGCAGGAGCCGTACATCGGCGAGAAGTTCGTCGAAGAACATCGCGCCGTGCGTGCTCAGGGCCTCGAACACGCGTTGCGCGCGCGACGACAACTGCGGCGCTTCGTCGGGGCGCATCAGCGTATTCCATGCCCCCAGATGGCGACGCGGCAGCAGCACGATCGGCGTGCCGCGCACCGGGCCACCCGTCGCGCGCGCACGGCCGGCCGGACGCGTCCATACGATCTTGCCCGCACGGCAAGCCTCGTCGAGCCACATGCCCGAGTAATCGGCGATGCGCGCCGGCAGGATGTCATCCTCCCACGCCACGGCGGGCGCCTCGAAACCTTCGAGCTGTTCGAGCACGCCGAGAAGCGCATCGCGGCCTTCGCCGTGAGAATCCGGCGCGACGCGTTGCCATTCGAACAGGAAACGCATGAAATCCTGCCGCTCCACGGGTTCGATTTCGCGACGCAAACGCCGCACCGTGTAGCGATGAATCCGCGCCAGCAGATGCCGCTCGCACCATTCCTCGTCTTTAGCCGTGGGCGTGAAGCGGCCACGCATCACATAGCCTTCGGCTTCCAGACGCGTCAACGCCGAAGCCACGCTCGACGCAGGCAACGCAAGCGGACGCGCAATTTCCGGCACCGTCAGCGGACCGAATCCCGAAAGCCGCGCGCGGACGATCTCGACGAGCGCGTCGTCTTCAGTCCAGGCATGGTCGAAACCGGGCGGCGGCTGCAGTGCGGGATGCATCGGCGCATGCGTATAGACCGCGCGCAGGCAGGCAAGCCGCTCCACGGCGATCCACAGCGCGTCGTGCTCCGCAATCTGCAAGCGCGTCGCACGCCCGGCGCGTGCGAGCGCGTCGAGCCACGCTGGCCAGCCGTCGCAACGCGCCGCCTCGCCATGCGCGATGCACGCGAGACCGGTCAGCGCTTCGTGCATCTCATCGGCGCTCGTCACCGCGGGCCAGGCTTCCGCGCGCACGCTTTCGATAGCGTCGGCATCGAGCGCGCCGAGATCATCGGTCGATTGCGGATCGGTCCAGCGGCGCGCCAAGACAGCCTGCGTGCGGCGCTCTTCGAGCGGGGCGTCGTCGAGAAAAGCATACGGCCGCGCCGACAAAATCTCGGCGGCAAGCGGCGACGGCGCGGGCAACTCGCGCGTGACGAGCCGCACATCGCCCGTTTCGATACGACGCAAAAGTGCAAGCCAAGCCTCGCTGTCCATCGCTTCGTGCAGACAGTCGTCGAGAGTCTGCTCGACCAGCGGATGCCGCGGAACCTCACGCTCGCCCGCGATGTTTTCCGCGCACGCGACCTGATCCGGGAAAACGGCGGCGAGCAAGTCCTCGCTTCGCATGCGCTGCAACTGCGGTGCGACTTTGCGGCCGCCCGAATAGCGCGGCAAGGCGAGCGCGTTGGTCGCGTTCCAGCGCCAGCGCACGCCGAAAAGCGGTGCGTCGAGCAACGCCTGGATCAGCACATGTTCCGCGCTTGCCGATTTCAGATAACGCCAGACCTCATCGAGCGCGAAGCTGTGGCTGCCCGTGAGCGACAGGACGATGGCATCCTCCGTCGCCGCCGCCTGCAGTTCGAAATTGAAGGTGCGGCAGAAACGCTTGCGCAACGCGAGACCCCACGCGCGATTGACGCGGCTGCCGAACGGCGCGTGAATCACGAGTTGCATGCCGCCGGACTCGTCGAAGAAACGCTCCATGACGAGCGTGTCCTGGGTCGGAAGCACGGTCAGCGCGGCGCGTGCGCGTGCGAGATATTCGACGATCTGACGCGCGGCATCGGCGCCGATGCCTTCGGTTTCATCGGCGAGCCATGCGATGGTGGGAGCTAGCGAGTCGCTAAGTGCGTCTTTCGCGCTGTCGGCGTTGCGCGCGTCCTTCGCCGCGTTCGCGTCAATGGCGCCATGCGCGAGGCTTAAATCCTTCGCGCCCTTGGCCCCGACACCCGCCAACCGCGCATCCACCCCCGCCCGCAACCGCGCGATCGCGAAGGAAAGCTCACTGCTGCGCCCCGGCGCCTCTCCAAGCCAGAACGGAATGTTCGGCGGCTGACCATTCGCGTTCTCCACTCGCACCCGGCCACCTTCGATCCGCATGATCCTGTACGACGTATTACCTAACTGAAAGATGTCTCCAGCCAGACTCTCGACCGCGAAGTCCTCGTTCACCGTGCCGATCTGCAAGCCCTGCGGCTCCAGCAGCACGGCGAAGTCGGCGTTGTCGGGAATCGCGCCGCCGGAAGTCACGGCCGTCAGCTTGCCGCCGCGCCGTCCGCGCAACGTGCGGCTCACCGCATCCCGATGAACATACGACGCGCGCACGCCCTGCCGCCCCGTATAGCCTTCGGCGAGCGTGCGCACCACTTCGTCGAAGCGGGCGCGCTCGAGCGTCGCGTACGGATACGCACGCCCGATCAGCTCGAACAATTCATCCTCGCCCCATTCGCGACAGGCGACCTCCGCCGTGATTTGCTGTGCGAGCACGTCGAGCGGCGCGCGCGGAATGGAAAGCGCGTCGAGTTCGCCACGCCTCACGCAATCGAGCAAGGCCGCGCACTCGATCAGGTCGTCGCGCGAAGTCGGAAAGAGCCGCCCTTTCGGCACGCCGCCGACGTGATGCCCCGAGCGCCCGACGCGCTGCAAGAATGCGCCGATCGATCCTGGCGAGCCGAGTTGGCAGACGAGATCGACATCGCCGATATCGATACCCAATTCCAGCGATGCCGTCGCGATCAACACACGCAATTCGCCGCGCTTCAGGCGCTGTTCGGCGGAAAGCCGCTGCTCGCGCGCAAGGCTGCCGTGATGCGCCGCGACTGCGTCCCGGCCAAGGCGCTCGGTCAGATGCCGCGCCGCGCGCTCGGCCATGCGTCGCGTATTGACGAACACGAGTGTCGTGCGATGCATGCCGGAAAGCTCGGCCAGCCGGTCATAGACGCGCTCCCACATGTCGTTCGACATGATCGCTTCGAGCGGCATCGGCGGTATTTCGAGGGCGAGATCGCGGGCGCGGACGTGACCGACGTCCACGATCTCGCACGGCTTTCCGACGCCCGCGAGAAACTTCGCGACGAGCTCGATCGGCTTTTGCGTCGCCGACAAACCGACGCGCACCGGCCGCGCCGCGCCGCGCGCCTCGCACAACGCATCCAGCCGTTCGAGGCTCAGACTCAGGTGCGAGCCGCGCTTGCTGCCCGCCACGGCATGGATTTCATCGACGATCACCGTGCGCGTGGTCGACAGCATCGCCCGGCCGGAATCGGACGAAAGCAGCACGTAAAGCGATTCAGGCGTCGTCACGAGAATATGCGGCGCGCGCTTTCGCATGGCGCTGCGTTCCTGCTGGGTCGTGTCGCCCGTGCGCACGGCGGCGCGTATCAGCGGCGCGTCGGGGCCAAGCTCGCGCGCAATGCCCGCAAGCGGCTCTTCCAGATTTACGCGAATGTCGTTGGACAAGGCCTTGAGCGGCGACACATACACCACGCGCGTCTCGTCGGGCAGCACTTTGCCGCTTGCCGCGCTTTCCACGCCTTCGCGCACGAGTTCGTCGAGCGCGGCGAGAAAGGCCGTCAGCGTCTTGCCCGAGCCAGTTGGCGCAGCCACGAGCGTGGAACGGCGCGCGTGGATGAGCGGCCACGCGCGCGCCTGCGCGGCGGTCGGCGTTTCGAAATGCGCGCGAAACCAGTTGACGACGGCGGGATGAAAGCCCTTCAGGGCGTCGGTGCGGGTCATGCGGTCATTGTATGAGGGGTTTTGAAACTGCGTTTATCAGGCTTTTTCGGACGAATCCCATGCGAGAAAGGTAGGCTGTCACTGATCCTTACGGCTCCGCGTTTCTGGCCATTTCTACGTCTTATGATCGTCATCAGCCTGCTTTTCGACCATGCGCCTGCCGCGCTTGCCAATCATCGGCGTTATGCGCGCGGGCATGGTTATCGGCACATCGAAATCGATATGTCCGAAATCAGCGGCTGCAGCGACGAAACACGCTGGATCATCAAATACGAAACGCTGCTGCATCAGCTCGGCTTGGCGAATGAGGACGAACTCGTCTTGCTGTTGAACGAGAATGCCGCGATTCTCAGGCCGCTCGCTTTGCCGGAACTCATGCAGGGCCGCGACTGGCTTCTAACCTGCATCGAGTCCGATCTGCCGCAACTCGACATGCAGATTTGGCGCAAGACCGAGCACGTCATGCGTGAGTTGTTCGAGATAGTCACGCGATGCCGCAATGGCGTCGTGCTTCCGAAGGAAGAAGCGCTCCTCTTGCAGGCATTTGCGTATTGTCCGTCGCGTTACCGCGTTGGTGATGTCATGGCTGTCGTGCCCGCCTCCACCAACGTCGAGAGCGTCTGGGCGCACTGGTCTGCTTTCTCGGTCAAGATTTGTGACCAGAAGCATCATCGGCGATTCCGCAATGCGCTCCTCGAACATATCAACGACTGCCAGACGCGCGGCCTGCCACTGCTTTCGCTAAACGACACCGGCATTACCGATACATCCGCCGTCAGTATTCGACAGCCGAATCGGTCGGTCGCGATAGTGACGCTATACACGCCGAACATCGCGATTTACGGCCGTATTGCCGAAGCCAATTTCACGCGATACTGCGAACGCCACGGCTATACACTTTACGTGCACCGCGAAATTCCCGCGCATCTGAACGACGGTAAAACTTCGGGCAATTGGCTCAAGGCGGCCTTACTGCGCGAAACCCTCCCGAATCACGAATGGATTTTCTGGGTCGATGCCGACGTGCTCTTCAAGGACATGAACCGGCCGCTCGAATCCATCATGCACGACAAGGAAGCGGTGTTTGCACGCGATATCGGCTATTGGCGCTTCAATTCCGGCATCATGGGACTCAAGCGCACGCAACGTAATTACGATTCGCTTCATCGCATACTCGAAGCGTGCAATTGCATCGACGACAAATCCACTGTCTACGCAAATAAGGGCGATCAATATTATTTCAACGCCGAATTTGCCGCGCGCCCCGACTTCGACGCAACGCAGGTAGCCAGTCTTATCGACTTCAACACACCCTGGATTTATCAGCGGCCGACGAGCTTCATGGTGCATTACATCGGCATATGGGAAACCCATAAAGCGCTGCTGATGGACTACGATCTCAGGCAATCCGCCCGCGATTAACCTGCCTCTGCATGCTTGCGGACATCATCTGGCGAACCCAAGTATGATGTTCGCGGCATCGCGTCACACTCCCGCACGGCGCTGCAACTAAAGCGCAACAATAAAGCTCGAACATGGCAAGTACACGCGCCAGGCCGTATCCCGACGCTCGATTTCTCACTTCACCGCAAGGAGATGCAATTGAACGACGACGTCCAAGGCAGGACAGCAACCGAGACGCCTCTTTCCACCGACCTCCTGCGTAAGCTCGACGCATATTGGCGAGCCTGCAATTATCTTTCGGTCGGCATGATTTATTTGCGCGCGAATCCGTTGCTGCGCGAACCGCTCAAGCCCGAACACATCAAACGGCGTTTGCTCGGCCACTGGGGCTCGGACCCGGGGCAATCGTTCGTATGGGTGCATTTAAACCGTCTCATCAAGCGCGACGATCTCAACGTCATGTTCGTCTCGGGCCCTGGACACGGCGCGCCCGCCACGCTTTCCAACTCTTACCTCGAAGGCCATTACTCGGAAATCTATCCCGATCGCAGCGCCGATGAACACGGCATGCAGCGGCTTTTTCGCGCCTTCTCTTCGCCGGGCGGCATCGGCTCGCATTGCACGCCAGAAACACCAGGATCGATTCACGAAGGCGGCGAGCTCGGCTATAGCTTGTCGCATTCGTTCGGCGCAGCCTTCGACAATCCCGATCTGATCGTCGCCACGATGGTCGGCGACGGCGAAGCCGAAACCGGACCGCTCGCCACGTCCTGGCATTCGAACAAGTTCCTCAATCCGATAACCGACGGCGCCGTGCTGCCGGTCTTGCATCTGAACGGCTACAAGATCGCCAATCCGACCATCCTTGCGCGCATTCCCCACGAGGAGCTCGAAGCGCTCTTCAAGGGCTACGGCTACACGCCCTATTTCGTCGAGGGCGACGACCCCGACACCATGCATCAGAAGATGGCGGCGACGCTGGAACATTGCATCGGCGAGATTCGCGCAATTCAAGAGCGTGCGCGCGCGAGCAAGGAAAAGGTGGAGCGTCCGCGCTGGCCGATGATCGTGCTGCGTTCGCCGAAAGGCTGGACCGGTCCGAAAGAAGTGGATGGTCACAAGGTCGAAAATTTCTGGCGCTCGCATCAGGTGCCAGTGGCCGATCCGGCGACCAATCGCAAAAATCTGCAGGTACTCGAAACCTGGATGCGCAGTTACAAGCCCGAGGAGTTGTTCGACGAGAACGGCCGGCTGATCGAGCCGCTGCGCGAACTTGCGCCGGAAGGCGCGCGCCGCATCAGCGCGAATCCGCATGCAAACGGCGGCGTGTTGCGGCAATCGCTCGATCTACCCGACATTCGTGATTTTGCATTCGAATTCAAAAGCGCGGCCGGGACGTATCAGTCGCCAACGGCCGTGCTCGCCATTTATCTGCGCGAAGTGATCCGTCGCAACATGACGCGCTTCCGTCTATTCGGTCCGGACGAAACCGCGAGCAATAAACTCGACGGCGTATATGAAGTTTCGGGCAAGCGCTGGCTTGCGCAAACGCTGCCCGAAGATGCAGACGGCGGCTTCCTTTCCGTCGATGGCCGCGTGATGGAGATGCTCTCCGAACACACGCTCGAAGGCTGGTTCGAAGGCTATGTGTTGACCGGTCGCCACGGTCTTTTCGCGACCTACGAAGCCTTCGTGCACGTGATCGACTCCATGTTCAATCAGCACGCAAAGTGGCTCGAAAAAGCAAAGAATGAGATTGCGTGGCGCGCGCCGGTGCCATCGATCAATTTGTTGATCACGTCACTGGTATGGCGGCAGGACCATAACGGCTTCACGCATCAGGATCCTGGCTTTCTCGATGTCGTCACGAACAAAAGCCCGGGTGTCGTGCGAATTTATCTGCCGCCCGACGCGAATTGCCTGTTGAGCGTCGCGGATCATTGTCTGCGCTCGCACGATTACGTGAACGTGATCGTCGCGGACAAGCAGCCGCATCTACAGTATCTGAACATGGAAAATGCCATCGTGCATTGCGCGAAGGGCATTGGCATCTGGGATTGGGCATCGACGGATAAGGGCCACGAGCCCGACGTGGTGATTGCCAGCGCGGGCGATATCGCGACCATGGAAGCGCTCGCTGCCGTCGAAATTTTGAAGGCGCAATGCCCCGATCTGAAGATACGCTTTGTCAATGTCGTCGATCTTTTCAGGCTGATGCCGGATACGGACCATCCGCATGGTCTTTCCGATCGCGACTTCGACTCCATTTTCACGCGTGATAAACCGGTCATCTTCAACTTCCATTCCTATGCGTCGCTCGTGCACAAACTCACGTACAACCGCACGAATCACGACAATCTGCACGTGCATGGTTACTGCGAGCGTGGCAACATCAACACGCCGTTCGAGCTTGCGATCATCAATGGCGTCGATCGCTTCTCGCTTGCCATCGATGTGATCGACCGCGTGGAACGTATCTCCGATACCGCCGCGCATACGAAGGAATGGCTCAAGAATCAGATCATTGAGAGCGTGCAGTATGCCCATGCGGAAGGTATCGACCGCGACGAGATCCGCGAGTGGACATGGAAGGACTGACACCATGACACAGGGCATTCTCGTGTTGAACAGCGGCTCGTCTTCGCTCAAGTTCGGCGTATTCATGGCGAACGACGGCGACGATGAGGCGTGGCTCACGGGCAGCGCGAAGGGCATCGGCCGCGACAACGGTTCCTTGACGATGCGTTCTTCCGACAAGCAGATCGATGTCGCGCAGGACCATCTGATGGAGTCGCAGCACGACGCGTTGCAGCGTGTCGCCGATGCCCTGCGCGAGCATATGCGCGAACCGCTTGCAGCGGTCGGGCATCGCGTGGTGCATGGCGGGCCGGATGTGCGGGAGCATCGCGAGATTACACCCGCGCTCAAGGACACGTTGCGCGACGCCGTGCCGTTTGCGCCGCTACATCTACCGCAATCGCTTGCCCTCATCGACGAAGCGCAGGGCATCTTCACTGGCATACCGCATTTTGCATGCTTCGATACGGTATTCCATCGCACGATGCCGGAGCGCGCGACGCGTTATGCGTTACCGCGAGAGTTTGCCGAGCGTGGTGTCATGCGTTATGGATTCCACGGGCTGTCGTATGAATCCATCGTCAACGCGCTTGGCGCGAAGCTGAAGCCGCGCACGGTCATCGCGCATCTTGGCAGCGGCTCAAGCCTGTGCGCGTTGCAGAATGGCCATTCAATCGATACGTCGATGGGGATGACGCCCACCGGCGGCATTCCGATGGCGACGCGCAGCGGCGACCTCGATCCCGGTGTGCTGATTCATCTCTTGCGCCAGCAATCGCTCGACGCGGATGCGCTGGAGACGCTCGTGAATCGGCAAAGCGGTCTCAAAGCGTTATCGCAATCGGACGACGATATGCAAACGCTGATCGAACGCCGCGATCACGGCGATGCGAACGCAACGCTTGCCATCGACGTGTTTTGCACGGCGATACGGAAGACTATCGGCGGGTATGCGGCTTTGCTCGGCGGGCTGGATGAGATCGTGTTCAGCGGAGGAATTGGCGAGCATAGCGAGGCGGTTCGTGCGCAGGTTCTCGATGGGCTTTCGTTTCTTGGGGCTTCGCATCGGGTGGTGGAGACCGAGGAGGAACGGCAGATTGCAAGGCATTGTCGGCGGTTGCTTGATGCGTGACTGGTTGCATTTTGCATGCAGTGTGCCGTCGGATGGTCGGCGGCATTTTGCATGCAGAGTGCAGCGGACAAGACGTAGATCTTTACGTTGCGTGCACTCGTACAAGCAACGCAACGCGCTAACCACGATCCTATTGCACGCCGAGTTTCTTTGACTTTTGCATGCAAAAGGCTGCACAACGTGAAAGCACCAAGCGTGAAGAACGGCCACGTGTCGACAAATCCCATTCTGCATTCAACGTACCGAATGCAGCATGCAATAGGCAAAGCGCCCGGTGAACAACCATCGCCGGGCGCTTCTTCAACCTTCCTCGGACCACCTTGGTCCTATTTCTCCGAATGATCCCTTTGCCGCAACGACTGCGGCAGCCCATACAAGAGCAGCAGCGCGCAAATCAGGCTCATCGCACCGATGGCATACAGCGCAGGCGTCGTGCTGCCGGTGACATCACGAATACGTCCGACCATCACCGGACTCACGATGCCTCCAAGCTGTCCAAGCGTATTGATAAGCGCGATCCCGCCCGCCGCGCCAGCTCCCGTCAATAGCTTGGGCGGCAACGCCCAGAACGCCGGAATCGATGCAATCACGCCCGCACCCATCACACCGAGCGCGGCGATCAACAACGCCGTCTGCTTGTCGAACACGCCGGCCGCGAAGAAGCCTGCAGCCGCCATCAGAAGCAATACACAAACGAACTTGCGCCGCTCGCCGGAGCGATCCGACATGCGCCCTACCACGACCATGCAGATCGCCCCGCAGATATAAGGCACCGCCGTCAACAGACCGATGATCGTCGGATTCTCCGTCCCGGCGGCGCGAATCAAATGCGGCGCCCAGAAGTTGAGACCGTACGATCCGACTTGAATCAGAAAGTAGATCAGTCCGAGCATCAGAAAACCGGGTGTCTTGATCGCGCCGAAGAGCGAGTGCCCGGAGTCCGTGTGTTGGCTCTGCGTCGCAATTTGGCTTTTCAGGTAAGTCTTCTCGGCGCCCGTGAGCCACGCGGCATCGTCGATACGATCTTTCAGCACCTTCAAAACGAGGATGCCAAGCAGCACGCAAGGCAGGCCGCCAAGCAGAAAGAGCCAATGCCATCCGGCGATACCGAACACGCCGTTCATATGCCCCAGCACGAGCCCGGACAACGGGGCGCCAAACAAACCCGAGAACGCCGATGCAAGAAACAGCAGCGACGTGATACGTCCGCGATAGCTCGCCGGAAACCACAGCGTCAGGTAGTAAAGCACGCCTGGCGCAAAGCCCGCTTCCATCGCGCCGATGATGAAGCGCAAGCCATAGAACTGCCACTCGGTCTGCACGAAAACCATCAGCGCCGTTGCGATACCCCATGAAATCATGATGCGCGCTATCCATCGACGCGCACCGACTTTGTAGAGCAGCAAGTTGCTCGGCACTTCGAAAAGCACATAGCCGATCACGAAGAGACTCGCGCCGAGACCGTAGGCGGTATCGGAGAAACCCAACGTGCTTTGCAGTTGAAACTTCGCGAAGCTGATATTGATGCGGTCGAAGAACGCGAACAGATAACACAGCATGATGAGCGGCATGAGACGCCATGCCACCTTGCGGATGATGTCCGCGGTATTGCCTAGCGCTTGCTCACGCGGCGCACCTACGCTCAAGTCACTCATGTTTGTCTCCTTGCTCGAAGCAAAGTGGCCGGATTGTTTTGTGATATCCGGTCGTATGGTTTGTCGTCGATGATTTCAGATTGCGCGCACGTAATCGGGAACCGGATGCAGGTCGCAGTTGCGTCCTGCCTTCGCGACTTGTCCCGGCACGTCATGGCCGACGAGCGCAGGCAAAGTGCGTGACAACGTGATGAGCTTCTGCAAATCGACGCCTGTGGGTATGCCCATCTCGTCGCACATGTTCACGAGGTCTTCGCTACAGATGTTTCCCGATGCACCCGGCGCAAATGGACAGCCACCCAGGCCGCCGAGCGCGGCATCGAACCGGCGTGCGCCTGCGTTGTATGCGGCGAGTACGTTGGCAAGGCCTAGCCCTCGCGTATTATGAAAATGCAACGTCAACGCACTGGCCGGCACTTGCTCCAGCACGCGCGTAACGAGCCGCGCGACCTGTCGCGGATTCGCCATGCCCGTCGTATCGGCAAGCGTGATGCCATCGATACCCAACTCGCGATATGCCCGCACGATCGACACCACGCGGTCTTCATCGATATGCCCTTCGAACGGACAGCCGAACGCGGTGGCAACCGTTGCATTGAGCATGGCCTTCGTACCTTGCGCGAGCGCGACGATATCCCCGAAGCCCTCAAGCGATGCCTCGCAACTCATGCGCATGTTGGCGCGATTGTGCGTCTGGCTTGCAGACATCACCAGGTTCAGTTCGTCGGCGTTCGCATCGAGCGCACGCTGCGCGCCCTTCACGTTCGGCACCAGCGCGACATAGATCACGCCTTCTTGACGCTCGATGCCCTTGAACACGGCCTCGCCATCACGCAACGCAGGAATGGCTTTCGGCGATACAAACGAGCCCGCTTCGATGCGCGTGAAGCCGCACGCCGAGAGACCATCGATCAATGCAATCTTGTCGGCAGTCTCGACCCATTTCGATTCGATCTGCAAGCCGTCGCGCGGCGCGACTTCCTGAACGAGCAAACGATCATCGTTCATTGAACCGCTCCTTCGGCACGAAGCCTTTGCACTTCGCTTGCATCGAAGCCGAGCGATTCCAGCACCGATTGCGTATGTTCGCCAAGCGTCGGTCCTTGCCAGCGCACTTCGCCTGGCGTATCCGACAGTTTCGGCACGATTCCCGGCATCTTCACCGATGCACCGCCCGGCAAGTCGGCCTGCAGCAACATATCGCGCGCCTGGTAATGCGCATCGTCGATGATGTCCGCAACGGAATAGATGCGTCCCGCAGGGACTTCCGCAACGGCGAGTGTGTCGAGCACATCGTCCATTGCATGATGCGTGGTCCACGCCGTGATGGCTTCGTCGAGCATCGCACTCTGCCGCACACGACCATCGTTGTGCGCGAGCGCGGGATCGTCGGCGAGATCGGGGCGGTCTATCACGTTCATCAGACGCTTGTAGATCGGGTCGCTGTTGCCTGCGATCACGACGAAGCCGCCGTCCTCGGTCCGATAGGTGTTCGATGGCGCGATTCCCGGCAGCGCGCCGCCGCTGCGCTCGCGTACATGCCCGAGCAAATCGTATTCGGGTACGAGGCTCTCCATCAGGTTGAAAACACTTTCCACGAGCGAGACATCGACCACCTGACCGTCGCCTTGTCCGGTCTTGACGCGCAACAGGGACATCAACGCGCCGATCACGCCATGCAGCGACGCGAGTGAGTCGCCAAGACTGACACCGACGCGCGCGGGCAGGCCATCGGCATCGCCGGTTGTATACCGAATGCCACCCATCGCTTCGCCGATTGCACCGAAGCCCGGCCGGTCACGATACGGGCCCGTCTGACCGTAGCCGGAAATGCGTACCATCGTGAGCTTCGGGTTGATTGCATGCAAAACGTCCCAGCCAAGGCCAAGCTTTTCGAGCGCGCCCGGCCGCATATTTTCGATGACGACGTCCGCATCCGCCGCAAGACGCTTGATGACGTCCGCGCCTTCCGGCGACTTGAGATTCACGCACACGGATTTCTTGTTGCGCGACTGTAGATACCACCAGAGTGACGTGCCTTCATGAAGCTTGCGCCATTTGCGCAACGGATCGCCGCCGTTGGGGGTTTCTATCTTGATGACTTCGGCGCCGAATTCGGCCAGCATGCGCGCCGCGAAAGGCGCCGCGATGAGGGTGCCGATCTCGATGACGCGAATGCCCTTGAGGGGTCCGCTCATGGTGCTTGTCTCCATTTATGATTTGCTTGAGACAAGCTTATTGGCGAACGCTCGACCGCGTCCAACCGCATTTTGGCAAGCATCGTTCGCGAATGACGAACGCTCGCTTATGTGCCCGCTTCCACCGATCGCAAATGATCGAACAAAAGACGGCTCACTGGCGACAAGGCGCCCGTATCGCGCACGACGATCACGAGGCTGCGCGCGGCCCACTCCTCGTCGAGCGCGACGGCAGCGAGTCCAAGCTGTCGCCCCATCGCCTCGAACACGCGATGCGGCAACACGCCCACGCCCATGCCCGCCTGAACCATGCGGCAAACGGCATCGAAGCCCGGCACATGAATGCGCAGCCGCAACGCCTTGCCAGCTTGCCGCGCGGCCAGATGCGTGCGCATATTGATGGAACTGGCCGAATGCAGGCCAATATGGTCGAAGTCGAGCGTATCGGCGAAAGTGACGTGCTCGCGTTGGCTCAGCGGATGATCGCCCGGCGTCACGATCACGAGACGGTCATGGCGGTAATGCGTGGATTGAAGTCCGCGCGTGTCGGCATCGCCCGAGCAAATGCCGAGATCGACGAGACTATCCAGCACGCCTTCCACGATGCCGCCGCTCGGCCGCTCCTCCAAATCGATCTTGATCTGATCGTGCACGGTGATGAACGCGCGCAAATCTTCCGGAAGGAATTCGACGATGGCGGAAAGATTCGCCATCATCCGCACATACCCGCGCACGCCGCTCGCATGTTCCGCCAGTTCGATGCCGATATTCTCGACATCGCGCAACACGCGGCGCGCATGGTGCAGAAGCGTTTCGCCCGCGGGCGTGAGCTCCATTCCACGCGCCTTGCGCTCGAACAACACGGCGCCGACCGCTTGCTCGAGTTCCAGCAACCGCTTGCTCGCCGCCGATACCGCGATCGCTTCACGTTCCGCCGCGCGTGTGAGCGTGCCTTCCTCGAAAACCGCGAGAAAGAGTTGCAGCGTGGTGAGGTCGAGGCGCCGGAGCAGGTTGCGAGAGGTCATGGCATGGTGCTTCAGCGCGCGTACTTGAATGTGCCTTGCGCGCTCGCAATCATCACGCGCTCGTCTATCCACGCTTCGCCGCGCGCAAAGTAAACCGAGCGTCCCTGTCGCTCAAGGAATCCTTTGGCGACCACCTTGTCGCCAATACCTCGATCCAGATAGTTGACCGTGAGCGAAAGCGTGAACCCGTGGATGGGCGTGGAACCGCTCGTGAAAAGACCCGCGTAACCGCAGGCGGCGTCGAGCAAGGTAGCGATCGCGCCGCCCTGAAGAATACGTTGACGGTTCAAATGCCCCGCGTGAATTGGCATATTGAATTCTGCATACCCGGCGCGCCATGCCGTAAGGGTCGCGCCAAGCGCTTCGAGAAACGGATTGTCCAGATCCAGGTTCGCCACGTTTGCGGATCTCCTTGCATCGTCGATGCTTGCGGGTGCTGCGCGGATTTGGAATATTGCATGCGATTGTGCCATCGGGGCGCGCAACGTGCCGCCACGTTGGGTTTCTCGCGCACATCAAAAAACCCGCGCGAGGCGGGTTTTGAAGAGGTCGTTCAAGTCTTAGGCCTTCATTTGGTCGGCGCAACTGCGCGCAAAGCGTCGATTCGGCTGACGAGCTTGAGATACCACGCGAGCATGGCAAAAGTCGCGAGCTTTGCCAAAGACTCGACGCTGGATAAGAACGCCAGCCATGGCGCGTGAATGAATTCGGCAGGCAAGTCAGGCACGATGGCCAGCACGCTCGTCAAGCATACAAAGAGCAGCAGATAGCGCGCCGACTTGCGTCCGGCAAGCGCAAAGGCTGCGATAGCGCCGAGCATCGCCTTCGAAAAGATGACGCCGGCAATCTCCTCCGTGGTGCTGTTGGCGTCGATTTCCCAAGGCGCCTCGAATATCGACCATGCAACGACCACGCACGCCGACGCCGCAACCGCACGGCGCAGACGATCCGCGTCCGCCACGAGATCTTGAAGCGAGCGCTTGCCTGACGGCGGTTCGAACGGTGGCGTGACAGGCAGCTCGAACGCGACCGGCGGCAAGTCGGCTGGTCTGTCGCGCATGCGCGGGGCGGGCGGCGACATCAGTTCCAGTGGCCCGGGATCGTCACCGCCGCTCATGACACGCTCGCAAAACATGCGGTTGCCGAGCGGTCAAATCTTGCCGCTCCCCGATATCTTTCATTGGAATTCTCCATTCACAAGCGTCAGCGTAGGCGATCAAAAAAACTCGCTCCACGTTCTCACGCGACGCCACATTGCCAAAATGCGTCAGCCGCGTTTTTTTAGCTTGCAATGGAAATAATTTTCCAGCGCCGATTGATGCGCGTGAATCGTGGAAGCTTAATGACCTGAAGCGATCATAAGCAAAATCCTTTTCTCGCGTGAATAGCTTTTTCTATCGGGCAGAGTTGCGCTACGCGTGCCGTAAAGCGTGTCGCACGCGCAACGAATCGGAAAAGAAAATGATCAGTTATACCCGCGAATCACGCAGGATTTTTGTTCCTCTTCGGTTTTCTCGCCTGCAAAACGACCGCAGATTTCCGCAACGTACTGTGGTGCGCCGCTGACCTGGCTGGACTTGTGACACACCGGGGCAGTTGTTGCCGACGCGGTGTCGGCTTCGTCTTCCAGCCATTGTGCGAGCCGGGCGCTCATATAGGCTTCCATGTCTTGTCTCCGTACTAAAAACGCAAGTTGCGTCTGACGGTTTAAGCATGCGCTTATCGGCGTCTATTGGCCCTAGTGGATTTCATTAATGGACGAACGGCATTTTTGTGACTTGCTCGAAAAAATTGCTATTTACCGCGTGCCCATGTCGTTGACAGCAATCTGCTAATTTCTCTGACGGCCATATTAGCGCCTGCTTTTGCAGACGGTAATGCAGCCATGCTGGTTTATGCAACTCGACTGCATATAGCTTTTTCAAACCACGTTTTTTTCAATGATCGGCCGGCAGGTCAACACACGCGCCCAATCGAGCGAAGATAAATCCAGCGTGATGTATTTTCCATGCAAGATAAGTTCGCTCAAGCCCCGTCCCGTTGCGGGTCCTTGTTGCAAGCCGTGTCCGCTGAACCCATTGGCAAAAAGGCAATTCTCGATGTGCGGGTGGGCCCCAATGATCGCATTCTGGTCAAACACGTTGTATTCATAATACCCAGACCAGCATCGTTCCACGCGCAGCGCTTCGAATCCCGGAACGCGATGCGCAAGCGTCGGCCAAATGACATCGTCAAAAAGCGCGTGATCGACTTCATCGAGCGGCAGGTCGTCCGGATCGTTGTCCGCCGAAGGCGATGTGCCGCAGATAAACGTGCGTCCCTCAGGGCGAAAGTAGACGCCACTCGGATCAATCAACAACGGACAGCCTTCGAGCACCGCAGGCGACGATACGTTGAAAATGCTGCGCCGCCGCGCGTACACCGGAATATCGATGTCGAGCATTGCCGCAATCCGGCGCGACCAAGCGCCCGCCGCGTTGACGACGACATCGCATGCGAACGCTTCGCCGTTCGAGGCAAGCACGCGCTTCGCCCGGCCGCCTTGGCATTCAATATCCGTCACTTCGGCCGCCACGTAACGCGCGCCCAGGGCCTGAGCCTTGCGTCGTAGCGCCTGGACGAGACCATAGCCGTCGAACCAGCCTTCGCCGGTCTCGCCGAACGCACCCGCCGCAAGGTCTTTTGTATTCAACCAAGGGAAGCGCGCGCGCAGGGAAGCGGGATCGAGCAAGGTGATATCCGCGCCGAGTTCGCGTTGCAGCGCATGGTTCTCTTGCAGCGTGGACAGGCCCGGCGGCGTCGCTAGAAAGAGATAGCCGCCTTCGTGCAGATCGACCGAAGGCCGTTCGCCGTTCACTTCGAGCCGCTCGCCAATCGACCGTAGGAACTCGATACCGAACAACGACATACGCACGGAAAGCGGCGTCGAGAATTGCTGTCTGATCGACGCCGCCGACAACGCCGACGACGAGCGCGCGTAAGTCGGATCGCGCTCGATCACCGTGACTTGCACGCCTGGATCCATCAAGCGAAGAAAGTACGCGGTCGAACTGCCGATCACGCCGCCGCCAACGATCACAACCTTAGACACCACGCCGCCTCCGTTTAAGGACTAGCCGAGATTGAAGTCGATGCCCTGTGCAAGCGGCAATTCCGACGAATAGTTGATCGTGTTGGTCGCGCGCCGCATGTAGGCCTTCCACGCGTCCGAGCCGGATTCGCGTCCGCCGCCGGTTTCCTTTTCGCCGCCGAACGCGCCGCCGATCTCCGCGCCACTCGGCCCGATGTTGATATTGGCGATGCCGCAATCGCTGCCCGATGCCGACAGAAAGCGCTCCGCCTCGCGCAGATCCGTCGTGAAGGCGCATGAGGACAAGCCGTGCGCGGCGGCGTTATTCGCGGCGATGGCGTCATCGAAATCGGTGTAGCGCATCACATAGAGAATGGGCGCGAAGGTTTCCTTCAGCACGACTTCGCTTTGTGCGGGCATTTCGACGAGCGCGGGACGCACGTAATAGCCATTCTCGTTACCCGTCACGCTCACGCGTTCGCCGCCGAACACCTTGCCGCCCTCGCCCTTCGCCTGCTCCAGCGCGTCCTGCATGCGCGCAAAAGCCTGCACGTCGATGAGCGGTCCCATCAACACGCCGTCGTTCAACGGATTGCCGACCGGGACTTTTGCATACAAATCCTTGAGGCGAGCGACGGTTTCGTCATAGATGCTCTCATGGACGAAAAGACGCCGCAGCGACGTGCAGCGCTGCCCCGCGGTGCCGACCGCCGAAAACAGAATGCCGCGCAGCGCGAGGTCGCGATTGGCCGTCTGCGAGACGATGCCGGCATTGTTGCCGCCGAGTTCGAGAACGGAGCGCCCGAAACGGCGCGCCACTTCCACGCCCACCGCGCGGCCCATTTCCGTGCTGCCGGTCGCGCTGACGATATCGGAGCGTTTGTCCGCGACGAGCTTCGCGCCCACTTCACGGTCGCCGATCAGAACCGATGCCAGGCCGGCCGGCGCGGTGCCGAACTCGTCGAGTACATCGCGCATGATGCGATCGACGGCGAGCGCGGTAAGCGGCGTCTTTTCCGACGGCTTCCACACGACCGCATTGCCGCACACGAGCGCAAGCGCCGCGTTCCACGACCACACCGCGACCGGAAAATTGAATGCAGAAATGATCGTGCAGACGCCGAACGGATGCCACGTTTCCGCCATTCGATGACCGGGCCGCTCGGAGGCGATCGTCAGGCCATACAGTTGCCGCGACAGGCCGACGGCGAAGTCGCAAATGTCGATCATTTCCTGCACTTCGCCCAGGCCCTCTTGCAGGATCTTGCCCGCTTCGAGCGCGACGAGCCGGCCGAGCGCAGCCTTCTTTTCGCGCAGGCGATTGCCGAGCAAACGCACCAGTTCGCCACGTCGCGGCGCCGGAACGTTGCGCCACACGGCAAATGCGCTGCGGGCTTGCGCAAGCGCGGTATCGACATCGGCGGAAGTATGGCGTTTCACGCGTCCGATGATTTCGCCGCTGATGGGCGAAGTGACAGTCATGTCGCCCTCGTTCGCGATGCCTGCGATACCGAGGTCGGAGAGAATGGTCTTTGCGTCCACAGTGAATTCCTTTTGCATGCAAAATTAGCTTCGCCGTTTCCGATGCGAAACAACGGTCAAGTTCGGAAACTATACGCGCAGCCTCCGATGCCCACAACGCTGTCAATATTGGGGTTCTCACCAGTCTCGGTTTGCATACCGAATGCAAACGCCTGAAAAGTCGATGGTATTATCGGAAACAAACCACCTTCGACCTCCCATGTCCACTTTGCCCGCCAAAAATTCGACTGAGCAATCCGCAGCCGATCTCGGACGACGGGTAAAGCACGCTCGCAGCGCTCAGAATCTCACGCTGGAAACCGCGAGCCGGCTATGCGGCGTGTCGCGCTCGGCGTTGTCGAAGATCGAGAACGGCTTGATGTCGCCGACTTTCGATGTCTTGCAGAAGATAGTACGCGGCCTGCAGATCGATCTCGCGGAACTGTTCGGCAGCGCGCCCGCTGCCAGCGCAAGCGGCCGGCGCGCACTCACGCGACGCGACGAAGGGCAAAGGCACGCGTACCGCGGCTATCAGATGGAATTGCTGGCGACTGAACTCGCGCACAAGGCGATGCTGCCGTTTCGCATCCGCATCTCGGCGCATACACTGGATGCCTTCGACGACTGGGGCCGTCACGAAGGCGAAGAGTTCTTGTACGTGATCAGCGGTAGCGTATGCCTCTACTCGGAACTTTATGCGCCGACGCATCTGAATGCGGGCGACAGCATCTATTTCGACAGCCGCACGGGCCACGCGGCGATATCGACCAGCACGGAAGATGCCGAAGTTCTGTGGATGGCAACCGGTGCCGCCGACGTTCAATGAACGATGACGCGGTTCAGGCGGGCCGCAAAGCGAGCCGCATCGGCATGCGATTCGGCACCACCGTGAAGTTGCAGACTTCGTGAATATCGGCGGCATCCTGAGCCAGGCGCGCCGTGAAATTCGCCGTGAGCATCGAAATGACGAGCCGCATTTCGACCGCTGCCAGATGCCGTCCCGGACACACGCGCGGCCCCGCGCCGAATTGCAGATAAGCGCGTGGATCGTGCGTTCCCTGATTTGCGTGCTCGCCCGCCTGCAGCCGATGCTCGCGCAGCCAGCGATCCGGATCGTAGCGCGCGGGATCGCTGAAGTGGCTTTCGTCGAGCATCGCGGGACGATTTAGAAAAAAGAGCTTGGTGCCCGCGGGTAGCCGCACGCCCTGCAACTCCACTTCCTCCAGCGGTTCCAGCGACAAATACGGCGCCACCGGATGCAGTCGGCTCGCCTCCGTGCAGACGGCCTCGCATAGATCGAGTTCGCGCATTGCCTGATAATTCGGACAAACGCGCGCGTCGCCGAACGTGCATTTTGCATGCATCGCGATGCGCGTCTGCAAGGCTTCATCGCCGCCGAGGAACAGGAGTCCCCATGCGAGCGATGCCACCGTCGTGTCTTCGCCCGCGACGAGCATCGTCATGACGTTGGCGGCGACTTCGTCATCGGTGAGGCCGGACTCGGGCGCGTCACGCAGCGCGAGCATCGCTTCGAGCAAATTGCGCGGCTCGAGTGCAGATGCCTCGTCACGCATGCGTTCGCGCGATCTCGACATCAAGCCACGCACATAGCGATGCACTTCGGCCATTGCACGATCGAATCGGCGGTCGCGCGGCAGCCGCATATAGCGCCAGTAGGGAAACGGCGTGGAGAGGCGCGTCATGATCATCGGCAGAAGCTGCGAGAGATGCTCCTGGATGACGCCGCGTTCTTTTTCCAGCGTGTTCGGGTCTTCGCCGAATGCGAGCGCGCTCGTGACATCGACGGTATAGCGCTTCAAATCGTCGTTCATCTCGACGATACGTCCCTCGCGCGCGGCCGACTCCCAGCGCCGCCGCAAACGCTCGGTGATCGCGGCCAGCGTCGGATAAAACGCCTTGATATGCGGCACGGACAGCGCCTGCATCACGAGCCGACGCTGCGGCGCCCACGCTTCGCCCTCGATGGAAAAGAGACCATTACAGCCGACTTCATCGAACAAGGTTTCGAGCGGACCGTAACGCCGATAACGATGCGGACGTTCACGCAAAACCGCTTGCGACAGCTCGAAATCCGACCACACGACAATAGGCACGCGGCCGAGCTTGAAGCGATACGGCGTGCCCAGTTCCTTCGCCCATCGCTCGAGCGTCAGATGATGAGTCGACGGCGGCAATTGAAAGAGATTGCCCGCGAGCGGCAAGCCGCGCGGCGAAGGCAAGTCGTCGATTTCGCGCAAAGAAGCTGTGACGGACGCGGCATTCATGATCGGCCTCGCAAGCGCTGATGTGCACAGCATAGTGCAAGCGCGACGCGCGCGACGGCCGTTGCGCTTATTGAACGAGAGCGCTTTTTGCCCGCTTCTTGCCAGCAGGCGCCGGCGCTTCGGTAACGACCGGAGCTTGAGTCAACGGCCGCTTGAAATAAGGCGAGCTCAAGGTTGCCGCGCTCATATCGGATGCCGCTTCGAGCAGCGCGGGCGCAAGCTCTTTCAGACGCGTTTCCGGCAAACGGCTCGTCGGACCCGCGAGACTGACGACACCCACGACCACGCCCGTCATCGGATGATGAATCGGCGCGGCCATCGACGTCATGCCGGCTTCGTAGGTTTCGCTCGCGATGCCGTAACCGCGTTCGCGCGCCGCGCGCAAGTCGGTCAGGAACTGCTGAATCGTCTTCGGCGCCTTCGGACCGCCTTGTCCGGGCTTGCCGAGTCCGCCTTGCTTCGACACGAGTTCGAGCGCTTCCTCATCGGTCAGCGACGACAACCACGCCTGTCCGCTTGCCGTGCAATGCAAGGGCGGCTGGCTGCCCATGTCCGGGTCGTAGCGCAGCCCGGACTTCGCGCCCTGCGCCTTGCCGACGAAGGTGATGTGATCGTCCTCCACCACGCCAAGCCGCGCCAATTCGCCCGACGCCGCCGCGAGGCGGTCGAGCACCGGTTGTGACACATCGAGCACGCCGCCCGTCGAAAGGTAGATCAGCGCAAGCGACACGAGCTTCAGCGCGAGCATGTACTCGCCGTGATTCTCGTCCTGGCGCACGTAGCCTTCGTCGATCAACATCGCGAGCAGACGATGCGTGCCGCTGCGGGGAATGCTCAAGGTATCCGCGATGGCGGCAAGCGGCATGCGTCCGCCGTTCTTCGCCAGCAGTTCGATGATGGACAACGCGCGCTCAAGATTTCCTGCCATGTTTCGTTACCTCGAAGTTCCGATTCGGAATTTGAACATGATTCCACCTCGGAATTCAACCGCCATCGTTCAATGCCCGGCATAAACCTCGTCAAGCAACGCAAGCGTCGCTTCGCGCATGCGCTTCGCGCGCTCGAGCGCGCTGGCGGTCTTGGCCCACTGTTGCGTCGGTATTTCGAGTGAAAGCGGCAAGCCTTCCGGCAGTGCATGCAAAATGCCAGCCAAGTCGATACCGCCTTCACCCGGAATCATCCGCTCGCAGCGCGCCTGGAAAAGTAGTGTTTCGAGGTCGGTCGGGCGCTCGGCGGGTGCGTCGCAGAACTGCACATAGCCGAAATACTCGCGCGGCAACTCACTCAGCGTCTGGGTCGACGACCCCGCGCGGTCGAAGTGAAGCGGATCGATGATCAGCCCCGTGTTGTTGCGTTCCGCCGCCTTCACGATGCGCGCGGCTTGCACGATGTCCTTCGCGTCGGTCCACGGCATCGGTTCGAGCGATGGCGAGAGGCCATACGGACGCGCCAGATCGCACAACTGCGCGAGACGCTCGGCGGTGCGCGACTCGTCGGGATCGTTGCCCGCGACGAGCACATAGCGCGCGCCAAGTTCGGCGGCGGTCGCAAGCATCGGCTCGTACGCGGTTACATCGGTGTCGGGTTTGAGGCGAAGAATTTCCGTGTCGAGCACGCCAATGCCGGTGTCCTTCAACGCCGCGAGCGTCTCGCGCACGAGCGGTGTATCGCCCATGATGTCGTGCCGCACTTCGGTATCGGTCGCCGGAAGAAGGCGCAGGCCGACATAGTCATAGCCGGCGTTCGCCGCGCATTCGACCATCTGCGGCGGCGTCAATTCGAGCACGGTCAAAGCTGAGAGCGAAAGTTTTCGTGTGGACATATGGATTTCCTTAGCGTAGTGGCGAGAACGGTGCGGGCACATAGATGGTCGATTCCATCGTCGTCAGATGGGCGGGTCCGCCCTTCGGCGGCCATACGCCATCCTTCACCGATTCCGCGCGAATACGCGAGCGTTCATCCACGCTCTTGTACGGCCAGATGTTCAGAAAACGCGGCACGGTGCCATCGAGCGCGTACATTGCACCGATCAACGGCGAACGCTTCGTGCGTTCGGGCAAGGCGTTCTGCCACGCGTCGATGGTGTGCTGCAGGCTCGCGAGCTTCGTGCCGTAGACGCGCATTTCATAGATGCCGTTGTGTTCGGCAGGCTCGATCGGCGGCAGGAATGGAAAGAGCGCATAGCTATTTATTTCGACATCCGTAATGAATTCGCCGCAGCCGAACGGATTGCCTTCGAGCAGAAGGCGCCTGCGTTCATCGATCAGTGCCGCTTCGGATGCGTAGCCGCGCAAGACCATCACCTTGCCCAAGGCACCGATATCGGAATACCAGCAGCCGAGCAAGCGCGCGCCTGCTTGCTCGCCGCTCGACTTGATGTTTTCGAAGACCTGCGCGTTCGTGCCGATCTTCACGGTGAGTGTGACTGTGTCGTACAGGGTCATTGAAATGTCCTTGCCTGATTGAATTGAGAGAGAGTGGTCATGGTTTCGATGCGATGCGCTTCTCGTTCACTGCTGTCATCGCTTTGATCTGCAAGTGCGTGGCCCGCGAGATAACCGAAGGTCATCGCCGGACCGAGCGTGATGCCGCCTGCGGGATAGTGGCCGCCCATCATGCTCGCGGCATCGTTGCCAACTGCGTAGAGGCCGGCAATCGGCATGTGCGCTTCGTCCAGCACGCGGGCGCTCGAATCGGTAGCGAGGCCGGCGAATGTACCGAGGCTGCCGGGCAGCACTTTCACTGCGTGATACGGGCCATCGGCAATAGGTGCAACGCATGGATTCGGCTTATGCGATGCATCGCCCTGCATGCGGTTGTAGGGTGTCGAGCCTCGATGAAATTGCGGATCGAAGCCGTCGCGAGCGTAGTGGTTATACGCCGCGATGGTTTCGATGAAACCAGTTGTCTCGATGCCGCAAACTCGCGCGAGCGCTTCGAGCGTGGGAGCGCTTCTCAGATAGCCCGAGCGTTCGTGCGCGCGCAACGGGAATGGAAACGGCTTCGCGGCACCAAGGCCATAGCGTCGCAGAAAACGATGATCGCAGACGAGCCACGCGCACACTTCATCGCCTGCGGGTGTGATGTCCATCAACGCGGACATGAAGTCGTAGTACGACGACGCTTCGTTCACAAAGCGCCTCCCCACACGCGTCACCGCGATCAGACCAGGCTTGCCGCGTTCGATCAGATGCGCGAACGCGACATGCGGACCATCGCGCTTCGGAACGAGCGAAACGGGCGCCCAAGCCGCGGGATTTTCGAGCATTGCGTTGAAGTATGCGCCTGCGGCCTCGCCCATGCGAATGCCGTCGCCGGTGTTGGAACGCGGCGCCGCGGACCAATGTTCGCGGCCCGTCGGCGTATAAGCGAACGTAGCCGCGCGACGTGCTTCATCGTGCGGATATCCACCGCACGCGAGCACCACGCCGCGTCGCGCATGGACCTCATGCTTTACGCCTTCGATCTCGACATGAGCGCCGATCACACGATAGCCATCGCGCAAGAGACCGACCGCTTTAGCGCGCGTGCGCAGATCGACGCCACGATCCGCCGCCGACTTCAAGAGTCTTGCAATGAGCGCATTGCCGTTCAATAGATGCATCGATCTGCCATAGCGAAGCTTGTCGTGCGCGAACTTGGCGAAGCGTTTGGTGACATGCCACGCGGAGCGCATCGAGCGCGTGGCGTTCAGAAAGTGCGTGAGCTCTTGTCCTGGAGAGATCGCCATGCCGTTGATCGTCGTATCGAGAAGCGGTGGCCGCAGCTTGTCGATGAGCGCCCCGAGTTCGCGACCATCGAAAGGCATGGCGCACACGGAGCGGCCACCCGTTCCCGCGCCTTGCGAGGTATGAAAGTCCGGAATGCGGTTGCCATCGATGAAACGCATCGACGTATTTGTCTCGAAGAACTCGACCATGCGCGGACCGTGTTCGATGAGCGCGTCGACTTTAGCCGCGTCGTATTGCGCGCCGAGTTCGGCCTTTAGATACGTTCGCGGCGCGTCTGCTTCCTCGATCATTCCTGCGCGCGTCGCAAGCGGACTGCGCGGAACCCACATCCAGCCGCCCGACCACGCGGTCGTGCCGCCGAAGACGTCTTCCTTCTCGCAGACCAAAACGGAGAGTCCGCGCGTGGCCGCTGTCACGGCCGTCGATAGTCCGCCCGCACCGGAACCGAGCACGAGGACGTCGCATTCCAGTACCGGGTCAGGCTTCATCGCTAGGCCTGGGTTGATGCCTATTGCTTGCCGGCGCACGCGGCGAAGAGTCCTCGTGCAGCAAACGCATGCTGTCTGGTGACGTTCGATGTCGCGTAGACAGCCGAGAAACAACCTCGCGCATACGGCCGCTTGTATTCGATCTAACCAGCGTCTCCATCATTTTTGTCTCGCTCCTTCCGATTCGGATCGCAGTGATACGCGACTCGAAGCTGCCTTTAGCTGTAGAACTGTCTTTGATATTGGAATCCTATTCCATTTTCCGATCGCGCGCAAAGACCTTTTTAGATTGCTCGGCGTGAGTGATCAAGTCGCTTGGCATTGCGGCCGTCATGGGGCACGATGCGCTCTTCCCGCGACCGGTATAACGCATGCAAGATTCAACTCCGCGACCTCCCGTGCCGCCGCGTTTCCTGAAAGGCATCTTGCCGATCGACCGGCTCGCTGCGGGACGCGACATTCTTGCGGGGCTTTCGCTCGCATCGATGGATATCCCGCAAGTCTTGGGCTATGCGCGCATTGCCGGCATGCCTGCGGTTACAGGTTTGTATACCGCATTCATTCCGCTAGCCGCGTTCGCGTTGTTCGGGGCATCGCGCCATCTCGTGGTGGCCGCGGATTCCGCCACCGCCACGATTTTCGCGAGCCGCGTATCGACCATCGCGCCGATGGCGAGCGCCGAATATGTCGAACTGGCAAGCATGGTCGCGCTGCTGACTGCCGCGTTGTTGCTGCTCGCACGGCTCTTCAGGCTCGGCTTTCTCGCCGATTTCCTTTCGCGCACGGTGCTGGCCGGTTTCCTGGCGGGCGTCGGCATACAGGTGTCGATCGCCATGCTCGGCGATATCCTCGGCATGACCGTGCCGGTGCCGTCGTCGCGCAGCCTTGCGCAGCTTTGGTATGTTGTCGACCATATCGTCGAAGCGAACTTGCCGACGCTCGCTCTCTCGTTACTCGTGATCGTCGCGATACTTGGCTTCAGACGTATCTGGCCGCGCGTGCCGATACCGCTCGTCGCGGTCATCGGCAGCATCCTCGCGAGCAAGACGTTCGGGTTCGCGGCCCACGGCATCGCGGTCCTTGGCCCGGTCGCAGGCGGATTGCCGCCGCTGCGCGTGCCACACGTCACGTGGCAGCAGTTTCTCGATCTCGTGCCCGTGGCGGCGTCGTGCTTCGTGATGATCGTGGCGCAAAGCGCGGCCGCGGCGCGCGTCTTCGCACAGCAGCACCACGAGTCCGCCGATACCAACGGCGACTTGCTCGGCCTCGCCGCCGCGAATGCGGCTGCCGCGTTCAGCGGCGCCTTCGTGGTCAACGGCAGCCCGACGCAGACAGCGATGGCCGATCGCGCCGGCGCACGCAGCCAGATCGCGCAACTCACCTTCGCGGCGGTGGTGGTCGTCGTCTTGATGTTTTTGAGCGGCTTTTTGCAGTACCTGCCGCATTGCGTGCTTGCCGCGATTGTCTTCACCATCGCCGTCGGGCTCGTCAATGTGCAAAGCCTGCAGGCCATTCGGCGCGAGAGTCCGGGAGAGTTCACGCTGGCGCTGATCACGGCGGCGGCGGTCGTTCTGATCGGGGTCGAGCATGGCATCTTGCTTGCCGTGGCGTTGTCGCTGATGCGGCATGTGCGGCACAGCTATCGTCCGCATACGATGGTACTCGCGCCCGTCGCGCCGGACCGCCGATGGCAGTTCGTACCGACGCGTCCCGGCGTCGTCACCGCGCCTGGCTTGATCGTGTATCGGTTCGGCACCGATCTGTTTTTTGCGAACGATCATCTCTTCGCGGCGGAAGTGAAGCAGTTGATCGATGCGGCGCCTCTTAAACTACGTCATTTTGTCGTCGATGCCGGCGCGATCACCGATCTGGACTACTCGGCCGCGCGCACGTTGAGCGATTTAGTCGCAAGCGTGCGGCATCGCGATATCGCGATGATCTTTGGACGAGTGAATCCGTTTCTTCGGCTCGACATGGATCGGCATGGACTAACGGAAGTGATCGGCAAGTCCAATGTATTCGCGACGCTGCACGAGGCGCTTGAGGCTGCGGAGGTGAGTGCCGAGGCGCATGAGGCGGGGGCGCTTTGAGGTGAGGCGCGTTCGGCACATAGGACTCAGGGCTCGGAATTCGGCTTCAGCATCTGGCTGCGACTGCGGCTGCGGCATTCGGCATTCGGCATTCGGCATTCGGCATTCGGCGTTCGGCGTTCGGCGTTCGGCATTCGGCATTCGGCATTCGGCATTCGGCATTCGGCGCTCGGCGCTCGGCGCTCGGCGCTCGGCTTCGGCTTCGGCTTCGGCTTCGGCTTCGGCTCCGGCTCCGGCTTCGGCTTCGGCTTCGGCTTCGGCTTCGGCTTCGGCTTCGGCTTCGGCTTCGGCACGTTCACACTCGTTTTGCATTGGATTTGTATTTTAGATACCCGCAAGTTGCATACTGCATGCACTTTGCCCACGCTGGCGTAGAGAGCCGTGAGGCACTTCCTCCGACCACTCACTCTGCATATTTCAAGTAAGCCGAAATTAAAGACCGTTAGTTGCCAACGCAGACAGAAGATTGAATCCAATTCCAATTTAGACTACAGTTCATCAACGCTTTTGAGCTAAGACACCCATCCGCGCAACGTCCACCGACCGAAGCGCACAAAGGAGACATTCAAAGCATGGCGCAGGACACATCCTTCTCCGCATCGCTCGATGCGGGCTTAAGCGGCGCAACTCGCCTCTACTTCATCGTCGGCGATCCCATTGCGCAAGTACGTTCGCCCTCCGGCGTGACCGCCGCCTTGCGCAAGGCAGGACACGATGCAATCGTGATCCCGGCTCACGTCGCACCTGCCGACCTCGCCGCTTTCTTCGCCGGCGTCACGCCGATGCAAAACGTCGATGGCGTCATCATCACCGTGCCGCACAAGTTCAGCGCCGCTGGCTTCTGCGCGTCGCTCGCGGAAGAATCCGCGTTCCTCGGAGCGGCCAACATGCTAAGACGCAACGCGGACGGCTCCTGGCACGGCGGCATGTCCGACGGCGCCGCGATGGTCGCGGCCCTTGGCGACGCAGGCTGCGATCCGCAAGGAAAACGCGCGCTTCTAATCGGCGCGGGCGGCGCGGGATCGGCAATCGGTCATGCGTTGGTAAATGCGGGCGTCGCATCGCTCGCTGTCCGCGATTTCGATGCCGCGCGCACCAAAGCCCTCGCCTCGCGTCTGGCGAGTCTGGGTCGCGGCGCCGTAAGGGTCGATAATGACTCGGGCGCGGAGAACTTCGACATCGTCGTGAATGCCTCGCCTGCCGGAATGCGCGAAGGCGATCCGCTGCCAATCGATGTATCGAAGCTCGATGCAAAGACTTTCGTCGGCGATGTCGTCACGAAGCCACCGCTTACGCCGTTCATCGAAGCGGCGCGCGCGCAAGGTTGCCGCACCGTCACCGGCACGCAAATGTTCGGGCGCGTGTGCGACAAAATCGTGGACTATCTGTTGAAGCGCTGAAGCCGCGCCAGCCGAATAAAGGCTTCCGGTTTTAATTCCATGATCCTTGCTGCACTTTGATGGCCGCGCATTCGCTTCCTTCCGAAGCGCGTGCCGATCTCATCGGCCTCTTCGTAGCAGCCCGGAGCGCACCGCGAGAGTCGCTACAGCATGAAGATGCACGACGGCGCCACGCGCGATATCGACAGCGCGCTTGAACCGCAAGACGGTCAGTGCGTGACCACCATCCATTCCGCCCAGCGCGGCTATGCGCGGCCCATGCCTGCCAACGAGTGCTCATGAGCGGCAACGGCGGGTCGACTCATTTGCCCGCCGTCCTTTGATGCATGCGGACGCGTTGCGCCAGTTCATCCGCAACGCGTTCCACAACGGGCCGCCAGTCGCCCGCCGCATGCTGACGCAGCAGTTGCACCGAGTCGTACCACGGCTGCGTCTCGCCGGTTCCCCAACACCAGTGCGATGCAAGATCGATCATCGCCAGCACCGGCCGCCCAAGCGCGCCACCGAGATGCAAGGGCGAACTATCGATAGTCACCAATACGTCCAGCGCCGTGAGCAATGCAGCGGAGTCATGAAAATTGTCTCGATAGCGCTGCGCAACCTCGACGACACACGCACCTGCCGCGCGCATCTTTGCGATATCGTCATCGCGGCCGGGAGCAACCGGATAAAACGTCACGTTCGACAGACGCCAAAGCGGCGCAAGCGCATCGACGGGAATGCTGCGTTGACCATCGCGCCGATGCGTCGGACTGCCCGCCCAGACGATGCCGACACGCAAGTTATCGGCGCCTTCTTCTTCGAGCAAGCAGCGCCACGCCGCAACGCGTTCCGCATCGGCATGCAGATACGCGCGGCCCTCGATTTCCGCCGGCATCAAGCCTAGCCAGAACGGCATGCTCATCATGGGTATGGAGTAATCGCAGCCGCTGAATGCATGTTCCGCGACCAGCACGCAATCAGGCACGACACGCTCGATGAGCGAGTGAAGGACATGGCGCACAGCCAGCATCGGCTCGCCGCCGTGCGCGCGCACCAACTCTGCGAATCGCGGATATAGACGCACGAACTGGATATCGTCGCCATGACCGATCTCGCTATACACAACCACGCGCCTTCCCGCGAGCGATTCACCGCGCCAGCGCGGCGCTTCACGTTCCACGCGGGTGACGACGCTCTTGTCGCCATGATGCGGGTTAGTCAAACGATGTTCGAAGCGCGTCCAGCCGTCACGCCACGCGCCGCGACGCAATTCGAGATCGGCTAGATCAATCGGGAGATGCGGCGCATTTGGACTCTGCACAATAGCCTGGCGGTAAAGCGCTTCCGCTTCCTCATAACGCGCCTCTTCGTTCAGATACATCGCGATCGCGCCCGTGACGAGACCGTTGTCCGGATGCAGCCTTGCGGCATCGCGCATGACCGCTTCGGCCTTCATGCAGTCATGCCGCATCCAGTGACTATGACTGAGTTGCCAGGACAGTTCGACATCGCCAGGAAAGCACTGCAGCGCGTTTGCACAGAAGTGCTCGAGCAACGCCCAATCGCCGGAATCACGTATTTCCAAAGCGTGCTTGAGTGCGTGGTTCGCGTCGGGATACTGCTTGAAATCGAATGAATCAACGAGCAGACAAGGCATGAATGAAGCGTGGAAACGAAGCGGATTATCAGTGTAGCCAACGCATGGCGTTGCGCGCGTTCAGAAACGCAAAGATATGTTTGAAAGCGCAACGATGATGCACATCGTTCCGAAGCGCTTACTCAAGCAATGAACCTTGCGACGACGAGGTTTCAGCCTGAACGGAATCACGACGACCATGAAATGGTGTGCTTCCGAATCGAGGTTGAGCGCCGCGCGGGCGTTTGCCATACTCCTCAATGTTGTCTCCTCACGCGTTCACCCTAACGGGATTTCAACTGGACGCGCTCTCGCCGCCTACCCCGGGCGGCATTTTTTTATCCGTCTGTCTTGCTAACTAATCGACGGATTTTCCTCAGACACTTCAAGCGTTTTTCTATCAGCGCTTAGTGACAAAATAACGCCAAAATTAAGCACTCATCCGCGCTTCGTAGCAGTGCCAATTGACAGCCACTTGCGAAGCATGAAAGCATCGCCGTCGATCTTCCTCAAAGCCACCGGAGACCTTCGCGATGATCTACCACGCATCTATTCCCGCCCGCGATCCACAACACGTCGCCAACGTGCTCGCCGAACTCTGGAACGGTTTCGCCGCGCCGTTTCCATCGTTTCCCGACTCGTGGATGGCCGTCGCCGGCGATGACCGCGGCAGCATCATCGAAGTTTATCCGGGCGATCGCGTCATCACGCCCGGCGGCGGCGCGGAAACCAGCGTGAGTTTTGGCGCGGGCAAGGTCGACCGTCCGCAATACAGCGCGTTTCATATGGCGATTGCCACGCAGATGGACGCGGCGCAAGTGATCGCCATCGGCGAACGCGAAGGCTGGCGCGCGGTGCGCTGCACGCGCGGCCGCAATTTCTTCGACGTAATCGAACTATGGATCGAAAACTCGACGATGCTCGAATTCCTCACGCCCGACATGCAGGCGCAGTACCTCGCATTCGCCACGCCGGAGAACTTCAAGGCAATGGCCGCAGCCGCCGCGACCGCGTGATTGACGACCAAACGCGAACGGCCGCGCGCGTCATTCCTGCAACGCGGTCCACATTTCCTTGTCGCGCTCGGCGGTCCAGATACGCGGATGCGTGATGCCGCTCGCTTCGTCGAAGGCGCGCGAGACATCGAAAGGCAGGCAATGCTCGTAGATGAAGACGTGGCCGAACTTCGGGTCCATCGACTTGCGTGCGAGCGCCATCGCGCCCTTGAGGTCGAGTCGTTGCGCAACGGCTTCGCGCCCGGCGGCAAGCAGTGTCGTGACGAAGTCCTTCGTGTAGTCGAGACCCTTGTGCACATCTTGAGGCGTGAGCAACGCGGGGCCACGGCCCGGCACGAGCTTCCGCGCATTCAGCGCGCGCAACGCTTCGAGCGTCGTGGGCCATTGCGCGAGCTGGGCATCGCCGCAATAACACGCGGCGTCGTATTCGACCAGATCGCCCGAAAACAGCACGTCCTGCGATGGCAGCCATACGACCGTATCGCCCTTCGTGTGACCCGCGCCGAGATGCGCGATGCGCACTTCGAGCTTGCCTAGCCAAAGCGTGATCTCGCGATCGAACACGAGCGTGGGCCATGTCAGGCCCGGCACCGTCTCGACGCCTGCAAAGAGGCGCGGAAAGCGCTCGATCTCCGACTTCATGTCCGCCTCGCCGCGCTCGACGATCATCTCGTACGTGCCTCGGCTCGCGATGACCTGCTGCGCGCCTTCCGCGAAATACGCCGATGCGCCCAGCACGCGCACCGCGTGATAGTGCGACAGCACGACGTACTTGATCGGCTTGTCGGTGACGCTGCGAATCTTCGCGATGAGATCCTGCGCCATTGCGGGCGTCGCGGTCGTATCGACGATCAGCACGGCGTCGTCGCCGACGATCACGCCCGAGTTCGGATCGCCTTCTGCCGTATAGGCGTAGGCGTTCTCGGAGAGCTGCGTGAAGGTGATCTTCTTCTCTTCCAGGTCCGCCTGGGATGCGAATGCCTTTGCCATGTCGCGCTTCCATGAGTGAGAGTCGGTGAATCATCGACGCCCATCTGGCGGCTTGTCAAAAGCAACCGCGCGTCCTGTCAGCCAACCAAGGGTAAATACGGGGCGCGTGGCCGGACTATCGCCGCGCCATCTCGGTGCCCGACACGCGAATGGCCGGAAACCAGTCGGTGGGCTTTGCGATCTCGTCCTGCGAGGCGACGATCTCCAGCTCGTAACGCCCTGCATCGTAAGTCGTCTTCACCACCGCGTTGACGGCCGCGAGCGTGTGTTCGAGCGCGTGGCGCAAGGAATCGCCCTGCAAGGTGCGCGCGACGAACACACCGCTCGTCAGATCGCCGACGCCCACTGGCTGACGCGCGAACGGATACAGCGGACGCTGCGCGAACCACGCTTCGTGCGCGTTCACGGCCAGCATGTTGAAGGTATCGGCGCGACTGTTGCGGTCGAGCAGATGCTTGACGAGCAGCGTGCGCGGCCCGCGCGCGATGACTTCGCGGCAGGCATCGACGGCTTCTTCCACCGTCTCGATCGGCCGGCCCGCGAGCTTTTCGAGTTCGAGGTGATTGGGCATCATGGCATCGGCGACTTCGGGCATGGTCGTCACGAGGAAGTCTTCGATGCCCGGCGCCACCGTGCAGCCGCCCGTCACGCCCATGACCGGATCGCAAAAGAAGAGCGCGCGCGGATTCACCGCCTTCACCATCTTCACGATCTCGACCACCGCGCGGCCTTGCTCGGTCGCGCCGAGAAAGCCCGACAGCACGGCGTTGCAGCGGCCGAGCACGCCGATCGCGCCGATACCTTCGATCACGCTCTGAAGCTCGTCGGCGTCGACCACGCTACCGGTCCAGCGGCCATATTGCGTGTGATTGGAGAACTGCACCGTGTTGAGCGGCCAGACGTTGACGCCGAGACGGCGCATTGGGAAAACCGCCGCGCTATTGCCGGCGTGGCCGAACACCACATGCGACTGGATACTCAGGACGTTGTTCATGTTTTTGATTCCCGGGTGCGGCTTGTTCGGTCAGGAGAATGCCGCATGGCATGCGGCTTCTCTTCGTGCTCGCAAGCGTTTGCGTGTTGATCGCGAAGCTTGCATAGCCGTATTGTGCCGTGCCTTAACGCACCGCGGCATCGTCCACGCACGATAAATTGCGCAACTGCAACACCCGAGAAGGCCGCCGCACGGGCGTTCGGCACGCTGTTTGCTCGAAAATGCCGCCAGCATTCCGTGCACTGAGCGCGGCAGCGCGGATCGGTGGAACAAAAAAAGAGCGACATCGGTACACGAATGCCGACGCGCACCGGATAATGCTTCCACCCTGTTCGTGCGCGCGAACTCATGGACCTACCCCAAGCCAGCGAGCTCGCGCGCCGCCAGCATACGAGGACGAACAAGAGAGCAGCATCAATTCACTAGTCGCAGGTCAAATCAGGAGCTGACATGGAGACGTCGTCAAAGAATCGCACCGATTTGCAAAAGTCGACCCTGGCAATCGTCCTCGCCGGAGGGCGCGGCACTCGTCTCGGACCGCTTACCGACAGGCGCGTCAAACCTGCCGTGCATTTCGGCGGCAAGTACCGCATCGTCGATTTCGCTTTATCCAACTGCCTCAACTCGGGCATCCGCCGTATTGCCGTCGTCACGCAATACAAGGCTCACTCGCTGTTGCGCCATCTTCAGCGCGGCTGGGGTTTCCTTCGCGGCGAGTTCAACGAGTTCATCGATATCTGGCCGGCGCAGCAGCGCGTCGATTCGAGCTGGTATCGCGGCACGGCCGACGCCGTGTTCCAGAACCTCGACATCATCCGGTCGATTGCGCCGGAGTTCATCATCGTGCTGGCGGGCGATCACATCTACAAGATGGATTACACGCGCATGGTGCTCGACCACGTGGAGAGCGGCGCGGATTGCACGGTCGGCTGCATCGAAGTGCCGCGCATGGACGCGACCGCCTTCGGCGTGATGCATGTCGACGAAAATCGCCGCGTGACGGACTTCCTGGAGAAGCCCGCCGATCCGCCCGCCATGCCCGGCAAGCCCGACGTGGCGCTCGCGAGCATGGGCATCTACGTGTTCAGCGCGAAGTATCTCTACCACCTGCTCGAAGAGAACATCGCCGCGTCGAACACGGATCACGACTTCGGCAAGGACATCATTCCGCGCGTGGTGACGAGCGGCACGGCCATCGCGCATCCGTTCAGCATGTCGTGCGTGACCTCCAGCGCCGATCCCGAAGCGCCCGCTTACTGGCGCGATGTCGGCACCGTGGATGCATACTGGGCCGCAAACCTCGACCTTGCATCGACCATCCCCGAACTGGATTTGTACGACCGCAAATGGCCGATCTGGACCAATCAGGAACAGTTGCCACCAGGCAAGTTCGTGCGCGATCTCAACGGCCAGCAGGGCGCGATCACCAATCTGCTCGTCTGCGGCGGCTGCGTGATCTCGGGTTCGCAAGTTTCGAAGTCGGTGTTCTCGTCGGCGGTGCGGGTGCACTCATTCTGTAACATCAATGAGGCAGTCTTGTTGCCTCAGGTGACGATAGGACCGAGTTGCCGATTGCAGCGCGTGGTGATCGATCGCGGTTGCACGGTGCCGGAAGGTCTCGTGATCGGCGAAGATCCGGACGACGATGCCGCGCGCTTTTTCCGCACGGAGTCCGGCGTCACGCTCGTCACGCGCGAAGCGTTGCAGCGGCTCGCGGATCGTTGAAGCCACGAAGTAGTCAACTCAACCTACGGGAGCGCCGATGACCGTGTGCGTGCTGCATGTTGCAGCAGAAATGTTTCCGCTGTTGAAAACCGGCGGCCTCGCCGACGTAGTCGGGGCGCTGCCGCCGGCGCAATCGCAACTGGGCACGAACGCGCGCGTGGTGCTGCCGGGCTTTCCCGCCGTGCTCGAAGGTCTCACCGGCATCGAGCCCGTCGCGGATCTGGGCGCTGCGTTCGGTGCCGGCAATGTGCGGCTCGAACGCGGTGTGTTGCAGCCGCATGGCGTGATCGTCTACGTCGTGCGGGCCGACCAGTTTTACGACCGTCCGGGCAATCCTTATCTCGATGCCGCGCATCGGCCGTATGCGGACAACGACCGGCGCTTCGCGCTGCTCGGCTGGAGCGCGGCACGTATCGCTGGCGGCGCCGATCCCGCTTGGCAGCCGCAGATCGTGCACGCGCACGACTGGCATGCGGGCCTCGCGCCCGCCTACATGCGCGCGTTCGAGCGTGGAGGCGCGCCGCGCGTCGCCACGGTGATGACGGTGCACAACCTTGCGTATCAGGGCGTGTTTCCCGCGTCCGAGTTCGGCGCGCTGCAATTGCCTGGCGACTTTTTCGCGGTCGATGGCGTCGAGTTCTATAGTCATGTCTCGTTTTTGAAGGCCGGGCTTTACTACGCGGACCGCATTACCACGGTGAGTCCGACTTACGCCCGCGAGATCCAGACGCAAGCCCACGGCGCGGGTCTGCATGGCCTGTTGCAGTCGCGTACCCACGACATCACCGGGATTCTGAACGGCGTCGATTATTCGATCTGGAGCCCTGCCGTCGATGACTCCATCGCGTCGCGCTACACGGCCGCGAAGCCATCGGCGAAAAGCAAATGCAAAGCCGCCTTGCAGGAGCGCATGGGCCTCGCGCGCGATGACGACGCCCTGCTCTTCGGCGTCGTCAGCCGCCTGACCGAGCAGAAGGGTCTCGACCTGCTGCTTTCCGCCGTGCCGGATATCGTGCAGCGCGGCGGCCAGCTCGTCGTGCTCGGCACGGGCGACCCGGCGCTCGAAACCGGCATGAAGAACGCGGCGCTCGCGCATCCGGGCGCGGTGGCCGTCGAACTGGGTTTCGACGAAACGCTCTCGCATTCGATCATCGCGGGCAGCGATGTCGTCATGGTGCCGTCGCGCTTCGAGCCTTGCGGACTCACGCAGCTTTATGCGCTGTCGTATGGCGCGCCGCCGCTCGTGCATCGCGTGGGCGGGCTTGCGGATACGGTCGTCGATTGCTCGCTGGAAAATCTCGCGGATGAACTCGCGACCGGCTTTACCTTCGATGTCTTCGACCGCGCGGGAATCGTCGGTGCAATCCGGCGCGCGTTCGCGTTGAAAGCGCGTCGCACGGAGTGGAAGACCGTCGTGAAACGCGCAATGACGCAGAACTTCGGCTGGGAGACGGCGGCATTGCGCTACGCGGAGGTCTATCAGGGCTTGCTCGGCGCGTGAGCGTGCCGGGCGCGCACCTTGCTTGCCGCCACGTGACGCAAATCACACGGAAACGCTCATGCAACGATCCCTCGAAGGCCAGATCGCGCTCGTCACGGGCGCGAGTTCCGGCATTGGCGCGGGTGTCGCACAGTCGCTCGCCGATGCCGGCGCGAAAGTCGCCATCAACTATCACTCGCACGCGGAACCTGCCGAAAAGCTCGCCGCCGAGATTACGGCGAATGGCGGCGATGCCTTCGCCGTCGCCGCCGACGTCTCCGACGAACACGAAACCGACGCCATGTTCGATGCCGTCGTCAAGCGCTATGGCACGGTGGATATCGTCGTGGCGAACTCCGGCCTGCAAAAGGACGCGAGGTTCACCGAACTCACGCTCGACGACTGGCGCCGGGTTATCGACACGAACCTGACCGGGCAATTTCTCACCGCGCAGCGCGCGGTACGCGAGTTTCAGCGGCGCGGGCCGCGGCCGGTGTCGAAGGCGCTCGGCAAGATCATTTGCATGAGTTCGGTTCACGAGATCATTCCGTGGGCAGGGCACGTGAACTACGCATCGTCGAAAGGCGGCATTCAGATGATGATGAAGTCGCTCGCGCAGGAAGTCGCGCCGCTGCGCATCCGCGTCAATTCCATCGCGCCCGGTGCCATCCGCACGCCGATCAACAAGGACGCGTGGGACACGCAGGAAGCGCTCGACCGGTTGCTCACGCTCGTGCCTTATGGGCGCGTCGGCGAAGTGGAAGACATCGGGCGCGCGGCGGTCTGGCTCGCCTCCGACGACAGCGATTACGTCATCGGCACGACGCTCTTCGTCGACGGCGGCATGACGCTTTACCCCGGTTTCGCCGACAACGGATGATCTGTTCGTCCCGACAACAAACGAAGGCCAGCGGGCCGCAACCACATAACCAACGGGACATACGATGAAGACAATCACAGTAGACGTCGCCGTGATCGGGGCGGGCACGGCCGGTCTCGCCGCGTTTCGCGCGGCAAGCGAGGCTGGCGCGAAGGCCGTCGTGATTGAAAGCGGCGAACTGGGAACGACGTGCGCGCGCATCGGCTGCATGCCGTCGAAGCTCTTGCTCGCCGCCGCGAATGGCCTGCACGACGCGCACGCGCTGGCTCCGCGCGGTATCG
Organism: Caballeronia sp. LP006; assembly: GCF_031450995.1. Taxonomy (NCBI): domain Bacteria; kingdom Pseudomonadati; phylum Pseudomonadota; class Betaproteobacteria; order Burkholderiales; family Burkholderiaceae; genus Caballeronia; species Caballeronia sp. LP006. The sequence goes on along the minus strand of NZ_JARTVW010000004.1, from coordinate 292,855 downwards.
AAGGCACGCATGCGCTCGATGCCAATCTCGCGCAAGTGCTCGACTATGTGCGGCACGAACGCGATCACTTCGTGAATAGCGTGATCGAGGAAACGAAGTCGTTTCCCGACGGGTCGATCCTGCGCGGCCACGCCCGCTTCGACGGGCCGACGACGCTCGTCGTTAGCGACGAGACGCGCATCGAGGCGAAAAGTATCGTGATCGCGACGGGCGCGGCGCCCGTGATTCCCGACGAGTTGAAGGTCTTCGAGGACAAACTCATCACGAGCGACGATCTGTTCGAACTGCACACGTTCCCAAAGCGCATGGCCATCTTCGGCGCGGGACCGATCGCGCTGGAACTCGGACAGGCGCTGTCGCGGCTGGGCGTCGAAATATTCATGTTCGCGAAAGGCGGCGGCGTCGGCGCGATCAGCGACACGCCCGTGCGCGATGCGCTCGCCGCCGCGCTCGCCGACGAGTTCTATCTGGATGCGGATGCGAAGATCGACGAAATGTCGCTCATGGACGGGCAACCGACGCTGCGCTTCAAGCCGCCCCTAGGCGACGAGCGCATCGAGCGCTTCGATCTCGTGCTCGCCGCGACCGGACGCGCGCCGAATCTGCAGCCACTCGACCTCGGCAAAACGGGCATCGAGCTGAACGACAAGGGCGTGCCGCTCTTCGACGAAAACACCATGCAATGCGGCAAGAGCGCGATTTTCATTGCAGGCGATTGCGACGGCACCCGTCCCTGGCTACAGGATGCCGCCGACGAAGGCAAGCTCGCTGGCGACAATGCCGCGCGCTTCCCGGACGTGAAGCCGGTCAAGCGCAAGGTGCCCTTTTCCATCGTGTTCTGCGAGCCGCAGGTGGCGATCGTCGGCGCAGCCTACGACGATCTCGACAAGCAGATGACGGTGACGGGCGAAGTATCGTTCGAGACGCAAGGACGCAGTCGTGTGATGCGGCAGAATCGCGGCCTTCTCCATATTTACGCCGATGCAAAAACCGGCAAGCTGCGCGGCGCGCAAGGCTGCGGCCCGGCGATGGAACATCTCGGGCATTTACTCGCCTGGGCATTGCAACTCGACTTGACGCTGGACGAAACGCTGAAGCTGCCTTTCTATCACCCGGTTGTCGAAGAAGGATTGCGCACCGCGTTAAAAGATGCGAATAGAAAGTGCTATGAAGAACGCTCGGAGACGCCACCGGGATTGCCCAGCGCCGCAGGTTATTGAACGCCTGAAACGAGAAGGGCCGGCTGCAAAAGCAGCCGGCCCTTTTTGACTCAGAGCAAGAACGCGTGATTTAGCTTTGGCTCAAGCCATATTGCAGTGCAAGGTCAAAACCGAGCACGACGAGCGAACAGAACAGCCCCAGCGACAAATTCGCAAGACGATGCCCCACGTCCTTATGCTTCGTCAATACCGCGCCCGCCAGGAAAGCAATTTCAACAATGACCTGCATGGCGAACACGGCGACCATCAGCGCGAACTCATAACCCATCGCGTTGAAGTTCATGAAATTAAAGCCGTTGACCGCAACGTAAGACCCTACTCGCCAGATTTCGTATGCCAATAACAGCAACGGGAAAAAGTAGCTGGCTACATAAGTCGGCAGCGTGGCGTGCCGCAATTCCATATTTAAGTGTCGTGTTACTTGCATCGCGTACTCCTCGTCTGAGCGCCCGACAGGCCGGGCTAATCGCCTGCATCCAGTAACGCCATTGCAGCCGTGTTTTAACAGTACAAGGGCGTCGTGCTTTCAGAATAGGACAATTTTCGAGAAAGCGAATCATCGTTATCCCGATGATTCCACCCAGTAAGGGGTTTAAAGCGACATGGTGCAGTGCAGCTTAATAAAGCGATTATTACGTTAAGACGAATTAGGCACGCACGTGCGTGCCTAATTAACCTATGGCTTAATCTGCGTTACCGCTCCTGGGTTTTTCCGTATAACTTGATAATGCCCGAAAAGTCGAGTCCGCCTAATCCCTGCTGGCTCATCGACTGATACAACTGTTGTGCCAGAGCGCCCATGAAGACGGGCTGTCTCGCGCCGCGCGCGGCATCGACGGCGAGGCCGAGATCCTTGAGCATGAGATCCGCACCGAAGCCGCCGCTATATCCGCGCGAAGCCGGCGCGGTTTCGACAATACCCGGATAGGGATTACACGTATCCGAACTCCAGCAACGCCCCGTCGATGTATTGACGATACTCGCCAGTTTCGAAGGATCGATACCGAGCGTTTCTCCGAGTTTCATTGCTTCGGCAACGCCGATCATCGAAATACCAAGCAGCAGGTTATTGCAGATCTTTGCAATCTGGCCCGTTCCGGTTTCGCCGCAACGCACCATGTTTTTACCCATGCCCGCCAACACGGGACGCAAGGTTTCGAAGAGCGCCTCTTCCGCGCCGACCATGAAGGTGAGCGTGCCGGCCTGCGCGCCGACCACGCCGCCGGACACCGGCGCGTCCGCGAACGGATTGCCGTGCTTCGCCGCCGCCGCGCCGATGAACTTCGCGGTCGCCGGGTCGATCGTGCTGCTGTCCACGAGCGGAACGCCTGCCTTGACGCCCGCGAGCACGCCGTCATCGCCGAGATAGACCGCCTTCACGTGCGCGGCGGCGGGCAGCATGGTGATGACCACTTCCGCGTCCCGCACCGCGTCGCTCGGGCGCGCGGCGAGCGTCGCGCCTGCCGCTTTCGCCGCATCGAGCGCGGGCGCGGAAAGATCGAACGCCGTCACCGCGTGACCGGCCTTGAGGAGATTCGCCGCCATCGGGCCACCCATGTGCCCGAGTCCGATAAAGCCGATATGCATCGCTGTCTCCTGTTTAACGCAACGCGATGGTCGTGTTGACGCCGTCGTTGACGGTGGCGTCGTCGAACCAGCGCGCGGTCACGGTTTTAGTCTGCGTATAGAACTGCACGACCTGCTTGCCGTACGGACCGAGATCGCCGAGCTTCGAGCCGCGCGATCCCGTGAAGCTGAACGCGGGCACCGGCACCGGAATCGGAATGTTGATGCCGACTTGACCGATATCGATCTCGCTCTGGAACTTGCGCGCCGCCGCGCCGCTTTGCGTGAAGAGGCCGACGCCGTTGCCCATCGGATTGCGGTTCACGAGTTCGATCGCGTCTTCGAGCGTCGAGGCTTCCAGCACGCACAGCACCGGCCCGAATATCTCCTGCTTATAGATGGTCATCTCGGTGGTGACGCCCGTGAAAATGGTCGGCGCGATGAAGTTACCGCTCTCGTAGCCTTCGATCGACACGTCGCGTCCGTCGAGCGCGAGCGTCGCGCCCTCTTCCACGCCTTGGCCGATCAGCCCGAGGATGCGTTCCTTCGCTGCCTTCGATACAACCGGCCCGACATCCGTATTCGGCTCCGTGCCGCCGTTGACTTTGAGCGAGCGCGCGCGTTCGACGAGTTCCGGCACCCAGTCCTTGGCCGCGCCCACGAACACCGCGACCGATGTCGCCATGCAGCGTTGTCCCGCCGCGCCGAAACCCGCGCCCGCGAGCGCGTTGAGCGTCTGCTCCTTGTTGGCGTCGGGCAGGACGACGGCGTGATTCTTGGCGCCCATCATCGACTGGACGCGCTTGCCGTGCTGGCTTGCGAGGTTGTACACGTGCGTGCCGACCGCCGTCGAGCCGACGAAGGAAATCGCGCGGATCAGCGGATGCGTGCAGATGGCATCCACCACTTCCTTGCCGCCGTGCACGACGTTGAGCACGCCCGCCGGAATGCCCGCTTCGACCGCGAGTTCGACCAGTTCCATGGTCGAAAGCGGATCTTGTTCCGATGGCTTCAGCACGAAAGTGTTGCCGCAGACGATCGCCATCGGGAACATCCAGAGCGGGATCATGGCCGGGAAGTTGAAAGGCGTGATGCCCGCGCAGACGCCAATCGGCTGGCGCAGCGTGTAGGTATCCACGCCGCCCGCGACGTTCTCCGAAAACTCGCCCTGTTGCAGCGTGCTGATGGAACACGCATGTTCGACGACTTCGAGGCCGCGGAAGATATCGCCTTCGGCATCGGCCAGCGTCTTGCCTTGCTCGGCGGTCAGCGTCTGCGCCACGCGTTTCAGGTTCTGCCTCACCAAATCCTGAAAGCGCAGCATGAGGCGCATGCGCACGCCGAGCGGTGTGGTGCGCCAGGTCTGAAACGCCTTGTGCGCGGCAGTGACGGCGGCATCGACTTCTTCCTTGGTCGCGAACGGCACGCGGCCGACGACTTCCTGCGTCGCCGGATTGACGATATCGCGCCAATCCGCAGTCTTCGAGTCGATGAATTTGCCGTCGATCAGCAATTTGGCCGTGCGAGTCGACGTGTCTGCGCGAGCCGCGCCTTGAGCCGGATGTTCAGCAGCAATATTCACGAATGTCTCCTTGTTGGAATGTCATGCAGAAAGGACGAACGGAAGCGACGGGACGCGCCAGAAGGCCAGCGGCAAGGGAATCAGCATGTCGTCTCCGAAATCGTTATCGGCGCGCCGTCATGCAGCGCACTCGTACCCTTGAGTATAGTTATGCAAAAGTCCATCGACGCGCCATAAAAACACCCGATCGATATGCAAAAACACACGAACTTCGATCTAAGCAAACTCAACTGGGACGACCTGCGCTATTTCCTCGAAGTTGCCCGCACGCAGCGCGCGAGCCACGCCGCCAAGCGGCTGGGCGTGGATTACACGACGGTCGCGCGGCGCATTCGCGTGCTGGAAGACGCACTCGGCGCGCTGCTCTTCGATAAATCGCGCAGTGGCGGTTTCGTCCTCACGGCGGAAGGACAACATCTGCTCGGTTTCGTCGATTCGATCGAGACCACGGTACAGTCCGCCACCGAGCAGATCGCCAACACGGGTCACGCGCTGTCCGGCCACGTGCGTGTCGGCTCGACGGAAGGTTTCGGCTGCTTCTTTCTCGCGCCGCAACTCGCGCGCTTTCAAGATGCGCATCCGAACATTTCCATCGATCTGCTGCCCGTGCCGCATTTCGTGAGTCTCTCGAAACGCGAAGCGGATATCGCCGTCACGCTCGAACGCCCGGAGCAAGGCCAGTACGTCTACACAAAGCTCTGCGACTACCGGCTCAAGCTCTACGCCACCGCCGAATATCTCGACGCGCATCCGCGCATCCAGACGAAGGACGATCTGCCGCGTCATCGTTTCGCGAGTTATATCGACGATCTCGCCTTCAGCTACGAGCTGCTCTATCTGGAGCGCGCGGTGCCGGGCGCGGTTTCGCGCTTTCGCAGCACGAGCGTGATCGGGCAGTACTTCGCCGCGTTGCAGGGCCGCGCGCTCGCCATCCTGCCGTGCTTCATGGCCGCGCCGGATGCGCGACTCGTGGCGGTGTTGCCGGAGCAAGTCGAAGTGACGCGGGCGTTCTATCTTTCTTGCCGCGAGGACTTGCGCAAGCTCAGACGCATCACGACAGTGTGGGATTACTTGCGCGAAGCAGCGGACGCCAACCGCGCGTTTCTCATGGGCAGCGACTCGAACATGACGTGGGTCGACGTCAAGGCATCCTGATTAATTCCGAGAGAAATAAGGCAAAAAACGGAATTCGTAGCATTTTGATTCGAGACCTCAAATACGCGCATTCGTGCGGCATAATCGCCGGCCGGTTTCCATGTTCGATCCGCGCCGCGATCCTCCTATCCTCATGCTTTCGCCTAGTTTCATCCTGCTTCAATCCGCATGGGCTCACGACGCCCGTTCTGCTCGCGCGTCTCGCTAATGGCTTTCGTCATCTGGTCACGGCGATCGGTATCGAGCAAGCGCATTCGCTTCGTCGAAGCGCGTACCGCGCGTGCAATCGCCGTCGTCGCGCTGATCGCGCTGCTCATCGCGGCGCTCGCGCTCGGCATTGCCATCGGCACGATCTTCGGGCGTAGTCATCTCGGCGAGGAACACGCGCTCGTCTCGCGCAATTCCTACGAGATCGAACAACTCGGCCGTCTCAATGCCTCGCTGATCGAACTCGCGCCGCGCGTGGAAAGTCTTGCCGCGCAAGTCGGCGAACTGCACGATTTCGACGCTCACCTCAAGGCCGCGAACGGCGGCGAGGGCGGAGCACCCGGTGTCCACGACGTCCCGCCGCTGCCCGATAGCGACGAAGGCGGCCCCGCACTCGATGGCGCGGGCGGCCCCGAATTGCCGCCGCATCTTTGCGATACGAACAGCAGCGCGACCGGCTCGCCCCGGCAGCGCATGAAGCGCGCCGAGCAGATCATCGACTGTATCGGCGACAAACTCTCGCTGCTCCAGGACAAGACCTTTGCACACTACGCTGCCTACATGGCCTACCCCGGCCGCGATCCCGCGCCGGGCTCGCACTTCGGCTCGCCTTACGGCAATCGCTTCGACCCGTTCACCGGCAGGCTCAGTTTCCATCCCGGCATGGATCTGGTCGCGCCCACGGGCACACCCATTTTCGCGAGTGCGGGCGGTCGCGTGGTCCAGGCCGGCGAGCATTCCGGCTATGGCAATGCGGTGGATATCCGTCACAGCAACGGCGTCGTCACGCGTTACGGCCATGCATCGAAACTGCTCGTGCATCAGGGCGAGTACGTGATGCCGGGACAAGAGATCGCCGAAGTCGGTTCCACGGGGCGTTCGACCGGACCGCATCTGCACTTCGAGGTGATCCTCGATGGCGCGCAGATCAATCCGAAGCCCTATCTCATGCTTTTCAGGGGCATCGCTCATGCGCAAGGCTGATTCCAAACGGGCGTCGATGCAACTCGCGCGCCACACCTACTCGCTCACGCCCAAGCGCAGTCTCGCGTTCGTACCGGGCGTCATCGCCGCGGTCTGCGCCATCGCCGCGCTCGGCGCTGCCGGCTATTCGCTCAAGACTTCGCACGAACAGGCGCGCAAGCTCGACGTGCTGTGCGCGCCGCCCGCCCCCGAACAGACGTTGCGCGATCAACTTCAGCATGCGCAATTCGCGCTCGAACAGGAAGCCGCGACGCGCACGGCGCTCGAACAACGCGCGGCGCAGGCCACCGCGCAGATCGAGAAATTGCAGACCGATCTCGCCTTCCTCAAGAAACAGCGTTGATGCGCTTCTCGCCGCGCCGCCGGCGTCGCTCGTCACATCCAAACAGCATTGCAAGGACTCGATATGTTTTCATCGAAGAAAGACACTCAAGGCGTGAAGCAAGCCAAGCTCGCCACGCTCATCGCGCATAACGTTCATATCTCGGGCGACCTCGAATTCAGCGAGGGCCTGCGCATGGACGGTCAGGTCACTGGCAACGTGACGGGCCGCATGGGCGACGAGTCGCTGCTCGTCGTGAGCGATCAGGGCGCGATTCACGGCAACGTCGTCGCGCACGATGTGATCATCAACGGACGCGTGGTCGGCGACGTCACCGTCGCGAATTTCGTCGAGCTTCAGTCCAACGCTCACGTGCACGGCAACATCTATTATCAAAAGTTGCGCATGGATGTCGGCGCGACCGTAGAAGGCAAGCTGACTCGGCTCGATTCGATGCAAGGCGGCCTCGTCGCCACGCTGCCCGCGCCCGAACCCATTCCCGTGCTCGATTACTCGGCGAAATAAGGCGTCGCGTTCTTGCAGCAAGGGAAACAGCGAGCATGCAAGGCGAGGCATTTCCGCTAAGATTCGAGAGATGAAGAGGCCACGCGCTCGCGCCCTCGCATGTCGCTCGTACATGACGCGGCCCGAGCGCCCATCGACGCGTGGCCCGTGACATCGACACAACAAGGGCGCCCCATGCTGGTCAATTGCGCGGCTTATCAAAACGGCCGGAAGCTCGCGGACGTGCATATCGACGATATCAACGCTTATCGCGATCTGCCCGATTCTTTCATCTGGGTTGCATTGAAGGAACCTGGTCCCGGCGAACTCGCCCACATGACGCATCAGTTCGGCTTGCACGAACTCGCGGTTGAAGACGCGCAAAACGGGCATCAACGTCCGAAGATCGAGGAATACGGCGATTCGCTATTCGCCGTGTTCCACACTGTCGAGTTCGATGAAGAAGGCGAAGTGCTCGTTGGCGAGATGAACGTATTCGTCGGCAAGAACTATGTGCTCTCGGTGCGTAACCGGACAACGCAAGGCTTTCAGGAAGTCAGAAAGCGCTGCGAGCGCGAGCCGCATTTGCTCAAGCACGGTCCGGCGTTCGTGATGTACGCGCTGCTCGACGCGGTGGTCGATCGTTACTTTCCCGTGCTGGAATCGCTCGGCTCGGAACTCGATGAAGTCGAGGAGCGCATCTTCGAACAGAACGGCTCGACGGCTTCGCGCGAGATCATCGAAGATCTCTATTCGCTCAAGCGCCGCATGACGATCCTGCAACATCACACGGCACCGTTGCTCGAAGCAGTCAGCAAACTGTATGGCGGACGCTCGCCGGGGGTGTGCGCGGGCATGCAGGAATATTTCCGAGATGTGTACGATCACTTGCTGCGAATCGTGAAGACCATCGAAGGACGTCGCGAAATGATCGTCACCGCGATACAGGTGAATCTCGGCCTGATCGCGCTCTCGGAAAGCGAAGTAACCAAGCGTCTCGGTTCGTTCGCCGCGCTCTTTGCCGTACCGACCATGATCGCCGGCATCTACGGGATGAACTTCCATCGCATACCCGAGCTGGACTGGGCTTACGGCTATCCTGCGTGTCTTGCTGTCATGCTAGCGGTGGATTTAGTACTATATTGGCGCTTCAAGAAGGCAGGTTGGCTATAATGCTGTCTTGCAGAGCTCGCGCCTGGCGCCAAAACGGAACCAAAACGCGATTTCATTTGTCTAACAGAACATGTCGGCGCGAGGGGCTTCAGGGTCTGTCGGCAGGCTCACCGGTTCAGAGCTGGTAGCTTGAATTGACGCGAAACGGCCTCATATTTCCTCTAGACTGTTGCCAGCGCGCATTCGACACGTTCACTCTAAGCTTCACCTGTACCGCACCAACTGCACGTCGGCAAAAATTCAAGGTCCTGCACGGCCTTGGCCACGCCGATGTCGCCGTCCCGGTCATGCCGGCCAGGCGCTCACTTCCGAGCCGCCATGTCGTTCCGGCCTCTGTCCGTCAAGCTCTCGGGCCTGAATTGAGACGCGGCGCGCTCATCGTCAGGGGCGCGTCGGGCACCGCTTTCGCGCTTTGTTTGCGATGCACGCCGCCCTGCAGCGACCACGCCCGTGCAGCGCCGCCCGCCTTTTTGGCGACTTCCGCGGCGAGGCACTATGGCAACGGCGCGGCACCCATGATTACTACTTCAACAGGAGCTCCATATGGCGAAAGAAGAACTACTCGAACTCGACGGTATCGTTGATGAAGTGCTTCCCGACAGTCGCTACCGCGTGACGCTGGACAATGGCGTCGTCGTGGGCGCATACGCCTCGGGCCGCATGCGCAAAAACCACATTCGTATTCTCGCGGGCGACCGCGTGACGCTGGAATTGTCGGTGTACGACCTGACCAAGGGCCGCATCAACTTCCGGCACAAGGACGAACGCGCAGGCAGCGGCGGCCCGCGTGCGCCGATGCGCCGTCGTTAAGCAGGAACGTCGTACATGCGGTAACGGTTTGATCAGGAACGCGCCCGCCCGATCCGCGGCAAACGCGTGCATTACCTTGAGCGGATCTTCACAACTTCGACGCGGCCGCTAGCCAGCCCGGTCGGGCAAACCGCCACGGCTGCGCCACGCGTCGATGTCTGTACATTTCGCTTAATCGAGCTATCGAGCGGCCCGCATCGCCAATATGGCGTCGAGGCCGATAGCGAAACCGTCTTCGTCATTGCTTGCCGAAACCAGGCTCGCGCGCCGTTGCACGGCCTCCGACGCTTGCCCCATGGCAATCGACACACCCGCGATCTCGAACATGGCGACATCGTTGCCCATGTCGCCGAGCACGGCCACACGATCCAGCGGCACATTCGCGCGCTTCGCCAGCTCGCGCACGGCGTCGCCCTTATTAGCTTCGAGGCTCGTGACATCGAGGTAATAGGTTTGCGAACGCGCCGCGTGTGCGCGATCCTTCAGCCGCTCCTCCAACCGTTTCTCGACCTGTTCGATCAGCGTCGCATTCGAAGTCGAACCGACGATCTTGTCCACCGCCGACAGATCGAGTTCGTCGAAGCGCTGTACGCGCACGCCTTCGTAGCCCACGGTGCGCGTTTCGAGCGGCACGTATTCGCCATCGGGATTGGTCAAGTACCAGTTATCGTCGATGAACACCCAGGCATCCACGCCCGTTTCGGCAAGCGTGTCCAGCGCGGTCTGCACGGCATCGCGCGGCAGTTTGTGCGCGGCGAACGTTTCCCACGTTCCCGGCTGAACCAGACTGCCGCCGTTGTAGGACCCAAACGGCAAATCCACGCCTAGCGCCTTCACGATATGACGCATGCCCTTGCCCGGCCGGCTGCTCGCCACCGTGAACTGCACGCCCGCTTCGCGCAGGCGCCGCACGGCGTCGACGGCTTTGTCGCCGAGCGTCTTGTCGGTGTAGAGCAGCGTGCCGTCGCAATCGGTGACGACGAGTTCGACCTTCGCGAGCGCCTCGAACGCGGCGGCGCCGTCGCCGGTTGCGCTATGGAGGCCGTAGCGGATATCGGCGGCGCTCATGCTTGCGCTCCCTTTTCCTTGTCCGCGTGCTGCGCATTGAAATGCGGCAACTGACGCGTTTCCCGCACGGAACGCGGATGCCAGAGCTTCGCGCCGCCTTCGATGCCCGCCGCGTTCGACACCACCGCCACGTTCGGCGGTAACTCGAACTTCAGATTCGCGGCATTGCCGCCGCCGATCCACAGCTTGTCGTAATTCACGAGCGACGACAGAATGCCGATGACCTTCTGAACGCGCTTGTTCCAGCGTTTATTGCCCGCCTTCTCGCGCGCCGCCGCGCCGATGTATTGGTCATACGCGTCGCCCTTCTTCGACACTGGATGATGCGCGAGTTCCAGATGCGGCATGAGTTCGCCGTCGCGAAAGAGCGCGGTGCCGGCGCCGGTGCCAAGCGTCAGCACGAACTCCAGGCCGCGCCCTTCGATAGCCGCGAGCCCCTGCATTTCGGCATCGTTGATCATGCGCACGGGCACGCCGCCGACGCGCTGCGAGATCAAATCCGCGAGCGGGATGCCGTTCCAGTATTCGTTGCCGAGATTGGGCGCGGTCAGGACGACGTTGTTGCGCACCACGCCCGGAAAGCCGATGGAAATATGCGTCGGCGGTTCGGCAACGAGCGGCTCGACCAGCTTGATGAGCGTATCGACGAGCACTTCGGGCGTCGCCGGATGCGGCGTTGCCACGCGCAGGCGATCGCTCTTCATTTCGCCTTCTTCCGAGATGATCGCGGCTTTCAAGCCCGTGCCGCCCACGTCGATGGCGAGAATGCGCTCGGCGCGCGCGGCGCCTTTGTCGATGGTCGTGCGGCTCTTGGTTTTTTTCGCTACGGATGTCGTGCTCACGCTTTTCGTCCCCTTGATCAGTCGGTTTTCTTGATGGTGTCGATAAGCGAGCGCCACGCGCGGCCATCGGCTGCGAGCAGCTTGTCGGATGCCTCGGGCCCCGCGCTACCGGCCGGATAGCCGTGCACCTCGACCTCGCCGTCATGCGGATGCAGTACGTCGTCCACCGCGGCCCATGCCGTCTCGATGCTGTCCGCGCGCTGAAACAGCGTCTCGTCGCCGAGCATGCAGTCGTAGAGCAGCGTCTCGTAACCGACGTTGGCGCGCTCCGCGAAGAAATCGCCGTAATTGAACGCCGAGCGCACCGCGCCGATCTGCATGATCGGTCCCGGCACCTTCACGTTGAAGTCGAAACTCGTGCCGTGCGCCGGATCGATACGCAGCGTGAAGACGTTGGGCGTGAGTTCATCGACGGGCGTGTCGCGGAACAGGCGAAACGGCACGGCCTTGAGATAGATCGAAATCTCCGTGCGGCGCTCGGTTAAACGCTTGCCAGTGCGCAAGTAAAACGGCACGCCCGCCCAGCGCCAGTTGTCCACATAGACGCGCGCCGCGGCATAGGTTTCGGTGCGGCTGTCTTTCGCGACGCCGTCTTCTTCCTTGTAACCCTTGCCCGCAGGACCGGCCTCGTACTGGCCGAATACGACGTCTTTAGGATGCAGCGGCACGATTGCATCGAACACCTCGGCTTTCTTGTCGCGCACGGTCTCGGCGTCGAAGGAATTGGGCGGCTCCATTGCCACCATGCCGAGCAACTGGAACAGATGGTTCGGCAGCATGTCGCGAAATGCGCCGGTCTGTTCGTAGAAGCTGCCGCGCCCTTCCACGCCGATGGTTTCCGCCGCCGTGATCTGCACGTGATCGATGTACTCGCGCCGCCACATCGGCTCGAACATGGCGTTGGCGAAGCGCACGGCGAGAATGCTCTGCACCGTGTCCTTGCCGAGAAAATGGTCGATGCGATAAACCTGCGACTCCGACGCATACGAAAGAATGCAGCGATTGAGCTCCTGCGCCGTGGCCAGGTCGGTACCGAACGGCTTCTCGATGACGAGGCGGCGGAAGCTGCCGTCCTTCTCTTCCAGCAGGCCCGCGCTGCCGAGATGCTCGACGATAGGCCCGAAGAACCGCGAGCTCACCGCCAGATAGAACACGACGTTGCCGCCCTTGGCCTTCGCGAGCCGGCTTTTGAGGCGCTCGAAGGTTTCGTCTTCGGTGAATTCGCCCGCGAAGTATTCGAGCCGCTCGGTGACCCAGCTCCACGCTTTTTCGTTGAGTTGCGACGTGTGGAACGTGCTCGCTTTGTCGGCGGCGAACTTGCGTAGCGACTGCGTCAGCTCATCGCGCCAGTCGGCGGTTTCGCGCTCGCCGTGATTGACGCCGATGATCTGCATGCCGTCGTCGAGCAGGCCATCCGATGCGAGGTTGTAGAGCGCGGGCATCAGGAGCCGCTTGGTGAGATCGCCGCCCGCGCCGAAGATGACCAGCGTGCAAGGCGGCGCGGGATGCTTGCCGGCAAGCGGCGTGGCCTGTTCCGGCTTTTGCCCGCTCAATTGCGTTGGATTCGATTGCTGTGCTTCGTTGTTCTCGTTCGGCATGACTCGTTCGCCCCTTGATCGTTTTGTGCAGTACTCAGGACAGACCCCGAGCGACGCGGCACAGTTCAAAAGCTTGCAGTGCTTTGCGGTAGAAGCAATAAAAACGTATGGTTTTTGTAATTCGCAACCTTACGTGTCGTAAAATATGCGCGCCAGCGGCGTGGGTACGGGCGGTGCGGGGCATGCGTCATCATCAACCATCAATGCGACACGGACCTCACATGAATGCCGACGATACCAAGATCGACCTGCCCGCCTATTACAAACGCATCGGCTACGAACAAACGCAGCATACGGCGGCCACGCTCGAAACACTGCGCGCCCTGCATGCGCTGCACCCGCAAGCCATCCCGTTCGAAAATCTCGATGTCCTGCTCGGCCGTCCCGTTCGCCTAGATCTTGCCTCGGTTCAGCGCAAGCTCGTGACCAATGCGCGCGGCGGCTATTGTTACGAACACAATCTGCTGTTCCGCAGGGTACTAGAAGCGCTCGGTTTTCGCGCGCGAGGTTACGCGGGACGTGTGCTGTGGGGCCGCGACGATCCCGCCATGCCGCCGCGTGCCCACATGCTGCTGATCGTCGATCTCGACGAAGGTCCCTTCCTCACGGATGTCGGTTTCGGCGGCATGACGCTCTCCGCGCCGCTCGCGCTCAAGTCCGGGCTTGAACAGATCACGCCTCATGGCGCGTTCCGGCTCGACGGCATCGAAACCGGAACCATGCTGCCGGGCTACATCCTGAACGCCTATATCGACGGCGACTGGAAGCCGGTCTATCGCTTCGACCTCGATCCGCAATACGACGTCGACTACGAGATGTCGAACCATTTCGTGTCGACTTACCCGAGTTCCGTCTTCGTGAACAACCTGCTCGCGGCACGTCTTGCGCCCGGCAAGCGTTACGGGCTTTTCAACCGGCGCCTGAGCGTGCACGACGACCGCGAAGGCACCAGTCATCGCGAACTGAAGACGATAGAAGAACTAAGGCGTGTGCTGTCGGACGAGTTCGCCATTCGTCTGCCGGATGCCGCCGATCTCGATGGCGCGCTCGCGCGGCTTCCGTAACGCATCGAGCGCAACGCCGATCCCACTCCCAGCACACGCACGAGACCACGATGCTCAAGAAAAAGACGCGCGGCGGCAGCGATTTTCAGACTCATCATCGCAGTACGATGCTCGCGCGGCAGTTGCCCGCGTGGCGTTCGCAACTCGTGGTGATCGGCCTTGCCGCGGCTTTTTCCGCGCTCGCCGGACGAGCGGCGTGGGTGCAGGTGGTCGACCGCGAGTTCTATATCGGCGAAGGTCAGAAGCGCTATCAGCGCACGCTCTCCTTGCAGGCGACGCGCGGAAAGATAGTGGACCGTCACGGCGCCATGCTCGCCGTCAGCCTGTCGACGTATGAAGTCTGGGCAAGCCCGAAACTCTTCGATGGCACGCGCGGCGACGACATTGCCCAACTGCTCGGCATGCCCGCGCGCGATTTGCAAAGACGCGTCGAAACCGGACGCAGCTTCGTGTTGCTCCGGCGGCAAGTGGAGGCCGAGACAGCGGAGAAGATCGCGCAGATTGGGCGCGCGGGCATCACGCTCGTGCCGGACACCAAGCGCTTTTATCCGGAAGGCGAATCGGCGGCGCATATCGTCGGCTTCACCGACAACGAGGACAACGGTCAGGAAGGCGTGGAACTCGCGGCGAACGCGCGTCTGACAGGCGAAGCGGGTCAGCGCGAAGTGATTCGCGACCGGCTCGGGCGCGTGATCTCGCAGATCGGCGAGCCCGACTTGCCGCAAAACGGCGAGACCATTGCGCTCACCATCGACCGGCGCATTCAGCAGCTTGCGCATACGCATCTGAAGGCGGCGATTGCGAAGCATCGGGCGCGCGCGGGCAGTGTCGTCGTGCTCGACGCCAAGACCGGCGAAGTGCTCGCGCTCGCCAACTATCCGACCTTCGATCCGAACGACCGCAGCCATTTGACCGGAGAGCAACTGCGCAATCGCGCGCTCACCGATACCTTCGAGCCCGGCTCCACCATCAAGCCGCTGGTCGCCGCGTTGTCCATCGACCTCGGCAAGACGCGGCCGGAGACGCGCATCGATACGTCGCCCGGCACGCTCAAGATCGGCCCGAACGTGATCCACGATACGTCGAATCACGGCGTCATCACCGTGTCGGAGGCGGTGCAGATGTCGAGCAACGTCGCGCTCACGAAGCTCGCGCTGCAGATTCCCGCGCAGACCATCTGGGACAAGTACCGCGATTACGGCATCGGCCGCGCGCCGGAGCTGACTTTTCCGGGCGCGGCGGTCGGCAGGTTGCGCGCGCCCGAGCGCTGGAAGCCGATCGAGCAGGCGACCATGGCTTATGGCTACGGCATGTCGCTGTCGCTCGTGCAGATTGCGCAAATCTATACGGCCTATGCCGGCGACGGGCGCTTTCACGCAGCCACGCTGATTCAGGGCGAAACGCGCCGCGACCCGTTGCAGGTCACGAAGCCCGCCACCGCGAAGGCCGTGCGCAACATGCTGGAAATGGCGATGGGACCGAACGGCACCGGCCGCGCCGCCGCGGTCGAAGGCTATCGCGTGGGCGGCAAGACCGGCACGGCGAGGAAGCAGATCGGGCGGTCGTATGCGGCGAACAAGTATCGCGCGTCGTTCGTCGGCATCGCGCCGATGAGCGATCCACGCGTGATCGTCGCGGTAATGATCGATGAGCCGTCGGGCACGACGTATTACGGCGGGACAGTGGCGGGGCCGGTGTTCTCTGGCATCGTCGGCGCGACGTTGCCATTGCTGGGCGTGCCGCCGGATGCTTGAGCGGGCGCGCACTTTGCTGCCCAATCATCGAGCGCGAACCTTGCCGCATGTCCGCCTTATCGAACTGTAAAGGCCCTGTGCTCTAATGCGGGTTCGCAGAGAACAACGGTCATTCGGGAGACTCATGAAGAAATTTGTCGCGGCGCTAGCGCTGCCTTTGCTCATTACCGCGTGCGGCCGTTTTCATAACGCCGATGCCGGGCAACCCGAAGTCGAAGCCGCATCCACGGATAACCGGGTCGGCGAAATCGTCCAGTGCATCACCGACGAAGCAAAGAAGCACGACACCAAATACAAGTCGACGCCAATCCCGCAGGGCACCATGCTCGAATTCGGCGATTCTAACGTCGTCAAGGTCCGCTACGACAACGGCGAGACCACGTACCGCTTTTATCCCGGCGAGCGCCACGCATCGAATCTTTGGATCGAAGGCGCTGGCAAGAAGTGCGCGCCCTGAGTCCAAATGCGCTCGACCAAAGCCATCAACGCCGTCGAACGGCTTAAAACGCGTAGCGGCAACGTGCACTATGCGGCCGTCTCCATGCCCGGCGGCTACTTCTATCTAATCGAACGATCGGCGGAAGGCTCGCGCAAGATCTCCGAGCCAATGCCAATGGACGATTTCGTCGCCTTCGTCAACGCGCGCGAGCCCGGCAAGCCGCGCAAGGTCAGCAAGCTCGACGAGGCGCTCGAAGCGCAGATCAGCCGCAGCGGCAAGCGCGCGTCCGAGTAGCGATTTCGTCTTCGCGGGTAGTCCCGCATCCTTCCGAATCTCATCAGCCCTTTGCGCGGCGCAGCGCACATAGCGCCGCACCGCGCCTGCTTGAATGTGCGATGCCAGACGGAGCGCCGCCTCGCCGTTTGCGACTATTTTTTCAACGATTCGCAAGGCGTTGACATGGGGATGTCGTCGCCGCACGCGTCGTGAAAACAAAGACGAGTAAGGGGCGCTCACGACGGTTCGACTAGAACCGGCGTGGGTGATCGGGGTACGGGGTGAAGCGGCCACGGCGTAGCGCAACGATGAGCGAATTCATCGCGCGCTTGCCTGCCGAGAGGAAGACCACAAATGAAAAAAAAGAAAAGTGAGACCAAGGGCAGTCTCTTGCCCTCGGCCATGGCGGATCTCGAACTTCAGCATATCGAGCGCGCAGTCGCGCAGCTTCGCACGATGAACAACCAGTCTTCCGGCACGCTCAACGTGGACTATTGGCGCGAGCGGCTTGCGGCGGTATCGGCGGGATTCGCGCTCGTGCCGGCGCAGAAGCAGCGCATCGAAGCGCTTTCGACGGCGCTCGATTCCGTGAGCAGCAAAGGGCCGAGCGGCCCGGGAAGCCGCAAGAAATCCACGAACAGGCTGTGGGCGAAAGCGGCCTAAAAACCGCTTTCGCCACTCGCGCCGGGCGGCGCGAAATTCCGCGCTGCGGCGCGCGCTATTGTCATATCCGTTCACGCGAAAGCTGCGCGAGGGGTTCCCGGTGCTCACTGCCGGGCATCGTTCCTGCTCGATGAAAGGTCATCGATTCATACAGGGAACGCCATGTCCAACACATCACACCGCACCTCGAAGATGGTCGCTGCTATCGTTGCCATCGGCACGACGGTGTTCAGCCCTTACGGCTTTGCGCAGATCGTCCAGGGCTCCGGCTCCGACTCGCAAGACAGTCGCGCCTCGGATTCGACTTCGCGTGCGAATCCGGCGGGCGTGACGGTGCATGAGTCGCAAAAGCCGCAATCGAAGGATGCGGCGGGCGCGGCGCGAGGCCCCAGCGCCGGCAAGGATCACAAGACCGATGGCGCGGGCGGGTTCAACAACGGTCTATACGGCACGGGAGCTGGCAACAATAAATAAGGCGTGTGGTCGGATAGCGACCAGGGCGTTGCCGGTTATCCAGCGCCCTGTGCCGCCTATCCGTTACTTCTCGCCTTGCGGCGTTCCCTCGATTTCCGGCGCAATGGCCGCGTGATTCACGATCGCCACGAGCGATATCCCGCCGAGCATATTGCCGATCACGGTCGGAATCATAAAGACCAGAAAGTAATCGCCGATACTCGCCGCGCCGATCATCACCGCATAGGCCGCTTCCACCGATCCCGCGATCACGTGCGTCAGCTTGCTCACGGCAACCGTGTAGGTGACGATCAGAATAGTCAGCAGCCGCGCCGAGCGCGCGCTCGGCAGCAGCCAGACCATCAACGCGATCAGCCATCCCGAAAACACGCCGCGCACGAGCGTCACGCCGAAGTCGGCGGAAAACGGCATCTCGGCGACGTGGGCGAGCGCTTCGGTGACTTCCGGCGAGAAGACGCCCTTGATCTGCAGAATGCCCGCGAAAATTGCCGTGCCGACAAGGTTGAAGACGAGCACGATCGCCCAAAGCCGCAGTGTCTTGAACAGCGTCTTCATATCGCGGCGCGTGAGCACCGGCAACACAGCGGTCAGCGTGCTCTCGGTGAACAACTGCTGGCGTCCGAGCACGACGAACACGAAACCGATCGTATAGCCGAAGCTCGACACGAGCGAACGCCAACTCGTCTCCGGTAACGAGCTTTCGAGAATCGCCTGGACGAGAAACGAGAAACCCATCGAAAGGCCGGCGGCAAGCGCCGACCACATCAGCGCGCCGAAGGTCCGCTCCATCGCCGCCTCGCCTTCTTCGCGGACGATTTCATGAACGACGAGCGCATGCGGCGTCGAATGCTCGGCCGCCTGTTCACGCTCGGCGTTATCGAGGTTGGGCGACTGTGCGCCAGCGGAACTTTCCTTGGGAGAAGCTTCGGTGGATGTTTCTTCTTGCTGCGCGCCGGGTTTCGGCTGTGACATGTTTTTCTCCCTGAAAGCCGCTCGATGCAGGGATCGGATGAGCGGCGGCGAAGCTTTCAAGCAGAAAGAATGCCCGACGAGTCAGTTTGAAGACATTTTCTAGCGGACGATGCCGCCATCGAGCGAATCATAGCCGCGCCACTTGTAGATCAGCGCTGAGATAAGCCAGCACGCGGCGAAGAGACCGACGATTGCATAACCAAACGCGCCGAAGTGTTCGGAAAGCACGGCGACCGCGTCCCACAGTCCGCCCTTCAGTTGCAACCGGTCGGCGATCAACCCGAGCGCTTCGATGCCGCCTATCAGCACCGCGATCAGCACCGAGACCAGCGTGACCGTGAGGTTGTAGTAGAGCTTGCGGATCGGCTTCATGAAAGCCCAGCCATAGGCGCCGACCATGAGCATGCTGTCGGCGGTATCGATGAGCGACATGCCCGCGGTGAAAAGCACCGGAAACACGAGGATCGACCACACCGGCATGCCGCGCGCGGCTTCCGCGGCGGCGATACCCATGAGGCCGATCTCGGTCGCTGTGTCGAAACCGAGTCCGAAGAGAAAGCCGAGCGGATACATATGCCAGCTTCGACTGATGAGGCGGAAAAGCGGCCGGGCGATGCGCGCGATCGGTCCGCCGCCCGCCATCAGCAGATCGGCGTCGTCGTCGCGCCATGCTTCGCCGCGACGCACGCGCCCGAATGCGCGCCAGACGCCGCGCAGCACGAACAGATTCATCGCCGCGATGGCGAAGAGAAAAAGGGCGGAGACGGACGTCCCGATCACCCCGCCGATCTCACGATACTGCGCAAAGCGGCCCTGCACGGCGAACGCGGTCGCGGCAATGAGCGCGCTCGCCACCACGACGACCGTCGAATGGCCGAGCGAAAAGAAGATGCCGACGCCAAGCGGACGCTTACCCTGCTGCATCATCTTGCGCGTGACGTTATCGATGGCGGCGATGTGATCGGCATCCACGGCATGGCGCAGTCCGAGCGAATACGCCAGCAGCGACGTGCCGAGCAGCACCGGATAGTGCCGGAACGCGACGAGCGCCCAGAGCCACGCGAGCACATTGAAGACGATGAGCCCGGCAAACATGCGCGTCGACTTGCGTCGCAGACTGAAAGCGCCCATTCGCCCGGCAGTCTCGATGCCCGCGCTGTGACTCGGGTTGGCGTCTCTGTCGTGAAATCGGGACATGTCGGTGGATTTGGGGCCACAAAGGGTCAAAGGATACCGCGCTTCGATGGGCGGCCAATAATCGGCGCGGCCACTCCCGCGCGTTCGGCGCGTTCACCGGCAATCACGTGACCTGCCGCATATATGACTTTTTGCCTATTCCTATTCGCTGAGCGGGGAAAACATAGGCGGATTCATTGGTTGGGCGCATCGAAGCGCGCAGCTAGGATGGCACTTCGCTTATCCCGACTTTCGCCATGCCCCGCTATCTCGACGACGCGCAACGCGAGCAACTTCAGGAACAACGCGCGACGTGGCGTTGGCGCAGCGCGTGGCCGACGTGGCTCGTGATCGTCGCGGTGTACAGCGGCTGGTTCGGCGTGGCGCTCCATGCGCGCACGCTCGGCTTGCCGGTCACGCTCACGCTGCTCGCGGTGCTCTCGTGCTGGTACATGTCGCTGCAGCACGAACTGCTGCATGGACATCCCACGCGCTGGCCGCTCGTCAACATGCTTTTCGGCCTGGCGCCGCTCGCCGTGTGGTTTCCGTATGCGGTGTATCGCGACTCGCATCTGCGTCATCACGACGACGCGCATCTGACCGAGCCCGGCCGCGACCCGGAAAGCTATTAC
Organism: Caballeronia sp. LP006; assembly: GCF_031450995.1. Taxonomy (NCBI): domain Bacteria; kingdom Pseudomonadati; phylum Pseudomonadota; class Betaproteobacteria; order Burkholderiales; family Burkholderiaceae; genus Caballeronia; species Caballeronia sp. LP006. The sequence continues at coordinate 272,374 of NZ_JARTVW010000004.1, read as the reverse complement.
GTCACGCCGGAGCAGTGGGCCAATGCGGGCGTCGTATTGCGCGCGGCCCTCGCTGCCCGCAATACGTTCTTGGGCCGCGTGCTGATCGGTCCATGGTTCTCGATCGCCGCCTCGTGGCGCGAAGCCGCGCAGGCGGTCGCGCTAGGTCAATGGCGGATCGTCGCGAGCTGGCTCGTGCACGCAGCGTCGCTTGCCGCGCTTGCATGGTGGCTCGATGCCCGTTGCGGCATTCCGTGGCGCGCGTTTCTGTTCGGCGTCGGCTATGCATCGCTGGCGCTGGCTTCGGTGCGATCGTTTCAGGAGCATCGCGCGGAAGGCGATGCCCGCGAACGCACCGTTCTTAACGAGGCGGCGTGGCCTTGGCGACTGCTGTTTCTGAACAACAATTATCATTCGGTGCATCACGACTTGCCCGGCGTGCCGTGGTTTGCGCTGGGCGCGGTGTATCGGCAGCGGCGCGAAGCGTACGGCGCGAGCAATGGCGGATTTGTCGTGCGCGGGTACGGCGAGTGGATCAAAAAGCATGCGTTCGCGCGCGCGGTTTCACCAGTGCATCCGTTCGCGGGCGGGACGCGCGCGCCGGTGGAATGGATCGCCGATACCGCCGTCACGACGCGCACGAACGCGATGCAACGCGGCGCGGCCAAGCGCTTCGGGCAGCCGGTGCTGGTCAGGGCTGCGGCGTCCACGCGTGATCCGCGCTCGGCGAAGGTTTCGTAGCTCGGCCTGCGGTCGAGCCGCCCTGTACGATAGAGCGCTCTCGCTTCTCGCAAAGCTCGCCCATGCAATGGATCACCGCCCTTCCGATGTACAACGTCACGCCCGCGCTGGCTGCCGACTGGCGCGCGCTGCTGACGGACGTGAAAGCGCGGGTGACAGACTGGCTGGACGAACGCGCTGACACGCTCGACATCGTCGATCCGGGTGCGGATCTCACCACTTTCTGGCAACGCGACGATCTGCTCTTGTCGCAAACCTGCGGTTATCCGCTCGTTCACGCGCTCGAAGGCCGCGTGCAACTCGTCGCCACGCCCAATTTCGATGTCCCCGGCTGCGCGAACGGCAGCTATCGCAGCGCGATCGTCGCCGGAAAGCACACGCAAGCGACGACGCTCGCCGACTGTCGCGGCCTCAGAGCCATCTACAACAGCGACGACTCCAACAGCGGCATGAACTTCTTGCGTCACGCGGTCGCGCCGCTGGCCCGCGAGGGCCGCTTCTTCGCATCGGTCGAGCGAAGCGGCGGGCATCTGGCTTCGCTTCAAGCGCTCGCGACGGACCGAAGCGCGGATGTCGCCGCCATCGACTGCGTGACCTTTGCTTACGTGCGCGAACATGTGCCGGAACTAGCCGAAGGCGTCAGGGAAATCGGCGTGACGGCGAGTTCGCCCGCGCTGCCTTTCATCGCCTCGAAGCGGGTTCCGCAAGACGGCATCGAGCGGCTCGCCGCCGCGCTCGCGGATTCCGTACGCGACCATCCCGCGCTTGCGCAACGGCTGCGGCTCGACGGCTTCGTGCGCCCCACGCGCGCCGACTACGCGCCGATTCTCGACCTCGAACGCGATGCCATCGCGCAAGGCTATCCGCGGCTCGCCTGATCGCTTCGGCAAGAATCCCGCACATTCGTCACAATCGACTTTTAAACGCGAGGCGCCGGCGCGGCTTGTCCGCCAGCCGGGCCTGAACGCTGACGGCCACGCTTCTCGCCGTCCCACGCATCCGGAACGTCGCAATGATCCCCTTCTCGCTTCTCGACCTCTCACCGATTCCGCTCGGCTCGACCGCCTCCGACGCCTTCGCGCATTCGCTCGACCTCGCCCGTCACGCGGAAAGCTGGGGCTATAACCGCTACTGGCTCGCCGAGCATCACAACATGACGGGCATTGCCAGCGCGGCGACGGCGGTCGTGATCGGCCATATCGCGGCGGGCACCAAGACCATTCGCGTCGGCTCGGGCGGCATCATGCTGCCGAATCACGCGCCGCTCGTCATCGCCGAACAGTTCGGCACGCTCGCGTCGCTGTTTCCGGGACGTATCGACTTGGGCCTCGGACGCGCGCCCGGCACCGACCAGACCACGGCTCGCGCGCTGCGTCGCGACTTGCAAGGCAGCGCCGACTCCTTCCCCGACGACGTCGTCGAACTGCAGCGTTTTTTCGCCGATCCCGTCGAGGGACAACGCGTGCGCGCAGTGCCCGGCGCCGGTCTTCATGTGCCCATCTGGCTGCTCGGCTCGTCGCTCTTCAGCGCGCAACTGGCGGCGGCGCTCGGGCTGCCGTTCGCGTTCGCGTCGCATTTCGCGCCGGATTATCTGCTGACCGCGCTGGAGGTGTATCGCACGCAATTCCGGCCATCGGCGACGCTCAAGAAGCCTCACGCGATGGTCGGCGTGAACGTCTTCGCCGCCGATACCGTCGATGAAGCCCTCTTTCTATTTACCTCGCTGCAGCAGCAGTTCATCAATTTGCGGCGCGGCACGCCCGGCCAGTTGCCGCCGCCCGTCGACCAGATCGCGTGGAGCGAGGGCGAGCGCGCAGGCGTCGAGCGGTCGCTCGCGTGTTCGGTGGTCGGCGCGCGTGCGGATGTCGAAGCGGGTTTGCGCTCGGTGATCGAGCAGACTCAGGCCGACGAGTTGATCGTCACGGCGCAGATCTTCGATCATCGGGCGCGTCTGCGCTCGTTCGAGATCACGGCGGAAGTACGCGATTCGATTGCCGCCGGCGGTTGAATCGGCGCAACGACGAAGGCCGCACGACACTCGGGAAAGCCCCTACGCTTTACGCGCGCGCTTTTTGACAGGCAATAATGAGACAGGCGGGGCGCGTGCGCGCTTTGCATCTGCTTATCCGCCGTGTCTGCCTTCGTCGTGCGCCCGAAATTCGTGCATGAGAGAGGAGGCGCGGCAAGACAACAACAAATACGTCGCAAGACGGGAGGAAGAATGTCGATGCCGAAAAGCGCCGCCACGGGCGCCATGACGCTCCTGACGGAATACGATGAATCGAGCGGCCAGGAAGTGCGTTCGCTGCGGCTCGAACCCGCATCCGACGGCAAGGCTGTTCTGTTGATCGAGATCGACGAGCGCAAGCCGGGTATTCATCGTGAAGTTCGTTATGAAATTACGCCCGCCGAACTGATTGCGGCAATTCGCGCGCACGGTGCGGAATTGCCGGGTGAACAACATAGTCGTTAAAACAATTTAATAGTTGGCGCAAGCAGCATACAATAGCGTTCAGGCGACGCATCAGCCGTTCGGGAAACCGGGCGGTTCGAGTGTCGCTTTCCCGCAGTTCGTAGCCTCCCGACGTGACCTCCCGCGCGCACTATAGTCGTGCGTCCGTCATGGCGATTCCCGCACGAGCCAATGTCCGAAGCCGGTATTACTGTTATATAGCCGACACAGCGGGGACATTAATCGGTGTGGGCGGCGCGTGTGATGGGATAAGCGCGGTCTGCGGTAAATACACTAATTGACGCACGTTTCACTGTGCGTCACGCTGGATAAAACATATCAAACCTAGTCATCGAGCCGCCCCGGTCCGCGCGGGGCATCGGTTCGTCTTTCGCAAATCAAAAAGCTGAATCAGGAAAGCCGTGGACGAAAGAAAGCGAGACAGCATCATCGCGTATTTACGCAGCCGGATGGTCGAGTTCGGCATTACGGAAGGCGCGCTGGCCGAAGCATTGGCCGACGCGCCAGCGGCCGAACCGCCGCCTACCTTTACCAAGACCAACGGCGCCAACGGTACGGCGAAGCCAGCTCGGGCCATGCCGCAATTGCCGTCACTGCCGCAATCCGGAGACGGCGCAGCGCCGATTTTCCGTAACGCCAGCGGCGATACGTGGGACGGCCTGGGCGACATGCCCGAATGGCTGAAGCGCGCCGTGCATGCCGGTCAGGATATCGAGTTTTATCGCGTGTAACGCCCTTCCTCGTTTCCCCGCCTTTCGGATACGCATGCACGGTGGCCAATAAACGCCATCATTATGCGTAGTCATTTAGCGCGATTCGTAAGGCATGGGCGTTTCGCCTTCGTCATTGTCACCTCAGGCCATGCAAGCGGAATGCTCCGCGCGCTTCTGCGCGCGCCGGTTTTTCGCAAAGACGGCGTGGTTAATCGCGCCCGCATTTGCCGACCGGCCGTGCACACTCGAAACGCACACGCATGCAATTGCGCGGCTCGGCGCGTGCGAAGCCTCGCGCATAGGCAATTCATCGCGAATAATCAAGCCTAAAAAATTTCGACGATGGTTCCCTTTCGCGGCGGAAAACGTTTATTGGTGGTGACCAGTACCCGGCTTTCCTGAAAGCGCCGCCGTTTCGCGAACACTTCATCGTTACATCCAGCACACCGTTAGTACACCGCAAGTACGCCGAACAGGTCCCGCAGTCTTTGCTCGACAGGGGGAACGCATGAACGCTTACCGACGCCTCGCGCGCCACGATACCGAAACCGAAACTGATTGGCAGCTGCATCGACAGACGAGGAAGCGGAGCACGCGCTCAGGCCTCGCCTTGCATCGCGGCTGACGTATAGCGTCCGCGAAACGCGTATCGAACGAGGAGCGCCATGTTGCCCCGGCCCACTACCCTGCCGAGCGTCGAGCGGCGCATGACAGCCGGGCGCATGTTGCTCGAAGGGGCATCGGTGCAGGCCGTGGCGGAGCATCTGCATCTGTCCTTGCAGACGGTGAAGCGTTACAAGGCAATCGTGTCCGATGGCGGGCTCGACGAGCTCGCGAAAATGGGCGTGGGCGGACGGGTATCGGTGCTGGACCGCGAGGCGCTCGAATGGATCGCGGCCGCCTTGCAGGGCCCGGCGCGCGTGCATGGTTTTGCGAGCGACGCGTGGACCAACTCGCGTCTGCGCGAACTGATCGAGCGGCGCTTCGGCGTGCGTTATTCGCGCGTCTATGTGTGGCAGATCGCGACCAATCTCGGGCTTGGGCATCTGCTGTCGAAGTCGCGACGCTGATGCCGGTGATGTTCACATATCAAAGGAGATGACCATGCTTCGAACTTCGCGTCGTGCAGGCAGTTCATGGATCGGATGCGCACTCGTCGCGCTTGCTTGTGGCTCGGCTTTGCCGGCTGCGGCGCAGGATGCCGCGTCGGAACCGCAAGCGCGAGCCGGGGCGGCGGTGGCGCAAGTGCAGGCGCATGTGGTTGGCATCGACCCGGTGACGAACAGCGTCGCGCTAAAAGGGCCGGCGGGGCGCGTCGTGGAAGTTGCCGTCAATCCGCAGGTCGCCGATGTCAAGAAGCTCAAGATAGGCGACACGGTGAACATCGAGTATCGCAACGCCGTGCTGATGCGCGCGGTCAAGGCGAAGCCGGGTGCGATTCGTGAGCGCGTCGACACGCAAGCGACCGTTCCGGCGACGAACGGCGTGACGGCGCAGGCGCGAACGGTGGAGATACTGGCGACGATTCAGCACATCGACAAGAAAAAGCGCGAGATCACGCTACGCGGCCCGACCCACACGGTGACGCTTGCGGTCGCGCCGGACTTATCGCTTGACGGCTTGAAGTCCGGAGATATGGTGCATGCGCAATTCGAATCGGCCACGGCCATTCAAGTGCTCAGGGACGGGCAGCCCTTACGCTGATCTTGACGCGCAATCGCCATCCTCAGGAAAGCCTTTGCGGATCAATGCGTTGGATGGGTCACGCAGCGGCTATCCACAGGGCTTTCAACAGAAACTGTGGATAGTTTCGTGGATGACCCATTTGCATACGCGAATAAAAAAGCCCCGCGACCGCGGGGCCAACCTCTCATTCCCACTACCCTTTCGACCTCAGAAATTGAAGTTATCGATATTCGCCGAATCGAACGTCGTAGGCGGTCCGAGAATCACTTCCCCGCTCTTTCCCACGGTCCGCTTGCCCAGCTTGCCGGCTTCGAACGAATCGCCTTCCTTGCCCGTGATCGTGCCCGACGCAAGACTGGCCGCCGCGTACGCCGCGAGATAACCCAACTGACCCGGGTCCCACAACTGGAACGCCTTGACCGTGCCGTTCTTCACGAACGCGCGCATCTGGTTCGGCGTGCCGAGACCCGTCACCGTGACCTTGCCCTTGGCTGGCGAACTCGAGATATAACGCGCCGCCGCCGCGATGCCCACCGATGTCGGCGCCACGATTCCCTTCAGGTTCGGATAAGCCTGCAACAGGCCCTGCGTCTCCACGAATGATTTTTGATCGTCATCGTTGCCGTAGGCGATCTTCACGAGTTTGATCTTCGAATACTCCGGCTTCTTCAGTTCGTCCTGCATCCATTTGATCCAGGTGTTTTGATTGGTCGCGTTGGGCGTCGCGGAGAGAATCGCGAATTCGCCTTCACCGCCAATCAGCTTCGACAGCAACTGGATCTGTCCACGTCCGATCGCTTCCGATTCGGCCTGATTCACGAAAATCTGCCGTCCGTCGGGCGCGGTGTCCGAGTCGAAAGTCACGACCTTGATGCCCTGCGACATCGCTTTTTTCAGATACGGCACGACCGCGTTGGCGTCGTTGGCGGCGATCACGATGGCGTTCTGCCGCTGCGTGATCAACGTGTTGATATAGCTCACCTGTGACGACGCGCCCGCATCCGACGGGCCGACGACCTTGCCATCGCCCTTGAACTCCTTGATCGCGGCCATGCCGCCGTCATCGGCAATGACTTCGTACGGGTTATTGATCTGCTTGGGCAGGAAAGCGATCTTCAGCCCGCTCTTCAGCTCGGCGGCGCTTGCGGCAAGCGCCACGGTGGCGGCCAGCAAGGCCGCCGCGAGCACCGGCCCGCGTGAGAATCGATACGGTTTTTTCATGTATGTCTCCTGTCATTGCGCGCGAGTTTTGCCTTTGGACAAACCGTTGCGCTGGTTATCAACGTTCTTCAATGCACCCTCGACCAGCCCTCAACACCTACGACGTCTGCGCCATGAAGCGTCTTTCACGCGCGGCCCGCCAGCGCGCGACCAGATTGGGAATTAGCACCGAGGACAGCAGCAGCGCCCCGGTCACGATAGTCAGTGTTTCGCTCGATACATCCGCGAGGGTCAGCGCATTGCGCAGCACGCCGATGATCACGAGCGACAGCAGCACGCCGATCATCGACCCGCGTCCGCCGAAGATGCTCACGCCGCCAAACAGCACCGCCGCGATCACGGACAACTCGAAGCCTTCGCCGTTGTCGCCGCGCGCACTGGTGAAACGCAGCGTATAGACGATGCCCGCGAGCGCCGCCATCGCGCCGGACAGCATGAAGAGCCTGATCTTGGTCTTCGCCACGTCGATGCCCGAAAACTGCGCGGCCGTGGGGTTCGCGCCGATGGCAAAGAGGTTGCGGCCGAACGGCGTCGCCTGCAACAGCACCGTGAAGACGAGCGCGCCCGCGATCACGAGAACGAAGGGCATCGGCAGGAAGGTATCCGCGATGGTATCGATGCCAAACGACGTGTACGACGCCGGAAAGTCCGCGATGGCCTGATCGCCGAGCAACACGTAAGCGAGACCCCGAAACAGCGCTAGCGTGCCGATGGTGACAGCAAGCGATGGCAGATTGAAGCGCACGATCACGAGCCCGTTGAGCAGCCCGGCCATCGTGCCCGCGACGAGCACGATGGCGATGACGAGCGGCATCGGCAAGCCCATGTGCCAAAGCACGCCCATCAACGCGCTCGACACGCCCAGCACCGACGCCACCGACAAATCGATTTCCGCCGCGACGATGATGAGCGTCATCGGCAAGGCGATCAGCGCGATCTCGGTGAAATCGGCGAGCATGTTCGAGAGGTTCGCGCCGGAAAGGAACATCGGCGAAAGCACGCGTCCGCCGATCAGCGAGACGACCAGCACGATGGCGAGCATCGCCTCCCATTGCAGATGACGGCGTTTTGCCGTGGAAAGAGCCGAGTCGGGTTTAGCCATGATCGCGTTTCCTCATCATGCGGCGCGCGACCGAGCGCGCGAGCAACGTATCCAGCGCGATCGCCGCGACGATCAGCGCGCCTTGAATGGCCTGCTGCCAGAACGGCGACACGCGCAACACCACGAGCGCGATGTTGATGACGCCCAGCACCAGCGCGCCAAGCGTCGCGCCCGCCACCGTGCCGACGCCGCCCGTGATCGCAACGCTGCCGACCACCGCCGCCGCGACCACCTGCAGCTCGATGCCCTTCGCCGTGCTGGCATCGACGGTGCCGAAACGCGCAAGCCACAGCACGCCCGCAAGGCCGGCGATCGCGCCGGACAGCAGGAAGCCGATCATCACGCGGCGGTCCACGCGAATGCCCGCGAGACGCGCGGCTTCGGGGTTCGAGCCGATGGCGTAATGCTCGCGGCCGCCGCGATACTGCTTTAGATACACCGACAACGCGATCAGCACGACGAGCGCGATCAACACGAGATTCGGCACGCCGAGCAGCGATCCGGTTGCGATCGAGGCGAAGCTATCCGGCAGACTCGTCGCGTTGATCTGGCCGCCGTGGACCCACGCGTAGTCCGCGCCGCGCACGATATACAGCGTCGAGAGCGTGGCGACGAGCGACGGCACGCGCCCGAAGGTGACGAGCGCGCCGTTCACCGCGCCGATCACGAGCCCGACGCCCATGCCCGCGAACATCGCGACGATCACCGGCATGTGCGGGTTCATCACGAAGAGGCTGCCGACCGCATAGGCGCTCACGCCGACAATCGACGCGACCGACAGATCGATATGCCGCATCAGCATGACGATCGTCATGCCCGCCGTCAGCAAGCCGATGATCGACACATTCAGCAGCACGTCACGCAGATTCTGCAGATTCAGGAAGTCCGGCTTCACCGCAGCGGTCGCGCCAATCAGCACGAGCAGCACGATGAAGAGCGTGAGCTCGCGACTCTTCGCGATCGAACCCGCGAGACTCTCGCGTTTCGTTTCGGCGGCAGGCAGCGCGGGCATGGTGGGAGAGTGTCGTGTCATCATGCGGCGCGTCCCAGGGTTTGCGGCGATGCGCCCAACGCGGCGCTCATCACCCGTTCTTCGTTTGCATCGGCGCGAGCAATGTCGGCGCTGATACGGCCTTCGTGCATGACGAGCACGCGGTCCGCCATGCCGAGCACTTCGGGCAGCTCGCTTGAAATCATCAGCACGGCCATGCCCTCTTTCACGAGTTCGGCGAGCGTGCGATACACCTCGGCTTTCGCGCCCACGTCGATGCCGCGCGTCGGTTCATCGATGATGAGCACCTTCGGATTCGTCGCGAGCCACTTGCCAAGCACGACCTTCTGCTGATTGCCGCCCGACAGCGTGCCGACGGGCGCATCGAGATCGCCGGCCTTGAGGCGCAGGCGCTTGCCCCAGTCGGCGGCGAGCGTCGATTCGCTTTTCGCGGAGATGAGCCCGTGCCGCATCAAGCGGCCGAGCACGGTGAGCGATGCATTGCGCGCGATGCTCAGTTCCAGCGCGAGCCCTTGCGCGCGGCGATCCTCCGGCACGAGCGCGAGGCCCGCGCGCACCGCTGCCGCCGGATGGCCGAGGGCGAGCGCCTTCCCCGCGATCTTCACTTCGCCGCCATCGACCGGATCGATGCCGAAGATGGCGCGCGCGACTTCGCTGCGTCCCGCGCCGACGAGGCCCGCGAGCGCGACGATCTCGCCTGCGCGGACATCGAAGGAAATGTTCTTGAATACGCCTTCGCGCGTCAGGTTGCGGACGGAGAGACGCACGTCGCCGGGCTGCACGTCCGCCTTCGGATAGAACGTGTCGAGATCGCGGCCGACCATCTTGCTCACGATGGCATCGATGGTCATGTCGCTGGTGAGCGCGTCGTAGACCTTCATGCCGTCGCGCATGATGGTCATGCGCTGCGTCAGCGCGAAGACTTCGTCGAGCCTGTGCGTGATGAAGAGGATCGCGACATCGCGCTCACGCAGCGCACGCACGATGGCGAAGAGCCGCTCCACTTCCGTTAGCGAGAGCGCGGCGGTGGGCTCGTCCATGATGAGCACGTTCGCGTCGAGCGAAAGCGCCTTGGCGATCTCGACCACTTGCTGGTCCGCGATCGACAAGCCGCGCACGAGCCGTTGCGCGCGCAGGTTCACGCCGAGCGACGCGAGCAACGCATCGACTTCGCGATGCATTTCGTCGTAGCGTATGCGTCCGAGCCGGTCGCGCGGCTGCCGGCCCATGTAGATGTTCTCCGCGATGGAAAGGTCCGCGAACAGCGTCGGCTCCTGATAGATGACGGCGAGACCGGCATCGCGTGCCTCGGCGGGATTGGCGAAGCGGCGCGGTTCGCCATCGACGAGAATCTCGCCTGCATCCGGCTGATACACGCCGGCGAGCAGTTTGACGAGCGTGGATTTACCCGCGCCGTTTTCGCCGAGCAACGCGTGGACTTCGCCCGCGAAGAGTTGCAGGCTGCCGTCGCCCAATGCGCGCACGCGGCCGAACGCCTTGCTCGCGTGCCGCAATTCGAGTCTTGGCGGCTTGTTGGTTGTCATGCGCTGTCTCCTGTTTGTCGGCCGAAGCTGGCGCTTGCTCCGGCCTGTGCAACGCCGTGGACCTTGGCGTTGCGCCTGAGCGCTTACGCGAGTTTCACGCGACGCCTTCGATCAAGTCCGACGCCAGTTCCGGTCGTCGAACGTTGCTATCAAATGCGGTAAATCCGCTCCGCATTACGCACGAATAGTGCTTGCTTTTCGCTGTCGCTCGCGTCGCTCACGATCTGCGCGTAGGCGTTCCACAGCTGTTTGTAAGTACCGAAAAGCCTGTCGACCGGGAAGTTCGATGCGAACATCGCGCGGCCGACGCCGAAGGTATCGATGGTTTCGAGCACATACGGCCGGAAGCTCTCCACTGTCCATTCGTGATCGAGCATGGCGAAGCCGCTCAGCTTCACCGCGACGTTCGGACAAGCCGCGAGCGCACGCATGCCGTCGCGCCACGCGCGATATCCTTCGACCGAAGACCGGTCCACGAACATCCCCGCATGATTGACGATGAACTGCGTGTTTGCATGTTCGCGCGCGAGTTGCGCGGCATCGTTCATCTGCGACGGATAAAGCTGCAAGTCGAACGACATGCCGAAGCGCTCGAGCAACGCGAAGTTCCGGCGCCACCGAGGCTCGTGCATGAAGTACCGCCCGACGTAGTCATACAACGGATTTTCATGCACGTTGAGAATCTGCCGGATGCCGCGCGTGTTGGCGAAGGCCGCGTGCGCTTCGAGCACGGCGGGCGCATCGTCGGCCGATAAATCCGCGCCCGCCACGATGCCGTTCGGCATGCCGCGGCCTGTGTCGTCGGCGAGTCCTTGCAGCCAGCGCGTTTCCTCGACAGGATCGGCGGGATCGTGGTTCGCATCGACGTGCACGATCTTCAGCACTTCGATGTCGCCGGCATCGCGCAACAGATCGGCGAGCAGATAGTCATGCTTCAAATCGCGCGCGTCGCCGACAAACGATGTCTGCGGATTCGCCAGCCACGGATAGTGATGCGTGGACAAATCCCACAAGTGGATATGCGGATCGACGACCTGCATGATGGTGTTCCTCACGAGCTTGGAAATGCGCGATTACGGAAGATGAAAGACGGGCGCAAGCGGCACGGCAACAGGCGCGTTGTCCGCATGCGTTTCCATCAGCTCGGCCATGTAGTCCCACCATTTGCGCATGATGGGCAAGTGCGGCAACGCGTCGGTCGAATGCGTGCCGGTGCGTTTGTAGGTCGCGAACAGATGTCCGGTCGCTTCGTCGAGAAAAATCCAGTAGTCGCGGATGCCCGCTGCAACGAGCGCATCGGCCAGTTCGGGCCATATCTCGCGATGGCGCTTCTCGTATTCCTCGCGCATGCCCGGCTTCAGGGTCATGCGAAATGCCATTGTCTCCATGGCAGACCGCCTGATTTTGTTTAGTGAGCCCGAATGTTCGCGGCTCGTTGTGCTGCGACTATAATTCGCCGACCGATAACACGACAATCCGAAAGAAGGATTGGCCGATCGCAAATGCGTATCGGTTTGAAGCTACTGCGTTGCATCACCGCGGACCGACAATGAATCAGAACGTCTCACAGGTGGCGCTCATCAATCGCCTGAAATTCAAGCATCTGGCGCTGCTCGTCGCGCTCGACGACGCGCGCAATCTGCACCAGGCCGCCGACGCCATCAACGTCGCGCAGCCGAGCGCGAGCCGCATGCTGGCCGATATCGAGGAAGCGTTCGGCTTCCTGCTCTTCGAGCGCAACGCGCGCGGCATGCAGCCAACGCCGCTCGGCATGTCCGCGCTCGCCTACGCGCGCCGCTCGCTTGCCGACCTCACCCGCTTCGCCGACGACCTCGACAACAAACGCCGTGGCGGACATGGCCAACTCACGGTCGGCGCGATCATGGGCGCCGCGCCCGACGTGCTCGCCATGGCCGTCACCGAACTCAAGTCGGAGCGGCCGCTGCTCAACGTGCGCATCCTCGGCGAAACCAGCGACCAGGTCGTGCAACTGCTGCATCGCCGCGAAGTCGATCTCGCGCTCGGCCGTCTCACCACGCCTTTGCAGCACAACGACTTCGATTTCGAACCGCTTGCGCGCGAAGCCATGCGGCTCGTCGTGCGCGCCAGACATCCACTCGTTTCGAAGACGACGCTCGCGCTCGATACACTCGTCGGCTGGCCGTGGATCCTCCAGCCGATCACGAGTCCCGCGCGTCATCTCTTCGAGGATGAACTCGCGCGTGCCGGGCTCACCACGCCTGCCGATATCGTGGAATGCGCGTCCATCTTCGCGACGCTGCAACTGCTGCAAAACAGCGACGCCGTCGCAATGCTGCCGGAATCCGTCGTGCGAGATTATCTGCGCGCGCAATTGCTGGTGGAACTGCCCATTGAAATCGGCAAGAGTCTGTCGGGCTTCGGCTTGCTGCGCCGCAAGTTCGAGACGCTCTCCGAACCCGCCGAATACTTCATCGCGCTGTTGCGCAAGTATTCGGCGTCGTCGCTCGCGGTCACTGCAGGTTGACGAAGAGACCGCCATCCACGAGCAGCGACGCGCCCGTCACGTAACGCGCGCGATCCGATGCCAGAAACACGACGCACTGCGCCACATCGTCCGGTTCACCGAGTCTTCCAAGCGGAATGCGCTTTTCCATATAGGCGCGCTTTTCCGTATCGGACAAGTCTTCGGCGTTGAGGTCGGTGGCGATGGTGCCCGGCATCACCGAATTGCAGCGGATGCCGTAAGGGCCGAGCGCGATGGCGCACGATTGCATCAGCGAATGCACACCCGCCTTGGTCGGCGTGTAATGCGTCTGCATGCCGCCGCCGACGAGCGCGCTGATCGAACTCGTCGCGATGATCGCGCCGCCCGTGCCTTGATCCTTCATCTGATTCGCCGCGGCCTGCGTCACGTAGAACGCGCCGTTCAGGTTCACCGCGACCGTGGTTTCATAGACCGATGGCGGCATGTCGAGAAACGCATGGAACGGACAGATGCCCGCGTTGCTCGACAGCACGTCGACGCGCCCGAAGGCGTCCACCGTTCGGCGCACGAGTTCGCGGCCGGTCTCGTGTTCGGCGACATTGCCTTCGACCGCAATCGCGCGACGGCCGAGCGCCTCGATCTCGCGCAGGATCGACTCGACCGCGTAGCCCTTGCCGTACGACTTGTCGTTGTCGCCCCAATAGTTGATCGCAACGTTCGCGCCTTCGCGCGCGCTCGCCAGCGCGATCGCCCGGCCGATGCCGCGCGAGCCGCCCGTCACGATCACCACTTTGTCTTTCAACAGCATGAACGTTTCCTTCAATGAGTGTACGGACGCGTCAACGCGCATTCGGGATTCAGCCGCACGCCGAAGCCCGGCGTCTCCGGCACCTTCATGCGGCCGTTCACCGGAACGGGTTCGTCGAGCAGCAAGGGCGTGAACATCGGCACGACCTGATCGGCTTTCTCGGCCATCATGAGGAACTCGGCGAACGGCGAGTTGTGACGCGTCACCACGAAGTGATAGCTATACACCGACGAACCGTGCGGCACCACGAGCACGTTATGCGCATCCGCGAGCGCCGATATCTTGATGAGTTCCGTGATGCCGCCGCACCAGCCGACATCCGGCTGCACGAGGTCCGCGCAGCCCATCTCGAAGAGCATGCGAAAACCCCAGCGCGTGGCTTCGTGTTCGCCCGTCGTCACCATCATGCCGCCTGGCACCGCGCGGCGCAGTTCGGCATAGCCCCAGTAATCGTCGGGCGGCAGCGCCTCTTCGATCCATTTCAGGCCATACTCGCGCGCCGCGTTCGCGAGGCGCTTCGCGTAGTTGAGGTCGAGGCTCATCCAGCAGTCGAACATGAGCCAGAAGTCGTCACCGACTTTCGAGCGCATGTCGGCCAGTTTGGCGATGTTCTTCGCGAGCCCTTCCTCGCCTTCGGCCGGTCCATGCTGCAAAGGCATCTTGCCGCCGATAAATCCCATCTCCTTGGCGAGATCCGGCCGCGCGCCGGTTGCATAGAACTGGAGTTCATCCCGCACCGGTCCGCCGAGCAACTGGAACACGGGTTCCTGGCGCACCTTCGCGAGCAGATCCCACAACGCCAGATCGACACCCGATATCGCGTTGAGCACGATGCCCTTGCGCCCGTAGTACAGCGTCGCGAAATACATCTGATCCCACATCTTTTCGATGTCCGTCACGCGCTGCCCTTCGAGGAAGCGCGCCAGATGCTTCTCGACGATGAATGCGCCGATCTCGCCGCCCGTCGTCACCGCGAAGCCGACCGTGCCATCGCTTGCCTCGATCTCCACGACGAGCGAGCCGAGCACGTTCAGTCCGAACGACTGACGGCTCTGGCGATACTCGGGATAACGCGCCATCGGCGTCGAGATGTGATCGTCGATCCAGTGGTTAGCGCCCTGATCGTGATAATCGGCGCCGCCGCCGCGAACGGTGAAAGCGCGCACTTGGCGAATGGTGGGCATGGACATGAGTGTCTGTCTCCGTTTGAAGGCGTTGTTGTTCAGGATGCGCTGGCGGGTTTGGCGCGGGCATCGCGCGAGGCGTCGCGCTGCGGCACGCGCACGAAGGCGACGATCACGAGCGCGGCCAGGACGCTCGCCGCGCCGAGCACCATGAGTCCGGCGCTGGTCGAATGGAATGCGGCTTCCGCGGCGGTGCGGGCCATCGGTGCAAAGAATCCGCCGAGGCCGCCCAACGAGTTGATGAGCGCGATGCCGGCCGCCGCGGCCGCGCCAGTGAGATAACGCGTCGGGAACGTCCAGAAGAGCGGCTGGGCGGCGATGAATCCGCTCGCGGCGCAACACAGCGCGAAAAGCGATACCACCGGCGTTCCCGCGATGCCCGACACGACGATCGCGACGCCCGACATCACGAGCAACGCGATAGCGCACACGCGATGCTTGCCGGTGCGATCCGCATAACGCGGCACGATCCACGTGACGATGACGGCCGCCACCCACGGCAACGCGGTCACGAGTCCGACACGAAAGCCGACCTTGGTTCCGAGCAGCGCGGACACTTGTTGCGGCAGATAGAACACCACGCCATAGACGGCTGCCTGGATCAGGAAATACGCGCAGCACAAGACCAGCACGCGCGGATCGATGAGCGCCGCCAGCACGCCACGCGGTCCGTGCGATGACGCGTTGCGGGCGTCGTCATCGAGACGCGCGACGAGCAGCGCGCGTTGATCCTGAGTGAGCCAGCGTGCGCGGGCGGGGTCGTCGTCGAGATACCAGAACGCCCAGACACCGACGATCGACGCGAGCAAGCCTTCGACCAGAAAGAGCCATTGCCAGCCCGAAAAGCCGAGCGCGCCGTGCAAGTCCAGCAGCAATCCGGACAAAGGCGCACCGAAGATGAACGCGAGCGGCGCGCCGAAGTAAAACACGCCGAGCGCACGCGCCCGAGCGCTTTGCGGGAACCAGCGCGTCAAGTAATAGACGATGCCGGGAAAGAATCCGGCTTCCGCCACGCCGAGCAGAAAGCGCAACGTGTAGAAGGTCGTGGCGTTGTGCGCGAAGGACATCGCCGCCGAAACAAGACCCCACGTCACCATGATGCGGCACATCCACAGCTTCGCGCCCACGCGATGCAAGAGCAGATTGCTCGGCACCTCGAAGATTGCGTAGCCGACGAAGAACACGCCCGCGCCGAACGCGAACGCGGCATTGGTGAGGCCGGTGTCCTGCTGCAGCGCCTTCTGCGCGAAACCGATGTTCGCGCGGTCCAGAAACGCGAGCACATACATGAGCAGCAGAAACGGCAGCAGCCGGCGCATCACGCGGGACGTGACGGCGCCTTCCGCGCTAACGGAGTCATTCATGTCTCTCTCCAGGTCGCCTTGCTTTTTTATGATGGCGATCGAGCAATCACGGCGATATCAATAAGTCGCGCGTCCGCCCGACAGATCGAACACCGAGCCCGTGCTGAACGCGCAGTCTTCCGACGAGAGCCAGAGAATCAGCGACGCGGCTTCCTGCGGCTGAAGAAAGCGGTTCATCGGAATTTTGGACAGCATGTAGTCGATGTGCTGCTGCGACATCGAATCGAAGATTTCGGTTTTGGCGGCGGCCGGCGTGACCGCGTTGACGAGAATGCCCTTGCCCGCGAGTTCCTTGCCGAGCGACTTGGTGAGCCCGATCAGCCCGGCCTTCGACGCGCTGTAGTGCGAGGCGTTCGGGTTGCCTTCCTTGCCCGCGATGGACGACACGTTGACGATGCGCCCGTAACCCGCCTTCAGCATGTGCGGAACGACGGCGCGGCAAGTGAGATACGGCCCGATCAGATTGACATCGACGACGCGGCGCCAGACATCGGGAGCGAGTTCCCAGGTCGTGCCGTTGCCGCCGGTGATGCCTGCGTTGTTCACGAGGACATCGATATGGCCGTGTGCGGCGAGCGCTTTCTGGACGGCCGCCTCGATAGAGGCTTCATCGGTGAGTTCGACGACTGCGTCGCTCACCTTGCGGTCTTCATGCTTGGCGGAGAGTTCCGCAGTCGTGCGTTGCAGCCGTTCGCCGTCGACGTCCCACAGCACGACATCCGCGCCCGATTCGAGCGCCCGTTCCGCCACCGCGAGGCCAATGCCGCGCGCGCCGCCTGTGACAACCACCGTGCGGCCCGCCAGATCGATCCGGTTCATCCTTTCGTCTCCTTGTTGTTGCGTCATTCATGCAAGAAATGAATGCCGTGAGACGCACTATAGTCCCACGGCAATAGCGCAACAATTCGAAAGGGCAATCGTTCGATAGCGAAAGCGGATCGGCTGGCTTATCGGCGAGCGGGTTTTGCGTCGCGTAAGCGAAGTTTGAACATGCGCCGAGGTGTCTCGGGGTGGACCGCAGTCCCAGACCTTTCCAAGTGCTGGTCGTGAAAGGCGCGGTCGGCGAACATGGCAAAGGCAAATAAAGCGGCGATGCCGATTGGGCTAAAAAGAAGAATAGCGACGAACACGAGAACCTCCTTAAACTGGCTACGTCGCAGTATAAAGCGATAATCTCGGTCAACTTATCCCCAACTTCGCAAAACGTCGTTTAAATATCGAAGCGACTTTTTAAGACGGAGCCGATTCCGAATGCTCAAGTAGCGTTCGCAGCCATCGTCGGGAACGCGCGTTGCTGTGGCTCTCACGGTCGCATTGACCAGACGATAAATCGGGCCGCGCCCGAACATTACTCACATAAGAAAGCATGTTCACACCGAAAGCCTGCACTGCCACTTGCGTACTCGACGGAATGCCCGTCACGCTCACGTACTTCCCCGACACCACGCTACTGCGCATCACAGATGCAACCGGACACTGCGTCCGCGAGACGCGCTGGCCCGCGCCGTGGCGCACGCTGCTTGCCACCTTGCGCGAATTCAGTGGACGCGACGCCGAAAGCCAGCTTTCCACGCTGCTCGATGAAATGCCCGTCGTGCAAAAATCCGCGCGCCAAACCGCGTCCGCATTTGCCTGAAACCGGCGCAACCGATGCCGGTTGCGCAATCGAGCGTCGCGGCTCGCGACGCCGATCCGACGCCCCTGGCGGGTCGATCGGCAACACTTACGCACGCCTCGTAAACCACGATCTTCAATGAGCGCCAACGAACGACGGCAGCAATCGCACGAAAGTAAAATGCAAGCTCATTGTCGATCGTCCGCCGGTCCGTTTTGAGTTCGCTTAGCCGCGCCCTTTACAATGTGGCACTCAGGCGTCTTGCCTCGCGCGAACCGCTTCCTTGTCGACACCCCTCTACGCATTTGGCTGTATGGTCACTGAAACGTCTTCATCGGAATCGCTCGCCGTCGCTGAGCGCGTGCGTGAGCTCATGGCCCGCCACGGTATTGGCAAGCGGCAGCAAACCGCGGAACTGTGCCGCATCCTCGACCTGAGTTTTTCGCAAGGGCACCGCAAACTGCGCGGTAACAGCCCGTGGACGCTCGCGCAAATTCGCAAGGTCGCGGACGCGTTCGACGAAGCCGCGCTCAAGCTCTTCGAACCCATCGACACGCGCGCCGACGAGAGTGAAGGCACGGCGCACGACGCGGTGCTCAAGATCGGCTCGCTGGAAATTCCCTGCATGACATGGGTCGGAAATGCGCTGGACGCGGGCAGCCGGCCCGACTTCATCGCGCAGAAGCTGAATAACCGCTGGATCGTCTCGCGTCACGAAGGCGTGCTGCTTCACGAAGCGTTCGACGTCCACAAGATCGAGATCCTGCCGCGCCGCGCGGATATCGAGAAGCCGATCATCGCCGTGGTCGACGACGATCACGCTTCCGCCGACAATCTGCACGACTATCTGGAATTCAGCGGCTTCACGGCGATGGCTTACTACGGGCTCGACGCGTTCCACGAAGCGCTGCAAGTGCAGGTGTTCGATGCCGTGGTGATCGACTGGCTGTTCGGCGTACACACGTCAGCCGGCGCCATCCGCGACGTGCGGGAGTCGGACAATCCGGATGCGCCCATCTTCGTGCTGACAGGCGAATTAACCACCGGCAAGGCGAGCGAGTCCGAAATCAGCCAGGTGATTCGCGACTACAACGTGACGTGTTTCGAAAAACCGGCGCGGCTCGGCATTCTCGTCGCGGATCTTTCCAAGCGGCTTTTGCGTAGTTGAGTCCGCTCACGCCGCGCGCCGCCGCACCGTCACGGCGCGGTGCACGGCGCCTTTCAGCACGTCATAGCGCACGGGCTTCAGCAAATAATCGAAGAAGAGAATCGCCGCGCGCGGGTCGACGAGTTCCGGCGCGTAGGCGCTCACCGCGATGATCGGCACGCTCGCGCCCGGCGAAAGGCGCGCGCGGTATTCGTTGGCGAACGAGTAGCCGTCCTTGCCCGGCATGTGCAGGTCGGCGAGGATCACATCGGCGTCGTTGGCGCGCAGCCATGCGAGCGCGCTGTCCACATCGGGCATTGCGACTGTCCAATAACCCAGGTGCGTGAGCATTTCCGTCAATGAATCGCGGATCGCTTCGTGGTCGTCGATCACGAGGACGCGCGATCTGCCGCTGGCGGGCGTTTCCATCGCTTCATCGCGCGGCTCCGGCAAGTAGTCCACCGATACCGCCGGCAGACTTACGCGAAACGCCGCGCCCTGCCCGACTTCGCTCGATACCTCGATCGTCCCGCCCAGCAAATTCACCAGGCCGCGCACGACCGCGAGGCCCATGCCCGCGCCGTCGAAGCGCCGCGTGCTGGATGAATCCAGTTGCGTGAACTCCTGAAAGATGAGCGGCAATTGTTCGCGCGAGATGCCGGGGCCGGTATCCACCACGGAGATGTCGAGGCGCTTGTCGGCGCGCACGAAATGCACGTCGATGGAACCTGCCTCCGTGTATTTGACGGCATTGGTCACGAGGTTGGTCACGATCTGCCGCACGCGATGCGGGTCCGATTCGAGCGGCCCGCGCGCGCCTTCGAATCCGCCGCGTAACGCAAGACCTTTCGCGTTGGCCGCGGGCGTGTTGGCATCGACGATCGAATCGAGCAGTTCGGCGGGATCGAACACGGCCATGCGCAGTTCGAGCTTGCCCGCGCCGAGACGCGCGTAGTCGGTGAGATCGCGCATCTGCGCTTCGAGATGGCGCGCGCCTGCTTCGAGCCGCTGAATGATCTTGCGATCCGCCTCGGCGCGCAGATTCAGCCCGAGAAGCTCGACCGACGAGACGATGGCGTGCAGCGGCGTGCGCAGTTCGTGGCTGATCATGCCGAGGAACGTGTCTTTCGCGACGCCCGCCTCGCGCGCGGCGCGGGTCGCCTGATGCTCGGCGCTGAGCGCGGCGCGTTGCTGCTCGATGAGACGCGTGCGCCGGTAGCCGTTGAACAGCAATAGCGCCGTGGCCGCCGCCGATAAAAGCCCAAGCAGAATGCCACCGTAGATCAGATACGTGCGCTTCTTTTCGAAGTCGCGCACCACGGAATCGCGCCCGACGATTTCCATCAGACGCCGGCCGCTCGCGAGTTCCGCGACGGCGGGTGCGTTCTGCCGCAACACGCCGATGGTGCGCAGCGTGCGTTGATGGTCGGCGCGCAATGCCTCTACATCGGTTTCGACGGAGCCGAGCGCGGTGTCGATCTGCCGGAGAATTTCCTGCTGACGATTGCGCAGCGTGTCGTGTCCGGCGAGCAGATCGTTCGATTCCGCGACCTGCTTCAGCCGCGCGCGTAGCTGCCGGTAGCTTGCGCGCACGGCATCGGCGTCTTCATCGATTCCGCCACGGAACAGCAGCACCTGGCTCTCGAAACGCTCGTAGTCGATCTGAAATTGCGCCGCGTCCCAATAGAGACCGTCGTAAGGCAGCGCGAAGCGATGCGAATCGCGCGCCAACAGCCCCGAATACAGCATGTAGCCGACCGCGCCGATAGGCGGTGCCACCGCGAGCACGATCAGCGCCGCGTACCAGAAACGGCGAAACCACGGCCTTCCGGGCATGCCGGGCGCGGCAGGTTTGGCGGCTATGACGGACATTGCTTTATGGCAGCGTTTCGATGGCGGCTGCCGCCCGCTCCGACGCGACCACGATCAGCTTCATGGTCGCGCGCGTCGCGCCGACGAAGACTTTGCGCGCGGCTTGTTCATCGAGCACGTCGAAGTCGACTTCGGTGAGGATCACGCACGGCGCGGATTGTCCCTTGAAGCGATAGATCGATTCGAGCAGCACGTCGCCATCGCGATACTCCGGATTGCCGAACAGATCGTACGTGCCGGTGAACGCGCGCAACCGATGCGGCCCGAGATGATCGACGGGCGTGAGCGCCGAACCCTCGCGCCCGCGAAACGACAGAACCGCGATGTCCTGCTTGCGAAAGCCGAGTGAGAGCGCCTGCGTGATGGCGCGCTTGGTCGCCTCGATCACTTCGTCGGAATGGCCGTTCTCGTAGGTGGCGATAGTCACGTCCGAGCCATCGAACGGACTGCCCGCATCCAGTCGCGCGCCCGGACCGACGATCTTGCGGATGAAGCCCAGAAGATCGCGCGGACTGCGGTAATTGGTCGTCTCGCGCAGAATGGTCCAGCCGGGCAGCGGCACGGGCTCGCGCAGATACAGGTTCTGCATCGGATCTTCGAGCCACCACCACGCGCCGTCCGGATTCAGCAACCGTTTCAGCGGTTCGACCCAGCCCGGCTGAAAATCCTGTCCTTCGTCAACGATCAACACATCCGTCTTCCAGTGCTCGGGCACGGGCACGGCGGCGAAGCGTTCTTCGAGCGTCGCGAAGACATCGGGCTGGGAGAAGTCGGGCGGACTGCCGGCATCGCGCGCCACCGAGGCGCTCAGCTGATGATAATTCGCGATCCTCGCCTCTTTCGGCGCAATCGCGCGGATATGATCCGCGAGCGGCCGGTTGAAGCATACGTACAGCACGCTCTTGCCCGCCGCGAGCGAGTCGCGCATGACGCGCACGGCGAGTTGCGTCTTGCCCGCGCCGGCGGTTGCGATCACGCGCAAGCGAAACGGCGAAAACTCCAGCCGGCGCGCCCATGTCGCCAAACCGCCTGAAAGGCGCGTGACGAGCGTGTTGGCTGCGCCGACGAGCGCGTTGGTATCGGGCGTGAGCGAGAGTTCATCGGCGAGAAAGTGATGGATGCGCGCGGCCGACTCGAAGCGCGGCTCGTCGGGCGGCAGAATCTCCAGCACGACTTTCGGCAGTTGCGCCTTGCGGCTTGCATCGACGATACGTCCGGGCGGCACGCCGGCGATGGCCGCGTCCTTCACCGTGTAGTCGGGGCAATACAGCAGTTCCTCGATGCGATACGTTCCCGCGCCGAACGCCGCCGTAAAGCGCCGATGCAGATTTTCCAGCGTGCGCGCAAGTTGAATGGCGACGTTGCGTTCCTTCTGCAAGTAGACCTTCACGAGCCCCGCGCTGGTCTCGCGCAGGAAACCGGCTTTCTGCTCGATCATCAGCACGCGGCCCGATGGCGCGACCACCACGAAATCCGCTTCGCCGAAGACGGAGAAGCCTTCGTTGACGCGCGTCCAGTGCACGCCGTGATACACCGTATAGTCCTCGGGCAGCTTTTCCAGCAGCGCGAGCGTTTCGAGCTCGCGGGCCGCTGCGCCGGTTGCTTCCAGGTTCTTCCAGTCGTCGGGAACGATTCGAGCCATGCTTGCCTTGGAGCTTGGTTGCATCTGCGATGAAGTCGCGCTTCATTGTACGCAACGGCGCGCGCCGAAGCGTCGGGCGCTATCCGACGCTATCCCGCGAGATCGTAACGGCCGCCGCGCTCGAGCGCACGCTGATAGGCAGGCCGCGCGTGAATGCGTTCGAGAAACGCGCGCACATGCGGCAGGCTCTTCGCGCCCGCGCGCTGACTGCCGGCTTCGAGCGGAAAGCTCATTTGCACGTCGGCGGCGCTGAAGGTGTCGCCCGCGAACCATTCGGACTTCGCGAGTTCGCTTTCGATATAACCGAAGTGCAGCTTCAATTGCGGATCGATGAAACTGGTCTGCATGGTCTGCGCGATCCGGCGGCCGATCGGCTTCACGAAGAACGGCATCTTCGCGCTGCCGATGCGCAAGGCCACGAGTTTGAGCAGCAACGGCGGCATGGCCGAGCCTTCGGCGTAATGCATCCAGTAGTTGAAGCGCACGCGTTCCGGCGATGCGCCATGCGGCGGCGAGAAACGCCCTTCGCCGTAGCGATCGACGAGATACTCGAGAATGGCGCCCGATTCCGCAATGGTCTGCGCGCCATCCGTGATGACCGGCGACTTGCCGAGCGGATGCACGGCGCGTAATTCGGGCGGCGCGAGCATGGTGTTGCGATCGCGCTCGTAACGCTTCAGCTCATACGGGACGCCGAGTTCTTCGAGCATCCAGAGGACGCGTTGCGAGCGGGAATTATTGAGGTGATGGACGGTGAGCACGCTGTTGCCTCGTATTGTTATCGTGAGCGTTGGTATGCGACTTGCAAGCCGACACCACGCGAGCATACGTCGAAGGATGATGTCCGCGCGCCCGAGGGCGCATCTCTTTCACACGCACACAGGACAACAGGAGAAACCGTGACGCTGATCATTTATCTGGTGGGCTGGCTGATTTTCATCGGCGGCGTAGCGTGGGGGCTCGTTGCCATGCACGTGTCGCAACATACGATCGCCATCGTAGCCGTCATCCTGCTCGGCATCGCCGTCATTACCGGCGCAACGCGCGCCCGCAATCGCGACCGCTCGTAGCCGCTTATCGCCTGCCTTTTCCCGCTGTCTTGCGCTTGCAGCCGACGCCGCTCGCGCAAGACAAACGCGAATTCAAGTCACCACACGTGCCGACAGCGCGTCTTGAATCAGCGCCACCAGTTCATCGGGATGCGCGGGCTTCGTCATGAAATGCTGGAATCCTTCGCCAATACTTCGTAATCGGTATTCGTCGCCGTCGTGTCCCGTCAGCGCGATGGCCACGGAAGGCGGGAGATTGCCCCGTATTTCGTGGTCGCGCAAACGTTGCACGAGGTAGAAACCGTCCATTCCGGGAAGGTCGAGATCGCATATCACCGCATCGGGAAGATTCCGGATCGCGGCTTCCGCGCCGTCTTCGGCGTCGGCTACGGCGATCACATCGGCGCCTTCTTCTTCCAGCAAAATTTGCAGTGATGCCCTGCTTTCGGGATCGTCTTCGACCAGCACGATCCGCGTGTGCCCCAGTCTTGCTACTTCGTTCATGATGTTCTTTTCGACTGCCTAAAACGGAATTCTCGCGCACGGTCTCCACGGCTCGCCGCTCCTGACTGCCTGGGCAACCTTGCGTCGACTGCGCGCACCAAGCATACGTTGACAAGAAAACGCGGCGGGAATTCCGAACGCACCGTGTTCTATGCTGCGCGTGCACCGGTGCGGAATGCCGCGCAGTATGTCTCGCGCCGGGACAACGGGGGTAATGCCGGTCTCGGCGCACCGAAATCGAGCAAGAACCGGACCGGTCTGCGGCTTCGCCCGCAGACCCTTGACTGGCGGCGGTTTCAGCGTTTTTCTAGTGGCGCACCGGCCGGTAAAGCCGCACGACCGTGTAATTAAAACCGCAGCCATGCCCCGATTTCTCATCAGACATTTAGGTTCGCGGCGGAATCGGGGCGCGTGGAAGACGGCTGCGGCGCCTGCGACGTCTGCAACAGCGCGCGATATTCCGTCGGCGTAATTCCGACCGTCGCCTTGAACTGCCGCGTAAAGGCGCTGTGATCGGTGTAGCCGCATAACGCTGCCACGTCCGTCACCTTGTTGTCGTTCGAGACGAGCAGTGCGGTGGCGGCATCGAGCCGCGTCTTCAGCAATACCTGGCGCGGTGTCAGGTGAAAGACCTTGTGGAAATATCGTTCGAGCTGCGCGATCGACATGTTCGCCATCTGCGCGAGTTGCCGCATGTTGAGCGGCTGCACGAAATTTTCCTGGATGTGCTGCACGACCGCCGCGAGCCGGCTATAGGCCGGATGCGTGCCTTCGGCCGCTTGCAGATCGCGCGAAATACCCGCGAGACCCACGATTTTGCCCGTCGCATCGTGCAGCGGCTGTTTGCAGGTCATGCACCAGCCGGGCTCGCGGCCGGGATACAGATGCAATTCGAGTTGATCGATAAGCTGAGTGCCCTGCGCGATGATCGCCTGATCCTGCGCCGTATAGATGCGCCCGAAGCGGCTCGGAAAAACGTCCTCGGCGGTTCGGCCGAGCAGCGCGGACTTGTCGTCCTTGTGGCCGCAGCGGCGCGCGAGGGTGCGGTTGACCATCGCGTAGCGCGCGTGGCGATCTTTCACGAAGAACACGATGTCGGGCATCGCGTCGAACACCGGCGCGAGCAGCGCGAAGTGCGCGAGCATGGCGCCGAGCGTCGATGCAGGCGAGGCATCGGCTGCGGGTTCTTCGTCGGGAAGGCCGGGCGAGGTTGGCATGCGTTTTCGGTGGGCTTTCTTTGAGCGCGATGCGGGTGATTATAGGAGCGCGTGCATCGGGACAAAATTGAGCGTGGCGTCTGTCTCGCATGGCGGCTCATGCGTGAGCGGGCGTCGGTTCTTGAAGTTGGCGTTGGCGTTGGCGTTGGCGTTGGCGTTGGCGTTGGCGTTGGCGTTGGCGTTGGCGTCAAGCGTATCGCGGCACGGCTTCATCACGCTAGTACGCGGTTCATCGGCCGCCAAGACCTCAATCCACCGCGCCTTCGTCGAGTTCCGCCATCAATGTATCGATGCGAACTGGCGCGAACGGTGGACGCGTCATCGGGCGTTCCCAGCCGAAATACACCGACGCCGCCTCGCCGCAAATGCGTCCCTGGCACGCGCCCATACCGCAGCGCGTCTGCAGCTTCGCATCGCGCCAATTGGCATGCGCCGCGACGTCGCCAAAGCGCACGTCCTCGCAGCGGCATATGAGCGTGTCGGCGGATGGCGGCGTGCGTGCGGCGGCACCCAGCTCGAAAGCGCGCTCGACGCGCCCGGCAAACGCACGCCAGCGCCTGCGTTCGCGCACGAGACGCATGTCGATGGCGAGCCCCAGCGCCGCGCGCGCCGCAATCAATCCTTCGACGCGCGCCAGCTCCATGCCGCCGATGCCCGTGCATTCTCCGGCGGCGAACACCGCATCGAGCGAAGTGCGCTGAGTGTCGTCGACGCAAAGGGCGGCGGTATCGGCGAATGCGCAGCCTAGCGCCTGCGCGAGCGTCGTATTCGGCACGAGCCCGTAACCGCACGCAATGCGATCGGCTTCGATGATTCGCTCCCGACTGCCAGTGCGGATCGTGACAGCTTCGACGCGCTCACGCCCGTGCGCCTTCACGAGGACACCGCCCGTCCGATAGCCCGCCGTTCCAAGCGCCATGGCCTGCGCGAGCTTCGCGGGCGTCACCGCAAGTGACGCGACAAAACGCGCGATGCGCCCAAAACGCGCCTGCTCGATGACCGCGAGAACTTCGGCGCCATGACGGCGCGCGGTATCGGCGGCGGCGAGCAGTAGCGGACCGCTTCCCGCCACCACGACGCGCTGCCCGCGCACCGGCATCCCGCTCTTGATGAGCGCCTGCAAGCCGCCCGCGCCCGTGACGCCGGGCAACGTCCAGCCCTCGAACGGCAACAGACGCTCCCGCGCGCCGGTCGCGAGAATCAGCTTCGACCATGCGATTTCGAGCGATGCCGTCTGCTGCTCCAGCAAGAGCCGCTTGTCGCCGGAGACGGCGGCCACTTTGGTTGCGCTCAAGCGTGTGAGATTCGGGCGCGTGGCGGTATCGGCGAGCCAGTGACGAAGTGGATCGGCGAGCGCTGCCTGCGGACCTTGCCGCCAGATCTGACCGCCGGGACGCGGGTTATCGTCGATGAGCGCGACCCGCGCGCCCGCGCGCGCGGCTTCCTGCGCCGCCGCGAGCCCCGCCGGCCCCGCGCCGACGATCGCGATATCGAACATTTCGGGCGTCATCGCGGCGTCGCCATCGTCTGGATGACGAGGCCTTCGTCACACAACGTCTGACAGCCGAGCACATGCGCGCGGCCCGCCACGACGACGCGGCACTCCTGGCAGACGCCCATTCCGCAGAGCGCGGCGCGCGGCTCTCCCGAAACAGAGCGGCGCGTGCCTCCGATCGAGCGCATCGCGAGCGCGGCGGCGATGGTGGTGAAAGCGGCGACGTCGAGCGCTTCACCGTCGATGAAGATGCGGACGGTTTCAGCCATCTGGATGATCTTGTAAGAGCGCGAGCGGAACCGGCGCTTCGCCGTCGATGGCGCCACGCCCGGCAGCAATCGTCGAGGCATTCCTGCTTGCGAGCTTGCGAAGCCAAAGCGGCCACGCAAGCGGCAAGCGCGCGCTCTCAACCATCGACAGGCTCCCGCGCAAACCGCTGCGGCGAAAACGCAGCCGAGTAAGGCGCTTGCATCGCGCCGAGAATCTGATCCGCCAGCAACGCGGCCGTGCCGAGCGAAGTCGTGACGCCCAACCCTTCATGCCCGGCCGCAAGCCACAACCGATCGCCCGCATACCGCGCCGGGCCGATCAGTGGCATGCCGTCCGGCGTCGCCGCGCGCAAACCGGTCCACGCGCGAATCGCGTTGAGCGCGCCGATGCCCGGCAAAAACCGCGACGCGCGTCTGAGCATGAGCGCGAGCACCCGGGCATCGATGGCCGGATCGACATTGCCGAACTGCCGCGAAGAGCCGATCAAAATCTGTCCCGTCGGCCGCGGCTGCGCGTTGAACGCCACCGACACGCCGCGCGCGTGATGCGCGCTCTTGATATACCCGAGTTCCGCCACCTGATGCCTGATCGTGCCCGGATAACGATCCGTGATCAGCAGATGCCCCTTCTTGGCTTCGAGTGACACGCCATCGATCAACTCCGCCGCCGCGATCCCGTTGGCGACGACCACATGCGCCGCGTGACGCCGTTCGCCGCCGCGAAGCGTGATGCTCGCGGCGCTGTCGGTCGCGGCGACGCCAGCGACCGCGCAGCCGGTGACGACGCGAATGCGCGCGGCGCCTTCGGAGCACGTCAGCAGCCATTGCGCGGCTGCGGGCGCATAGACGATGGCGTCGTCATCGACGAGAACGCCGCCTCGCAGCGCGTGACTCAGCGATGGCTCCGCCTCGCGCAAGCCGGTCGCATCGAGCAAATGCGCGCGCACGCCGCCTGCCGCGAAGGCATCGTGCATGGTTTGCGCCGCGTCGAGTTCCTCGTCGTCTTCGGCGGCCCAGACGGTGCCGCATCGCACGAAGGCGTCGCGTTCGCGCAAGTGCGGCGCGAGCGCCAGCCACAAGTCGCGCGACGCGCGGGTCAGCGCGAATTCGGCGGCGGAATCGTTCATCACGACGATATGCCCCATGCCCGCCGCCGTCGCGCCGCCGCCGATACCCCGCGCATCCACGACATCGACCACAAGCCCGCGCGCAGCCAGTTCCGCCGCGCACGCCGCGCCGACGATGCCCGCGCCGACGACGATCACATCCGCCGACATGTGCGTCACGCGGCAACGCTCGCCGGAATGCCGCGCGCGAACGGATCGCGCTCGTCGAACACGAGCCGCCCTTCGCCCATGACGTGCGCAAAGCCGGTGATCGTCGGCACGATCTCGCCTTGCGCGTGCTCGTAACTCGCCTCGAACACGCTGCCGATGATGCTTTCCTGCCGCCAGATTTCGCCCGGCGCGAGCAATCCGTCCGCCGCGAGACACGCGAGCTTCGCGCTCGTGCCGGTGCCGCACGGCGACCGGTCGTACGCGCTGCCTGGGCACAGCACGAAGCTGCGGCTGTCGATGCCCGTCGAAGGCGAATCCGCGAACAGTTCGATATGGTCGATGTACGCTCCCGCCGCGCCCGTTATGCCCTGCGCCTGCAGCGCTTCGCGAATCGCATCGGAAAATGCCGTCAACTCCGCGATACGCGCGCCGTCGAGCGTACGTCCGTGGTCCGCGACGAGGAAGAACCAGTTGCCGCCCCACGCGACATCGCCCGTGAGCGGACCGTAGCCAGGCACATCCACCGTCACCGCGCGCCGATGCCGGTATGCCGGCACATTGCGCACGCTGACGCTGCCGTTCGGATTGAGCGTGGCATCGACGGGACCGACGGGCGTATCGATACGATGCCGCCCCGCCGCTATCCGTCCCGCATGCGCCAGCGACGCCACGAGCCCGATGGTCCCGTGCCCGCACATGCCGAGATAGCCGACGTTGTTGAAGAAGACGACGCCCGCAGTCGCGGTGGGGTCGTCGGGCGCGCAGAGAAGCGCGCCGACCATGACGTCGGAGCCGCGCGGCTCGGTGACGATGGCGCGGCGCCAGTCGTCGAAAAGCGTGCGAAACGTCTCCAGCCGTTGCGCGAGTGTGCCGTCGCCCAAGTCCGGACCGCCCGCGGTGACGAGGCGGGTCGGCTCGCCGCCCGTATGCGAATCGATGATGTCGATGGTTTTCATGCCGCCTATCCTAAAAATGCGCGCGGCAGGCGTCTTGGAGCGGCTACGCGATTTCGATGACGATATCGGCATAACCCGCCCTCGCCCGATGACGCTCGCCGGAGCCCGCGCGCGCTGTGCCGAAATCGGCACGCGCCGCGCGCGAAACGCGCAAGACGCCTTGTTTTGCCGTGCTTAAACTGCACAGCGTTCAAACATTTTCGGAGAGCCGCCGTGTCGCATATCTGGGAAGGCGTGATGCCCGCCGTCACCACCAAGTTCAACGCCGATTTCAGCATAGACCGCGCGTGGACAAAGAAGAACATCGAAGCGCAGATCGAGGCTGGCGTGGACGGCATCATCGTGTGCGGCTCGCTCGGCGAAGCTTCGACGCTTTCGCTCGACGAAAAGCTCGACGTGCTCGATATCGCCGTGGACGCGGCGCGCGAACGCGTGCCGGTACTGCTGACCATCGCGGAAAACAGCACGCTCGACGGCTGCCGCCAGGCGGCGCGCGCGGCGAGCCGGGGCGCGAAAGGCTACATGGTGCTGCCGGGTCTGCGTTACATGTCGGATCGGCGCGAGACGCTCAACCATTTCCGCATGGTCGCGGATGCAAGTCCGCTGCCGATCATGGTCTACAACAATCCGCTCGCGTATGGCGTCGATGTCACGCCGCGCATGTTCGCGGAACTGGCCGAAGACAGCAAATTCGCGGCGATCAAGGAATCCAGCGGCGACGTACGGCGCATTACCGACCTGATCAACGAAGTCGGCGACCGCTATGCGCTCTTTTGCGGCGTCGACAATCTGGCGATGGAAGCCATGCTGATGGGCGCGCACGGTTGGGTGGCTGGCCTCGTGTGCGCTTTTCCGCGCGAGACCGTGGCGATCTACAAGCTTTTGCAGGCGGGACGCATGGAGGAAGCGCGCGCGATTTACCGCTGGTTCGCGCCACTGCTCGCGCTCGACGTGTCGCACAAGCTCGTGCAGAACATCAAGCTCGCGGAAACGATCGTCGGCCTTGGCACGGAGCCGGTACGCCCGCCGCGACTTCCGCTTGCCGGCGACGAACGCAAGGAGATCGAAGCGCTGATCCGGCGAAGTATCGAAACGCGGCCTGAATTGCCGCGGCTCTGATTTCGCCGAACAAAGCGATGCCGTCTCGCGACGGAATCCATATGTGAAAGCGTGAGTCTTTCAAGGCAAACGCAAAAATGCCGTCTCGCGACGGCATTTTTACTTGGTGCTCTTAAGCAGCAATACGGGCATGCTCGGGTTCGACGCGCTCGTCGCCGGTTTCCTCGCCATCGCCATACAGATGCAACAGGCGATAACCGCTCTTGTACACCGGCTGCAGGCGGAAGTGATTGACCGGCTCGATTTCCAGCGCCAGACGCAGACGCGACACGTGACTGTCGATAGTGCGCGTGGTTTCGCGGAACTCGCGACCCCAGACCATCGCGAAAATATGATCGCGCGACAGCACGCGACCGATATTCGAGAAGAACAACTGGGCGAGGCGGAATTGCGTGCCGCTCAACTGCACCGGACGGCCGCGCACCGTGACGGCTTGCTGACGCGAATCGAAGCGATACGGCCCGACTTCGAGGCAAGCGCTCGACGTGGTTGGATACGCCCGGCGGATCAGCGCTTCGATGCGCGCGCCGAATTCGCCCGGGCGCACCGGATAAACGACATAATCGTCCGCGCCTGCCGTCAACGCGCAAACGACGTTGTGTTCGGCGCCGTCGGGCGTGGCGAACATGACCGGCACGCGCTCGCCGAAACTGGAGCGCACGGATTTGAGCAGATCGAGACCGCACAGACCGGATGAATTCCAGTCGAGGATGAGCAGATCGACCGTGGAACGCGAGAGCGCCTTGGACAACTGAAGGCCGTCGCCAAAGGTCACGCACGCGTGACCAAGCCGCTTGACGACGTCGCTGATGAGATTTCTATAACTTGGGTCGGTTTGCAAAACGGCGACGCGCATAGGGTCTGGCCTGATGAGTCTGAGGGGCAATAAGCAGATGCCTTGTCGAACGGGCACCGCAGGACGTCTCGTTACAGACTGAGACGGTTAAATACAGGCGGCATTCTGGGCAGACCTGTTTCCCTTTCCCATCGGACTCATCCGAATTTGTCAACGCATGTGACGATTTCGACACCGTGTCGCATGCACAACCATCTCGAAAATAGATCGGCCGTTCTGCCGGAGGTGGCCTTTCATCCTGTAACATCGCGCGTCTGGCTTGAACGTCCCCGTTTGCGAGCTCTTACCGATGTCTCGCAAAGGAACGCTGCCGCGCGACTCCGAGTCGTTCGCGCAGCGCGGCCGCCGGGCGCGATACGACAATGCGTCCGTCGGACTCATCATCCGGTCCTTGATTCGCGCTCACCCGGCGCGTCTTGAAAAGCCGCAGGACAACGCCTCTTCTTGCGCGGCACGTCCCGACACGTGCGCGGCTCTTTTCATTTACGGGTTCTTTTTTCGATGCACGCAACACCTCTGCCCGGCGCCTCGGACACCACGAGCGCCGCGGGCCGCCGTCTCACGCGCGGCGACTATAAAACGCTCACCCTCGCCGCACTTGGCGGCGCTCTCGAGTTCTACGACTTCATCATTTTCGTGTTCTTCGCGCCCGTGATCGGCCAGCTGTTCTTTCCCGCCACGATTCCTGACTGGCTGCGGCAACTGCAGACTTTCGGCATCTTCGCGGCGGGTTATCTTGCCCGGCCGCTGGGCGGTATCGTCATGGCGCATTTCGGCGATCTGCTCGGCCGCAAACGTATGTTCACGCTCTCCGTGCTGCTTATGTCGGTGCCGACGCTCCTGATGGGCCTGCTGCCCACTTACGCTTCGATTGGCATGATGGCGCCCGTTCTGCTGCTCCTCTTTCGCGTGATGCAAGGCGCGGCCGTCGGCGGCGAAGTGCCTGGCGCGTGGGTTTTCGTGTCGGAGCACGTGCCGAGTCGTCATGTCGGCTACGCGTGCGGCACGCTCACGGCGGGACTGACGGCCGGCATTCTGCTCGGTTCGCTGGTCGCGACCGCGATCAACAAGAGCTTCGCGCCGGCGCAAGTCGCGGACTTCGCATGGCGTCTGCCGTTCCTGCTCGGCGGATTATTCGGGCTGTGCTCGGTGTATCTGCGACGCTGGCTGCATGAAACGCCCGTGTTCGCCGAACTGCAAAAGCGCAAGTCGCTTGCCGCCGAGATTCCGCTCAAAGCCGTGCTGCGCGATCATGGCCGCGCCGTGATCGTGTCGATGCTGCTCACGTGGATGCTTTCCGCGGCTATCGTCGTGGTCATTCTGATGACGCCGACGCTTCTGCAGAAGCAATTCCACATCGCGCCGGCGACCGTGCTCGCGGCCAATTGCGTGGCGACGCTGTTCTTGACCATCGGTTGCGTGCTGGCGGGCGCGATTGCGGGGCGCATCGGCGCGGGCAGGACGATTTTCATCGGCGCGATTGCGCTCGGCGTGTCGTATTACCTGCTGTTCCGGCAAGTTTCGCTCGATACGTCCGTGCTCTTGCCGTGGTACGCGTGCGCGGGCTTCACGGTTGGCGTGATCGGCGCGATTCCGTTCGTCATGGTGAAAGCGTTTCCGCCCGCCATTCGCTTTTCGGGCATTTCGTTTTCGTATAACGTCGCATATGCCGTTTTCGGCGGACTCACGCCGATCGTCGTTTCGCTGATGATGAAATCCAGTCCGATGGCGCCCGTGATCTACGTCTGCGCGCTGTGCGCGGTGGGCGCGGTGACTACGCTGTTTATCCGGGATGCGGCGGTCGAGGCCTGAACGGCGGGCCTGATCCGATCACGCAACGCGCACTCCCCGTGAGTGCGCTTTTTTCGCCTTGAACCGCCACGTTTCACCCGTGCCTGAAACATCGAGCGTGCGCCGCGTCTAGCATTGAGGGCATGAACTCGAACCTCGATCTCGATCCCAAAACGTCGCGCCTGAGCGCGCGTCAGGTGCTTATCGTTGCCGCCACCAGCGTCGGCTTCGTCGTCTCGCAACTCGATGT
Source organism: Caballeronia sp. LP006 (assembly GCF_031450995.1). Classification (NCBI taxonomy): domain Bacteria; kingdom Pseudomonadati; phylum Pseudomonadota; class Betaproteobacteria; order Burkholderiales; family Burkholderiaceae; genus Caballeronia; species Caballeronia sp. LP006. The sequence continues at coordinate 239,021 of NZ_JARTVW010000004.1, read as the reverse complement.
ATCCATCGTCAATGTGGCGCTGGCGAGCATCGGTCACGACCTGCACGCGAACGTCGCGAGTCTGCAATGGACCATCGATAGCTACGCGCTCGCCTTTTCCGCGCTGATGCTTTCCGCCGGCTCGCTCGGCGATCGCATCGGCGCGCGGCGGCTGTTTGCGGGCGGGCTCGCCTTGTTCGCGCTGGCGTCGCTCGCCTGCGCGTTCTCGCGCGATGCCCCGCAGTTGATCGCGGCCCGCGCGCTGCAAGGAATCGGCGCGGCGGCGATGCTGCCCAATTCGCTCGCGCTGCTCAACGCAGCCTGCGGTCACGATCCGCGTTTGCGGGCGCGCGCGGTGGGTCTGTGGACGGCTGCGGGCTCGATTTCGATCGCGGCCGGGCCGATCGTCGGCGGTGTGCTGATCGCGGCGTTCGGCTGGCGCAGCATCTTCTGGGTCAACGTGCCGATCTGTGCGGCGGGCATAGCGGCGACGCTCGCGTGGGTCCGCGAAACACCCGCGCAACCTGGAAGCGGTCGTGGCGCGCGCGGTATCGACCTGCCCGGTCAGGCGCTTGCCGTGATCGCGCTCACGGCGCTCGTCGGCGCGGTCATCGAGATGCGGCCGCTCGGACTCACACATCCGCTAGTGCTCGGCGGGGTTGCGCTGGCGTTGCTGGCGGGCGCGTCGTTCGTCGTGATCGAAGGCCGCACACGCTCGCCGATGCTGCCGCTCGCGCTCTTCAAGGAGCGCACCTTCAGCGCGGCGGTGGTGTTCGGTATCGGCGTGAATCTTACCTACTATGGGATGGTGTTCGTGCTGAGTCTGTACTTGCAGCGCGTGCTCGGACATACGCCCTTGCAGACCGGTCTCGCTTTTCTGCCGCTGACGGGCGGCTTTCTGCTGTCGAATCTGGCGAGCGGACCGGTCGTCGCGCGTTTCGGCTCGCGTGCGCCGATGATCGCCGGCGCGCTTATCGACGCCGCCGGTTTCGCGGCGCTCGTTTTCGTCGATGCCCACACGCCCACGCTCGCGCTCGTCGTGCCGTTCCTCCTGATTCCAACCGGCATGGGCGTCGCGGTTCCGGCAATGACCACCGCGCTTCTCGGCACGGTCGGTCAGGAGCGCGCGGGCACGGCGTCCGCAGTATTGAATACGGCGCGGCAGGCGGCGGGCGCAATCGGCGTGGCGGCATTCGGCGCGCTCGCGGGACATGGCGAAGGCGGCGCGGCAACGGCGCAGATCGTCGATGCGGTGCGCTGGTCGGCGGGCATATCCGTCGCGCTCCTAGTCTGCGCTTGCTTCAGCGGGTTTCTCGTGCGCGATGCGCGTGGCAATCGCCCGATGAGCGCGGCACGGCAGGCGACGGAATAATGCGACGAGACTCGGGAACGCGCGTTGCAGACGCATGAGGGACGCCCGGCATCGACGAAACCGTGCCGGTCACACACGAACTGCATACCCTGGAGAACACCCCATCATGTCGACGATGCCCCGCTCACCCGAAGAGCCGATGGAACCAGACCCGGACAAGCTGCTCGACCCCGACGCGGCGCCGAACCCCGACGATCCGGACATGCCCGATGGCCCGGATTCAGCGATGCCACTCGTTCCCGCCGATCCGAGGAATGGGCAGCCGCGCCTTTGAAGGCGCGCGTTGTTCGAGCGGCGCTGCTTTCGTGAAACGGACCGCGCGACTCCGCTGAATGCCGGCGCCGGTCGAGGTCACGCCTAACTGACCGCAGAGACGGCAGGCCAGGAGCCTAAGCAGCGCGCTATGTGGCTCGCACTATCATCCAAACACAGAAAGCAGAACGCCCGCGCGACCGAAGATCGCCGCGCGGGCGTTGTTGCCGTCTAAACCAGAATTACAAATTCGTAGTTTGCACGGCACCCGTCTGCAGGGCGCGCTCGATCAAGCCTTCCTCCTGCGCCCGCTTCACGGCATCCGCGACGAACGTATCCGGCGCCTCGACTTCCGCTTTGATGGCACCGATAATGCCGCCCGCCTCCACGATCACGAGCGATTCCGCCGAATCCGCCCGGCTGATGATGACGCGCCGGGGACCGCCGCCGTCCGCGATACTCGCGCAGAACTGCATGCTTTGCCCGCCGATTACTTGTTCGAATGTTTGAATCATCGCTGTCTTCCGCGTTGGTTGGACAAAAGCCATGGTTAGCCGCTTCGCTAAAACGCCGCGTGCTCATTCATTGATTCGCGCCGCGTCGTCAGGTTCATTTTTGTAAGCTGATGGCCGTGAGCGCAACGACATCTCCGCGAGCGCGGTAGCCGTAAATTCGTCGGCGGGAAAAAAGGCCTCGATCGCCAACTCGGATAGCGTGATGTCCACCGGCGTGCCGAATACCGTCGTCGTGCTCAGAAACGACAGTGTGCCGTGCGGCGTCAAAAGGCGCAGCGGCACGACCACGGGATCGAGTTCGGCACTCCTCGCCTTGCCGGCATGCGGCGGCGTTGGATACGCCTCGAGTTCCACGAGCAGCGCGGCGAGCGCGGCGTCTCCGGAAACCTCGATCTGCCGACGCACACGCGCCAGTAGATGCGAGCGCCATTCGTGCCAGTTCTCGATTGCGTGAGCCAAGCCTTGCGGATGCAGCGACAAGCGCAGCACGTTCACGGGCGGCGCGAGTAGCGACGCATCCGCCGCGAGCGCAACCAGCGCCGACACGGCGGCGTTGCCAGCGATCATCGTCCAGTGACGATCGACGGCCAACGCCGGATACGGCTCGTGTCCCTTGAGCACGAGTTCGACGGCACGGCGCGCGGCATCGAGTTGCGGATCGGCGAACGGGCGTTCGCGATATAGCGGCGCATAACCCGCCGCCATCAGAAGCGTATTGCGCTCGCGCAGCGGCACATCGAGTTGCTCGGCCAGGCGCATGAGCATCTCGCGGCTCGGCAACGATCGCCCTGATTCGATGAAACTCAGATGACGCGTCGATACCTCAGCGTCGCTGGCCAGGTCGAGCTGGCTCATGCGCCGTTTCTGGCGCCATTCACGCAACAGCGCGCCGACCGTCGCGGGCGGCGCGACACTCGATGCAACGAACGCAAGAGTCGAATTCATGCCGCCGATCTTAGTCGATTCGTCCATCCGCGATCCATTACCTGACACGTAATGACCGGTCAAAGTTGCGCCGAATGCCGTCGTAACATTTACCTCGCAAACCATTGCGCAGAAATCTTTGCGCGCGTAACCCTAAATCTCGGGTGGTCCGCGCCGTTAAAAGCCATCAACAAGCCAATAAAGTTTCGCGTGCCGTGCGTGTCTCATGTCGAGCTCGCAGTGCTCGCGACGCCCTGACTTCTTGCGGAGAGATCATGTTTGTCATTATCGGTTGGGTAGTGGTCATCGGTTCGGTGATCGGGAGTTTTATCGGCGTCGGCGGGCATCTGGCGGCGCTGGTTCAGCCGTTCGAGTTGCTGTGTATTTTCGGGGCGGCAATCGGCGCGTTCGTCGTGTCCAATCCGACCGCAACGCTCAAGAAGACCTTGCAAGGTCTGCCGAAGGCCTTCAAGGGCGGCGCCTACACGAAAGAAAAATACCTTGCGCTGATCGCGCTGCTCTATGAGCTGCTGCAAAAGGCCCGCAAGGAAGGGATGATGGCGCTCGAAGCCGACGTCGATGCTCCCGAAGCCAGCCCCGTGTTCCAGAAGTACGAACACGTGATGAACGATCATCATCTGCTCGAATTCATCGTCGACTATCTGCGCATGATGTCCGCAGGCAACGTCAACGCGATGGAAATGCAGGACCTGATGGACGAAGAACTCGAAACGCATCACACCGAAAGCGCCATTGCCGGTAACGCAATTCAGAAGATGGCGGACGGCTTGCCGGCGTTCGGTATCGTCGCGGCGGTGATGGGCGTGGTGCACACCATGGGCTCGGTCGGCGCCGCGCCCGCCGTGCTAGGCGAGATGATCGCGGGTGCGCTCGTCGGAACCTTCCTCGGCATTCTGCTCGCATACGGTTTCTTCGGACCGCTCGCTGACTTGCTCAACGCAAAGGGCGCGGCCGAAGCCAAGCCGTTCCAGTGCGTGAAGTCCGTGTTGCTCGCGTCGATGAACGGCTACGCGCCGACCATCGCCGTCGAGTTCGGCCGCAAGGTGCTCTTCACGGCGGACCGTCCGAGTTTCAAGGAACTGGACGACGCCGTGCGCGCCACCAAGATGCCAAAGTCCGCTTAAAGCCGCTCGCGCTCATTACCGGAAAACACGTTCATGGCTGAGAAACCTTCACGCGATCCGCTGCAATCCGTGCTCGCGCCGACCATCATCGTGCGCCGCAAGAAGAAGGCGCACGGACACGGTCATCATGGCGGCGCATGGAAGATTGCCTACGCCGACTTCGTCACCGCGATGATGGCCTTCTTTCTCTTGATGTGGCTGCTCGGCTCCACGTCGAAGTACGACAAGGAAGGCATCGAGGACTACTTCAACACACCGCTCTCCGCGCTCTTCGGCAACGACGGCGGCGCATCCGCGCACACGAGCGTGATTCCAGGCGGCGGACGCGATCTGTCGAGCACGCGTCCCGGCGAAGGCAAGAAGAGCCAGACTCAGCCGGTGCCGCCGCAAATCGCGCGTGCCGCCGTCGCCGCGGACGACATGCAGCGCCTGCAGCAACTGAAGCAGAAGCTGCAAGCGCTGATCGAACAGACGCCTGCACTGAAAGCGTTCAAGGATCAGATTCGGATCGCGATCACGAGCGAGGGCTTGCGTATCGAGATTGTCGATTCGCTCAAGCGGCCCATGTTCGCGTCGGGCAGCTTCAAGCTCGAAAGCTATGTGACGACGATTCTCACGAATATCGGCGCGTCGTTGAATGACGTCGATAACCGCGTGTCTATCGCCGGTCACACGGACGCCGTGCCCTACTCCGGCAATCAAACGGGTTACTCGAACTGGGAGCTGTCGAGCGAGCGTGCCAACTCCGCGCGCCGGGCGCTGGTCAGCGGCGGCATGAAGGAAAGCAAGATTCTTCAGGTGCGCGGTCTCGCTGATGCGCTGCCGCTCAATAAGGACGTTGCCGACGAACCGACCAACCGCCGTATCAGTATTCTCGTGCTGAACAAGGCTGCGGAACAGGCATTCTTCCGCGATGGCGGCCGCACGACGGTGGATCAGACCTTGCCTCCCGAAACCGCGATTCCGGCGGCCGTGGCGGCGAAATCGACCGCACCGGCAGCGGTGGTCAAGTAAGCTCCAGCCTTCATCGACAGATGCGCCATGCACGAATCACGCGTGCATGGCGCTTTCTTTATGCGCTCAGGAGAGCCAGTCGCTCACGGTCTGCACGACGAGCCACACATTCGCCACGCTGATCACGACGAACAACAGCCATGCGAGCAACTTCGTGGTCATGGCATTGGCGAACTCGCCCATCAGCGTCCGATCGCTCGTCATGCGAATGAGCGGCCACAATGCAAACGGCAATTGCAGGCTCAGCACGACCTGACTCGCGACCAGCAGCTTGCCGACCGCGCCGTTGCCCATCGCATACACGCCGATCAGCGCGGGCACGAGCGCGAGCGCACGCGTGATGAAACGCCGCTGATAGCACGGAATCTTCAAGTGCAGGAAGCCTTCCATGATGACCTGGCCCGCGATGGTGCCGGTAAACGTCGAGCTTTGTCCCGAAGCGAATAGCGTCACCGCGAATAGAACCGCGGCCAGCCCGGTGCCGACGATAGGCGCCAGCAGCTTGTAGGCATCTTCGATCTCGGTGACTTGCGTATGCCCTGTCGCATGAAACGCCGATGCCGCGAGAATCAGAATTGCCGCGTTGATGAGCAACGCAAGCACGAGCGCGACGATAGTGTCGATGCGCGACAAGCCGATGGCCGACGCCAGGCTCTTCTTATCGCGCTGAACCACGCGCGTTTGCACGATCGACGAATGCAGATAGAGGTTATGCGGCATCACGGTTGCGCCGAGAATGCCGATGGCGAGATACAGCGGCTCGCGCTGCGAGAAGAGGCTGATCGAAGGCACGAGACCTGCGGCGACCGAAGCCCAATGCGGCTTCACGAGCACGAGCTCGACAATATAACCAAGCCCGATGGTCGCAATCAAACCCAGCATGATGGCTTCGAGATCGCGAAAGTTCTTGCCCTTGAGACCGAGCACGATGAGCGTATCGAACGCGGTGAAGATCACGCCCCACATCAGCGAGCAGCCGAATAGCAAGTGAAACGCGAGCGCACCGCCGAGCACTTCGGCGAGATCGCACGCGATGATCGAGAGTTCGGCGAGCGCCCATTGCGCATGAGCGACGGGCTTTGCGTAGCGTTCGCGTGATAGCTGCGCGAGATCGCGTCCGGTGACAATGCCGAGGCGCATCGACAGACATTGCAGCACCATCGCCGCAAGGCTCGAAAGCACGACCACGAAAAGCAGGTCGTAGCCATAGCGCGATCCGGCTTCGATATCGGTGGCCCAATTGCCCGGGTCCATATAACCGATGGAGATGAGCAGCCCCGGCCCCGCGAACTGCAGCAGCTTTTTCCAGAACGACGCGCCAGGCGCGACGGCGACGGAGCCTTTGACTTCAGACGGACAGAATGGCGCGGTGGCCGTGGTCGGCAGCTTGAACGGCAATTGACGGTCCCGGTGTCGATGTTTGAACGAAAGATGTTTGAACGAAAGCGAGCGTCACTGAAACGAACCATGCCTTTGTCTTACAGGACGCTCGAAGCTCGCGAGTCTATCATCGGGCGCTCGCCGCCACAGGCGAAAACGTTTGTGACAGCGCCCGCTTCAATCTGACCAAAGCGCCATTTGACCGCCAGCATCTCGTCACGGTGCGAGACATAGAATCGGTGCCGTGGCGGTGGTGGGTGTAACGAGCTTCATGACGCTCGAAACCACGAAACCGCACGCCGCGAATCGTCCTTAACTTTTCAGGGAGTTCGCCATGAAACTACTCGCTCGCATCGCTATCGTTACGTTGGCCGCAGCGCCACTTGCCGCCTTTGCTCAAAGCGAAGGACTCACCCGTGCACAGGTCAGACAGGATCTCGTCAAGGTCGAACAAGCCGGCTACAACCCGTCGGAGCGCGATGCGTTTTACCCGAACGATATTCAGGCTGCCGAACAGAAGGTCTCGAACCCGTCGTATGGCGCATCGTCGGAAGGCTCGTCCGCATCGGGACAACCGACCATGACGACCACGCCGCTCGGCCAGACTCCGCAATAACGTCATTCAACAGTCACGCCATTCCGAACGAGGCCAGCGCGGTTTCCGCTGAATTCAAGCGATTCCGCGCCGTCTCACTGCGGTACTCGCATTGCCTTTCGCGCGACGCATCGACGTAGTTTCCGATTACGTTCACCTTCCATTGCGCGCTGCCGGCTTTCCTTTCGAGCGCTTAGGATTACGCACGCCTTTCATTCCACGCAAGATGACGAAATCGCCATTTTCGCGTCATTATCTCGTTGGTACGTTGCCACTACCATAGGGCACCGAAGGCGGCTCACCGACTCGCCTTCGAGACTCGTCCCGCGCGTGAAAGCACCTGCGTCCCTCCCTCGCTCTTCCGAACGCCTCAATGTGGATTGTCAATGTAGCGCTGAAGCGGCCTTATACGTTCATCGTAATGGCCATCATGATCCTGCTGGCCACGCCATTCGTCATTCTGACGACGCCGGTGGACGTACTTCCGGAGATCAACATTCCGGTTGTCAGCATCATCTGGACGTACACGGGCCTCTCGTCCGAGGACATGGCCAACCGCATCACGTCCGTGAACGAACGCAGTCTCACGACCACCGTCAACAACATCGAGCATATCGAGTCGCAGTCGTTGCCGGGTATCGCCATCATCAAGCTGTTTCTGCAGCCGACCGCGAACATTCAGACGGCGATCGCGCAGACGGTGGCCGTCGAACAGGCGCAGCTCAAGCAGATGCCGCCCGGCGCAACGCCGCCGCTCGTCATCAGTTATTCGGCGTCGAGCATTCCGGTGATCCAGCTTGGATTGTCGAGTCCCAAGGAGTCGGAGCAATCGCTCAACGATACGGCGCTCAACTTCCTGCGCCCGCAGCTCGTGACCATTCCGGGCGCATCGGTGCCGTATCCGTATGGCGGGAAGTCGCGTCTCATCTCCATCGACCTCGACACGCGCGCGCTGCTCGCCAAAGGCCTGACGCCAACCGATGTGGTCAGCGCCGTCAACGCGCAGAACCTGATTCTGCCGACCGGCACGGCGAAGATCGGGCCGAAGGAATTCACCATCAACATGAACGGTTCACCGACCACCGTGGAAGGTCTCAACGACCTGCCCGTGCGAACCGTGAACGGCGCGACGACTTATCTGCGTGAAGTGGCGCACGTGCGCGATGGCTTCTCGCCGCAGACCAACGTCGTGCGTCAGGATGGCCGGCGCGGCGTGCTGATCTCGGTGCTGAAGAACGGCGATTCATCGACGCTCTCTATCGTCAACACGTTGAAGGGTCTCCTGCCGCAAGCGCGTTCGTCGTTGTCGGAAGACATCAAGATCACCGCGCTCTTCGATCAATCGGTGTTCGTGAAAGCCGCCGTGCAGGGCGTGGTACGCGAAGCGCTGATCGCCGCCGCGCTCACGGCCGCCATGATCCTGCTCTTCCTCGGCAACTGGCGCAGTACCTGCATCATCGCGATCTCGATTCCGTTGTCCATTCTCTCGTCGTTGATCGTGCTGCATGCGCTCGGGCAGACCATCAACATCATGACGTTGGGCGGGCTCGCGCTCGCGGTGGGCATTCTCGTCGACGACGCCACCGTCACCATCGAGAACATCGAACGCCATCTGCACATGGGCACCGATCTGCACGAAGCGATTCTCGAAGGCGCGGGCGAAATTGCCGTACCCGCGCTCGTCTCGACGCTGTGCATTTGTATTGTGTTCGTGCCGATGTTCTTCCTGACCGGCGTGGCGAAGTTCCTGTTCGTGCCGCTCGCGGAAGCCGTGGTGTTCGCCATGATCGCGTCGTACATTCTTTCTCGGACGCTCGTGCCGACGCTCGCCATGCTGCTGATGGGCCACGCGCATGCACCCGATGCCAAAAAGAAGCCGAATCTCTTCATGCGGCTGCATCGCCGGTTCGATCACGGCTTCGAGCGCATGCGCGCCGCATACATCGTGATTCTGAGCAGCCTGCTCGTGAAGCGGCGGCTCTATGGTTCGCTCTTTCTCGGCTTCTGTCTCATCTCCACCGCGCTGGTGTTCGTGCTCGGCCAGGACTTCTTTCCCACGGTCGATGCCGGCGACATCCGCATGCACATGCGTGCGCCGACGGGCACGCGTATCGAGGAAACCGCGCGTCTCGCCGATGAAGTCGAGAAGGTCGTGCGTCAGGTCGTGCCCGCCGATGAGCTCGATACCATCCTCGACAACCTCGGCCTGCCCTATAGCGGTATCAATCTCTCGTACAGCAACTCGGGCACCATCGGTACGCTCGACGGCGAGATACAGGTCGCGTTGAAGGAAGATCACGCGCCGACCGAAAAATATATCGATGAACTGCGCGCGCTCTTGCCGCAGAAATTCCCCGGCGTGGAGTTCTTCTTTCAGCCCGCGGATATCGTCACGCAGATTCTGAACTTCGGCTTGCCCGCCGCCGTAGACGTGCAGATTCAAGGCCAGAATCAGCAAGCTAACTTTCAGGTCGCCGCCAAGCTGATGAAGCAGATCCGCATGATTCCCGGCAACGTGGATACGCACATCCAGCAAAAGCTCGACGAACCCGTCATCAACCTGACCATGGACCGCACGCGTCTGCAGCAGCTCAATCTCTCGGCAAGCAATGTCGCGCAGAACGTGCTCGTTTCACTATCGGGCAGCTCGCAAACGTCGCCGGGATTCTGGTTCAACCCGAAGAATGGCGTGGAATACAACCTCGCGGTACAGACGCCGCAGTATCAGGTTTCATCGGTCGACGAACTCTTGCGCACGCCTGTGTCTGCCTCGCTCACGGGACCGACGCAATTGCTCGGCAACCTCGTGCGTGTCTCGCCGCAGAATCAGTTCGCGGAAGTCTCGCACTACAACATCCGTCCCGTGATCGATCTCTTCGTGAGCGTGGAAGGAAACGATCTCGGCAGCGTGGCCCGTCAGGTGAATCATCTCGTCGATGAAGCGCGCCGCACGCTTCCGCGCGGCACGCAGATCAACGTGCGTGGTCAGGTCGAGACCATGCGTACATCGTTCTTCGGGCTGGGCGTTGGCGTGGCCATGGCGATCGTGCTGGTGTATTTGCTTATCGTCGTCAACTTCCAGTCGTGGGTCGATCCGCTCATCATCGTGAGCGCGTTGCCGGCGGCGCTCGCGGGTATCGTCTGGATGCTGTTTCTCACCGGCACGCATCTGTCCGTGCCCGCACTCACGGGCGCGATCATGACGATGGGCGTCGCCACCGCCAACAGTATCTTAATGGTGTCGTTCGCGCGGCAACGTCTGACAGCGGGCGTGCCGCCGCTCGCCTCCGCGCTCGAAGCAGGCGCAAGCCGTATTCGCCCGGTGCTGATGACGGCCTTCGCGATGATCATCGGCATGATTCCAATGGCGCTCGGTCTCGGCGAAGGCGCCGAACAGAACGCGCCGCTCGGCCGCGCGGTGATCGGCGGCTTGCTGTTTGCCACGGTTTCCACGCTGTTCTTCGTGCCGCTCGTCTTCGCGGGTATTCACGCGCGCCTTGCTAAACGCGCGGAACGCAAAGGCCAGAAATCGCACGGCGAAGCGCAGTCCGACGACACGAACACGCAGCACTGAATTCAATCCAGGCACTCCGACGAACATGACTGAAAAGAACCACGCCTCGCTCGCGATTCCCGCGCGTGATCCGAATGAAGGACCCGCGCTGCCACCGCGCCATGTCGAATGGAAACGCGCGAAGATCGCGCTCGTGATCGTGCTTGCGCTGCTCGCGCTCGGCGCGGCGCGCACCGTGATCAGCGACATGATTCACAACCGCTCGGTCGTCACGCGCACGCAACAGAACGCCCAGCAATACGTCAACGTGGTCGCGCCAACGCAGACCGATGGCGGCGGCAACACGACCTTGCCGGGTACGCTGCGCGGCTTCGTCGAATCGCCGATTTATGCGCGCGCGACGGGTTATCTGCTGCACTGGTACGCGGATATCGGCACACGCGTGAAGCAAGGCCAGTTGCTCGCCGATCTCGATACCCCTGAAATCGATCAGGAGCTCGCGCAGGCGGTCGCGCAACGCGATCAGACAGCATCGAGCCTGGGCCTTGCGAAAAGCTCGCTGCAACGCTGGCAACAACTGCGTCAGCGCGATGCCGTCTCGCAGCAGGAACTCGACGAACGTCAGAGCACGTATAACCAGGACGTGGCCAATCTCGCCGCCGCGGACGCCAACGTGAAGCGTCTGCGTCAGCTCGAATCGTTCAAGCGCATCGTCGCGCCGTTTGCAGGCGTGGTCACGCAGCGCAACGTCGATGTCGGCGATCTCATCGACGCGGGCAGTGGCGCGAGCCGCGCGCTCTTTGCGCTCGCGCAGTCGGACCCGCTGCGCGTGTTCGTGCAGTTGCCGCAGGCGTATGCGCAGAACGTGTCGGTCGGTCAGTCGGTGGTCGTGATGCAGGCCGAGCTTCCCGGTCAGCAGTTCCACGGCAAGATCACGCATATCTCCGGCGCGATCGACGTGCCCACGCGTTCGCTGCAAGTCGAAGTCACGCTGCCCAACGCCGATCAGCGCCTGCGTCCCGGCGCCTATGTGCAGGTCGCGGTGCCAGCCGTCGTCCATGCACGCCTGCTCGTGCCGGGCAATGCGTTGCTCTTCCGTGCGGAAGGACCGCGCGTCGCGGTGGTCGACTCGAACGGCCATGTGCATCTGAACAAGATCGTGATCGCGCAGGATCTCGGGCAGTCGCTCGAAATCGAGAGCGGTATCGAGCCGACCGACAAGATCATCATCAATCCGAGCGATTCCATTGCGGACGGCGATCATGTCGTGGTCCAGCCGCAGAAGCAGCAGAATCAGCACGATCCGCAGACTCCGAATCAGAAGGCCGCGTCATGAGAGGCATCGTTGCCATCGGCATGTTGACGATGCTTGCGGCATGCACCGTCGGCCCCGATTACAAGCGCCCCGTCGCCGAGACGCCGCCCGACTGGCAAACCGACTCGTACTGGCGAGTCGGCGAACCTTCGCACGCGCCGCTCGCGCTCGACTGGTGGACGGGCTATGACGACGCCACGCTGAACACGCTGGAGACGCAAGCACTCGCGCAGAATCAGACGCTCGCGGCCGCCGTCGCGCATTACGAACAGGCCCGCGCAACGCTCGCGCAAACCTCATCGCTCGCGCTGCCCGAGGTGGATCTCGGCGCACAGGCCGACCGTCTGCGCGTATCGAAGAATCGTCCGGTCACGAGCTACAACACGCCGGTCATGAGCACGGTTCAGAACGACATCAAGCTCGCGCCTTCCGTGAGCTATGACCTCGATCTGTTCGGACGCATTCGCCGCGAAGTGGAAGGCGCACAGGCAACGGCGGAACAATCGCGCGACGACCTCGCCAACGCGCGGCTCGTTCTCACCACGGAACTCGCGAGCAGCTATTTCTCGATGCGCGAACTCGATGCCGAGATCGACGTGCTGAATCGCTCCGTGGGGCTGCAGAAGAAAGCGCTCGATTACGTGACCTCGCAGCACGATCTGGGCGCGGTATCCGGTCTCGACGTGCTGCAACAGCAGTCGCAACTCGACTCGACACGCGTGCAGGCGCAACTGCTGCTGAACCAGCGCGCGCAATACGAACACGCCATTGCGGCGCTCGTTGGCACGCCCGCGCCGCAGTTTTCAATCGCGGCGGACATCAAGGATCGTCCGGTGCCGTCGATACCGCTCGGCCTGCCGAGCGACGTGCTGCAACGCCGGCCGGATGTGGCATCGGCGGAGCGTTCGATGGCGTCGGCGAATGCGCAGATCGGCGTCGCGAAGGCTGCATTCTTTCCGAGCCTGACCTTGAACGGTAACGTCGGCTGGGAGAGCACGGCGTTCTCGAGTCTCATCTCCGCGCCAAGCCTCCTGTGGACCATCGGCACCATGGCGAGCCAGGTCGTGTTCGATGGCGGCCGGCGTTCCGCTGCCGTCGACTTCGCGAGCGAAGGCTACGTGGCGGCTGAGGCGAATTATCGTCAGACCGTTCTCGGCGCGTTCCAGCAGGTGCAGGACGGTATCGTCGGGTTATCGGTGCTGGATGGCGCGGCGAAGCAATCGCATGCAGCCGTGGTCGACTCGCAGCGTCTGCTTTCGCTTGCCAATGACCGATATTCGGGCGGCCTCGTCGCTTATCTCGACGTGATCACCGCACAGCAGCAATTGCTCACGAGCGAGCGCCAGGATGTGCAGATACGTGGCCAGCAACACACCACGTCTGTCGCGCTCGTCAAGGCGCTGGGCGGCGGATGGGACGTGCATGACGCGGCGCAGGAACAGGGTGCATCGAATCAGAGCGTCAAGGAATCATCGCGTTGAATGGCGGTTCGATGCAAGCATGTTAGACGTGAGGATCGTATAGTAATCACCTATAACAATAAGCAAGCGAGCGGTAAGCAAACCCCTTGAAGAGGCAGGCATGAAAGTCCTGATAGTGGAAGACGAACACAAGGTAGTCGATTACCTGCGCTCCGGACTGACCGAGCAAGGCTGGGTCGTCGATGTCGCGATGGACGGCGAGGAAGGCACGCATCTGGCCATCGAATACGATTACGACGTGGTCGTGCTCGATGTCATGCTGCCGCGCCGCGATGGCTTCGCGGTGCTGAAGGCGCTGCGTCTGCAGAAGTCGACGCCGGTCATCATGCTCACGGCGCGCGATCATATCAATGACCGTGTGCGCGGTCTGCGCGAGGGCGCGGACGACTATCTCACCAAGCCTTTTTCGTTTCTCGAACTGGTCGAGCGACTGCACGCGCTCGCACGGCGCACGCGCGCGCAGGAATCCACGCTCATTTCCGTGGGCGATCTTTACGTCGATCTGATCGGCAGACGCGCCACGCGTGACGGCGTGCGCCTCGATCTCACCGCGAAGGAATTTCAGCTGCTGAGCGTCCTCGCGCGCCGTCATGGGGATATCCTGTCGAAGACGGCCATCACCGAACTCGTTTGGGAAGTAGATTTCGAAAGTCATACCAACGTGGTGGAAACCGCCATCAAGCGGCTGCGTGCCAAGCTCGACGGGCCGTTTCGCACCAAGCTCCTGCATACCGTGCGCGGCATGGGCTACGTGCTCGAAGTGCGCGAAGCACGCGACACGCGGGAAACCAGGGAAGACGCGAGAACATCATGAACGTGCAGTGGGCCAAATCCGGCGACGGCGAACCGCGCTCGCAGCGATCCATTGCGCGGCGGCTTGCGGTCATGTTCGCGGTCGTCGCGTTGTTCGTGTTCGCGCTCGTGGGCACCGGGCTTTTTCTCGTGCTGCGTGTGCAGCTCGAACAGCATCTGCGCGACTCGCTCGACAATCGCGCGGAGATCGCACGGCTGATCGTCTCGCACGTATCGAACCCCGACAAGTGGAAGATGGCCAAGGAGAAGCTCGCGGACATCACGCCGCGTGACGGCTCCACGATGTTCGCCGTGGCCAGCAACGACGGGCTTTATAACTACGGCGCACCGCCCTTGCGCGATCAGATCAAGCGCGTGCAGGACCATTACGGGCACTTCCAGCCCGAAGGCCGCGCGTATGAAATGCTCATGACCACGCTGACCATTCCGCCGTATATGGACCGTCCGCCGTTGCAGCTTTTTGTGGCCGTGGACTGTTCGCCGAACGTGCGGACCATGCGCGCCTTCGGGCTTGCGCTTGCCGCATTGACGGCGCTCGCCACGGTCGCCGTGTTGTTCCTAAGCTATTCGGTGGCGCGACTGGGCCTTGCGCCCTTGACGCGTCTGACACGCGACGCGCAGAACGTAAGCCCGAACAATCGCTCGCAGCGGCTCAACACGCGCTCGTTGCCCTTTGAACTCGAAGACCTCGCGAAGTCATTCAACGGCGCGCTAGAACGGCTCGATCACGCGTATGGACGGCTCGAATCGTTCAATGCGGATGTCGCGCACGAGTTGCGCACGCCCGTCACCATTCTCATCGGCCAGACGGAAGTGGCACTCACGCGCGACCGGCCGATCGAAGAATTGCGTCATACGTTGCAGTCGAATCTCGAAGAGTTCGAGCGCGTGCGCGCGATCATCAACGACATGCTGTTCCTCGCGCGTGCCGATCAGGGCGAACGGGCAACGGGACTCGTCGAAGTGTCGCTCGCGGCGGAAGTGAGCCGCACGCTGGAGTTTCTGGAGATACCGCTCGAAGAAGCGCAAGTGCGCGCGACGGCAAGCGGCGATGCACGCGCCTTCGTCAACACGTCGCTATTCGGCCGCGCGCTTTCCAATCTCGTGATGAACGCCATTCAGCATTGCGCGCCGGGCGCGACTATCTCGGTCAACATCGCGCGCGAGCATGGACGCGTGCGGATCGCGGTGGCTAATCCCGGCGAGCAGATCGCGCCGCCTGTCATGGAGCATCTGTTCGATCGTTTCTATCGCGCCGAAAGCTCGCGCACCAACAGCCGGGAGAATCATGGGCTGGGACTGGCTATCGTGAAGGCCGTGGCGGAAATGCATCGCGGCACGGTATCGGCGACGAGTGCCAAGGGCATCAACACGTTCGCGTTCTCGGTGGCGCGATTCGGCAATGAGCATCGGCCCATGAGCGAAGGCGGGGCATCGGCCGGGGCGCCGTTATCCGCCGAGCATGCGCAGCAGGCGCGCATTGCGATGGGCCTTTCGGAACGGCATTCCACAGGCTGATTGTTCTCGCGGTGCTTTCCCGCAATGTCAAAAAAAAAGGGTTGGCCCTTCCGATGTATCCACATCCGAGCCAACCCAAAAAGAAGAGACGGCTGTGAAGCACATCTCCATGCTCCAGAAACGCCACCTTGCCTGGTTGCCTCCGGAGTTCCAACGGTGTTACCGAGCGGTTTGCGACGTCGGTTTCGTCGCGGCAATGGCAATGGCTATTGCAATGGCGGCAAGCTTCGCTTCGTGTGCCCTATAGCGTGGAAGCGTCACCAAGAAACTCATTCGCCATCCGAAATAACCGTGCCTTCGTTTCAATCCCCATAGCCATTCGACGATGCCCGCTGACGCTCATTTTTGTCGATGCGCCTGTGGGAAAGGACTGTAAGGAGAATCGCGAAAGGAATTGGCGGGGGAACCAACATATGCGCTGAAATCGCGCTGATTCATCAGATGTTTGGTTCGACAGCGCTCACAGGGCGCTTATTGGAAGACTGCATGAAGTAAAAACGGGCGCCGAGGCGCCCGCTTCTTGCCGCAGCCGTCAAATGACAAATCAAACCGTGCTCAACCGAGCCATCTCCGTTTCGACGATCAGCTTCTTCAACTCCGGCACGCACGATCCGCAGTTGCCGCCGGCCTTCACGCAAGCGGTAACCTCCGCGGCCGTCTTCAGACCCTTGTCCTGAATCGCCTTGCAGATCGTATTGCGCCCGACGCCGAAGCACGAGCAGACTGTCGGTCCTGTGTCCTCGCCCTTGCCTATCGGCTGGCCGAGCAAAAGGCTCGCGCGGTCTTCATCGTCGAGACGCTCTTTCTCGAAGAGACTCGCAAGCCAAGCGCGTGCAGGCAAGTCGGGGCGCTCGGAAACGAACACGCAACTCTCGATGCGATCGTTCACCACATGCGCCGCGCGATACACGCCCGCACTTTTGTCCTCGTATTCGATCCAGTCCGCATGCGGATCGTCAATGCGAAAGAGCGCGCGCGCCCAGTCGTGATGATCGTCATGCGCGGCATCGAAACGATTGCGTCCCGCCAGTTCATGGCGCACGAAACGCGCGCCGTGCACGCGCGTCCAGTGCGTAACGGAATCGAGCGCGGGCGCGCGTCGCGAAAGCGCGAAGCCGTGCCATGTCACGTGGAATTGCTCGATCGACACAGGCGTGTGCTTGAACTCGGGCTCGCCCGATACCGGATCGACGACCGGATTCACCACCGCGCCGACGCGCGCATCCGAGGCAACCTGATCGTTCCAGTGGATCGGCACGAACACGCTGCCGCGCGACATGCCGCCGCCGAATTGAACGCGCGCGATCATCGAACCCCAGCGGCTCGTCACGCGCGCGAGCTCTCCTTCGCGCACGCCGTATGCAAGCGCGTCTTGCGGATGCATGTCGATGAACGATTCGCTGATATGCCCGGCGAGCTTCGCCGAACGCCCGGTGCGCGTCATCGTGTGCCATTGGTCGCGCACGCGGCCCGTGTTGAGAATGAGCGGATAGTCGGCATCGGGCGCGTTGACCGGATCGCGCGGCGGCGTCGCGATGAAACGCGCGCGCCCATCGGCATGACTGAAGCGTCGTTGCTCGAAAAGGCGCGCGCTGCCGGTGTCGTCTTTCGAGCGCAGCGGCCATTGCACGGGTTCGAGCAGGTCGTAATCTTGCTCTCCGAGTTGCGTTAGTCCGCCGATGTCGAATGCGCGATAAACGCCCGTCTCCGTGTCGTTGCGATATGCGCTCAAACGCGCGTGTTCATCGAAAATTTCATGCGGCGCCTGGAAGTCGAAGCCCGCAAAGCCCATGCGACGCGCGACATCGCACATGATCCGCCAGTCGGCGCGCGCTTCGCCCGGTGCCGGCAGAAACGCGCGCTGCCGCGAGATACGGCGCTCCGAGTTGGTCACGGTGCCGTCCTTCTCGCCCCAGCCGAGCGCGGGCAGCAACACATCGGCGCAAGCGTTGGTATCCGTATGCTCGATGATGTCCGAGCTCACCACCAGTTCACACTTTGCAAGCGCGCGCTTCACGCGGTCGCCGTCCGGCAGACTCACGACCGGATTCGTGCCCATGATCCACAGTGCTTTCACGCGGCCGGCTTCGATGGCGTCGAACAGATCGACAGCCTTCAATCCGGCGCGTTCGGGAATCGCAGGCGACGCCCAGAACGTCTGCACGATCTCGCGATGCAACGGGCTATCCAGTTCGAGATGCGCCGCCAGCGTGTTGGCAAGGCCGCCCACTTCGCGCCCGCCCATCGCGTTCGGTTGTCCCGTGAAGGAAAACGGTCCCATGCCTGGCTTGCCAATGCGTCCTGTCAACAGATGACAGTTGATGATGCTGTTGACTTTGTCCGTCCCCGCGCTCGATTGATTCACGCCTTGCGAATAAACCGTCACCACGCGTTCGATGCGCGCAAAGAGCCGATAGAAGGTCATCAGATCGTGCGCATCGAGCTTGCAGTCCTTCGCGGTCTGCGCGAGATCGGACGGTCCTGCTGCCGCGAGCGCGGCATCGAAGCCGTTGGTGTGTGCATCGACGAAAGCGGAATCGGATGCGCCATGCTCCGCCAGAAACGCGAACAGGCCGTTGAACAGCCGCACATCGCTGCCGGGCTTGAGCGGCAGATGCAGATCGGCCATCTCGCACGTTGCCGTGTGGCGCGGGTCGATCACGACGATCTTCACGTCTGGCCGCGCTTCCTTCATCTTCACGATGCGCTGAAACAGGATTGGATGACACCATGCCGTATTCGATCCAACGAGCACGATGGTATCGGCGAGTTCGAGGTCTTCGTAATTCAGCGGCACGAGGTCTTCGCCGAACGCGCGCTTGTGTCCCGCCACCGACGACGACATGCAAAGCCGCGAGTTCGTATCGATGTTCGCGCTGCCGATATAGCCCTTCATCAGCTTGTTGGCGACGTAATAGTCCTCCGTGAGCAATTGCCCCGATACGTAGAAGGCGACCGCATCCGGACCGTGACGTTCGACGATGCGAGCGAATCCGCTCGCCACGGTGCCGATGGCATCGCTCCAGGAGACATCGGCGAGCGCGCCGGTTTGACCGTCGCGCAGCTTCGGTTTGAGCAGACGTCCTTCGAGGCTCACCGTGTCGCCGAGTGCCGAGCCTTTCACGCACAAGCGGCCGAAGTTGGCCGGATGTGTTTCGTCGCCAGCAATCGCCACGTCGATAGCCGTGCGCGGTGTCGCCACAACGCCGCAACCCACGCCGCAATAAGGACATGTCGTGCGAACGGCAGCCGCCTGAACCGGAATGATGGGGATTCTCGCGTTCATATCTATGCTTGCGCTTCGCAAAGCGTCTTGCCGAACAACAAACGTCCGCGCAGATGCGAGACATCCGTGCGGTTCTGAATCAGCTCGAAATACCATGCGCCGTCTTTCACGTCGCCATACAGCACCGCGCCGATCACACAGCCCGCCTGCAACACGAGACGCTTGTAGACGCCGCGACCCGGATCGCGCAGCACGAGGTCTTCGGACGAATCGTCGCCGATGAAATCGCCCGCCGAGTAAAGATCGACGCCCGTGACTTTCAGCTTGGTCGCGGTCGCGCGCTGCACATAGCGGCGATGTCCCGCGCCCGCGAGATGCGCGCCGGCCACACGCGCCTGATCCCAGATCGGCGCCACGAGACCGAACGTAGCCGAGCGATGCTGCACGCATTCGCCCACTGCATAGACGCGCGGATCGTAAGTCTGCAAGGTGTCGTCGACGACGATCGCGCGCTCGCAGTGCAGTCCCGCTTCCTTCGCGAGCGCGATGTTGGGACGCACGCCCGCGGTCATCACGACGAGATCGGCTTCGATCTCGCGGCCATCGGCAAAGCGCACCGCCGTCACGCGTTCATCGCCCACGATCTCCGTCGTCTTCGCGGCCATCGCGAAACGCAGACCCTTGGCTTCCAGCGAACGCTTGAGCAACGTGGACGCGCTCGCATCGAGTTGACGGTCCATCAGGCTTTCGCTTGAATGCACGACCGTCACCGACATGCCCTGACGTTGCAAACCGTTGGCCGCTTCGAGACCGAGCAAGCCGCCGCCGATCACCACCGCATGACGATGATCGCGCGATGCCGCCAGCATCTTTTCCACGTCTTGAATGTCGCGAAACGCGATCACGCCCGGAAGATCGCAACCCGGCACGGGAATGATGAAAGGCTTCGAACCCGTCGCTATCAGAAGTCGGTCGTAGCGCGCCTCGATACCGCTTGCCGAGCGCACGATGCGCCGCACGCGATCGATTCCGACCACGGCGTCGCCTGCATGCAGCGTGATGTCATTGGCTCGATACCATTCGCGCGTATTGAGGATGATGTCGTCCACGCTTTTCTCGCCTGCAAGCACGGGCGAAAGCAGAATGCGGTTGTAGTTGCCGTAAGGCTCGGCGCCGAACACGGTGATGTCGTACAGCTCGGGCGCGATCTTCAGCAATTCCTCGACCGTGCGCATGCCCGCCATGCCGTTGCCGATCACGACGAGACGCTGACGCGCCTGCACCATCGGTACATCGGCCGCGCCAGCCGCAACCGCATATTCCGTCTTCATGCGGCAATCCACACTTTGCCGCCGGCCACGCGTGCGCGATACGCGGTCACGGAGCGCTCGGGCGCTTCGAGGCATTCGCCGGTACGCAGATCGAAGTGCTGCTTGTAGATCGGCGATGCCACGACAATGCGCTCGCCCAAGCTGCCGACGATACCGCGCGAGAGCACCGCCGCCTGCGAATGCGGATCGAAGTTGTCGATGGCGAAGACGCTCTGCTCGTCGCCCGCCACATGAAACACGGCCACCTGCGCGCCCTTGAAAAGCGCACAGACGCCGGTGTCGGGCACGATGTCATCGAGTGCGCAGATCTCGGTCCAGTCCTGTTCAATGCGGTCATTCATGGTGGTCTCCAGCGCTCAAACGGTTTCGACGACGACAGGAATGTCGATCAGCTTCAGCTTGCGTTCCTCGGGCGTCGCGGGACGAATCTGGCCGCGCTCTTCCACGAAGGTCACGTTCTCGTCGCTCTTGTCGCTGTTGACGAAGTGACGGAAGCGCTTGCGCGTTTCGGGGTCGGTGACGGCCTTCTTCCATTCGTCTTCGTACGTATCGACGACGAGTTGCATCTCCGCTTCGAGTTCGGCGGCGAGTTCGAGCTTGTCGTTCACGACGATATCGACGAGATAATCAAGGCCGCCTTCGAGGTTGTCGCGCCACACGCTCGTGCGTTGCAGGCGGTCCGCCGTACGCACGTAGAACATCAGGAAGCGGTCGACGTAGCGAATGAGCGTGACTTCGTCGAGATCGGATGCGAGCAGTTCGGCGTGACGCGGCTTCATGCCGCCGTTGCCGCAGACGTAAAGGTTCCAGCCCTTCTCCGTCGCGATGACGCCGATATCCTTGCCCTGCGCTTCCGCGCATTCGCGTGTGCAACCCGAGACGCCGAACTTGATCTTGTGCGGCGTGCGCAGCCCCTTGTAGCGGTTTTCCAGCGCGATGGCGAGACCGACCGAATCGCCGACACCATAGCGGCACCATGTCGAACCGACGCACGACTTCACCGTGCGCAGCGACTTGCCATAGGCATGTCCCGATTCGAAGCCCGCGGCGATCAGCTCTTCCCAGATGAAGGGCAACTGCTCCACGCGCGCCCCGAACATGTCGACGCGCTGGCCGCCCGTGATCTTCGTATAGAGCCCGTACTTCTTCGCCACTTGTCCGACCGCGATCAAACCATCGGGCGTGACTTCGCCGCCCGGCATGCGCGGAACGACGGAATACGTGCCATCGCGTTGAATGTTGGCGAGGTAGTAGTCGTTCGAATCCTGCAGGCCCGCATGCTCCTTCTTCAGCACGAACTCGTTCCAGCACGAAGCGAGAATGCTGGCCACGGCAGGCTTGCAGATATCGCAGCCCAGACCCTTGCCATGCTTCGCGAGCATCGAGCCGAACGTGCGATGTCCTTCCACGCGCGCCATGTGATAAAGCTCCTGGCGCGAATACGGGAAGTGTTCGCAGATATGGTTGTTGACCGCGAGCCCCTGGCGCTTCATCTCGCTCTTCAGCACCTGCGTGACGAGCGGCACGCAGCCGCCACACGATGCGCCCGCCTTGCATGCGCTCTTCAACGCGCCGATGCTCGTCGCGCCCGCGCACACCGCCGCGCAGATTTCCGCCTTGCTCACGTTGTTGCACGAACAGATCTGCGCGGCATCGGGCAAGGCTTCGACGCCCAGGCCGGGCTTCGCCTTGCCGTCGCTTTGCGGCAAGATCAGGAATTCGGGTGCTTCCGGCAGCTCGATCTTGTTGAGCATCATCTGCAAAAGCGTGCCGTATTCAGTGGCGTCGCCAACCATCACGCCGCCCAGCAGGAACTTGCCGCAATCGGACACGACCAGCTTCTTGTAGATCTGCTTGCGCTCGTCGCTGAACTGATACGAGCGGCTGCCCGGCGTCTTGCCATGTGCGTCGCCGATACTCGCCACGTCCACGCCCATCAGCTTGAGCTTGGTGCTCATGTCCGCGCCCGCGAACATGGCGTCGTCCGCGCCAATGACCTGCTTCGCGACGATGCGCGCCATGTCGTAACCCGGCGCGACGAGGCCGAACAACTGCCCTTGCCACAGCGCGCATTCGCCGATGGCGTAGATATCCGCATCGCTCGTGCGGCATGCGTCGTCGATCACGATGCCACCGCGCGGCCCGATCTCGAGACCGGCCGCACGCGCGATATCGTCACGCGGACGAATGCCCGCGGAGAACACGATCATGTCGGTATCGAGATGCGCGCCATCGGCAAAATTCATGCGATTCGCAGCACCCTCGCCATCGACGATGGCAAGCGTGTTGCGGCCCGTGTGCACCGTCACGCCCAGTTCCTCGATCTTGCTGCGCAGCACGCGTCCGCCGCCGTCGTCCACTTGCACGGCCATCAGACGCGGCGCGAATTCGACGACATGCGTGGTGAGCCCGAGATCGCGCAACGCCTTCGCCGCTTCGAGACCAAGCAAACCGCCGCCGACGACCGTACCGACTTTCGATTTCGCACCGAAGGCACGCATCGCTTCGAGATCTTCTATCGTGCGATACACGAAGCATCCCGCGCGCTCTTTGCCTTCGACGGGCGGCACGAAGGGATACGAACCCGTTGCGAGCACCAGCTTGTCGTAGGGCAGCACTTCGCCCGTGGATGCGGTCACGGTACGCGCCGCGCGATCGATCGCGACGGCTTTCGCATTGAGCTGAAGCGCATAGCCCGAGCGATCGAAGAAGCCTTCCTGCACGAGCGAAAGCTCATCGGCCGACTTGCCCGAAAAGAATTCGGTCAGATGAACGCGATCATAGGCCGCGCGCGGTTCTTCGCAGAGCACGGTGACTTGCAGCGTGTCATGCCCGCTTTCGGCGAGACATTCGAGGAACTTGTGGCCGACCATGCCGTGGCCGATGACGACGATTTTCATGGGGACTCTGCCTGAGTGATGACTTAACCAGCTACACGGTTGTTGCCCGCGAGCGCGCTTTCACGCAACGCGGCTTCGCGTGCCTTGTGTTCCGGGGTAAAGCGCACGGCCAGCGCGCACAGTGCAGCGCCTCCGACCATCACGCCGAGCATCGAGAGCGTGGCTTGCGCATTGCCCACGCCTTTCATGAGGAAGCCCGCCGCGACCGCGCCGACGTTGCCGCCCGCGCCGATCACGCCAGCCACGCCGCCCAGCGCCTTGCGGTCTATGAACGGCACGAGCGCGTAGGTCGCGCCGCAAGCCATATGCGTGAAGAGACCGAAGATGAGCATCGATACGATGGCGAGCGCCACGCCTTCGGCATGCGCGAACGCATAGAGACCGATGCCTTCGCCCGCGATCAATACGAACAGCAAGGTCGCGCGAATATCGAGGCTGCGGCGCGCGGCCGCTTTATCGGAAAGCCAGCCGCCGAGCGCGCGGGCAAAGAGCGCGAGCAGACCGAAGCTGCCTGCCGCCAGTCCTGCCGCGCCGAGCGAGAGCTTGAAGTGATCGACGTAATACACGGCCGCCATGTTGTGGATGAACACTTCCACGCCGAAGCACGCGCCGTAGGTCACGAACAGCATCCACACGCGATAGTTCGAGCATGCGGTCACGAAACTCTGCCAGCCGCCCTTCTTGCCGCCGTCGATGGCAACGCCCAGTTCGCGCAGTTGCGTGAAGTTGCCTTGCGGACAGTCTTGCGTATAGCGCCAGTAAAAGTACGCCATCACAGGCATGGCGATACCCGGCACGATCAGCGCGATGCGCCACGACGATGCCGCGCCTGCGCCCAACGCGATCGCGGCGGCAACCAGCATCGGCACGAGAGCTTGCGCCGCGCCTGCGCCTGCGTTGCCCCAGCCCGCGGTCGTGGCGTTCGCGGTGCCGACGACGTTCGGCGCGAACATCACCGACGTGTGGTATTGCGTGATGACGAAGCTCGCACCGATTGCACCGATGGCAAGACGACACCACAGGAAGCTGTCGTAGCCCGTGGAAAGCGCCGCGCCGAACACCGGCACCGCGCCTGCGAGCAACAGCGCGCTATAGACCTTGCGCGGGCCGAAGCGGTCGCACATCGGGCCCACGATCAGACGCACGAGAATGGTCACGGCCACGGCCGCGATATTGAGGTTGGCGACCTGGTCGTTGGAGAGGCCGTATTCGCGCTTGATGAGCGGCATCAGCGGCGCGCAAGCGAACCAAGCGAAGAAGCATACGAAGAACGCCATCCATGTGAGATGGAAGGCGCGCATCGGCGCCGTGCGCATGCTGAAGAGATCGATCCGGGTGGCTTTGTCCATCGTCTTTCCGCCAAAAAAGAAAGGCGTCCCGCGCATCAGCCGGAAAGCCGATGCGGGGGACGCCGTTGTCCGATGCCCGCATGGCTTTTACCTGCCGGGCGCTGTAATCAGGACGGATCGCCGTTGATCCGATGGCGGAACATAAGGCAAGGGATATGCCATGTTGAACGCATGCAGCTCACAACCATGCGGAATAAGCGTTCGAGCGATCCTGCACCGGCAGCGCGCATTGGCTCCGCGTCGCGTTTTGATGCGCGCGGGCACATCGCTGGTGCGGCGCAGCACTGATGGCGTGCGAACGTCGCTTATTTTTGAACCGTCTGGTTAATCGTGCGAATGAACGCGGGACGCCATGCGTTTGGCAACGCATCGAGGCATGCGCGCGCTGTTCGGGTGCCGGCTGCACATCGACAGTGCCTCCTCGCGGTGCGACGTGATGCGCGCGTCGAGGCGCAAGCCCTTGCGACATCTACGCAAGCGCGTTCCCGGCGCAAATGGCCCGCTTATTGCATTGCTCGAAGCGCTGCCGGCAACGGCGCTGGCAGCAGCGCAAAGCATGCATACATCGACCGATGCGTGCATGGACCAAGGCCCAAGGACAACGGCGTCCCCTCGTGCAACGACACGGGCGGACGCTTTTTGCATTTCGTCCCGCCGCGCCGATGCGCCCCACCGATACAGGCGAGTCATCTCGCCCCGAGCCGAAAGAGAACACGATGAATCACGTTGAAGGCAAAGTCACCCTCCTGAGCGCGGGTCCCGGCGATCTCGACTTGCTGACCTTGCGCGCGGCCAAGGCGCTCGCCGCCGCCGACATCCTCATGCTCGACGACCTCGCCAATCCAGAGATCGTCACGCTTGCGCCCAACGCGCGCGTGATTCGCGTCGGCAAGCGCGGCGGTTGCCGGTCGACACCGCAGGCGTTCATCGAACGTCTGATGCAGCGTTATGCGAGAAAGGGCCTGCACGTGGTGCGCGTAAAGGGCGGCGATGCGCTGCTGTTCGGCCGCGCGGGCGAGGAAATTTCGGCGCTACGCCATGCAGGCATTGCCGTGGATATCGTGAACGGCGTGTCGTCGGGATTCGCGGCGGCAGCGGGGCTCGGCATTTCGCTGACGCATCGGGATCATTGTCAGGGCGTGACCTTCGTCACGGCGCACATGCAGGATCACAGTCAACCGGACTGGGCCGCGCTCGCCGCCACCGGCACGACGCTCGCCATCTACATGGGCATGAGCCGCATTGCGAGCATCGCTCAGGCGTTGCTCCTGGCGCTGCGTGCCGATACACCGGCCGCGGTCGTGCAGCACGCGGGATCGCCCGATGAGAAGCGCCTCGTCACCACGCTCGATCGTCTCGCCGCCGACGCCACCGCCGCCGGACTCGGCAGCCCCGCCGTCATTCTGATTGGCGGCGCGATAGGCGAAGCCGTCGAATTCGCGTGCCATTCCAGGCAAGGTCTCGCGCATGCCGCTTGAACGAATAGCTCGCGATGCAACGTTGAATCCGCGCGTTCGTCGCAACGAAAGACGTTGGTCGCGCACATTCGCACGCCGTATTGCCTATGCCATTCGGCCAGGTTCTCAAGCGGCCTGGCGCACGTTAGAGTCGAAGGTATCGCGTATGCCTTCGTTCCGACCGTTTCCCGCATGACTCCTGCTCCATCCATGTTGCGCGTCTTGCTCGTCACCGACACCGCCAAGCCCATCGGCGACTTGCGCGAGCAGCTGGCGCGTCTCGGTTACGACATGCTCGCCGAGGTCGCCGCGCCTTCCGCGCTGCATGCGGCCGTGGAGAGCCAGAAGCCGGATGTCGTCATCATCGATACCGATTCGCCTTCGCGCGACACACTCGAACAGCTCGCGGTGATGAACAAGGCCGCGCCGCGTCCCGTGCTCATGTTCAGCAACGACGCCGATCAGCAGTTCATTCGCGCCGCCGTCGGCGCGGGCGTGACAGCGTATTCCGTGGAGGGGCTCGCGCCCGCACGGCTTGCACCGATCATCGAAGTCGCGCTTGCTCGCTTCGCACACGAGGCGCAGTTGCGGCAGCGGCTCGCGCAAGTGGAGAACGAGCTTGCGGAGCGCAAGATCATCGACCGCGCGAAGCGGCTGCTGATGGATCGCCGCGGCCTGTCCGAGAACGACGCCTACGCCATGCTGCGCAAACGCGCGATGGACCAGGGCGTGAAAGTCGCGGAGATCGCGCGCCAGCTTCTCTCGGTCGCGGATTTGCTGCCCTGACCGAGCACACTGCACAGACCATGAACTTGCCCGAAACGAATACATCCCCGTCCGCGTTGCCCGAACGCACGCATTTGCGGCTCGGCTTCGTCGCGTTGAGCGACGCCGCGCCGCTTGCCGTCGCGGCCATCCACGAGATGGGGCGGCGCCACGGCATCCGTATCGAACTGTGCCGTCAGCCTTCGTGGGCCGCCGTGCGCGACAAGCTGCTTTCCGGCGAGATCGACGCCGCGCACGCGCTATATGGGCTCGTGTATGGCGTGCAACTGGGCATCGGCGGGCCGCAGGCGGACATGGGCGTCCTGATGGTCCTCAACCGCAACGGTCAGGCGATCACCTTTTCAAACCCGCTCGCCGATGCCATTCGGAATGGCGCGAGCGTGAAAGATGCGCTGGCGTCGCTCGACCGCCCGCCCGTGCTTGCGCAGACTTTCCCGACCGGCACGCACGCGATGTGGCTGTATTACTGGCTGGCGGCGAATGGCGTGCATCCGCTGCGCGACGTGCAAAGCGTCGTGATTCCGCCGCCGCGCATGGCCGATGCGATGGCCGAAGGCATGCTCGACGGCTTCTGCGCGGGTGAGCCGTGGCATGCGGTGGCCGAAGCGCGCGGCGTGGGACGCACGGTTGCGTACACGAGCGAAGTCTGGCCGGATCATCCGGAGAAGGTCCTTGCGTGCCGGCGCGATTTCGTCGCGCTGTATCCGAATAGCGCGCGGGCGCTGGTGCGTACGCTGCTCGACGCATGCGCGTGGCTCGACGCGCGCGAGCATCGCGTGGAGATTTCGCAGGCGCTGGCTTCGGCGGAGTTGCTTGGGGTCCCGGCGGCGCTCATCGAAAGCCGGCTGGCTGCTGCCGATGGCGGCGACGCGCGCGCGCTTCCCGTGCGCTTCTTCGACAATGGCGCGGTGAACTTTCCGCGCGTGTCGGATGGCTCGTGGTTCATCACGCAGTATCGGCGCTGGGGCATGCTTTCCGGTGAACACGACGATGCCGCCATCGCGTCGGCAGTGAACCAGACGGCGTTGTATCGCGAGGCGGCGCTGGCGGCAGGCGTAAGTGTGCCGGACGAGTATCGGAAAGCGACCTTGTGCGATGGACGCGTTTGGGATGGCGGCGATACGGCCGGTTATCTCGCGGGCTTCGATGTGAAGGCTTGAGCGCGGGCTGTTGTCTCGTCTCGCGAAACTGCATCGGCCGGTGCGAGGGCCAGGCGCAAACGTCGCAAGCGACCAAGACACGCCGTACGCCAGCTTGCATGCACGTCGGTTCGACCCGGTCGTGAGCACGCCAGCCAACGCAAGGTTCAGTGGCGACTCGGCCTCCGCGCCACGATCAAGCCGTCTCGATCCCGCCAAGCCTTGACTTAAGCGCCTAAATCAAGAGAATGGGCGCCGCCGCGCGACGCTCGCGGGCGGGTTTTAGCGCCCCGGCGCCAACATCATGGACAATATCGGGATACGGACCGAAACGCGCTGACGTTGTCGTCGCGTGCTTCGGCTCACGCAACCGCGCTCAAACGGCCTGCCGTGCCGCCGCTCGCGGCATCGGCTGCCGTTTCCGCACACCAGAACCGCGCCGCCACCGGCCACCAGCGCCGCCGAGGATAGGTCGTCCTCGCAAGCAGCCACAAGGAGCATCAAACACATGACCGACATGAATCCGTCCTTCTTCGGCAGGATAGGCATTGCCTTCGGAGCGTTCTTCGGCGTGCTCGGCAACGGCGCGTTCGCCGGCCGCGTGCAGCGCCTGCGCGAAGCCCCGCATGCGCCGGAAGCGCCCGTGCCCGCCGCCGCGCCGGTAGCAACCGCGCCGGTCGCGCCCAAGCCCGCGCCGTCGCCGCTGAAGGAATCGAGCCCCGTCGCCGCCTTGCAATTGCTCGGCCTTTTGCAGCGCGACGCCCGCTTCATCGATTTCGTCGAGGAAGACATCGCCAACTACAGCGACGCCGATATCGGCGCGGCCGCGCGTCTCGTGCACGACGGCTGCCGCTCGGTGCTGCGCGAACATTTCACGATCCAGCCTGTGCGCAACGAAGCCGAAGGCAGCCGCATCACGCTGCCCGAAGGTTTCGACGCCAGCGCCGTGCGGGTGACCGGCAACGTCGTCGGCAAGCCGCCGTTCTCGGGCAATCTCAGCCATCGCGGCTGGAAGGTCGCTGAAACACGTCTGCCGAAGCTCGCGGACCAACACGACGCGAGCATCGTCGCACCGGCCGAGGTGGAGCTATGAGCGATCATCACGAAGAGAACGCGCCGCGCTATTCCATCGGCGTCGATCTCGGCACCACGCACTGCGCGCTGTCCTACGTCGACTTGTCCGCAAGCGACGGCGAGAAGACCGCGCAAGGCGTGCTGTCCATCGCGCAATTGACGGCGCCTGGCGCGGCCGAGGAGCGCGAGTTGCTGCCTTCGTTTCTGTATCTGCCGCATCCGAGCGAACTCGCGCCCGGCGATCTGACCTTGCCGTGGACGCAGGAGCGGCCGTTCATCGTCGGTGAGCTGGCGCGCAGCCGGGGCGCTGGCACGCCCATTCGCCTCGTCTCCAGCGCGAAAAGCTGGCTCTGCCATCCGGGCGTGGATCGTCGCGCGGCCATCCTTCCCGCCGATGCTCCCGAGGAAGTCGAACGCGTCTCGCCGCTCGAAAGCTCGGTGCGCTATCTCACGCACTTGCGCGAGGCATGGAATCACGCGCATCCGGACGCGCCTTTCGATCAGCAGGACGTCACCGTGACGATTCCCGCCTCCTTCGACCCCGCCGCCCGCGAACTCACCGCCGAAGCTGCGGCGGCGGCCGGCTATGCGCGCATGACGCTGCTCGAAGAACCGCAAGCCGCGCTCTACAGCTGGATTCAGAAGTCGACGGGCGGCTGGCGCAAGCAAGTGAAAGTGGGCGATGTGATTCTCGTCGTCGATGTCGGCGGCGGCACCACCGATCTCTCGCTGATCGCCGTGGTGGAGCGTGAAGGCAATCTCGAACTGCATCGCGTCGCGGTCGGCGAACACATCCTGCTGGGCGGCGACAACATGGACCTGGCGCTCGCGCATATCGTCGCGCGCAAGCTCGCGGCCGCCGGCACGCAACCCGATCCGTGGCAACTGCGCGCGCTCACTTATGCGTGCCGTTCGGCCAAGGAAACGCTGCTCACCCATCCGGACACGGAAACCGTGCCGCTCGTCGTGCCGAGCCGTGGCTCGAAGCTGATCGGCGGCTCGCTGCGCACCGAGCTCACGCGCGCCGAACTCACGCAGATCTTGCTCGAAGGCTTCTTCCCGCAAGTCGATGGCAGCGCGCGCCCGGTCAGCCGCGCACGCGCCGGTCTCACGCAACTCGGTCTGCCCTATGCGCAGGATGCCGCCGTGACGCGTCACCTCGCCGCGTTCCTTGGCCGTCAGGTGAACGCGCTCGCGGAAATCGAAGGCTTGCAGCACGAAGCCCCGCAAGGCGCGACGCTGCTGCATCCGACCGCGGTGCTCTTCAACGGCGGCGTGTTCAAGTCGCCGCTCCTGGTCGAGCGCGTCATGTCCACGCTCAATTCATGGCTCGCCGCCGAGAACGCGCCCGCCGCGCGTCTGCTCGAAGGCGCGGACCTCGATCTGGCGGTGGCGCGCGGCGCGGCCTATTACGGCTATGTTCGGCGCGGCAAGGGCGTGCGCATTCGTGGCGGCACGGCACGCGCATACTACGTCGCGGTCGAGTCGGCAATGCCTGCCGTGCCCGGACTCGAACCGCCCGTGCAGGCACTGTGCGTGGCGCCTTTCGGCATGGAGGAAGGCACGGAGGCCGCGCTGCCCGCGCAGGAGTTCGGGCTCGTGGTCGGAGAGCCGGTGCATTTCCGCTTCTTCGGCTCGTCGGTGCGCCGTCAGGACGAGGTGGGCACGCTGCTCGAATACTGGCAGCCGGACGAACTGCAGGAACTCGAGGAGATCGAGGCATCGCTGCCATCGGAAGGGCGCACGCCCGGCGAAGTCGTGCCGGTCAAGCTGCACGCGCGCATCACCGAGGCCGGCACGCTCGAACTCGAAGCCGTGCCGCGCGGATCGTCCGAGCGCTGGAAGGTCGAGTTCGACATGCGCGGCGGCGTGAGCGCCGACTCGGGCATGGGCCTGTAAGTGCCGGCGCGTAAGAAGGCGGCGGGCGCGCGCTATCGCGTCGGTATCGATCTGGGCACGAGCAATACCGTCGTCGCCTATGCCGAAGCGGGCTCGGACGAGATTCGCGTCTTCGAGATGGAACAGCTCGTGAGTCCGGGCGAAGTGGCGGCGCGCCCGCTCCTGCCGTCTTTGCGGTATCACGCGGCAGCGGGAGAACTGAACGCGAACGACTTGCAGTTGCCGTGGCCCCGTGACGCAAACGCCGCGGCACTGCCCGAAGTGGTCGGCCAGCTCGCGCGCGTGCTGGGCGCGCAGGTTCCGGGGCGGCTCGTTTCGAGCGCGAAAAGCTGGCTCTCGCATGCTTCGGTGGATCGTGTCGCGCCAATTCTGCCGTGGGGCGCGGGCGACGACATCGAAAAGATCTCGCCCGTCGCCGCGAGCGCGAGTTATCTCGCGCATGTGCGCGCGGCGTGGAACCATCGCTTTCCGGGCTCGCCGCTCGAAGCGCAGGACCTCGTGCTCACCGTGCCCGCATCGTTCGATGAAGGCGCGCGCGCCCTCACGCTCGAAGCGGCGCGCATGGCCGGGCTTACGGCGCTGCGCCTGCTGGAAGAACCGCAGGCGGCGTTCTACGACTGGCTGTTTCACCATCGCGAAAAGCTCGCCGATGAACTCGCGGCCACGCGGCTCGTGCTCATCTGCGATGTCGGCGGCGGCACGACCGACCTCACACTGATCCAGGTCGAGATGGACGGCCCGGAGCCGCGCCTGACGCGCATCGGCGTGGGCAACCACCTGATGCTCGGCGGCGACAACATGGACCTGGCGCTTGCGCATCTGGTGGAGCGGCGCCTTGCCGGCAACGATCAGGAGCGCCTCTCCGCCGCGCGTCTTTCGCAACTCGTCGAACGTTGCCGCGCGGCCAAGGAGCAATTGCTCGGCGCCAACGCGCCGGACAAGGCCACGATCACGCTGCTCGGCGCGGGCTCGAAGCTGATCGGCGGCGCGCGTTCCACGGAAGTGACGCGCGAGGAGATCGCGCGGATCATCGTCGATGGCTTCTTTCCGATGGTCGCGCCCGACGAGCGTCCGCGTCGCGCGCGCGGGGGTATCGTCGAATTCGGGCTGCCTTATGCAAGCGATGCCGGCGTCACGCGGCACGTCGCGGCGTTTCTCGCGCAACATGCCACGCAGGCGCGCGAGGCGTTGGGCGAAGCGGCATCTGACCAAGCCAGCTTGCCCGTTCCCGACACGCTGCTCCTGAACGGCGGCGTGTTTCGCGCCGAACCGCTTGCGAGCCGTATCGCCGAGGCGCTCGGTTCATGGCGCGGCGCGCCGGTCCACGTGCTCGCCAATCACGATCCGGACGTTGCCGTGGCGCGCGGCGCGGTCGCCTATGCGCTCGCGCGCGCGGGCCGCGCACCGAAGATCGGCGGCGGCTCTGCACGCAGCTATTTCCTGCTGCTCGACGAAGACAAGAGCGACGCTGGCGAGCGCGGCGTCTGCGTGCTGCCGCGCGGCACCGAGGAAGGTCAGGCCATCCATCTGGCGGACCGCACCTTCGCGTTGCGGCTCGGCGCGCCGGTGCGCTTTCACCTGGTGTCTTCGGTGGCGGATGCGACGTTCAAAGCAGGCGAGATCGCCGATGTCAGCGCCTCGGCCGGCGACTTCGTGCGCTTGCCGCCCATCGCCACGGTCGTCGATCCGCGCGGCCAGGAGGCGAATCACGCGCACAAGCCCAACGAGACGCCCGTGCAATTGACGACTTCGCTCACTGAAGTCGGCACGCTGGAGATGCACTGCATCGCCACCGACGATCCCGCCAAACGCTGGCTGCTCGAATTTCAATTGCGCCGGGAGAATGCGTCGAACGACGCGGCGGCAAGCGAAACGCATCCTGCGTTGCCAAAAGCCATCGATCTGATCGACCGCACTTTCGGCGCGCGTTCACAGGACGTCGGCCCGAAGGAGATCAAGCGCCTGCGCGCGCTGCTCGAACAGGCGCTCGGCCCGCGCGATAGCTGGGATCTCGCGCTCTTGCGCGAGCTTTACGGCGCGCTGTGGGACCGCGCGAAACGCCGCCGCCGTTCCGCCGATCACGAACGGCTGTGGCTCAACCTGACGGGCTATTGCTTGCGGCCGGGCTTCGGTCATCCGCTGGATGGCTGGCGCGTCGAGCAATTGTGGACGCTCTTCGACCAGGGCATCCAGTACGGCAACGAAAGCCAGATCTGGTCCGAATGGTGGACGCTATGGCGGCGCGCGGCAGGCGGTCTGCCCGAAGCCGCGCAACTGCGCCTGCTCGACGACATGGCCTTCGTGCTTCAGCCGCCCGGCACGAGCCGCTATCGGCGCGCGGCGGGCGCTGCGCGCGCGGGCTATGAAGACATGGTGCGGCTCGCGGCATCGCTCGAACGCGTGCCGGTCGCGCGCAAGATCGAAACCGGCGAATGGCTGCTCACGCGGCTGAAGAAGCCTTCGGAGAACGTGCAGAGCTGGTGGGCGGTCGGGCGGATCGGCGCGCGGCAGCCGTTCTACGGCAGCGCGCATGGCGTCGTGCCGCCCGAGACGGCGACCGCCTGGCTCGGCGCGATCCTCGCGCTCGACTGGAAGAAGGTCGATCCGGCGGCGTTCGCGGCCGTGCAGATCGCGCGCATGACGGGCGACCGTTCGCGCGACCTTCCCGACGACATCCGCGCCGCCGTCGTGCAGCGCCTGGAGATGATGGGCGCGGCGGAAGCGTGGATCGCCATGGTCCGCGAAGTCGTCACGCTCGATCGCGCCGACGAAGGCCGCGTGTTCGGCGAGGCGTTGCCGGCAGGGCTCAAGCTCATCGGCTGAACTGGCGTCGATGCGGCGCGTCGAGACCGCGAATTGCTTCGCTCTCAGAAGCTTTTTGCGAAAGACGGCGCGAAAGCCTTGCGCCGTCTTGATTCCCGGCTATGCGCGTCCTATGGTTATCAGTGTGTTCGTCCTGGACACACACTGAAGGAGGTCATCATGCCATCCCCACGCAAGGCTCAAGCGAGCAATCCCGCCGAAACCGAAATGTCGAGCCGCAAGAAAACGGCCGGTCCCAAGGCATCGCCGCCCAAGGCAGCGGGCGCCAAGGAAACGCAGGTCGCCAAACGCAGCACCAAGGCCAAACCGAAATCGTGAATGCGCGAGGCGCGGTATCGCGCACTCTCGCGCGGTACGCGCGGTATCGCGCACTCTCGCGCGGTACGCGCGGTATCGCGCACTCTCGCGCGGTACGGTTAGCCCTCGTCATCGCGCGGGGGGCATCGGTCGTGGCTGTCCTTCGATACGGCGAGCAGGCATGCCCGGCTCGCCGTTCGACTGATCCGGTTCGAGATGCACCGGTTGCTTTGCGCGTCGACTCTCTTCTCCTTCCCTGCCGCTGCCGTCCAAAGCCATCTTTTTTCAGCGTCCGCCCGCCAAAAGCTCGCATAAATTTCCGTTTTTAACGGTTGATGCCTAAAAAAAGGCGTATTGGTAAGACCAAGTTGGCCTACAGTAGATAT
Organism: Caballeronia sp. LP006; assembly: GCF_031450995.1. Classification (NCBI taxonomy): domain Bacteria; kingdom Pseudomonadati; phylum Pseudomonadota; class Betaproteobacteria; order Burkholderiales; family Burkholderiaceae; genus Caballeronia; species Caballeronia sp. LP006. The sequence goes on along the minus strand of NZ_JARTVW010000004.1, from coordinate 204,537 downwards.
CCCCGAAACCGCGACTCGAACAAGCGATGGCCGTCCCTCAACGCGCCGAACGTGTGCGCACTCCCGAGATTTTCTCCGCCGCGCGAGAAGCGGGGCTCAGTCTCGTTCGCAATCTTTCCATTCCGGCCGCTTTCGCCGACCGCGCGCTGGAAGCGCAATTCCTCGAAGATCACGCGCAGCGATTCTGCGCGTTCAGGCGCGCATCCGCGCTGCTCGCGCTCGTCATCTGGACCTGCTTCCTCTGGTGGGACTTCAGTTTCTCGCAAGGCAACAGCGCGCTGAACGGGCGCCTGTCCGACATTCTGGCAATCCGCTTTGCGGGCATCGTGTTGCTGATTCTCGAATGCTGTCTCGTCCTGCGGCCCTCGTTCCGCTCGCACGCGATGTCCGAGAAGGTCATCCTCACGGGCATCTACGGGCTCTTGTGTCTGATCCTCGCGCTCTTCGCGATCACGCCCTCGCCCTATAACTACACGCAGCATTTCACGGGGCTGTGCCTCGCGCTCTTCGTGCAGTTCAGCTTCTTCTATCTGCGCTCGCGGGTCGTGCTGACGGCGGGCATCGTCACCATGGCGTCGATCGTGGTGCTGCAGCTCACCGCGCATCTGCTCAATCCGGAGAATTTCTTTGCCGGACTGTTCTATATGTTCAACGTGATCGTGGTCGGCCACGGCGTCTGCGTGCACGCCGAACGCGTCTCGCGCGAACGCTTTTCCGCCGAACGCGCGCTTGCCTCGCTCAACGACGAACTGCGCGCCGCGAACGGCTCGCTCGCGCGCAAGAACGACGAGTTGGAGATCTCCAGGAAGGACCAGGAGAACAAGACCACGGCATTGCTCGCGTTGCGCGAACAGCAGATGATCGCCGCGCAAACCGCGAGCCGCGAGAAGTCCAATTTCCTCGCCGCCGCGACCCACGATCTGCGCCAGCCAATGCACGCGCTCAACCTGTTCCTTCAAGCCGCCGCCGAGGCCATCCGCAACGGCGAGTTCGAGCAGGCGGAACGGCTCATCGACGAATGCGGGCGCTCGTCGATCATTCTGGCGCGGCTCTTGAATGCCGTGCTCGATCTCTCGCGGCTCGAATCGGGCCGCGTGGTGCCGCGATATCACGTGTTCGACGTGCGGCGAACCATCGAGGAAGCCGTCGAACAATTGCGTCCGTTCGCCATGAGCCGTGGCGTCGACTTGCGGCTGCGGCTGCCGAAGTCGGAAGTCGTCTGCGTGCGAAGCGACGCGCACTGGCTCGGACGCGCCATCGCCAATCTGATCTCGAACGGCATCAAGTACGCCGATCAAAGCAAGAGCGCCAGCAAGACCGCCAAGCCCACCGTGATCGTCGGCGTGGTGCGCTCGCCGACGCGGGCGCGCATCGACGTGCTGGATAACGGCATCGGCATTCCGGCCGATTATTTCGACGCCATCTTCCAGCCCTTCTTCCAGGTCGACAACCCCGAGCAAGATCGCGACAAGGGGCTGGGACTCGGCCTGTCTATCGTCAATGCGGTCATTTCGATGCTGGACGAACACCGCATCGAGCTCAAGTCCACCGAAGGGCGCGGTTCGCGTTTCTCGCTGGAAATGCCGCAGTGCGGACCGACGCTCGACAAGCCGTCCACGCGCGCGCCTGCATTGTCCGAGGCGAACGAAGCGGCGGCGCTGAGCGGGCGCTACGTGCTGCTCGTGGAAGACGACGGCCTCGTGCGCGCATCCACCGAGGCGCTGCTTTCGCAATGGGGCGTGCTTTACGACTCCGCCGCGACCTTCGACGAGTTCGAAACCATTCTCGCGGACATCGAGCGCTTCCCGGATCTCATCATCACCGACTACCGCCTGCGCGACTCCAAGACCGCGCGCGAAGTAGCCATGCTGGGCACCGCAAGGCTCGGCCGTCCGTGTCCGTGTCTGGTCGTGACGGGCGAACCGTCGGCCACCATCGTGCCGCTCGCGTGCGAGCAGGACGTGCTGAGCAAGCCCGTGAGCCCGGCGGAATTGCGCCGCGGCATGGTCGCGTTGATGCCGAACGCAGCCGCCGGCCAGAGCGCTTGCGAGGCAGCCATCGCATGAGTGTGCACAAGGTCATCTACGACACCGACCCCGGTATCGACGACGCTATCGCGCTCGTGTTTCAGACGTTGCATCCGCGGATCGAACTCGTCGGCATCACGAGCGTGTTCGGCAATGCGGATATCCATACGACGACCGCCAACGCGCTCTATCTTGCATCGCGTTTCGCGCCGAACGTGCCGGTCGTGCGCGGCGCGGCAGCGCCTTTGCAACGCGCCGCGCCCGAACCTATTCCGCAAATCCACGGCGACGATGCGCTCGGCAACGTCGAGCGCACGGAAGCCGTCACGGTGAAGGAGGACGGGCGCGCGGCACATCGGTTCATCATCGAGAAGGTGCGCGCGGAGCCGGGCGAAATCACGCTGCTCGCGGTCGGGCCGCTCACGAATCTCGCGCTCGCGTTGCGAGACGATCCGGAGATTGCATCGCTCGTGCGCGAGGTCGTCGTCATGGGCGGCGCGTTCGGTTACAACGGTGCGCTCGGCAACGTGACGCCCGCCGCCGAGGCGAACATCCATGGCGACCCGGAAGCCGCCGATATCGTCTTCGGCGCGCCGTGGAAGGTGTCGATCGTCGGGCTCGATGTAACGCATGAAACCGTGATGACGAACGCGTTTCTCGCCGATGTGCGGGACAGCGCAGGCAATGCCGGCCGGTTCGTATGGAACGTCTCGCGCTTTTACGAGCGCTTTCACGCGAACGACGGCGAGACGCGCGGCATCTACGCGCACGATTATTCGGCGGCCGCTTTCGTCGTCGCGCGCGAACTATTCACGACGAGAAGCGGGCCGGTGCGCGTGCTGACCGAAGGTATCGCGGCGGGTTTGACTGTGCAAAAGCCCACGTCGATGCGTGCCAGCGCGCCGGATTGGGACACGCGGCCATCGTGCGACGCGTGTATCGGCGTCAATGCGGACGCGGTGCTCGAACTCTTTGCTCGAACATTGCGCGGCTGACGTGCTCGTCTAGTGCGCCGCTTCTTTCATGCAACCGGCGCGCGCCGCGGCAATGCCGACACGCTGCGGCTTCCACCTTGCCGAAGCGGATCGGCGGGCATACCAACGCGGCGCTTCAACCCTCGCGCAAGCGCGCACCCAGCCACTCGCGCAGTGCTTCCACTTCCTCCATGCAGACCGAATGCGGCATCGGATACGTATTCCATTCCACCGTGCAGCCCTGCTCGCGCGCGAAGTCCACGGCTTCCTCGCCTAGCCGCACGTTGAGTACGTCGTCGAAGCTGCCGTGCGCGGCGAAGATCGGCGTGTCGCGGTTCGCCTCGCTGAACGAGGCATCGATCAAGCCTTTCGACGGGATATAACCCGACAGCACGATCAGCCCCGCGAGCTTTTCCGGATGCGTGAGCCCCGCCTGATAGGTCATTGCGCCGCCCTGCGAAAAGCCGGCAAGAAAGATGCGCTCGGAGGCGATGCCGCGCGCGTTCTGCTGCGCAACGAGTTCGCGCACGAAGGCCACAGACGTCTCGATGCCCGCCTCGTCCACGCGCCGGTTGATACCTTCGAACGACAGGATGTCGTACCACGCGCGCATCACGTAGCCGTTGTTCGCGGTTACGGGAATCTCCGGCGCGTTCGGAAACACGAAGCGCATGGCGGGGGCATCGGCCAGACGCAGTTCGGGCACGAGCGGCACGAAGTCGTTGGCATCCGCGCCGAGTCCGTGCATGAGGATCACCGCGAACTCGGGGTCCGGCGCGGTTTCGACTTCCACTACCGATGGATCGTACGGTTGTGCGGACATGCAATCACTCCCTTGAGGTCGATCACGTTCAATCACGCGTCAGATGATGGGCACGAGCAATAACACGATACCCACGATGGAAATGAGCCACACCAGCGAGCGCACGAACGGCACACCGCCCGCATAAAGCGGCACGTAGCACAGGCGCGCGACGAAATACATGAGCGCGCCATAGTGCGTAAGCGCATTTTCGCGCCCGGCGACATGCACGATCAGCACCGCGACAGCGAAGACCGGCAAGGTCTCGAAAAGGTTCGATTGCGCTCGCATCAGACGCCCGGTGAGCTTGCGCGGCGGCGGCGCCGGGCCGTCGCGCGGACCGGCGTTGTATCTGAGGCCCGTCTCCTTGTTGCGCAAGAACGCGGGCAGCAGCACTTGCACGAGAGCGAGGATGAGCGTCCAGGCCAGCATCGTCAGTTCGAAACTCATGGCGTCTCCAATCGGTTTGTTGGCGATGCAAGCGACGGTCCATCATGCCATCGGGCCGTGCGAACGTGTACGCTTGGCATTCCTTCGACTTACGCTCATTCCCATGCTTACGCTCGCGGCGAATCTTCCATGCACACGCTTACCCTGCGTCTTTCTCCCGGCGATGACCTGCGCCTCGCGCTCGATCTCGCAGTTCGCTCGCAAAAAAGCGCGCAAGAAGCGGGCGCGGCGTTCGTCCTGCAAGGCATTGGCAGCCTGAGCGTGGCTGCCTTGCGCTATGCCGGGCGCGACGAGGCAACCGTTCTGCGCGGCGACCTCGAAATCTTGACGCTGGCGGGATCGCTATCGGCGGATGGGCCGCATCTGCACATGAGCATCTCCGATGCCGATGGCCGCGTCTTCGGCGGCCACGTCACGGCGGGATGCATCGTGCGCACGACGGCGGAAGTGCTGATTGCAAAGTTGCCGGACGAACGCTACACGCGTGAGCACGATCCCGCGACAGGTTTCGCGGAACTCGTCATCCGGCGTACATAGCTTCCTGAGTTGCAGCAGCACGAAGCGCTCCAAGAGCGTCGATCAGGCGGATGCGACTGTTGCCGGTTCGGCGGCGGCGCTATCCAGCGCGAGATCGTGACGCGCGATCAGCTCGAAGCGCTCGCTCGTTTCCACATAGTCCCAGCGCTCGACGGTCGTGCTGCGCGTACCCGAAGACCCGTCGTAGCGAATCACGTTCACCGAATTGTCGATGGTCCCGCGCGTGCGCCGGGACAGCGCCGTGCCCGCCTGCACCGCCCACAGCTTGCGCGGCAGGCCGGCGAAGGTATCGTGCAGCGGCAACACGTAGGGCAGATGAATGTGCCCGCCAAGAATGAGATCGGCGCCCGCGCGCGCCCAGCGCTGCACGGCGCGCTCGTGTCCATGCAGAAGGTTGGCCTCGTCTTTCGCGCGCGTGACCGCGACCGGCTGATGCGTGACCACCACGCGCAATTGCTTCGCGCTTGCCGCTTCGAGCCGCGCGGAAACGCGTTTGACCTGTTGCATCGAAATTTCGCCGTCCTTGTGACGGAACGGACGCGTGGTGTTCACGCCGAGCACGAGCAGCGTGTCCGATTCGAACGACGGCTCGAGCTCCGCGCCGAACACGCGCTGATGATTCGCATACGGACGAAAAAGCCGCGCGAGCGGATTGAAGAGCGGAATGTCGTGATTGCCGGGAATGACGAGCCGGGGCCGCGTGCCGAGGGCATCGAAGAACGCGCCCGCCAGCGCGAACTGATACCGCCGCGCGCGCTGCGTGATGTCGCCCGAGACGACGACTAGATCGGGCGAGATGGCATCGGAAAGCCGCAAGAGCGCCGCCACCACCGTCGGGCGTTCGGTGCCGAAATGCGGATCGGATATTTGCAGCAAAACGTTCATGAGCGATTGGCTTCGGCCACGGCCGGCTCGGGTTTGAGCAGCAGCAATGGCTTGTCGGAAACGCGGAATTCCAGCGGCATCTGCAGCCACGCCACTTCGCCATCGGTTGCGATCTTCACGCGACGGCGTCGTCCGGACGGATGCGTCACCGTAATGCGCTCGAATGTGAAACTTGTCACGTGATCGGAGTCGGCTAGCCGCCCTGCCGCGCCGCGCAAGGACAGGAGCAGATGCGCGAGCCGCCCGACCGGGCGCGGCGCAATGGCCACGAGCAAGCCATGTTCCAGTGCGCCGGCTTCGGCCATGCCGATCTGTTCGAGTTGCAGCCGGTTGTTGCCGACGAAGAGCGTCGATGAACGGATGTCGCGCACTTGCCCTTCATGCTCGATATGCAGCCGCAAATGCCGATGCCGCCGCAATAGCGTGTTGAGCGCGGACCACAGCGCGACCAAACGGCTGCGGCCAAATTGCTGCTTGTAGGTTTCGCGATCTTCCAGCAGCTTGGGATAAAGCCCGAGACTCGCATTGACGATGAACATCTGGCCGTTCACGTAGCCCACCTGCGCGGGAAATACGCGCGCTTCGAGCAACAGGCGGGTGGAAAGCTCGAGATCGGCGGGAATACCGTGATCGCGACTGAAGTAATTGAACGTGCCGCGCGGCAGCACCGCGAATGGCACGCCGCGCGTAAGCGCCGCTTCGGCCACGGCGCATAGCGTGCCGTCGCCACCGGCACCGACCAGCACGCCGCCCTGATCGAGCGCCAGTTGTGCCGCCTCGCGCGCGGCGGCGGGCAGACGGCCGGGGTCATCGACGACGCACATTTCGAAGCGCCGGCCCGCCGCGCCAAGTTCGCGGTCCAGCACGGCGCGAGTTTCATCGGCCTGCTTGCGGCCCGATCCCGCGTTCATCACGATAAAAAACGGCGCGTGCGGCGCAAGTGTCTGCCCTTGTTCCGCGCCTCGAGCAGGTTCGGCGGGTATGACGGGTGTGGCGGTCGGGGTCATCGGCAGCGCTCCTGGCATCGTGCGATTCGTCCCGCCTGGCCGCCGACGTGCCGTGGAAGCGCGCTTAAGACGCCACGTCCCGCCGACACGCACGCAACGAAGCCCGGCGAGTATCTGCCGAATCATAACAAAATGCTTACAGCTGCATGACGAGACGCACGCGCAAGCGTGCGCCATCGCTCAAGGCAGATCAGGTATGTTCGCCGCCGCGAATGTAGTACTCGAGCTGCTGAATGGTGAACTGCTGCTCGGAGATGATGTTCTTCACCAAGTCCCCGATGGAAATCATGCCGGTCAGCTTGCCGTCTTCGATCACCGGCAAATGGCGCATGCGCTTTTCCGTCATGAGCGCCATGCAGTCGTCCGTGGTCTGGTCGGGGCGGACGTAACGCACGTGCGAGGTCATGATGTCGCGCACCGGCGTCTGCTTGGACGAACGGTCCATCAGCACTACCTTGCGCGCATAGTCGCGCTCGGTCACGATCCCGACGATCTCCTCGTTCTCCGTGACGATCACCGCGCCAATATGGCGGTCGGCCATCAATCTGATTGCATCGTAGACCGATGCAGTTGCCGCGATCGTGATGACCGTCTGATCGGGTTTGGAACTGAGTACCTGTGCGACTGTTGCCATCGAGCGCCTCCGTCTGGCTTCGCGCGGCTCACCGGCCGATGAACACGCGCTTTTGTTGTGCGGAACCGATGTTGCGCGTAACGGGCGAGGCAGTTCGTCGTGCGACATGTAGCGCGGGCTTAAAAGTGACCGGCTGCATCGGCGAAAGTCCGACCGTGGAAAAAGTATAGATCAACCCCGGCTCGCGGATATGCGCCCGTCCGCTCGCATGTTTTTGCAAGCCCGCTGGACTTGCGTTTGCGCGCGCATGGCGCGTCGCCTTCAGTTTTGTCGATTCGTGCCGCTAATCAGACACGCGCGCCGCGATGCGCGCATCAAGCGGCGCAATGAGGCGCCGCTCATGGAGATGACAAAGGTGAGCAGTTCACAACAGGATATCGAGCAGCGCGTGCGGCTCGCGGGCAGCAACATGTTCGAGCTGCTTCTGTTCAGGCTCGGCGAGGCGCCGGGTTCGGAACAGCGCGAGCTCTACGGCATCAACGTGTTCAAGGTGCGCGAGATTCTCGCGATGCCGACGATCACCGCCGTCGCGGGATCGAGCGCGGAAATTCTCGGCGTCGCCGACATTCGCGGGCAGATCATTCCCGTGATCGATCTGGCGCGCATCACCGGATGCCGGCCGAAAAACGGTCCGAAGATCCTGCTCGTCACCGAGTTCGCGCGTACCACGCAGGGCTTCGCGGTCGAGGAAGTCGATGACATCGTGCGGCTGGAGTGGAATCAGGTGCTGTCGGCGGAATCGCATTCGGGCGGCAGCACGGTAACGAGCTTCGCCCGGCTGGACGGCAACGTCGACGGATCGCGTCTTGCGCAAGTGCTGGATGTCGAGCGCATCGTGCGGGAAGTGCTGCCGGGGCAGGAATCGGATATCACCGAGGAAAGCACGGGCCGCCTGCGGCTCAAGCCCGGCGCGCGCGTGCTCGCCGCGGACGACTCGGGCGTGGCGCGCTCGCTCATCGGACAGAGCCTCACCGCGATGGGCGTGCCCTTCGTCATGACCAAGACCGGTCAGGAAGCGTGGGACGTGCTGGAATCGGCGCTCAGAAAGGCGCAGAAGGACGGCACGGAAGTGTCGGATCAGATCGCGCTCGTGCTGACGGACCTGGAAATGCCGGAAATGGACGGCTTCACGCTCACGCGGCGGATCAAGGCGGAATCCGGTTTGCAGCATATTCCGGTGGTGATCCACTCGTCGCTTTCGGGTTCCGCGAACGAGCAGCACGTTCGCAAAGTCGGAGCGAATGCGTATGTGTCGAAGTTCGAGGCTTCCGAACTCGCAACCGTCATGCGCGGCGCATTGGCCAACGCGGCCTGAAAACCGAGCGATCAAACAAAATCGGCGCCCGAGAAAACAGACCTTGTGAGTCTGTTTCTCCGGGCGCCGTTTTCTTTGCTTATTGCGTACTGGTCAGTCCGTTCAGCCGAACGATAATCCGGCCGGACTGCTTCGATCAGTGACCGAAGAAAACCGAGTTTGCGTTGTTATCGCCGTTGGCTTGCGCACGGTTGCCCGATTGAGCCAGCGAGTCACGCGAACCGCCGAAAGCGCGATTATCGCCATGAGCCGCTTCTTCAGCAGCAATGGTTTGTGCGCTCGGGCCTTGTTGCGAGCTCGGCGCGCCGACTGCCGGACGGTAAAACGGAGCCGGGCCGTAGCCGCTTGCAAATGCGGGTGCTGCGAGCGTGGCGGAAGCGGCGATCAAAAGAGTAGCGATAAGATTGCGTTTCATGGTGAGCTCCAAAGACGGTTGACGTTCAATCAGAAAGCGCCGCAGCGGTCTTGCGAGAAACTGTCTGCTACGTCGATGAAATGCAGTGTATACCCCTACTATCGTTTTTTTATCTCGATATCTTTCAATACACTTTTCACGCTGAACCAACAATCGCTGGCAGCACGATTGTGCTTAAGTTCTGAGTAGCCTTTTCGGATAAGGGTTTGCGGACGATGCAGTCCAGCAGCGGCGCGAGCTTTGTTTAGCGGGGGCAAAACGATTATTTATCGCACGAGCGTGCAATAGACGGGTAACTCGGGCTGATTTCCGGCGTTATCTCTCAATGCACCTGCACGAGCTTTTCGATGAGCCGCACGAGCGCGGCCGGCGAACTGCCCTTCTGGCAATAACCGTCGAAACCGGCGTGAAGCCCTTGCGTCCTGACGAGTTCTTCACCGAGCGCGGTAAACGCAATGATCCCGGCGTCGCGCGTCTGAGCCACGCGGCGCAAGACACGGGCGGTGGCGAAACCGTCGTGCTCGGGCATGGTGATATCGAGAATGACGATGTGCGGGATCCAACGATCCACCGCGTGCAGCGCCTCCAGGCCGCCGAGCGCGACGCGCGTCTCGAAGCCATCGGCGAGAAAGGCGGCGGAGAGTGCCTCGGCGCTCGTGGCGTTGTCATCCACGATAAGAATGCGCCATTGCTTACGGTCGACGTCGACGCTGCGGTTGGTCCACAGCGAACACGGTTGAGAAGACGAGGTCAGCGAAGTCAGCGAAGTCAGAGGCATGGCAATCCGGCAAATTCATTTTGCCGAACAGCCAGCAGGTTTCGGACCAGAGACGCGCGCCGCCGCTTCTCGGCGTGCGCGGTCAGTCTTTTTTGCTTTTGCGACGCTTGCCCGCGACCACTTCTTCGCGGTCACGCAGGCGCGCGTTTGCTTCCACGAGCGACGCGGCGTCGTGCTGACGCAAGGCCAGATCGAGTTCGCCGAGCGCCGCGAAAACCGCGTCCCGCTCCGCTTCTTCGTTTTCCGCCACGCGCCGGGCTTCCTTGTCGATCCGCTTGAAAAGCTTGCCGCCAAAGCGCGTATCCACCGCGCCTTCGCGCACGAGAACAGCGATCACCGAAGCCAGCCGGACCACGCCTGCTGCCGTGGTTTGCGTATCGCCATCCAGTTCATCACGGTCGTCCACTCTTGCCTCTCCCCGGTTTGGGCAAATGATTCGCGTCGATATCGTCCGATGCGAGGGCGCGCCGCGCCCTTCTTGCGTTGCGCCATGATACGCCCGCTTTGTGACAGCCATATTTGCACGGGTATGAAGAACCTGGCTCGCGCGCCCCAATCGACAGACGCGCGAGCAATGGCACACTAACGCCTGCCGCCCTGTCACGCCAGTCGATATCGATGACGCCGTTTAGCCACTGCCACCGACCGCCCGCATGAATCCCGCTACCCTGCATAGACCGTCCTACGGCTCCGACTTCTCCGGCCTCGTCTGCGGCTTCCGGTTTCATCTCGACCAGCCGGGCGTTGCCATCGACGCCGACACCGCGAGCGCCTGGCTCGCCCGCGACTATACGTCGAAGGAATTCATCTGGCTGCACTTCGATCTCGCCAATAGCGCGTGCGAACGCTGGATGCGCACGCGGCTCGGCCTTCCCGACGCGTTCTTCGAGACGCTCAGCGAAGGCTCGCACTCGACGCGCATCGAGCATAAGGAAGGCGCGTTGTTCGCCGTCATCAACGATGTGATCTTCAACTTCGAACTGACGCCGTCCGAGATCGCCACCTTGTGGGCGTACACGCATCACAAGATTCTCGTCACCGCGCGCATGAAGCCGCTGCGTTCCGTGGACTCCCTGCGCGAATCGGTGCGACGTGGCGAGCTGTTTCGTTCGCCCGCGGAATTACTCGCGCATCTGCTGCGCGATCAGGCGGAATTGCTCGTGCAGATCGTGCGGCGCACGAGCGTGGAAGTGGACGGCATAGAAGACCGCTTTCTGTCGCTGCATTCGCCCACGAGCCGTTCGGATCTCGGCGCGTTGCGACGCGTGCTCGTCAGGCTGCAACGCCTGCTCGCGCCGGAACCGGGCTCGGTATTCCGGCTGCTTGCGCGTCCGCCGCGCTGGCTGCACGCGCAGGACATTCAGGAATTGCGCGACGCCACCGAGGAATTTTCGCTCGTGCTCAACGATCTCGCGGGACTCGTCGAGCGCATCAAGCTCTTGCAGGAAGAGATCGCGACGCGCATGGACGAGCAGAGCAATCGCACGCTGTTCACGCTGACGCTCGTGACCGTGCTCGCGTTGCCGATCAATATCGTCGCGGGTTTCTTCGGCATGAACGTGGGCGGCATTCCGCTCGCGGAAAATCATCACGGCTTCTGGCTGCTCGTGTTGATCGTCGCGAGCTTTACCGTGCTCGCGGGATGGTGGGCGTTTCGCCGCCGTCGCAACATGTGAGCGTACGCGCGTGTTAAAAGCCGAGATCGCTCAGGCCGGGATGGTCGTCCGGCCGACGTCCGAGCAGCCAATGATATTTGCGATCCGCTTCCCGAATCGGCAAGTCGTTGATCGACGCGTGGCGGTGCGTCATGAGACCCGCCTCGTTGAATTCCCAGTTCTCGTTGCCATAACTGCGATGCCAGTGGCCCGAATCGTCGTGCCATTCATAAGCGAAACGCACGGCAATGCGATTCCCCGTAAACGCCCACAGTTCCTTGATGAGTCGATAGTCCAGTTCGCGATCCCACTTGCGCTGCAGGAACGCTTCCACGGCAGCGCGCCCGTCGACGAATTCCGCGCGATTGCGCCAGCGGGTGTCCTGGCTATAAGCCAGTGCGACTTTCTTCGGGTCGCGCGTGTTCCAGCCATCTTCGGCGGCACGGACTTTCTGCACGGCGGTTTCGGCGGTGAACGGCGGGAACGGCGGTTTGCTTTCCATGGCGAACTCTCCTTTGCGCTCTGACATGTAGTCGATATAGGGAGACAGGTCTGTCTACCTGCGGCCTACTCTAGCGCAGGTAGACGAACCTGTCTACAATCGATTGCATGAATACGCATACCGAAGTCACGGAACTCACGCCCGACGCGCGAATCCTGCAAACGGCTCACGATCTCTTCTATCGCGACGGCATTCGCGCGACCGGCATCGACCGGGTGATTGCGGAATCGGGCGTCGCGAAGAAAACGTTCTACCGTTATTTTCCGAGCAAGGACGATCTGATCGTCGCGTTCCTGGCGTTCCGTCACGAGAACTGGATGACGTGGTTTCGCGACGCGCTCGCGCGTCACGGCGGCTCGCTCTCAGCGCTCGTGCCCGCGCTTGCCGAGTGGTTCGGCGGCGACACGTATCGCGGCTGCGCGTTCATCAATTCGGTGGTGGAAGTGGGCGGCACGTTGCCGCCGGCCGTGGATATCGCGCGGCGGCACAAGCGGGATATGACCGCGGCAATTCGCGCACTCATGCCTGCATCGCGCACAGCCAAGGCCGATGCACAAGCGCTGGCGCTCGCCGTGGATGGCGCCATAGTCGCCGCGCAATTCGCCGACTCCCCCGCCGATGCATTGAAGGCGCTCGCACGCGTGGTGCGAGCGGTGAAACGCGGAGCGAGCGCGGACTAGAACGACCCGCCGCTCGCTTTCGCCGATGCCGTGAGCGCCGTCTGCGCGCTGCAACACAACTTCGCGTTCATGGCCTCGATATCGTTCGTGCTCAAGGTCGCGACATCGGCCTTCAGTTTCAGGAACGCGACGATGGCATCGTAGCGAGAGCGCAGCAGATCGCGGCGCGCGGTGTAAAGCGCGTCGATGGATCGAAGCACATCCGTGCCCGAACGGCTGCCGACCTTGTAGCCGATCTGCGTGGCATCCAGCGTGTCTCGCGAGGATTGCACGAGATGCGTGAGCGAATCCACCCGAATCCGTTGACGCGAATAGCGAGCAAAGTTGTCGCGCGCGGACGCTTCTGCTTGCCTGGATGCCAGCAGATACGCCTGCTCCTCCTTGTCCGCGAGCGCGAGCGTCTGCTTCACGCGCGCCTGAACCTCGCCGCCCGAGAACAGCGGTATCTGCACCTGAAACATGGCCGTGGTGGTAGTCGTAGGCCGTGAGTAGCCGGATGCAGCGCCCGCAGGCTGATATGTGCCCGTAATGCTTGCGACGGGATAATGCGCGGCGCGCGCCTTCGCGGTATCGAACTTCGCGATCTCCCAGCCGAGTTGCTTCGACTGTACCGAATAGTTGGACGCCTTCGCCTGCTCGGTCCACGACTCTTCGCCGTCGGAAAGGGCGGGCAAGGTCATGCTTGGGGGCAACGCAAGCAACACCGAGAACGGCTGGCCGGTGACTTGCTCGACCACGCGACGTTTCGTCGATACATCTTCCTGCGCATCCGCCTGCTGCAATTGGGCTTGTTCGCGCGCGGTGTCGGCTTCTCGCTGGTCGATGAGCGTGGCCTCACCCGCCGCGCGCTTGCGACGCACCTGATCGAGCTGCAAGTCGATGGCCGCGAGATAGTCCGCCGTGCGCTTCTGCTCGTCTTCCGCGGCGAGTTCATCGAAATAAGCCTGCACCGCGCGAAGGATCGACGCCTGTTGCGCCCCCGCGAAGTCCACCGCGCCTTGCGCCACCGTGAAATCCGCCTGACGATACGCGGTCCACTTGCTCCAGTCGAAGAGCGGTTGCGAGACGGTCACCATCCAGCCGTTCTGCCAATAGTCCTGACGCGGAAAGCCGTCCATGACGATGCGGTTATACGCGCGTCCCCAGCCGCCTCCGACTTGCGGCAGCAATGCGGCGCGCGCGATCGGCACCGCTTGCTTCGCGGCCTCGAAGCTTGCGCGCGCCTGCGCGAATTCGGCGTCGTGACCGAGCGTTTGTTGAACGACCGCCATGAGATCGTCGGCATGGGCGAACGACGTGTGTATCAACATACCGAGCAGCAAGCTGCGCTTCAACGATTTATGCATGAGCTTCTTCTTCCGGCGTCGCAACCACAGGCGCTTGGCCTTCGCGCACGAGTCCACCATCCTCGAAGCGATAGCGCGTATCGAAAGCCGAAGCCAGCGACATATCGTGCGTAATCACGACGACGGTGCGATCGAGATTGCGCAACAACCCGGCGATATGCTTCACCGATGCAGGATCGAGATTCGAGGTCGGTTCGTCGAGCAGCAATAGCTCGCGATTTTGATAGAGCGCGCGCGCCAGCAACAGACGCTGCCGCTGCCCCGCTGAAATATTCGCGATGGTGTCGCTGATGACAGTGCGCGTTCGCATTGGCAAACGCATGATGTCGGGTAACAAGCCGACGTCGTCGAGCAGCTTGTGGATGCGCTCCTCGTCCGCCTGGCCCGTGAAGAGCGTGATGTTGTCCGCGATCGATCCGTGCAGGATGATATCGCCCTGACGCATATGCGCCTGATGCCGGCGGATTTCATCGACGGCGAGATTCGGCCAGGCGATGTCGTTGAGCGCGATATGCCCTTCCTGCAACGGCTCGGCCGCCGACAGTAACTTGAAGAGCGTGGACTTGCCGCTACCCGACGGCCCCGTGATGACGATCTTGTCACCCTTGCGCACTTCGAAGCTCGCGTTCTTCAGAACCGGTTGGTCCGAAATGCCATAGCTGAACGTCACATCGCGCACGTCGATACGCTCGAAATGACGCACTTCGGTGGCACGCTGCGCATCCGCGAGCTGCGTATAGCGTTCGTTCTCGTTCTCGGCGATATCGTCCACGCGCGCGGTCGGCACGCTCAGCATGAAGTACTGGAACATCGCGTTGATGGCGCTCGCAAAGCGCTCCGACATCAGCGACTTGTAGATCAGAAACGAATAAAACACGCCGACCGACACCTTGCCGCCCAGCATGAGACGCGCCGCCAGATACGTGATGATGATGGTATCGGCATAATTGACGAGCTTGAGCATGCCGTCGCGCGTGCAGGTCAGCCGGCTGCTCTTGAGAAGCGCCGCTGCATAAGCCTTGTAGACGGTCATATAGATGGCCGTGCGGCGGGTCTCGCCTTGCGCGAGCTTGAGCAGCGAAGCCGCGCGGATGGTCTCGATCAGCGAGTCGTCGCAACGAGCCGAGGTTTCGAGCACGAGCGCGTGATTGTCGCGCATGGCCGCGAACATGCTGAGCGCAACCGCCACATACACGGCGAAAACGACGAGCGCGACCACGGCAAGCTGGCGGCTCTGAATGAACATGAGCACGAGCGCGAGTGCGCCGACTGCCAGGTCGATATGCAAGGAAATGGCGGAGCGCGTCGCGAACACGCTGATCTCGTCCTGCGCCTTCACGCGCGCGAAGACGTCGCCGACGTGACGCTTCTCGAACCATGACATGGGATTGCGCAGCAAATGGCCGATCAGCCCCTCGGTCATGTTGATCTGCGTGACGTTGTAGAGCAATTCGGTCAGATACTTCTGCACGAATTCGCTCAGCGCGCCAAGCACGAAGATGCTTGCGAACGTCATGATCAGCACGTTCAGCAAGTTGCGATTGTCCGCGGCGACCACGTAGTCGAGCACCAGATTGCCGAAGTACGGCGCGGCGAGAATGGCGAACTGACTGCCGAGCGCGACGAACAGCACCTTGGCGATGAGCGCCGTGAGGTCCGGATTCAGTGCGCGCACGCGCTTCAACGCTGCGGGCACGCGCGATTTCGCGCGGATGCGCGGCATTTGCGGCGTAGGCGCGAACTCCAGCAGAAAGCCGGAGACGGCGGAGCGGAACGTGTCCATCGAGATACGCCGGCGGCCGCTTGCCGGATCGAGCACGCGCACGTAGCCGTGACTCGCCTTTTCGAACACCACGAAGTGCGAGCCGCCGAAATGCATGAGCGAGCCCCTCTTGACCTGCGAGAGATCGTTGGGATCGAAGCGGTATGCCTGCACCGCAAGGCCGAAATCGGTGGCGACATCGTACAGGTCCATCAAGCTCAGCCCGTTCGCCGAAATGGGCTTGTAGCTCGACAACTCGCGTACTTCGGTCGCCCGGCCGAGATGCGACAGCACCATGGCCAGACACGCATAGCCGCATTCGGCCACTTCATTCTGATAAATAACCCGCACCATCAACCTCTCAGCATTCGGAACAAGGGCGCCAGCACCCATTCGGCAATCGTCCTTCGCTCGACGACGATGCTCGCCGTCGCCCGCATCCCCGGCAAAATCTTGAAATGCTGTCCCTCGAAGTCGAAGGTATTGCCGCGCAGCGTGGCCCATGCGAGGTAATCGCCTTCGCCTTCTTTCGAGCTATCCGTCTGTTCGGTCGGATCGGGCGCGCCTGGTGTGCCGGGTGGACTGGGCGGGCTCGCCGGCAGCACGGTGGTGCCGGAGATGGAGTCGATGCGCGCCTCGTACGTGCCAAATTTGGCGTACGGGAATGCATCGAACTTGAGCCGCACGATCTGGCCTTCGCGCACGAAACCGCGACGCCGAGAAGGAATGCTCAACGCGGCGCGCAAGGGCCCGCTCTCGTCTGTCGCGATGACCATCGCCACGTCGGCCGTCGTCAACATGCGGCCCGCGACGAGGCCCGAAAACGTGACCGTGCCGCCCTTCGGCGCGGACACGGTCGCGTCCTGACGTTCGCGTTCGAAGCGCGTGCGCACGTCTTGCACGTCGCGCTCATGTTGCGCGTCGAGGCCGCGCAATTGCGCTTCGAGATCGGCTTGCGTGCTGCTCGACGCGCTGACTTCGCCCGCCAGTTGCTGCTGACGCGCGACGCTTTGCGCGGCCGTCGCCTTGCCCTGATGAACATCCGCGCGAGCCTGTTCAACCTTGTCGGCGGCAACGTAATCCGCCACCGAATCCAGACGCGCCAGCCGCTGCTGGAACTCGCCGACCAGTTGATTGTTCTGCGCGATCTGCGCGTTGAGCGCCCCAAGCTCGGCGCGGCGGCTTACTGCTGTCAGGCGCGCCGATTCGCGCTGCGCATTCAACTGGATGCGGCGCTCGTTGTACTGCGCGTCGATGGAGCGAATCTGGTCATCGCGCATTTGCTCGTCGAATACTTGTCGGCGACGTCCGTCTGTCGTCAGCGAGAAATCCCGCTGCAGCCGAAAGAGCGGCGTGCCGGGCTGCACCTTTTCGTCCGTGCGCGCGTAGATGCCCGACACCAGTCCACTCAAGCCTTGAATCTTGACCTCGGACGGAGACATGACTTCGCCACTGACATCCTGCTTCAGTTCGACCTGATGGAAGAACGCGAAAGCGACGGCGGCGACAGTAAAAATGGACGTCGCGTAGGCTATCCATCGCCACGGGACGTCTTTGAATTCGGGAAGATCGGTCGGCTGCATGAGAATGAAGGCTGGCTTCGCTGCGTGGTCTGGCCCGGTCTGCACCGGGTGCGTGACGCGCAGATTCGGTTGCGCTGATTAGCGATTGGGAGCGAACGAATACATGGCGGGATGACCGCCCGGAGTCCACTGCTGATAGTTATCGGTCAGCGCGCTTTCGATGTAATTTGCGAGCCGCTGGGGCGCGTCGGGCGCGGCGAGCGGAATGTGGTCGAAGATATGCGCCTCGAAATGTCCGCGCTCGAAGCGCAAATAAAACGGCAGCAACAGCGCATTGAAACTCTCGCCCATGCGGAACACGCCGTTATGAATACGCGCGCTGCGTCCGAACATTCTGACCTCGGCGGTCTCCATGGGATAACGATGCATGGTGAATGGCGGCACGTCGGAGAACAGCACGACGACGCCATCGCGTTTCAGCGCACGCGCCACGCGCACGCCAAGTCCATTGCGATTTGCATCACCATAGGTGTAAAGCACTTTAATGCCGGGAATGAGCTTGTGATCGTCGCCATATTGATTCCTTGGCACGCCCGAAACCACCGAAAGCGACTTCAGGTCGAGCAAGGCGACAAGCCGCTCGACGATATAAATATTCGCGTATTGCGAGACATAGTGAAAGGGCGAGACAAACACGGGCTGATTCGGCACATCGCGTTTGAGTTGCC
The DNA here is from genome assembly GCF_031450995.1 of Caballeronia sp. LP006. Lineage (NCBI taxonomy): Bacteria > Pseudomonadati > Pseudomonadota > Betaproteobacteria > Burkholderiales > Burkholderiaceae > Caballeronia > Caballeronia sp. LP006. The sequence continues at coordinate 186,517 of NZ_JARTVW010000004.1, read as the reverse complement.
TGATTCGCGCCGCCAACTTCTCCGCGATTGCGTCTAACTCGGGCAGGGCTTCGTGCTTGCGAATATCGCGACCGAAATAAATGCGCTGGTCGATCAACTTCTCCAGTTGCGCTGCCGCGCGTGAACGCTTTATTTGCACGGCTGGCAAATGCAGGATATCGCGCGCGATCTCTGCGCGAATGTTGCCGTGCGCGCGGCAGACGGCATTGAATAAACCGTTGACGCGCAGCATGATATTCGCGATCTGTTCCGTTTTGGTCATCGGAATACGTCCAATAACCGCGCGCTTTACGCGATGTCGACACACCGCGAGCCACTTTCTCAGCATTGGGCGCAACGATGCCATGGTATTTTCTGTCAGATAATGAGAAAGCGGATCTCGCACTCTTCGGCGAGATTGGATACAGCGCGGATAATCCGTTCTTTACCCTTGCGATGACCTCTCGCGGAGAGCAAACCAGGAGAGGTCAAAAGCCAAGCAATCAACCGCCAGCACTACCCTGTTGGCCACCACTTACCGCCGCCCGGGAAGTGCTAAGCGGATATTCGATTTAGCCCGTGATGTAGATGTTGATCACGGTTTGCGACTTAGCCGACGAACCCTTGTTGCAGCCGCCTGCGATGTCAGCGTGTTGGAGTGCGTTACGTTCGATTTTTTGCATGATTGCCTTGAAACTATTTTTAGATTGACGATACGCGCAAGAATTCAAGTATGAGGTTCTTGCGAATTACATTGCCTTCGATATCCGAATCTTGCTGAATATCAAAGGAAGGCGAATGATACGGCATCCCGAAACGAATTCAAACTTCGATAATTCCGAAAAATAAAACTGGTCATAGGGGTATATACATGCCCACAGGCAATCAAATAAAATTTGTGATTGCCGAGAAGCCCGTATCGGTTGCTTCAATTGAGCTTTCATTGTTATCGTGGATTGTTTTTTAAGGGCAAACGACAACGGGGCCACTGGCCCCGTCGTTCAATCGCTTCTTCGGACAGGCTGGAAACGTTAGTTGGCCGCAACAGAGATTCTTGCCTTGTCGTTATGGTTCCCAGACGTAATGGAAATGGAAACGTTAGTATTTGAACTGGAGTTGCTCGACGCCTTGGCTTCACCACCGGCGACGTAGCATTCGCTCAACGCTTCTCGATCGATTTTGTGCATAGATATGATCCTGCTTGTTGCTAAGTAGAGGGTTTTCTTTGAGCCGGCTTTATCCGGCAATCAGAGACTACATACCGACTCCGTGGAATCAAATAAGTAGTTTTGCCAGCTATGTTTAACGATGCGATTGAAACCTTAGTTATATGTGAAGTTCACCGTAGCCGATGCCGTGACCGTGCCGCCGGTCATCGTGCCGAGCCTATAGTATTGGGCGACCATCGGAACGGTCATCGAACCCGACGCGTCCGCTGCGCCCAGCGTGAGCGCGCTATTCAACGCGAGAGGCGAACCCGTACTGTCACCCACATTCGTGGCCTTGAGCAATTGCACGCCCACTTGCGCAGCAGTACCCGTGTTTTTCGGGACGCTTGCCACCGTATCGATGGTTCCATTGACGGTCATCCCTATATTCGTGCCGGCCGCGCAACTGACCAGCTTGACATTGAACGCCTGCGCGGAGTTGGTTGCGCCAACGGCGGCAAAGTCGGTCGTTTTAGCCTGTTGAAGCGTGATTGTCTGATTAACGGAATCCGTATCCACCGTGCATGTCGGCAAGATGATCGTTCCAGTGAAATTGAGCGTGGCATCGGCGGCAAATGACGAATGCGCGGCAACGAGTGCAAGCGCGGCCACGCCGGTTTTCAAAAGCTTCATTCGAGTTTCTCCTTTGTGTTGATGAGCGGTCAGACAGTGCGCGGCGATATCTCAGGCAAATTCGCCGCGCGTTGTCACAGATAAAGCACGGTCAAAGTCATCGTGGCGTTGGCGGGTCCCGCACTCAGCGCGCCGATGCGGTAATAACGGGCCGTCATGGGAAGCGTGTAACTGCTATTGCGCGTGCCGTCGAATCCGCTCAACGTGCGGTTGACGCCAAAACCGAATACCGAGCCCGTGCTGTCATACAGCTGGATGCCCACGCCGCCCGCACTCGGACTGCCATTCAGCGCCGCCACGTCGGTGAAGCCGGCAATGGTTCCGTTAGTCGGATCGATCCGGTACTGCACGCTGTGGATCAATCCAGCCGACGTATTCGGCATCGCCGCACCGGCCGGGCAATTGTTGAAGCTCAGATTGAAGCCGATGACCTTGCTAGGCGCGGCTCCGACGGATGGCAAGTCGGCTGGTCCCTGCGTTCCCATCGGCACGGTCACGTCCGGTGTCTCGCAGGTCAGAACGGTGATCACGACCGGCGTGATGTTGAAGTCGATCACCCCGGCGGACAGCACGTTGCCAGCGGGCGGTGGTGTCAAGGTCTGCCAGGAGAAAGCCTGGGCGATCGTTCCCGAGAGTGTGCCGGGTGTCACGTCTCCGATCTTCACCAAAGCCACGATCAATTGCCCGCCGTTGTAGATCGTGCCGGGGTAGTTCCACTGCGAACCCATCTTTTCGAACGAGCGAAGGTTCGTCTGTCTGCCATCGGGGACGACGTAACCGCCCATCGCGATGCCTATACCCGGCACAGTTGTCGGGTACACAGCGAACGCAACGCCGTTGTAGGTCACGGTATATGTGGTTCGACTGTCCGTCGTCACTCCCGCGGTCTCGAAGTCGGTCCCCGTGTACACGGAGCCAACCACGGTGCACGTGTAATAGTCGCTCTTCAATGGCGACAGTGACCATGCGGTCAAGATCGACCCATTTGGCAGATCCCGCGCCACGGCCACGGCGGCGGGCATCGAAAGCGTGAACGCACTGTAGTTCGACCGGCAAGTAGCGGAATCCGCATATGCATTCGCCGGTAACAGCGCCCACGCGACGAGCCAGCACAGCAGAGCGCGCACCAGCGCCGAGGCGACCTTGTCGATCGTACCCATATGGTTTTCTTGATTAATCATCGCGTCTTCTCCTCACTGACACACGCCATCGCCGATGGAGATCGAATTGGGTTTGGTTGCGTCGACGGACTGCGGCAGCTGATAACGCACCACGCAACGCTGGCTGGCTCCGTCGCCCCATTTCACGTTCAACGCGCCCGCGTCCGCCTTCAACCCGGTAGCGATGATGCGGCTGCCTTGCGCCACGGTACCGACGGTGTGGGCGTCGCCGTCGAATACCTCGGCACCGAACGGCAGCGGCGTGCCATCGGCCTGCGTCACGCGCATGACCGCTGGCTTGCCCAGGTTTTCGGTTTCGAACTTCAGGGCGACCACCGCACCGGCGGTCGGCGCCGTGCGCTGCACCGTCGACTTCAGCGCGATGTTGAGCGGCAGACCCTTGGGGTCGATTTCGACCTCGTTGTTCGAATATGGCTGCATGCCCGAGATGACCGCATGCCCCCAACGGTCGACGCGCAAGCCCGAACCATTCGCGAGGCGCGCGCCTGCCGCGTCCTTGGCTTCGACCACGGCGACCGTATCGCCCATATTCGGGGTGAACGCCACGCCGTCGCGCCACGCGACCACTCCGCCGGAAATGCCCGCGCCGACCTGCGAATAGTGGCGTCCGGTACTGGCGTTTGCGGTCATCAACGCGAATGGCGACATGTAGCCGACGTTGCCGCCAGCGCTCGTCGAAAAGCCCGAGCCATTTCCGCCGTCGCTGTAGTTGGCGTTGACGCCGTAGCTGAACGCGTTGTCCGCGCCGAGCGTTCCTGTCACCGATTCCTGCAACGTGGAGCTTCTATCGCTCGTATCGTGTTGGAAGGTCGTGGACGATTGCGGTGCGTGCGCGCCGAAGCCGAGCGGCACCATGAGGTTGAGCATGATGCGGTTATCCCAGCGATTCGTGTTCACTTGATACTGACGCACCGCCGATACGCCATACGTCAGGCGTCGCCAGCTATTGCTGTAGCCGATCTGAAATTGCGTGTCGTGATCGGACCGGTTCCAGTAGTTTTGAATCGATCCCACGGCATACACAGAGCCGTACTTGCCGCCCTCGCCCAGACTCTGATTCAGAACGAACTGAACGCGCGACTTCTGGCGAGCATCGAGAAAACCCGGTTGATGGTCTTCGTACAACTGGCGCAGCGCGACGGCATCCTGCAGCGTGTAGAAGCCATTGGTCGAATAGCGATAGGCCGCGACCGCGATATTCGTATTCGTCGGCTCGAACAGACGGCTGAAGCTCAAGCGCACACTCGCGCCATTGTGCGTGCCGTAGCCCTTGAAGCTCGCGGTGGCGTGGCTCACGTCGAGGCCGAATGCGCCGACGCTCGTATTCAGCGCGGCGCCGACCATGCCGGAGAAATACATATCTCCGCCGATCATGCCGCCGTAGAGCGTCACGAGATTGTTGACGCCGTGCTGCACCGTTGCCTGCGAGACGAACGGATGAATATCGATGCTCGGATCGCGGTACTGACCGATGGTCGCGCTATAGCGCGTGACGCCGGGTCGCAACGCGTTCACCGCCGCCGCGTAAGGCACGGTGGAAATGTGCTGCGAGCCGTCGGCTTCCGTGACGATGACATCGAGATTGCCGCCGTAACCCGTCGGATAAAGATCGTTGATCTCGAATGCGCCGGGCGCGACGGTCGTCTCGTAGATGATGTTGCCGTTCTGCCTGACCTGCACCCGCGCGTTGCTGTTTGCAATGCCGTGCACCACGGGCGCATAGCCGCGCTGCGACTCGGGATACATGCGGTCGTCGGTGCCGAGCGTGACGCCGCGCACTCCGTAGCTGTCGAACAGCGCGCCGTCCGTGAAGGTATCGCCGGCGGTAAGCTGGCTCTTGATGTCCCTGAACGAACGCTGCACGTAAGTCTGCACGCTCTGATAGTGCTGACCGCCGATGGTGTTGTGCGTCAGGTTGCCCTGATAGCGAAAGCGCCACGGTCCCGCATTGATGCCGCCGATCAGCCCGAGATACTGCGAGTCGTTGTTGTATCCGCCGGACGAGCTGTGATAAACGTTCGCGTTGTACTGCAGCGTGCCCGCGTTGATGCCGTCGTCCCAGTACTTCGGATCGACGTAGCCGCGTGCGCGCGAATTCATCGCGATTTGCGGAACGGAGACGTCGAGACGCTGCTCGCCGTTGTCGAACGACGCGGTTGCTCCAGCAATGAGATCGGGCAACGTAAGGCAGGCATCGCCCGCGTTATCGAGCTTCGCCGATGCCTCCGGCGACAGCTTGCGCAGATCGACACCCATGCGATCGAGCAGGTCCGCATTCACGCAAGGCTGCATGGCGACAACACCCGCGCCTGCGCCCGCCTCGCGGATATCGATATCGAACTTGCCTTTCCAGACGGCGTTCACGTAGGTATCCGCGCGATACGTGCCGGGCAGAATCTCTTGTCCCTTGTTGAAGCGCGATATGTCCAGCTTTTCGCCGCTGCCGTTTTCGAGGAATTGTTCGTTGAATTCGACGGCCGCGATCTGCTGGGTAGAATCGGCCCATGCGTGAGCGCTCACGCCCATTGCGGCCAATGCCTGAAGCGTGAACAGGCTGATGGGTCTCAGGCGCATGCCGGACACATGAGCGCTTCGGTATTGCATATTCATTTAGTGTTCCGAAATTACGGCAACAGCGTGACTCGGCACGCTATGCGGCATGCTCCGAGTTCATCCTTAACGAGTGATGGCGATGTTCAGCGCAACGCTGCGCTATCGCGGGGAATCGGCCTGCTGGGCAGGCCCGACGAGAAGCCTGCGAATGACTCAGGGCGCCAGACTGGCATCGCCGTCCTGCGGGCCGCCGTAGTCGTTGATTGCGGTATAGCGAATCTTCGTGCTGTTCGCGGGCACCTCGCCCTTGAGTGGGAAAGCCCTGCTTTCGCCCGGGCCTACCATGCCGCCGTCAGTGAACTCCGATGCACTCGCGCCGTTGCTAACCTGCACGCGGTCGAACGACACGTGATACTGCGTGGGGTTACTCGCCTCGATCGAGTTCTTGCCGCCATCGTGTTTGAGATGCCACACGATCTGTCCCGGCGCGTCCGTTGCCTGGCCTTTAAGGCCGCTCGGGCGATAGAAAAACTTGATGCGCGTGCGAAATGCAAGCTGCAGCTGGTTCGCGCTCGCTTCGTCGCCCGTGGGTTTCGGCGGCACTTCGAGCACGTTCAAATAGAAGATGCTCTCCTTGTCCGCAGGCAAAGGCTCGCCCGTCGACATGATCCGCAAGGTCTGCGATTTACTCGGATCGATACGCATGATCGGCGGCGTGATGGTGAACGGCACGTCGATGGCGTCCGGCTTGATGTTCGGATCGCCCTTGTCCATCCACACCTTGGTCAAGCCGGGAAGCTTGCCGTTGTTGGTCAGCTTCACCGTGACTTCGGAATCGCTTTGATTGAAGACGACCCGCGTGCCGGCAATCACCACCGACGCATTCGCGGAAGGAATGAACCCTTGCATCGCGACGATAAATGCCGCGGTCGTTATGAGTCTCTTTGCCACTTTCATGTTGACGTAATGCCCGAAACGGAGCGCGAGTGTAAAGATAAAGCGGGCTCGCGCCCGCATATGTACGGGTCTTCAACCGATGATCGCGCCGAAGACCCCGTTCCACTACCGCAAGATCACATGTAGTCGATGCTGTAGATCACGGACGAGTTGGCTGCGCCAGCGGTCGTCGCGCCCGTCGCGTAATACTGAACTTGATAGCTGAGCGATGCCGCGCCGCTGGAGATGTCGGCCGACTTCACGTTCTGCAGCTCACGCGAGTAGCCTGCCTTGATCATCGAACCATCGGAGTTCAGGAGTTGCAGCTTGACGTTGCCCGCGCCGCCCGTGGCCACGATCAGGCGACCATCGTTCGCATCGACCGTTGCACCGGCTTCATAGAACACGCCCGCTTCGCTCGTTGCCGTAACCGGCGCGCAACCCGTCAACGCGATGTTGTACGAAGTCGTGCCGGCCGTCTGGCCCGATGCCGTCAGGGTCGACGTGGAAACGGTCGGCAGCGTGACCGTGAAGTCCTTGCTGCTGGTGCCGTTGCCGTTGATCGTGCAGGTCGTGGCCGTCAGCGCGCCATTGAACGTGATGGTGCCGTCCGACGCGAACGCGGCGCTTGCTACGAGGCCCAGTGCTGCGGCGACCATCGCCGAGATCAAGGATTTTTTCATTTGGATATGCTTATAAAAATTGACAGGGATGAGTCGTCAGATCAAGCTGAATGTTCGGCCGCGAAAGGCGGTCGCACACTCCTCGAACTTGACGCCCAAATGCCGCATCTCGGCTTCCAGGTTTGCTACAGATAGACATCCGCTTACGCGCTACGTTTATCTCGTCTGGTTGAAATGCGAAGCGCAACGATAATCGAGACCGTCGAGAAACGGCACTCGATTTTTCCTAATTTGTCAGGGAATAGTTAGTGATGCGATAAATGCTGCCTGACGCAAGCAGCAGCTCTGTTCGACGTGACTTTGGTCAGCGAACATCCGACGGCATGCAAGGCGCTCGCCTGCTTCGATTGCGCTTCAGCAGTTATCTTGACCGCCCCGCCGCGGTCACGCGGCGCAATGGTGCCAACGAGCCGTCATCACACCTGCATCGCCGGCGAGAGCGCCATCTCGATCGATTCGGCGAGCTTCGCAAACGCGGGCGCGATCTCATCGTTCGGCACGCACGCGTAGCCGAGCATGAGACCGGGACGCGCGGCATCCGCGTTCATGTAGTAATTGGCTAGCGGCCGTGTCACCACGCCCGCCGTCATTGCGTGACGCGTGATTTCGCGGTCGTCGACGTGTTCCGGCATGCCCAGGACGAAGTGCAGTCCGGCTTGATCGCCGTGCACCGCGAGCGTATTGCCGAACCGCGCGCGAATGGCGTTGATGAGCAATTCCCTTCGTTCGCCGTATAGCCCGCGCATGCGCCGCACGTGCGAGGTGAGATGCCCGTCGAGAATGAATTCGGTGAGCACGGCCTGCTGCATCAGTTGCCCTTCGCGATACAGCTCCGCGACGCCCGTGCGAAACGTATCGACGAGATTTTCCGGCACCACCATATAGCCCATGCGCAAACCGGGGAACAGCATCTTGCCGAGACTGCCGACATAGATCACCTGTCCGGCGTCGTCGAGTCCCTGCAGCGACGAAAGCGGCCGGCTGCCATAGCGAAACTCGCTGTCGTAATCGTCCTCGATGATCCACGTGCCATGTTGCCGCGCGAACTCCAGCAAAGCGCGACGCCGCGCGAGGCTCATCACCATGCCGAGCGGATACTGATGCGAAGGCGTAACCAGCGCGATACGCGGCGGCGTGGCCATGTCACGCGCGTTCGGATTCAAGCCTTCGTCATCTACGGGCACGGGCACGAGCAACAGCCCGGACGACTGCAGGACGCTTCGCACGCCCCAGTAACACGGTTCTTCGACCCACGCGCGGTCGCCGAAATCGGTGAGCAGACGCACGGTCAGATCGATCGACTGATGGATGCCCGTCGTGATGATGATCTGATCGGGCGAGCACTTGACCGAGCGCGCGACACGCAAATAGTCCGACAACGCGCGCCGCAGCGGCCGGTAGCCGCCGCCGGGCGCATAGGTCAGCAAATCGGGATTCGCGCGCTTCCAGAGCCGCGCTTGCAAGCGGCTCCAAGTTTGCGCGGGAAACTCGCGTACATCGGGCACGCCGGGCATGAACGCGCCCCACTGTTTCGGCGATACCCCCGCCTGCGAGATCAAGCGCGCGCCGCGTTGCGAAATCGCGCAGGGCTTCTGAGCGGCGTCGGCGCTCGACTTGGCGCCCGGCTTCGCAGCGGCGCGTTCGCGCGGCGCCGTATCGGCCACATAGGTGCCGCTGCCGGTCGTCGACGTGACATAGCCTTCGGCCGTCAACTGGTCGTACACGTGCAGCACGGTATTGCGCGCGATGCCGAGATCGCTTGCCAGCATGCGCGAACTCGGCAGCTTGGTGCCGGGCGCAAGTTGACCGGTCAGGATGGCCTGCTGCATGAGTTCCAGCATCTGCCGGTACATCGGCTCCGCCTGCGAGCGTTCGACGAGTCGCGTACTCAGCCAGTCCGCGAGGATGATGGTATCCATGAATTTCCCCGAGCCCTCAGGAACCTCGCCAGAAGGCAAAGTGGTTCCAAGTTGAATATTGAAATGGCTCCACATTGTAGAACCGTCACGGGCTATAGTTATCGCAGGCAGTGGAAAAATTTCCGAGCGCCGCAAAGGCGCCGGTCAGGCGCCGTAGAGGCTTGATACAGGCCGCTCCCAGCTACAACGCATCGATTTCCGAAGGAGACACGGAAGATGAAATCCGATCAGGTGATCGTCAGTTTTCGCGGCGTTAGAAAGACTTATGACGGGGAAACCCTAGTCGTCAAATCGCTCGACCTCGATATCTACCAAGGCGAATTCCTCACGCTGCTCGGGCCGTCCGGTTCGGGCAAGACCACTTGCCTGATGATGCTCGCGGGCTTCGAATTCCCGACTGGCGGCGAGATCTGGCTAGACGGCAAGTTGCTCAACAAGGTGCCGCCGCATAAGCGCGAGATCGGCATGGTGTTTCAGAACTACGCCTTGTTTCCACATCTTTCCGTGCAGCAGAACGTGGAATATCCGCTCACGGTTCGCAAGATGTCCGCCGAGGAACGCGCGCATCGCGTCGACAACGCACTCAGGATGGTGCGCATGGAGAGCTTCGCGAAACGTTACCCGGCGCAATTGTCGGGCGGTCAGCAGCAGCGCATCGCGCTCGCGCGCGCGCTCGTATTCGAGCCCAAGCTCGTGCTGATGGACGAGCCGCTCGGCGCGCTCGACAAGCAACTGCGCGAGCACATGCAGTACGAACTGAAGTCGTTGCACGAGAAGCTTGGCGTGACCTTCGTATATGTCACGCACGATCAGGGCGAAGCGCTCACCATGTCGGACCGCGTCGCGGTATTCGACAAAGGCATCGTGCAGCAACTCGATACCGTGGACCATCTCTACGAAGCGCCGTGCAACGAGTTCGTCGCCAACTTCATCGGCGATAGCAACCGCTTGCGCGGCACCATCGAGCAAACACAAGGCGAGTTCTGCGATATCCGCCTGGCCGACGGCACGCGGCTTTCCGGGCTGAATGTCGCGAAGGCGAAGGCGGGTGCGTCGGCTATTGCCTGCATCCGGCCCGAGCGCATGAAGCTCGCGGCCATCCGCGAACAGAACCATGCGACACATAACGCGCTCGCTGGCGAGGCCAAGAGCCTCATCTATTTCGGCGATCACGTACGCATGCGCTGCGGCGTACGCGAACAGGACGAATGCTTCGTGAAAGTGCCGCTCGGCAATGCGTTGCTCGATACCTTCACGCCCGGCGCGCCCGTCGCGCTTGAATTCGCTCCCGAGCATTTGCGCGTATTTGCCTAAAGCGGCGCGCGCTTCATCGCTTTTGCTTTGTCTACTCGCAAGTCCACTGCTAACACCAAGCCAAAAAGGAAGAGAGGAAACCACCATGAAGAAGTTCGCACTGTGCTCCATGGCGTCGGCGGCGCTCGTGTGCATGTCGGGCGCATCCGCATTCGCGGCGGAACTGACCGTCGTCAATTTCGGCGGCGCGAACGGCGATGCGCAAAAGGCCGCATTCAATCAGCCTTACGAAAAATCATCGAGTAACAAGGTCACGGCCGTCGAATACAACGGCGAGCAGGCCAAGGTCAAAGCGATGGTCGAAGCGAAGCACGTCAACTGGGATGTCGTCGAAGTCGAATCGGGCGATCTGGGACGCGGCTGTGACGAAGGTCTCTACGAAAAGCTGGACTGGTCGAAGATCGCTAAGAAGTCGGAACTCGTCACCGAATCGCCGCAAACTTGCGGAGCCGGCTTCTTCGTCTGGTCGACGGCGCTCGCCTATAACGCCGACAAGCTCAAGGGCGCGCCGGCCGGCTGGGCAGACTTCTGGGACACGAAGAAATTCCCCGGCAAACGCGGCATGCGCAAGGGTGCGCGCTACAACCTCGAATTCGCGCTGATGGCCGACGGCGTCCCGCCGAAGGATGTCTACAAGGTGCTCGGCACGAAAGCCGGCGCCGATCGTGCGTTCAAGAAGCTCGAAGAACTGAAGCCGAATATCCAGTGGTGGGAAGCGGGCGCGCAGCCGCCGCAATTCCTCGTCGCGGGCGATGTCGTGATGTCGACGGCCTATAACGGACGTATCGATGCCGCGCGCAAGGAAGGCAAGAATCTGAAGGTCGTCTGGAACGGCAGCATTTACGACCTCGATTACTGGGCCATTCCGAAGGGGTCGCCGAACAAGGATGTCGCGACGCAGTACATCGCATATTCGGTGTCGCAGCAGCCGCAGGAAACGTACGCGAAGAACATCGCCTATGGTCCGGTGAACAAGGCGGCTATCGCGGCGCTCGATCCGAAAATCCAGGCCGACATGCCGAATTCGCCCGCCAACGCGAAGAATGCCGTGCTGCAGGACATGGCGTTCTGGACCGATCACGGCGACGAGCTCGAACAGCGCTTCACGGCGTGGTCGTCGAAGTAAGCGTTTTTTGGTGAAAGCACGGCTGCGTTTCGTGCAATGCGAACCGCAGCCAACGCCAAGCCTTTGCATGGATAGGAGACAGAAAGCGTGAACACCATGACGATCGCCGCGGACGACACGCGCGAATCGAGCGCGCGACTCAAGCGCGAACTGAAGCTCGTCGATGCGAAAAAGCGCGCAATGGCGCTCGCGCTGATTGCGCCGCTCGCCATTTTTCTGTTCGTGATCTTCGTGGTGCCAATCGGTGCGCTGCTCACGCGCGCCGTGCAGAATCCCGAAGTCGCGAACGCGCTGCCGCACACGGGCGCGGCGCTCGCAAACTGGGATCGCAAAACCGCGCCGCCCGATGCCACTTATGCCGCGCTCGCGCAAGATCTCACCGCGATACAGGACGGCGAATCGATGGGCGCGCTCGCTCGCCGGCTCAACACCGAGATTCCGGGCTATCGCTCGCTGGTTGCAAAAACTGCCCGCGCGATGCCGCTCACCGCGGACGACGGCAAGCCGCTCGCCGCGCCGCAGATTCGCGCGAAGATCGTCGAACTCGACGAGCGCTGGAACGATCCCGCGTATTGGCAGGCAATCGCGAAAAACGCCGGTCGATATTCGCCGTTTTATCTGCTCGCTTCGCTGGATCACCGGCAGGACGGTTTCGGTGACATCGAGCATGCAGGTCCGGATCAATCCATCTATTTGAATGTCTTTGGACGCACGTTCGTGATCGGCGTCGCGGTGACGTTTTTCGCGCTGCTGCTCGGTTATCCGCTCGCGTACTGGATTTCCACGCTGCCCGCGCGCCGTGCCAATCTCGTGATGGTGCTCGTGCTGATTCCGTTCTGGACCTCCGTGCTGGTGCGTGTCGCCGCGTGGATCGTGCTGTTGCAAAGCGAAGGGCTCGTCAACAAGGCGCTGCTCGCGAGCGGGCTGATTGGTTCGCCGCTCGCGCTGTTGTTCAATCGCGTGGGCGTTTATATCTCGATGACGCACATTCTTCTGCCCTTCATGATTTTGCCGCTCTATAGCGTGATGAAGTCCGTGCCGCCGACTTATCAGCGCGCGGCTGTTTCGCTCGGCAGTCATCCGTTCGCGGCGTTCTGGCGCGTGTATGTGCCGCAGACTTATCCGGGCATCGGGGCCGGCGTGCTGCTGGTGTTTATCTTGGCGATTGGTTACTACATCACGCCGGCGCTTCTCGGCGGGCCGAACGACCAGATGGTCAGCTACTACATCGCGTATTTCACGAACGTAACGATCAACTGGGGCATGGCTTGCGCGCTCGGCGCGCTGCTGCTTGCCGCGACGCTCGTGCTTTACGTCGTCTACGGTCGATTCACGCGCTCGAACGTAAGCCTGGGATAAGACAATGAAACTCGCCAAACCGATGTTCGCGCCGCATACATCCGCTATCGAGCGCGTCTGGTATTTCGCATTGCGCCTCATTTGCGTGCTGACGTTGCTCTATTTGATTCTGCCGGTACTTGCCATCGTGCCGCTTTCGTTTTCGTCGAGCACGTTTCTCGTCTATCCCATTCCGGGCTATTCGATGCGCTGGTATCACAATCTCGTCATGTCGGACGAGTGGCGCATGGCGGCAAAGAACAGCTTTATCGTCGCGCCCTCGGCTACGCTCGTCGCCACGATTCTCGGCACGCTCGCGGCGGTTGGATTGACGAAGGCGAATTTCGTCGGCAAGAGCGTGCTCATGGCCGTCCTCATTTCGCCGATGATCGTGCCGGTGATCGTCGTCGGCGTGGGCATGTATTTATTCTTTGCGCCGCTCGGCATCGCCAATACATATTTCGGGTTGATTCTGGCGCACGCGGCGTTGGGCGTGCCGTTCGTCGTGACCACGGTTGCGGCGACCTTGCAGAACTTCAACATGAATCTCGTGCGGGCGAGTCAGTCGCTTGGCGCAAGTCCGCTGCGGACGTTTTTTCGCGTGACGCTGCCCGTCATTGCGCCGGGCGTGATTTCGGGTGCGCTGTTCGCGTTCGCGACATCGTTCGATGAAGTGGTCGTCACGCTGTTTCTCGCTGGCGCCGATCAGACGACGCTACCGCGTCAGATGTTCACGGGCATCCGCGAGAACATCAGCCCGACGATCGCCGCGTTGGCCACGATTCTGATCGTGTTTTCGACGAGTTTATTGCTGGCGCTGGAGTGGTTGCGGGGTCGTGCGGCGGCGCGTGCGGTTGCGGAGTGATGATCTGCAAGCGGTCCGAGATGGCTCGCCAGATCGAGGCAAAGCATTACCGGCTGAGGCTTCGAGTGGGGCCTCGGCCGCGAAAAGCACTGCAATGCGATATCGCCGAACTCCGTATTTTCAGGTTTCGGTCGGCGATAAGCGAGAGTTCGGTGTGCTTCTATGAATGTCGACGCTTTATCCGCAATGTTTTCGCTGCTACGCCAGTCCGCAAGCGTGCCCACGGTTGGCGTGAGGCGCTTGCGGGCTGCGCCTTCGATTGGGCCCGCGACCGCCGAACGACATGCAGTTTGCTACCGCTGAAGTCGCCTTTCCGCCGAGGCGCTGCTTGTAGATACTTCATTCATCGCGCGGCAACTGACTCACAGCGCGCGTGAAAATGTGACACGATGGTCATACACAGCGACAACGGCAACGTAAGACGCGGCACGCGCTGCTTGCGTCCGACACCGGCTTCGTTGCGCCACGCGACAGACCCAGGATGGCCACTTTTTGCGCGTTGACGCTTCGCCGGCCGTCAGATAAAGCCGTCGCTTTCCGGCAGATTCGCATTTAGCGCGACGCGTGGAAGCGCGTGCCCGGCGCATCGTCGCTTCCGGGACGAAGGACGCGTAAAGCGCCCGCTTACCCGCCTGCCTCATTGCTATGTCGGCCAATTAAGCCGCCAAGGCCGCCACTTCGGAAAACGATCGTACAATACCGGCGGTCCGCGATCGCAAGCGTCCGGCGCTCAAACCCATATCCAGCAAGCCTTCGCGTCGCCAGCGCGCGATTATTCGCGGCAACGGGACAGTGTTTTCACCGATGCACTATTTATCGGAATATGCTTAATAGCGTACGTTCTAGGTCGAGTCAAAGCCTGGAACAATGCCATGACAGCTTTTTCGAAAATTGCAGATCCGTGGTCACAGACGGTTCACCTGCTCGAGGCGGCGCCGCATGACGCCGCCCACACCAGCCCCTCGCAAAAAACCGCGCGTATCGAAGATAGTTTCCTCGACCGCCTGACGCGCGACTGGAACCGCGCGCACCCGCATCCGCGCCCGTCGGATGACCGCCTGCCTTTCCCACAGGCAGTCGTGCGCGTGATCGAGCGGCCGTCCAGCGCGACGGCGCTCGTCTACTGGTCGGACCCAGGTACGTGCCACTATGGTTATCAAGGTTGGCGCGCGACGACGGCGAGCGCCGAAGGCATCTGCTCGCTCTCGGGGATGCCGATTCATCGCGGCGATCAGGTGTATCGCCCGTCACAGCGCGATCCGAAACCGCAGAATGCCTCCGCGATGATTCTCGCCGCAGCGATGCCGGCCAACAGCGAGGAAGTCGAATGCGACGTGCACGACTAAGCTGACCGCTCGGTCGCGCAGCGACGACGGCGACGAGTTCCGGCACCCCAGGGTGTCGGGATCGTCGCCGCCTTGCGTCTATTGGTTGCTGTCAGTAACCGACGGTGAAACGCTGCTTGATATGCGCTCCGCTCTCGAATTCATCGAGAAACGCGATGGCAAAGTCAGCGAAAGAGATCCAGCTTCGGCCATTGTTATCGACGAGCAATTCGTCCACGCCGATACGGAATTTGCGCGTGCGCGGACCGTCGACGAATTCCGCCGACGGCGAAACGAACGTCCATTCGAGTTCGCGCTCGCGACGCAGCGCGTCGAGAAATGCCGCGCCCGCGGCCGCCTCTGAACGGTACATTTCCGGAAAATCGGGCAGATCCAACACGCGCTGGCCCGGCCCGACATAAAGACTCGCCGCGCCGCCCACCACGAGCAAGCGCCTGACGCCCGCGCGTCGAAGCGGCTCGGTGATCGCACTCTCCGACAATGAAGCGAATAGCGCGGCGCTGAAGACGGCATCGTGACCGGCGACGGCTTCGCTTAGCGCGGCCGCATCCGATGCGTCTACATTCTTCGCGGTGACTTCAGGACGCTTGGCGACCTCCGACGTGTTGCGTGCAAGCGCCGTCACCGTGTGTCCGCGCCGCAACGCTTCCTCCAGCAACTTGCTGCCGGCATATCCGGTTGCGCCAATGATCGCTATTTTGCTCATTGTGGGTTCTCCTTTGTGACACCGCTTTCGCCGGCGATCGAGCCTGCGTTTAACTTACCCCACTTCGCAATAAATCGCTCATTCGAAAGGCGTTTCGCAACGATTCTTCATCATAGCCGCGTCATACGACGATCTCGTTTTTCGCCGCGTGTTTAGCTACATTTTTCTCGCTAAAAAGGACGCAAGTTTCGAGCCGAAAAACAGATTTGCAAGACAATTCAGAACACGCGTCGTCATAATCAGAATGCACATTCACACGTGCGCGTCGCCCTTACACTGTAGGGCCCCGTGCTCTTGGGAACATGCAACTGCAGCGGTCATCGGCGCACCGCGCGAAGCACGCTCATCGAGAGCTTCCATCGATTCGTCAATTTGTCATGTCATTGGTTTATATTGCATTTCCTCGCCGCTCCATTACCGGAAGGAGTTAATCGTGAAGAATCCGCAATTACAGGGTGCCATCGAAGGACGCGACAATCCGTCTGGCGAAACCGCCTACGAGTCGCTTCCGGTCAGTGCCGCGCCCGAAGAGTCCGCCGACGAAAACGGTTACTCCGATGCGCTAGACATTCCGCTCGACTACGGCATCGTCATGGATGCAGTTCGAGACGCAGTGCGCGCAAATCCGTGATCGTTGATTGGCCAAGAAAAAAACGCCCCGCTCGGGGCGTTTTTTTTCGCCTGTTGCGCCTTAGAGGCTTGCGTTGAGCCGCGTCGTAATCGGTCACATTGACCGAAATCAATTCAATCTACAGACATTTTTAAATGCCTCGAAACACTAATGTCAGACAAAAAGATGCATTTTGTCTCAACGCAATTAATAAGAGGATTAACCACTTCCTGTGATTGTCAATCCGTATGAATCAGGCCTGACTTTTGTCGTTTGATAATATTAACAAGATGGTACACTCTCGCGTCCGCGACCGCAGAGCCATAGCGGGCGGGCCTCCGACCGAGCTTGTCTAAATTTTGTCAATAAGGGCAGGTTTATTCGAATGCTCGAACTGAGCCGCAATCGCATGCCTATTCGCTCAATGCGATAAAAAAATGCGCTGATAGTCTTTCCACTGGCGAAAAAAAACCCAGTGGGATACCTTCAGACGTGTTTTATCGACTGGACAAACCACCGGATCGGTGCTCTCTCGCGCAGTTAAACAGTCGCAGCGTTCCAGGTAAAAAGAACCGACGACATTGCAAGAATTCTTGCAGACTCCCTTAGGCCATTCTGAACGGCAACCATGTCAGCTACTTTCGATTACCTCTTCGACCACACGATTTCCAGGCAATGGCGTGGATTTCTTGGCGCGCTTGCCGAGGAGTTCGAAGCGCAGATCGGTCGTGCGGAACTTCGACAGTTGATGCATCGAGTCGGCAGCCGATTCGCCGATGCCCGGCCGCTTCCTCAATGCGATTCAACCGCCGACCTCGCACACGCGCTGAATGTTTTGTGGCGCGATTCGGAATGGGGCTTCGTCGAATTAGCCGACGAGCGCGAGTATCTGAGCATCGTTCACTACTGCGCGCCGCTGCCGGCGTTCGGAGAAAGCGCGCTTGCATGGACACCGGCTTTTCTCGAAGGCGCTTATCAGCACTGGTTGAGCGGTTTGGGCGCGCAAGGGCTTGCTATTTCCCAGGCAAGCGAATTGAGCAGTGATGGTGCAGTCGAGTTCCGGCTCGCGCGCACCGCAACGAGATAAGCGACGCAACTGGCGGCGCTGCAAGGATTCAATCAATTTCAACGACCGCCGTTATATATGAAGGCAACGGCGATATCGACTGTCCATGCAACGGACAGCGCCAAAAATATTGCATCAGGCCAGTTCGACGCAAGGCACGACGAGGATGCGGCAACATGAATACATCACGCGACATCGAAAAGCTGTTCGATCATTTCGGCGGCAATGCAGGCGACTACCAGGAAATCGGCCGCGAAAACGAGGCCAGGAATGCCCGCACGCGCTGGCCGCTCCTGGCCACGCTCGATTTCGCGCAACCGGCCATCCCCGAAATCGCGCCGCGTCGTGATGTGCAGGCGAGTCCAGTGCACAAGCCTGAGTTTGCGGCACAAGCGGATGCCGACCGTGCCACGGCCGCGCCCACGCCAATGCCGATCAATCGCGCCAAGCCGCCGCTTTTCGCGCGTGCGCATCGCCGCACGATTCCGCCCGTCACGCCGCCCGCCGCGCTCGATTCGCTGAGCGCCTCGCGCTTTTCGGCGCTCGCCGACGCCGCGCCGGTTGCCGTCGAGGCGAAGCCCGAGAGCGCGGCACCGATTTCCGATTCCGCTCCAGCGCCTGTCTTTGCGCGTCCGAGCGCGCCGGCGCGTTTTTCGGCGTCGCCCTTCGCGTCTGAACAGGGGAACGCTGGTGCCGTGACACCTCCGGCCATTCTTGCGGCGGAAGCGAGCGGCAGCATCAAAACCGCTTCGAACTCCCTCGCTCGGGAAGGCGCCTCGACCTTCCGCGCTCGCGAAATACCCGCCGCGCTCGACCCGGCTGTGCAAACACGCACCGGCCCACGCGAACAGGAAAGCAACGCGCCGTCCATTCTCGGCAAGCTCTTCAAGCCACAAGAGCCACAAGCACCGCAAGCCGCCGAAGGCTCGCTCACCGCGATGTTCGACCGCCTGCGCCAACCGAGCCCGTCATCCGGCGCAACCGATTCCGCGCAGCCGAACCGCGCCCTCTTCGCTGCCCGCCTCACACGCTCATGAAAGTCATCACGGTAGTTTCCGCGAAAGGCGGCGTCGGCAAGACCACGCTCGCCGCGAACCTCGCCTCGGTGCTCGCCGCGCGCCATCGCCGCGTGATCGTCGTCGATCTCGATCCGCAAAACGCGCTGCGCTTGCACTTCGGCATTCCGCTCGACAGCATCGACGGCATTTCGCGTGCAACGCTCGCGGGCGACCCGTGGCAGACCGTGATGTTCGATGGCGTCGACGGCGTCACCGTGCTGCCCTACGGCGCGGTGCTGGAAGACGATCGCCGCCGCTTCGAGGCGCTCGTCGACCAGGACCCCGCGTGGCTCGCGCGCTCGCTCGAATCGCTTGCGCTCGATCTCAACGACATCGTTATCGTCGATACCCCGCCGGGCTCGTCGGTTTACACGCGCACCGCGCTGTGCGCCGCGAACTTCGCGCTCAACGTCGTGCTCGCGGATGCCGCTTCCTACGCCGCGATTCCCGGCATGGAGCGCATGATCGACGCCTACGCCGCGCCGCGTCAGGACTTCGGCGGTCAGGGCTACGTGGTGAATCAGGTTGACCAATCGCGCCAGTTGAGCAAGGACGTGCTCAAGGTCTTGCGCAACATGCTCGGCACGAAGCTCTTTCCGGGCGTGATCCATCAGGACGAAGGCGTATCCGAGTCGCTTGCGTGCGACACGACACTCATCCACTACGACCCGCTCTCGCAAGCCGCCGCCGATTTGCGCGCGTGCGGCGACTGGCTTCTCGCCACCGTCAATTCCATGGCCGCTTCGAGGAACGTCGCATGAGCTCCGTCAAGATTCCCTCGCAGGAAACGGAAGTCAGCGTAGCCACGTCGCGGCTAGAACGTTTCGTCGATGCGCGCATCTGGGGCAGCCGCATCCTCACGGTGTTGCTCACGCTGTTCGCGCTGTTCTCGCTCTACTTCGTGGTGACGGTGCCGCTCGCGTTCGGTCAGCAGCTCGCTTTCGCAACCGTTTGCTTTGCCTGCGCGCTCGGCTTCCGGCGTCTGCAAGGCCAGTACGCGACGCTCGTCATGATCATGTTGTCGGTCGTATCGTCGGGACGCTACATGTTCTGGCGTCTGACCGAGACGACCTACTGGGAGCGTCCGCTCGACGCCGCGTGGGGCCTGTTGCTCGTCGCAGCCGAGGTCTATGCCACGCTCGTGCTGCTGCTCGGCTACTTCCAGACCGCGTGGCCGCTCAAGCGCAAGCCGCTGCCGCTGCCCGCCGATCGCAACGACTGGCCGACCGTCGACGTCTTCATTCCGACTTATAACGAACCGCTTTCGGTGGTGAAGCCGACCATCTACGCGGCGCTCGCGCTCGACTATCCGACCGACAAGATCGCGATCCACGTGCTCGACGACGGCCGCCGTCCCGAGTTCAAGGCGTTCTGCGAGGAGGTGGGCGTCAACTGGACGATCCGCACGCATAACCGCCACGCGAAGGCCGGCAACATCAACGAAGCGCTCAAGATCACGAAGGGCGAATACCTCGCCATCTTCGATTGCGATCACATTCCGACGCGCTCGTTCCTGCAAATCTGCCTCGGCTGGTTTTTGCGCGACAAGCTCATGTCGATGCTGCAGACGCCGCACCATTTCTTCTCGCCCGATCCGTTCGAGCGCAATCTCGGCACGTTCCGCAAGGTGCCGAACGAAGGCGAACTGTTCTACGGTCTCGTGCAGGACGGCAACGATCTGTGGAACGCGACGTTCTTCTGCGGCTCGTGCGCCGTGCTGCGCCGCTCGATGGTCGAAGAGATCGGCGGCATTGCGGTCGAGACCGTGACGGAAGACGCGCATACCGCGCTCAAGCTGCATCGGCTGGGCTATACCACGGCGTATCTCGCGATTCCGCAGGCAGCCGGACTTGCCACGGAAAGTCTTTCGGGCCACATCGGTCAGCGCATTCGCTGGGCGCGCGGCATGACGCAGATTTTCCGGATCGACAATCCGCTCACCGGCAAGGGCTTGAAGCTCGGCCAGCGGCTGTGTTATCTCAATGGCATGCTGCACTTTTTCTATGGCGTGCCGCGTCTCGTGTTCCTTACCGCGCCGCTCTCGTATCTGTTCTTCGGCGCGCACGTGATCGAGGCGGCGGCGGGCACCATCGCCATCTTCGCGCTGCCGCACATGATGCACGCGAGCATCACCAATTCGCGCATGCAGCGTTCGTTCCGCCATTCGTTCTGGGCCGAAGTGTATGAGTCGGTGCTGGCGTCGTACATCACGGCGCCGACGCTGCTGGCCGTCATCAACCCGAAGCTCGGCAAGTTCAACGTCACGGCCAAGGGCGGCCAGATCGCGAAGGATTACTTCGACTGGGGCATCTCGCGTCCGTATCTGTTCTTGTTGCTGCTGAACCTGCTCGGCTTCATAGCGGGCGTGGTGCATATCGTCATCAACTGGCATATCCGCAGCGAAGTGCAGACCACCGTGCTGAATCTCTGCTGGACCGTCTACAACATGCTGATTCTCGGCGCGAGCGTGGCGGCGGCTAGCGAGCGGCGTCAGGTGCGCAGCACGCATCGCGTGACGATGAAGATGCCCGTCATGCTCAAGTTCTCGACGGGGCGCACGCTGGCTTGCGAGACGATCGACTATTCGGAAGGCGGCGTCGGCGTAAAGCTGCCGAACGACATCGAAGTGCCGATGCACGAACGCGTCACCGTCTCGCTCTTTCGAGGCGACGAGGAATACGCGTTCCCGGCCACGGTCGGCTTCACGGCGAAGGGCCGCGTCGGCCTGCGCTTCTCGCAGCTCACGCGCGAGCAGGAATACGACTTCGTGAAAACCACTTTTGCGCGCGCGGACGCGTGGACCGGCTGGTCCGAAGGACGCCGCCCCGATACGCCGCTGCGCGGCCTTTCGCACGTGCTGCTGGTAGGCACGCGCGGTATCGCGGGGCTTTTCGAGCATCTCTACAGCGACCTTCGGACCTGGACGAGCAAGCGTTCAGTCGACATGAAGAAGCTGAACACCAAAGACCAATAAAGGCACCGGCATGGCGAAGTTGCGTGTTGATCACGATGCGGGCGAGCGCGCGCCGCGTTTTTGCGAACGCCCGCTGGTGCGGGCGCTGGCGTTCCTCGCGGCACTGCAGACCGCGCTTGCTGGCCCGCTCGCGTCCATCGCGGCAGCGGCGGATGCCGTCGCGGCCAACGGTGTGCCGACGCAGCAGGCCACCGGCGTCGGCAGCGTGCCCGCGCCAAGCCCGGCCGTGATCTACAACTCCGCGACGATCGTCCAGCCCGCGCTCGCCATGCCGGTTCCCGCGTTCTCCGGCAAGCCGTCCTCGCCGCTCGCCGCGCGTCTTCCGACTACCGCCGATCCGGGCACGCTCGTTCCCGGCGGCCGTCGTCAGACGCTTACTTTCGTGGACCTCGGCGCGCAGGACCCGCTGCAAATGCGCGGCACCGATGGCCAGAACGGCGTGGCGTTTTCCGTGCGCGGCGACGAAGTCGTGACGGCCGCGGTCCTGCATCTGATCTATAGCTATTCGCCGTCGCTGTTGCCGTCCATCTCGCAATTGAAGGTGCTCGTCAACGGCGAAGTCGCGGCGACCCTGCCCGTGCCGCGCGATCAGGCCGGCACGCTCGTGGCGCGCGATATCGCCATCGATCCGCGCTTCATCACCGAGTTCAATCACCTCAACGTTCAGCTGATCGGCCATTACACGCAGCAGTGCGAGGACCCGTCGAATTCGACGCTGTGGGCGACGGTCAGCAACGCGAGTTCGCTCGATCTCACTTATGCGTCGCTTGCCAGCAAGCCCGATCTCGCCGCGCTGCCCGCGCCGTTCTTCGACCGGCGCGACGTGCGTCGCCTGGAACTGCCGTTTGTCTTCGCGGGCAAGCCGAGCCTGCCCGCGCTCGAAGCGGCGGGCACCGTGGCGTCGTACTTCGGCTCGCTCGCGGGCTATCGCGGCGCGATCTTCCCGGCACAGTCCGATAACGTCCCGCTCGCGGGCAACGCCGTCGTGTTTGCCACCGGCGATACGAAAATCGCGGGCGTCGATCTGCCGCCGGTTTCCGGCCCGACCATTGCGGTCGTCGAACGCGATGCCGCCGCGCGCGGCCGCTTGCTGCTCGTGATGGGACGCGACGACAACGAGTTGAAGACCGCCGCGAAAGCGCTGGGTGTCGGTCGCAACGCGTTCTCCGGCACGAGCGCGACGATCACGCAATTCGCCGATCTGCAACCGCGCCGCCCCTACGATGCGCCGAACTGGCTGCCGTCCGACCGCGCCGTGCGTTTCGGTGAATTGGCCGAAGCGCAGGATCTGACCGCGCGCGGTTACGACGCCGACGCCGTGCGCGTGAACCTGCGTGTGCCGCCTGATCTCTTCATGTGGCAGACCAAGGGCGTGCCGGTCGATCTGAGCTATCGCTACACCGTGCGCCCGGCGCCGGACCGTTCGTCGCTCAATATCAGCGTGAACAATGGCTTCGTGCAGTCGCTGCGCATCCCGGCGGTATCGACTTCGACGTTCGATCTCGGCCAGTACTTCAGCCGCGTGATGCCGGACAAGACCGTGGCCGCGCGCCGCGAGGTTTATCTGCCGCCGCTTCTGATCTCGCCGCGCGCGCAGTTGCGCATGCACTTTTACTACGACATTCCGAAGACCGGCGAATGCACCGGCCGTCTGCTCGATAACGTCGTCGGCGCCATCGATCCGAATTCGACCATCGATCTTTCGAGCTTCCCGCATTACATGGCGCTGCCCGATCTGGCCGCGTTCGCCAACGGCGGTTTCCCCTTCACGCGCATGGCCGACTTGTCGCAGACGGCGGTCGTGCTGCCGAACGATCCGAACTCGGCGGACTACAGTCTCTTTCTGCTGGAGATGGGCCGCATGGGAGCGTCGACGGGTTATCCGGTCACGGGCGTCACGGTGACGAGCGCGAACGATGTCGACCGCTTCGCCGACAAGGACTTGCTGGTCCTCGGCTCGCCGGGCCGTCAGCCGCTTCTGCAACGCTGGGCGAAGAACATGCCCTTTTCCGGCGACGGCGACGCGCGCACCTTCCAGCTGAGCGATGTCGCGTTCAAGCTGGTCGACTGGTGGCATGGCGAGCATGGCCCGGAACGTTCTCCGGCGCGCGCCGATCTGTCGCTCGTGAGCTCCAACGGCGACGCGCTTCTCACCGGCTTCGAGTCGCCGTTGAAGAGCGGGCGCAGCGCGGTGGCGCTCATCAGCGCGGCGGGACAGTCGGATGCGGATTTGTCCGCCGCCCTGCTCGACAACGACTTGTTGCCATCCATTCAAGGCGCGATGGCGGTGATTCACGGCCGCACGGTCGCGGTCACGTCCAACGGCGAAGCCTATTACGTCGGCCAGCTTTCGCCCATGCACTACATGCGCTGGGCCTTGTCCGCGCATCCGGTGCTGCTGGTGTTTTCCGCCGTGATCGCCGCGCTCATCATCGCTGCCGTCTTTTATCGTGCGCTGCGCTCGCTCGCCGCGCGGCGTCTGAGGGACTGACATGCGGGGTTCAATTTCGAAGGCCGCCGTCGCGGGTGTTCTTGCCGGCGCGGCGTTGAGTTCACAAGCTGCACAGCAATGCGAATGGCCGGCGTATCGGTTGTTCGTCGAGCGCGTCGTGCAGGCCGATGGCAGAGTCGTCGACCATTCCACCGACGCGCAGCAGACCACCTCAGAAGGCCAGTCCTACGCCCTCTTCTTCGCGCTGGTCGCCAACGACCGCGCGACTTTCGACCGTCTGCTCGACTGGACGCGCGCCAATCTGGCCGGCAATCAGTTCGATGCGAACAACGTGCGTCTGCCTTCGTGGCAATGGGGCAAGAAGCCGGACGGCAGCTATGGCGTGATGGACCCGAACTCGGCATCGGATTCGGACTTGTGGATTGCATACGACTTGCTGCAAGCCGGACGGCTGTGGAAGGAGCCGGCTTATACGAAGCTCGGCCAGGCGCTCGCGGCGCAGATCGCCAAGCAGGAAGTGGTCGATCTGCCGGGCCTCGGGCCGATGCTGCTGCCCGGTCCGCAAGGCTTTCGCACAGGCGATGTCACGCGTCTGAACCCGAGCTATCTGCCGCTGCCGCTCCTGCGCGCATTGGCTCGCGACATGCCCGACGGCCCGTGGGCGAAGCTCGCGCAAAGCGCCGCGCGCATGATCAAGATCACCGCGCCGCGCGGCTATGCGCCCGACTGGGCGGCGTATCAAACAAGTCAGAACGGCCAGTTCGTGGTCGATCCAAAAAGCGGCGATACCGGCAGCTACGACGCGATCCGCGTCTATCTTTGGGCCGGCATGACGGCAGCGGGCGATCCGCTCGCGAAGCCCTGGCTCGACGCGCTCGGCGGCATGCGCCAGAGCGTGGCGCAGACGGGATTTCCGCCGGAGAAGGTTTCTTCGACGACCGGTACGGCCAGCGGCGAAGGCCCGCTCTCGTATTGGGGCGCGCTCGCGCCATACTTCAAGGCGCTGAACGACCAGCACGGCCTGGGCCTCGCGCGCACGCATCTCGAAGCACTCGTCGCGCCGCCGGGCGCGGGCCGCGAACCGGTGTATTACGACCGCGTGCTCGGTCTCTTCGGTGGCGGCTTCGTCGAAGGCCGCTATCGCTTCGACGAATCCGGCCGTCTCGTGCCGAACTGGAGAAGCGCATGCTGATGCGGGCCAGACAACGTACCTTGGCCATCCGCATCGCGGCATTGTTCGCGGCGGCGGCGCCGGCCATCGCCATCGCGCAGACGAGTGCCGATCCGCTCAACGTGTTGATCGACCAGGGCAAATACTGGCAGTCGCACAAGCGCGGCGACCTCGCGGAGCAGGCGTGGCAGAAGGTGCTGCGCCTCGACCCGAAGCAGCCCGATGCGCTCTTCGGCATGGGCATGGTGCTCGCCGATCGCAAGGACGGCAGCGGCGCGCAGCAGTATCTCGCGCAACTGCGTCAGGTCGCGCCGAACTATCCGAACATCGACGATCTGGGGCGGCGTCTCGGCGAAACCAGCGCGCGCGATCAGACCGTCAACGACGCGCGCCGTCTCGCGCAGAGCGGACAGAGCGCGTCGGCGGTGCAGGAATACAAGCGTGCCATCGGAGGCAAGCCCGCGACGCCCGAACTTCAGCTCGAGTATTACCAGGCGCTCGCCGCGACGCCGCAAGGCTGGGACGAAGCGCGACGCGGCCTCGAACAGCTCGCGCGCCAGAATGCCGACGATCCGCGCTACACCCTCGCCTATGCGCAGCATCTGACGTATCGCGATTCGACGCGGCGCGATGGCATCGCCCGGCTGGCGGCGTTGTCGAACGACAGCACGGTCGGCGCGCAGGCGAAGAAGAGCTGGCGGCAGGCGCTGCTGTGGCTCGGCGCGCGCGCATCGGACGCACCGCTGTTTCAGGCGTATCTGCAAGGTTCGCCCGACGATGCCGCCGTCAAGGCGCGTTTCGATTCGATGGTGCTGCAAGACAAGGAAGCACGCGAACGCGCGCAGGCGGGCGCAGTCGTCGATGCGCGCGGTCGCACTGTCGCAGAAGGTTTCGCTGCCGTGGATCGCGGCGATCTGGTCGCGGCGCAGGCGCGTTTCTCGTCGGTGCTCGCAAGCGATCAGAACGATGCTGACGCGCTCGGCGGCCTCGGCGTCATCGCGCTGAAACAGGAGCGTTTCGCGGAAGCGCGCAGCTATCTCGAACGCGCGTCGCGGGCCGGCAATCCGGCGCGCTGGAAGGACGCGCTGACGAGCGCGACGTACTGGACCTATACGAGCGATGCCATCGGCGCACGCAGCAACGGCGAGATCGCGAAGGCCAAGGCGCTCTTCGAACGCGCCATCGCGACGAGTCCCGCCGATGTCACCGCGCAGACGCTGCTCGGCGAAATGCTGCTCGCGAATGGCGATCCGAAGGGCGCGGAAGCGGCGTATCGCATGGCGTTGCGGCGTCAGGCGGACAATCCCGATGCCATTCGCGGACTCGTCGGCGCGCTCGCGGCGCAGGGGCGCGGCGATGAAGCGCTCGAATTCGCCAACAAGCTGAACTCGGAGCAACAGGCGAAAGCCGGCGGCATCAACAAGCTGCGTGGCGATGCGCAAGCCGCGCAGGCACGCGCCGCCGAAGCACGCGGCGATCTGGGTACGGCGCGCAGTCTCTTCGAGGACGCGCTGCTCAATAGCCCCGACGATCCGTGGCTACGGCTCGACCTCGCGCGCATTTACGTGCGTCAGGGCGCGGTCGGCAATGCGCGCAGCATGATGGACGGCTTGCTCGCGGCGCACCCCGACATGACCGACGCGCTCTACGCGAGCGCCCTTCTGTCCGCCGAAACACAGGACTGGTCGACGGGTCTATCGCAACTGGACCGGATTACCGCCGCGCAGCGCACGCCGGCGATGGGCGCGTTGCAACATCGTCTTTGGGTGCATCAGCAGACCGAACTCGCGACGCGCGCCGCCGCGGCCGGTCAGCGCCAGCAAGCCTATGCGATTCTGCGTCGCGCCGAGCCGCTTGCTGCCGGCAACGCGGAACTGACGGGCGCGGTGGCGTCGGCGTATCTGAAAGCGGGCGATGCATCGCGCGCACTCTCGCTCACGCGCGGCGCGATCGCCAATTCGCCGAACGATCCCGGTCTTTTGCTGCAATACGCGGGAATCCTCTCGCAGACCCAGCAGGACGCCGAACTCGGTTCCGTGATGCGCCGGCTGCAGTCGATGCCGCTCACCGCGCAGCAACGCGCCGACTTCAACAATCTGAACGTCGGAATCGTGATCGCGCGGGCGGACAACGTGCGCCAGAGCGGCAATCTCGCGGCGGCTTACGACGTGATCGCACCTTGGCTCGCCGCGATGCCCGACAACGCCGACTTGCAGGCCGCGCTCGGCCGCATGTACACCTCGGCGGGCGACGACCGCAGCGCGCTCAACTGCTATCGAACTGCGCTCGCGCGCCGTCCGGACGACGTGAATCTGCAAGCCGCCGCGATGTCGGCCGCCACCGGCGTGCGCGATTTCAAGCTGGCGGAGACGCTTGCCAAACAGGCGTACGACACCGCGCCGAACGATCCGGGCGTGCTTGCATCGATCGGGAGGATGTATCGGGCAGAAGGCAAGCTCGATCTCGCCGCGCAGTTCCTGCAGCGCTCGCTGCTTGCGGCCAATACGCCGCTCGCGCCTGCTCCCGGTCAGCCAGCGAGCAACCTGCCGCGCGACTGGCAGACCGCGATGAGCCGTATCGGCACGATGCCGTTGCCGGGCACCAATCCATTCGAAGGCAAGACCGCCGTCGATACGGCGCCGTCCGCGCTTGCCGCCGGATCGAATGCGTTTCCGGGGTATCGCCAGAACATCACACCGACTTATTCGCAGCCCGTGCCGAACTATTTGCCGCCTCCTCAGACCGTGCCTTATTCCGCGCCTTATGTGAGTCCTTATAACGGCGCGCCGGGGGCGCCTGCCAATGTGCCTCGTCCGGTTGCGGGCGGTGGGTATGGCGGTGCGGCGGATGGCTCGGGGGAGTCGGGTGGCGGGGTCGTGCCTGCCAGTGTGCCGCGTCCGGTCGAGGGCGGCTATGGTCCCGACAGTTATGGCTCGGGGCAATCCGGTGCGCCGTTGCAGCCGTACCCGGGACAGGATCAGGGCGCGGGTGGCGCGCAGCAGGCTTATCCGGGTCAGCAGACTCAGTATGCGCAGCCGGCTTCGTATCCTCAGCAAGCGCAGTACGCGCAACCCGCTTCATATCCACAACAAGGTCAATACGCGCAGCCCGCGCCGTATCCGCAGCAAGCGCCGATGTATCAAGGCGCGCCGCCTGCCGCTCAGGACGCGTACAACAGTTCGCCCTGGCCGATGTCGCCCGCGGCGCAAGCCGCGCAGTCGGAAGCTTATGCGCCGCAAAGCGCGAGCACTCGGGCGGGTACATCAACGGCGAAGCGCTCGGCATCGCGTAAAGCCGCCAACGCGCCGCAGCAGCAGTACGCGCAGGCGTCGTATGGTCAGCAGGCTTATGCGCAGCAAGGCTATCCGCAGCAGCAATATCAGCCGCCGTATCAGCAAGCGTATCCGCAGCAAGCTTATGCGCAGCAGCAATATCAGCAGCCCTACCCGCAGCAACAGTATCCGCAACAGCAATATCAACAACCCTATCCACCGCAATACGCCCAGCAACAGTACGTGCCGCAACCACCCGCCGGTTACGCGCAGCCGTATTATCCGCAAGCCGCGCAAGCCGGGCAGCGCGCCGCGTCCGCCGCCACGATGAACACAGGCGGCATGCCCGCGCCCGTCGCGAATCCGCAAACTGCAGGCGTCGCCGATGAACTCGCGCAGATCGAGCGGGAACAGGCCAGCACGGTGTCGGGCGGGATCATCTTCCGCAATCGCAACGGCGAAGACGGTCTCTCGAACCTCACCGATATCGAAGCGCCCATCGAAGGCCGCATCAAGGCCGGCAACGGCCACGTGATCGTGCGGGCGACGCCCGTCACGCTCGACGCCGGCACCGCCAGCAGCGAGCAGAACACGCTCGCGCGCTTCGGCTCCGGCATCAACGCGATCGCTCCGGCCGCCGGCAACCAGTACGGCTCCCAGACGGCGACCGGCGTGGGACTCGCGGTCGGTTACGAGAACCGCAACTTCAAGGGCGACGTCGGCACGACGCCGCTCGGCTTTCGCGAGACCAACGTCGTTGGCGGTTTGCAGTATCAGAACGCCATCACCGATAAAGTCTCGTACTCGCTCGCCGTCGCACGACGCGCGGTCACGGACAGCCTGCTGTCCTATGCCGGCGCGCGCGATCAGCTTGCGGGCGCGACCTGGGGCGGCGTGACATCGAGCGGTGCGCGCGGCGACCTCGCCTGGGACGACGGCACGAGCGGTGTCTATGTCAACGCGATGTACCAGTTCCTCGACGGCAAGAACGTCGCCACGAACAACGCGGTCAAGGGCGGCGGCGGTGTGTACACGCGCATCATCAAGGACGCGGATCAGGCGCTGACCATCGGCGCGAATACCACCTTGATGCACTACGACAAAAACCTTTCGTACTTCACCTACGGACAAGGCGGCTACTTCAGTCCGCAGCAGTACGTCATTCTCAACTTTCCGGTCGAATACATGGGCCGCACCGGGCTTTTCACATACGACCTGAAGGGCTCGATCGGCGTGCAGCATTATCGGCAGGACGCGTCGAACTACTTCCCGACGGAGCCGAATTATCAGGCGGCGTTCACGGCGGCCAACCTTGCACCGGATGCCGGCGCGGTCTATCCGAGCCAGAGCAAGACGGGCGTGTCCTACTCGCTCAACGCGACGGGCGAATACCAGCTTGCGCCGCAACTCGCCATCGGCGCGACGGCTTCGTTCGGCAACGCGTATCAGTATCGCGAATGGCTCGCTGCCGTGTACGTTCGATACAGCTTCACGCGGCAAACCAGCGTGCAGCCGCTCTTCCCGCCGCAGGCTTTCAGCTCGCCGTATTTGTCGTTCGCGAATTGATGCGGACTCGACGCCATGCGCCTACGTTGCGGTGCATGGCGCATCGAAATTGCATGACGCTGCCTCACATCGTTGCTCCTCCTGGAACCCGCCGCGCGCTTTGCTGCACTGCGTGACAGACATGTCTGACGACGCGCGAGAGAAAGCGCACAATGTCGGGACTTCGCGCTCAAGGCCGCGAGGAGGAGGAGCAACATGACCGCCATCACCTGGGTTCTGGCCGCCGATGACAGCCGTGCCCGGATCTTCGAAACCAGAGGGCTTAAGCTTGACCTCAGGCAAATCGAGGAGCTTCGTAACCCGGCGCCCCGCGCCCCGCAGTCCAATGAACGCGACCGGCAATTCGCCCGAACCGTTGCCGAAATGCTCGAACGCAGCCGTGTGAATCATCGCTTCGATCGCTTGCGGCTGGCAGTGGAGCCGCGTTTTCTCGGCACCTTGCGTGAGTATCTGAGCATCGAGATTCAAAAGCTCGTCCATGAAGATGCCAGCGAAGACTCAGCCGGCATGAGCGCGCGCCGCCCCTTCTGACGGCGCGCGCTCATGCCGACATCTGTGAACAAATGTTGAAAGTCCTTACAACGGCATACTAAGGGTCAACGAAAGACCCAAGCGCACGTTGATTCCGCATCGCGAGCCATCCGGCTTGCGGTCATGGAATCAGGAGCGCTTTAAATGAAGAAGATTTTCGCCGCGATCGTCATGGCTTCGCTGTCGCTGAGCGCGTTCGCCGCGCACGACAAGCACGACAAGCATGAAAAGCACGAGTACCGTCACGAAGAACGTCACGACGAACGCCGCGTCGATTCGCGTCGTCACGACGAGCGCCGTCCGGACGCACGCCGTCGGGACGAGCTTCACGCCGACAACCGCGGCATGGAGCAGAATCGCGACCACGAGCACGCGCCGATGCAAGCACCGGAACACGGCGCTTTCCCGCACTAAGCCGTAACGGCAAGAAGTCGCGCCTGACTTTCCGGCGCGGCTCAATGAACCTCTGCATTGCCAGCGCCACGCTCGCCGCGATCACGGCTCGCGTACCCCGCGCATGCGCCGACCGAAGTGAAGATGCCCGCCTTGTCGGACAGACGCACCAGTTCCGCGAGCGAATGCGCTTCCATCTTTTCCATCACACGTGCGCGATGCACCTTCACGGTCTTTTCGACGGTGCCAAGTTCACTCGCCACCTGCTTGTTTAGCCAGCCGTTCACCACGAGTATCAGCACTTCGCGTTCGCGCGGCGTGAGTCGTTCGATACGGCGTTGAATTCCGGCCATTTCATCGCGGCTGGCTAGCGCCGCGGCCGAACGAAGCAGCGCGGCATCGATTGCATTGAGCAAGGCCGTATCGCCAACGGGCTTTGACAGAAAATCCGTCGCGCCCGCTTTCATGGCGCTCACCGTCATCGGAATATCGCCGTGACCGGTGATGAAGATGATCGGCAAGGTCTCGCTCGTGTTGCATAACGCGCGTTGCAAGTCGAGTCCGCTCACGCCCGGCAACTGCACATCGAGCACGAGACAGGCGGGGTCCGCGCGCTTGCGCGCACGATCGAGAAACGCTTGTGCCGACGCAAACGCCTCCACGCGATAACCCGCCGCGCCCACTAGACGCTCGAGCGCGCGGCGCACGGAAGCATCGTCGTCGACGATAAAGACTTCGCTCATGGCGCGGTCCTTACGTGATCCCGAATCGGCAACCTGAAATGAAACGCCGCGCCATGTCCGCTGTTGCTCTCCGCCCAGATGCGCCCGCCGTGCATCTCCACGATAGTGCGGCTGATGGAAAGCCCAAGCCCGAGACCATCGCGCTTCGACGTATGAAACGGCTTGAAGAGTTCGTCCGTGAAAGCAGCGGGCAAGCCCTCGCCTTCATCACGCACGGTGACTTGCAGCCACGCATCGCCATCACGCGCAGCCGATACGGTCACGACGCGCTTGCCGGTGCAATCGTTCATCGCGTCGAAGGCGTTCAGCAGCAGGTTCAGCACGACCTGTTGCAACTGAATCTTGTCGCCTTGGATCTGCGGCAAGTCGGGCGCCAAGTCGAGCACGACGCGAATGCCGCGCACGATCGCGTCGCTATGCACGAGCAACGCGACATCGCCGATCACGCCAGCCATCGACAAGGGCGCGACTTCCAGCTCGCCCTTTTTCACGAGCGCGCGAATGCGTCGCAAAATCTCGCTCGCACGATTGTTGTCGGCGACGAGATCGCGCAGAATCTCGCGCATTTCGTCGAGGTCGATCGGCTCGCGGCTCATGAAGCGCTGCGCCGCCTGCGCGTTGCTGAGTATGGCTGTGAGCGGCTGATTCAACTCATGCGCGAGCGATGCTGCAAGTTCGCCGAGCATCGACACGCGCGTCATATGCGCGAGTTCCTGGCGATTGCGCTGCAGCTCGTAACGGTCCGTGCGGTCGATGACCACCGCAAGCGTGAGGCAGGCGTCGCTGCCGTGCATCGCGTTGAGGGCGACATCGGCCAGAAACTGCGTGCCGTCCTTGCGGCGTGCGAAGAGTTGCGCGACGGTCGTGCCAATATCGTCAGGCTGCTGCAGGCTCGCCATCTGCAAGCCGGGCACGACGAGCTCCGCGAGTTCGCCGATCAGCTCGCAGCGCGCATAACCGAGCAGCTTTTCGGCGCTGCCGTTCACGAACTCGATACGGCCATCGGCTTGCAGAATCAGGATCGCGAGCGGAAGGCATTCGAGCGTATCGCGCAAGGACGAATTGGGTTCGATGCTCGCGGGCACTGCAATGGCTTGCGATGCGGCACCATGCGCATGCCGCTTGAACGGCGGCACGGAGAACAGCGAGCTGAAACGAAGCGAGAGCGACGCGCGCGCCACCCGAATGTCCCGCGCCGGCGCGCGCTTGCCGAAGGGCGCGAGCGTCAGTCCCATCAACGCGGCCGCGAAGGCCGCTGTGGCGTGCACGATAGCCATGACCCCGTGCTCCTGTCAGTCCGTCGCCCGTTACAAACGCGGCGGCGTGAAATGGCATGCAGGACGTAGGCGATGCCCCGGCATTTGCCAAGCGCGTCGCTACTTTCTTCTCTTGCCGATCAAGGTCGCAGCGCCAACCCGCCATCTGCAAGGCGCAGCGCGAATGTTGCGTTCACCGAAAACCTCGATCGTCAAGGCTTCGTCCAAGCAATACCACAACCGCACCGCGCGGGCACGTCCCGTGCGTTCGAGATGCGTTGAAAACGAATCAACGAACGCAACCATCAGGCAAACGCCATGAAGAACCCTTTTCTGAGCATGTGGTTGTCCGGCGCCAATGCCGTGGCCGGATCGGTGCGCGGCCACGCAACGGCGGCCGCCAGGCGACAGACGAAAACGGCGACGCGCCGCAGCCAGAAGCAAGTAGCCGACTTCTGGACCGCCGCGCTCACGCCACCGAAAGCCACCAGGAAAAAGCGCCGCTGATTCAGGCGCGTTCGAGCACCGCCATTTCGCGCACCACGACGAGCAGCATCGACAGACTCGTGCCGCCGCTCGCGCGAAGCTCGGTGAGCAAGCGCGTGTAGCGGTCGAGCGCCGCCTCGCGTTTGGCGCGCCAACTCTCCACGATCACATCCGGATTATCGATGCCTCTCGACTGTTCGAGCGCACTCACCGTCAGCGCACGTTTGAGCCGGCCGAGCTCTTCGAGCGCGGCGGCGCGGGCCAACAAGTCCCAGTGCGTGGTGATGGGCAAAGCCATCGCGCGCTCGGCGATACCGCGATAATCCAGCAACGTGCCGATGCCGAAGTAGACGCTCGCCACGATTTCGAGACCACGCTCCGAGCAGGCGGCCACTTCCGCGCTATCGAGCACCGCCGTGGCAATCTCGCCACTCGCGACACGTGCGGCGAGACTGCTTTCCACGCCGGCGTCTTCGAGTTCACGACGGCGCGCGTACCAGGCATCGAGTTGCGTGGCCGGCAAGAGCGCGGGCAGTTGCGGCGCGAGCCTATGCGCGGCTTCACGGCAACGCGCGAGCACGCCCGCCGTATCGTTCGGACTTTGTTCGAGCGTTCGCAGAAACCAGAGTGCGGTGTCGTCGAGCAGACGCACGACATCGACGAACATGCGTGCCTGCACTTCATCCGCGACGAGATTGTCCAGTCCGTCGATATTGCGCCACAAGTCATCGAGGCTGAAGACGTCGCGCGCCATCAATGCGGCGCGCACGATATCGCTCGGCCGCGCATCGGTTTCCTCCATCAGCCGATGCACGAACGTGCAACCCGTGCGATTCACGAGCACGTTGGTCAGATGCGTGGCGAGAATCTCGCGCTTGAGCGGATGATGCTGCATGGTCGCGCTAAAACGGCGCTGCAGCGGCTTCGGAAAATACGCGGGCAGCAGATCGGCGACGAGCGGATCTTCCGGCACGTCGGATTCGAGCAATTCGTCGTAGAGCCACATCTTGCCGTAGGCAAGCAGCACGGCGCGCTCGGGCGATGTCAGTCCTAACCTTGCAGCGGCGCGCTCGGCGATTTCGTCGTCGGATGGCAGGAACTCGATCTTGCGCTTGAGCCGGCCCGCGCGTTCGAGATAACGCATCATGCGCGCCTCGGCATCGAGCGTCTCAGCGACGTGACGGTTAGCAATCGACAACGCCTGCGTCTGCGCGTAGTTGTCTT
This sequence comes from Caballeronia sp. LP006, assembly GCF_031450995.1. NCBI lineage: Bacteria > Pseudomonadati > Pseudomonadota > Betaproteobacteria > Burkholderiales > Burkholderiaceae > Caballeronia > Caballeronia sp. LP006. The sequence continues at coordinate 151,928 of NZ_JARTVW010000004.1, read as the reverse complement.
TCAACACGAGCAGGCCCACTTCGTCCGTCATTTCCGCGAGCAGCACGTTGCGCTGCTTCTCGGTCATCTCGCCGTCCGCGACCACGAGGCCGAGCAAAATCTTGATGTTGACTTCGTGATCCGAGCAGTCGACACCCGCCGAATTGTCGATGGCATCCGTATTGATGCGTCCGCCCCGCTGCGCGAACTCGATGCGCCCCAGTTGCGTGAAGCCCAAATTGCCGCCTTCGGCGACGACCTTGCAGCGCAGTTCCGCACCGTTCACGCGCACGGCGTCGTTGGTGCGATCGCCGACTTGCGCGTTGGTCTCGATGCTCGATTTCACGTACGTACCGACGCCGCCGTTATAGAGCAGATCGGCTTCGGCGAGCAGAATCGCGCGGATCAGCTCGACGGGCGCAAGACTCGATGCCGTGATGCCCAGCACCTTCTGCACTTGCGGCGACACGGGAATGGTCTTCGCCGTGCGCGCATGAATGCCGCCGCCCGCCGAGATCAACGCGGTGTCGTAATCGGCCCAGCTCGAACGGGGCAACGCAAAGAGACGCTGACGTTCCTCGAAGCTCGTGGCCGCATCCGGATTCGGATCGAGGAACACATGCCGATGATCGAACGCCGCGATCAGGCGGATATGCCGCGACAGCAACATGCCGTTGCCAAACACATCGCCCGACATGTCGCCGACGCCGACCACGGTGAAGTCGGTGGTCTGCGTATCGAAGTTCATCTCGCGGAAATGCCGCTTGACCGACTCCCACGCGCCACGCGCCGTAATGCCCATCTTCTTGTGATCGTAGCCAACCGAGCCGCCCGAGGCGAAGGCATCGTCGAGCCAGAAGCCGTATTCATGCGCAATGGCGTTCGCATAATCGGAGAAGGTGGCCGTGCCTTTGTCCGCCGCGACGACGAGATAGGGATCGTCGGGATCGTGGCGCACGACATCGGGCGGCGGCACGATGCCATCGGGCTTGCGGTTGTCGGTGACATCGAGCAGGCCGCGCAGGAACATCTGATAGCACGCGACGCCTTCCGCGAGAAACGCTTCGCGGTCGGTGAGCGGCGGCGGATTCTTCACGACGAAACCGCCCTTCGAACCGACCGGCACGATCACCACGTTCTTCACCATTTGCGCCTTCATAAGGCCAAGCACCTCGGTGCGGAAGTCTTCGCGACGGTCCGACCAGCGCAAGCCGCCGCGCGCCACGCGGCCGCCGCGCAGATGCACGCCTTCCACGCGCGGCGCGTAGACCCAAATCTCGAACATCGGCTTGGGTTCGGGCAGACCCGGCACTTTCGAAGGATCGAGCTTGAACGAAAGGTACGGACGCGGTTCGCCGTTCGGCTCGCGGCGGAAATGATTCGTGCGCACGGTCGCCGTGATGACGCCGAGGAACTGCCGCAGAATGCGGTCTTCATCGAGATTCGGCACCTTGTCGAGGGCCGCCTCGATATCGGCGAGCACGCGCGCGACGTGCGGTTCGCGCTCTTCGGCCGAACCGCCGCGTGCGGGATCGAAACGCACCATGAAAAGTTCGAGCAGCTTCGTCGCGATTTTCGGATTGCCGGTGAGCGCGCGTTCGATATACGCGTCGCTGAAATTCGAGCCGACCTGCCGCAGATACTTCGCATACGCGCGCATGATGGTCACGTCGCGTGCGCCGAACTGCGCGCGCAGCACGAGGCGATTGAAGTCGTCGCTCTCGGTTTCGCCGGTCCAGACGCTCGCGAACGCGTTTTCGAAGAGCGGCTTCACGCGGTCGATATCGAACTCCACGTCGTCCTGCAATTCGAGACCGAAATCGTGAATCCACGCGGTAGGCGCACCGATCGGCTCGATCAGATACGGCCGCTCCTCGTCCACGCGCACGCCGAGATGTTCGAGCATCGGCAAGCTTGCGGACAACGCGATCGGCTCGCCCACGCGATACACCTTGAAGCGAAACGCGCGCCGTCCCGGTTCTATGGCCGCTTCGATCGGCCGATAAAGACTCATCGCGAGACCGCCGGGGCGCGAATGCGTCGCCTCGATCAGTTCGATGTCGCGCACCGCCGTGCGTGCCGGATAATCCTCGCGATAACCGGCGGGAAACGAATCCGCATAACGGCGCAACAGCCGGTTGCCCTCTTCCTCGCCGTGACTGTCGATGAGCGCATCGGCGAGATCGTCCTGCCAGCGGCGCGCGACTTGCACGACGCGCGCTTCGAGTTCGCGCGTATCGACTTCGGGCATTGCGCCACGATCCGCGCGCACGACGATATGAATCCGCGCCAGCGGCGACTCCGACAACAGCGGCGTGAACTCGATGCTCTTGCCGTTGAACGCCTCCATCAGCACTTTGGAAATGCGGCGGCGCAGGTCGGTGTTGAACTTGTCGCGCGGCACGAACACGAGACACGACACGAAGCGGTCGAAGCGATCGCGCCGAACGAACAGACGCGTGCGCTGATGTTCCTGCAGACGCAGCACGCCGAGCGCGATGTCGAAGAGCACGTCTTCATCGGCCTGGAAAAGTTCGTCGCGCGGATATTGTTCCAGCACGGAGATGAGCGACTTCGCGAGATGCCCTTTTTCGAGGAAGCCCGCGCGCCGCACGATGTTCGCGCACTTGCGCCTCACGATAGGAATCTCGGAGGTCGGCACGAGATAAGCCGTCGATGTGTAAAGCCCGAGAAAGCGCCGTTCGCCCGTGACCTTGCCGTCGGGCGAGATGCGCTTCACGCCGACGTAATCCAGATAGCCCGGCCGATGCACCGTGGCACGCGAATTCGCCTTGGTCAGAAAGATCGGCGCCGCGCCTTCGACGATCGCGGCCGCGCCCGGTGGCAGCGGCGTGAGATCGCCGCCCGCCGGCTCGCGCAGAATGCCCGCGCCCGAACCCGGCACGCCGCGCAGCGCGAGACCGTCTTCGTGCTCGACGAGGTCGTAATCGCGGCAGCCGAGGAACGTGAAGTGATCGGCCACCATCCATTCGAGAAAGGCGCGCGCTTCGAGACCGTCGGGAGACGTATCGCGCGTTTTCAGATCGGCGATGGACGCGCGCGCCGCATCGACCACTTTCGGCCAGTCCTCGACCGCCTCGCGCACGTCCCCGAGCACCCGCGCAATGCTCTCGCGCACTTCTTCGAGCCGCTCGCCTTCGCTGCAGCGGTCCACTTCGAAATGAATGAACGATTCGAGCGACGAGCGGCCATCGCCTGCATCGGCGTGACCTTGTCCTATACGCACGATGTCGCCGGCGTGCGGCCCGGCATCCGCGCGCCACACGCGAAACACCGGATGAATGGCCGAATGCAGCGCAAGACCGAGACGGTTCAGCTCCATGGTCACGGAATCGACGAGGAAAGGCATGTCGTCGTTGACGATCTCGACCACCGTATGGTCGGAATGCCAGCCGTGCTGTTCGAGATTGGGGTTGTAGACGCGCAGGACTTCGCGCCCGCCCGCGAACTGCTGCGCCGTTTGCCAGTGCGCCATGGCCGCGCCGTAGAGATCGGCGATATCGCGGCTCGCGATATCCTCGATATCCACCTGGTCGTAGTAATGACGCAGGAAAGGCTCGATGAGCTGGAAGGCGGCGTCAGGCAGACGCCCGTGTGCGAATTCGAGCAGATCCTTGATGAGATGTTCGACCTGCGCTTCGTTCCTGACCAGCATGGTGCCCTCCTCAGTCTTTTCGAGTCTGTCGGATGCTCTGCAGGATTATGCGCCCCGTCGTGCGGAAGCCTTGGATGGACCATGTGCGGATGCACAATGCGCGAGCGCTCGTCAGGGCACCTTATTCCGTCATGATGACGAACGCGCGACAGCCCGAAGACGGGCTGCTCAGTAACCCAACGCGCCGTTGCCGCCGGGAAAGTCGATGGTGCCGGAGTCGGAGAAACGCGTGCCGCCGAATGGACCGCCCGCGAGCTTGCCGCGCGCGACGTAGGAGACCTTGCTGACCGAGTCGCCGGATGCGTAGCCGAGCGCCTGACGCGCCACCGATACCGCCGACACCGTAACCGGCACCGACACCACGACTTCGCCGAAGCGCGGCACCGTGCCGCTTTGCGGACTGACGCCGCTTGCGAAGGAACGGCCGTTGACATCGAGATCGAGCGCGACGCCGTCGAAGTTCACGGCGGTATCGTTCGGATTCTGCACGCGCAGCTTCACGGCGAAGCGCATTTCGAGCCCCTGCCCTTCGAGCGGTTCGATGCCCGCGACGCTCACGCGCAGGCTGTCGCGGTTGAGCAAACTCGCGCACCCGGAGAAGGCGAACAGCATCACGAGAGCGGTGATCAGGAAAAGGAAACGGCTTCGCGCGTGATTCGGTTGCATCGGCAAGGGCTCCTGTTGCGAGAGATTAGGCAACGGACATTCTAACGGGGTGATGCCTTCATGCCGGACCGGTCAGCACATGCACCGCGTTCAGCAGCATGCGAACATGCGCGTGATGGAACCAGAGATCGTCCACGACATAGAACGCGGCAACCCATGACAAGCCGACCACGATCAGGTCGCAGGTTCCGCTCGTCCAGAGATTGAGCGAATGACGCGGACCGATCCAGGGCACGCCGAGCGGGTTGGGCCAGTCCGCGAGCAGATGCATGATGCCGCCGCACGCGAACCCGAAGCCGACCGCCGCGGCGGGATGTTCTCTCAGCAGATGCCACGAAAGCGCGAGCAAGGCGCCCCAGCCGATGCCCCAATGCGTCAGCGTGCGATGCGTGATCCAGAGCTTGCGCCTCTTGCTCCACCAGGCGACTTCGAGCCAGTCCGGCGCGGTTGCACCGGCTACCCCAGCAAGTAACGCCAGCGCAAGGTAAAGGTAATACATGCCGCCGCTGGTCTTGTCGATGCCTTGCGCGCTGCCGATGTTGCCCATATGGCCAACGATTGCCGCCGCGATGATTCCCGCAGCCCACCCGGTCGCGTGATGGGCCTTGCTCGATGCCATGACTGCCTTGTCCTGCTTGCAATGAAGAGCGCAGATGTTCGCATGGCGCGCGTCTGCCGGAGCGGGCGGATACAGAAACTTACGTAAATGCGGGACCTGCAACACCGCTCATGGTTCTTTCGGCGGCGAGATGGCGCAGCGTTGACTAGAATGAATAAAACAACGCTGCGCGTGCGCGCCTTCGTGCATCTTTATCTATCGACTTTTATCGTCATGCAACAGCTGAAATACCTGAGCGCTTATCCGAATACGCTACAGGACAAAGTGCGCCGATTGATTGCCCAGCAACAGCTCGGCAGCTATCTCGAAGCGCGTTATCCGCAGAAGCACGCGGTGCAGTCCGACCGCGCGCTCTATCAATACTGTGCGGAGCTCAAGAGCGAGTTTCTGCGCGTGGCGCCTTCCATCGACAAGGTTATCTACGACAGCAAGCTCGATGTGCTGCGTCATGCGCTCGGTCTTCATACGGCGATTTCACGTGTGCAGGGCGGCAAGCTCAAGGCGAAGAAAGAGATACGGATCGCATCGCTCTTCAAGGATACGGCTCCCGAGTTTCTTCGGATGATTGTCGTGCATGAACTCGCGCACCTGAAAGAGAACGATCACAACAAGGCGTTTTACCGGCTTTGCGAATTGATGCAGCCGGGGTATCACCAAATCGAGTTCGATCTACGGCTTTATTTGACGCATCGGGATTTGGTGCGGGGAGGATGATCAGGAAGAAGGCTAAGGGTGCGACGCCTGCTCGCTCAGTGCCCGAGCGAGGGGGCGTACTTTCAAGTACGCCCCTTCGCGATGACTTAGAGTTGGGCCGTCATCTGGAATCCAACCGTTACGCGTGAGGTTGGAAACCGTGACGGCTTGTAGATTGGCGTGCCGGCAAAAAGGTCGTAACTCAATCCAGCATATTTCGTTGGGACGCCGCCGCGAATGCCGATTACTGCGCCCACGAGCTGCGTTCCCGCGAGGAACGCCGTGTTCGGGCCAAACACGCGTCCATAGTCGATGCCTGCGTAGAGCGCTTGCCCTGTCTTTCCGATCGGCGCTTGCAACTCGTTGCGCCAGTAGAAACCGCGCTCGGCCGCGAGCATCTGTTCACCGTCGAAGCCACGCACCGTATAGCGGCTGCCGATGGTCAGATCGTCGATGTAGTTGAGCGTGTCGTTCGTGTACTGGCCGTGGATCGTCGTCACGTAGCGAAGCGCTTGATTTGCGATGGCGAACGGCACCGAGAGGTTCGCATCGAGCACGGCCATGTGGAAGCGGTAAGTCGGGCCGCTTGGCTTGGTCGCCGGCGTCGGTGCGATATTCGGGTCGGGCGGCAAGGATGGATCGGGCGTCGCGCCAAATGCGCCGATGCCCTGGCGAAACGCGAGCGTGCCGTCGAACTGCGCGCCACCCAGGTAATGCCGATCCGTCAGACCGAGTTCCAGGAACGTGTTGTTGCGGTGCTGGAGTTCGATCTCGGTGTCGTCGATGAAGCTCGCGCCGAAGCGCTTCGACAGTTGCACGTAGGTGCCGAACACGTCGCTTTGCCCGCGATGTAAGACGCGCGCGAGCTTGACGCCGGCGGTCTGTGAGTTGCCACTCGACACGAAGGTCTGGTTGGCGCCCGCGATCTGTTGATAGTACGTGTTGGTGTTGCCGAAGACGGTCGCGGTCCAATAGCCCCATGGCATCGAATACGATCCGTTGAAGCCATGCGAGCCCAAGCCCTTGTCGCCGAATTCGAGGTCCTGATTTGCGCCGACAGTGAGGACGTCATTCAGGCCAAGGAGGTTGTCGATGCCGAGACTGAGGTTGCCTTGCAGCTTGCCCGTTGCGCGGCTGCCTGAGTTATCGACCGATGCGACGAACGAATAAGGCTTGCCGCGCTTGACCGTGAGCACGACATCGCTCTCGCCGGGGATGTCGGTCGGCTCGATCTTCATGTCCGCATCTTGACTGGCGACGCGCTTCATCTGTTCGATGCCTTGTTCAAGATCGCGCAAGTCGAGGACGTCACCGGGTCTTGTGGGGAAAGCGGTTTTCCACGAGCCTCGTGACAAGGGTTCGGCGAACCGTATGTCACGAATGACGCCGGGGACCAGCGCGAACTTGAGCGTGCCGTGCGACAGGTCTTGCTCGGGTAACAACACGCGTGTGGTGATGTAGCCGCGACTCAGGATCGCTTGCTGCAGGCCTTTGGTCAGCAGGTTCACGCCTTCTTTTTCGATGCATTGATCGGTGTAGTGGCCGAGCCATTCACGTGCGAACGCGAAGGGATCGAGCGGTAGAGCCGATGCGCCTTTGGCGCGTATCGCGTCGGGCAGGCTTGGTGGAACGTCGAGCGTGAATGTGTTGATGCGAAAGCACGGCGATTCGGTTGGTAGGGTTGGAAAGCCCTGATCGCCGGGAACGGTTGAGCGCACGGCGGGCGTTTGAACTGACGTCTCACGTTGCTGCGCTTCGCGTTGCTGCTGGACCTGTTGTTCTTGCTGGGCGTTGGCGCGCGCTGCTGCCGCTTCATTTGCGGAGTTTGGTGCTTGCTGTGCGTGTATCCCTAGTGATGCGAAGGCTGTAAGCGGCAAAGCCGTCAGCCACTTTCTGATTCTCATAATGCTCAAATACTCACTTTTACTTCGCATGCCTTCGTCTTCGCAAGCCTTCTTCGCTCACCATTTAAGCTCGAAATCACTTCGTCGGACGATGGCTCTCGTACGCTGCGTCTTTGAGGTGGCGATTTAGCGCGCTCTAGGTTCCCGAAGACGACGCGTCTTGCTTAGGCCAAACTCAGTTAAATCGCCATGATCAAAAAAGTCGCGAAACATCCCGATGACCACTTCAACATCGCGGCAAACTGTTTGGTCATTCGACTGACCACCGTTGAGTTATTCGGTTCACCCTGTAGTTCATTTAGCAAGTAAATGAGGATCTTCCCACACGTCGTCATAATGTTCAGTGACAATAAATCTCCAGCCAGGCGGCAATCCGAGGTATGGAATGATCAAAGGTGCCCAATCTTCGATGTGCGTTGCATGCAGGGGAACAAAGAAGTCCGGCGCATCAGAGAACTTGTCTCCAGCCCAAATATACCAACCACATGTACCGCCTTCAGGTTGAAGTCGAAGTCCATTCAATGGACGAAGTCCATCCTTTACATTGCGGGAGATTCCCACCTTGAGACTGGGGTCACATCCAAAGTACGCGGCATTAAATTTCACGCACATTTTCCGCTGTGTTTCGCGAATGTCTTCACTCATAATCAGAATCCAAAATAGCTCTTCATGGCGCGCCCGAAGGCTCCTAGCTGGCCGCCTTGTACTGAAGAACATGTCGGGCAATGCGGCTGGACAGCATCGGCCGAACGCTGTTGCTCCACGTTAACAGAACCTTAACGATAATACTGTACTACTAGAGGATCTACGTGATCCGCAACTTGTTTGCCGGTTACAGCACCACAATCCACACACGGCTGTCCTTGAACTGCTGCATTTTGTGCATTAGTTGGCCCAGCTCCTGTCGGGCGAATGTATGGCGTAGAGACACCTTCGTTAGGCGTAAAGCTACTGTCTTAAACTCCCGATTTTGCATTGCCATTCACTCCGCCCCATGCACCACCACCGCCCACCGTGAGTTTCTCGCCAGCTTCTGCCTCGTTAATAACTCCACCGCCCGACGGCACAATATTTAGATGCTCGTCCGTAATGTCATTACCTGCTGCATTCTCGTGGCCCGGTCGTTCGTCAGGCTTAGGGCGGTGATCTGGCCATTGTACAAATCGACGGCCGAAGCCGCCGCCGCGCCACTGCTGCCGCCCACCGCCGCACCCGCGCCGGTCGCGATGACGTTCGCAATGATATTGCCGAGCGCTCGATCCGCATCGGCGTTGCCGGTCGGACTCGACGCGGCAATGTCGTGGCTCAACTCATTGAGCTTACCTGCTGCCGCCGCCGATATCCCTGCTCCAGCAGCACCCTGCGCTGCATTTCCGATGCTTCCGCCACCCAAGCCGGCCACCGCCGCCCCGCCCGCGATTTGCATCGCGGTTCTGTACTCGGCGCCTTCCTTCCATTAGGTTGGCGCGTTTTGGCGTGCCATCAGTAGAACGCTGCCAAAAGAAATGACGCATTGGCTTATGACCTGTTTTTCATCCAGCCGATAGTTACGGTAACCCAGAATAAAACCGTCAATAGGCCGCCTTTAACCAAAATAAATTTTACATCGACCCATCCCCATTGATAATGGTCGCCATGTATCCACATGGAAATAAAAATCATCCAGATTCTTAACATCATCGCGCCTACGAAGCTCAGAAGGAACAACTTTACGTAGGTAAGGATGTATTTACTCATTTTATTTTCCGACCCGCGTCTTGGCCGCATTTATTCCTGCCGCCCCACTTTCCGCTCCGGCCGCCCCAAAAAATCCAGCAATAATATTCGGAAGATTATTCGGAATAAACCAATTAGCTCCGCTCGATCCGGCTGCAATGGATTGAGCGCCCGCGCCGATCTTGAAGCCTATAGCTGCCGCGCCAGCATTTGCCGCTGCACCCGTCACAATACTGTCGTTCTTACCGGACAAGGCGTTGTTGGTTGCCGTGTCGGCAGCTCCGGTAATTGCATTGAGGCCAACGTTCCAAAAGAATCCACCATACATTCCTCCAGCTCCGCCGATCCCAGCATAAGCGACGTCAACGGGATTCACTGAGCCGTTCTGAATATACTGTGAGGTCGCGTTGACTGTTCCTGTGATCGCGCCGATGCCGAGCGGGGAAGCCCATGTACTTGAACCCAACGCACCATCAATCCCGAAGATCGGCGCACCGGGTATTGTTGCCAGTGCAGGTAGGACTGCCGGTGCCGCCAACGCACCCGCAATAGCGAGTCCAAGTTTAGGGTTAGCTACAGCTCCCGGCAACGCCCTTTGCTCCGGCGTCAGCGCCCCATCCTGGCTACCGTACAAGAACGGATTTTTGTACTCGGCTGCAGTAGCAGCGAACATGCTGCCAGCATTCTGACTAATGAACGCCGTCGCGTACTTGCTTCCGTCCGGCGCCGGTCCCGCGCTCGCGGCCGCATCCACCATTCGATAGCCACTTGCCAGTAACATCTGCTGCGCCTGGTCTGCCGTCAGCGTTTGCCCCGTCTGATCCTTGTAGAAGTCGGCAAACCTCTTCGCGTTATCCTTCGTCCATTTTCTTTCGTCAGGGTGGAGTTGCCGATTGTAAAGATCAGCATTCGACGCCGTCATTGCGCCAGAGCCGCCACCCACGGCAGCACCCGCACCTGTGGCAATCACATTCGCAATGATATTCCCGAGTGCCTTGTCCGCATTTGCGTTACCCGTCGCGCTCGAAGTGGCGATAGCTTCGCTCAACTCGTTCAACTTGCCCGCTGCCGCCGCCGATATCCCCGCTCCAGCAGCACCCTGCGCCGCACTTACGATGCTTCCACCACCCAAGCCCGCCACCGCCGCCCCGCCCGCGATGTGCATCGCAATCCGGTACGCGCCCCCTTCCTTCCACTTATCGGCCGTGTCCTGATCGCCCGCCGCCTCCGCCGCCTGCTTTTGCCGATTTGCATAATTGCCAATCTGCGTCGCCACCGTCTGCGCCACGATCGCCGCTGCCTGCTGCGTGCTCGCCTGCTGGTTGAGCAACTTCGACAGATCCGGCAACTTGCTTACCGTGCCACTCAAGTCGGCCGTGTCACGGTTCAGACTGGCCCGTAGCTCGCATTCAGCTTGTCGGGCTGTGGCTCGAATAGACTGGGTTCAAACAACACAGCCGCGTGCACGTTCAAGTTTAGGATGGCAAGCTCATCACTACGCCCGCTTGAACAGCTGCATTCAACGAAACCGGGCTCAGCGGGGTTCGTTGCTTTAGCGGAAGAAGATGTTCTCTACTACTACATATACGATAAAGCCCATGATTGCGGTAAAGGCTATGGTACCCACGATCTTTTGACCTCGGGTCTTAGGGGTTGATCCAGGAATCCCAACCATAATCACCACCTCAATCCTGTTTTACCTTGATCGTTACTGAACCCACCACTGATTCCACCGATATTTGTGTTTTTTGCTGCACTCGCACCACCACCAACACCGATCACTGTCGCGGTTCCATTGCCGGGCGAAGACACAATACCTCCACCAAATATGCCGTAAGCGCCGGACATACCACCGGCATAACCTCCAGCGAAATTATTCACTTGACCCGGCGAGACGCTTGATTGATTAAGCCATCCAGCCGTAATACTCGCCGACGCTTGAACAGGATTGCGTTGAATGCGGGCGGCAATCTGATCCTCGACACGGCGGTCAAGAGCGTCGATCAGATCAGCGCCACGGGCGCGACGCGTACCACGATCACGCTTGGGCCCATTGCCAACCTCAACGTGGCGGGCAACGCGCTCATCACGACAGGCGGCAACGTCGAGCAGCACGCGGGCAATCTGAACGTGGGCGGCAATCTCGGCCTGTCCGTGGGCGGTAACTACGACATCGGTTCGGTGCAGACCGGCGAACACAAGGTGGTCGAGCGCGCCAATGGTGTGTCGAATACCGACATCAACCAGACGACGGGCAGTTCGGTGACGGTCGGTGGACTATCGCTCATCGGCGTGGGCGGTGATGTTGCCGCCCGTGACATTGAAGCCCGCGAGACTGCCGTTCGGGCCATAATTCGGCGTGCCGGTGGTGAGAATGACGCGCGAGGTGTTGATGAAGCCCGCGCCGTCGACTACCAAGCCATTCGGATTGGCGACGACCACCTCTGCTTTAGGCCCCGCAACTTCCAAATACCCGTGCAGCTGCGAAGGCGCATTGTTCATCACCTGATTGACGATGATCTTCGCTGAATTGCCGGGTGTCAGATTCCCATTACCCGAGATATATCCCGCTAGCTGGCTTTGGATATTGACCGGCGAATTATTGAGAATCGCGCCCTTCGCAGGTACGTCGAATTGTGAAAAATTATTGACGGAAACACCGCTGCCGGACGGTCGCGCGATGTTGACCTGATTCAAACCATTCTGAGTTTGAATGACCTGCGCGCCGGAACCGGGTGCGGCGACGATCTGTGCAAACGTCAGCCCGGAAGCCGAACCGAGCAGCAGCATGGCCGCCCAGGCCATTGCGCTAAAAGCTGATTGAAACATCGAGGCGACGGGCGCGCGCCGTGCAAGACCTTCTCCCCGTGCAGCACCATTACCGTGGGCCGATGCAAACTCAGCCACTACCACCAACATACGTCGCACGCGACTGAAAACCAGCCGGTAGGAATGCTTATTCATTTCTTATAGTTTTATAAAGATTTCAAAACGCAGGTCACGCCCGAAGCGGAAGGCCGCTATTTACTCGCGGATTAACCGTTCGTAACAATCAGAATGTTCCTACTTTGATGGGACGCCGGACATTCGACAGAAGGACTTGTCGCTAACGAAAAGCAGAACAAAGTCACACGCTTGCAAGACGCGGACTGAAAACGCGGTATCGGGTCCGAAGCGTTCGGTAGCGTTCCGAAATCAGTCGAGCTAAGGGCATGCAGACATCGTCGACGAAGGTGTCGAAAACTGTCTACGTTTGTCGCGCGTGCCACGCATTACTTGCAGTTGCGTTGCGTGTCTTATGGACGATCACGTTAGCAACTGGCGCGTGCACATAGCACCACCTGTCCGAATCATGCGATGTGGTCAGTCAGAAAACCCAGTGATGAAGAATCAACGGCGAATACCAATATCAACGATAAACCGGATGCCACAGCAAACAAGGCAGACCTGCAGCATCGACATAAACCACGGCGTTCTGCTCGAACTTTTGCATAAGCGCATCGGCGAATTGGCGCGTCGTGCCGAGGACGAAAAGACTTGCTTCGGCGATCCACTTTCCCTTCGGATCGATGCCGGCTCCGGGCAGCGCATGCAAGCCCGCTCGTTCGATATGGTCGATCAGCAAGCACTGCCGCTTTGCGTTATGCGCCGGTTCAAGCACGTGTCCGAATGGATTGAAGGCCGTCACGAACACCGCGCTAAAGACATGATGCCTTGAAAGAAGTGAAGCAACATCGGCATTATGCTCGCCGATTTTCATCTCCACGACCGGCTCGATATCGATGCGATAAATCGCCTCGCGGTAACTATCTCGCGTCGCGTCCAAAAGGCTCGGGCTGGGTTGAAACCGTTGGTGCTCGTCGTGGTTCATGTAGGTAATCCGCGAATCGGCGGCTGAGAAGGCATGCGCTGAAGACGCACGTTGCATCTCGAACTTTACCGCGCTCGACTTAGCGGATTGATAAAACGCAGACTACCGCACAGCGAAGCGAATTCATGCAAGGCATCGCGAAGCGGAGTGCATCGAGAGAGAGAAGCAGAGAGACATCGACCCATGCGATTCGTGTCGATAACGACGCGCGGCGTGACACGCATAACGCGGCCGAAGATAAAACGCAGAGAAGCTAGAAGACAGAGAAGCAACGAGGCCCGACGATCGTCCGTTATGTGCAGCCCTGCTGCCGCTCGCCGCGGCTGAAGATTTGACGCGAACGCCAGTCGTCGGAGCGAAGCACTTGCTCGCCGTCTTCACGCGCTTCCTCTTCCGTATCGAAACCTTCGTCGCTATAAGCGGCGATTTTCATGCCGACACCCGCGGCACGTTCGACGGTGATGGCCCAATGCCAGCCGCCTTCCTGATAAAAAACATGCAGCGTCGGCAGAGACGATAAGGTCAAGTCCATGTTTGCGGCTCCTTCAAGCTGACGTTCGTAAGGCTAACCTGCCTCCTCGACGAACGCCCTCGAAAACGGGCGCTTTGTTATTGCGTCGATGTCTGTTGATATTCTTGAGCGGCTGTGAGCCGCCCCGCTCAGAACAGCATACGCAATGGGATGCTGCATTGCAACACGGGGTTTCCCGAGGCGTGGTACCGATCCGACGAGGCCGATCATTGCGGAACCTTTTACACGAGATAGACGGAAGATCGACAACGAAGCACCCGTATTGACTCAAGGCTATCTCGCCAAAAACACCTCTATTCGATGCGGATAAGTGGCGCTTCTAACGTGTCCGCCGTGTGTCCGTCGCCTAGAATGGAATAACCGCTCGACGCGATGCGAGGTGATCGCCATGGCATCTAAATTTCGTCTTTCCCATCTGATACTTTTTGCGACCGTCGCCTCATGTGCCGCGAGCGCGCTCGCCCAGCCGGTCACGCCGATCGGCGACCCTTCCGCGCCGAAGACACGCGCTCAGGTCAAGCAGGAGTTTCTCGCCTGGCGCGCGGCCGGCTACGATCCCAACGACTGGCTGAACTATCCCGACAATGCCATGCGCGCGGGACAGATCGTCTCCCAGCAACGGCAAGCGCAACGCGCGACCGGTGCGAACTAGGTAGCGTTTCTGCTGCCTGAGCACGGTACTCGCGCGTTACTCCGCGCGCGGCCGCTGACCGCGCAAGATACGCCGCGCGATGCTCCAGCGATGCACTTCGGACGGACCGTCGTAAATGCGAAATGCGCGCATGTCGCTGAAAATGCGCGCGACGACCGTTTCGTGCGTGACGCCTTGTCCGCCGAGCACTTGCACCGAACGATCCACGACACGCCATAACGCCTCGGACGACACCACTTTCGCGACGCTCGATTCGTGCTTGCCGAGCACGCCCTGGTCGAGCACCCACGCGCAATGCCAGATGGCGAGGCGCGTGATGTGCAGATCCATTTCGTTATCGGCGAGCATGAAGCCGACGCCCTCGTGTTCGCCGAGCGACTTGCCGAACGCCTGACGCTGACGCGCATACGCCGTGGCGACATCGTGCGCACGCCGGGCCGCGCCGAGCCAGCGCATGCAATGCGTGAGACGCGCGGGCGACAGGCGCACCTGCGCGTATCGGAACCCCTCGCCCGCTTCGCCAAGGACGTTTTGCGCGGGCACGCGCAAGCCTTCGAAACGCACCACGCCGTGGCCGCCGGGAAAGCATGTATCGAGCGAATCCATTGCGCGCTCGATCACGATGCCGGGGCTCCTCATATCGGCGAGAAACATGGTCGCGGGGCCATCCTCGAAACGCGCCATGATGATCGCGACCGCCGCGCCATGTGCGCCCGTGATGAACCACTTGCCGCCGTCGATCACGTAGCCGTCGCCATCGCGCACGGCAAGCGTTTGCAGCATGGAAGGATCGGCGCCCGCGCCCGGCGGCGGTTCGGTCATGCAAAAGCACGAACGAATCTCGCCCGCAGCGAGCGGACGTAGCCAGCGCTCCTTCTGCTCGGGCGTCGCGACGGCTTCGAGCAAATGCATGTTGCCTTCGTCCGGTGCGGCGATATTGAGCGCGACCGGACCGAGCGGCGAATAACCCGCTTCCTCGAAAAGGATCGCCTTGGCGACATGATTGAGCCCAAGGCCGCCGAATTCCGGCGATACGTGACTCGACAGAAGTCCCGCACGACGGCCCTTGGCGATCAGTTCCGCGCGCAGCGACTCGTCCGGGCCATGCGGCGTGCAGCGCGCATCGCTCTCCAGCGGCACGATCTCTTCGGCGATGAAGGCACGCACGCGCGCCTGCAATTCAGTCAACTCGGGCGTGAGGGAGAAGTCCATCGGCAAATCCTTTGAAGGCGGTGATCCACAAGCTTAACCGTGCGCGAAACGGCGCGTCATCAGGCTTTGTACCCGGCCGCTTTGTTTTCATCCGCTTTGTTATCTGCGGCTTTGTACTCGGAGTATTTGCGGGCATCGCCGCGAACCATGTCCGCCGGATACTTCGCGCGATTCAACGCCATCTTCTCGATGAGCGCGCGATGCAGATCCACGTCGAGCGAATCGGCGAGCATCACGAGATACGCGAGCACGTCGGCCATTTCGTGGCGAATCGCCACGAGCTTCGTCTCGTCCAGCTCGCTCTTGTCGCCGCTGGCCAGCCATGTGAACGGTTCGAGCAATTCGCTCGCTTCGACTGAAAGCGCGCTCGCCAGATTCTTCGGTGAGTGAAAGCGGCTCCAGTCCCGCTCGCGCACGAACTCGCGCAGCATGTCGCGCATTTCCGTGAGTTCGCTTCGGCCTTCTGGCGCGTTGTGCTGATCCATCGCCATCCTTTGACGTGTCGTCATGCCGTTATGCCGTTGTGTCGTTATGCGGGATAAAGGCCCAGCGTGCGGGCATGCAGACGCGCGAGGCCGAGCAAGGCGTCGGTGAAAGGCGTGGCGACGCCGGTCATGGCGCCCAGTTCGCGTACCGACGCCACGAGCGCGTCCAGTTCGACGGCCTTGCGCGCTTCCACGTCTTGCAGCATGGAGGTTTTCATTGCACCGAGCTTGAGTGTCACGGCATGGCGATCCGCTGGATTCTGCTCGATCGGAATGCCGAAGCGCGCGCCGATTTCCTTCGCTTCCAGCATGATGTTCGTGACGAAGCCGCGCACGAGATCGTCGCTCAGGATGCGGTCGGTGGTCGCGCCGGTGATCGCGCTGATCGGGTTCATCGTCATGTTGCCCCAGAGCTTGAACCACACGTCACGCTGAATCTGCGGCGAGAGCGTCGCGTCGAAACCGGCCTTCGTGAAGAGCGAAACGAGCGCTTCGGCACGCGTGCCCGACTGCCCCGCCGCCTCGCCGAGAATGAGACCCTTGCCTTGATGATGCCGGATCACGCCCGGCGCTTCAACCAAGCAACTCGCGTGGACCACGCAACCCACCGTTTGCGCGGCCGGAATGGCGGCGGCGATGGCGCCGTGCGGATCGATCGAACTCAGCCGCTTGCCCGCGAACTCGGCGCCCAGGCCTTCGCAGAACCACCACGGCACGCCGTTCATCGCGCTCAGAACCGTGGTCTTTTCGCTCAAAAGCGGCGCGATCTGCGCGGCCACGGCTTCCATCGCGGGCGCTTTCACCGCCACCACGACGAGATCCTGCGCACCGAGTTCTTCGGGCGATGCGCTCGCCGCGACCTTCACGGCATGCGTCGCATCTTTCTCGACGAGTTGCAGACCGTGCGCGCGAATGGCGTTTAGTGTCGCGCCGCGTGCGACCACGCTGACATCGCAACCCGCCTGCGCGAGCTTCACGCCGATCCAGCCGCCGATCGCGCCTGCGCCATAAATGCACACCTTCATGTCTCGTCTCCTCGTCTGAACTGTCGGACTTCATTGTAAGAGCTTGGCGCATGCCGAAACGGTTCAATCTAGGCGCGCCGACGCTCATTTCAAGAGCACGAAAGCGAATAAATATTCCCGCCCAAAATACGCTTTTCGATATTGAAACGATAGCCGTCGCACCTACCTTGCATGCAGAGGCAGCGAACCAGCGCGCTGTCATGGTGACATATCTCAACTTCCTGCTGCCGGCTTGACGGCCGTAACATCGGAGACCGAATCATGAGTGACTTTTATTTTGGCGGCGACTTCCTGAGCGATCTGAACCGCGTGCAACGGCAGATGTCTTCGCTTCTCGGCAATCTGCCTTCCAGCATTCGTGCCAGCCGCGCGGATGCGTTTCCATCGCTGAACGTCGGCAGCACCGACGAGGCCATCGAAGTCGTGGCATTCGTGCCGGGCGTCGAGCCGGCATCGCTCGACGTGACGGTCGACAAAGGCCTGCTCACCATCAGCGGCGAACGGCGCGCCGAAGCATTGACCGAAGGCTCGCGCACCTACGCGAGGGAACGCTTCACGGGCGCGTTTCGCCGCGTGATCGAACTGCCGCAAAACGCGGATGCCGACAAGGTCGAAGCGCGTTATGAAAACGGCACCTTGTTTATCGTCATCGGCAAGCGCGAAGCATCCAAGCCGCGCGCCATCACCATTCAGTAAGGCACAGGGAGAACATGATGAACGACACCACGCAAATCACCGAGCGTCAGGCAAACGAAGTTGCACGCAAGAAGGAAGACACCGTGCGCCGCACGACGGTCACGCCTGCGGTCGATATCGTCGAGGATAGTCAGGGCATCACGCTGTGGGCCGACCTGCCCGGCGTGCCCCGCGAGAAACTCGATGTGAAAGTACATGACTCGCGTCTCACCATCGAAGCCGAGGCAATCGTGCCTGTCACGGCGTCGCTGCGTGTGCATCACGCCGAATTGCGCGTGCCGCGCTTTGCACGCGCATTCACGATAAGCGACGACTTCGACACCGCGAAGATCGATGCCAACCTGCAGAACGGCGTGCTGAAGCTGACCATTCCGCGTCGTGAAGAAGCGCGTCCGCGTCGCGTGGAAGTGCGCGCGAGTTGAGCGCTTCGATGTCTCAGCAATAACGAACGGCCGCTATCACGCGGCCGTTTTTTCGCCTGCACGAGCCTCTATAATCCCAGGGCGGTCACAAGCAATCAAACTCAAACAAGGGACTTAATCGTGAAGAGGCTGTTGACGGTGTTGCTGGGCTCCATGCTGACTGTAGCCGTCAGCGCGCATGCGAAAGACTGGTCGACCATTCGCTTCGGCACGGACGCGAGCTATCCGCCGTTCGAATCGAAAGCGCCCGATGGAACGCTCGTCGGCTTCGATATCGATGTCGGCAACGAACTCTGCCGGCGGCTCGAAGCAAAATGCGTGTGGGTCGAAAACGCCTTCGACGGCATGATTCCCGGCCTCAAGTCGCGCAAGTTCGACGGCGTGCTCTCCACCATGTCGATGACGCCCGCGCGCGTCAAGCAGATCGCCTTCTCCAGCAAGCTCTTCCACGTTCCCACGCGTCTCGTCTCGAAGCGCGATGCGAAGATCCAGCCTACGGCCGAATCGCTCGCGGGCAAGTCCGTGGGCGTCGAACAAGGGTCGATGCAAGAGACATACGCAAAAGCGCATTGGGGCGCGAAGGGCGTCACCATCGTGTCGTATGCGGATCAGGATCAGGTCTATGCGGATCTGCTCACGGGCCGGCTCGACGCGTCGCTGCAAAACGCGGTGCAAGCGGAACGCGGCTTTCTCGATACCCCGCGCGGCAAGCCCTACGCATTCGCAGGCGGCGCGCTCGAAGACCCCGCGATCTTCGGACCGGGCACGGCTATCGGCTTGCGTCGCGAAGACACCGACTTGAAGGAGAAGCTCGATGGCGCCATCGCCGCGATGATCAAGGACGGCACGTACAAGCGCATCGAGCAAAAGTATTTCGATTTCGATATCTATGGCGAATGAAGGAGCTGCCATGACCAACGTTCATCAGGCCGCAAGCGTCGGCTACACGGCGAACGCGGATAGCTACGTGCGCGGACGGCCCGACTATCCGCCCGAACTCGCGGGTTGGCTCGCCGAGACGCTCGGCTTGCGGCCGGGCGCGAGCGTCGTCGACCTGGGCGCGGGCACGGGCAAGTTCACGCCGCGCCTCGTTGCAACCGGCGCGCGCGTGATTGCCGTCGAACCCGTCGCTTCGATGCGCGCGAAGCTCGCCGCTGCGCAGCCGGGTGTGGAAGTGCTGGAAGGCGCCGCGCAAGCCATTCCGCTTGACGATGCATCGGTGGATGCCGTCGTGTGCGCACAGTCGTTCCACTGGTTTGCGAACGGCGAAGCGTTAAGCGAGATTCATCGCGTGTTGAAGCCGGGCGGAAAGCTCGGCCTCGTCTGGAATCTGCGCGACTTTCGTGTGCCGTGGGTGGCGAAGCTCGACGCCATCGTGAACCGCTACGAGGGCGATGCGCCGCGCTTTTATACAGGCGAATGGCGCCACGCGTTTCCGCATAAAGGTTTCGACGCGCTCGCCGAAACCCATCTTTCGATCGGACACACCGGTTCCCCCGACGATGTGATCGTGCATCGCGTGCGCTCGACCAGTTTTATCGCGGCGTTGCCGGAAGCGGAACGCGTGCTCATCGACGATGAAGTACGTGCGTTGATCGAAGCCGAACCGGAGTTGCGCGGCAAGGATGTCGTCACCGTGCCCTACACGACTGCGGCCTTCGTTGCGGTCAGGAAATGACGCGTGCACGAAGACGGGGCGCGTAGTTTGAAGCGCGCATTGTCCTTTTTGCACGCGGGCGAATGCGCCTGGAAACGCGCCCGACCATCCGACGTGCTTTGCGCATCTCGGCATGGTGCTTGCATTGCTCTCGCTCACCCAGCCGGCTAATGTCGAGGACACCATGCATCAGGCGATCGAACCGCATGAATTGACCAAGATCGATCTTGCACGTTTTCAGGTCGTGCAGGTTTCCGATGGCACGCACACCGTCGTGCTGTGGGAGGCGCCCGAGCCCGCCACCAATCGTCTCAAGCATATCGACGCTTGCACGCTCACCATTCGTCTGTGCGATCCGCTCAATCCCGTACGCAGAAAAGACGTGTGTGAGCGGCTACAGGCGCATCTGGCCGCGTCGCGCGAGACACGGCATGGTCTGCGCAATCCTTCCGATGTGAGCGCAGCGGTGACGCCGCCACGCAACGCGAACATCGCGAGGCAGCGCACGCATGAGTCCAGCGGAAGTGCTTGAGGCTGCGTCGCGGTTGCCTACCTAATCGCGCACTCCAGGAACGACCACAGCGAATCGTCCATCGAATACGGGACGTTGAAGCGGAACGACGCGCTCTCGGCGTCGCCCGGGCGAAAGTACGAGCCAGGCGCGAGCCAGATTCCATGCGATAACGCGCGCGTTGCGATGTCGCCTGCATCGGCGGGATCAATCGGCAATTCACCCCATACGAACAGCCCCGCGCGCGGCCGGCGGAACAGTGCTATGCCGAGCGCATCCATGCGCTCCTCCACGAGCGCGTGCGCGTCCTTCAGCTTTTCCACGACGAATTCGACATGCCGCGCGTAGCGGCCTTCGGTCAGCACTTTCTCGACGATCCGTTCAGTCGTCTCCGACGATGTCAGTCCCACCGCCATCTTCGTGCGCGCGAGTTCGCGCAGCACTTCGCGCTCGGCGACGACATAACCGCATCGCAACGAAGGCGTGATGGTCTTCGCGAAACCGCCGACATACAGCACGCGGTGCAACCCTTCCATCGCCGCGAGCAAGGGCGCGCCGGGCGGCGCGAGTTCACGATTGACATCGTCCTCGACGACCCACATGCCGTGGCGCTCCGCAATCTGCATCAGACGAAACGCCGACGCCATGCTCAACGTCGCGCCCGTCGGGTTCTGCAGCGTCGTATTGAGAAAAACCGCTTTCGGCCGATGCTCGATCGCAATCCGCTCGAACGCTTCCGTATCGATGCCCGCCACGGTGCGCGGCACGCCATGCACGTCGAGACCCGCGAGCCGCAGAATCTGCAGCAGATTGCAGTAGCCGGGATCTTCGACGACGACCGCATCGCCCGGGCGCAGCAGCGTGCGCACGATCAGATCGAGCGCCTGCGTGGCGCCGGCCGTCAACAGTACGTTCGACGCGGCATCGACGGGCAAACCGTGCCGGTCGAGCTGCTCCGCAATGCGTTCGCGCAGAGGCGCAAATCCATAAGGCCGCCCGTAATCGGCAATGCGCGCCGCCGGCACGCGGCTCACCGCGCGCAACGCGTGCTGCAAACCGCTTTCGTTGACCCATTCGTTCGGCAGCCAGCCGCAGCCGGATTTGATCGGCACGGAATGATCCGCGAAGACATCCGAGAGCAGCCAGGTCGCCGTGAGACTAGGCGGCTGCCATTCGACAGCCCGCACGCGCTCGCTTTTCTGGCGCACCGCCACGCGATACCCCGAACCGCGCCGCGCGATGACAAGACCCATCGACACGAGCCTGCCATACGCTTCGGTCACCGTGAACGTGCTGAGCGCGTGCGACTCGGCGAGCCGGCGCACCGAGGGCAAAAGCGCGCCCGCGCGCAGCGTCTCGGACTCGATAGCGCCCGAAAAAGCCTGCACGAGTTGTTCGACGAGCGTTGGCGCATGACGCGAGCCGCGTTCGAGCCTGAGTTCTATCATGTGTATGGATAGTCGAAACACGCGGGACTGGATGAATATGCGCCGCGCTCGCCACTACAGTTTGCATCATTTTGCCAGCACAGTTGGCAATGCAGTGAACCAACTGTCTATGCCTCGCCATTTTGTCGAGGCATAGAGTGACCGTTCCTTGAGGAGACTTGATATGAATGCCCGCCCTGTCATCGAAGACCTTTCGTCGTTCTGGATGCCCTTTACCGCCAACCGTCAGTTCAAGGCCGCACCGCGCCTGCTCGAAAGCGCGAAAGGCATGTACTACCGCTCGACGGACGGCCGCGAAATTCTCGATGGATGCGCGGGCCTTTGGTGCGTGAACGCAGGCCATTGCCGCGACGAGATCGTCGAAGCGGTGCAGAAGGCGCTCTCGACGCTCGATTTCGCGCCGACCTTCCAGATGGGCCATCCGCTTGCCTTCGAGGCGGCCACCAAGGTCGCGGGCCTGATGCCCGAAGGACTGGATCGCATCTTCTTCACGAACTCCGGTTCCGAATCCGTCGATACGGCGTTGAAGATCGCGATTGCCTACCATCGCGCGCGCGGCGAAGGTCAGCGCACGCGTCTCATCGGCCGCGAGCGCGGTTATCACGGCGTCGGCTTCGGCGGCATCTCGGTGGGCGGCATCGCGCCGAATCGCAAAACGTTCTCGGGCGCGCTGTTGCCGTCGATCGATCACTTGCCGCATACGCACGACCTCGCGCACAACGCGTTTTCCAAGGGTCAGCCCGCGTGGGGTGAGCATCTCGCGGAAGAACTGGAACGTATCGTCGCGCTGCACGATGCATCGACGATTGCCGCGGTCATCGTCGAGCCGCTCGCGGGTTCGACTGGCGTTCTGGTGCCGCCGAAGGGCTACTTGCAGAAGCTGCGCGAAATTTGCACGAAACACGGCATTCTTCTGATCTTCGACGAAGTCATCACCGGCTTCGGGCGTCTGGGCAAGGCCACGGCGAGCGAGTATTTCGGTGTGACGCCGGACCTCATCACCATGGCGAAAGCCATCAACAACGCCACCATTCCCATGGGCGCGGTCGCGGCGCATCGCAAGGTGCACGACGCAATCGTCGATGCAGGCGCGGCGAACGCGATCGAACTGTTCCACGGCTATACGTATTCGGCACACCCTGTTGCAACCGCGGCGGCTGTCGCGACACTCGATCTGTACGCGCGTGACAAGTTGTTCGAGCGCGCGGCGTCGAAGGCGGAGAAGTTCGAAAGCGCCGTGCACGCGTTGCGCGATGCGCCGTATGTGAAGGACATCCGCAATCTCGGACTCGTCGCGGGCGTGGAGTTGGAATCGCGTGAAGGCGCGCCGGGTGCGCGTGCGTATGAAGTGTTCGTGAAGTGCTTCGAGGCAGGCGTGCTCGTGCGCTACACCGGCGATATCCTCGCGTTCTCGCCGCCGCTGATCGTCGAGGACGATCAGATCGATCATATCTTCGGCACGGTGCGCAAGGTGTTGCAGAGCGTGAAGTAAGCGCCATTGCCCGGCATCCCGATTCGAGGATGCCGGGCCTTCTCACCGCTCGATGACCAGCAGCGTCGATGTCGCCGAAGCCAACAACCTCCCGCGCGCGTCCTTGAGCGTCGCTTCGGCAAACGCCGCGCGCCGCCCCATCGTCAGCACGCGTCCTTCGGCGCGTACCAAACCGGAATCGCGCGTCACGGCCTTGTGATAGGCCACTTTCAACTCGAGCGTCGTATAGGCCTGTGTCGCGGTCAGACACGAATGCACCGCGCATCCACATGCCGAATCGAGCAAGGTGGCCGCGTAGCCGCCATGCACCGTGCCGATCGGGTTATACGCATGATCGCCCGGTATGCCTTCGAACACGGCCCTGCCCGCTTCCACTTCCACGAAGTCGAGCCTGAGCGACTCGAATATGCCGGGCTTGCGGCCGCTAGCGATCAGCCGGCGCAATTGAGCGAGGCCGTCGAGGCCGGGTGCGGTTTCGTCGATCAAGCTCATTTCGTGTTCTCCTTGAGACTCGCTGTCTTGATGGGATCGTCATCGTTAGTCACGCTCCAGCCGCCGCCGAGCGACCGATACAGCGCCACCGCCGCGAGCGCGTGCTCGCGCTTCGCCTGGTTCAGCGCATCGGCGTCGCGCAGATAGGACTGTTGGGCATCGAGCACATCCAGAAAGCTTGCCGCGCCTCCCTTGTAGAGCTGCGTCGAAAGCGTGAGCGACTGTCCCGATGCACCGAGCGCGTCGGTCAATCTCGCGCTCTGCTCGGTCGTGCTGATGAGGTCGCTGCGCGTATCTTCCACGTCCTTGAGCGCTTCGAGCAGGGTCTGCCGCAAATGCAGTTCCGACTCGCGCATCCTGCTCTCGTTCTGTTCGATCTCGGCCGTGATACGCCCCGCGTTGAAGATCGGACTCGTGGCGTTGAGCGCGGCCGAAAACAGGTTGTCGGTGAGCGTCGGCAAGCCGAGATAAGACGATGCAAGCAAGCCATCCGACAAGCGCAGCGAGAACTTCGGATAGCGCTCCGCGCGCGCGACGCCCACTTCCGCCGCGCGTTGCTGAAGCGTCGCGTAGGCCACCAGCACATCGGGTCGACGCAGCAGCGCTTCGGAAGGCAGCAATTGCGGCGCGCCCTCGGCAGGGACGGGAATCACGGGCGATGCGCCGGGATTGGCGAGCATCAGTTGGTCGATGGACTCCGGCGTGCGGCCCGAATACACGGCAATAAGGCTCAACTGATGCTGAATGGTCGACTGCGTGCGCGGCATGCGCGATTGCAGATCACTGAGCTGATTTTGCGCGCGCGCCACGTCGAGTTTCGTCGACAAGCCGAATTGCAGGCGGCGTTGCGTGAGCTTCAGCGCGCGTTCGCGGATCGCCTCGTTGTCTTGCAGAATCTTGAGTTCGGCCTGCGCCCAACGTAAATCGACGTAAGCAGCGGCCGTATCGGCAGCGAGTGCAAGACGCAGTTGATCCGACGCGTGTTCGCGGCCGACCAGTTGCGCCTGCGCCGCCAGCAATTCGAGCCGCTCGCCGCCGAACACATCCGGCGTCCAACTCAGTGCGAGACCGACGCCCGCCTGACGCACGTAGCCAAGCGGCGGCGGCGTGTTCTGGCGCGTATCGGACGCCGTGGCGTTCGCGTCGAGTTGCGGCAGCAAGGCAGCGCGGCGTTGCGTGGTGAGCGCCTCGGCCTGCTTCACGCGCTCCACTGCGGCCTGGAGGTCGAGATTGCCGTTCAGCACCGACGCGACGAGTTCATGCATCACCGGGTCGTTGAACTGATTCCACCATGCCGCTGGATCGGCGGTATTGGCGGGCACTTCCACGTTCCAATCGACAGGAGCCGTCGTCTGAACCGTCGCCGGAAGATCGGCGTGCGTCGCGGGTTGCACGGCGCAAGCACTCAACACGCTAAACGCGCTCAAGGCCAGTAATTCGATGAGAAGCTTCTTCATGGTCGTATTCACTCAATGCGCATCGGACGAAGGCGGCGCGCTTGCAATCGGCTTCGAAAAAATCACGCTGACGATACCGACGAGAAAGCACAGCGCGAGCAGATAGAAGCAGTCGGCGAAAGTCAGAACGAGTGCTTCGCGAAACACGAGCGCATGCAGCGAAGCGAGCCCGGCTTGCGATGCATCGAGCGCATCGCCGGCGGCGGCGGCGAGATGCGCGGAACTGCGCGAGAGCATCTGCTCGATGACGGGCCGGCCAACGGTCACGCTCTCGCTCAGCCGCAGATAGTGCAGGTTCAGCCTGTCGTTGAGCATGGTCGCACTCACTGCAATGCCGATCGCGCCGCCCAGATTACGCATCAGATTGAACAGTCCGCTCGCCGATTTGAGCCGCGACTGTGGCAACGACCCGAGCGCCATCGTCACGATGGGCGGCACCGCGAACTGTTGCCCGATGCCGCGCAACGCCTGCGGTAAAAGCAGTTCCTGCCAGCCCCAGTCATGCGTGAGCGGCGTATAGAGAAAGCATCCCGCGCCGAAGCAGATGAGCCCGAAAACCAGCAAGATGCGCATGTCGAAGAAGCGCGTGGCGAACGCGTAAGCCCCGAGCGCGATCAACTGAAAGCAGCCGACGGAAAGCAGCGCGAGACCCGTCTGCAACGAGTCGAAGCCGCGCACGCGGCTCAGGAACACGGGCGTCAGAAACACTGACACGAAGATGCCGATGCCCGTCACGAACGAGAGCAGACTGCCGATTGCGAAGTTGCGAACCGCGAGCGCGCGCAGATCGACAATCGGTTCTTTCGCGGTGAACGCATGCACGAGGAACAGGAAACCGCAGATCGCCGAAATCCAGGTGCAGGCCACGATTACGTTGTCGCCGAACCAGTTCTTGCGCGGCCCTTCTTCGAGCACGTATTCCAGACAGCCGAGGAAGCCGGACATCAGCGCGATGCCGACGTAATCGCCCTTCTTGAGCAGCGAAAGATCGGGCGAATCGATATGCACGTATTTCGGCACCAGCACCGCGACCACGATTCCCGGCACGACGTTCAGATAGAAGAGCCAGTGCCATGACCATTGATCGGTGATCCACCCGCCGATCACCGGTCCGATTGCAGGCGCGAGCGAGGCCAGCGCGCCAATAGTTGTCGATGCAATCAGTCGCTGTTTGCCGGGGAACAGCACGAAGGCGGTCGTGAACACGGTCGGGATCATCGCGGCGCCGAGCGCGCCCTGCATGCCGCGAAAGAGGATCATCGAATTGATGTCCCACGCCATGCCGCACAACATGCTCGTGATGGTGAAGCCCACCGCGGATGCCACGAATAGCCAGCGCGTGGAGAACACTTTCGAGAGCCAGCCCGACATCGGAATGACGAGAATCTCCGCGATCAGATACGACGTCTGCACCCACGAAAGCTCGTCCTGACTCGCCGATAAACCGCCGCCGATATCCTTGAGCGATGACGCGACGATCTGAATATCGAGCGTCGCCATGAAAAAGCCGAGGCACATCAGCGCGAACGCGAGCACGCGCTGACGCGTGGGCTGACTTGCCGGGTCCAAGGGAGCGGTCTGTGTCATCGTCTTATCCGCGCGATTTGTCGAGATGAACCTTCACCGTCGCGGAAAGGCCGGGCCGCAACACGTGCTCCATGCCTTTCGGTACGTCCAGACGAATGCGCACCGGCACACGCTGAACGATCTTGGTAAAGTTGCCGGTGGCGTTTTCGGCGGGAAGCACGCTGAAGGTCGCGCCCGTGGCCGGCGCGAGACTTTCGATGTGACCCGTCAGCGGCACGCTCGATGCGTCGAGGTTCACATCGGCTTCATCGCCGGCGCGCATTTTCTTGAGCTGGTCTTCCTTGAAGTTGGCGTCGACCCAGAGGCCCGTGGCGGGCACCACGGTCAACAACGATGTCCCGACGTTCGCGAGCACGCCGACGCGCGCCGTGCGATTTCCCACGTAGCCATCGACAGGCGAACGGATCGTCGTGTATTCGACGTTGAGTTCGGCCACGCGCCGCGCGGCTTCGGCGGTCTGCACGCGCGCTTGCGCGTCTGCAATCTGCGCTTCGATCACCGTCAACTGGCGTTTTGCCGCGACGAGCGATGCGCCGCTCCGATCCATCGCCGCTTGCGCCTTGAGATAGTCGGCATCGGCGCGTTCGACGATCTGGTTCGACACCGCGTCGTCCTTGACGAGTTCCCGATAACGCGAACGGTCGGACGTGCTGCGCGACAATTCCGCCGACGAAGCACGCACTTCCGCCTGCTGCTGGTTGATGACCGCCGCCTGCAACGCGTCCTTGGCGCGCAGTTCATCGACCGCGGCCCGCGCGCTCGACACTTCCGCGTTCGCTTGCGCCAGGCGGGCGTCGTAGTCGCGCGCATCGAGGCGAATCAGCACCTGGCCTGCCTTCACCGGCTGATTGTCCGTGACGAGCACATCCGTCACGAAGCCGTTGACCTTCGGGGCGAGCACGGTGACATCGCCGCCGACGTAAGCGTCGTCGGTGGTCTGCACGAAGCGCAGCACGAGCGCCCAGTACGCCGCAGCCGCAATCACGATGATCGCGACAAGTCCTAGCGAGAGCAGCATCCACGATATCCGGCGCGGCTTCGCGGCCGCTGCGGGCGAAGTGGCCGAAGGAAGATTGGTCGATGGAGTCGTCATTTGCGAGTCGTTGTGCATATGCACGAAAGTGAACGGAATGGCGCGCGTTTCGAGCCGCGCATGATGACTCGAAAGACTATATGTGCATATGCACCCGGTCAACCTGCGCGGCCGACATGAGTGAATAACGCGGAGAGAAAGAATCGGGGATCAGGCGTGCGGGCGGGCTGTTGCGCTTTGGTCCGAGCAGAAACGCACCGCATGTTCGACGAAGGCGCGCACCTTGGCGGGCAAGAGCGTACGCGTGCTGAAGGCAAGCTTGAATTCGATGGCGCCATCGACGAGTTCGTAGGCATCGAGTAACGTCACGAGCCGGCCGGCTTGCACTTCCTCGTTCACGAGCGCGACAGGCAACATGCCGATGCCGAAGCCTTCCAGCACCATCGCGCGATTGAAGACGGCGCTGTTCGACGAGGTATCGTAACGCAGCGGCACGATCACGTCCTCGCCGCCGATTCTAAACGTCAGCGCCGGTTTGCGGATGGACGCGGACATCGGCACGAAGTCGTGATCGATGAGTTCGGATGGATGACGCGGCGCCGGATGAGCCGCAAGATACGTGGGACTGGCGACGAGCGCAAGCGGAATGGTTTCGAGCAGACGCGTGACCACGGTATCGCTCGACAACATGAACGGCATGACGATACCCAGATCGTAGCCTTCGCCGACGAGATCGACGGGACGCTCGGTCAGCGTCACATCGAGCCGCACTTGCGGATGCTCGCGTCTGAAGCTCGCGATCAGCGGGACATAGCGGCTCATCATCACCGTGGTGTGCGCGACGAGCCGCAAGAGGCCTGTCGCCTCGCTCGCGCGATTGGACGCGCGTTCCTCCATTGCCTGAAGCTCGTCGAGAAGCCGCGAGCAGTCGGTGAAGAAGCGCTCGGCGGTTTCGGTCAGCGATATCTGCCGCGTCGTGCGATTGAAAAGCCTGCTGCCCAGGCGCTGCTCCAGACCCGCGATCGCGCGCGAAACGACCGGCGGCGACAAGCCGAGAATATCCGCCGCGCGCGCGAAGCTGCGCGCCTCCACTACCGTGCGAAAGATCTTCAGGCTTGTCAGGTAGTCCATTTTTAATGTCGATGCGTCAGTCGGCGGGCCGCAGTTTCTTCACTTCGTCGTCGGATGGCTGCACGCTCGCGCCGTCGATATAACGATACGACGTCATCACGCCCTTGCCGTCCTTGAGCGCGGTGACGCCGACATACGCGCCCATCGTCGATTGATTGTCCTGCTTGCGGTAGGTGATCGGTCCGAACGGCGAATCGACGCCAAGGCCCTTGAAGGCGGCCGCGAGCTTGTCGGGATCGGCGGAACCGGCTTTCTTCAGGCCGTTGGCAAGCGACATCATCGCGGTATAACCGACCACGGAACCGAGCCGCGGATAGTCGTGATACTTCGCCTCGTAGTCCGCGACGAACTTCTTGTTGGCGGGGGTATCGATTGAATACCACGGGTAGCCCGTCACCACCCAACCGACCGGCGCTTCAGCGCCCAACGGATCGAGATAATCAGGCTCGCCCGTCAGCAACGACACCACCGCGCGATCCTTGAACAAGCCACGCGTATTGCCTTCGCGCACGAACTTGCCGAGGTCGGCGCTAAAGAGCACGTTGAAGATGGCGTCGGGCCTGGCGTCGGCGAGCGCTTGCGTCACCGCGCCGGCATCCACCTTGCCGAGCGGCGTCGCTTGTTCGGCGACGAACTCCACATCCGGCTGCGCGGCCTTGAGCAGACGCTTGAAGGTCGCCACGGCCGATTGTCCGTACTCGTAATTCGGATACACCAGCGCCCAGCGCTTTTTCTTGAGCTTCGCGGCTTCGGGCACGAGCATCGCCACTTGCATATAGGTCGATGGCCGCAGCCGATACGTGTACTTGTTGCCATCTTGCCAGACGATCTTGTCCGTCAGGGGCTCGGCGGCGAGGAAGAAAATGCGCCGCTGCTTGGCGAAGTCCGAGAGCGCGAGGCCAGTGTTGGACAAGTAGCCGCCGAAGAGCAGTTGCACCTGTTCGCGCGCGATGAGTTCCTGCGCGACGCGCACCGTATCGCCCGGATTACCGTTGTCGTCGCGCGAGACGACTTCGAGCTTGTTGCCGTTGATGCCGCCCGCCGCGTTGATCTCGTCGAGCGCCAGATTCCAGCCGTTCTTGTACGGCATGAGAAACGCAGGCTGCGCCTTGTAGCTATTGATCTCGCCGATGCGAATGGCGTCGGCGTACGCGCCGAGGGTCACGCTCATGGCGGCGGAAGTCAGGGTCAGGCGAATCAGCGTGCCTGCTCGGGTAATCATCAAGCGTTCTCCTTTGGTCGATTCGTTCCGTCAGACGCCGAGCAAGTCGCGTCGCGCGGTGCCGTCGCGCACGAAATCGCGCATCGCGCCCGCATAGCGCACTTGCCCTTTCTCCAGCACATACGCGCGATCGCAGACGCGTTCCGCGAAGTTCAGATTCTGCTCGGACAGCAGGATCGACAAGCCCTCGCGCTTCAGTTCGAGGATCATGTCGGCCATTTGCCGCACGATCACCGGCGCAACGCCTTCCGATGGCTCGTCGAGCAACACGAGGCGCGGATTGCCCATCAGTGTGCGCGAAACCGTGAGCATCTGCTGCTCGCCGCCGCTCATGCGGCTGCCGCGCCGCTCGCGCATCTCGCCGAGGTTCGGAAATACGCGAAAGAGCTTGTCCGGCGTCCACTGCGGCGCACCTTCGCGCGGCGGCTGGCGTCCCGTGTCGAGATTTTCCATCACCGTGAGATCGCCGAACACGCGCCGGTCTTCCGGCACGTAGCCAAGCCCCATGCGCGCGATACGATAAGGCGCCATGCCCGCAATGTCCTCGCCCATGAAGCGAATGGTGCCCGATGTCCGCGCGAGCATGCCCATGACCGCTTTCATCGTCGTGGATTTGCCCGCGCCGTTACGGCCCATCAACGCGACGACTTCGCCGCGCCCCACTTCGAAGCCGACATCGAACAGAATCTGCGCGCGGCCATAGTATGCGTTCAAGGCCTCGACCTTGAGGAGCGCGTTCGATCGACTCATTCGCTGCCCTCCCCGAGATAGACTTCGCGCACGCGCGGATCGTCGCGTACGGTGCGCGCGTCGCCTGCCGCGATCAGCTTGCCGCGCGCCAGCACGATCAACCGGTCCGCATATTCGAACACCACGTCCATGCTGTGCTCCGTGAACAGCACGCCGATATCGCGCTCCCTTGCAAGCCGCGCCGTCAACGCCATTAGCGCGTGACGCTCTTGCGGCGCCATGCCTGCGGTGGGCTCATCCATCAACAGCAGCTTCGGTCGATTCGCAAGCGCAATCGCCAGTTCGACGCGCTTCACATCGCCATACGCCAACACCGCGCAACTACGGTTCGCGTGCGACGTCATGCCGACGAGTTCGAGCAGTGCGAGCGCTTCATCCTCGCGCCACGCGGCCACGCGCGCAAACGGATTGAACACGCGACGCTCGCGCGATAACAACGCCATTTGCACGTTTTCGAGCACCGTCATCGAATTGAACGTGGCGGCAATCTGAAACGTGCGCCCGAAGCCCAGCCGCCAGTTATCGCGCGGACGCTTGCCCGCGATCTCGTGACCGTCGAAACGGATCGATCCCGACGAAGGCTTCAACTGCCCGTTGATCATGTTGAAGCACGTCGACTTGCCCGCGCCATTCGGCCCGATGAGCGCAAGCAACTGGCCCGCCGCGAGATCGAACGACACGCTATCGACAGCCTTGACGCCGTCGAACGATTTCGAAAGATGCTCGATGCGCAAGAGCGTCATTGCGCTTTCCCGAAACGTTCGCGCGCAAAGCCCACGATGCCCTGCGGAAACGCGATCACGAGCAGCAGGATCACGCCGCCGAGCAGCGCCTGCCAGTAGTCGGTCTGACGCGCGACGGTATCCTGCAGCCACGTGAAGAGCGCGGCGCCGACGACAGGCCCGGATAGCGTCTGTATGCCGCCGAGCAGGACCATGACGAGACCATCGACGGATCGGGAGACGCTGATCGCATCCGGCGAGATATTGCCTTTGGAAAAGGCATAGAGCGATCCGGCGAGACCGCACACGAGCGCCGCGACGACGAACGCCATCCATTGAACGCGCATGACGTCGATGCCGATTGCTTCCGCACGCAACGGCGAATCGCGGCCGGCGCGCATGGCGAGGCCGAGCGGCGCGAACAGCATGCGCCTCAACAGCCATACGCCGAAGATCGCGAACACTAGCGTCAAATAGTAGAACGCAACCGGCGACGCCAGCCACGCCGCTGGCCAGATACCGAGCACACCATTGCTGCCGCCAGTGACTTCATCCCATTGGTACACGACGGACCATACGATCTGCGCGAACGCGAGCGTGAGCATGGCGAGATAGACGCCCGACAAGCGCACACAGAACCAGCCGAACACGAGCGCGCCGACGCCTGCCATGAGCGGGCCGAGCACGAGCGACACTTCCATCGGCCACGAAAAGAGCTTCAGGAAAAGGGCCGCGCCATAGGCGCCTAAGCCGAAATAAGCCGCGTGCCCGAACGAATGCATGCCGCCCGGTCCCATGATGAAATGCAGGCTCGCGGCGAACAACACGGCGATAAAGATCTCGACGAGCAACACGGGCATGTAGGGAAACGCGCCAGCGGCGAGCGGCGCAAGCGCCAGCAAGACGATTACGCCCGCTGCTGCGATTTTCAGGCGGCGCGTGGCGGGACGAAGCGGCGTATCGGCGGGCGCGGCAGTGCGCGCGATGGCTTGCGGACGGCCGAAGAGTCCCCACGGACGCAATACGAGCACCACGGCCATCACGACGAACTCCGCGACGAGCGTGAACTTCGACAGGGAAAAGTCGATACCGCCGAGCGACACATGCCCGATGCCAATGCATAGCGCCTTGATCTCCGCAATCAGCAAGGCAGCGACGAACGCGCCGGGTATCGAACCCATGCCGCCCACGACGACCACGACGAACGCGTTGCCGATAGTCTCCAGATCGAGCGAGAGATTCGCCGACATGCGCGGCACTTGCAGCGCGCCGCCCAGCCCCGCGAGAAACGCGCCCGCGAAAAAGACACCGGTGAAAAGCCACGCCTGATTCACGCCGAGCGCGCCGAGCATCTCGCGGTCGGCGCTTGCCGCACGCACGAGCGTGCCCCAGCGCGTGCGCGTCAGCGCCCACCACAACACCGCGAGCACGAGCGGGCCGATGCACATCAGCGCGATGTCATACGAAGGCAACGCGTGGCCGAGCAATTGCACGGCGCCCGCGAGATGCGGCGCGCGCGGACCGAACAGGTCTTCCGGGCCCCATAGATAGAGCGCGGCATCGCGAAAGATCAAAACCAGCGCAAAGGTTGCGAGCAGGTGGAACAACTCGGGCGCGCGATAGATGCGCCTCAACACGCCGACTTCGATCAGCGCGCCAAGCACGCCGATGACGAGCGCCGCCGCCAGCACCGACATCCAGAAGCCCGCGACGCTCTGTCCGACGCGGCTCGTCAGGCTGTACGCGACGTACACGCCTAGCATGTAGAGCGAGCCGTGCGCGAAGTTGACGATGCGCGTCACCCCGAATATCAGCGATAAACCCGAGGCGACGAGAAAGAGCGCGGAGGCATCGGCGAGACCGTTGACGAGTTGGACGAGCAAGTTGGCGAGCATCGGGCGCGGTCGGGAGTCGGCTTGAATCGGGCTGAGTCGTGCGTTGGGCGAGCGAGCCGTCATTATCGATGAAATGCACGCTTCGGCCTTATTGCATCAAAAAGCAGCGCGCGGGAATCCGGTTCGAGCGCTGCTTTTGAAGCTCGCATGGGCGCTCGGGGCGCAAGCGTCGATCAGTCCTGCACCCGGCTCGCGAAGTGATCCGCGGCCATGAGTCTGAAGGCCGTCACAGCGGGATTATCCTGATCCACGCGCCATGCCATGCTCATTTCCGCCTGCACGTGATTGTTGGCGATATGCCTGAACTCGACGTTGTCGTAATGAAAGCGCTGCGCCGACGCCGGCAGGATGCTAAGACCAAGCCCCGCGCGCACGAGCGAGAGAATGGTGGGCGTCTGGTCGATATATTGCGTGAAATGCGGGTTCACTTCTTCCCTCGCGAGCATGCCCATGATGCGGTCGCAGAAGTATTTGCCGTGAACCGGCGAGTGCATGATGAACGGCTCTTGATCGAGTTGCGGCAGGGCGATCTCGTCGTAAGCGCATAGCTCGTGACCGGCGGGCAGCGCGACGATCAACGGCTCTTTGTCGATGAGCAGAAATTCGAGCTGTTGCCGCGAAGGCAAGGGCCGCAGAAAGCCGAGGTCGATGGTATTGGCCGCGAAGGCCTCGATCTGCGCGACAGAAACGAGTTCGAGCAGGACGACATCGATATCGGGCAGCGCGTGCTTGGCCGCGACGAGCAGTTGCGGAATCAACTCGTAGCCGGCTGCGCCCGTGAAGCCGAGCCGCACGCGTCCCGTCTTGCCCTTGCTCGCGCGCCGCACCGTGCTTTCCGCTTGCTCGGAGAGATTGAGCAGACGCGCGGCATCGGCAAGGAAGACACGCCCTTCCGGCGTCAGCTTGACCGTGCGGCCAACGCGTTCGAACAACAGGACGCCGAGATTCTCTTCAAGCAGATGAATCTGCCTGGAAAGCGGCGGCTGCGTCATGTTGAGCAGCGCAGCCGCACGCCTGAAGTTTAGTTCCGTCGCGGCGGCGACGAAGCAACGCACTTGTCCGAGATCGAGCATGCGGAATCGACTTTGACGAAATAGCCGATCATTATAGGTCGAGGCTCGCGAGTGGCTCCTGCGTTGCTTTACGGCCGTGCATGCATCAGGTCGTCAGGCTGCCTTCGGGACGCAGCCCGGCAAGCGCCTGCGCGATGCTCGACAGCACCATCTCGCCCATGGCCGTGCGCGATTCCACCGTCGCGCTCGCGCGATGCGCCTGCAACACCACGCGGTCCATGCCGAAGAGTTCGGCGGGCACGTTGGGTTCATCGACGAATACGTCGAGACCCGCGCCCGCGATCACGCCGCCCTGCAACGCCTGCACGAGATCGCTTTCCACCACGAGCTTGCCGCGCGCGATGTTGATGAGATAGCCGTCGCGGCCCAGGGCGTCCAACACGGCTGCATCGACGATGCCTTGCGCTTTATCGGCGGCTGCGGCAAGCACGAGGATGTCGCTGTCGCGCGCGAGTTGGAGCAGGTCGGGCACAAAGCGATGCGCAATGTCGTCCATGGCGCGTACATCGGTATAGGCGACAGGACAGCCGAACGCCGCGGCGCGCACGGCGATGGCGCGCCCGACCTTGCCCATGCCGACGATACCCACGCGCTTGCCGCTGAAACGGCGTGACAGCGGAATCGCAGCGGGGCTCGGGTTTTCAGGCCACTTGCCGGCCTTCACGAAGTCGTTGCCCGGACAGATTTCACGCATCACCGTGAGAATCAGGCCAATGGCGAGATCCGCGACGTCCTCGGTCAAGGCGCCGAAGGTGGCTGTGACCGGAATGCCGCGCGAACGGGCGTACGCGACATCGACGGCATCGGTGCCAACGCCATTGACCGCGATCACCTTGAGCGCGGGCAGTTTGTCGACGAGATCGTTGGAGATGCCCGTATGGCCACCCGTGATGACGCCTTCGATCGCAGCGCCATGCTCGCGGATATACGCGTCCTTATCGTCCACCTGAAAGAGACGATGCATGATGTAGAGCGACTCCAGCGTCTCGTTGATCGCGGGAACGAGGATCGGGTTCAGTTGCAGAATGCTCGGCTTCGTCGGCTTCAATTGGGTGGCTCCTTTGGGTCGTGTCTCGCCTGCCATGCGCCAGGCCGCGATGTCGACGGATCATGTCGCCTTTTGCGTGGCGCGTCCAATCCCAAAGCGCTATCAACTGATACCGTTATTGGCGTGCTCTCAAAGGTATCGCTCGATCGATTCAATCCGGGAATCAGGTAATAGCAATAAAAGATTGGACGCCCAAAATCACCACCCCGACAATGGGATCACCGGCAGGAACACCATAAAAAAGCCTTGCATACAGATCGGAGACACAGCTTGAAAACACGCCGCTTCTTTTCCCCTTCTGCATCGCATTCCACCCAGTCGGTCCATCTCGGCGGCAACGCGCGCTGAAATTCATCTGTTGCAGCATCGCGCGGAAAAGGCGTCGAAGCGCTGAAGCCGTATGAACCGGAGGAAGACGAATGAACAATGCCGACAGCGTCGCGGGCGCGGCGAAAGCAGAACCGATCGCGGAGAAACGAACCAGCCATCGCTGGGTAGTGATGGGCCTGATCTTCTGCATCTGGGCCATCGCGTGCGCGGACCGCGCCAACTTCGGCTTTGCTTTGCCGTATCTCAAGAAGGAATATCACATCTCCAATTCGGAAGCGGGGATGATCGTCAGTCTCTTTTCCTTCGCTTACGGTTTCGTGCAGATTCCGGTTGGCCTGCTCTACAAACGGCTCAGTGAACGCACCACGGGCATTCTGTTTTCCGTCTTCATGCTGCTGACATCGGTCTTCACGGGCTTGATGGGAACGACGTCCTCGGTATTGCTTTTGATGACGTATCGCGTGGGTCTGGGGCTTTCGGAAGGGCCGCTCGGCATTGGCTGCACGAACGTCATCAACCGCTGGTTTCCGACGCGCGAAAAAGGCACGGCAGCAGGACTCTGGATCGCCGCATCGAAGCTCGGACCGTTGATCGTGCCTTCGGTGTGCATCATCGTGATCCAGCTCTGGGGCTGGCGCGAAATCTTTTATGTGTTCGCCATTCCGGGCATTCTCTTTGCCGTCGCATGGATGTTTCTCGTCACGAATTCGCCGAGCGAAAACCGCTTCTGCTCGCCCGCGGAACGCCGCTATATTCTCGATGAATCCGCCACCGATGGCTCGACCGGCAAGCTCGTGCGCCGTGGCGAAATGGAGCCCATGCCCTGGCTCGACGGCATCAATCGCACGAAGCGCGTGGCGCCGCTGGAAACGGTCGGGCAAGTGTTCCGCTCGTGGAATATCTTCGGCATTGCGCTGGGCTATGGCTGCATGATCGGCATCAGCAACATCTTCATCTCGTGGATCCCCACGTATCTCGTCACCGTGAAGGGTTTTGCCTCGGTGAAGATGGGCTTTCTCGCTTCGGCGCCGTTCATCGGCGCGGTGGCGGGCAACATGCTCGGCGGCCTGATCTCCGACCGTCTGCTCGGCGGCCGCCGCAAGCCGATGATGATGCTCGGCGCGCTCGGCACCATGCTCATGATGTTCGCGCTCATCGACGCGCCGGACAGCGTGGTCTATCTCGGCGCGGCGTTGATTCTCTCGGGCCTCATGCTCGGCATCGGCTTCGCGGGATACTCGGCGTATCCCATGGGACTTGCAAGCAAGGCGACGTATCCGACTGCATTCGGTATCGTCAATTCGCTCGGGCAGATAGGCGGCGCGTGCGCACCGCTCGCGGTGGGCTTCCTGCTCGACAGCTATAGCTGGACCAGTGTGTTCCTTTACATGCTCGGGACGTCGCTGCTCTGTTTGCTGCTGTTGTTCAGCGTGGTCGAGCCTGCGTCCGGAAAGATAGAACGAGTGTAACCAGCGTTCGCTTCTGCCAAGGGCCGCGATTGTCTCGCGGCCTTTTTTCATGGCGATTACAAACCGTTCTCCACCATCGTGAGCAAGCGCTCGGCAAGCGGTTCGATGGCTTTGCCGGGCAATCCCTGCAACGGCCCTTCGATCAGCAAGAGCGCGAAGCCATGCACCGCGCTCCACGCGAGATATTCGGCTTCTGGCCGGCTTGACGGATCGAGCGCGCCGGCATCCACCATCTCATCGAGGGCGCGGCTCAACAACTGAAAGGGATCGAGCCCGCCCGGCCCCACGCCATACGAGGCTTCATGCTCGCCCCACTCGGTTGGCGGCGCGGTGAACGCGGTGCGAAAGAGACCCGTCTCGGTCCGCGCGAAACGCAGATAACCCACGCCGACCGCGCGTAGCCCCGCCTTCGCGGCATCGGCACGCTTGCGCTTTTTCGGCCGCGCGGCGAGTTCTTCCTCCATTGCTTGCGCGACCGCCGATAACGCCGCGGAACGCACGGCCGTCAACAACTCCTGTCTACTTCCGAAGTGACGATACGCGGCGTTCGGCACCACGCCCGCGCGCCGCGTGACTTCGCGCAGCACGATGGCGTCCGGCCCGCCGTCGCGTGCGAGCGCAATGCCGGCATCGATCATTGCGCGGCGCAAATCGCCATGTCGATACGTGCTGCGCGGCTTGGCTTTTGTCATTTTTATAAGCGAGGCTTTACCTATGTGGACACTGTCCATTATCTCTGCTATTTTTTGTGGACGGTGTACACAAACAAAAATATCGCCTGAAACAAAGGCTGTGTCGTTGCATTGTCACGACTCAGGTTCAACGTCATCGAGGAGAAGGTCATGGTCGTCAAGAACGAACGTGCGCAAGATGAAGCACGCATCCGTGAACTCACGGAATCGTGGCGTCAGGCCGTGCTTGCAAAAGACGCTGCTGCGCTGGTGACTCATTACGCGGCGGATGTCGTCGTGTTCGATGTCGTGCCGCCCGCATCCTTCAAAGGCGTCGAGCTGTATCGCGAGCATTGGCAGCGCTGGTTCGACAGCATCAGCGGCCCGCTCGTGTTCGAGGTGCGCGATCTGCACGTGGCGGTGAGCGGCGATCTCGCGTTCGCGCATGCGGTGAATCGCGTGGCCGCGGGTGGGCGCGACGACATCGTGCGTGCAACCGTGTGCTTCAGAAGAATCGACGGCGACTGGCGCGTCGTGCACGAACACGCGTCGGTGCCATTGACAATGGACATGGACCCCGACGAGTCCCAGTAATTCACCTGGCAACTCACGCATTACTCAAGGAGCAGACATGCAAGTGCAACCCTATTTGTTCTTCGAAGGCCGCTGCGAAGAAGCGATCACGTTTTATCGCGAGAGTCTCGGCGCACAAGTGCTGATGATGATGCGCTTTCGCGACAACCCTGACGCCGGCAAATCCGGTGGCGGCAGCGAGGCCGCGAGCGGTTGCGGCATGCCGCCTGGGTCGGAAGACAAGGTCATGCATGTGGCCTTTACAGTGGGCCAGTCCATGCTGATGGCGTCCGACGGCATGTGCAGCGGCAAGCCGAATTTCCAGGGCGTGTCGCTGTCCATTTCCACGGAGGACGAGCAGGAAGCCGAAAAGTTCTTCCACGCACTATCGGACGGCGGACAGGTGCAGATGCCGCTCACGCAGACGTTCTTCGCCAAGCGCTTCGGCATGGTGCAGGACAAGTTCGGCGTGTCGTGGATGGTGGTTGGCGGCGCGGAAAACAAACCCGCTTAGGTATAGCTCTTGCGCGCTTCTGGTCGTAACTTAATCGAGGAGAAGCGCCATGACTAATGCAGGCAGCAACAATTACGCGGGACGTTCGCAAGAGGAGCGCATCGAGCAGCGCAAGGGCGAGAAGCAGCCCGCGCAGGAGCAACCGGGCGGCCATCTGGCCGAACCGGGCACCGAGCCTGACAAAGACAACAGTAGCGGCACGCTCACCGAAGACGGCAAGCAAGTCTGGCGGACGAGCTCAGGCATCGACGGTGGAGGAAAGACCTGACCCCTGACAGGGTCCGAAAACATGGAACAATACAGGGGTGCTATCCGCACTTTCGATGTGAAAGGAGCTAATAATGAGCGCCCCGCGCAAAACCCATTTTTCCGACTCGGACATCCACGCTAAACCGGCCGATCGTCCGTCCCGCGAGGAAGCCGAAGCCGCCGTGCGCGTTCTCTTGCGCTGGGCGGGCGACGACCCGCGTCGCGAAGGCCTGCTCGACACCCCGGCGCGTGTCGTGCGGTCGTATGAAGAGTTCTTCGCCGGCTATCAGCAAGACCCGCATGAAATCCTTGCCCGCACTTTTTCCGAAGTGCAGGGCTACGACGAGATGATCGTCCTGAAGGACATCCGCTTCGAGAGCTATTGCGAGCATCACATGGTGCCGATCATCGGGCGGGCGCACGTCGCGTATCTGCCCCGAGAACGCGTGGTCGGCATTTCCAAGCTCGCGCGTCTGGTCGACGCCTTCGCCAAGCGCCTTCAAATTCAAGAGAAGATGACCGCGCAGATTGCCGATACGCTCAACGAAGTGCTGCAACCGCTCGGTGTCGGCGTGATTCTGGAAGCTGCGCATCAATGCATGTCGACGCGCGGCGTGCACAAGGCGGGTGTGTCGATGGTTACGTCGCGCATGCTCGGCTCGTTCCGCGACGACCCATCGACGCGGCGTGAGTTCTTGTCTATCGTCGGCACTCAAAGTGTGTTCAACGTCTCGAACACTTAGAGCTATCAAGCGCCGTAACCGTTGCCCGGTGAATCGGCGCCGCTGCCTTCGCGGATCTTGCCCTGCGAAACGCTGCTGCCCGGCGGCACGCTGTGCGTGAGCCAAACGTTGCCGCCGATTACCGAGCCCTTGCCGATGACCACGCGCCCGAGAATGGTCGCGCCCGCGTAGATCACGACATCGTCCTCGACAACCGGATGCCGCGCGTTGCCTTTCACGAGCACGCCGTCGCTGCTGGAGGGAAAGCTCTTTGCGCCCAGCGTCACGGCCTGATACACGCGCACATGCCGGCCGATCACGGCCGTTTCGCCGATCACCACGCCCGTGCCGTGATCGATGAAGAAGCTCGGCCCGATGGTCGCGCCCGGATGAATGTCGATACCCGTCAGCGAATGCGCGATCTCATTGATGAAGCGCGCGAGCAGCGGCACGCCCAACCGATGCAACGCATGCGCGAGCCGGTGATGCGTCATCGCCCAGATGCCGGGATAGCACAGCAGAATCTCGGTGATGTGCTGCGCGGCGGGGTCGCCCGTGAAGGCAGCCTGAATGTCGCTGACGAGCAGCGCGCGAATCTCCGGCAACTGCGAGCCGAACTCGCGCGCAATGGCGAACGCTTGCGCCGTGACCTCCGCTTCGCCCGTCTCACGATGCTCGGGCAAGAAGCGCAGCGCGCGGCGAATCTGCTCATGCAAGAGACGCAGAGTGGTTTCCAGCGTCTGGCCGACATAGTAGTCGACGCTTTCATCGGTCAGATCGGGCGCGCCGTAGTGCGTGGGAAAGAGCGCGGAGCGCAGACCGTTGACGATCCTCACGATCGCCTCGCGCGAAGGCAACTCACGTATGCCAAGCGGATGTCGCGTGCGATGCAGTTCCTCGCGCGATTGGCGTAAGTCAGCGACGATGCGCGACAAACCCCATTCGTGGGGCGCGTGAGTGGAAAAATCGGATGGCGCTGCCTGCTCGGGTAAGGACTTGTTCTGCATGTCTTCTGGGCTGGCGTTCGGAGACCGCGCAGCGGCGGCGGATGAACACTAAGCGTAAACGGTTTTGCGCAAGCGTGCTGCGTGTACGGCCCGCGGATTAGACTGTAACGTGACTTGCGTCAATCCATCGGACGGCCCAATCGCGGCCGTGCGCGATGGCTTCCCCCTCGTTGCGAAATCGCAAGTCCGCGGGGAAGAATCGGTTCGCAACGAGCTCACCGTCGCTGGATCGCGAGATCACGACGTACGGCTGATAATCGCCATCCCCCGTCCTGGCTGGCGCACAGTTGAGTAGATAGCCTCGATGTGAAAAGGCTGCATCTTGTTGCATGAGTCACCTGTGTGAAGTGCCCTGCTCGTTCGTATGACTTGCTCAACCAGCAGCCGTACTGGACACGCCCTCCTTGTTGCTCGCGTCCCGCATTCGCGCTTTGCTGCCAGCAGGTTCCAAATAATACTTGCAGGAAATCCGCTTGGCATTGAAAAAAAAGCCTTAAAAATTCGATGACGATTGAGTGTCCCGCCTGCAAGGGCTGGAGTTCCGTCGCCAAATTTCCGGAACGAGTCTTGCGTGAGGGAAAACGGTTTAGCCAGTTCCCAAGGAGCAGGAAATGAATAACGCCGAATCCAACGAGTCGCAAGACAAGCAAGCGGATCGCGCCGCCGACAGCCCGATCAAGACGCCGAGCGCAGAGACTGCGCGCGTGAACATGAGCGATGCGAAGAAGGCCGAGTCTGGCCGCGAGGCGCATGCGGGCGCGGGCGCGGGCGCGAAGCAGGAAAGCGCGGGCCAGGCCGACCGCAATATCGGACCGCTCGGCACGCCGGAGTCGCGGCCGCGCGGCATCGACGTCGCCAACGACGAGACCCTCGACGACACCGTCGATGCCGATGGCAAGAACATCCAGGCGAAGCGCTATGAGCAGATGCAGGCCACCGATCCGGATGCCGTCATCAATTCGAACGCGACGCATGCCAACCATGTCGCCGAGCAAGGCGACGGCTTTGGCGGGTTCGACAGTCGGCCGGGTCGCAACGGGATATTGCTGGCGTTAGATCGTGGTTACCGCCTGATCGACCGCGGGATGGTGCCGCCAAGCATTCGCGCCGTCGAGGAAAATCAGGTTTATGTAAGCCGCGACGCGCATGGCAACACCTTGCGTGGCCGTAAGCATTACGCCCTGAATCACATGCGGCCTTCGCGGCTTTTCGAAATCGACAAGTCGTAACGTAGCGCGCCACGCTGGCGTCACCCACTAAAAGCCACGCGCGAAGCGTGGCTTTTTTCATTTCTTCTGATCTTTCTCTTCATCCGGCTCGATACGCGTGACGCCGCCGGTTGCTGGCGGGTCGCTTGCCGGGAAAGTATCTTCCACGGCTTTGTCGACGTCTTCCTCGTCGCGCTCGGAGTGAGGATTCTGCTCTTTCTGGTTGCTCATGTTCGGCTCCTGTCGTGGTGAAAGCTGATGTTCAACGAGCAACGGGTGTTCCTCCGACGAACGATGATCGCTCAGGCACGCCGTATGCTCAAGTCACACAGCAAAAAAACGCCTGTGAACAGGTATGAGAACGACAGCGCGGATACCGCGTTAATCGACTGAAGCGCGACCAAGGGGAAGAACAAATGGCCACGATCGAAGCCTACGAAAGCTACGCGAGCGACACCGCCGCATCCGTCCCAACTGACCACACGCGTCCTCCTGAGCCGCGCACGGCGGCCGAACAGCGCTTCAGATCCGCGCTCGTGTGCCTTGGCGCGGCGTACGCGCTGTCATGGGCCGAACTCGCGCTAGCTATCGCGATTGGATTTCCCGGCGATGCGTCGAGTCATCCGCTCGCTGCATCGA
This sequence comes from Caballeronia sp. LP006, assembly GCF_031450995.1. NCBI lineage: Bacteria > Pseudomonadati > Pseudomonadota > Betaproteobacteria > Burkholderiales > Burkholderiaceae > Caballeronia > Caballeronia sp. LP006. The sequence goes on along the minus strand of NZ_JARTVW010000004.1, from coordinate 108,880 downwards.
TTGTCTCGCGCTTGCTTGTCGGCTTGCTTTATCTGTGCGTCGCCGCGCGACTGCAGTGGGCGCGCTGGATGACTGTCGCGCTCGGCTTCGTGTCCGTCATGTTCGTGGCGCCGACCATCGCCCTGCAATGGCATGCGTTGCCGACCGGCGCAATCATTTGCGGTGCGGCACTGGTGTGCAAGCTCGCGGCATCGCTCTATCTCGTCTCGCGGATGCCGCTGCGCGCTACAGCCTGAATTGCACAGGCCCTGCGCTCGATGCCGGAACCCGTTCAGGTTTCAAGTAAGCATCGGTTTGAACGCGCCGCGCTCACACACGGCGCATTCTGAATGGCTTAACCGCCTTTTGCGCCCTGCGTATTCACATAAAGCGCGTACAGGCCGTGACTTGCCGCCATGAACAGCCGGTTGCGATGCCTTCCCCCAAAACACACGTTCGCGCAACGCTCCGGCAAATCGATATGTCCGATCGCCTCGCCTTGCGGCGTGAAAACGCGCACGCCGTCTAGTTCCGCGTCGCCCATACCCCAGCCACACCACAGATTGCCGTGGATATCCACGCGAAATCCATCCGGCGTACCGCGTGCGGCGTCGATGACGAGGCGCGGTTCGCCTAACTTCCGGCCGTCGTCGAGCACATCGAACGCGTGAATCGTGCGTGGCGACGAACGCGATTCGACGACATACAGCACCGACTCATCGGGCGAAAAAGCCAGCCCGTTCGGCCCGATGAAGCCATCGAACACAAGCGTGATCTCGCCGCTTTGGCCATCGACGCGATACACCGCGGGCTTCAATTGCGCCGTCTGCTTTTCGCCTTCGTAATAGCCGTCGATGCCGAAAGGCGGATCGCTGAACCAGATCGAGCCATCCGACTTCACGACCACATCGTTCGGCGAATTGAGCGGCTTGCCCTGGTATCGATCCGCGAGCACGGTGATCGAACCGTCGTACTCGGTGCGCGTCACGCGCCGGGTGAGATGCTCGCACGTGACGAGCCGCCCTTCGCGATCGCGCGTGTTGCCGTTGGCATTATTCGACGGCTTGCGGAATTCGCCGACCTGCCCGCTTTCTTCGTCCCAGCGCAGGATGCGGTTGTTCGGAATGTCGCTCCACAGCAGATAGCGGCCATCGCCGAACCAGACCGGGCCTTCCGACCATCGCGCGCCCTGATACAGACATTCCACCGACGCCGATGCCAGCCTCAACGCATTGAAGCGCGGGTCCAGCACACGGACGGCAGGGTCGGGATAGCGGCGCTCGTTGCTTGTCATGCTTGGGGTCTCCTCGGTTTGGCTCAAGTGGATCAATTCGGTCCCAGCTCGCCATCGCGCAGGCGCCAGAGATTGAGCGGGTTGTCATCGGCAAGCGATTCGGGCAAGAGCGCTGCCGGCAAATCCTGATAGCAGACCGGCCGCAGGAATCGTTCGATTGCCATCGCGCCGACCGAAGTCGCTCGGCTGTCGGAAGTCGCCGGGTACGGGCCGCCGTGCACCATCGCGTACGACACCTCGACGCCGGTCGGAAAGCCGTTCGCCAAAATGCGGCCCACTTTGCGTTCGAGCACGGGCATGAGCCGGCGCGCGAGATCGATGTCGTCGTTGTCCATCAGCAAGGTCGCGGTCAACTGGCCTTCCAAACGACGCGCGACGTCGATCATCTCGTCCTCGCCCTGACACACAACGATGATCGACGTGGGCCCGAAAATCTCGTCGGCGAGCTGCGGCACGGTCAAGAACTGCTCCGCCGTCACGCGATACAGCGCCGGCAACGCGCCGCCCTTGCCAGCTGCGCCACCTTCCTGCTTGCCCGTTGCAATGCGTTCCGCGCCCGTCGCGTCGCGTTCCTTCACGCCGTTCGCGTAGGCGTCGGCGATGCCCGCGGTCAGCATTGTCTGCGTGCCCTTCTTTTCGAGCGCGGCCGCCGCGTGATCGATGAAATCGTCGAGATCGGAATCCGCCAGCGCGATCACAAGGCCGGGATTCGTACAAAACTGGCCGACGCCCAATGTCACCGAATCGATATAGCCCGAAGCGAGCGTATCGCCGCGCTTGGCGAGCGCGCCCGGCAAAGCGAAGACCGGATTCACGCTGCTCATTTCGGCGAAAACGGGAATCGGCTCGGGGCGCTTCGCCGCGATGTTCACGAGCGCGAGGCCGCCGCGGCGCGAGCCCGTGAAACCAACCGATTTGATCGCGGGATGCGCCACCAGCGCCTCGCCGATAGCATTGCCCGCGCCGACCACCAGCGAGAACACGCCTTCGGGCAAGCCACTGTCGGCAACGGCTTTCTGGATCGCGCGTCCCACGAGTTCCGACGTGCCGAGATGCGCCGGATGCGACTTGACGACGACAGGACACCCCGCCGCGAGCGCCGACGCCGTGTCGCCGCCCGCGACCGAGAACGCCAGCGGAAAATTGCTAGCGCCGAACACTGCAACCGGACCGACCGGAATCTTTTGCAAACGCAGATCGGAGCGCGGCAACGGCTTTCTGTCGGGTTGGGCGGAATCGAGCGTCGCGGCAAGCCATCGGCCTTCACGCACGAGCGACGCGAAGAGCCGCAACTGACCGACCGTGCGCGCGCGTTCGCCTTCGATTCGCGCCTTCGGCAACGCGGATTCCGCGTGCGCACGGTCGATCAGCGTATCGCCGAGCGCGATGATGTTGTCCGCGATCGCTTCGAGAAACTGCGCGCGGGTTTCCAGCGGCGCGAGACGATACGCGTCGAATGCGGCATCCGCGAGTTCGCAGGCACGCGCGACTTCGGCGTCGCCGCCACCGCCGAAGGCGGGTTCGAGTTCGATGTCGCGTGCGGGATCGAAGGCGCGCAGCGTGGCGTCGGTGCCTCGTACGGCCGATGAACCGATCAGCATTTCGCCGGTGATCTTCATGTCAGCTCCTTGTATCGATGAGGCCGGATGCGCCTTCGTTCACTAAATCCGAGGGCGCGCGGCAATGAACGTGTCGACGAACGGGCGCAGTAAGCGTGCCGCGTGCGGCGTTGCGCGTCTTGATTTCAGTGACCGGCGACGCGAGGGAAGCGTTCCGCGAATGCATGAGCGACGCGTGTCGTAGCTGCGGTGATCGCGTCGAAAAGCTAGCACACTGGCGCCAGAAAGGTACCAAACTGTGGAAGGCGCAGCCGATCGTACTAAAGCGCGGCAGCCGTTCAGCCTGACCGCCGCGCCTTACGCCGCGTCTTTCGCCGAAGCCCCAGCCCGCCGAAAAGTGATATGCGAAATCCGCCGCACGAGCAACGCCGCCACCAGCGCGGCCACTGCGGTCAACATCACGCCGATGTGAATGGACTGCACGAGCGCATCGCGGGCGGCATCGAAGAGCGCGGGAGCATCGAGCCCGGCCGTGCGCAGTTCGGACAGCAGCGTGTCGCGCAACGCTTCATCGACGAGAATGCGCGGGTCGATAAAACGCGGCCGCCACTGCGACGCCGCGCTCGTACCCAGAACGCTGATCGTGCGCGAAACCACGCTCGCGTAATGATGCGCGACGATCGTCCCGACGATACTCGTTCCGAGCATCCCGCCGACCATGCGTGTGGACTGCAAGAGCGCCGTTGTGATGCCGAAACGCTCGCGCCCCGCGATCTCCTGCCCGAAGATATTCATGTTGTTGAGCACGAAGCCCAAACCAATGCCGACCGCGCCCATCGGCAGCTCGATATACAAATAGGGCGTCGTTTCCTGCGCGAAGGCAAGCGCCACCGACGCCAGCATCAGCAGCGTGAAGCCGATGGTGAGGATCATCGTCGGCTTGCGCAAATGAATGACGATACGCGTGTTGATGAAGCTGCCAAGCGCAATGCACGCGGCAATCGGCGTGGCGAGCAACCCCGCCTCCTGCGGCGAAAGGCCGAAGCCGCCCTGCAGCAAAAGCGGCGCGAAGAAGATCAGCGAGAACATGACGAAGCCGGCGAGGAACGACAGCGTGAACAACGTGACGAGTTGTGGCTCACGAAAAATATCGAGCGGGATGATCGGATGCGTCGCGCGCCGCTCGCAAATCAGAAGCGCCGCCGCGCCCACGATCACCGCGCCGCCGAGCGCGAGATTGCCAGCCGACAGTCCGCCCTTCGGCAGTGCCTCGATCAACGCCTGGAAACCGCCGAGCACGAGCGCGACGAGCACGGCGCCGGGCCAGTCGATCTTCACGCCGCCTTCACGCGGCCGATGCAGATTCGGCAAATGCGCCCAGATGAAGTACAGCGCCAGCGCGCCGACCGGCAAGTTCACGAGGAAGGTCGAGCGCCAGCCCCAGTGCTGACTCATCCAGCCGCCGAGCGACGGCCCCGCCGCCGTGCCTATGCCGTATGCCGCCGCCAGCACCACCTGCCAGCGCACGCGGGCACGCGGATCGGGGAAGAGATCGGGGATCGCGGCGAACGCGGTGCCGACCATCATGCCGCCGCCCACGCCCTGCAAGCCGCGCGCAAGCGCGAGAAACAGCATGTCCGGCGCGAGTCCGCACAGCACCGACGCCACGGTGAACGTGATCACCGCGGCGATCACGAAACGCTTGCGCCCGAAGTAATCGCCGAGACGTCCGAACACAGGCACCGTCACCACCGACGCCAGCAGATACGCGCTCGCGATCCACGCGTAATACTCGAAGCCGTGCAGTTCCGCGACGATAGACGGCAGCGCGGTGCTCACCACGGTCTGATCGAGCGCCACGAGCATGTTGACGAGTCCGATGCCGAGCATCGCGTAAAGCGCGGTTCTGAAGGCGAGTGCTGGCGGCTGGATTTCGGTCATGCGGCGGGCTGGAGAAAACGAGTCGGAGGAACGCCCGTGGAATTTTTAAGCGGGCGCTGATGTCAGAAAGACGAATTGTACGGGTTAGCTTGCGGCAGATCGACTTAGCGCAAAATTAACCGCACGTCTTCGGACTACTCGCGCGCTATGCTGGAAGCGCCTTCTCGCCGTGCAATCCACGGTGAAACATCGACCGGGAATGAGGAAAACGTCATGTTCAAACGCATTGTCGTCGCCATCGACGGAAGCCGGACTTCACAGCGCGCCTTCGAAATCGCGCTCGATCTCGCTGTCACGCATCAGGCCGTCGTGCAGCCGTATTACGTCGTCGAGAGCGGGGCCGTGTATTTCGACGTGCCCGGCTACGATCCGAGCCAGTTGCAGAAAACGCTGGCGGAGGAAGGCTCCGACCTTGCTCGACAGGCGGCGGACGCGCTCAGGCAACGCGGCATCGAAGGTCAGGTTGTGACCGTCGAGGCCACCGCGAGCGACGACATTGCGATGCTCATCACCAAGGCCGCCGTCGACTTCAACGCCGATGTGCTGATCATGGGCACGCACGGACGCAAAGGCTTTCAGCGCCTGCTTCTTGGCAGCGTTGCGGAGCGATGCCTGCGGCAAGCCACGCTGCCCGTTCTGCTGATTCCCTCGGCAGCCAGCCCGGAAGGCAACGAGAGCGCCTAACCATGGACTAGCGCAAACGGATGCGCGGCATTTTGTCGCCAGGGTTAACAATCCCGCGATGGGACAATGGTTTTTGTCATCCATCAACAAAAGCGGCCGCCATGTCCGACATTTTTCCCTCACGGCGCAATCTGGCTCAGTGCTCGACCTGCGCCATGCGCCATCTCTGCATGCCCGAAGGCCTGAACGCTCGTGACATCGCCAAGCTCGAACATGTGATCTCGGTTACGCGTTCGGTGCGGCGTGGCGAAGCGCTCTACCGTGCGGGCACTCCGTTCGATTCGCTGTTCGCGTTGCGCTCGGGGTCGATCAAGACCGTGGTGATCCGCGAAGGCGGACGCGAACAGGTCACGGGCCTCTTGCTGGCGGGCGACGCGCTCGGGCTCGACGGTATCGGCGAAGGCGAGCATGCCTGCGACGCGATCGCGCTCGAAGACAGTTCCGTGTGTGTCATTCCGTATGCGCTTTTCGAGCGCATGTGCCGCGAAACCGACACCCTGCAAAAGCGGATGCTTCGCATGCTCGGACAGGCTATCAATCGCGAGGCGGATCATGTCCTGCAACTCGGCCTGCTGCGCGCCGAAGAGCGCGTTGCACGCTTGCTGCTCGATCTATCCATGCGGCTCGCCAAGCGGGGGTATGCCACGGCGGAGTTCACGTTGCGCATGACGCGGGACGATATCGGCAGCTATCTCGGTATGACGCTTGAAACCGTGAGCCGCACGCTCTCGCGTTTCGACAAGCTAGGCCTCATCGAAGCGAAGGGCAAATCCATTCGCATCAACGATTTCGAACGCCTGCGCAGCATCTGACGCAAAGCCTTGCGCGGCGCGCCTTGCGCCGCGATTGTTAGACAAAACGCGCATAAACCGCGTGGATTTTTAAGTTGGCACGCGGTTCGCTACGCTTTAATCTTTCTGATTGGCTAAGCCACGGAGATTGGGCGACATGAATCGCGAACCTTCCCTGCGTCACCCGTTGCTCGACCGGCTCGCCGAGGCGCGTCGCGTAACCGACGAATTGTTCGATATCGTCAAGCCGGAACATCTTTACGACCGGCCGATTGCCGAACGGCATCGCATCGTTTTCTACATCGGGCATCTCGAAGCCTTCGACCGTAATCTGCTGGACAAACGGCTCTTCGACCTGCCGGACTTCAATCCTGCCTACGACCAACTCTTTGCTTTCGGCATCGATCCGGTCGATGGCGGCTTGCCCACCGATCAGCCCGCCGACTGGCCCACGCTCGCCGAAGTGCGGGCGTATCGCGACCGCGTGCGCGCGGATATCGACGCGCAATTCGATCCGGTGACCATCGCCGCACGGCCGCTTTCCGCCGACGAATCGCCCGCGCAGTTGCTGGAAGTCGCAATCGAACATCGGCTGATGCACGCCGAAACGCTTGCCTACATGCTGCATCAATTGCCAGTCGATAGAAAAATCGCGCCGGCCAATGCGATTTCGCAGCGAAACTCCGAACGTGAACTTTCCCACGAGACGGTGAGCGTGCCGGCCGGAACGGCGACACTCGGGCTGACGCGCCAAGGCGGCATGTTCGGTTGGGACAACGAGTTCGGCCAGGTTCGCGTGGACGTGCCTGCGTTCGAGATCGACCGCCACATGGTGACGAACGGCGACTATTTGCGCTTCATCGATGCCGGCGGCTACTGGAATCGTGCCTATTGGACCGATGCCGACTGGGCGTGGAAGGAGGAGCAACGCGTGGCGCATCCGGCGTTCTGGATTCCCGCCGAAAGCGACAGCTCCGATGGCTGGCGACTGCGCACGATGTTCGAGGAAATCGAGTTGCCGCTCGACTGGCCGGTGTACGTGAGTTATGCCGAGGCGAACGCCTATGCGCGCTGGGCCGGCAAGGCGCTGCCGAGCGAGGCGCAATGGCAGCGCGCGGCGGAGGGCGCGCCGCACGAAGTGGAAGGCAACTTCGACTTCCGGCGCTGGGATCCCTCACCCGTGCAGGCCTATCCGGAGAATCGCAGCGGCTTTGGCGTCGAAGGCCAGTTCGGCAATGGCTGGGAATGGACCTCGACGGTATTCGGGCCGCTCGAAGGCTTCGAGCCCTTCCCGTTCTATCTCGGCTATTCGGCTAATTTCTTCGACGGCAAGCACTTCATCATGAAGGGCGGCTCACCGCGTACCGCGGCATGCATGTTGAGACCGAGTTTTCGCAACTGGTTTCAAGGGCATTACCAGTACGTCTACGCCGGGTTTCGCTGCATAAGTGCCTGAACGCCTGATTGCCTGACGTGTATCGCGCAAACGAAAACGCCGCCGGTCTCATTGCGAACCGGCGGCGTTTTTACGTGAGCATCAGAAGTCCGTCGTCACCGACAACAGCACCGTGCGCGGCGCGCCTTGCAGCAAATACCCGCCGCTCGTCGACGACCAATAAGACTTGTTCGCCACGTTGAGCACGCTTGCGCGGAAGGTCGTCGGACGGCCGAAAACCGCCGTCGAGTAGCGCGCGCCGAGGTCGAAGGTATCCCACGCCGGGATCGACAACGTGTTGTTCACGTTCAGATACTGCGACCCCGTGTGGATCCAGCGCGCCGTCAGCGTGAGGCCGTTCAGCATCGGCACATCGTATTCCGCGTTCAGGTTGAACATCATGGTCGGCACGCCGATCGGCTTGTTGCCGTTGGTCACGGCCGTGCCCGTGTCCTGCTGCGTCGCGTTGATGTAAGTCGCGCCCGCGATCAGGCGCACGCCCTTTACCGGCTCGCCGTACACCGATGCCTCCACGCCGCGATGGCGCTCGTCACCGTCCGCGACGAAGAAGCCCGCGGTGTTGGTGTAGGTCATCGGCTTTTCGATCTGGAATAGCGCGAGCGACGCGCCGTACTTTCCGTTGTCGTACTTCGCGCCGACTTCATATTGCTTCGACTTCTCGGGCGCGAGTTGCTGCCCGAAGTTGAGCGCGGTGTTGGGCGCCGTGTCGCCGATGGTCAGTGCTTCGCTGCGATTCGCGAACAGCGCCACGTTTTCCCATGGCTTCACGACCAGGCCGAAGACCGGCGTCGTGATCGACTGGTTATAGTTCGCCGTCTGCGCTCCGGTGTACGAGTAAGAATTCGACAGCAATTCCTGGTGCCGCGCGCCGATGGTGAAGAGCACGCGATCGTTCAGGAAGCCGAGCGTATCCGACACGGAAATGCTGCGCAGCAGATTCAGCGCGGTGGTCTGCGGATCTTGCAGATTGCCGCCCGTGAACGCGTTAGCCGGATAGCCGACTTGCGGCGTGTCATACAGACTCGTCGGGAACGAACCGGAAAGCGTGTAGGCCGATTGGGAATCCGTCCGTACGATCGACGCGCCCGCCGCCACGAAATGCGACACCGGTCCCGTGTTGAAATGACCGTGCACACCCGCTTCCGCCGACGTGTTGTCCTCCTGGTGCGGCACGCCGAGACGCGTGGCCGTCACGCCAGTCGCGCTCACCGTGGGCGACGAATACTCCCCGTGCTCGTTGGTGTGACGCGTGCCGCCCGTCACGTAAGCCGTCCAGCCAGGCAGAAAATCGTATTCCGCGCGCAGGATGCCGACGGTATCTTCGAGCGATGAATAGCTCCACGTCTGCGCATAGTTATACGTGGCCGAGGGCGGCTCGGGGATGTAGTTCGCCGAGTCGTTGACCGTCGGCCGGCCGCCGTTCACGCGCTGGCGCTGATACAGAAAATCGCCGTAGAGACGCAGCTTTTCGCCGCGCCAGTCGAGCGACACGGCCGTCGTATTGTCGCGCCGATGTTCGCCGTCGATACTCGTCTCGCCGTCGTGATTCGCCTGGTTCACGCGAATACCGAACTGCCCTTCGCTGCCGAAACGGCGACCCACGTCGACATGCGCGCCGAAATCGCCCGAAGCGGTTTCCTCCACCGTCACGCGCGTAAGCGGCTTATCGTCCGCGCGCTTCAACTGCAGATTCAAACCACCGCCCACCGCCGAACCGCCCGGCGATGCGCCATTCAGAAACGCATTTGCGCCCTTGAAGACATCGACGCGTTCGAGCGCGTCGGTCGCGACGAGCTGGCGCGGCGTGATGCCATAGAGACCGTTGAGCGACACATCGTCGCCCTGCAACTGGAAGCCGCGAATGACGTAGGTCTCGGCGAAGTTGCCGAAGCCGTAAGACGTGCGCACGGACGGGTCGTTCATCAGCACGTCGCCGATAGTGCGCGCTTGTTGATCTTCGATCAGCTTGGACGTGTAAGTCGTCATGCTGAACGGCACGTCGAGCATCTTCTGCTGGCCGAGCACGCCAAAACTTGCGCCGCGCGCGACTTGGCCGCCTGCATAAGTCGGTTCGAGCGAACCGGGCAACGCTTCTTTCGATGCCTGAACCTTGACCGCAGGCAAAGTGTTGGCGGGAGAAGCACTGTTATCGGTGCTGGATGGAGCGTCGGCAGTTTGAGCTTGGGCCGACACGGAAAACACGACGGCGATAGCGGCAACGATAGCGGCGCGATGAACAAGCGCCTTGGCAGGCAAGGCCTGCGCGGAATTCGAACGGAACACGGGCATGAATCGGAAGAACGTCGGTGATGGTCGATTACCGTCCCAGGGCAAGGGGAATCCGGGCGGGATTATTTTGGCGAACGCCGAAAGGCTCACGCACGTTCGGTCTGTTCTATTGTCGCCGGCATTATAGTGTAAATGCGATTCGTTATCATTAACCGCATGGAAAATTTGTAGCGACGCAACATTCAGATGGCTGTCCATAGGCAAGCGCATCTAAATTCGATTTTTCGGCAGGCCCGGTGCAGGTCGTTGACGTGACATCCCGCGAAATAACTTCTGCATGGTTTTCAACGAAGTCGATCGCTAAAGTGACTTCATTCGCAACCCACTGGAACCGAGTGAAATCATGGAATTGATCGGCAAAATCACGACGTACATGATGGCCATCGTGCTTGTTGCATCGATGACCGAAGCGTTCGTGCTGCATGGCAAGTACAAAGGCACCAACCGCGCGTTTGACTGGCACGAATTCTGGATATCGCTCGCCGATCTGATCGGCCGAAAGCTGCTCGCGTTTTTGCCGCTCTCGCTAGCAACGCCTGTGTTTCATTTCGCGTGGGAGCACCGTATTCATACCGTCGCGACCAACGACATGCTGACGATCTTCCTGCTCTTCATTGGCCAGGAGTTCTGCTACTACTGGTATCACCGCATCGCGCATACGGTGCGCTTCTTCTGGGCGAGCCACGCGGTTCATCACTCGCCGAACCAGTTGACGTTGTCATCCGCTTATCGGCTCGGCTGGACCACCAAGCTCACGGGTTCGGCCATCTTCTTCACGCCGCTCTCGTGGCTCGGCGTCAAACCGGAAGTGGTGATAGCCGTCGTGTCCATCAATCTGCTCTATCAGTTCTGGTTGCACGCTACGTGGATACCCAAGCTCGGCTGGCTCGAATACGTGTTCAACACGCCTTCTTCACACCGAGTTCATCATGCTTCGAATGCCACTTACCTCGATGCCAACTTCGGCGGTGTGCTGATTATCTTCGACCGGCTGTTCGGCACTTACGTGGAGGAACGCGCCGATGAACCCTGCCGCTACGGCCTGACAACGCCGACCACTTCGCATAACCCGATTGTCGTGGAGACGGAGCACTGGGTGAGCCTTGGAAGAGACATGGCCGGTGCAAAGCGCGTTTCGGATGCTGTCTCCTTCGTGCTTCGCCCGCCGGGTTGGTTGCCGAACGGTCAAGGCGAGACGACGCAGGAACTGCAGCGCAGGCAGAAAGACAGCGTGCAACCCGCGCAGGCAGGTTGAACGGCAGTTACACACTCGAAGGAAGGCGGATCGTGCGATCCGCCTTTGTCGACTGTCAGCCGCAGCGTTCGTTAGAACGTGACGCTTTGACTGATGACCGTCTGACCGTTGACGATGATGACGGAACTGGCAGTGCCCGTTTGCGTCGGTGCGGCAGGCGTGCTCGGCGAGTACGGGCCGGTGCCCGTGCCCTGCTTCACAGCGCCGCCAGCGATATTCGATTGTGCCAGTGCAATGCGATCGATCTTGATCATTTCAAACCTTTTCTGGTTATGTGGGGCGACAGTCCGCTTTCAGCAAACATGCTGTCGCCAGATACTTAAGCTGTCGACAACCGGAGCCACCAGGCTCGGTCGTTCGAAAGCAAGCGGAACCCCAATCGTAACCAAGCTGCACGAAAGATACTTTATTAAACGTCCTAAATATGTCTGTCGTTTGGCAAGACGCATATACGTTGCGCTGCCAGTCGGCCGGTAACGATTTAGACCGGTTGCAAAACTCAAGCTATTCGGCCGTACACGGCGCGGACGACGCGGTACGCGCTCTGCAGAATAAGCCAGCGTACCCAAAGACCGCTACGGGTCGGAACGCATGCGACGCGTGAATGCAGAGAACATCTGGAAACGGCACACGTCCGTGATGCTGAAGCGAGCCGATGACGCGCTCTTACACTAAACGCGCCACGGCAACGCTATAAAGCACGCACCTTAAATGTCGCGCTTCCCGAACGCAGCACGATTAGCTTCCACAAACTCCTCGACGGTCTGCGGCGCCTTCCCGGTGACCCGGCCGATGATCTCGTCGCGCCCTTCGAACACGCCGTTCTGATAGTCCACCGCCACTTCGATGAAATGCTGGATCATGAATTCGGGCAGCTTGTATTGGCTCAGATGCTCGCGATAAGCGTCGAGCGTCATCGGGTCGTAGACGACTTTGCGATCGAGCACCGCGCCGATCTTCTCGGCAATTTCCTTCTGACTCAGCTCGATGGGACCGCAAAGCTCGTACGTCTTGCCGATATGACCTGCGGGTTTCGCGAGCACTGTCGCGATGAAGCGCGCCTGATCTTCGGCGGCAATCGGCGCGTGACGTCCGTTGCCGAATGGCAGCGCAATCTTGCCGTCCTGCACGATCGTATCGCGCACCCACGGAAAAACCATCCACTCGGAGAAAAACGTCGGACGGATATGCACCGTCGGCACGCCCGACCAGTCGAGCACTCTCTCGGCAATCCAATGGTCGCGCGCGGCGTGGCTTTTCGAATCTTCTCGCGCGGAAATTTGCGACATGTTGACGACGACATCGAGTCCGTTGCGACGCGCTGCATCGGCGAAATAGGCGGTCGCCTGGATGAAGCCCGGACGCACGGGAAAACAGAGATACGCGGCAGAGACGCCATCCGTCGCACGAATGGCGTCGTCGTGCGAGAGCAAGTCTCCGACGACGACTTCCGCCCCGGCCTGCCGAAGCGCCTCGCTGCGCGCATCCACTGTTCGCACGAGCGCGCGGACTGCATGTCCGCTGTCGAGGAGGTTCTGAACGGTATGCACGCCCGTCTTGCCCGCCGCTGCCGTAACCAAAATTCGTTGCTGTCCCATGATGCCTCTCCTGTTTCGTGGTTAAGCACGTCCGTTCCAGGTTGGCCGGCTAAAGTGCATATGCACTTTTAAGCGCGGACGAGAGCTGCAAAAATCCGAAACGAACACACCAAGTGATTGGATGTTAGCCAAAATCTATACAGAGGTCAAAGCAAGTCTGAATTGTGAATTCCGCATGGCTCGAAGATTCACGCTGAATCGGCTGTGCCCGAAACCCACCGGACGCATCCGACGAGCGTCTTGTCATTGCCTTGCATTCCGCTTCGTTCCGACTATGCTAAGTCAGGTCATCGCCAGCGTCCCAGCGCGCGCCAGAAAGCAACCGCGCATCCGACCGTTCGGTATATTTCAGACTCCAAACGAATTCATTCTGCTCGACGGACACGAGCACGCCTCTCCTTTTGTCCGCGCAATTCAGCAAGACCAGACGCCGCACGCGACGTCGATGAAAGCCACGGCCGTACACACATGTCGCGACACGGATGCGCGATCGGACCGTGGCGCATACGAGGAACACATCAAGCTCATCCATGGAGGCGGCAATGAAACCAGCTTTCCCGGTCTCAAGCGAGACACGGCACGCAAGAGCGGTATTCGCGTCGAAGATTCTTCGTTCTTTACTTTCGAGTGCGGCCGTCGCGGGCGGCATATTCACGACGCATTGGGCGCAAGCCGATGACTCGTTCTCGCGAGGAGGTGGCAACAGAAGCGAGAGCATCTTCGTCGGCGATATCGGCGACCCGAATGACACGAACGATGACACCATCAAGCAGGTCGACCTCCGTACCGGAGCCGTGCGCGTTTTCGCATCTTCTACCTTCGGTGGCGAGTTGAACGGCGTCATGGGCATCATCTTCAACGACGCCTCCTTGATCGCCAGCATTCTAAACTTCAGCGAAGATCCCGCGGCGAGCGGCGACGTCATCAAGCTGGATGGGCGCACGGGCATGTTCGAGCAGTACCTCGTGAATCCAAAATCGCGAAACGTACCTTATGCGCCGCAGGGCATCGTTTTCGGCGGCGGCACGCGCGACTGGCATTACGGTTATCAGCCGGACCATTACTACGTCGCGAACGTCATCAAGAGCGGGCAAACCTGCACGAAGGTGGACGAAGGCGATGTGCGGGAATACAGCGAATCGGGCGTGTTCGTTCGCACGCTGGACCGTGTCGGATCGCGGCGGGCTTTTATCCGCGTGGCGTCGTGTTCGGGCCGGACGGCATGCTGTATGTCGCGGCGCGCGGCTGTCCGGCGGTAGCGCCGACGGACCCCTTATCGCTGCTCGCGTACATCCTTCGCTTCAATCCCTACACCTATAAACTGGACAAGGTAATTGCGACCAATGCATCGGTGCAAAGTCAGGGCTTGAAGTTCGGATTCCATCGGCCAGAAGGCTTGGTGTTCGACGACAAGGGCTACCTCTGGGTCACGAGTTTTCGCGATACCACCAGCAGCGCCGATCCGCTGGATAAGAACAACGTCGACCGCATTCTGAAGTTCGACGTGAGGAGCGGGAAAGTCGTCGACTCCTTGCCGCTATCCGACTTCGATAAGCCCCGAGCATCCGCGCAGGCACTGATCTTCGGTCCCGAAGGAAAGCTGTACATTCCGATCTCTGGGAGCGCAGCGGAGACGACAGGCGAATTGCGCCGATGCGACACGCGCACGAAGAAATGCGACGTCGTCGTTCCGGTTGGCGGAGGCCTGATCGATCCGTGGTTCGCGGTCTTCAGAAACAGCGACCCGGCGACGTTGTCGTACGAGCGTCGCTAACGGCACGCAAAGAGGCGCGAGGAAAGGCATTGGCGGAAGGCAGCCGGAGTCGAACCGACCTGGGAATGTCTGACATCCCCAACCGGGTTTGAAGCCCGGCCGTACCACCGGATACGAATGCCTTCCTGCGGAGAAACTCAGCACGCTGACAACACTTCGACCAGGCGCGCCGCGATTATAGCGGCGATGCGTAATTCGCATACTTGCCGGCGTACCGGCCATCAACCGCTCTTGTCGCTTGGCTGGTGCGGCGGCTTGCGGCGTAACAGACGGTACGCGAAGAAGATCAGCGCGAGCACCACCAGCAGGTCGATCACCGTCGCGCCGTGCAGATGCAACTCCATCAGCGTCCATTGCAGTTGCCGCTGAAAGAGCGCGCCGCCCAGCAGCCAGAACGCAGCCCACGCGACGATCCCACCCGTATCCCAAAGAAAGAACGCGGGCACGGCGATTTGCGTCGTACCCATCAAGGGCGGCGTGACGAGTCCGAGTCCCGGTATGAACTTCGATACCGCGACGATAGGCGCGCCATGCCGCTCGAAAAGAGCGCCGGTCGTACGCATGCCGTTGTCGATCGCATAGGAGCGACGCGAAAGCGCGGCAATGAGCTTGCGCCCGTGGATGCGTCCCGCCGCAAACCACACACCGTCGCCGATGAGCGCGCCCGCCACCGCCGCCACCAGCACGGAGACGAACGAGAGCCGCCCGTTCGCGACGGCCGTTCCCGCGAACAGCAGCAACGGCGCGGAAGGCAGCGGCACACCGAGCCGCGTCAGCAGCACATTGGCGAACACCGCCGCCCCGCCCCACTGCGCAATCGCCGATGGCGGTATCTGAATCACGCGTCTTCCTCGGTTCGTTGTGGTCTGTGGTCTCGCGGCCGGACGCGCTCAATCGGCCCGCGATTCGACGAGCATCACGGGAATGCCGCCGCACCCCGCGCTATTCGCAATTTCAATGCCGCCCCACGGCGAACCCGCGCCACGGTCGAACGCCATCGGGTCGCCACGCAAGTCCGGGCGCAGCACGTTGAACGGCCAGGTCGGTCGCCTGATGCGCTCATGGACCACGGACCCGAGCCAGATCGGCATGGGCCGCGCGCGGGAGCCCATGCCCAGCGCGTAGTTCGTGGGCCAGAAACGCAGGACGTCGCGCTCCTGCGGGCCGAGATGCGAGCGCGTGAACACGAGCTTCGACGGCTCGCCGTTGTTCAGACGCGGCAGCGCGGGCAAGGCGACCGCCGGTGCGTTGGGCGACACTACCGACATCACGCTCTTCACCGACACGCCCGACACCTCGGTCCAGCCGCGGCTCGTCAGTTGCGCGCGAATTTGCGCGGGCGTGGCCGCCCATTGCACGGTGATCGGCTCGCGACGGTCGCCATCCATGGCCGACCGGTAGCACGAGAACGTGCGCCAGAAGGTATCGGTCCATTGAATCGGCGTGATGACGACCGTGACGGGCGGCGCGCTGTGCGCCTCGGATGAATCGCTCAACTGCAACGCCACGCTTGCGCAGATGACGGCCAGCACCGCGAACGGCATCCACGGACGCGGCTTCGGTTTGCCGGGATTGCGCCACACCGCCGTGAGCGCGATCAGAAACACCCAGATGGCCGCGAGCGCGACGCTGCCGAGCACGGCGGAAATGGTGAAGCGGCCGAAGTACAACCCGGCGAGCGCGACGGCCGTGACGATCGCCGATGTCGCCGTCGCGATCAACACACCCGAAATGGTGCCGACGCGTCGCAGCAGCAAGAACGCGAGAAAGCCGTAGATCACGACCGTGGCCGAGACGTGACTGCTCAGAAAAGAATGGTCGGCGGGCGCGAGCGTGACGAGCATCGGATCGCGCGCGGTGAAGCGGATCGCGAGCACCAGCAATTGCGAAAACACGACGGCGACGAGCCAGTACGTGACCGTGCGCCAGCGCCGCTCGAACACCATCCACACGACGACCGTTACGGCGAGCGCGGCGAGCGTCGGCGTGCTGCCGAGCGTGGCGGCGGCATCGAGGATGGAATCGGCCCAGGTCGAACGGAACGACTGCAACAGCCGGAAGATGGAGGTATCCACCTGCACGAGCGAACTGCCGCGCGCCACGCCCGACAGCACGTAGAAGAACGCGACCGCCGAGACGAGCAGCAGCGCGGAAATCATCACGATGAGCCCGGTCGCAGGATTGCCCGGATCGAGCGCGCGTGCGAGCATCCGCGCGGCCAGACCACGGCGTTGCTGGCAGGTCGCAAGCAACATGTCGCGCGAGGCGAACGTCCATTCCTTCGCATGCGAAATCACCACGCGCGCGAGATTGAACACGAGCCACGCAAGCGCCGCGAGGATGACGAGGATCACTACGAGCCGGATCGATACCGCGCCCGCCAGTTCGATCGAAGCTCCGAAGACCACGCCCGGCAGGATGTGCAGCGGCGCCCAGATCAGCGCGGAAATGATGTTGACCGCCAGAAAGCGCGCGGGCGTCATGCCCGCGACGCCAGCGACGACCGGCACCACCGCGCGCATCGGTCCGACGAAACGCGCGAGCACCACGCTCTTCGCGCCGTGTTTGTCGAAGTATCTTCGGCCGGCGACGAGTGCGCCGGGATGCGCCCGAAACGGCCACATCTGCGCAATGCTCGTTGCATAGCGCTTGCCGAACCAGAAGCTGACCGCGTCGCCCGCAATGGCGCCAACGACCGCGCAGACCATCACCCAGCCGAGATTCAGCGCGCCGGTTCCGACGAGCGCGCCCGCGATGAACATGGCCGTGCTGCCCGGAATGAAGGTGCCGATGAATGCGAGCGACTCCAGAAAGGACGCAAGCAGCACTACCACGAGCGTCCATTCGGGATGGCTCGACAGAAGATGCAAGAGCTTGTAGTAGGAATGCTCCATCGGATTTCACGCGACAGCCTGCGCCGCGAAGGTCTCCACGTCGTAACTCGACGTTCGATAGTCAGACGGATTCGTGCCAGCGGCTGTCGGTTCGCAACAGATGAAGGTCGCGGTGAAACCGAGTGTACCCAACCCTGTCGAAGAACTCCAAAACCTGGATCGCGCGTTTGCGGCCGAGCGCGCTGGCATCGCGAAATGCGGCCGCGCCTATCGCACCGTTCGCGTTTGCATGTTCGGCAGCCAGCCGTGCAAGTGCTGCAATGGACGCGCGTCCGTAAAACAAGTCGCGCACCACCTGAAAGACATCGCCACGGCGCGAGAGCTTGCGCAACAGACGCCGCACCGCGTCTTCGGGCACGCCATGCGTGGTGGCCAAATCCCTGACCCACGGCGGGTCGAAGCGGCCTTCCTCGATCGATGAGAGCACGACGCGGGCCAGCGCGTCCTCGGCGGCATCGAGCGTAACCGTATGCGATGGCAAATGCAGCCACGGACCGCTTCGCGCAATCGTGCCTTGCGTAACGGCGTCGTCGATGAGCGCGCGCCACAGCGCTTCGGGCGCGAGCGGCGCGGCCATGCGGCGCAGGCGCGCGGTATCCGGGCCTTGCTCGTCCGCAAAGCGTTCGTGGAAGGCGGCGAGTGCATCCGTCAGACACGCGTGCAACGCGTCCCATCGCGCGACGCTGATCAAGAGCGCATCGTCGTGAATGGGTATGCTGCGCAGACCGTCGGGCTGGGTCATCGATCCAAGCGTTCGACCTGCAAGATGCTCGACGAGCGAGCGCGGCAAGCCATACGGCGACTGCGCGAAGAGTTCGCCGATGGCGCCGGTGTCGAGCATCGCGGTGAGCGCATCGAGCCACGCGTGGCGCTGCGGCGTGCGGCGCTTGCGTGCGGGCGCAAACGGGTCGAGCACACGCCCGCCGCCTACCGTTTTATCCGCCTGCGCATTGCGAACGATGAAGCGGTCGCCCGGCAGCGCGCAAACCGGCTTATCGAATACGAGTTGCACGCGCGCCGTCTGCCCGGCCGCGAGCGTTTCGCCGTCGAGCAAGGCGATGTGCGCGACGCGGTGCATCGTGCCCAGATGTACATGCAGCGGGCTCCAGTGCGTGAGCGCCGGCGAGGTATCGGCGAGAAGCGTGAGTTCGACGTCGATTCGCTCGGACGCGCGCGCGAGACGCGCATCGAGAATCCAGTCGCCGCGCGACAGCGCGTCCTTCTCGATGCCCGCGAGATTGAGCGCGCAGCGCTCGCCCGCGCGCCCCGTCTCCGAAGCGCGATTCTGCGCGTGAATGCTGCGCACACGAACCGGCGCTTCGCCCTCGCGCGGCGCGAGCGCCAGCGTGTCGCCGACCTTCGTCTGCCCCGTGAACACCGTGCCGGTCGCCACCGTGCCCTGGCCCGCGAGCGTGAACACGCGGTCCACGGCCAAACGAAAGAAGCCGTCGTCGCGGCGCGCGCGCCAGTGCATGGCGACATCGTGCAGATGCGCGTTCAGCGCGGCCACGCCTGAGTCGTCATCGCGCGTGGCGTTGGTGTTAAAGAGCGGTGCGTCTTGCAAAGCGGTACCGGCCAGCAGCGCGGCGATTTCGGCATGGACTTCGTTCAGGCGCGCGGCATCGACACGATCGGACTTCGTCACCGCCACTGCGCCATCTTTCACGCCGAGCAACTGAAGAATCGCAAGATGTTCGCGCGTTTGCGGCATGACGCCATCGTCGGCGGCGATCACGACGAGCGCGAAGTCGATGCCGCATGCGCCCGCGGCCATCGTATGCACGAGCTTTTCGTGCCCCGGCACGTCGATGAAGCCAAGCACGCCGCCATCGCCGAGCGGCACGTATGCATAACCCAGTTCGATGGAAATGCCACGCGCCTTCTCTTCCTTCAGACGATCCGTATCCACCCCCGACAGCGCGCGCACGAGCGTCGTCTTGCCGTGATCGATATGCCCCGCCGTGCCGACGATCATGCGTTGCGGCCCGTTGCCCGCATCTCCAGTTGGGCGATGAACGCGGCTTCGTCCTGTGCTTCGAGACAGCGCAGATCGAGCCACAGCGCGTTATCCGCAATGCGCCCGATGACCGGGCGCGGCAGATCGCGCAGTCTGCGCTCGATGCGATTCAACTGGCCGCCCGCCTTCTTGCCGCTCGTGAGCCGCACGACGAGGCCGTAGCTCGGCAGGACATCGACCGGCAACGCGCCGCTGCCGATCTGACTGAACATCGGCTCGGTGGCGACGACGAAATCCGCACCGGTCATTGCCTGCAGCACGGGCTGGATGCGTTCGGCGGCAAGGCGCATGGCGTCCGCGGGACGCGTCAGCAGGCGCAAGGTGGTGAGACGTTCGGCGAGCGTCTCCGGCGTGCGATAAAGCCGCAACACCGCTTCGAGCGCCGCGAGCGTGAGCTTGCCGACCCGCAGCGCACGCTTGAGCGGATGCTTCTTGATCTTCGCGATCAGTTCCTTCGTACCGACGATCAGGCCCGCCTGCGGGCCGCCGAGCAGCTTGTCGCCGCTGAAGGTGACGAGTTGCGCGCCTGCCTCGACCGTCTCGCGAACCGTGGCCTCGCGCGGCAAGCCCCATTGCGCCAAATCGACGAGCGTGCCGCTGCCGAGATCCACGACAACCGGCAAGCCGCGCGCCCTCGCAAGCGGCGCGAGTTCCGCGAGCGTGACTTCCTTGGTGAAGCCCGTGACCGCGTAGTTGCTGCAATGCACTTTCATCAGGAGCGCGGTCCTGGCGTTGATCGCTTCGTCGTAATCCTTCAGATGCGTGCGGTTGGTCGTGCCGACTTCGCGCAGCTTCGCGCCCGCGCGGCTCATGATGTCGGGAATGCGAAACGCGCCGCCAATCTCGACCAGCTCGCCGCGCGACACGATCACTTCGCGACGCGCGGCCAGCGCGGACAGCGTCAGCAGCACGGCGGCCGCGTTGTTGTTGACGACCGTCGCGGCTTCGGCGCCCGTCAGTTCACAGATGAGTTCGTTGATGAGGTCATCGCGGTCGCCGCGCGCGCCGGTCGCGAGATCGAATTCGAGATTGGCGGGCCGCGTCAGGACTTCGGCGACGGCGCGCAGCGCTTCATCCGGCAACAGCGCGCGGCCGAGGTTCGTGTGCAGCACCGTGCCCGTGAGATTGAAGACGCTTTTCACGCTGCTTTCCGCGCGCTTGTCGAGCGTCGCGCCGACGCTTGCCGCGAGGCTCGCATCGGCCAGTGCCTCGACGGATGCGCGGCCCGCCTGCGCTTCGGCGCGCCATGCGTCGAGCGACGCGCGCAGCACGGCGAGCGTCTGCGTGCGTCCGTGCGCGGCCAAGACCGGCGCGAATGCCGCCGATGCCAGCACGCGCTCCACCGATGGCACTCGTGCCATCAGCGCGCGCAATTCGCTGTCGTTGTTGCCGGTGACATTACTCACGCTTCTATCCTCTTCCCTTCATGCTTCATCGACGTGTTCGGGCCACAGCCACGGATGCGGCGACGCACGGCGAAAACCGGCGTCGCCCATCAGAAGGTCGAGCGTGAGGCTTGCCAGATCGTCGGCGTAAGGCTCGAAGTCGTAGGCCTTGTCTTGATAGCCGATCTTTCTGTAGATGCCGCATTCGTCGCACGATTCGGCCTTGAGCGCGGCCTGCTTCGCGCGGGCGGCGCGTTGTTCCTCGGTTTCGTCGTCCGTGGGCGTGCCCATGGCGTGATACGCAATGCCCTTGGTGGAGTCGCAATTCGAGCATTTGGCGCGCACGACGTGCCATTCGGTCGAGCACAAGCCGCACTGCACGTAGCGATAACCATCATGCGTGCCGCCGACGCGCACGATGCTCGCCACCGGCATCGAGCCGCAGAGCGGGCAGACGCCGGGCGCATCGAGATAAGGCACATCCGACACGGCGATGCGCGTGGCCAGATCGGTCCACACCACTTGCAGCGCGGCGACGATGAATGGCGCCGCCGCCGGATCGATCTCCGCGAAGCGCAGCGCGATGATCGCGTCGGCCTGCGTGTCGAGCGTGGCCGCGTCGGTCGTGCGCAGACGCGCAACGAGTTGCGCGAGCGGCGGCGTGAGCGCGCCCGCGGCTTCGATACTGTCGAGCAGCATGAACAGCACGTCGCGCCACGCGGGATCGCGCTCGTCGGTGAGCGCGGGGACGATAGGCATCGAATGCTGCTGATTGCGTTCGATCGACTCGCGCGCGGGCATCAAAGCGGTGGAGGTCGAAAGGATGCGTTGCTGCGCATCGGCGATCGCGGCCATGAGGCGCAGATAGCCCGCGATCGGATTGCTCGCTTCGGCGAGTTGCAACAGACGCGCGGCGCGGGCGGCGAACACGGTGCCGCGTTCGGGCATGCGAAGACGGGGAATGGCCGAAGGATCGAGAGACTCGATCTTGGCGGCTTCGAGAATGCGTTGGACCACGGGATTCCTTAAGGAAGGTCGGGGCGGGATCAAGAATAACAGCTTATAACGGAGCGCTCAGGGATGCTCATGCTCCGCGCGGAGGTACAAAAATGAGTTCACGCCAACGGAAATTCAAAATGGAACTTTCAATACGGAAGCAGGGAAATGGCGCGGCAGTCCGGTTGCCCGCCGCGCTGCTGGAAGGCATGAAACTGACCCTTGGCGACAAATTCAATGTCGAGGTGTGCCCGGCGGGAATCATGCCGATGCCGGCTCGTCGCGAATTGTCGCTCGAGGAACTGCAGGCGCAGTGCGACCCGAAGGCGCCTATCTTCGATGAATTGGCTGACTGGAACAATCTAAAACCGGGAGGACGTGAGCTATGGTGAAAGGCAACAAATTCGACACGGGGATATTGCGCACGTCGGCCTGAGTCCGGCAATCGGCCATGAGCAACAAAGCGACTTCAGGCCCGGGCTCGTGCTGTCGGCTGCGTCATTCAATGCGCTAGAGACCGCACTGGTCGCGCCTGTCATGCAGAGCGGCGGCTTCGCGCGATACGCCGGTTTCGCAGTCCCGCTCGCCGGGCTTGGCACAAGGACGCAAGGCGTCGCGCTCGTAAACATGGTCCGCACGTTAGACCTCGAAGCGCGCGGTGCGAGTCGAGGAACGCGCGCCAATCGAAGTGACGGACGACGCGCTAGCGCGCCGTCACGCCATTCTCGACTGACGCGCATTCGGCCTACTTGCCGATGATCTCCTTGAACCACCTCGGATGGTGCTTCCTCGCCCATCCATAAGTGACCGTGCCGCGTGTCATCGCGCCGACAGAACCCTTGATCCAGATCGCCGCGTAGATATGCACGATGATCCCGATGATCAGCACGAACGCCGCCGCCGCATGCACGACCGCCGCCACGCGAATGATCTCGATGGGAAAGTAGAACGAGAAGTAGCGCCGCCAAATCACGATGCCGCTCAACAGCAGAAGCGGCAGGCAAGCGGCCATCGTGAAGAACAGCAGCTTTTGCCCGGCGTTGTACTTGCCGATCTCCGGCAGCCGGTCTTCGCGATTGGCCAGCACGTCGTCGATCTGCTTCATCCACTGCACGTCAGCCTTGTCCAGATAGTTGTGATGCCAGAAACGCAGCGCAAGAATCATGAACGAGACGAACATGACGCAGCCGACGAACGGATGCAGAATGCGCGTCCACTGGCCGCCGCCGAAGATTGCGTAGAGCCAGGCCATCGACGGATGAAACATCGCGAGACCGGAGAGCGCCAGCAAGACGAACGTGATCGCGGTGATCCAGTGATTGCTGCGCTCGTTCGGCGTGTAACGGACGATCAGGCGGTTGCCCTTCACGTCGCGCAGTTCGCTATCGTGTTTCATTCGAACGCTCCCTTTGCTGAAACGCCTCTTCGGCTTCGTGCTGTGCTTCGGCTTCTTCTTCCGCGCTCACCTCGTTCGGACCGACACGCGTGTAGTGGAAGAACCCGGCGATCGCGGCCAGCGCGATACCCGCCATCGCAAGCGGCTTGGTGACGCCTTTCCAGATCGACACCAGCGGACTGATGTGCGGGTCTTTCGCGAGCCCGTGATAAAGCTGCGGCTGATCCGCGTGATGCAGCACGTACATCACATGCGTGCCGCCCACGCCCGCCGGATTGTAAAGACCCGCGTTCTCGAAACCGCGCTCCTTCAGGTCTTCGATGCGATCCTCCGCTTGCGTGATCATGTCCACCTTGGTGCCGAACATGATCGCGCCCGTCGGACACGTCTTCACGCACGCCGGCTCCTGCCCGACCGCGACGCGGTCCGAACAGAGCGTGCACTTGTACGCGCGATGATCTTCCTTGGAAATACGCGGAATGTTGAACGGGCAGCCCGTGACGCAGTATCCGCAGCCAATGCAGTTTTCCTCGTGAAAATCCACGATGCCATTGGTGTACTGCACGATCGCGCCCGGCGACGGACACGCCTTGAGACACCCCGGATCCTCGCAATGCATGCAGCCGTCCTTGCGGATCAGCCACTCGAGGTCGCCCTTCGGGTTCTCGTACTCCGTGAAGCGCATCACCGTCCACGAATGTTCGGTGAGATCACGCGGATTGTCGTAGACGCCGGTCGTATGACCGACGTCGTCGCGCAGGTCGTTCCACTCCATGCACGCCGTCTGACATGCCTTGCAGCCGATGCACTTCGATACGTCGATGAGCTTCGCGACCGTCCCCGTCACCGGCTCGCGAACTTGCGGCGGCGGCGTGGTGGTGGCCGAGAGGCGCTTGATGTCGAGCGATTGCAGAGCCATCTCGTCTCCTTTAAGCCTTCTCGGCTTTTTCGACCTTCACGAGGAAAGACTTGAACTCCGGTGTCTGCGAGTTCCCGTCGCCCACGGAAGGCGTCAGTGTGTTGACGAGATAGCCCGGCTGCGTGAGGCCCTTGAAGCCCCAATGCAGCGGCAGGCCGACGGTATGCACCTTCTTGCCCTCCACGTTCAATGGCTTGATGCGCTTGGTGACGAGCGCCACCGCGACGATATGCCCGCGATTGCTCGATACCTTCACGCGCTCGCCCGCCACGACGCCCACTTCCTTTGCGTGTTCCTCGCCGATTTCCACGAACTGCTGCGGCTGCACGATGGCGTTGAGCCGCGCGTGCTTGGTCCAGTAGTGGAAGTGCTCGGTCAGGCGATAGGTCGTCGCCGTGTCCGGGAACTTGTCGGCGGTGCCGAGCGCCGCGCGGTCATCCGGGAAGATGCGCGCGGCTGGATTGCTCACCACGGCCTTGTTGTCCGGGAAGAACGGGTTATAGCCGAGCGGCGTCTCGAACGGTTCGTAATGCACCGGGAACGGTCCTTCGTTCATGCCGTCGCGCGCGAAGAAACGCGCCACGCCCTCCGGATTCATGATGAACGGATTCATGCCGTTCTCCGGGGGCTCGTCGGCCTTGAAGTCGGGAATGTCCGGTCCGGTCCACGCCTTGCCGTTCCATGCGATCAGCTTGCGCGTCGGGTCGAAAGGCTTGCCGCTCACATCGCATGACGCGCGGTTGTAGAGCACACGGCGATTCGCCGGCCACGCCCACGCCCAGCCGAGCGTCTGACCGATGCCCGTCGGGTCCGAGTTGTCGCGCCGGCCCATCTGATTGCCCGCTTGCGTCCACGATCCGCAGAAGATCCAGCAACCGCTCGCCGTCGAGCCATCGTCACGCAAAAGCGCGAAGCTCGACAACTGCTCGCCCTTCTTCGCCAGCACCTTCGTCTTGTCGGTGGGATCGGCGACATCCGCGAGCGCGCGGCCGTTGAACTCCATCGCGATCTCTTCGGGCGTCGGACTTTCCGGGTCCGCATAAGGCCAAGTCATGTTGAGAATAGGATCGGGATACTTGCCGCCCTTCTCCTTATAGGCCTGCCGAATGCGCAGCCACAGCCCCGACATAATCTCCAGGTCGCTCTTCGCTTCGCCCGGAGCGACCGCGCCCTGCCAGTGCCATTGCAGCACGCGGCTCGAACTCACGAGCGAGCCGCGCTCTTCCGCGAAACACGTGGTCGGCAGACGGAAGACTTCAGTCTGAATCTTCGAGGCGTCGACATCGTTGAACTCGCCGTGGTTCTTCCAGAACTCGGAAGTCTCGGTGGCGAGCGGGTCCATGATGACGAGCCACTTCAGCTTCGACAGTCCAAGCCCGATCTTCGCCTTGTTCGGCGCGGCCGCGAGCGGATTGAAACCCTGCGCGATATAGCCGTTCATCTTGCCCTGCGCCATCAGCTCGAACACCTGGAGCATGTCGTAGGACTTGTCGAGCTTCGGCAGATAGTCGAAGCCGAAGTTGTTCTCGGCGGTCGCGTTGTCGCCCCACCATGACTTCATGAAGCTCACATGGAACGCGCGATAGTTCTTCCAGTAGCTCAACTGATTCGGCCGCAAGGGCTGCGTCGCGCGCTTCTTGATGAACTCGTCGAAGTCCTGCTCGCCTTCCATCGGCAAGGTCATATAGCCGGGCAGCAGATTCGACATCAGGCCGAGATCGGTCAGGCCTTGAATGTTCGAGTGCCCGCGCAGCGCGTTCATGCCGCCGCCCGCCATGCCGATGTTGCCAAGCAGAAGTTGCACCATCGCGCCGGTGCGGATCATCTGCGCGCCGACCGAGTGATGCGTCCAGCCGAGCGCATACAGAATGGTTCCCGCGCGATTCGGCGCGGCGGTCGTGGCAAGCATCTCGCAGACCTTGAGGAACTTGTCGGTCGGCGTGCCGCAGACCTTCGTCACCATCTCGGGCGTATAGGTCGAGAAATGCTGCTTGAGCAGGTTGTAGACACAGCGCGGATGCTGCAAGGTCGGATCGACCTTGACGAAGCCATCGTCGCCGCGTTCGTAGTCCCAGCTCGACTTGTCGTAGTTGCGCTTCTCGGCGTTATAGCCCGAGAACTCGCCGTCCTTGAACGCGAAGTCCTCGCGCACGATAAAGGACATGTCCGTGTAGTTGCGGACGTACTCGTGCTGAATCTTGTCGTTGGTGAGCAGGTAATTGATGATGCCGCCCAGGAACGCGATGTCGCTTCCCGTGCGAATCGGCGCATAGAAATCCGCCACCGATGCGGTGCGCGTAAAGCGCGGATCGACCACGATGAGACGCGTCTTGCGATGCGCCTTCGCCTCGGTCACCCACTTGAAACCGCACGGATGCGCCTCGGCTGCGTTGCCGCCCATTACCAGAATCACGTCCGCGTTCTTGATGTCGACCCAATGGTTCGTCATCGCTCCACGGCCAAACGTCGGGGCAAGACCTGCCACCGTCGGGCCATGTCAGACACGCGCCTGATTGTCGAATGCGAGCATGCCCAGGCTGCGGGCAGTTTTATGCGTCAGATAGCCGACTTCGTTGCTGCCTGCCGACGCCGCGAGCATGCCCGTGGTCAGCCAGCGATTCACCTTCTTGCCGTCCGCCGTGGTCTCGACGAAATTCGCGTCGCGATCTTCCTTCATCAGTTTGGCGATACGGTCGAGCGCGTCTTCCCACGAGATGCGCTTCCATTCGTCCGATCCCGGCGCGCGATACTCGGGATGCATGAGGCGGCTGGGACTATGAATGAAGTCGATGAGCGATGCACCCTTCGGGCACAGCGTGCCGCGATTGACGGGATGGTCGGGGTCGCCTTCGATATGGATGATGCTGGCCTTCGCATTCTTGGCGTTGTCGCCGAGGCCGTACATGAGGATGCCGCATCCGACTGAGCAGTACGGGCAGGTATTACGCGTTTCCGTGGTACGCGACAGCTTGTACTGACGAACTTCGGCGAGCGCAGGTGCCGGAGAGAAGCCTAGCGCCGCCAGGCTCGATCCGGCGAGCGTGCTCGCTGAGACCTTCAGGAACTGTCGCCGTGACATTTGCAGCATTTTAGTGCCTCGGCGTTTTGTAATGTGGGTGGCGAAATTATAGGGCGCGCTGTCCTATTTCGCTGGCGAACACGGCACTTTCGACTCGATGCGAAGCCTCGTTGTGGCGTTGCGCCGACGCGCGCTCAAGAGCCAAACGTTGCACCCAGTCCCGTCGACTTACGGTTGGACTGGAATAGTTCCTGCTCTCCTTCGTTCGCGTTTGGTCAGTCCGTTCATCGTATCCAGAGGTCCGCCATGAGTTCCGTATCCACACAGAAGATCGAAGCCGTCGTCAAAAAGGACGCCTCCTGGGTGCTCGGCGCGCTCAAGAAATTTTCGGAGGATCGTTGCGCCGCGATGGCCGCGAGTATCGCCTTCTATTCTGCGTTTTCGCTCGCGCCGACGCTCGTCATGGTGATCGCCGTGGCCGGTTGGGTGTTTGGCGCCGAAGCCGCGCGCGGCCAGCTCTTTCATCAGGTCAACGGGCTGCTCGGCGATCAGGGCGCGGCAGGCGTGCAGAGTATTGTCGAGAATGCGCATCGCAGCGGCGGGACGGGCATCGCGGCGGTCATCTCGTTCGCGCTGCTCGCGATCGGGGCGTCGGCGACGTTTTCATCCCTCAATACGGCGCTCAATCTTGTATGGCCGCTCACGGGCGATCAGCGCTCGAGCGTCTTTGCGATGGTGCGCGTGCGGCTCATCTCGTTTGGACTCGTGCTCGGCGTGGCGTTTCTCCTGATCGTCTCGCTGGTGCTGGACACCGCGATCCAGGCCGTCGGCATGTGGCTCTGGGGCGACTCGCCGTTCGTGATCATCGGCGATATCGTTCAGTTGGTCGCCGGTCTCGCCATTCTGACCGTCGCGTTCGGCGCGCTGCTCAAATTTCTCCCCGATGCCCCCGTGCAGTGGCGCGACGCGCTCGTCGGCGGGCTTGTCGCGGCGCTGTTGTTCTCGGCGGGCAAGAAACTGTTCGCGCTCTATTTGACGCACGCAGGCACGGCCAGCGCGTTCGGCGCGGCCGGATCGCTCGCGGTTCTGCTCATGTGGCTGTATTTTTCGGCGGCCGTGTTGTTGCTCGGCGCGGAGTTCTCGGCGGCCCGCGCGCGTCTGCACGATCCGCGCGGCGCGTGGGGCCAGCAAAACATGGGACGCGTGCCGCCGGGCAGCCGCGCCAAGATCGGTTCGATGCTCGCGGCTTCCACGCGCACGGGCATGCCTGCGGCGGCATCCGCATCGGCGGCGGCGACGGAGGCATCGAGCACAGCGCCAGTCGTATCGCCCGCCAGCGCTCGGAACGATGCGCCCGTGCCCGCGAGCGCCCGGCGTGCCATCGGCGCGCGCGCTCAACACGCACAGTTGTTGACGGGACAGGCGCGCAAGAAGGTATCGGCGGTGGCGAAGGCGCTGGAGATATCGCGCAAGATCGCGCGCGTCGAGAGCACCGCGACGCGCGCCACGGCGATGGCCATGCTGGGCGCGGGTCGCAAGGCATCGACCGCCAATGCCGCAGTGAAGCGGCACCCGTGGCGCTCGGTGTTTTTCGCGGCAAGCGCGGGAATGGCAGTCGCGTTGCTCACACGCCGCGGCTCCGCGCCTCGGGAAAACGACGACCTGCAAGGCTGATCCGCATTTCCTTTTCGCCTTCCACGAACGCCGCGCCTCTAGAGCGCGGCGTTTTTTGTTGCCTTGGTGAAAGGAAAATACCCGCTCACGGCTGCGGTTTGTTAATCGGATTGATGGTAATCGCGCGCCATTGGAATATCCTAGAATTGAGCGCGGAACTAATTTCAAGATAGCCTGTCACCCGCAACCCGTTCAAAACAAACAGAAATCCCCCTTTTTGAGACCACGTTAGAAACTGTGTCTTTTACGAGACAGTAAATTTTTTTCGTTTCTTAAGATTCGAAACGTTGCGTTATTCTCTGCGCCGGCAACAACGATATTTAACAATCGCGTGGAGAATTCGATGAAACGATTCGCACTGACGTCCCTCTCGCTGGCGCTGCTCGGCGCAGCTGGCGCGGCACAGGCACAAACGAGCGTGACGCTGTATGGCGTGATCGACGCTGGTCTCGGTTATGTGAGCAACGCCAACGCAAATGGCGACCACCTGTACGGCATGATCAACGGCAATCTGTCCGGCGATCGCTGGGGCCTGAAGGGTCAAGAAGATCTGGGCGGCGGTCTGAAGGCAATTTTCCAGTTGGAAAGCGGCTTTGACATCGGCACCGGCCGTCTCGGCCAAGGTGGCCGCGAGTTCGGTCGTCAAGCATTCGTCGGTTTGTCGGGCAATCAGTGGGGTACGGTCACCCTGGGTCGCCAATACGATCCGCTGGTTGACATGGTCCAAGGCATCACGGCCGACAACTACTGGGGCGCAATCTTCGCAACGCCGGGCGACGTCGACAACTACGACAACTCGCTGCGCGTGAGCAACGCCGTTAAGTACGTTTCGCCGAACTACGCGGGCTTCCAGGTCGAAGGCCTGTACGGCTTCTCGGGTCTGGCAGGCGCAACGGGCCAAGGTCAAACCTGGTCGGGCGCTGCAACGTATAACAACGGCCCCCTGGCAGTCGCCGGCGGCTACTTCTACGCTAACAACCCGAACGCCGGCCGCATTCCGCCGACGGGCGCAAGCACGTGGAACAGCACGACGTCGGACGCACTGTTCGACGGCCCGATCAACAACGCATACGCATCGGCGCACGCAATCGGCATCGCTCGCGGCGCGGTTCAGTACACGATCGGCGCGTTCACGGTCGGCGGTTCGTACAGCAATGCACAGTTCAAGGCAGACGGTGGTTCGCGCTTCGGCTCGGAACACTTCAACGTCGGCAACGGTTTCGTGAACTTCCAGGCAACCCCGGCGCTGCTGCTCGGCGTGGGCTACACCTACACGAAGTCGGGCGGCGACACGTCGGCCAAGTACCACCAGGCCAGCCTGGGTGCGGACTACTCGCTGTCGAAGCGCACGGACTTCTACGCAGTTGCGGCTTACCAGCACGCAAGCGGCGATCAGCGCGACGGCACGACGGGCGGCATCAACTCGGCGCAAGCCTCGATCGGTTCCTACGGCTACGACAGCGGCAGCAGCCATCAGGAAATCGTCATCATCGGCGTGCGTCACAAGTTCTAAGAACAAGCGGATGGCCCGGTACGCGAGTACCGCGCCACACGATAGAGCAGCACACCTCGACAGCCACCGGTTTTCCGGTGGCTGTTTTTTCTTGTGCAAAGCCTTTGCCCCACAGTTCGAGCCAGCGTGAACCGCAACAAATTGTGCCGACGGGCTTCATCGACGCGCGCGCATAAAGCACAATCGTTCGGATAACCAAGCATCCGGGGGAGATTCGTTCATGCTGTCGCGCCAACTCGCCGCTGTCTCGTGTTTCGCTTGGCTTGTCTTGCTCGGGGCCTGCCGTTTCGCGCCTGTACCAGCCGCATCCGGCAACGCTTTGCCAATGATCGTCGCGCATCGCGGCGGCGCGGCGGACGCGCCTGAAAACACCCTGCTCGCCATTGAGACCGCGCTTGCAAATCACGCGGATGCGATCTGGCTCACCGTGCAACTCACGCGCGATGGCGTCCCGGTGCTCTATCGTCCGGCCGATCTCTCCGCGAATACAAATGGCACAGGCACGGTCGCCAGCCACGAATTCGCCGCGTTACGAAGCCTGAACGCGGGCTGGAACTTCACGCAGACGGATGCGAACGGCGCGAAGCAGTATCCGTATCGCGCGCGGCCGTTGCCTATTCCCTCGCTCGCCGAGGCATTGCGGGCCATTCCATCGTCCACGACGGTCATACTCGACATGAAAGCGCTGCCCGCCGAAACGCAGGCAAGCGCCGTCGCCCGCGTGCTGAGCGAGGAAAGCGCGTGGCCGCGCGTGCTGATCTATTCGACGGATGCCGTGTACCAGGCGGCGTTTGCGCCTTATCGCGAAGCGCGTCTTTTCGAATCGCGCGATGCGACGCGTGAGCGCCTGGCGCAAGTCGCGCTGGAGCACGAGTGCCGAAAGCCGCCGCCCGAAGGCACATGGACGGCGTTCGAATACAGGAGAAAGATGGATTTGGTCGAGACGTTCACGCTTGGCGAAGCGCGCTCCGCCGTGGATGCGCGACTCTGGACGCCGCTGGCGGTCAGTTGCTTCAAGACGAACGGCAACGTGCGGATTCTGGCGATCGGGGTCGACCAGGCGGAGGATTATCGCGCCGCCGCGTGTCTTGGAATGGACGCCGTGCTGGCCGATTCGCCGCGCCGGGCATACGCGAGCAAGACAAGCCTCGCCGAGCCGCTCCAGTGCCCTGCAAACGCGCCCTGAAGGATTCTTGAAGGTCTACTGCTGCGGCGCGTTGCCGTTTGAATCCACGTCCTCGGCGAGCGTCTGCGCCGGCGCTTCACCAGAACTTGGCAGATCGCCGATGACGAGCCGCGGCACGATCGTGCGCGACTCGCGCGGACGCAGCGGCACGTTGGCAAGATCGGTCCACGAAGGGTTCGGAATCTCGCCGAAAATCTGCCGCAGGCGCTCGCCCCACGTGCGGTGGATCATCTGGTAATACGCGCTGTCGTTGTCGAGCGAGGCGA
The DNA here is from genome assembly GCF_031450995.1 of Caballeronia sp. LP006. Classification (NCBI taxonomy): domain Bacteria; kingdom Pseudomonadati; phylum Pseudomonadota; class Betaproteobacteria; order Burkholderiales; family Burkholderiaceae; genus Caballeronia; species Caballeronia sp. LP006. The sequence goes on along the minus strand of NZ_JARTVW010000004.1, from coordinate 76,995 downwards.
AACGCGTCACGCGCAACGCGTCTTTCTCGTAGACCAGCAAGTCGAGCGGCAAGCCCACCGAGAGATTCGAACGCAGCGTCGAATCCATGGAGATAAGCGCGCATTTCGCGACTTCGTCGAGATCCGTGGACGGCGTAATAACGCGGTCGATGATCGGCTTGCCGTATTTCGACTCGCCAATCTGAAAATAAGGCGAAACGCGCGTCGATTCTATGAAGTTACCCGCTGCATAAACCATGAAAAGGCGCGGCGGCTGACCGTGTATCTGACCGCCGAGAATGAAGCTGCAGTTGAAATCGACGCTGAATTCCGCGAGCGAAAGCGCGTCGCGCCGATGCACTTCGCGCACCGCGTCGCCGACGATGCGCGCGGCTTCCGCCATGGTGGCGACGCTATAAAGCGTGGGCGCGTCCGGGTCCGCGGGTTCGGCGAGCATATGCGTCACCGCTTGCGTGAGCGCGAGGTTACCGGCCGCAAGCAGCACGATCACCCGGTCTCCCGGCTGTTCGAAAACAGTCATTTTGCGGGCGGCGCTTACGTGGTCCACACCGGCATTCGTGCGCGTATCGGAAAGGAACACGAGGCCCTCGTCCACACACATACCCACGCAATAAGTCATGTCGATCAATCCTGAAGCCAAACAAAACGCTATTGTACTGACGCTGCCCGCGCATCGCATTCGCGCTGCGTTTTTTCGCTGAATCGCATAAATGCGGCAGCAAAGGCATTAAACTGATTAACGGCACTTATCCGCGCTGCTTGAGAGCGTCACCAGCGCGCACTTCCAGCACCTATATTCATGCACGATCTCACGGACGACCTCGATGAATTCGCAGCGGACACGCTGCTCGCAGGCCTCGCGCGTCCCATCGTGTTCGTCGACCTGGAAACCACCGGCAGCAATCCGACGGTGGATCGCATCACCGAAATCGGCGTCATAGAAGTGAGCAAGGCGGGCATCGAACGCTATAGCGTGCTCGTCGATCCGGGCATGCCGGTGCCCCCGTTCATCTCGCGTCTGACGGGCATCGAGGACAGCATGGTGCGCGGTCAGCCCACTTTCGAATCGCTCGCGCAGGCGCTTGCCGAGCGTCTCCAGGGCAAGCTTTTCGTCGCGCATAACGCGCGCTTCGACTACGGCTTCCTCAAGAACGAGTTCCGTCGCGCGGGCATTGCGTTTCGCGCGGATACGCTGTGCACGGTGCGCTTGTCGCGCTCGCTCTTTCCATCGGTCGAACGTCATGGGCTCGATGCGCTCATCGCGCGCTTCAATCTCGCGCCTGAAGGACGCCACCGCGCGCTCGCCGATGCCGACCTCCTCTGGCAGTTCTGGCAAAAGATTCACGCGCTCTATTCGCAAGAACTCGTCGATGCCGCCGTGAAAGCGCTCGTCAGGCGCGCGAGTCTGCCCGCCGCGTTGCCCGAGGGCGCGCTCGACGCGTTGCCTGCCACGCCCGGCGTCTATCTCTTCCACGGCGCGGACGACATTACGCTCTACGTCGGCAAGAGCGTGAATCTGAAGCAGCGTGTGAGCGCGCATTTCGCGGGGGATCATCGGTTGGCGAAGGATTTGTCGATATCGCAGGCCATCCGCAAAATCGAATACCGCGAGACCGTGGGCGAACTCGGCGCGCTGTTGCTCGAAGCGAAGCTCGTGAAGGACTTGCAGCCGCTGCATAACCGGCTGCTCAAGCGCGCGTCGGCGGCGTGCGCGTGGCAATGGCTGCCGGGCGCGCCTGCGCCCGTGCTGCTGCGCGCGAGCAAGCGCGATCTGTCGCGCGAGGCGCATCTCTTCGGCGTGTTCGAATCGCGCGCGAAGGCGCATGCGTATCTGCGCCATCTCGCCGATGAACATCGACTCTGCCACGCCACGCTCGGCCTGGAAAAAGCGGGACCGGCGCGCGGTTGCTTCGGCTATCAGGTGAAGCGCTGTCTCGGTTCATGCGCGGGCGCGGAGCCGTTCGCGGACCATGCGGCGCGTGCGCTCGAAGCGCTCGGCAATGCGCGCCTCGTGCGCTGGCCGCATGAAGGCGCCATCGCGATCAGCGAGCGCGATGCATCGACGAATCGCGAGGCGTGGCATGTCATCGATCGATGGTGCTATCTCGGCACATGCGCCGCGCGCGAGGAAATTGCATCGTTGCTTGCCAGCGCGCCGGAGATACGTCCGTTCGACCCGGATGTGTACGCGCTGATCGCGAAACGCCTGTCGTCCGGTCAGTTCGAATGGATCGCGTGCGATGCGCGACCTGCGTTCCGTCTCGTCGCGCAGATCGCGCAAATCGTGGCGGCGCCGATGAAGACGCCGGCGCCGACCCAAACGAAGACGAAGCGCATGAAGACGCGTTACGTCGAAGATCAATTCGCATTGAGTTTCTGACGCGAAGACAGCGCCCTAACGACACGGCGCGATCGAGCGCCCAACTCAAGCCAACCCGCCGTTCGCCCGCAATACTTGCGCGTTGACCCATCCCGCATCCTTGCCGACAAGAAACGCAACCACCGACGCGATATCTTCCGGCTGGCCGAGCCGCTCAAGCGGCGGCATCTTCGAAAAGTTCGCGATCTGTTCGTCGGTCTTGCCATCGAGAAAGAGCGAAGTCGCAACCGGCCCCGGCGCCACCGCATTCACGGTAATGCTTCGTCCGCGCAACTCCTTCGCGAAGACATGCGTGAACGCTTCGACGGCCGCTTTCGTGGCGTTGTAAATGGCGTATCCCGGCATGTTGAGCGCGAGCGTCGTGCTCGAAAAATTGACGATACGCCCGCCTTCGTTCAAACGCTTCGCCGCCTCGCGCAGCGTGTTGAACGTGCCGCGCACATTGATGTTGAAAGTTTGGTCGTAGAGCGCGTCGCTCGTGTCGGCGAGCGGCGTGGCCTTGAGCACGCCTGCGTTGTTGATGAGCGCATCGACGGGGCCGAGTTGCGCTTCGACCGCATCGAACATGCGTCGCACGTCGTCGGCGCTAGCCACGTCCGCCTTTACCGCGAGCGCGCGGCTTCCCGCGGCTTCCAGTTCCGCGACGAGCGCGTCCGCTTCCTTCGCGCTCGATGCATAGTTCACCGCTACCGCAAAACTTTCCTGCGCGAGACGTCTCGCAATCTGCGCGCCAATTCCGCGCGATGCGCCCGTGACGATGGCAACCTTGTTCGCGTGCGATTGATTCATGGTTTGCTCCTCATGTTCGTTAATCGATGAGCGCCATGATGGATCATTTCGTTTTCGCGATCATCGCTTGCGGATTAGTATCATCGTTCCAGTTGCCTCAACAATCTCAGACCTCGAACTTCAGCCGACATGGACCGCTTTCAGGAAATGCAGGTGTTCGTGCGCATTGCCGAGCGCCACAGCTTCACGCAAGCCGCCGACGACTTGCAGATGCCGCGCGCAACCGTCACCAATCTGATGAAGCGCCTGGAAGAACGGCTCGGTGCGCGCCTGCTCGAACGCACGACACGCACCGTGCGCCTCACGCCCGATGGCGACGCGCATTATCGCCGTTGCGTGCGGCTTATCGCGGACATGGAGGAAGCGGAAGGTTCGTTCAGGCATGCGGAGCCGAAGGGCTTGCTGCGCGTCAACCTGCAAGGAACGCTTGCACGCCATTTCATCGTGCCTGGGTTGCCGGCGTTTCTCGAACGCTATCCGCAGATCGAACTGCATGTAGGCGAAGACGACCGCTTCGTCGATCTCGTGCGTGAAGGCGTGGATTGCGTGTTGCGCGCGGGCACTCTGCAGGACTCGTCGATGATCGCAAAACGCGTCGCCACGCTCGAACAAGTGACGGTGGCGAGTCCCACTTATCTCGCGCGAATGGGCACGCCTGAAGATATCGATTCGCTTGCGGCGCATCGCGCGGTGAATTATGTATCGAGTGCAAGCGGGCGCAATGTTGCCCTTGAATTCGAAATGGCCGACGGCGTGCAAAGCATAGAGCTGCCGGGCGCGATTTCCGTTACCGGCGTCGAGCTATATACGCAAGCTGCGCTCGCGGGACTCGGTATTGTGCAAGTGCCGCGTTATCGCATAGAAAGCGAACTCGCCGATGGCAGGCTGCAATGCGTGTTACCTGATTTGATTGTTCCGCCCATGCCGGTATCGCTGCTTTATCCGCATGCGCGGCAGCTTTCAGCGCGCGTACGGGTTTTCGTGGACTGGTTGAGCGATATCTTTGCGAAAGCCGACGTTTGAAATCAAAGCACGAGAGGCCAACGTCCTCGATTAAAAGGAACGCTGGCCTCTCGATTCCCGATCACCGAAAATCAGGCAATCAGTTCAGGCTTTAAACCTTACGCTGCGGCATCCTTCAGCTTCTTCAACGCGCGCGCCTTGATGCGAACGCTTGCGGGCTTGGCCGGGAACCAGCGCTCCGTGCCCGTGAACGGGTCCTTGCCGAAGCGCTTCTTCTTCGCGGCAACGGTTTGCGCCGTGATCTTCAGAAGACCGGAGAGCGTGAACTCGCCTGCGCCCTTCTTATGGATGGACCCAAGGATGGTGTCTTCCAGCGCGACCAGCACGGCCTTGACCGCCTTCACATCCACGGCTGCACGCTCGGACAGATGCGTTGCAAGCGATGCCTTGGTGAAGGTGTCCTTGATCGGAGCCAGCGCGCCAGTGGTCTTCTTGGCGGCGACTGCCTTCTTGGCAACGACGGCCTTCTTGGCGGGTACTTTCTTCGCGGCAACCTTCGATGCTGCTTTCTTAGCCGGTACGGCGGTCTTTACCGTGGCCTTTTTGGCCGTGGCTTTCTTGGCAGCGGTTTTTGCGGAAGTCGGCATGTTTCTCCTACCTGTGTTTTTGGTCAGTGATATCGGAATACGTTCGCGGTAATGCGTTCGTATCAGGCCGGATTCTACATACGCCAAGCGAGTTCGTGCGAGTCTTTTGCGTTTTTATATCGTTTTTCCAGGGCTTTTTCGTGGCGTCGCGCTGACATGCGAGTCGACGATCGAGTGATGAGCATCGAATCGATGCTTATGCGTCGAGTTGAAAGGCTCATGAAGAGCCAGTCATGAACGATGCGCGATATGCGCAATGAGCGGATAGTGATCCGATGCAACCCGCGACAAGCGCGTGCGATGCACGTTCACGCTCATCAGACGTTCACCGGGATGCACCCAGATGCGATCAAGCGCGAAGAGCGGATAGCGCGTCGGAAACGTGCGCAGCGCACTCGCGCGATGGAAGTGCGTAACGAGCCGGCGCAAGGTGCGGCCATGAACGAACCATTCGTTCAGGTCGCCGAGAAGGATCACGGGCAAGGCAGGTGTATCGAATTTTTGCAGCACTTGTTCGACCTGCATGCGACGTTCGCTCGATGCAAGCCCGAGATGCGTCGCGACCACGCGCCACACTTCACCGCCACAGTCGATGTCGGCATCGAGCGCGCCACGCGGTTCGCGGCTTCTGAACGAAAGATCGAGCGTGCGCACGGCCTGCACCGGATAGCGCGTGAGGACCGCATTGCCATAACGGCGCGCGGGTGTATCGAGCGTCGGGCCCGCGACCGCGTGCAGACCCGTCATGCGCTGCAGCACTTCGAGTACATCGGGCGATGCACTGCCGCCGAGCGGCACTTCCTGCAGCGCGAAGATATCGGCATCGATTTCGTTGAGCACTTCGCCGATACGCTCCGGCGCGAAACGTCCGTCGATGCCAACCGCACCATGCAGGTTGTAAGTCGCGATACGCAATTCTCTCGCGCGCGCCGCGTGCTTCGATTGATTGCCGATATCCATTCCCGCTTCGTGCATCATCGTCATGGGTTGACCTCGTCATGGCGTGCGGGCGCGCCGTTGCTTGCGGCATGGCCGGTTTCGCGCGGCATCGCACCGCTTTCGCGCAGACGGCTCGCGCGTTGCGCCTCGTCGCTGGCGCGCGGTTTGTCGGCATCGCTCGGTGCGCCTTCGTGGACTTTTTCTTCTTCGCCACTTCCGAGGAAGCGTTGCAATAGCAGCGACACGCCGAGTAACGCCGCGCCAATGCCGATCAGCACCGCGAACGAGCCGACCGTCGGATGCCGGAACGACGCCACCAGTTGATGCGCGAACGCCACTGTCAGAACGATGCCCGGTCCCATGCCGAGCGCCGTGCCGATCATGAAGTCGCGCATGCGGATATGCGAGGCGCCCGCCACGAGATTGACGATGGCAAACGGCGCCACCGGCAGTAACCGCAACACGACGACCGCTACGATGCCGCGCTTCGCCACGCGTTCGGATAGCCGGTTCACGCGCGCGCCCGCGACCTTGCGCACGGCATCGCGCCCAAGCCAGTTGCCGAGCGAATAGGTGATCGCCGCCGCTGCCAGCGTGCCGGCGAACGCATAGACGCCGCCCCAAAGACCGCCGAACACGATGCCCGTCGTCGCGATCAGTAACGTCACCGGCACCGAGAGCACGGCGGCCGCCACGTAGCACAAAATGATCAACAGCGGCGCGAACGGCAGTGCTTCGATGTGGCGTGTGGCGTTGGTCAACGACTTCAGATTGGCGTAGTCGCCAAGCGGCGTCCAGTGCCAAAGCGCGGCCACGCCGACCACCATCAGCACGAGCACGCCGAGAAGCGCGAAGCGGCCGATCAGCGGACGCGTCCTTTCCTTGGGCAGGAATTGTTCGACGAGCTGATCGGCGGCGATAGGCGTTTCAGGGTCGATCAGCGCATCGGGCGGAATGAGCTGATCCAGTTCCGCCGATACTTCCGGGTCGAGCGCAATCAACGTGCGATGTTCATCGCGATTGCGTTGCAACGCTTCGATCGCGGCATTGAGGCCGCCACGTGCATCGCGCTCGCGCACGACATCCGCGACTTCGCAACCGAGATGTTCCGCGAGCAGCGTATCGCGCATCTTCGCAATCGCGCGGCGAATGCGCTGATCGGCGCCGGCGTCGATGGATACGTTGCATTCGCTGTCGAGCACCATCGAGCGATTGTTCAGATTCGCGGAGCCGACGATCAACAATTCGTCATCGACGATCATCAGTTTGCTGTGCACGTTGACGATCTGCTCGCCGAGATTGGGCACTTCTGGGCTCAGCAGACGATATCGCCCATGCCGGTCCGCGCTTTTCAAGAGCGTGTTGAGCCGCGCGCGCAACACGCCCATCGTCACCTCCTGCAGCCAGCCGCTCTGATTGCGCGGCACCACGATAGCCACGTCCGGCCCGTCCTCGCGCGCGAGCGTCTCCGAGAGCGCCGCGCCTACGGAACCCGACGTGAAGTACTGGTTCTCGATATAGATCGAGCGGCGCGCCCTCGCGATGGCATCGAGATATTGCGTGCGAATCTGCTGCACGGGCTGACGTCCGCCGTAAGCAGGCTCGGTGAGCGAGATGGCGATTCGCACATCGTCGATATCGACCGCGCGCGCGGGCGGCCACGGATCGCTGTCGGCGGCCGCGCGATGTGCGCGTATCGCAAGCCGTCTGCCGCACGCGCGCGCCCAGCGTTCGCGCGCCAGGATACCCATTTCGCGCGCGGCATCGCCATCGAACATGGTGTGGACATCGTGGAAAGGCTGATACGGCGTACCGTTCGCATCGCGGCGCAGCGCATCGTCGGGTGCATGCGCGGTCGTGTCCCAGCGCGAACGCGTGAGATCGAGACCGCCGACGAACGCGAGCTTATCGTCGATCACGACGACCTTCTGATGTTGCGATCCGCCCATCGGATGCTTGCCGTCCATCTGAAACGCGATACGCCGATGCGTGCGCCAGCCCATCTTGTAGACCGGCAGCCATTCGCGTTCGAACGCATACAGCATGGCGAAATCCCACGCGAGGATGTAGATGCGCAAACGGCGCTTGTTCGCCGCGATCTCATGCAGGAAGTCGCCGAGCGCAGCTGGGAAACCATCGTCCGCACCTTCCGGCGTGAGCTGCATGCGGCTGTCGATATCCCAACCGAGGATGAACACGGTGCGCTCCGCGCGCGTGATCGCTTCGCGCAGCACGCGAAAATAATCCGCACCGTCTATCAGCAGGCTGAAGCGATCCGCATGGCGCACGTTCGCGCAATTGCGGTCCGGCTCGAAGAAAGGGGCATCGACGTGCGTCATGCGTTATGCAGCTTCGTCAGACGTCGTGCGTTCGTGGGTGCGACTCATGCCGGTTTCTCCGTGATGGTTTCGCTCGCCGCGCCAGATTCAAGCGCGGCATTGACATCGAGTCTAAGTTTGCAAGTGCCGTGCCCGCGATGCCGCCGCGTTCGGTGCTACGCTTGGCGCGCATCCTTCAAACGAACGAGCGCCATGACCGACTACAAGCCCGAAGCCGAAGTCGAAGCAGACTCGCCACGCGGACTCATTCCGCTCGCCGTAGCCGCGGTCATCGTCGGGGCGGCGAGTGGCGCACTCGGTGCGTTATTCCGCTTTTCGCTCGAACGCGCCGATGCGCTGCGCTACGCGCTCGTTGCATGGGCGCATTCGGGGCATGGCGCGGCAAGCATTGTCGTGGTACTTGCGGCGGCTTTCGCCGCTGCGTTGGCGGCATGGCTCGTCGCGCGCTTCTCGCCCGAGGCAAGCGGCAGCGGCATTCCCCATGTCGAGGCAGTCTTGCATGGCAAGGCGCCGCCCGCTTCGCTCATCCTCATCCCGGTCAAGTTCGTGGGCGGCGTGCTCGCCATCGGTGCAGGACTCGCGCTCGGACGCGAAGGACCGACGGTGCAAATGGGCGCGAGCATCGCGCATCGCATCGGCACCTTGCTTGGACGCAGCGCAACCGATCGCGGCGTCTTGCTCGCGGCCGGCGCGGGCGCGGGGCTCGCCACCGCCTTCAATGCGCCCATCGCGGGCGCGGTGTTCGTGCTCGAAGAACTGATGCGCCGCTTCGATACGCGCACCGCCGTGGCCGCGCTCGGCGCATCGGCAAGTGCGATTGCCATGGCGCGTCTCATGCACGGCGATCTGCCCGACTTCCATCTGCCCGCGCAGCCGTTTCCAGGCTTCGGCATGACGGCCGCGCATCTCGTGCTCGGCGTGGCGCTCGGCCTGTTGGGCACCGCTTATTCACGCACGATTCTCTGGACACTCGACGCATCCGACTGGCTCACGCGTCATCCGTTGATTGCATCGCCGACGCGCAGAGCCTTCGCGCGCGCGGCTGTCATTGGCGCGGCGGTCGGTTTGCTCGCGTGGTTCGCGCCGGATCTCGCGGGCGGCGGCGATGTCCTCACGCAACGAACGCTGGTGGGCGCGGGCAGCATCGCGGGCGTCACGGCCATTCTTGCGCTGCGCTTCGTGCTCGGCTCGGTATCGTATGCGGCCGGCACGCCGGGCGGTCTCTTCGCGCCCATGCTCGTGCTCGGCGCGCAGACGGGTTTCGTGTTCGGCCGCATCTGCTTCGACTGGTTCCCCGGCATGTCCGCATCCACCGGCGATATCGGCACCTTCGCGGCGGTCGGCATGGCCGCGTTCTTCGCGGCAGTCGTGCGTTCGCCGATGACGGGTATCGTGCTCGTCACCGAAATGACCGCGAGCTTCACGCTGCTCCTGCCGATGCTCACCGCGTGCTTCACCGCCATGCTCGTGCCCATGCTGCTGCGCTGTCCGCCGATATACGATTCGCTCGGCGAGCGCGCGGCAAAACGGCGTTAGCCTCGTGAAAGCGCACGGCGGCAGTCTCAGCGCATACGTGCGCATTGCGGTAGTCTCGACGATCCCCCTTCCGCGATGCATGCGGCAGGACAGACCGACAACCGAATGAGGACACGCAACAATGGAATATCGACATCTAGGCGCTTCGGGCTTCAAGGTTCCCGTGCTGAGTTTCGGCACGGGCACGTTCGGCGGCAAGGGCGAGTTCTTTCAGGCCTGGGGCGAAACCGACGTCAGCGAAGCGCAGCGGCTCGTCGACATTTGCTTCGACGCGGGCGTGACCATGTTCGACACCGCCGACATCTATTCGGGCGGCTCGTCGGAAGCCATCCTCGGCGAAGCGCTCAAGGGCCGGCGCGACAAAGTCATCGTCTCGACCAAGGCGACCTTTCGCTTCGATAAAGACGAGCCGAACAACGTGGGCTCGTCGCGCTTCCATCTCATCCATGCCGTGAACGATGCGTTGAAGCGCTTGCAGACGGACTACATCGACATCTTCCAGCTACATGGTTTCGATGCGAAAACGCCCGTCGAGGAAACGCTCTCCACGCTCGACGATCTCGTGCGCGCGGGCAAGATCCGCTATACCGGTGTGTCGAATTTCTCGGGCTGGCATCTGCAGAAGTCGCTGGATGTCGCGGACCGTTACGGCTATCCGCGCTATGTCGCCAATCAGACCTACTACTCGCTGATCGGGCGCGACTACGAATGGGAACTGATGCCGCTCGGTATCGATCAAGGCGTGGGCGCGGTGGTGTGGAGTCCGCTCGGCTGGGGGCGTCTCACGGGCAAGATCAGGCGCGGTCAGCCGCTGCCCGCGTCGAGCCGTCTGCATAAGACCGCCGACATGGGGCCGCCGGTGCCGGAAGAACATCTGTATCGCGTGATCGACGCGCTCGACGCCATCGCCGAGGAAACCGGCAAGACCATTCCTCAAATCGCGCTGAACTGGCTGCTGCAAAGACCGACGGTGGCGACCGTACTGGTCGGCGCGCGCAACGAAGAACAGTTGCGGCAGAACCTCGGTGCGGTCGGCTGGAACCTCACGGCGGAACAGCTGAAGAAACTCGACGAAGCGAGCACGGTGAAGCCGCCGTATCCGTACTGGCATCAGCAAGGATTTGCGGAGCGCAATCCGTTTCCTGTCTGATAGCTCTCATTGAAGGCGCTCGTACCGTACCGGAAAGCCTCTGACGTTTTGTACCGGTACTGTACTGCCGTCTTTCCCTACACTTGGTGCAATAGATTTTTTGTTTGCGGACTGCACCATGCCAATCGACTTCCTGAACGCCTTGCCCGCCGCTGCCCTCTTCGTGATGGTGACGAGCATCACGCCCGGTCCCAACAACACCATGCTGCTCGCGTCGGGCGTCAACTTCGGCCTGAAGCGCACGGTTCCGCATGTACTCGGCATCAGTGCGGGCGTCGCGCTCCTGATGCTTGCAGTGGGGCTCGGGCTTGCGCAAGCCTTCGAGCGGCTGCCGTGGCTCTATACGGTGCTCGAAACCGCAAGCGTGGTCTATCTGCTGTATCTGGCGTGGAAGATCGGAACGTCGTCGTCCGTGCAGATGCGCGACGGCGAGCGCCGCCCCATGCGCTTTTACGAAGCCGTCGCGTTCCAATGGGTCAATCCCAAAGCGTGGATGATGGTCCTCACCGCCGCGACGACCATCCATCTGCATTCGAGTCTCTCGCTCAATGCCGGGCTGATGGCGCTCCTGTTCGTCGTGATCGGCATGCCGTGCATCGTGGCGTGGGCGGCTTTCGGCATGTCGCTGCGGCGCTTTCTTTCAAGACCGCGCTGGTTGCGCGCGTTCAACATCACCATGGCCGTGCTGCTCGTGTGTTCGTTGTATCCCATCGTCGCGCATTTCTTCGCCTGAGATTTGCTTTTCCAGCGCGGCGCTAAACATCCGATGATCTTTTAATTGCCTCTTTGCCGCGCCGCCGGACCGGTGCATACTGGTCCGACGCGCCGGCCGCGCAATTCTTGCCGTCCCCCTTGCAAGTTTGGGACTGCGTCTTTTACCGGTGGTCGACATCGGTCGACATCGACCCATTGCCGTTTCGAGCGATCGCGCATTCACCCTTAAGCGATTCGTTAAGGCGGCTCTTGCCGGCGTGCACGTGCCTCGACTGGCACCGTTCACTCGCGCCACTTCCCGGCGCGGCTTCGAAATCCGTTCAAGGAGTCATGCCATGTCTGGAGCCAACCGCCCATCCGGTCCCGCCACGCGTAAATCTCTCGACCTGGCCGATCAGATCGAGCGCGACGAAATGGAGAACAACCTGCCGGATGCGCTAAACGAAGTCGACGACGAAGACGATCTCCAAGACGAAGCCGATTCCAATCGCGCGCCAGGCAGCTAGAGCGCATCGACATTTCACATATGGAAGCGCGTTACTCGACGCCGCGAGCAGTGCTCGCGGCGTTGTTGCATTTAAATGCAGACATGGTCTTAGGCACATTGGTTGCTCAGGTCCTCGTGCCGCGTCGAACATTGAACAAAAGCGCGGCATGAACCGATGAGCGATGGCGGCGACGATGTCAGTCCGCATGCGAATCAAAAACCAACCAATCGTGTCCCCGTGGGAGGCTTCATGCTCCGTTACGCTGTCATTTTTTTCATCATTGCGCTCATCGCGGCCTTCTTCGGCTTCGGCGGGATCGCAACGGGCGCGGCGGAAATCGCCAAGATCCTGTTCTTCATCTTTATCGTGATCTTCCTCGCTACGCTCTTGCTCGGCGTGTTCAGGCGATGACGAAAGCGTGAGCCCAAACGAAAACGCGCGGATCTTCGGACCGCGCGTTTTTGTTTCCGGCTTTGCTTTTTGCACCAGTCAACCGATGATCACGCGATTGCGTCCATCGCGCTTCGCACGATAGAGCGCGAGATCGGCCGATTCGACCAGTTGTTTCGAAGCGTTTTCATCGATCACGTCCTGCGTCGCGCCGCCGACACTCACGGTCACGAAGTCCGTGGCCGATCCCGCATGCGGCACTTGCAACGCCTCGACCGCGATGCGAATCTTCTCGCCGAGCAGCCGCAAACCCGGCGCCGATGTCGATGGCAACACCACCGCGAATTCCTCGCCACCGAAGCGCGCGGCCAGATCGGCCGGACGATTCAGACTGGTTTCGATGGCATGCGCGATGAGCTTCAACACATCGTCGCCGGCGACGTGTCCGTAGGTATCGTTATACGACTTGAAGTTGTCGACATCGATCATGAGAAAGCCGACCGATGCGCGATCGCGCGCCGCACGACGCCATTCGGCATCGAGATAATCGTCGAGTCTTCGACGATTCGAGAGTCCCGTGAGACCGTCCGAATGCGTGAGGCGCTGCAATTCCAGATTCGTTTCCAGGAGCTTTTGCTGCGACTGTCGCAACGCGCGATACGCTTCGTCGCGCTGCAGCAGGTTCTGATATGAACGCGAGTGATATCGCACGCGCGCCACCAGTTCGATGGTATCGGGCAGCTTCACGAGATAGTCGTTCGCGCCCGCCGCGAACGCCGCGCTCTTGATACGCGGCTCTTCTTTCGTCGAAAGCACGATGATGGGAATGTCGCGCGTAGCCGGATGTTCGCGGTACTGGCGCACGAGCGTAAGTCCATCGACGCCGGGCATCACGAGATCCTGCAGAATCACCGTCGGCCGCGTTTCGCGCGCGACGGCAAGCGCGCTCGCGGGATCGGCGCAATAGTGCAGATCGACATTCGGTTCGTCGGCGAGCGCGCGGCGCAGTGCCTCGGCGATGATCGCCTGATCGTCCACGAGCAGCACCATCACCGGCAAATCGGCGGCAGGCGGCGCATTGAGCGCCACCGCGAGCAGTTCGGATACGGCGCGTTCATGGGCCAGCGAGCGCGCGCTCGCCTGCTCGATGCTCTGAGCCGCGGCGGCCGTTGCGCGCTTCACGCGTTCGGCGAGCGGATCGGGATGAGGGAGCTTCATAAACGTGTCCTCGGAAATGTCGTTATACGCGCTTCTTTTTCTTTGTCGAAAGCTTGCGCGAGTGCGCCCGCAATGCGCGGCAGCGGCAGGATCGCGACGGCGGCATCGAGCGCGGCGGCCGCTTTCGGCATGCCGTAGACGGCGGACGTTGCTTCGTCCTGCGCGATCGTGTGATAACCCTTGGCGCGCATCGCCTTGAGACCGATGGCGCCGTCGCGTCCCATGCCTGTCAAGAGTACGCCGACCGCGCGTCCGGTCCAGCGTTCGACCACGCTCTGAAAGAACACATCGACGGATGGCCGGTACGGCAACGCTTCGGGATGCGCGGTGTAGCCGAGATGCGTGGCATCCGTGAAATGCAGATGATCGTTGGTCGCCGCGAGCAGCACGACGCCGGGCGCGGGCACGTCGCCTTCGCGCGCGATACGCACCGGCAGCGCGGATTGACCGCTTAACCAGTCCGCCATGCCTTCGGCGAAGGCGCGGTCCACATGCTGCACGATAACGGTCGCGGCGGAGAAATCTTCAGGCAATGCGCCGAGCAATGTCGCGAGCGCCGCCGGGCCGCCCGCCGATGCGCCGATTGCAAGCAGCCGCGATTGGCTCTTGGGCGTGGCCGTCATGGCCATCGAAGGCGCGATACGTGCGCCGATCTGATCGATCTTCGCGATGAGCGCCGCTGCACCGCGCCGCGCATCGGCACCGGCGAGCGCGGGGGTATCGACGGCATCGAGCGCGCCCGCGCCCATCGCCTCATACACGCGCCACGTATTCGCGCCGATATCCACCGTGACGACGAGAATGGCGCACGGCGACTTCGCCATGATGTGACGCGTGGCCGCCACGCCATCCATGTTCGGCATGACGAGATCCATGAGCACGACATCCGGCGTCTGCGAAGCGCACAGGTCGACAGCCTGCCGGCCGTCGCTTGCAACCCACAGAATCTCGAGGTCGGGGCGAATGGCAAGCGCGCGCCGCAACGCTTCGACCGCGAGCTGCATGTCGTTGACGATACCGATCTTCATCGCGCGCGCTCCGTGGTCATGGCTTCGCCTCGCCGATGAGATCGCGCACCGCGTCGAGCAGCGCCTGATCGTGAAAACTGCCCTTGGCGAGATAGTAGTCCGCGCCCGCATCGAGACCGCGCTGGCGATCTTCCGCCCGGTCCTTGTACGACACGATCATCACGGGCGTGCGCGCAAGTTGCGCGTCGCGTTTGATGAGCGTCACGAGCTCGATGCCGTCGAGACGCGGCATGTCGATATCCGTGATGACGAGATCGAAGTGCTCGCCGCGCACCGCGTTCCAGCCGTCCATGCCGTCCACCGCGATGGCGACGTCGTAGCCGCGTGATGCAAGCAGCTTGCGTTCGAGCTCACGCACGGTGAGTGAATCGTCGACCACGAGCACACGTTTCGCGCTTGCTGTCGTCGTGTGTGACGTGCTTCTATCGACACGGCCGAGTTCGCCGCCCGCGACGAGCTTTTCGACGGAGCGCAGCCAGTCGTCGAGATCGGCGATGAGCAGCGGGTCGCCGTTTTCCATCAACGCGCCCGCCGCGATGTTGCGCACCTTGCCGAGCCGTTTGTCGAGCGGTTGCACGACGAGCATGCGTTCGCCGAGAAAGCGGTCCACGACAATGCCGTAACTCGACGCGCCCTGCCCGATCACGACGACATCGAGCGCGTCGTTCGCGGCTTCGAAGCTCGGCGTCTGCAAGATTTGATGCGCCGTCACAAGACCCAGCCGCTTGCCGTCGAAGGCGAAATGCTGCTGACCTTCGAGCGTATCGATAGCGTTCACCGGCAGCACGAGCGTGCGCACGACATGCGCAAGCGGCAAGCCATAGGGTTCGCCCGCGACTTCGACGATCAGGCTGCGAATGACCGACAGCGTGATCGGCAACTGCAGCACGAAGCGCGTGCCGGCGTGGGCATCCTGCGTCACGCGCAGACTGCCGCGCACTTGCCTCACGACGTCTTGCACGGCGTCGAGCCCGACGCCACGGCCGGATACATCGGTGACGGCGTCGCGCATGGTGAAGCCTGGCAGAAAGAGGAATTCGAGCAGTTCCGCCTCGGAAAGTCGCGCGGCCGTGTCTTCGCTTGCAAGGCGTTTGTGCACGACGGTGCGGCGCAATGCATCGAGGTCGATACCGCCGCCATCGTCGGATACGCTGATGAAAAGCGCGCCCGCGCTATGCCGTGCCTCGAGCGTGATAGTGCCGATTTCCGGCTTGCCGAGCGCGCGTCTCAGCGATGGCGCTTCGATGCCGTGATCGACCGCATTGCGCAGCAAATGGCCGAGCGGCGCGTCGAGCAAATCGAGGATATCGCGGTCCACTTGCGTGGTTTCGCCGGCGATCACGAGGCGTACTTCCTTGCCGAGCGAGCGTGCCACGTCGCGGACCATGCGCGCAAAGCCGCCGGTTGCATCGACGAAAGGACGCATGCGGCAAGCGAGCGCTTCGTCGTAAATCTGTTGCGCGAGATGCGTCGAGCGGCGGTCGTAGTTTTCGAGTTCGGCGAGCCGCTCGCTCAGTTGCCGATGCGCTTCGTTCGTCAGGCGCCGGGCTTCGTCGAGCGCGGCCTGTGCGCGCGCGTCGAGTGGCGCGCTGTCGGCGAAGGTGTCGTGCAGGCGTTCGAGCGCGCGGCTCGCGTCATGCTGAATGCGCTTCACGCGCAGCATCGATTGCGAGAAAGGCTTGAGCCAGCGCGATTCGACGAGCGTCTCGCCGGAGTGACTCAACAGGCGGTCGAGAGTTTCGGCGCGCACGCGAAGCATGCGGGCTTCGGTTGGACGGGATGCTTCTTGCGACGCTCGTGAACGATGCGTTTCGGCGCTTGCGCGCAGCGTGTGGGCTTCGTCAGAACGCGATGTGAGATTCGATTCATCCCTTGCGTGAAGCGCGTGAGCTTCGTTCGAGCGCATTGCGGAATGCGTATGATGCGGTGTGTGCGAACGAGGCCCATCGTTTGCACGATCGCGCGACGAAACATCATAAGTTGCGCCTAGGCGAAGCCTGTCCGTCTCATCCGCCGTGGACGTTGCCAACGCCAACTCGTGTAACCCATCCGAATCACCCACCAAACGCGCATTCAACCCCTCGACAAACGCATTCACCTCGCATTCCAGCGTCGTCTGCGCGTCGATTTCTTCCGCCTGACCGATCCGCACGATCATATCCACGCCGCACAAGAGCATGTCGATATAGACCGCATCGAGCGTCACGCGCGCTTCCTGCGCCGCGACGAAGCAGTCCTCCATGACATGCGCGAGCGTCACGCCGACCGGCACACCGACGATGCGCGCCGCGCCCTTAAGCGAATGCGCCGCGCGCATGCACGCTTCGAGCGTGACCGGATCGTTCGGCGCGCGTTCCAGCGCGATGAGGCCATCGGAAAGAATCTGCGCCTGCGCGCGCGCTTCCTCCTGAAACAGGTCGAGCAGCGAGCGGCGTCCGGGATCGGCACTCGTCATCCGAGACTCCCGTCGAGACTGTCGATGAGACGTTCGGCATCGAGCAAGCCGACGGTCGTATCCTTGAACGGCGCAAGCGCCTGCGTATGCGACGCATGACGTTGCGCGAGCGTCGCGGGCACCGGCTGCAAACGCGCGGCCGAAAAGCGATGCACGCCATCGACGGCATCGACGGGAAAAGCGAGCGGTCCTTCGTCATCCGCGTGCGCGTCATCCCGATGCCGTTGAACGACGAGCAGACGGCCGAGTTCGCGTGCATCGACAACTTGCGATTTCGAAACCGCTTTCGCCACGCTTTCCTCAATACCGAAGAGACGCGCCAGCGACACGCATACCAGCAAACGTCCACGCACGTTCACGACGCCGAGCACCGCGCGGTTACGCCGATGCGGCAACGTATGCACCGGCCGAAGTTGCGCGACCTGCGCACAACACGCGGTCGGCAAGCCGAGCCATTCGCCGCCGATGCGAAACACGAGATACGAAACGGCATCGGCTGCGTCGCGCTTTCCTTTTGCGTCGCCCTTGAAGCGCTCGACGACCGAAACCGCATCGACACGATCGAGCACGCGCGCCGCCGCCGACTCATGGACCGGGCAATTACGGCAATGCACGTACCGTTCGAGCTTCGGACACGAGCCGTCGCCGCGCACGCCGATGCGGTTCCAGCAGTCGTCGATGACATCGGTAATGAGCGGCGTGCGGGCGTTCATCGCGCGCTCTCGGCGCTGCGTTCGGCGCGAGCCAGCATGATGCGCGCGCGGTCCGTGTCGCCATCGAGTTGAAGCAGCGCGGCAAGATGCGTGAGCGCTTCGCGATGCGTCGGATCGAGATAAAGCGCGCGGCGATAATGCGCGCGCGATTCGTCGTGCGCGTTGCGGGCATCGGCGATCACGCCGAGCAGATAGTACGCATCCGCGCTTGCCGGGTGCTTGTGCAACCACCCGCGCGCGATGGATTCGGCTTCGATCAGCGAACCGGCATCGGCGAGAGCGTGGGCTTGCGCGAGCGTTGGCGTTGGCGTTGGCGTCGAGGCCGGCGCCGGATTGACGCTCACCGGTGTCGAGGTTCGATGCAACGCCATCGCAGGCGCTGCAAACGCCATCGGCTTCGACACGGAACCCTTCGACGAGTCCACACGCGTAGCGCCTCGCGCCCATGCAGGCATGACGAATTCGCCGGATGCCGCAGGCTTTATCGGAGGAGCGGCAGTCACGATCTCGCGCTCGGGCCTTCTGAACGCGAAAGCCAGCGGAATGTTCGCGGGACTCATGCCTTCGCGCATCAGGAGACCCGTTTCAGCAGGTCCGATGAAGAGCATGCCGCCGTCGGCCAGCAAGCTGTCGAGCACGCGCAACGCGGCGCTCTGCGTCTCGCGATCGAAGTAGATCAGCACGTTGCGGCACAGAATGAAGTCGAAGCGTTCGAACATGCGCGCATCGAGTTGAAACAGATTGGCTTGCGTGAAGCGCACACAGCGCGCCATGCGCTCGTCGAGCTGCCAGCCGTCTTCGGTCGCGCGAAAATGCCGGTCACGAAAACCCAGCGCGCGGCCACGAAACGCATTGCGTCCATAGTGCGCGCGGCGCGCATGCGACAACGCGCGTTCGCTTACGTCGATAGCCTCGATGACGAAGCGGTCCGCCGCGATGCCTGCATCGCTCAAGGCCATCGCCACCGAATAGGCTTCCTCGCCCGTCGAGCAGGGCAGGCTCAGCACGCGCACGGAGTTCGAAGGGCGCTCCGACAGACGAATGCGCGCAAGCCGCGCGAGCGCCGTATAGACCTCGGGATCGCGAAAGAACCACGTTTCCGGCACGACGACCGCTTCGATCAGTTCCTGCATCAGCGCGGGATCGTTCGATACGGCGTGGTAGTAGTCGTCGAGCGTCACCGCGCGCGATGCATCGAAGCGCTCGCGCACCGCGCGCATTACCGCGTTCGTGCCGATAGACTCGGCGTCGAGCCCGATCGTCCGATGCAGCAGCTCGGTAAAGCGGCGCGTGTTGTCTTCGTTCATGATGTGCTCTCGGCAAAGAGCAACGCCTGCACGTCGAGCGGCAACAAATGTTCCATGCGCACCCATTGCAGCAGGCCCGCTTCATCGCGCGCGACGGGACCGAGATAGCGTGCGTGCGGCGTGTCGATGCCCGCATCGGCGAACGCGGCGGTATCGAGCGTGACGGTGCGGGTTGCCTGTTCGAGCACGAGACCCAGTCGATGCGTCGTCGAATCGTGCGCGCCGCCGCGCCGGTAAGCGACGAGCGCGAGCCGCGTCGACAAGCGTTCGCGCGACGCGCGCCCGAGCGCCAGCGCCGCGACATCGATCACGGGCACGGGTGCGTCTTCGTAATCGAACAGGCCCGCAACCCACTCCGGCGCGCCGGGCAGCGCCTTCAACGGCGCGAGCGGCAACATGCGCTCGATCTGCGCGCTGTCGAGCAGATAGCGATCGGAGCCGAGCGTGAACTGGACGAAGAGCATGGCGCGCGCCGCTTTACGCGGCCACCTTGAAGCGCGATACGCCGGTACGCAGACCGTTTGCGACATGCGTCAGGTCGTCGATGGCCTGAGTCGATTGACGCAACGACTCCGCCGTCTGCTGCGCGGCTTCCGACAATTGCGAGAGCGCCTGCGAAATCTGGTCCGCGCCGGCTGCCTGCGTCTGCATGCCTTCGTTGACCATCGACACGCGCGGCGCAAGCGTCTGCACTTGATGGATGATCTGCGACAGTTGCCCGCCCACTTGCTGCACGTCGAGCATGCCCCGCCGCACTTCCTCCGAGAACTTGTCCATGCCCATCACGCCCGCCGCGACCGAAGACTGAATCTCCTTGACCATTTGTTCGATATCGAAGGTCGCGACCGCGGTTTGATCCGCAAGACGCCGAATCTCGGTGGCCACCACCGCGAAGCCGCGTCCGTATTCGCCGGCTTTTTCCGCTTCTATGGCCGCGTTCAGCGAAAGCAGGTTCGTCTGGTCCGCCACCTTCGTGATGGTCGCGACGACCTGATTGATGTTGCCCGCCTTCTCGTTGAGGATGGCGAGCTTGCCGTTCACCGAACCGGCCGCTTCCATCACGTGCCGCATGGTTTCCTCCATGCGCGTGAGTCCGGCGTGACCCGTGCCCGCGAGCGTCGCCGACTGCTCCGCGACGCCCGACACTTCATTCATTGTGCGTACGAGATCGCGCGCCGTCGCGAAGATCTCGCGTGACGTCGCGCCGATTTCCGTCGTGGTTGCGGCAGTCTCGCTCGCGGTCGCTTGCTGCTCGCGTGCGGTGGCGGCGATTTCGGAGACCGATGTCGTCACTTGCAGCGCAGACTTCTGCGCCTGCCCGACGAGCCCCGTGAGTTCGTCGGTCATGCGGTTGAAACCCGCTTCGAGCGTGCCGAACTCATCGGCGCGCGCGAGGTCGAGCCGCTGCGTGAAATCGCCCGTACGCATCTTGTCGACGACATCGACGAGACGCAGCATCGGCACGGTCAGCGCGCGCATTAGCAGAAAACCGAGCACGGCGGCCGTGGCCAACGCCACCAGCATGATGACGACGAGCGTCGTCTCCGACTTGCCCACCGAATGACGGATGCTCTTGACCGAACTCGCGTTGCTCGCCTCGTTGTAGTCGACGAGCGCGCGCGCCGCGTTTTGCCCCGCTTCCCAGACTGGCGTCAGGCGCGTGTTGAACACCGTGGCGCCGGCTTGTTTCGAATCGATGAGACCGCGCAGCGCTTCGTCCTGCAGCGGCGCGTAAAGCGCGCGCTGATGCCTGAATTCGTCGAAGATGCGGCGCTCGTCTTCTTCGTGGACGGTCGGCGCGTAGTTCTCGATGAGCTTGTCGAGCGTCGCGCGCGTTTGCGTCAGACGGTCGCTATCGCGGCGAATGAGTGCCTCGTCGCTATCGGCGAAGACCAGGCGTTGCGTCACGGCGTAGCTTTCGAGCCAGGCCGCGCGCAGATCGTTGGACAGCGAAAGACCGACCATCGAATCTTCTTCGAGGCTTTTCGCCTCGCGGTCGATACCGCCGAGCAGCGTATAGGACAGCGCGGCCATGACCAGCATCAGGAAGAGAATGACGCCGAAACTCGCCAGTATGCGATGCCGGATGGACAGATGCTTCACGCGATGAACCCTCATGTGTAATCGATCGGCGCGGACCGTATGAAACCGCGTCGGAAGGCGTCACGAGCATTGAATCGTTTGCGGCGCGCGCGTTCTGACTGCGCGCGGCGTCCCACGCACCATGCACGGTATATGCCAGTGCAGTTGACTGGGTTAACGGCTGATTGCGGCGGCGCTTGAGCGGGAGGAATCGAGACGGATCATTTCGCCGTGTTTGAGCACGGTGAAGGAATCGGCGGGCAGGCCCGCGCGGCGCACGGCATCGGCGAGCCGGCGCGGCGGCTCGTCGAGCGGCTCGTCGGTGAGTTCGAACGTGCCCCAGTGGATGCCGATCGCCTTCTTCGCCTGCACGTCCTGGAAGATGCGCACGGCTTCTTCGGGGTCGACGTGCTGGCCGTGCATGAACCAGCGCGGGTCGTACGCGCCAATGGGAATGAGCGCAAGGTCGAAGCCGCCGAAGCGCGCGCCGATATCGCGAAAGTCTGGCGAATAGCCCGTGTCGCCCGCGAAGTAAAACGAAAACGGATGCGCCGCGCCCGCCGGCGTTTTCACCACCCAGCCGCCCCACAGCGTTTCCGCGCGATCGAAGGGCGTGCGCGCCGACCAGTGCTGGCTCGGCACGAACCAGATATCGAGGCCGGCAACATGGGTTTCGTCGCTCCAGTCGAGTTCTTCCGCGTTCTGGATGCCGTCGTCGTTCATCCACTTCTTCACGCCGAGCGGCACCAGAAAGCGCGGCGGGCCGCCCGCCTGCCGGTTGAGCGCTTCGACGCTCGCCTTATCCAGATGGTCGTAGTGATTATGCGAAATCAGCACGATATCGATGTGCGGCAACTCGTCGAGTGTGAGCCCGGGCGGCGTCTTGCGCTTCGGACCCGCGAACGAGAACGGCGACGCGCGTTCGGAGAACACCGGATCGGCGAGGATGTTCACGCCGTTGATTTGCAGCAGCGCGCTCGCGTGGCCGATCCACGTGAGCGTGTTCTCCGTGCGATTGGCCTTGAGCCAGGCGATGTCGGGATGCGCCATCGGAAACCGATAGCCGTTCGCGGGCGGCTTGGGCAGACCCTGCCGCAAGCGCTCCCAGCGCCACTTCAGAAGCGAC
Organism: Caballeronia sp. LP006; assembly: GCF_031450995.1. Taxonomy (NCBI): domain Bacteria; kingdom Pseudomonadati; phylum Pseudomonadota; class Betaproteobacteria; order Burkholderiales; family Burkholderiaceae; genus Caballeronia; species Caballeronia sp. LP006. Next base: position 54,731 of record NZ_JARTVW010000004.1, on the reverse strand, counting down.
TCGTGCGGCAACTGGCCGTAGTCGTTCTCGAAGCCGGACGCGGTGTGCTTCGCGTGATGCAACGGCTGCGGCTGGGTTTGCGCATCGGTCTTCGCGGTGCTCGCGCTCGCTGGCTCCTCACTCTGCGCGACCGTGTTGCCGGAGCAGCCGGCCAGCACGGCGAAGGCACATACGACGGCGCGCGGGCCGTGCTGTCCTGCATTGAAAAGGCTCGCAAGGATACGGCGCATGAGTTGACCGGTTGAGCGCATTGGGCTTTAGGCCAGGCCATGCGCGGTTGGCGGCTTCTTAGGCTTCGCTATGAATTAAGCACGCCGGGCAATTGATTCTACGGAATGTAGAAAAACTTGTCTTTTCGCACCGGCAGGTGCTGTTTGGATGAAGCCGCATGTATTCGTCTGCCTTATCCCGCAAGGCGGGACAACGAAATCGACAAAGTAGGCCCGTTTCTTGCAATAAACCGCTCCGAACGTCGGCACAGGCGTCACGAACAATCCAAATAGACCATCGGTGGCGCGCGCTCGTTTCTCATCTAGCAGTTCAGGACCGAGCGCGCCGTACACCGCACTTTCGAAACCGGGGGCCCGATGATGGGCAGTAAACAACGCAGTCACGCTGCACGCACGTTCAATCCGCAACTTTTCTCGATGCACGCCATGCTCGTGTCGCGCAGCGCCTCTCACGTGGCGAGCGCACTGCAGGAGCCCGGGCGCGATGCCGCGCTGGCCGAAGGCGTCGCGGATTTCATCGCCCATTGCGGCCATACGGGCCTCGGGCTCTTCCTCGCGGCAGTCTGGCATTGGCTCGATGAACGCGGCTACTACGACGCGGCCGAACGCGTGCAGCATTACATCGAAACCAGCAGCGTGCCGAAGGTGAAGGCGACGCCGCGTGCAATGCGTGGGCGCGACGCGCGGGTGTGAGGTGCCGTGTACGTTACGTTACGGGCAGACGACACATGGAACGTCCTGGCCGTAACGCTCAGGTTCCAAACCATCCCGCATCGACAAAATAATCGCGCCCCGTGCAGCGCGCCGCATCGTCGGATGCCAAAAAGAGCACCATCCGCGCGACGTGTTCCGGATCGATTCGCTCGTGCAGACACTGCTGCGCAAGAAGCGCGGCCTCGCTGTCGGGCGACTGCCACAGCTTCATCTGACGCGGCGTTCGCACGGCGCCCGGAATCACGGTATTCACGCGAATGCCGTGCGCGCCGAGATCGCGCGCCAATCCGCGCGTGAGGCCTTCGATAGCCGCCTTCGCCGTCATGTAGAGCGTGAGTTCCGGCAGCGCGAGATGCCACGAAATCGAACCCATGTTGATGATCGAGCCGCGCCGGTTCGCGCGCATGCTCTTGGCCGCCGCCTGCGCGCAAAAGAACTGATGCCGCAGATTCACGGCCATGCGCTCGTCCCAATACGCGGCGCTCACGTCGTCCCATCGATGGCGGTCGTCGTTGGCGGCGTTGTTGACGAGCGCATCGAGCGGTCCCGCCGCCGCGATCATGTCGTCGAATATGGCTTCGATGGCGGCCGTATCGCGCAGATCGCAACGGTAAAATTTCGGCGCGTGCTTCTCGCTGGCGAGCGCCTGTTCGAGTTCGCGCGCGTCGGTTTCGGCGACATCGATGAACGACACGCGCGCCCCTTGCTTCGCGAACGCCTCGACGATGGATGCGCCAATTCCGCTGCCGCCGCCCGTCACGACGACATGTCGGTCTACGAGGCTCGGATAGATTGCATAGGCCATGAGCGTCTCCTCTTCAGTGCGAATGACGCGGATTGCCGCGCGTCTCGATCACCTTCAAATACAAGGTCGCGGGCTCGAGACACCCGCCCGTCGACAACTGCCCCACCGTCTGCCGATACAACTCCTGCCACGGCGTTTGCGCGGGCGGCGTGGCGAACGCGGCATGCGTGCGGCGGCTTTCGAGTTCGCCTTCCTCGATCAGCACGTTCACCGAACGCGCATTCAGGTCCACGCGAATCCGGTCGCCCGTGCGCAAGAGCGCGAGACCGCCGCCGACGGCCGCTTCCGGCGACATGTTGAGAATGGACGGACTCGCCGACGTGCCGCTTTGCCTGCCGTCGCCGAGACAAGGCAAGGAATCGATGCCGCGCTTGATCATTTCCGCAGGCGGCGCCATGTTGACCACTTCCGCGCTGCCCGGATAACCCACCGTGCCGCAGCCGCGAATCACGAGAATGCAATGCTCGTCGATGTTCAACGCGGGATCGTTGATGCGCCGATGGTAATCCTCCGGTCCATCGAAAACGATGGCGCGCGCTTCGAACACGTTCTCTTCGCCCGGCTTGCTGAGATAGGTCTTCGTGAAGGCCTCGCCGACCACGGACATCTTCATGATCGCGCTGTCGAAGAAATTGCCCGACAGCACCATGAAGCCCGCGCCGTGCTTGAGCGGATCGTCGGCCGTGCGGATGACTTCGCGGTCGGCAGCGGGCGCGTCGTCCGCGATTTCGCCGATGCTGCGGCCCGATACCGTCCGACACGCGCGCTCGATGAGACCGGCCGCATCGAGTTGCCTGAGCACGGCCGGCACACCGCCCGAGCGATGAAAACTCTCGCCGAGATACTCTCCAGCAGGCATGCAGTTCACGATCAGCGGCACGTCCTCGCCATAACGCTGCCAATCCTCCAGACTCAATTCGATACCGATATGACGCGCAATCGCGATCAGATGCGGCGGGCAATTGGTCGATGCACCCAGCGCCGACGCCACGACGATCGCGTTCTCGAAAGCCTCGCGCGTCATGATCTGCGATGGCCGCAAGTCCTCGCGCACCATGTCGACGATGCGCTTGCCCGTCGCATACGCCATCTGACCGCGCTCGCGATAAGCGGCGGGAATGCTCGCGCAAGTCGGCAGCGACATGCCGAGCGCTTCGGCGAGGCTGTTCATGGAGAGCGCGGTGCCCATGGTGTTGCAATGGCCGATGGACGGCGACGATGCGGTCGTGAGTCGCATGAAGCCTTCGTAATCGATCTCGCCTGCCGCAAGCAGATTGCGTGCATGCCAGATGACCGTGCCCGAGCCGACGCGCTTGCCTTCGTACCAGCCGTCGAGCATCGGCCCGCCTGACAGCACGATGGCCGGCAGATCGACGGTCGCCGCTGCCATCAGACATGCGGGCGTGGTCTTGTCACAGCTGGTCGTGAGAACGACGCCATCGAGCGGGAAGCCGTGCAACACTTCGACGAGACCGAGATAGGCCAGGTTGCGATCGAGCGCGGCAGTCGGACGGCGGCTTTGCTCCGCGAGCGGATGCACGGGGAACTCCATGGGAATGCCGCCCGCATTGCGAATACCGGCTTTCGTGCGCTCGGCAAGCTCGATATGGTGGCGATTGCATGGCGCAAGATCGCTACCCGTCTGAGCGATACCGATGATCGGCCTGCCCGATTGCAGCTCCTCGCGCGTAAGACCGTAGTTCATGAAGCGCTCGACATAGAGCGCGGTCATGTCGGCGTGCGAGGGATCGTCGAACCATTCCTGGCTACGTAGACGGCGAGTTGGATGCTGGGGCATGGGGTTGTCTCCGTGGTTTTCGATTGCGTTATGTTACCGGTAACACGGGCGGGTTGTTTATCGCAGCGTTCGAGTTACTTCGATATGCGCCTAGGCACTCTCGCGCGCCAATACCGAATAACCGACGCGTACCTTCTTGCCCATGCTCTCCATCACTCCGCGATCGCGCGCTTCGATCGCTTCGAGCAGCGTCGCGCCCGTGCGCGAACCGATGCCGTAAGCATCGACGGAAACGGTTGTGATCGACGGCGTGCAGCACATGGCGACCTCGAAGTTGCCGAAACCCGCAATGGCGATGTCCCGCGGCACGCGAAGCCCGCGCCTGTGGCATTCCATTATCGCGCCGAACGCGGACATGTCGCTCACGCACATCACGGCTTGCGTATCCGGCCATGCTTTAAGCAGCGCGGCCATTGCAGGGCCGCCGTGGCTCATCGTGATCGGCGAGTCGCCTAGCCGGATGACGCGGGTATCGTCGAGACCGAACGCCTTCATCTGCGAACGAAAGCCCTTGAGCCGGTCGAGGCCGCGCCTGTCCAGCTCACTCGCGCCACCCAGAAATCCGATGCGTTGATGGCCGCGTTCCGCGAGATGGCGCACCATCGCGCGCGCGGCGCTGACGTTGGAGAAACCGACGGCGGAATCGATCGGCTCGGCGGGCGCATCCCACATTTCCACGACAGGTACGCCTGAGCGGCGCAACAAAACGCGGGCGGCGTCCGTGTGACGCGAGCCGGTCAGAGCGATGGCGCGTGGTTGATGACGCAGCATCGAACGCACGATGCGTTCTTCGCGCTGCAAGTCGTAGTCGGTATCGCCGATCAGCAGTTGCAAGCCATGCGGTTCGAGCGACGCGGACAGACCGCGCACCGTATCGGAGAAGTTGGAGCTTGCGAGCGACGGCACGAGCACGGCAACAAATTCCGACCGCCCGGATGAAAGCGCACCGGCGGCGGCATCCGCTACATAGCCGAGTTCTTCGATGGCTTTCTGCACGCGCTCACGAGTCGCCAGGGCAACGCTGTGTCCCGCGAGCACGCGCGATACCGTCATTTTCGAGACGCCCGCGAGCGCCGCTACATCGGACATGCGGGGCGGACCCGATGGCGCGTCGTCGCTCGGCCTGGCTTGCGAGAAGTTCCTCAATCCACGCGCACCCAGCCATCGGTATGCTGTTCGAGCGTGACGTGCAGCTTGGTCTCGCCCGCTTCGCGATCGGCGGCGGTCAGGTCGGGGAAAGCGCGCTTGATGTCGCGGTCGTCGACCCACGACGCGGGATTATCGAGCTTATAGGTGTAGGTGACGTCCGAACGATGCGCGGTGGGATCAGGCTCTGTCCAACTGACGACCTTGTCGAGCTTGACGTGCGCGTAGCACAGCATCCAGACACGGGAATCGCTGGTGGCGTTCGGGTCGCCAGCCGGACGCGTGGTTTCAACCGCGTACTTTTGCCCTTCGCCCGTCAGGCTATATGCAATGCCATTTTGCTTGGCATTGGCATTGGCGGGCGTCGCCGCGGAGCGCGCGATAAGTCCGCTTTTTTCGAGCGCCGCGAGTTGCTCACGCAGCGCGGCGCCGGAATATTCGTTGAGATCGCGACTCGTATAGGCCGATGGAAATGTGTACGGGCCACGTCCACTGCGATTCAGACACAGAAGTCCGCGATCTGTTTTCATATCGGCGGAAATGGCGTCGCCCAGACTGGACTCGCTCGCATCGTTCTTCTTGCCGCAGGCTGCGAATAGCAGCGAGACGCTCACGGCGGCGATCAACAGACTCGTTCTCATATGCGCTCCAGAGGTCAGCCTAATCGTTCGGCATGGACAACCTTGCGTTGCCATTCTACCGACAGAATCACAGCCTTCGAAGCTTATAACGTGCCTGACTCTAATGGTGCGTTGACGTTGTGTTTTCTCGCGCGCCAACCCCGCAGAAACGCAAAAACCCCACCTGTTTGGGGGGTGGGGTTTTTGTTGCTGCATGAGGAGCCTGACGATTACCTACTTTCACACGGGAGATCCGCACTATCATCGGCGTGGAGTCGTTTCACGGTCCTGTTCGGGATGGGAAGGGGTGGTACCAACTCGCTGTGGTCATCAGGCATGACTTGTTGTCGTGCGCCGGGTGGGCACACAACCAATCCGGGAAGAAGCAGTAAATGTTGGGTGGCGATTGTCGCACACGCATAACTCGCCAGTGGTTCAAACACACTGGTTATAGGATCAAGCCTTACGGGCAATTAGTATCAGTTAGCTCAATGCATTACTGCACTTACACACCTGACCTATCAACGTCCTGGTCTAGAACGACCCTTCAAGGGGCTCGAAGCCCCGGGGATATCTCATCTTAAGGCGAGTTTCCCGCTTAGATGCTTTCAGCGGTTATCTCTTCCGAACATAGCTACCCGGCGATGCCACTGGCGTGACAACCGGTACACCAGAGGTTCGTCCACTCCGGTCCTCTCGTACTAGGAGCAGCCCCCTTCAAATATCCAACGCCCACGGCAGATAGGGACCAAACTGTCTCACGACGTTTTAAACCCAGCTCACGTACCTCTTTAAATGGCGAACAGCCATACCCTTGGGACCGGCTACAGCCCCAGGATGAGATGAGCCGACATCGAGGTGCCAAACACCGCCGTCGATATGAACTCTTGGGCGGTATCAGCCTGTTATCCCCAGAGTACCTTTTATCCGTTGAGCGATGGCCCTTCCATACAGAACCACCGGATCACTATGACCTGCTTTCGCACCTGCTCGACTTGTCGGTCTCGCAGTTAAGCACGCTTATGCCATTGCACTATCAGCACGATTTCCGACCGTACCTAGCGTACCTTCGTACTCCTCCGTTACACTTTGGGAGGAGACCGCCCCAGTCAAACTGCCTACCATGCACTGTCCCCGATCCAGATCATGGACCAAGGTTAGAACCTCAAACAAACCAGGGTGGTATTTCAAGGACGGCTCCACCGAAACTAGCGTTCCGGTTTCATAGCCTCCCACCTATCCTACACAGATCGGTTCAAAGTCCAATGCAAAGCTACAGTAAAGGTTCATGGGGTCTTTCCGTCTAGCCGCGGGGAGATTGCATCATCACAAACACTTCAACTTCGCTGAGTCTCGGGAGGAGACAGTGTGGCCATCGTTACGCCATTCGTGCAGGTCGGAACTTACCCGACAAGGAATTTCGCTACCTTAGGACCGTTATAGTTACGGCCGCCGTTTACCGGGACTTCAATCAAGAGCTTGCACCCCATCATTTAATCTTCCGGCACCGGGCAGGCGTCACACCCTATACGTCCACTTTCGTGTTTGCAGAGTGCTGTGTTTTTATTAAACAGTCGCAGCCACCAGTTTATTGCAACCTCTTCACCCTTCCAGCGCAGGCTGGTTAAGCTACAGAGGCGTACCTTATCCCGAAGTTACGGTACCAATTTGCCGAGTTCCTTCTCCCGAGTTCTCTCAAGCGCCTTAGAATACTCATCTCGCCCACCTGTGTCGGTTTGCGGTACGGTCACTATTAGACTGAAGCTTAGAGGCTTTTCTTGGAACCACTTCCAATTGCTTCGCTTCCGAGGAAGCTCGCGCCACACCCTTGAATTATGTGCCCGGATTTGCCTGAGCACCTTCTCCAATGCAGCGACCGGGACGTCCAACACCCGGACAACCTTCCGCGATCCGTCCCCCCATCGCATCTAACAATGGTGCAGGAATATTGACCTGCTTCCCATCAGCTACGCATTTCTGCCTCGCCTTAGGGGCCGACTCACCCTACGCCGATGAACGTTGCGTAGGAAACCTTGGGCTTACGGCGAGGGGGCTTTTCACCCCCTTTATCGCTACTCATGTCAGCATTCGCACTTCCGATACCTCCAGCACGCTTTTCAACGCACCTTCGCAGGCTTACGGAACGCTCTCCTACCATGCATATAAATATGCATCCGCAGCTTCGGTGACTGGCTTGAGCCCCGTTACATCTTCCGCGCAGGACGACTCGATCAGTGAGCTATTACGCTTTCTTTAAAGGGTGGCTGCTTCTAAGCCAACCTCCTGACTGTTTTTGCCTTCCCACTTCGTTTCCCACTTAGCCAATCTTTGGGACCTTAGCTGGCGGTCTGGGTTGTTTCCCTCTTGACACCGGACGTTAGCACCCGATGTCTGTCTCCCGTGATTGCACTCTTCGGTATTCGGAGTTTGCTATGGCGTAGTAATCCGCAATGGACCCCACAACCATGACAGTGCTCTACCCCCGAAGGTGATACACGAGGCACTACCTAAATAGTTTTCGGAGAGAACCAGCTATTTCCAAGTTTGTTTAGCCTTTCACCCCTATCCACAGCTCATCCCCTAACTTTTCAACGTTAGTGGGTTCGGTCCTCCAGTACGTGTTACCGCACCTTCAACCTGGCCATGGATAGATCACTTGGTTTCGGGTCTACGCCCAGCAACTGATCGCCCTATTCGGACTCGCTTTCGCTACGCCTGCCTTAATCAGTTAAGCTCGCTACTGAACGTAAGTCGCTGACCCATTATACAAAAGGTACGCCGTCACCCCTTGCGAGGCTCCGACTGTTTGTATGCATGCGGTTTCAGGATCTATTTCACTCCCCTCCCGGGGTTCTTTTCGCCTTTCCCTCACGGTACTGGTTCACTATCGGTCGATCACGAGTATTTAGCCTTGGAGGATGGTCCCCCCATCTTCAGACAGGATTTCACGTGTCCCGCCCTACTTGTCGTACCCCTAGTTCTTCCACGCTGTTTTCGCTTACAGGGCTATCACCTGCTATGGCCGCACTTTCCAGAGCGTTCAGCTAACAACACAGATAAAGAGTACAGGCTGATCCCATTTCGCTCGCCACTACTCTGGGAATCTCGGTTGATTTCTTTTCCTGCGGTTACTTAGATGTTTCAGTTCACCGCGTTCGCTTCACTAAGCCTATGGATTCAGCTTAGGATGACCCATTCGGGCCGGGTTTCCCCATTCGGATATCGGTGGATCAAAGCTCGTTTGCCAGCTCCCCACCGCTTTTCGCAGGCTACCGCGTCCTTCATCGCCTGTGATCGCCAAGGCATCCACCACATGCACTTGTTCGCTTGACCCTATAACGAGTGTGTCTGCCAGCATTGCTGCCTTTAAGCCCACCGTCATAGGTTGAGTATTCGCGTTGTGCCGTATTCCAAAGCAATCTTTCGATCACCTTTTCATACTTGATACAATCACAACCCTGATTACCCTACTCACACCCATCTCTAAGTGCTTTCGAATAATCTCTTTACTACTTCTTCCAGATTGTTAAAGAACGACAGCCGATAGCATGATCAAATTCGATCACCTACCCGCGCTGACTGGCTCAATCGCCAATGCGCAACGTTGAACCCCGCGTTCAGCGCTGTGCATTGAGGATTGGTGGAGGATGACGGGATCGAACCGACGACCCCCTGCTTGCAAAGCAGGTGCTCTCCCAGCTGAGCTAATCCCCCCGTGTGTGCCTGACTCAGTCTGCTCGCTTGGTCGTTTTAAGCACCGCTTGCCCGGGTGGTGGGTCTGGTTGGATTCGAACCAACGACCCCCGCCTTATCAAGACGGTGCTCTAACCGACTGAGCTACAGACCCTTAGCCTGTCTTTCTGACAGCCGATAAGCGTGAACACTTGAGTGGGCGAGCGTTTAAGCTCGAGAAAGGAGGTGATCCAGCCGCACCTTCCGATACGGCTACCTTGTTACGACTTCACCCCAGTCATGAATCCTACCGTGGTGACCGTCCTCCTTGCGGTTAGACTAGCCACTTCTGGTAAAACCCACTCCCATGGTGTGACGGGCGGTGTGTACAAGACCCGGGAACGTATTCACCGCGGCATGCTGATCCGCGATTACTAGCGATTCCAGCTTCACGCAGTCGAGTTGCAGACTGCGATCCGGACTACGATCGGTTTTCTGGGATTGGCTCCACCTCACGGCTTGGCAACCCTCTGTTCCGACCATTGTATGACGTGTGAAGCCCTACCCATAAGGGCCATGAGGACTTGACGTCATCCCCACCTTCCTCCGGTTTGTCACCGGCAGTCTCCCTAGAGTGCTCTTGCGTAGCAACTAAGGACAAGGGTTGCGCTCGTTGCGGGACTTAACCCAACATCTCACGACACGAGCTGACGACAGCCATGCAGCACCTGTGCGACGATTCTCTTTCGAGCACCCCAAGCTCTCACCCGGGTTTCGTCCATGTCAAGGGTAGGTAAGGTTTTTCGCGTTGCATCGAATTAATCCACATCATCCACCGCTTGTGCGGGTCCCCGTCAATTCCTTTGAGTTTTAATCTTGCGACCGTACTCCCCAGGCGGTCAACTTCACGCGTTAGCTACGTTACTAAGGAAATGAATCCCCAACAACTAGTTGACATCGTTTAGGGCGTGGACTACCAGGGTATCTAATCCTGTTTGCTCCCCACGCTTTCGTGCATGAGCGTCAGTATTGGCCCAGGGGGCTGCCTTCGCCATCGGTATTCCTCCACATCTCTACGCATTTCACTGCTACACGTGGAATTCTACCCCCCTCTGCCATACTCTAGCCTGCCAGTCACCAATGCAGTTCCCAGGTTAAGCCCGGGGATTTCACATCGGTCTTAACAGACCGCCTGCGCACGCTTTACGCCCAGTAATTCCGATTAACGCTCGCACCCTACGTATTACCGCGGCTGCTGGCACGTAGTTAGCCGGTGCTTATTCTTCCGGTACCGTCATCCCCACCCGGTATTAACAGGTAGGTTTTCTTTCCGGACAAAAGTGCTTTACAACCCGAAGGCCTTCTTCACACACGCGGCATTGCTGGATCAGGGTTGCCCCCATTGTCCAAAATTCCCCACTGCTGCCTCCCGTAGGAGTCTGGGCCGTGTCTCAGTCCCAGTGTGGCTGGTCGTCCTCTCAGACCAGCTACAGATCGTCGCCTTGGTAGGCCTTTACCCCACCAACTAGCTAATCTGCCATCGGCCGCCCCTATAGCGCGAGGTCCCGAAGGATCCCCCGCTTTCTTCCGTAGATCGTATGCGGTATTAATCCGGCTTTCGCCGGGCTATCCCCCACTACAGGACACGTTCCGATGTATTACTCACCCGTTCGCCACTCGCCACCAGGGTTGCCCCCGTGCTGCCGTTCGACTTGCATGTGTAAGGCATGCCGCCAGCGTTCAATCTGAGCCAGGATCAAACTCTTCAGTTCAATGCCTGTTACTGTTTTCGGTTGTTTTACCAACCGGTCGCTCACTCAACGTACTGACGATGATCAATCCGTCTCTCGACAGATAAACCTTCCTCTAATACTGTGTGAGACTTGATAACTTTCGCTAAACGTCCCAACCCCGAAAGGTCAGAACCGCTCGCGCCATCAAGTGCCCACACTTATCGGCTGTTAGTTTTTAAAGAGCATTGCGCTTTGATCGCTTCGCTTGTCTGCTTGCTTTCTTGCGCGCCGTCATTCAACGGGAGGCGAATTATGACTGGCGAAAGACAGCATGGCAACCCCCTTTTCGAAAATAATTTTCGGGCAGCCACTAAGCGATGTTTGCAGCCTTTAGCAAGTTATTCGAAAGACAAAAGCAAAGTGCATGGCTGGTCGGCTTAGAAAGTTAACTTCCAAAGAACGGAACGCAAAAGTCCGCAGGGCCGACACAAGCATTCGACGATGACGATGACGAAGGCGACGCAGCCCCACGATGCACAGTCCCTGACGCCGCGCCGCTCTCATGCATGCCGCCGTATGCCTCATTCGTTTCATTGGTGTTCTGCTGCGCGGCGACCTTTGCTTCCGCAGCCTGAATGTCGGCCGGATAGTTCGTACTGTCGCCCGACCCGACTGAATAGCCCGCTTGCTCGATCTGCACGAGCTCGGCTTTCACCTGCGCGCGAGTGAGCGGTTCGCTCGACCCTTGAGCAAAGGAAAGCGCAGGCGCAGCGACAACGACGAGCGACACGACAACCTTGGCGATGATGTTCATGATGCAAGACTCCGGCAAGAAAGGGTTTGGCTGGATCGATGACGACCCAGGAACCTCATCGAACACGCTCGACTCTCTTGAATCTTCGAGCGCTGAGGCTTCAATTCGTAAACCCGCCCATGCCGGAATCTATTCCCATCGTCCTGCTAAAAACTCAAGCGCGATCAACGCGTCTCTGGAACAAGGTGCACGCGCTTCTCGGTCGCGGCCTCGACGGCCTTACGCGAATAGAGCAGCGGGAAGTACTCGCCATCGAGCCACATCTGCGCGAGATCGCGGTAATGCGGGCTATCCGGATCGCCCGATTCGCCCGGCAGATTCACCGCGCGCGATGCATCCCAATTGCCGACATCGACGATCACGCGAAACGATGGTCCATTGGTCTCGCGGAAATCGCTTGCGCGATACGTCGATTGATTCGGCGTATAAGCACTGCCGCCCTTGCCCATGGGCCCGACGTTGAGCTTTGCGCGCGTGTCGGCATCGACGGCATCGGCCAGTGGATGCGCGTTGAGATTGGTTTGAAGCCCGCCCCACTGCCAGCGCGTGGCGTCGTTGCCTTGCAAGCGCGACATCTCCGCATAAGCGTCGCGCAGGCTCGACAGCAACACGGCATCGCGTTTCGCTTCAGCGTTGTCACCGAAACGCGCGGCCGGATGTTCGAGCGAGTCGAGCATCACGGCCGTGTCCGGCGCACCGAATGAAGCCGCCGCGTCCTTCGGCAAGACAGCTTGCTTGAATGCGCGGCCGAGATGCCGCGAGAGCCAGACCTCTTCGAGCGCGGCCTGTGCCGAATCGGCGCGCATATGCGCATCCCAGCCCTTGAGCATGCCGAGTGCCGCGCGCGTGTCGGCATCGTCGCCGGAAAGAGGCTGCAACAACGCGACGAGACGACGTGCGGGTATCGACACATCATCGTTTTGCAAGCGCTCGGAATCTTCGATCGATACCTTGTCTAGCGACTTCAACACTTCGTCGATACGCTGATGCCGCGAGCCGTTGGTCCATTCGAATCCGAGCTTGCGTTCGGCATAGGGATAGCCCGCCGGCAGATTCATTTCATTCGATGTAGTGAAGTACCCTTGCGACGGGTTATAGACCGAAGGCATTGCGTCGCGCGGCCAGAACCCGGACCATTCATAGCGGCCATCGCCGGGAACGGGCATGAGGCCATCCCAGTTCGGACGAACAGGCGCAAGGCCGCTTGGCACCCAAGCAATGTTGCCTTGCGTGTCCGCATAGACCTGATTCACCGTGGGCGCGCCCCAGGTCGCAAGCGACGACTTGAACTGCGCATAGTTCTTCGCGCGCATGTAGCGCATGGAATCGAAGTAAGGCGACATACCCGGCGAGAGCCATGCGGTACGCACGGCGAATGCGCGATGCTTGCTGTCTTCCGTGTAGATGACGGGACCATGACGCGTGAACAGTAGGTCCGCTTTGACGGGCGCCGCGCCGCGTACGTTGATCGTCTCGTGCACGACATGCATCGGCTCCCATGCACCTTTGTAGCGGTACTGCCGCGCATCGGCGGGGTTCAACTCGTAGACGTAGAGATCTTCCTGATCGATGTTGAAGATCGTGAGACCGTACGCAATGGACCCGTTATGACCAATGGATATGCCCGGCGAGGAAGGCTCGCCGCCACCGATGATATCGAGCGTCGGCGTGCTGATTTGTTGGATATAGCGCAGGCTCGGCGCGGCATAAGCGCGATGCGGATCGTTCGCCATGATCGCGCGGCCCGTCGCCGATTTGCCCGGCGCGACCACCCAGTTATTGCTGCCCTCGGTGATTTCCTCGGGATTGTCGGCAGCGGCAATCATCGAAGTCGAGGCATCCGCGCTCTTGAGCGATTCCTTCGTCACGCGCACGCCTTGCGTCGCCAGCGTGAAGACCTTGAGAACATCGTCGGGCAGGCATGGATCGAGACCCGCGGGCATCTGCGGCTTCCACTGTGGCTGCAAACCGAAGCGCACCGAATCGGCATCGAGCGAACTCTTGCATGCGACGCGCGCACGCGCCACTTCGCTCGTCAAATTACGCGTCAGGCCATGACTGCGGATACGCACGACATCGTCCGCGCCCCACTTCGCGGGCCAGTAACCGACTTTGCGAAACTCATAAGGCATGCGGTCCGGGTGCTCGGCAAGCCAGTCGATATACGCGTTGACGCCTGCTGCAAAGCGCGTCGCGGCCGGCTTGGCATCGGGTCCATAGCGCTTCCATTCGGTCTCCATGTCGCCGCGATAGAGAAAGAGCCGCGTGGCCTTGTCTTGCTCGACATACGCGGGCCCGAAGACTTCGGCGAGTTCGCCAAGCCCGCGACGACGCCATAGATCGATCTGGAACAGACGATCGCGCGCGGCGTTGAAGCCTTGCACGAAGAACGCGTCGCTGTCGTTGGCCGCGTAGATATGCGGCACGCCCCAGCGATCCACCAGGATGTCCGAAGGCTCGGAAAGTCCTGCCACGGTAATCGTTTCGGTGGGGGTATCGTCCGCGAGGGCGGATTGAATGGGAAGTGAGGCGAGCAATGCAGCGCTAAGCAGCGCGGAAATAAGGCGTCTTGCTGGCATGTAACCGTCTCCTGTCGACAAGAGCCGGAACACACGCCTCCGACTCAAGTCTCATGCGAAGCTATTGTTGGATTTTGCGCACGACGCGTGACCATGCGTCGATTCCGCGACCGCTCGAACGTCGTATGAGACGTGACGATGAATCGCGCTCGCAACCCGAAGCCTATCGCAAAGGAGAAACTCATGCCCGACGAAACTCTCGACCCGGTTGAAGTCGCGCGACGTGTATATGAAGCGTATGTGAAGAAGGATCGTGCCGCCATCGAAGCGCTCATCGCGAAAGACTTCCATTTCACGAGTCCTCGCGATAACCGTCTCGACCGCGCGACTTACTTCGCGCGTTGCTGGCCGAACGCGAACGCAATCGCCACCTTCGACTTCGTTCACATGAGGCAGGACGGCGAACATGTGTTCGTCACGTACGATGCGCGCATGCTCGACGGCAAGGCCTTTCGCAACACGGAGATTCTCTCGATACGAGCCGGCAAGCTGCACGACGCGCAGGTATTCTTCGGCTGGTCGCTGCCGCACGAAGCGCCCGAAGGCGATTCAATTACGACGTGATGCATCGTTCATTGCCGCATCTCGCCGAGCGCGGCCGCGATCTGCCGGCTCATCTGCGCGAGCGCGCGGCTATGCGCCGCGGCGATGGCGGCGAAACCATCGCCTTTCGTGTTTTCGTGCACGAGCGTGTGCCCGTCGAAATGCGATACACCATCGGGGGCGCGAAGGCTCCAGAGTGCATCGAGCGTGACGGAATCGTCGATGACGGATTCGAAATGCATCACATCGACGCGTAGCTGATAGGTCTTGATATCCGCACTCGGCGGATAAATCGACACATTATCCACGCCAAGCACGCGCGACAAATCCGCCGCCAACGTACGCGCGATATTCTCTTTCAACGGCTCGCCCCAGCGCGCGTACTCGTTCACGGTCACTTCGTTCGGCATGGTTCGCGTGATCATTTGCGGCTTGTCGACAAGGTCGGGAACCGTCACGGGCCCCACGGTCACGCGAACGGGCCTGACATTCGCGGCAGGTTGCAGTGTGGCTTCGGGACTTAACGTATAGAACGCGGCCTTGGGCGATGCACCACACGCGCCGACCATGACGATGAGCGCTGGAACGAAGAAACGGTATATCACCTTTTATCCTCCGGCTTGCCGCGCAGTATCGCTTCCGGATGCTGTTCGAGATACTCCGCGAGATTGCGGAATGCAGCGGCCGTGCGCGACAACTCACGCATGGTTTCGGCGGTGCTGGTCTGCAACGGCGAGTCGCTCTGCAACGCGCGGCTCGTCGCGCCGAGCGCATCGCGTGCAGCCGCGAGCGTTGCTTTCGCTTGTGGCGCGACGTCGGTGTCGAGCGTTTTGATAAGCACCTGCGCCTGTTTGAGCGTATCGCGCAGGTCGTTGCTGATCCCTTCGATCGGAATCTTGTTGAACTTCGCCACGAGTGCCTGCACGGAGTCCTGCAATGACTGCAAGCCGCCCGGCACGGTCGGAATTTCCGGCGGATCGCCGCTTGTGTCCATCTTTTCTTTCGGCGTGTTCGGGAAGAAATCGACCGCGATATAGTGCTGCCCCGTCAGGATGCTACCGGTACGCAATTGCCCGCGAAAGCCGTGCTCGACCATGTATTGCAAGAGCTGATGCCGGTCGGGCACGAGACGTCCCGTCTTGTCGCCTGCCCGTATGCGCATGGTGAAGCGTTCCGGATAGAAGTTCACGCGTACCGGGATGCTGAATTCCCGCCGCACCGGATCGTATTGCGTATTGATGGCCGTCACTTCGCCGAGCACGATACCGCGAAAATCCACTTCCGCGCCGACCGACAGACCGCGCACCGATTCCTTGAAATTGAACACGTAGGTATCGACGATACGATCATGCCGCTTCATCGCTTCGGGGCGTGTTCCGAAGAGCTGGAACACGCTGCTCGCAGGCGCTTCCGCCAGATCCTGATGATCAGAGCTATCGGCAAGCTCTTTCAAGGGCGCCGGCGTTTCGAATGCGAGCCCGCCCACAAGTATCGCGACGAGCGATTCCGTGTCCATCTTCACACCGGTCGAATCGAGCTTGACGTCCACGCCGCTCGCCTGCCAGAAGCGCGTATCGAGCTTGACGTACTTGTCGTAAGGGGCGTTGACGAAAATGTGGATGGTCACGCCCATGCCGTCCGCATCGAGCTCATAGGCGGTCACCTGTCCCACCTGGAGACGCCTGAAGTAGATCGGTGCACCGGCATCGAGCGAACCCATGGTCGGGCTCTTCAACACGAACTCGCGCCCCGGCACGTCCGCCGTGATGACAGGCGGCGATTCGAGCCCGGTATAGTCGTGACGCTTCGCGCTCTTCACGCCCACATCCACGCCGATGAACGCGCCTCCGATCAACGTGCCGAGGCCCGACACCGTGCCGCCTGAAATGCGCGGGCGCACGACCCAGAAGCGTGTGTCGTCGACGAGCATGTGTTCCGCATCCTTCGCCATTTCCGCCGATGCGATCACGCGCTTGTGATCCGGCGCGAGCACCACGCTCTTGACCGTGCCGATATCCACGTTCTTGTACTTGAGCTTGGTCTTGCCCGCTTCGAGCCCCTCGCCCGTGTTGAAAGTAATGGAGATCGTCGGACCTTTCTCGAGGATGGCCTGCACCGCGAGCCATCCGCCGATCAGCACCGCGATGAGCGGCACGAGCCAGATCAGCGAAATGCCGAAGCGCGGGCGGCGGGCGGGCAAGGCTTCGGGAAATTCATCCGGAGGCGCTCGCTTGATATCGGGAGGTTCAGCCATGTCCTTGGTCCGCGGCGTCCCAGATGAGACGCGGGTCGAATGCCATTGCCGCGAACATCGTCAGCACGACGACTCCACCGAAAGCAATGGCGGCGGCGCCCGCGCGTATCGTCGCCAGCGCATTGAACTGCACGAGCGCGACGAGCACGGTGATCACGTAAATATCGAGCATCGACCAGCGACCGACGAACTCGACGATGCGATAGATCTTCGTGCGCCGCGCGGGCAGCCAGCGCGAGCGCATCTGCGTGCTGACGACGAGCATGAGCAGCGCGAGTATCTTGAGCATTGGCACGGCAATGCTCGCGATGAACACCAGCACCGCGAGTGGCCATGAACCCGAAGTCCACAGATACGCGACACCGCTCATGATGGTGTCCTTCTGCGCGCCGAAGAGCGAACTCGTATCCATCACGGGCAGCACGTTGGCGGGAACGTAGAGCACCATCGCGGCGATCAGCAGCGCCCACGTTCGCTCGATGCTGTCGGGCTTGCGAAAGTGCAGCCGTGCATGACAACGCGGACAGTTTCCGTCGTGCGCATGCGGCGGCGCCTTGGAGACGAGCGCGCAATCGTGACAGACGAAGAAGCCCGCTTGTTTCGCGGTGCGCGCGTGGCCGCGATAAGCAGGGGCATCGGCGAGGCTGCTTTTGTAGATCAATGCCCATGCCTCGCGCGGATCGAACGATGCCGAAGCGCCCGAGATCAGCAGCATGACGCCGCCGAATGCAAAGAGCGCAAGGCCAGGCACGACACTCGCGATATGCGCAAGTTTCACGAGCGCCACGAGAAAGCCGAGGATCAGCACCTCGGTCATGCCCCACGGCCGCACCGTATGCAACGCGCGAAAGGCGGCACGTCCGGCACGCGGCGCGTAACCCCTGCTCAGTGAAACGAGCAGCCACGCCATGGCGCACATCTCGGCAAGCGGCATGATGAACGTGGTCGCGAGCACGAGCCCCGCGATGGGCCACATGCCATCGGCGTAAAGCACACGCACCGCGCCGAGCAGGGTGGTTTGAACCACCGTGCCGCTCACTTCGAGTCCCACGATAGGAAACGCATTGGCGATGCAGAACATCGTGAGGGCGGCGAGCGTGCAGGCAAGCGCGCGATTCAGTCCATCGGGACGATTGCGATACAGCGGCGCGCCGCAACGTGCACAGCGCGCGACGCCGCCTCTTTGCAGCACGGTTTCATGTTGCAGGAGATCGCATTCGTGACAGGCGATCAAACGCATGTTGGCGCGCGCGTTCATGGCGATGGCTCGTCCTTCGCATCGCGTTTGACCACCGCGCCGCGCGTGTCGTAGACCACTGCCGTGCGTTGCTCGGCTTCCGCGACCCAGCCGCCGCCCATCGCCTTGTAGAGCGAAACCATGGCATTGAGCGCGGCGGCCTGCGTCTGCGTATAGCTCAACTGCGACTGGAAGAGGCTGCGTTCCGCATCAAGCACTTCGATATAGCTCGTGTAGCCACCCTCGTAACGCAGCCGCGCGAGATTGGCATAGGTACGCAAGGCATCGACCTGACGGCCCTGCACATCGCGTGCTTCGCGGCTCTTGGTTAGCGTGATGAGACTGTCGTCGACATCCTGAAACGCCACTTGAATCGCTTTTTCATAGGAGAAAAGCGCTTGTTGCTGCTGCGCCTCCGCCGCCTTGACTTGTCCGCTGATCGCTCCGCCCGTGAAGATGGGCTGCGTCACGGCACCCGCGAACGACCACACGCGCGCCGCTCCCGTGAAGAGTTGCGAGAATTGCGTGCTTGCAGTGCCGAAGAGGCCCGTGAGCGATATCGACGGAAAATACAGCGCCCGCGCCGCGCCAATCTGCGCATTCGCCGCGATCAGGTTCTGCTCCGCCTGACGCAGATCCGGCCGCCGCGTGAGCAACTCCGAGGGCAGACCTTCTGGGACTTGCGGCGTGGCCAGATCGTCGAGTTCGCGGTCGCGTGCGATGCCTTGCGGATTACGGCCCAGCAGAATGGACAACGCGTTTTCTTGCGTGGCGATCTGCTGTTCGAGTTGCGGAATCGTCGCGAGCGCGGCCTGATACTCCGACTGCGACTGCGCCAGTTCCATCTGCGAGACTTCGCCGTATTGAAAGCGCAGGCCGAACACGATCACGGACTCCTGCCGGCTCTTGACCGTGGCTCGCGCAATATCGAGTTGCCGGTCGAGCGAAACGAGCGTGATGTAGGTCGATGCCACCGAAGCCACCAACGACAAAATAGTCGCTCGGCGGCCTTCCTCACTTGCAAGCAGACTAGCGCGTGCGCTTTCCGTCTGACGCCGCAAGCGCCCGAACACGTCTATTTCCCACGAAGCATTCAACGCGAGCTGATACTGATTGATGACCGTGCCTACGCCCGGCGGCAATTGCGCGGACCCGATGGGTAAGCGCTCGCGCTCGGCATTCGCGCCCAATCCCACTTGCGGAAACAGCTGCGAACGCGTGACTTGAAATTGCCCGAGGAATTCATCGACGCGCGCCGCCGCGATCTTCACATCCTTGTTCTCCTGCAACGCAATGGCGATCAACTGATTCAACGCGGGGTCCTGAAATTGCTCCCACCATGCCGTGTTGGCGATCTCGTTCGATTGCTGTGCGGCGAAGCGAAAGCTATCGGGCGTTTCGATGGCGGGACGCTCGTAATTCGGCCCGAGCAGACAACCGCCGAGCATCGACGACACGATCAGCACGATCACACGCGATGACGGTTTCATGGCTATGGTTGAGCGCATGTCATTCGCCTCCGTGCGTTGCGGGCCCGTCATGGTCCGCCGCGGGCGATGAACCCGCTTCGCCCTTGCCTTCGCCTTTCTTCTTCGACCCGAACCTGGCGCTCATGGTCTCGATGACGTAATAGAACATCGGGATGAAGAACACGGCGATGAGCGTGGCGCCCAGCATCCCGCCGATCACACCCGTGCCGATGGAATGCCTGCTATTCGCCGATGCCCCCGTCGCAATCGCAAGCGGCACGCAGCCGAGAATGAACGCGAGCGATGTCATCACAATCGGGCGCAAGCGCTCGGATGCGGCGGTCATCGCGGACTCGTAGATGGACTTGCCCGCTTCGCGGTTGAGCACCGCGAACTCGAAGATCAGAATGGCGTTCTTCGCCGCGAGCGCAACGAGCATGGTGAGGCCGATCTGAAAGTACACGTTGTTGTCGAGCCCGCGAAGCAGAATGGCGAGCAGTGCGCCGAACAAGGCGAAGGGCACGGCGAGCAAGACGCCCATCGGCAACGACCACTTCTCGTATTGCGCGGCGAGAATCAGGAACACCATGACGAGGCCGAAGACGAACACCATCGCCGATGAACTGCCCGAGCTCTGTTCCTCGTATGCCTGACCGCTCCACGCAATACCGTAGTCCTGCGGCAACGTGCTCGTCGCAATGTCCTGCAGCGCGGCCATGGCCTGCCCCGTGCTGTAACCGGGCGCGGCGTTGGCCGTGATCTTCACTGCGGGAAAATTGTTGAAGCGCGTGATCAGATCGGGACCGGTCACGTACTTGTACGTGACTACGGATTTCAACGGCACCATTTCGCCTGAACTGCCGCGCACGAAGATGCGATTCAAGTCCTCGGGCGTGCGACGCTCCGACGATTCCGCCTGCAGGATCACTTGCCACAGACGGCTGTCCTTGTTGAACTGCGAGACGTAGAGCGAACCGAACATGGTCTGCATCGCGCTGTAGACATCCTGCACCGGAACGCCGAGCGTTTCGGACTTGGCACGATCCACTTCGACTTGAAGCTGTTGCGCGTTGGCGTTGAACGTGGATGTCACGCCCTGCAATTCGGGCCGTTGCTTCGCTTTCGCCAGATAATCCTGGACCCTGGCCGATATCTGCGCGCTGCCCGCATCGCCCTTGCTTTGTATCCACATCTCCAAACCGCCCGTCGTGCCAAGGCCCGGAATGGAAGGCGGATTGACGGGCAGCACGATACCCTGACTCACCGTGGACAAATTCTTGTACGCGCCGAGCAGCACGGCGCGCGCATTTTGCGTGCGAATGTTCGCGGACGAGTAGCGCTCATCGAAACTCTTGAAGCCGACGAAGAACGTACCCGCGTTGTTCTTCGTCTGACTGTCGAGCAGGCTGAAGCCATCCACCGTGGTGATACTGTCCACGCCTGGCTGCTTCATGAAGTAATCGGTTACGCGTTCCGAGACTTCTCCGGTGCGGTCGAGGCTCGCGGCATCGGGCATGATCACCGCGCCGAGCAGATACCCCTGGTCCTCGGGCGGCAAGAAGCTCGTGGGTATCGACTTCACCATCCAGATCGAAAGGCCGATCATGCCCGCGAAGATCAGCAACATGAGGATCGAGCGCTTGATGACGAACGCCACCGAGCGCGAATAAGCGCGCGTCATCTTCGCGAAGCCGTTGTCGAACCACGCGAAAAAGCGCGCCTTCTTGCCATGCTCGGGCTTGAGCAGCAGTGCCGCGAGCGCGGGCGACAAGGTCAACGCAACGATCCCGGAGAACACCACGGATATGGCGATCGTGATGGCGAACTGCTTGTACAACTGCCCGGTGATGCCACCGAGAAACGCCACGGGCACGAACACCGCGCACAGCACGAGCACGATAGCGACGACCGGTCCCGAGACTTCGTCCATTGCGCGCTTCGCGGCTTCTTTCGGCGGCAGCTTGAAGACCGTCATGTTGCGCTCGACATTCTCGATCACGACGATGGCATCGTCCACCACGATCCCTATCGCCAGCACCATCCCGAACAACGTGAGCATGTTGATGGAAAAGCCGAGCAGCGACATGCCCACGAACGTGCCGACGATCGACACCGGCACCGCCAGCACCGGAATGAGCGTCGCGCGTATGCTCTGCAGGAACAGATACACGACGATCACCACGAGCACGAGTGCTTCGAAGAAGGTGTGGATCACATCGGCGATCGAAGCGCGCGTGAACTCGGTGGTATCCATCGAAACGCGATAGTCGATCCCTTCCGGAAATGACTTCTTCATCTGTTCGAGCGTGGCGCGCACTTGCTTCGATACATCGAGCGCGTTCGCGCCCGGCTGCTGATACACGGCGATCACCGTTGCGGGCTTGCCCTGAAAGCGGCTGCGGATCGAATAATCCTTCTGTCCGAGTTCGACGCGCGCCACGTCTTTCAAGCGCACGATAGCGGCGCCTCCGTTCTGCGCGCGAATGATGATGTTCTCGAACTCGGCAGGCGTGGCGAGCCGTCCCGTGGTGGTGACGGCGAACGACTGCTGCACGGGCGTGCCCGTCGGCGATTGTCCGATACTGCCCACCGCAAACTGCTGGTTCTGATTGGACACCGCGCTCTGCACTTGAGAAGGCGTCACGCCGAGCTGTGCCATGCGTTCGGGCTTGAGCCAGATGCGCATCGCGTAATCCGGAAAGCCGAAGATGCTCGCCTGATTGGCGCCGGGAATGCGCTTCAGTGCATCGAGCACGTAGATGTTCGCGTAGTTGGCGATATACGTCGCGTCGTAGCGGTTGCTCGGAGAATAGATGGCGATCACCATCATGAACGCCGACGACTTCTTCTGTACCTGCACCCCTTGCGCCTGCACCGATTGCGGCAACTGCGGCAACGCAAGGTTCACGCGATTCTGCACGTCCACTTGCGCGAGTTGCGGGTTGGTGCCGATATCGAAAAACACGTTGAGCGTCATTTGTCCCGTCGATGAGCTCGACGAGTTCATGTAGATCATGTTGTCCGCGCCGTTCACCTGCTGCTCGATCGGCGCGGCCACGTTGTTGGTGACGACATCCGCGCTTGCGCCGGGATACTGAGCCGTCACCGTGACCTGCGCGGGCGTGATGTCCGGATACTGCGCGATCGGCAATGCGAGCATGGCAATGACGCCCGCGAGCGTGATGACGATCGACACGACCATCGCGAAGATAGGCCGGTCGATGAAGAAGTGAGAGAATTTCATGGCGGCCTTCGCTCACTTCGCCTGTTGGGCTGGCTCGACCTTGATGGTCGCTTCGCCTGGCGGCGCAACGGGCGCGGCATCGCCCTTCACGTTGACGGGCGCGCCCGCGGACACGCGTATCGCGCCATCGACGATCACGCGGTCGCCCGCGCGCAGACCATCCGATATGAACCAGTTGTCGCCGAGCCAGTCGCCCACCTCCACCACTTGCTCGCGCGGCGTCTTGCCGTCCTTGTCGAGCAACCATACGTAGTGGCTTTTCGCGCCCTGCAACACGGCGCGTTGCGGCACGAGAATGGCGTTCGGCCGCGTGAGGCCATGCACCAGCGCCCGCACGAACTGGCCGGGGCGCAACTGCCCGGCCTTGTTCGGCAGCACCGCGCGCACGAGGAACGTGCCCGTGTCCTTGTTATACGAAGGCGCGAAGAAATCGACCGGGCCGGTATCCGGATAGCGCGAGCCATCGGCGAGAATGACTTCGACGATATAACGCTTGTCAGCGGGCGCGGTCAGGCGTCCTTTCGCGATCTGATCGCGATAGCTCAAGACCTCGTTTTCCGAGAGACTGAAGTTGATCCACATGGGATCGAGTTGCGCGACCGAAGTCAGCAGGCTCGAATTGCCTGCCGAAAGATAGCTGCCTTCCTGCATGCGCGCATAGCTCGACAAGCCGGTGAGCGGACTCTTGATGGTGGTGTAGCCCAGATTGAGTTCGGCGTTCTGTACTTCGCCTTGCGCGGCGATCACCGAGGCCTGTGCGGATTTCTCGTTGCCGATGGCGTCGTCGAGATCCTTCTTGCTGACGGCGTTCAGCGCTTCGAGCGGACGCACCCGCGCGAGATTCGCCTTGGTCACGGTGAGCCGCGCCTGCTGTTGCGCGAGCTGGCCGCGCGCGGTTTGCAGCGAAGCCTCGAACGGCTTGCGATCCATCTGAAACATCACCTGCCCTGCTTTCACGAGCGCGCCTTCGGTGTAGAGGCGCTTTTCGAGGAAGCCTTCCACGCGTGCGCGGATCTCCACTTCGCGCGAGCTCTGCGTCTGCGCGACGAATTCGAACGTGACGGGCGTGTCGCGGCCTTCGACGGTCATCACGGTGACTTCGGGCGCGGCGGGCTTGGGCGCGCTCGCTTGCTTCTCGCATGCCGCGATGGCGAACATCAACGAGACGCCGACGAAGCGCATGCCCGCGCGCCGCCAGCGCACGAACGCCGACGAAGCCGGAGCGGGGGCTTTGAAGATCCGCAAAGGTGAAGTCGGCATAAGTGTCTCCGCTCGCGTGGCTCGCGTCTATTGCACGGTGTAGCCGCGTCCCGTCATGCAGGCGGACACGGCCCGGTTGAAGGTCGTCATCTCCTGCGAGACCTGTTGCTGATTGGCCTGCTGCTGCGACGCGGCCGCACGCCGCTGCTGCCGTTGATGCACCCCGCTCATTACTGCACCGCCCGCCGCACCCGCTGCCGCGCCCTTGCCCGCGTCACCGGCTATCGCACCCATCGCGGCGCCCGCTGCCGCCCCGCCCGCCGCGCCACGCACGCGTCCGCCCTGTTGCTGCGTTGGCGGTGGCTGGTTAGCCTGCTGCGCGAGTGCCATCGGATCGATACCAGTGTTCTGCTTCGCCCATTGCTGGCATTGCGATACGTCATTGCCCTGCTGGCTCTGGCTTTGGCCGCGCGCGGGGTAATAGATCGCCTGCTGCGCGGCTGCTTCGAGCGTTACCGCGGTCGCAAGCATGAGCGCCACGCTCGATGACAGGCGCACGCGCCGGCTCCGCGCGGTTTGAAACGTGCTGTTCATTTCGGTACTCCCTCTCAGTGTTTTCGTCGATGCCTGACCGTCTGCGCACGCAACCGGCCCTCGTTCCATGTGTCGTCGTTTTATGCGGTGCCGGGAAGGACGTCATGGCGCCTCGCGCACGCGTGCAATGGCCGCGCGCACCGCGCCGATGAACACTTCGTCGTCGAATGGTTTATGCAGATAGGCCGCGGCTCCCGCGGCGAGCGCCGTATCGCGCACGGCGGGATCGTCGTGAGCCGTGACGAAGACGATTGGCATGTCGGTGCCCGCCAGACGCCGTTGCACTTCCAGCCCGTTGATGCCTGGCATCTGCACGTCGAGCACGATGCAGTCGGGCCGCCATGCGGCGTCGTTTTCGTCGAGTGCGGCGAGCAACGCGTCGCCCGTGCCGAAGCTCGCCGACGCCATGCCGGCCGCACGCAGCAGCCGCTTGAGTGCCCGGCAGACCGATTCGTCGTCATCGACCACGGCCACGGTTGGCGTCGCATCGCTCATTGGATCAGGCGTGAAGTTCGGCAGCACCACGAGGCGCTGTGTCCACGCCCCGGCTCTTGATTTCTCGCTGGAGAATAGACGCGCGGCTCTTGAACCGGTATTGGACTTTAGTCCCATGAGCGCGGTGAGGAATAAAGCGGGGACCCGGTCCGGGAAGAAAACCGGGACCGACCGCTAAATTCGAGATACGAATTCCGCTATAGTCTGCGGCTTCACGCGCCGGAGGGGTCGGCGATGTGTCGTTGAAGGTATGTCGTTGAAGAGGAGAATCCGATGAAAACCATCCATCACCTATGTCAGGGCGGCTCGGCCGCGGCCATGTTGCGCACGGCGTTGCGCGATCCCGTCATCGATATCCTCGACGATGGCTCGATCGGCCCGCTCGTCGATGTCGACACCGGCTCGCCCGATGCGCGCGTCGGCTTCATGAAGGCGCTCTACGCGTGCGGCGGCTTCGATCCGCAAGACGAAGCGTCGATGGACTGGTATGGCGAGTTACGCGACATGAACCGGCGCCTCGCCGACCTTACGACTCAGGCGTCCGAGGTAGTGATCTGGGCCGAGGCAGGCGATGTGGAACAAGCGCTGCGTCGACGCGCGCACTGGTGGCTGCGCGACGCGGACGTGCCCGTGAGCGAAATCGATGCGAGCCTGCGCGCCGTGGCTCGCGCGATTCCCAAGGGACAAGCGCTGGCGCTGGATGTCGGCGCGGCCGCCGCGCTCGTCGCGGCACGCAAGCCCGCAAGCGCCGGCCTGCGCACGCAACTCGCGAACGAATGGGCCGCGCTCAAGGAAGATGGGGAAGCCGTGCGTGTGTGGGAAGACGGCAAGCTCGCTTCGCATCCCATCGATCATTACGACGCGGACTTCATCGCGCTCGCGTCGGGCGCCCCGGCCAAGCTCGCAAGCAGCGAGATGCTTGGCGCGGCCATGCATCGTTCGGGACGCAGCGATCTCTTCTGCAAGTGGCGCTTTGCCCGCCTCATCGAGGCAGGCAAGTTGACGGTAACGGAAGGCGACGCCCACGATCTCAACTCGGTGTGGATCGTAAAGAGTTAAGCGTCGGGCGTTCGAATCTCACCCCGCAAAACGCGGCTCTGGAAGGCCTGTCACGCCGAGTCCCGTCACCGCGAAAAGACCACCCTTGTCGCGCTCTTTCTGCGGAATGCCCCACATCGGGCGGCCCATCGTCGTGACGTAAAGAATGTCGAGATTCGGGCCGCCGAACATCACGCTCGTCAGATTGCGAACCGGAAACGGCACGACACGGTCGAGCGAGCCATCGGGCGCGAAGCGCAGGATGCGCCCGCCGAACACCAGCGCGGACCATACGTAGCCTTCGGAATCGACCGTCGCGCCATCGAATGTGCCGGCCATGTCGCGCGCGGAAGCAAACAGCCGCTTGTTCGATATGGCGCCCGTTTCGATGTCGTAGTCGTACGCGTACATCTCCTTGCTATACGTGTCGGTGAAGTAGAAAGTGCGGTTGTCCGGGCTCCAGCATGGACCGTTCGAACAACTGATGCCGCTGTCCAGATGCGCGATCTTGCCGTCCGTATCGAGCCGATAAAGTCCGCCGCTTTTCGTGGAACGCTGGCCGCGATCCGCAAAGTAGCGATCGAAGTCGTAAGACATGGTGCCCGCAATGAACCGCCCTTGCCGATCCACCTTGCCGTCGTTGAAGCGCGTTTCGGGATCGTCGCTTTCCGGGTCGCCGATAAACTGCACCGTCTGCGCGTCGAAATCGTAGAAATGCAGCCCGTTCGCGAGCGCGACCACCGCGCCGCCTTGTTCACGCAGCGCCATGGAACCGATATGACGCGGCACGAAGTAGCGTTCGACCTCGCTGCCATCGGCGCGGCAGCTATAGATTTCGGCGGCGGTACTGTCGATCCAGTAGAGCTTCTCCTCCTTCACGTCCCAAAGCGGTCCTTCACCCAGATGATTGTTGGCATCGACCAGCAAGCGGGTTTCGGGCATCGTCGTCTCCTTCCTGGTTGTGGCGTGGCTACGCCTTGTCCTTGTCCGCGAGGCGGTGAGCGATCAACGCCATCAGCCTGCGATCGCGCCAGCTACTGCGGTTTTCGATCTGATCGGGCGGCAGAACGGCGCGGCGTTCGGCGTCGAGCTTAGTCAATATCTCTTCGGGCCAGTCGAAAGGCACGCGCGTCGCCGTGATGTTGCGATATGTGCCGCTATAGCGCGCCGCGTAATCCGCGACGCCGCCTGGCGCGTTCAGATCGATCGTTTCGAACGGACCCATGAACGACCAGCGCATGGCGAGACCATCGCGCATGACCGTATCGAGGTCGGCCGCCGTGGCGTAACCCTGCGCATAGAGACTGAGCGCTTCGTCGAGCACCGCGCCTTGCAGGCGGTTGAGCAGAAAGCCCGAAATTTCACGATTCACGGTCACGGGCTTCTGTCCCGCCGCTTCGTAGATGGCGCGCGCTCGTTCGATCGCTTCGGGCGCGGTCCACGGCGCGCCGCATAGCTCGACGAGCGGCACGAGCGAAGGCGGATTCACCGGATGCGCGACGAGGCAGCGCGCGCCGCCCTTCAAGCCTTGCGTAAAGGTCGATGCAGGCAGGCCCGAGGTCGAACTGGCAAGCAGCGCATTGGGATGAGTCAGGCGGTCGAGTTGCGCGAATAGTTCGCGCTTGGGCTCGACCATTTCCGCGATGTTCTCCTGCACGAGAGCCGCGTCGGACACGGCTTCCTCGAGCGACTCGCAAGTCTTGATGCGCGCGACGATGGCATCGGTCGACTCGTCGGTCAGCTTGAACGACGCGAGGTCGTCCACGCTTTCCCGTATCGAAGCGATCGCGCCGTTCAGCATGTCCTTCGACGCATCATGCAGATTCACGCTGAAGCCCGCGCGCGCAAACACGATGGCCCACGCCCTGCCGATGCGTCCTGTACCGATGATCGCTATTTGCCTTGGGTTCATTTCTTGTGTCTCCTCCGGTTTTTATGAGCGGCTCGTCAACCTCGCTTGTCGCGCAACGTGATCACCGCAGCGAGAACGACGAGGCCATTGATGATGTCGCGGACCGCTGGCGGCACGGTCGTGCCCGCGAGCAAAGTGCCGAGCGCGGTAAGCAAAAGCGCTCCGCCGAACACGCCGAGATAGTGACCGCGTCCGCCCGTGATGAGCGCGCCGCCGACCACGACCACGGCAATGGAAGGCAAGAGATAAGGATCGCCCATGCCGAGAAACGCCTGCGAACTGAAGCCCGCGAGCAGCAAGCCGACGAGCGCGGAACACAGACCCGAAAGACAATACACCGCGATCAACGTGGAGCCGACGCGCACGCCGGAAAGACGCGCGGCAATCGGCGAATTGCCGACCGCATAGACGCGCCTGCCGAACGGCGTCCGATGCAACAGCAGCAAGGCAATCGCGAGAAACAGCGGCACGCTCCAGGCGGCTAGCGACAGCGGACCGAGACGAGCATTGACGAACTCGCTGATCACGGACGGCGTCCAGCCTTGCGGCGAGCCATTGCAATAGATGAGCGTGAGACCTTGCAGCAGGCCGTTCGCCGCCAGCGTCACGACAATCGGCGGCAAGCCGAGCATGACGACGCCCACGCCGTTGAAGATGCCCACGAGCAGGCCCACGCCGAGCACGACCGGCACCGCCCAGACCGCGGCGCCGTTCAAGCCATGCGTGAGACCCGTCAACAGTACGCCCGATAGCGTGATGAGCCACGGCATCGACAGATCGAGACCGCCGGTGAGAATGACCGCGCCTTGACCGAGACCGAGGACCGCGAGAAACAAGGTCAGCGTGAGCAGGCTGCTATAGAAGTTCGCGCTGATCAGCACGCCCGGACCATAGACGAAGCCCGTGATGACGACCACGCCGAAGAACAGCAGGTACGCGGGAATCACGTACTTGACCCATTCGCGATTGCGCTCGATCCAGTCCGGGATCGCGCGGCCCTTCAACTCCTTGTTCTCGATGGGACGATAATCGCCGACTTCGAACGCCACGTGCCGCGCATGGCCGTCATCGCGTGCACGCGTGCCCGTTCGCACGGCCTTGAGCCATTGCGAAGCCTGCCGCGCGCACTCGTGCGCCGCCGACTGCTTGCCGATGGAAGAACCGAGCACCGCGAGAATCAGGATCACGGCTTCGGCAATCGTCGTGAAGAACGCCGATACGTTCAAGACGAGCAGGATGTTCACCGTGATCATCAGCGTCATTGCGGCGAACACGCTTCCAACGCAACCGCCACGACCGCCACCAAGCAACGTGCCGCCGAGCACGACCGCCGTGAACATGGAAAGCAGGAGCGGGCGGCCGACGAGCGGATCGGCCGAACCCGTCTGCGCCGACACGTATAGGCCCGCTGCCGCGTAGAACATGCCTGCGAGCGCATAGGTCGCGATGCGATAACGCGTGACCGGCATGCCGTTGGCATACGCGCCATCGGGGTCGCTGCCAAGCGCATAGAGACCGACGCCAAAGCGCGTGCGCTTGATGAACGACCACACGAGCAAAGCCACGACGAGCAGGACAGCCGACATCGGTATCTTGTCGGGAATCAGGTCGGCCGTGAGAAAGCCGCCGAATTGTTCGCCGATGCTGCCGCCCGGCTTGTTCTGGATGAGCAGCGTGACGCCTTGCACCATGAACATCGTCGCGAGCGTAACGACAATGGATTGCAAGCGGAACCACGCGATCAGCGCGCCGTTGACGAGGCCGATGCCGCCGCCTATGGCGATGATGAGCGCGACGCCCGCCCACTGCTCGACGGGCGAGCCTTGCACGAAGCGCACCGCGAGCACGTTGGCCAGCGACACGACCGCCGACGCCGACAAATCAAACCCGCCCGACAGCACGACGATGGTCTGCCCGATGGCCGCGAGCGCGAGCGTTGTGCTGCTCGATATGACCGAACCGATGTCGTACATGCCGACCGGCGTGGCGGATAGCGCGACCCACGCAATGAGCATGGCGAGCAACGCACCGATCGCGATGATGAGCCCGCGATGATGGTCGATGCGCGCGCCGATTCCCACGCGCGCGCCGGGCCTCACGATCTCGCTTTCTGGCGACGCTATGGCTATTTTCATATGCAACTCCTCAACTGGATAGCATCTTGCGCATCACGTTCTCTTCGGTAAGCGCCTCGCCTTCGAGCTCGCCCGCATTGCGGCCGCGATACATCACCGACACGCAGTCGCACACGTTGACGAGTTCGGGCACGTCCGTCGAATAGAACAGCACGGAGCCGCCCGCCGCCGCGAACGCACGCATCAAAACGAATATTTGATGCTTGGTGCCTACGTCGATACCGCGCGTCGGGTCGAACATGAGCCACACGCGGCTTTGCGTGAGCAGCCATTTGGCCATCGCGATCTTTTGCTGATTGCCGCCCGAGAAAGAAAGACACGGCTTGTAGAGCGCACGCGGATTCACTTCCATCTGCGCAAGCGAGCGACGTATGGCCGCCTGTTCGCGTTTGCGGTCGATCAAGCCGAAACGCGAGTAGCGTCCGATCACCGGCAGCGACACGTTCTCGCCGCCCGGCAAGCGCAGGAACAAGCCTTCGGTCTTGCGGTCTTCGGGCAGGAAGCTCGTCGCGACGCCGGCCTTGAGCGAATCCGCCGTGGACGTCAACGTAACCGGCTTGCCGTCGATACGAATCTCGCCATCGTCGATGAAGCTCGCGCCGAAGAGCGCCTCGAACATCTCGCGCTGGCCCATGCCCTGCAACGCCGCGATGCCATGCACTTCGCCCACTTTCAGCTTGAGGTCGAACTCGCTCACGACGCCATCGACACGTATGCCGCGTGCTTCGATTGCAGGCGCGCCGTGGTTCTCCGTCAGCACAGGCGGCGTGACCTTCGGCGGATACTTCGCTTCCATCGAGCGGCCGATCACGAGACGAATGACTTCGTCATCGGAGATATCGGCGGTATCGAAAGCACCGACGTCCTTGCCATTCCGATACACCGTGAGGCTGTCGCAGAACTCGCGCACTTCCTGCATCCGGTGCGAGATGAACACGAAGGTCACGCCCTGCGCCTTCATCTCGTCGATACGGCGCGAAAGCCACGCCACGTCGCGGCCCGATAACGCGGACGTCGGTTCATCGAGCAGCAACACTTGCGGCGCGCGCACGATGGCCTTGGCGATCTCGATCTTCTGCCGCACCGGCAACGACAGGTCGCGTATATAAGCGCCAGGACGCACGTCCGACAGTTCCAGCTTGTCGAGCCATTCGGCCGCCTGGCGTTGCGCCTCGCGCTTCCTGATGCGCCCGAGAAAGCCGGTCGGCTCGTACGACATCAACAGATTCTGCGCGACGGTGAGATCGCGCACGAGTGTCATCTCCTGAAACGCGGTCTGCACGCCCGCCCGATGCGCGTCCTTCGGGCCTTTCATCGCCACGTCCCGACCCATCACGCGAATGCTGCCGGCGTCGGGCTGCATGAGACCCGACAGCAGCTTCACCGTGGTGGACTTGCCCGCGCCGTTCTCGCCGAGCAGCGCATGCACCGCGCCGCGTTTGACGGAGAACGACGCCCCGTCGAGCGCGACAGTGGCGCCGAAGCGCTTCGTCACGTTCGACAGGTCGATCGCAAGGGATGTCATCGCTTGCCTCCCTTAACCTTTAGATGTCGTTCAGTCCTGATTGCCGGTGAGCGCCGCGTTGAAGCCCACTTCCTTCGTGTCTTCCGAATAGATGTCGGCGAACCAGCCCGGCGGCACCTTGTCCGGCATGAAGGCCGTGCAACCCGCCTTCAGTTCCTCGATACTGCCCGTCTTGCAAAGCTTCGAATCCTGCGTGAGCACGAGCGGCAGCTTGAGCGTCACGCGCGGCGGAAAGTCCTTGCCGTCGAGCTTCTGCACGGCCATCTTGAGCGCCATGGCGCCCGAGTACGGCGGCGCGCCATACGAGATCGAGCGATACCCGATCGAGCGATACGTGCCCTCGCCCTTGACCGTTCCCGGCGGCAGCATCTGCACACGATGCCCGTTCGACGATTCGCCCGCGCACGGCTTGATCTTGTCATCGGCGATACCGGCTTCGAGCTGCATCGAGGCCGCCGTGAAGCAGCCGACCTGCATCCACAGGCCGTCGATCTTGTCCCAGCTATTCGTCGCGAGAATCTTCGAGAGTTCGGTGCGCGCCGTCGCCTGGCTCCACATGCCGGTGCCTTCGGCGACTATCTTGATGCCGGGGAACTTCGCGAACACGGCCTTTGCCGCTTCGGTGCGCGCGCGGTCCACCGACGTGCCCGGCACGCCGTTGACGACCACGATATTGCCTTTGCCGTTGATGGTCTTCGCGAGCCATTCCGCGGTGACGGTGCCTGCCTGATGCTGATCGATGGTCACGTTATGCGCGCACGGCTCGGTCACTTCGCCGTCGTACGCCGCGACCACCACGCCCTTGGAACACGCGTTCTTGATCGCGCGATTGAGCGCCGTCGGCGAGATCGGGTAGATCACGATGGCTTTCGCGCCTGCCTGCACCATCGAGTTGATCTGCTGAATCTGCTTCTGTGCGTCGGTGCCCGCGACCTGCACTTCGAGATCGACTTTGTCCTTGAGCGCGGGCGTGTTGGCCATTGCCTTCACCATGTTCGCAGCTTCGGTCTGCCAGTCGTTGCCGACATAGCTCATCGACAGAAACACCTTGTACTTGTCCGCCGCTGCGGCCTGCCCTGTTATCGCGATACCGAGCGTCGTCGCGAGCGCCAAACCGAACGCCGTGCGTTTCGCACGACGAATTGTCTGCGTCAATGCTTTCATGTCTTCCTCCGGGTCTTCGTATGGTTTTTACCGCTTCTGCTATTGCGCGCTTTTACTTCGGAACATGCGGCAAGCGAGCGCTCGCCGGCAGTGCAATACCCGCGCTGCCGGGCACGACGTTGGGATCGTGTCCGGGTATGACGAAATCCGCGATCTGGCGAATCCGCGAAAGCGAGCTGAACTCCGCCAGCGTTTCATGCACGATGCCAACGGGCACCAGATCCACGATGTTCTCCATGCAGTTCGCACAGTCGCCCGCGATCAGCACGACGCCGTCTTCGGTGTCCACCGCGACGGACTGATGCCCCGGCGTATGTCCCGGCGTCGGCACCACGCGCACGCCCGGCACGATGTCGGCCACGCCATGCACGAACTGCCACCGAAAATACGCCAGCGGCTCGCGGCCGATCAGAAACTCCTGGTAATACGTGGCCTGCGTCGGCAATGGATGCCCCGCGTATTCCCATTCGCTTGCCTGCACGATGAAGCGTGCGTTGCGAAAGAGCGTGTTGCCGCCCGAGTGGTCGTAATGCAGATGCGTGTTGATGACGATATCGACGTCATCCGCGCTCCATCCCACGTACTCCTTGAGCGCGCGTTCGAGCTTCTCTTCGGGCGCCTGCTCGCACGGACACACGAAGTTCGAAACCCAGCCTGGATCATGAATGCCGGTATCGACGACGATCTTCTTGCCGGCCCCGACGATTGCCGTGGACCACACCGGCACCTTGATCTGCTGGCCGAAATAGCGGCCATACACTTGCGACGAGCGATCGACGGTCAGCCAGCCCGTCGGCATCGCGACTACTTTCAGCTTTGCCCTGTCGTTCACGATGCCCTCTGGCTCAGAAGTTGGTTTCGCTTGCGCCCTTCAGCTTCAGCATCTCACGCGCTTCGTCTGGCGTGGCGATGTCGAGCGACAGTCCTTCGATAACCTGGCGAATCTTGCGCACTTGCGCCGCGCTCGATTCAGCGAGCTTGCCCGGTTCTATCCACAGCGAATCTTCCAGGCCCACGCGCACGTTCGAGCCTTGCGAGAGACCAATGGAGCCGAGTGTGATCTGGTTACGGCCCGCGCCGAGAATCGACCAGACATAGTCCTTGCCGAAGAGACGGTCGGCGGTACGGCGCATGTGCGCGAGGTCTTCCGGATGCGGCCCGATACCGCCGAGCAGACCGAACACGCTTTGCACGAAGAAAGGCGGCTTGGCGAGCCCGCGATCGACGAAATGCGCGAGGTTATAGAGATGCGAGATGTCGTAGCATTCGTATTCGAAGCGCGTGCCGTTCGCACCGCACGACGTGAGGATGTATTCGATATCCGCGAACGTGTTCTTGAACACGAGATCGCGGCTGTTCTCCAGATGCTTGCGCTCCCACTCGTGCTTCAGATCCTTGAAGCGGTCCAGCATCGGGTAGAGACCGAAGTTCATCGAACCCATGTTGAGCGACGCCACTTCGGGCTTGAAGTGATGCGCGGGCTTCAGACGCTCGGCCACCGTCATGTGCGGACTGCCGCCCGTCGTCAGATTGATGACGGCGTTCGTTTCGGCCTTGATGCGCGGCAGAAATTCCTGGAACACGGCGGGGTCTTGCGTGGGATGACCATCGTTCGGATCGCGTGCGTGCAGATGCAGAATCGCGGCGCCTTCCTTGGCGGCGGCGAGCGCCGCATCGCCGATCTCTTGCGGCGTGACCGGAAGATACGGCGACATCGACGGCGTATGAATTGCGCCCGTGGGCGCGCACGTGATGATGACCTTGCGTCTCGTTGCCATGTCGTCTCCTTGGTTTAGAGCACTTCGACGTTGCCGCACACCGAAATGGCCTGCCCCGAGATGCCGCTGCCGCCCGGCGAACACAGGAACAAGGCGGTGGCTGCGACTTCCTCGGGCGTCGTCATGCGGCGCAGCGAAATCTTCGCGAGATATTGCTTCTCCATCTCTTCGTAAGGCAGATTCAGTTGCTTCGCACGCGCCGCGATCACGCGCTCGATACGCGGCCCTTTCACGATGCCCGGCTGAATTGCATTGACGCGAATGTTCGACGGTCCGAGTTCGATGGCAAGACTCTTGGTCATGCCGACCACCGCCCACTTGGTTGCGGCATACGGCGTGCGAAAGGCGTAGCCGAGCCTGCCCGCAACCGACGACAGCGCGATGATCGCGCCGCCATCGCGCGCCTGCTTCAGAAGCGGCACCGCGCGACGCGCGAAATAGAACTGCGCGTTGAGGTTGATATCGACCGTGTCTTCCCAATCCTTCTCGTCGAGCTCGTCGATACCGCCTGTCGGTCCCGCGATTCCCGCGTTATTCAGAAGCACGTCGAGACCGCCGAGCTCGCGCTCGACATCGGCGAAGACGCGCTCCACGGCCGCTTTATCCGACACATCCGCGAGCGTCGAACTGATCGCGTTGAGTTCCGTGCTGGCTTCGGCTTCGGCGAGTGCGTCGATGGCTTCCTGACTCGCATCGCACACGTGCACGCGCGCGCCGGCATCGACGAAGGCCCGCGCAATCACGAGCCCGATGCCCGATGCGCCGCCTGTCACGAGCACGCGCAAACCCGCGTGCGGTTTCAGCATCTGAAGAACCGTCATCATGTCTCCGTCATTGTTATCGTTGAATACAAACTCAGGCGCTTGCCTTTTGCTCGCCGTTGCCGCTTTCCGAATGAGCGGCCGGAAGCCGTTCCTGTAGATCGGCCGCCGCATCGCCGATATCTTCCTCGATGCCCGCGCGCGCGCCTTCGCCATCCCCGCGCCAAAGCGCATCGACGATATGCCGATGCGCGGCCATCGACTTGCGCATGTGCGGAATGTCCGGCGCGACGAGGTTCAGGAACGGACCGATGCGCATCCACAAGTTTTGAATGGTCGCGAGCGTGAGATCGCTTGCGCCGTGCGTGTAGATCGCGATATGGAATTCGAAGTTGCTGCGCAGATAAGCGGATGCATCGCCGGCTTCGACGTAGGCATCCATCTCGTCGAACACTTCCTGCAATTGCGTGAGATGCGCGCGGCTCATGCGCGATGCTGCGCGCTTCGCGACCGCGCCTTCCAGCGCGATGCGCACGTCGCGCAATTCCTCGAGCAATTCGAGCGTCATGGGCGGGACCATCAGCGCGCGTCCGGCGCCGTCGATCAGCGCGCCTTCCGCTTGCAGGCGCGTGAGCGCGGCGCGTACCGGCATGGTGGATGACCCTACCGCTTCCGCGACGCTGCGCAGACTCAGCAACTGGCCGGGCGCGAAGCGGCCGGTCATGATTGCCTCGCGCAACTGCGCATAGACGCGCCCGGCCATGGTTTCGCGCGCCACGACTTCGAGCGCGGGAAGGTCTGTCGTCGTGCGAGTCGCCAACACAGCCTCCGGTTTGGTTTCGTATGGTTTGTGTGACCTGTGATCACACTTGCTTGGAGTGAAGTGTGGGACGTGATGGGCGTGGAGTCAACGAGGGATTGATAGGTGAAAACGCGCATCACACGTTAAAGCATCGTGCATATGTTGCTGGTAATCAGGCAATTCATGCGCGTCTAACTTCATGTATCTAAATCGTTTTTATCGTTTTATAATGACTACCTTGTCGACGAACCGAGGTGCTTCATGAACCTGGATAGCAAGCTGTCGATCTCATTGAAGAAACGCGCAGGCAATGTCGTGCTTCGCCGTGACTTGAGTGGTCTTGCGAGTGCCTCCCACCTCAGTACGGCAATACAGCATCAAATCGACGATGGCCGGCTGGTTAGACTAGGAGCCGGAATTTTTGCAAAGGCGGTTCCAGATTCGGCGGGCAAAGCGCAACTTGCCGTGCGGCTGGAAATATTGCTTTTCGAAGTGTTCGACAAACTAGGCGTGCATGTCATCGGCTTGACCATTCGACGCGAACGCGATCGCGCTGTTTGCCTGGTCGATATTGGAACCAACCGGACTCAGCGCAAGCTCGGGTGGGACGGCATTCAGGTGCAATATGTGGTCCGTCCGCGCGCCGAGACAGACGTTACCAAAACGCCCGGGCTGCCCGCTAATATCGACGAGCTGCCCACTCAAGGCGTTGCGAGTTTCGTAGAGCGCCTTGCGAAGTCGCATGGCATTGAATACCGGCGCTCCGGGCTCGATGACTTCGCGGAAGCTGTGACACGCGCCGCTGGAGACGACGTCGACTTCGACTTGACAGGGAAGTTGCTCGTGTTGCTGAAGAAGAACGACATTGTCAACGCGCGTCAGTTCGCACGCTTGATGACCAATCATTTGAAAGAGGTGAGGCGTGTTCGACCCGTTCGGGGACTACGAGACGGCAGGCTATCTGCGTAACATTGAACGCATCAAGGATCTCGACGAGCTGAAGTATCAGGAGCACGGCTTCTTCGAAGCAAACCTCGAAAAGGCACTGACATTTTTGCGCTCGGTGCGAGGCAACATTGCTTATGAGCATTTCCTCGAGGTCCACGGAATTCTGTTCGACGAGTTCTATCCCTGGGCGGGAAAAGATCGTTACTCGCTAGGCGTGGCAAGACTCGTCGGCAAGGGGCAACGCATTCAGTTCGAAGCGTCGGAACAATGTCAACGCGCGGTTGAATGGGGTCTTGCCATCGGCAACCATCCGCTGAAGATGCGAGAAGCGCCTGGAACCGTGATGGGCGCATTCGCCTGGGCATCCGTTTCTCGACGGAAACGGCCGCACCATGCTGATCGTTCATGCCGAGCTTTGTTACCGGGCCAATTTCGCGATCAACTGGAGCGCATCGCGTAAAGAAGCCTATCTGGAAGCGCTCACAAAGGAAATCGAGAGCCCGGCGGACAAGCATCTCGATAGCTATTTCGCGCCGTTGATTGTCGATGCCGTCTCTCACGCCGGCCTGCTTGCGCATCTCACCGCGTTACCCGGTCTCGATGGCCAAATGGAAAGCAGCGGCGAAGACGTTGCATACATGGCGAACGATCCAGTAGCGAATCGCTTATACCTCGAGATGAAACGCGCACGCCGCGAACGCTAGCCGGCAGGCGTTCAAGCCCCAAACCGCCCCGCCACCGCCTTCTGAATTTCCTCGAACGCCACCGGCTTCACGAGATGATGATCGAACCCGGCTTCCTTCGACCGTTGCCGGTCATGCGCCTGTCCATAACCCGTCACCGCGATCAAGAGCGCATCCGCGGTCGCCGCACGCTTGCGCATCTCGCAGGCGAGGCGAAATCCATCCATCCCCGGTAAGCCGATATCCAGCAGCACGATCTGCGGCGCGAATGTCTCGCTGATTTCGAGCGCAGCCGTCGCATCGTGGACGACGCGCACATCGTAGCCATCGGCTTCGAGCAGAAGACCCATGGCGGTTGCCGCGTCCACGCTGTCATCCACGAGCAGCACGCGTCTGCCGCCGCTCGATCCCGGCGCGATCTCGACACGCGGAACCGGCACCGCCTGCGGTCCACACGCAAGCGGCAACCACACGACGAACTCGCTGCCCTGTTGCAGTCCCGCCGAATACGCTTCGATACGTCCGCCCTGCAACTCGACGAGCGTCCTCGCAAGCGGCAAGCCGATGCCGAGCCCGCCTTCCGAACGCTCCAGCGATGTCTCCGACTGCACGAACAAATCGAAGATATGCGGCAGCATGTCGGCGGCAATTCCGATGCCCTTGTCGCGCACGCTGATGCGCGCCTGGTCGCCGACCCGCGCCGTCTCGATCTCGATCTCGCCTTCCTCGACGCTGTACTTCGATGCATTCGACAACAGGTTGCCGAACACCTGCGCAATCCGCACGCTATCGCCCACGATGAATAGCGGCAAATCGCCGAGCTTGGTCGTGAGCGTATGGCGTTTTCTCTGCAGCGCGGGCTGCGCGGTTTCGATGGCCGCTTCGATTGCCATTGCCACATCCACCGCTTCCTGACGCAGCGTGATCTTGCCTTGCGTGATGCGCGCGACATCGAGCAGATCGTCGACAAGACGGCTCAAATGCCGCACCTGACGGTCGATGATCGTACGCACCGTTTCAAAGTGCTGCGGCGAAGGCTTGCGCTTCGGATCGAGCAAATCGACGGCGTTTTGTATTGGCGCGAGCGGATTGCGCAACTCGTGCGCGAGCATCGCAAGGAATTCGTCCTTACGGCGATCGGCGTCGCGCAGCAGCATTTCCGCGGCCTTGCGCTCGGAAATATCGTTGACGACGCCCGCGATGCGATCCGGCCGTCCGCCCACGCCGCGTATCGGGAACGCGCGCTCGGCCATCCAGCGCGGACCGCCCTCGGCACCCGTGACGCGAAACTCTTCCTGATAAGGCGTGCCGTGCGCCGCCAGTTCCCGGTACGCCGCGCCCACATGCTCGCGGTCGAGCGGATGCACTTCGTTGGACCAGTGATCCACGCCCGGCGTCGGCAGCGGCGCACCCTCGCGCGTATCCCACAGGCGCGCGTAAGCGGGGCTCACGTAGAGCAACTGATTGGTCGCGGGATCGAGCATCCAGAAAATGTCGTCGATATTCTCGGCAAGCTGACGAAACCGCTCCTCGCTTTCCCGCAACGCGCTTTCCGCAAGCCGCACGCGCAACAACGCACGCACATGCGCGATCAATTCGGCGGGCTCGACGGGTTCAGTGAGGTAACTGTCCGCGCCGCCTTCCAGACCGCGAATGCGATCGAGGCTATGCACGGCCGCCGCCGATGTCTGCAGCACGAGCGTGCCCGCCGTCTCCGGCGAAGCCTTGATGAGCCGGCACACTTCGAGCCCGTTGATATCGGGCAGTTTCACGTCGAGCAAAACGAGGTCGGGCGATTCGGCGCGCACGCGTTCGAGCGCCGTCGTGCCGGTAGCGGCTTCGATGACATTGAACCCCGCGCGCGACAGAATGCGCGTTTTCGCATAGCGCGCGCCGTCGTTGTCGTCGACGTTGAGGATCAGCACCTCGCTCCAGTCGCTCGTCATGACTCTGTTCCGTAAGCGCGGTGCGCGTCCGTCACCGCCGCGAGCACACTCGCGAGTTCACTGCCCGCCACCGGTTTGCCGATGAACGCCGCCGCGCCCAACGCTTCCGCCTCGCCACGGTCCTCGGCCTCGCCGAGCACGACGATCGGCAGGTTGCGCATGGCCGCCTGCGCGCGCAACGCGGCGAGCCACGTCCACGCTTCGACCGGCGCGGGCCGCACGGTCAACAAAAGCGCGGCGGGCGGTGTGCGAGTAAGCGCGCGGGTCGCTTCGTCGAGCGTCGCGGCCGTCATCGCGCGATACGGCGACTGCCGCAAGGCCGCTTCGCAATCGAGTCGCTCGATCGGATTGCTCGCGACGACGAGCACCATCGGACGAGGGTCGTCGGCGGCGGAATGTTCGGTATGCGCGATGTCGTGTTCGTCGCCGTAATAAGCGGGCATGGTCGCGCTGAAGGTCGAGCCGCGCCCCGGTTCGCTCGTGAGCGACACATCGCCGCCAAGCAGCTTGCAGAGCTTGCGGCACAGCGGCAAACCGAGCCCCGTGCCTTTGACGTATTGCTGCAGCCGGTTCTCGACCTGGCCGAATTCCTCGAACACCACGTGCTGATGTTCGGCCGCGATGCCGATGCCCGTGTCGGCGACCGCGAACGTGATCAGCCGCCGCGCTTCGTCGTAACTCGCGCTTACGCGCACTTCGCCGCGCTCCGTGAACTTGAGCGCGTTCGACACGAAGTTTCGCAGCACTTGCGCGACCTTCGCTTCGTCGGTGCGAATGGGCGGCAGGCCCACGCACGAATCGAAAATCAAGTCGACCGCGCCACCCGGTGAAAGCGGCCGCAGCATGCCGCGCAGCGCGGAAAAAAGCGTATCGACTTCGAATTCGACGGGGCGCACGTCGATCTTGCCCGCTTCGATCTTGGCGAGGTCGAGCAGGTCATCGACCGTTTCGGACAAGTCTTCCGCCGCCCGGCGAATGAAGCGCACCTGCTTTTCCTGCTCCTCGGTCAGCTCGCCGTCGATACGTTCGAGCAAGAGCTTGGACAACGCACGGATCGACGAAAGCGGCGTGCGGAACTCGTGACTCATGTTCGACAAAAAGCGCGACTTGGACTCGTCCGCGCGACGCAGATGATCGGCGCGTGCATCCAGTTCGGCATAAAGCGCCACCACGCCGCGATTCGTATCTTCGAGTTCGCGCGTGAGATGCGTGAGTTCTTCCTGACGCTCGCGCAAGTCGGCCAGCGCGCCGATCAATTCGCGGTTCTGACGCTGCAATTCAGCGGTGGAATCGACGTCCGTGGAAGCGGAGAGCGTGTCGGCGACCGAGCGGGCCGACGTTGCATCGAAGGGCGCGTTGTCCGGCAGCGCCTTCGCGAGCGAGATAGACGTGCCGCCGTCGGCTTCCTCGGCGATGGCGCATTCGTCCATCAATCGCTGTGCCGCGAGCAGGCCGAGCGCGGCTTGCGAATCGTCGGTTCTGACCGCGCGCAGACGCTCGCCCGCACCGGCGCTTGCAAAAAAGCGCACGACGAAGCGGGCCGGCCGCGTGTCCGTATCGACGAGAAAATCGGCGCGTGCGGACGTGCCCGCGAGCAGCACCGTGCGCGCCGCTTCCAGCACCGAAGTCGCGATGCGCGTCTGATCCTGCGACGAAAAACCGAGTCCCGCGCTCGCATCGCGCGACTTGCGCCGCGCCGCGACGATATCGTGCTCGCTTTCGAGCCGCATCGAATAGAGGCGCGTCGTCATGGCGCACGCACGCCCATACGCGCGACAAAAACCGTGACGTCGTCGCGGCCGCGCGTGAAATCGCGATACAAAAGCGCCGCAACTAGCGAAGGATGGCGCAGATTCAAACCCGGATAACGCGCGAGATCCCAGCGCGACGTAAGCCCGTCCGAATGCAGCACGATGAGCGCGTGCGCGGGATAAGGCGTCGCGAATTGCTGCGCACGCCGCGCCGCGTGCCCGACAATGCCGCTGTGCGAGACCAGATGCTTGTGCGTGTCGAGCGACCACACACTCGCCGAAATATTGCCGATGCCCGCAAACGCGACTGCCGCCGAGTCACTGGCGAACGGCACGCGCGCGATGCCCACTGCCGCGCCGCGAGTGGTGCGCAGCGCGCCGTTGGCCAGTTCCATGATGCGTTCGAGCGATGCGTCGCCGTCCGTGCCCAGAATTTTCGCCGCTTCGATTGCCGCGAGATTGGCAAGCGGACCGTGCCCGAGGCCATCGGCGACGAGCACGGTGAAGTCGTTCTCGCCCATGTGGCAGGACCAGGCATCGCCGGAAACGGTTTCGGTTTCGAGCGGCAGATTGACTACGCCATACGTCACGCGCGCCGGTGCCGCATGGTTGGCTTCGCCGCTCCAGAACACCGTGCGCAGCACCGTGCCTTGTCCCGGCTGGCTCCAGATGTCGAGTTCGTCGGACAGACGTTTGATCGCGCCCATGCCGTTGCCCGGGCTGCCGGCGGTCGTGTAACCGTCCTCGAAGCACCGGTAAAGATCCGCGATTCCCGGTCCGCTGTCGATGCACAGTACTTCGATGCCGTAACGCCCGCTATCTTCGAGCGGCCGCACCAGCAACTCGCCGCGCTCGGCATGCTTCAGCAGATTGGTGCTGCATTCGGTCACGACGATCGCCAGTTTTCCCGCGACCGTCTCGTTGAAACCGAGGCCGCGCGCGAGTTCGCCGATAGCGCGCCGGGCAAAGGCGATCTGACTCGCCTCCGCGATTTCGAAGCGCTGCTGCGCGGCCATCGATTCCTTCAAAACGGTTTCCATTTGGTGATCGAAACGTAAGTGCCCTCGCCCGGCGCCGAGCGAATCTCGAACTCGTCGCACAGGCGCTTTGCGCCGCCCAGACCAAGCCCGAGACCATGACCCGAGGTGAAGCCGTCGGACAGCGCGCGGGCGATATCCGGAATACCGGGCCCCTGATCGACGAATTCGAGTTTGAGGCCACGGCGCCCATTGCGCTCGACGAGTAAGCAATGCACGTCGCCGCCGCCACCGTAGATGAGCGTGTTGCGTGCCAGCTCGCTTGCGGCCGTCACGAACTTGGTCTGATCGATGAGCGACAAGCCCTGCGCGACGGCTTTTTCGCGCACGAGCTGGCGCAAGCGCACGATCTGCTCGTCGGAGCGGATCGGCAGCGTGATGGGCGACGTCGAGGCGGCTTGCGCGGCTGATGAAGTGAAGGTCGTCATGGAAGGCGTCACATGCGGCCGTCAGTAGATGCTCTGATTGAGCAGCGCCATGCCCTTCTCGACGTTCAGCGCGGTGCGCACGCCCGGCAGCGCGAGCCCGAGTTCCACGAGCGTGATCGCAACCGATGGCTGCATGCCGACGACCACCGTCTGCGCATCGAGCACGCGCGCCATGGCCGCCGTGTTGCCGATCATGCGGCCGATGAACGAATCGACCACGTCGAGTGAAGAAATGTCGATCAGCACGCCGCGCGCGCCATCTTTCACGATACGGCTCGTCAGATCGTCCTGCAGCGTGAGCGCAAGACGGTCGTGCATGTCCACTTGAATGGTGACGAGCAGCAGCTTGCCCATCGTGAGAATCGGAATGCGTTCCATCGCTGGCCCCGTTCGGTCTTTCTAATCGCGTTGTGCGTGGCGGTTGTCGACGCGCGCCGTCATTCGGCTTGCAGCGCGTCGTACGAACCCGCCGGGCCTGCTGTGCCGGATGCGCCGCTCTTGCCCCCGCGCTGCGTGTTTTCGACGGAGAGCGACTTGCCCGTGCGCTGCAGCGCGACCACGAACGCCGCCGCGAGCGTCGCCTTCGTCGTGACGTTGGACAGGTTCACGCCCAGATGTACGATGGTCTGCGCAATCTGCGGCCGAATCCCGCTGATGATGCAGTCCGCGCCCATCAAACGCGCCGCCGCCACGGTCTTCAGCAGATGCTGCGCGACGAGCGTATCGACGGTCGGCACGCCCGTGATGTCGATGATCGAGATGGCGGCTCCCGTCTCGACGATCTTCTGCAGCAGGTTTTCCATGACCACCTGCGTGCGCGCCGAATCCAGCGTGCCGATGAGCGGCAACGCGAGGATGCCGTCCCACAGTTGCACGACAGGCGTGGACAGTTCGAGCAACTCTTGTTGCTGACGTACGATCACTTGCTCACGGCTCGCCTGGAACACTTCGGTGGTGTAGAGCCCGAGCGCGTCGAAGAGTGTGCTGATGGTCCAGGTGAGATCGGCAAGCGTCGCGGGCTCGCCTTCGAGCGATGCGCGCAGACGCGCGAACAGCGGCTGCTTCAGCGAGAACACGAACATCGCGGTTTCGACCGGCGAGAAACCCTGACGCGCGCGTTGGCCGGACATATCGGCGAGAAATGCGCGCACTTCCTGCCACGCGCTCGATTCGAAGTCGACCGTGTCGCTTGCGCCGAGCGCGGCCACCATGAGTTC
This sequence comes from Caballeronia sp. LP006, assembly GCF_031450995.1. NCBI lineage: Bacteria > Pseudomonadati > Pseudomonadota > Betaproteobacteria > Burkholderiales > Burkholderiaceae > Caballeronia > Caballeronia sp. LP006. The sequence goes on along the minus strand of NZ_JARTVW010000004.1, from coordinate 10,459 downwards.
GACGAACTGCCCGAACTGATTGCGCAACTCCGCTTCGCCGACCAGTCCGCGCCGCGATGCGATTGCATGCTGCTGCGTGATCCACTCGGCGAGCAGTCCCGCCTGGTTGCTGTTGAACAATTGGGCTAGCCGAGTTCCGCCGACCATATCCATGCCGAGATTCCTGTGCGAATGTTTTTATGCGCGCGTCCGTAGGATGACTGGCGAGCCGCGCCGGGCGAAAGCGCTTTTGCGCTGCAACGATCGGCCACGCAGAACTGCGAATGACCGAAAGCAACGCAAAGGCGCTCGGAATGTAGCACGTCGTCTCAAAAATCGACAGTCTGCGAAGCCTTTTGGCGCGTGCCTTCCGCGCATTTTCGCTAGCTCGATAAAGCGATTCGCAAGCGATCGGCAATTGCTTCCGGTCGTTCGATCCGGGATGGACAGAAGCCGGTCAAAACTATCCCATGCAATCAGACCAAATCAGCGTGTCAGCAGGAACAGTTCCAGCGCCTGGAGGCTGATGGGCTTGAGGAGATAACCGTCGAATTCCGTTTCGCCGCTGCCATCGACGAAATCGGAGTGACCCGTCATTGCGATGATGCGGGCGTCGCGCGAAAGACCGGCGGCGCGAATTCGGCTGCAGATGTCGCGGCCGTCGGCGTCGGGCAGGGAAATGTCGAGAAAGATGCGGTCGAAACGTGTGTGACTCGTGAGCGCCAGACAACCGGCGCCGTCGTACGCAATGGCAGCGGTGTGCCCGAGACTCGTCGCGATATCGGCGAGAGTCTCGATGCAGGCTTCATTATCGTCGACGAGCAACAGGTTCATCGTGACTGGCTCCGGTACGACCGAAACGATGCGCCAGCGGCAAGCAAAAAAACTCCAAGCAACCCATGACGCCGCGCGCGAGAAAGAGTGTAGTCCATCCACTCTGGCGCCAGCACATTCGTACCGAAAGCGGCGAAGGTTTGGCCGTTCGCCGCTTGAGTCGGCGCGTCGATGCGCCATTGCATGCCATCTATAGCGGCGCGAATATTTTTCCAGGAGCGTGCCGGTGCAATACTCGCCCGGAGCAGGACAACCATGAAACTTGCGGAGCACACATGGCCCACACGATCCATCCCGTCGATGAAGTGCTGCCCTTGCCCGCCATGCTTGCAGTGGGCATACAGCACGTGCTCGTGATGTATGCGGGCGCGATTGCGGTGCCGCTCATCATTGGCGCGGCGCTCAAGCTGCCGAAGGATCAGGTCGCGTTTCTCATCAGCTCGGACCTCTTCGCGTGCGGGATCGTGACGTTGGTGCAGTGCATCGGCGTATGGAAATTCGGCATTCGCTTGCCGGTCATCATGGGCGTGAGTTTCGCGCCGGTCGGGCCGATGGTCGCCATGGCTTCGTCGGGCGCGGGGCTCACCGCCATCTTCGGCGCGACCATCGCGGCGGGCGTGTTCGCCATACTCATCGCGCCATTTTTCGGGCGGCTGATGCGCTTCTTTCCGCCTATCGTCACGGGCACGATCATCCTGACCATAGGCATGACGCTCTTTCCGGTGGCGATCAACTGGGCGGGCGGCGGGCGCGGCGCGCCTAATTTCGGCGATCCGAAGAACTTGATGATCGCGGGCATCGTGCTGCTGGCGATTCTCGTCATCAACAAGTATCTGCGCGGCTTTCTCGCGAATATCTCCGTGCTGCTCGGCATGGCGATTGGCTTCGCGGTCGCGTTGGCGCTCGGACTCGTCGATGTCTCGGGCACCGCTCAAGCGGCATGGTTTTCTCCGGTGCGGCCGTTCGCTTTCGGCTGGCCGACTTTCGATATCGCGGCGATTGCGTCGCTGTGTCTCGTGATGGTCGTCATCATGGTGGAATCGCTCGGCATGTTTCTCGCGCTGGGCGATCTCGCGGGGCGGCCGGTATTGCGCGGCGACGCGACGCGTGGCTTACGCACCGATGGCCTCGGCACGGTGATCGGCGGCATCTTCAATACGTTTCCGCATAGCTCGTTTTCGCAGAACATCGGACTCGTCGGAATTACGGGCGTGAAGAGCCGCTGGGTGGTCGCGGTATCGGGCGTGATCCTGATATTGCTCGGGCTCTTGCCGAAGCTGTCGAATTTGATCGCATCGATTCCCGTGGTCGTGTTGGGCGGCGCGGGAATCGCGATGTTCGGCATGGTCGCGGCCACGGGCGTGAAGATACTCGGCAAGGTCGATTACGAGAGCAAGAACAACTTGCTGATCATCGCGATCAGTCTGGGCGTGGGCGTGATTCCGCTCGTCGCGCCGACGTTCTTTGCGCACATGCCGGCGTGGGCCGGGCCGTTGACGCACAGCGGCATCACGCTTGCTGCCGTGTTTGCGATCCTGCTCAATGCGTTCTTCAATCGCGGCAGAGCGGCGGCGGATGTCGAGCGCGAGATTGCGGGGGAAATGCCGTTGAGTTTGAGGCAGGGGGAGGAGTGACGGTTCAGCGACACTTCTTCGCGTTGTCGCATAAGCACGAGTGTCAGCAAAATTTCGCGCGGGATCGAGGGAACCGGCGCTACACCGTCACGTCTCATTGATCGCATGCGGCACGAGCGCCGCGAACATACCCAATCCCACAAGGAGCGCCAAATGTTCCAATACCCCGGTCAATTCGCCTACCAGATGCCATCGCTTGCTCGCGCCAATCTCCAGGCGTTTCTCACTATCAGCGGCCGATTCGCGAGCACCATGCAGGCGCTCGCCGAACTCAACGTGCAGACCGTCAATAAAATGGTCGAGGAAAGCAACGCGCTTCTGAAAGCGGGCGATGAAGCCAGCGCCGGCGATGTCTTCGGCTGGCAGTCGATCATGCTCGCGCAGTTCCCGCAGAAAGCGGCATCGTACGGACAGCATGTGTTGTCGATCATCACGTCGACGGAAGCTGACGTCGTCGGCGAAGTGCGCAGTCAGTATGAGCAAAACGGCATCAAACTGAAGGGTCTCTTCGATACCGCCACGACCGACGCCACCGAAGCCGCGCAGTCCACGGGCGCTGTCATCACCGATCTCGCCGACACCGCGACTACAGCCGCGGAGCAAACCAGCGGCGTCATTCTCGATGCGAGCGGCGAGATCACACAGAGCGCGCAAACCGCTGTCACGAAGGCAACACGCGCGGCATCGAAAAGATCGAGCTGACGCGCCTCAAGCATCCGCCGCCTTCTTCTTGGGGCGTGCGCCGCCGCGCCCTTCCTTCAGCACGATCCACGTTGGCGCATGATCGCTTGCATGCGGCTCGCCACGCACCCACGTGTCGACGCCCGCATCTTTCAGCTTCGGCGCGAGGTCCTTGCTCAGCAAGAGATGATCGATGCGCAAGCCCGAGTTCGTCTGCCAATGCTGCCGAAAATAATCCCAGAACGTATAGATACGCTCATTCGGATAATGCTTGCGCAATGCATCGGTCCAACCTTGCGCCAGCAGCTTCTCGTAAGCCGCGCGACTCTCGGGCTGCAACAGCGCATCCTTTTTCCATGAGCGCGTGTTGTAAATATCCTCGTCGGTGGGAATGACGTTGTAATCGCCCGCGAGCACGACAGGATGGCCACTCTTCAACAAAGCGGCCGCGTGCGCGTTGAGGCGCTCGAACCACGCGAGCTTGTAGTCGAACTTCGGGCCGGGCTGCGGGTTGCCGTTCGGAAGATAAAGACATCCGATCAGCAAACCATTGACTGCGGCCTCGATGTAGCGGCTATGTGTGTCGTCTTCGCCACCTGGCAATCCGCGCCGGCTGAGGATCGGTTCCGCGCCCTTGGCGAGAATGGCGACGCCGTTCCACGATGCCTGACCGTGCCACAGCGCGCCGTAGCCCGCTTTCTCGATATCGGCGGCGGGAAACTGCGCATCGGTTGCTTTCAGCTCCTGCAGACAGACGATATCCGGCTCCTCGCGTTCGAGCCACCCGAGCAGGGCGGACAGGCGCGGGCGGATGCCGTTGATGTTGAAAGTCGCGATCTTCACTCGGCGTTCTCCATCGGTCGTGGACTCGTGGCGCGTTCATCGTAACGCGCCCAGGGCCGTTGCACGATGCATGCCGCGTCGTCGTGGCCAAGCGCATCGCCATGAAATCTGCGACATTCACGGGAACTCGACTTCACTCTCCTGTCCGCATCCACATGTCCGCTACTGTTCCGCCGCACGCCGATGGCTCGCTGCACTGGCAACGCAATCTCTATGTCTGCGTGTTCGGTTCGTTCACCACCATCATGGCGATGACGCTCCTCCTGCCCTTTTTGCCGCTTTACGTGCAGCAGTTAGGCGCGGCCTCCGTGGAGAGCGCGGTGCAATGGTCGGGCGTCGCGTTCGGCGCGACCTTTCTGGCAGCGGGTCTCGTCGCGCCTTTGTGGGGGCGTCTTGCCGACCGATATGGCCGCAAGCCGATTTTGATCCGCGCGAGTCTCGGCATGGCGATCACCATGTCGCTGCTCGGTGTCGTGCAGACGGTCTGGCAACTGGTGGCGATCCGCTTTCTCGCGGGACTCGTCGGCGGCTATGCGAGCGGCGCCATCGTGATGATCGCGACGCAGACGCCACGGCACCGCACCGCGTGGGCGCTCGGCACGCACGCGTCGGGAATGATGGCGGGCAATCTCGTCGGCCCGCTCGTGGGCGGGCTGCTGCCTGGGCTGATCGGCATCCGTTCGACCTTCTTTCTTGCAGGCGGCCTTATTTTCTGCTCGTTCATCATGACGACGCTCTTCGTGAAGGAAGAGCGCCGTGTGCCCGATGGCGCGAAGGGTTCGCCGGCCCGCGCGCGCAGCAGCGGCTGGCGCGACGTGCCGAAGCTTACGCCCGTCATCGCGATGCTCGCGAGCGCCATGCTGCTGATGTTCGCCAACATGTCGATCGAACCGATCATCACCGTGTACGTGTCGCAACTGGTGCAGGACCAGAAGAACGTGACGCTGGTCGCGGGCCTCGTGATGTCCGCCGCCGCGCTGGGTAGCGTGCTCGCCGCGCCTCGCGTCGGGCGGCTGGCGGACCGCATCGGCGCGACGAAGGTGATCGTCGCGTGTCTCGGGTTATGCGGCGTGCTGCTGATTCCACAGATCTTCGTCACGACCGGCACGCAGCTCGTCGTGCTGCGCTTTCTAATGGGGCTTGCGCTCGGCGGTCTTTTGCCCGCCATCACTAGCGTGGTGCGTCATAGCGTGCCGGACAGCGCGGCGGGTTATATCCTCGGCTATGCGACTTCGGCCCAATACATCGGACAGGTGACGGGGCCGCTCGCGGGCGGCTTCATCGCGGCGCACGTGGGCATGCATTCGGTGTTCGCGATGACGAGCGTGTTGATGTTCATGGGGGCGGGGTTTAATGCGTGGGTGTTTTTGCGCAGGAACGGCAGCACGAGCTCGGATGCCGCGCCGTGATAGTCATGCGGCACCTTCTTTCGCACCGCCTCTGACAAACGCTCCCATAACCCTTACCATGCAAGCCACGCCGCGCGTGTGCGCGAACCACTCTACCCACATCATGGCCGATTCCAAACCCCACGACAGCATGCATATCTGGCTGATCCGGCATGGCGAAACCGAATGGAGCAAGTCGGGCCAGCACACCGGTTCGACCGATATCCCCTTGACCGACGAAGGCCGCAAGCAGGCATCGGCGCTCGCACCCGTGCTCGCCGCCCAGTCGTTCGATCTCGTGCTCACGAGTCCAATGAGCCGCGCGCGGGAGACCTGCAAGCTCGCGGGTCTCGGCGATCAAGCCGAGGTCGAGCCGTCGCTGCACGAATGGGACTACGGCATCTACGAAGGCAGGAAGACCGTGGATATCCGCCAGGAAATTCCCGACTGGTCGGTCTGGACTTCCCCCATGCCCCAAGGCGAAATTGCCGCCGATATCGGACGCCGCGCGCAATCCGTGATCGACCGGCTGACTGGCTCCGGCAAGACGCATATCGCCATCTTTTCGCACGCGCACTTTCTGCGCGTGCTCGCGGCGCAGTGGGTCACCGGCACGGCCACGTTCGGCGCGCATTTCGTGCTCGATACCGCGTCGATGAGCGTGCTCGGCTTCGAGCGCGACACCCGCGCGATCATCAAGTGGAATCTGCGCGCCTGAACCGTCCGCTCAAGCGTCGAGCCAGCCGCTCGCCGTCTCCCGCGCAAAATCGCGATACGACCGCGGCGGCCTCTGCAACAGCGCGCTCAGGCGCTCGATTTGCGCGGCCGTTGCCACCGCGCCTTCCCGCTGATAGCGACGCATCATGAGTTGCATGTCGTACGCGAGCCATTCGGGCGCCGACTTGAGGCTTGCCTGCAAAGGAGCGAGGTCGTCGCCCGCGTAACGAATGGGGCGCTGCAAGGCTTCGGTCCAGATAGCCGCGACGCTCGTCCCAGTGATCGCCTCCGGTCCGACGAGGTCGTACGTTTCGGCGGGCAGCGCGTCGGTTGCGTGTTCGCGTCTGAGCAATTCGCGCGCGGCCGCCTCACCGATATCGCGCACATCGACCATCGAAATCCCTTTATCGCCGATAGGCATGCCGAAGATTCCCGCGTTCAGCAGCGGCTCTTTCTGGCGCACGTCGTTCTGCATGAAATACGCCGGACGCAGCACGGTGACGGGCAGCGCCTCACGCTCGATCATGCGCTCCACGGTGTGCTTGCTCGTGAAGTGCGGCACATCCGCATATTCGTCGCCCTTGAATACCGACAAATAGACGATGCCCTTCACGCCCGCCTCGCGCGCAAGGCTCAAAGCCTGCAGGGCCTGCGTGAGTTCGTCGGCAGCGTTCGGCGCGAGCAGGAACAGCGTGTCGATATCGGCAAGCGCCGCTGCAAACGAAGAGAGGCCGCTGAGATCGCCCTGCACCGGCTTGACGTGCGCCGGAAACTTCGCGTCCGCGGGCTTGCGCGTCAGCGCCCTCACCTCGACGCCGCCATCCAGCCGCGCGAGTTGTTCGATGACCTGCGTGCCGATCACGCCCGTGCTTCCTGTAACGAGAATAGCCATGTTGATTCTCCAGTTTTCGAGTTGATCGGGCCGTCAAGAGGCCCGGTGTTGATACGATAGGCGTTCCGCTTTCGAGTCGGAAGCCCTTAAAACAAGACGCCCCGTCTCACGGATGGAACGCCATGAACCTGATCGCTCTCGCCGATTTCAACGCCGTCGCCCAATATGGCGGTTTCGCGGCCGCCGCGCGCAAGCTCGACCGGCCGAAAGCCACGCTTTCGCGACGTGTCGCCGAACTCGAACAGGAGCTCGGTGTGCGGCTGATCGAGCGCGGCTCGGGCACGTTGCGGCTCACGGAGGACGGTCAGGCGCTGCATCAGGGAACGCACGGACTGCTCGCGGATATCGCCGATCTCGGCGAATCGATCGCCTCGCGTGCGCCCGTGCCACGCGGCAAGCTGCGCGTAAGCGGGCCCGTCGTGTTCACACATGCGGTGCTTGCGCGTGTGGCTGCCCGGTTCGCGCTTGCTTATCCCGAAGTCGAACTGGAGCTCGTCGCCGAGGACCGTCTGGTCGATCCCGTGCAAGACGCTTATGACCTCGTGATACGCGTGAATCCGGCGGCCGACGTACTACTCATGGGCCGCCAGATCGCGACCGACCGGCGCGTGCTGGTTGCTGCGCCTTCGCTTATCGACAGCGATGAACTTCCCTCGTCGCTGCCTGCGATCACGCTTTCCACCGCAAACGACACGCCTTGGCAAATTCGTACCGCCAATGGCAAGTCACGCACCATCGAAGCACGAACGGTGTTGCGTATGTCGTCGCTCTTATTGATACGCGAAGCCGTGCTGGATGGTGCGGGCGCCGCGCTTCTGCCTGGGTTGCTCGTTGCGCCGGATGTGGCTGCGGGCAGGCTGGTCGCGTTGGGGGAGGATGCGGGTCCGGCCGTCGCGATCTGGGCGCTGTATAGCTCACGTCGTTTGTTGAGTGCGAAGGTGCGGGCTTTTCTGGATGTGCTCGGAAAGCCGGAGTGATGAACGTAGGCTGTTTGAGCGTCGACGGCTGCGAGTGGGCTGGCGATCAGATTAGCATCGACAACTACCCTTCGAGCCTATCTGTCCGATGGTTCGCTCACCATGACGTACGAGTCTGTCGGAAGCAGGCTTGCTTTATGCGTCCTTGTCCGACGGCCGGTGAAGAAATGACAGGCTTCATCGCAAAACACCAATGAAACCAACGGAGGAACCATGAGCATCTTTTCAAGCATCCTGAACAAGATTTTCCCGCACGATCATCCGGCCGCGAGCGCATCCGGCGCCGCTACTCCGCCCGCTTCACCGGGCGCAGCGCCGGCGACACCGACGGCATCGGGCACGCCGACGAGCACGCCCGCAGGCACGGCAAGCGCCGAACCCGCGCGCCCGCCGGTCACGCCGATGCCCGAAGTGGATGTCGAAGCAATCCTCACGCAGAAGCAGCAGCAAAGCGGTGCGACCCTGAACTGGCGCACTTCGATTGTCGACTTGCTTAAGTTGCTCGATCTCGACAGCAGCCTGGATGCGCGCAAGTCGCTTGCCGCCGAGTTGCACTACACCGGCAGCACCGACGATTCCGCGTCCATGAACATCTGGCTTCATAAGCAAGTCATGAAGAAGCTGGCGGAAAACGGAGGCAAGGTGCCGGCGGATTTGCAAGACTGACCACGCTGTAAATCGTCGCGGCGTTGCCCTGGCGTCGCGACTCATTTGGTATGACGCATCACGGACCGCACCTCACATCCTTTAGCGCGATCGCCCCATGCGCGCCAACGCCACCATGGCAAACCCCGCACCCAGTGCCACGTAAGTCGATGCCAAGGCGCGCTTGCTCAAACGCGCTTCGTATCCCGGCGTGAAGCGTTTAGGGACGACATGGAAATCCACGACATAAGCAGTGACTGACGTTGCAATCGCGGCAGCAACGACATCACGCGGACGCGCACGCGAAGTGCACAGCGTTTCGAATAGCACGCCCCAAAAAACCGCGCTGCCCAGATGGATGCCAGAACCGACGGCGGTAAATCGAACGCTGGGCGCCTCCTCCTTTGGCGCCTGTTCGGGCCAGATGCAATGCGCGACAGCGTTCATCGCCGAATAAGGACGATGCCCGGATTTCGACGCGCCCGCCGCTGCGACAAGCGCCGACGCCACACCCGCGCTTGCGCCGGAGAACATCGCGCGCGACAAGGTTTCGATTAATCTGGAATGCATACTTTCCTTTGAGCTTTGAGAGTCGTTAGCCAAGAGCAAAGGCTATTCCGCGTGCCGTAAGTTCCGGTTACAACCGGGTCGCGGCACACCGATTGCGAACGTCCAGATACTTCTCGAACGATCGGTGCTTCTCGCTGAACGCTAGAGGAAAAAGCTGCATGACGGATTCAATGGCACGGCGGTTGCTGTAGTACTTACAAGCCGACGCCATGCCAGTCCACGCGGCTGCATGAACTCGGTTCCCCATTCAACGACTCAACTCGGCCCTGTCCCCGGCCGTTCAGCCAGCGCGAACCATGCGCTGAGGCTCGCAGCAAGATGACCGCAAGTGACGCAACAACGTCCTCTCGGTCGCCGCGAGATCAACAACTCATCTAAAACCGAATGCGTGCGCTCGTCCGCTGCAGGATGGCGCTCGCTGTTACAAAGGAGTGGCTGATATGTTCGTTCACAATAAGCGTCTGCAATACACCGTTCGCGTAGCTGCGCCGAATCCTGGTCTTGCCAATCTTCTGCTAGAGCAGTTCGGCGGGCCGCAAGGCGAACTGGCGGCGGCATGCCGTTACTTCACGCAAGCTGTATCGGAAGACGATCCGGGCCGCAAGGACCTGCTGTTCGATATCGCCACCGAAGAACTGAGCCATTTGGAAATCATCGGCTCGATCGTGGCCATGCTCAACAAGGGCGCAAAGGGCCAACTCGCCGAAGCCGTGCAGACCGAAGCCGAGCTGTATCGCTCGATGACCGGTCACGGTAACGACTCGCACACGACCGCTCTGCTCTATGGCGGCGGACCGGCGCTTACGAACTCGGCCGGTGTGCCTTGGACCGCAGCTTATATCGATACGATCGGCGAACCGACTGCCGACCTGCGCTCGAATATCGCGGCGGAAGCACGTGCGAAGATCGTCTATGAACGCCTTATCAACGTGACCGACGATCCGGGCATCAAGGAAGCGCTCGGCTTTTTGATGACGCGTGAAATCGCGCATCAGAAGTCCTTCGAAAAGGCGCTGCATTCCATTCAGCCGAATTTCCCGCAAGGCAAGCTGCCCGGTCAGCCGGAATTCACGAGCGTGTACTTCAATATGTCGAAGGGCGATGACGCGCGCGGTTCGTGGAATGAAGGCGGCGACTGGAAGTTCGTCGAAGATCCACAACCCGCAGTCGATGGCGGCGATGGCACGGCCACCGTCGGCGTATCGAAGGAAGAGGTGGATGCGTTGCAGGCAATGGCTACGCGTACCGCATCGGACCCGTCGAGCGACCCGACCACCGGCGCCGATCTCGGCTCCGGCA